>DETL01000019.1 GCA_002361625.1 Bacteroidales bacterium UBA3289 | reverse complement strand
GCTCCGCTGCGCGAGCGCCAGCCCGACGGCAGCCGGCATCCCTTCGACAGCTTCATCTGCGCGAAGACTCCGGCCGGCCGCTGGCTCGAGCCCAGTGAACTCGGCGGTCCCGCCGTCTTCCTCGCTTCCCACGCCTCCGACGCCGTGAACGGCCATATCCTCTATGTCGATGGCGGTATCCTCGCCTACATCGGAAAACTGCCCCAATAGCCATGACAAAGATCAACTGCACCGTCCGTCAGGCGTCCAGCAACGTGGACGCGAAGCATTACGACACTGAACGTATCCGGAAGGAGTACCTCGTCCAGAGCATCATGGTCCCCGGCGAGATCAACATGGTATATTCCATGTTCGACCGCATCATCGCCGGCGGTGCCGTCCCCGTGGAGGAGGAACTCGTCCTCGAAGCCCCGGATATCCTCCGGGCCGAGTACTTCACCCAGCGCCGCGAGATCGGCGTCATCAACGTGGGCGGCACCGGCATCGTGAAAGTCGGCGAGGAGGAGTATGAGATTCCCTACAAGGAGGCCATCTACATCGGCCGCGGAAACCGTCACGTTTCCTTCCGCAGCATCGACCCGGAGAAACCGGCCCATTTCTATTTCTGCTCCGCCACCGCGCACCGCGAGACCGGCGTGAAGAAAGTGTCCAAGAAGGACGCCGTGGTCATGCACCTCGGTTCCCTGGAGGAGAGCAACGAACGCACTATCAACCGCCTGCTGGTCAAAGAGGTAGTCCCCTGCTGCCAGCTCCAGATGGGCATGACCGAACTCGCCCCGGGCAGCACCTGGAACACCATGCCGGCCCACACCCACGACCGCCGCATGGAGGTTTACTTCTACTTCGAAGTTCCCGAGGACGCCGCCGTGTGCCACTTCATGGGCGAGCCCCAGGAGACGCGCCACATCTGGATGCACAACGAGGAGGCCGTCATCTCCCCGCAGTGGAGCATCCACTCCGCCTGCGCTACCCGCAACTACACCTTCATCTGGGGCATGTGCGGCGAGAACGACGACTACAACGACATGGACTGGTGCGCCACCAAAGACCTGAAGTAGATTCTTCGCTGCGCTCAGAATGACATTGACATCATGAAGAAGCTTTTCTATGCAATGCTTGGCCTCATGGCCCTCGCCGCCTGCACGCAGGCGCCGGAAAAGAAAGTCATGGCCCGCTTCGTCCCGGAGCGTGCCGACGACTTCGTCTTCGAGAACAACCTCATCGCCGGCCGTTTCTACGGCCAGGCGCTGGAGGGGAACCCCACCTCCCCGGGTCTCGACATCTGGGTGAAACTTCCCGGCAAGCTCGTCGCCGACGAGTGGTACAAGGGATACGAGACCCAGAGTGACGAATACTACCACCACGACCATGGCGGTAAGGACTGTTACAAGGTGTCCGTTTCCCTGGGCGGCGGTGCATCGACCCCGCTCATCGACGGACAACTCCGCTTCCCCGCCACGAATTACCGGAGCTACGACATCGTGAAGGAAACGCCTGAAAAAGTGGTCTTTACCCTCCATTATCCCGAATGGGAGGCTGTCGATGGAGTGAAAGTATCTCTGGACAAGACGGTTACCGTCACGCCGGACACCTATTTCTGCGAAGTGGAGGACATCTATACCTTCACCGGACGGGATACCCTGGCGATTGCGGCCGGCATCAACGTCCACGCCGCCCAGAGCACCGTGGAAAAGCAGTCGATCCTCCCCACCGCCATCGCGATCTGGGAGCACGCTTCCGACCAAACCTTCGAACCGGAGGACGGCATGCTGGGCGTCGCCGTCGTCATGCCCGAGGCCGATGCCACCTTCCTCACGGAAGACGGCACCCACCTCGTCGCCTGCAAGCGCATCGTCTCCGGAGAGCCGCTGCATTATTCTTTCGGATCCTGCTGGTCCAAGGGTGATGTCAAGACAGCCGAAGAATGGTTCGCCCTGGTGGACAAGCAGTAGAAGCCCTTCCACTTCCGGCAAAAGATTTGTATCTTTGTCCCGACTGATGAAAAAAATCTTTCATACTGTCGGGACATTTTTCGTCCTCCTCCTGACCATCTTCATGGTTCCGGGATGCTCCGAACGGGTCCCGGAGGATACGACGCAGCGGGAGATCGAGGCGATTTCGCAGATGCGGGAACTCAGTCTCGTGGAATACCGCGTCCGCAAGATCGTGAAGGCCAATGACGAGGGCGAGTGGTACAAGATCGGCGACCGGAAGATCCTCCTCAGCTGCACGGCCTACCTGAAAGCCGGCATCGACCTGAGCGGTTTCTCGGCGGAGAATGTCGATATCAACCGCCTGGACGGCAGCGTCACCGTCACGGTCCCCCACGCCAAACTCCTGTCCCTGGACATGCCCGCGTCCGAGATCCGGGAGGAATATGACCACGTGACCATGCTCCGCCAATCCTTCACTGCGGAGGAACGGAACGCCCTGCTCCGGCAAGGTGAAAAGCAGATCCGCAGCAGCGTTCCTTCCCTGGGCATCCTGGAAAAGGCGGAGGAAAACGCCCGCCGTTTCTTTGAATCCGTATTTACCAAAATGGGCTTCACTTCGGTGGAAGTCGTATTCGAATGACCGCCATGGAAAAGAAGCCCCGGAAAATCGTCATCACCGTTTCGCCGCTCCTCGTCCTGCTGGCGATCCTCTTGGTCGTCGGCCTCCTGCTGGCTGCCCGGATGGCCAAGCGGGAAAAGCATGCCCTCACCATCGACGATACCGCCCTCATCGTCACGAAGATCCAGACCCTGGGCGAACTGACGACGGCCTGCTACTACGACGAAATGGTCCTCACCCGGTCCAAACCCGGCGCCCTGTCCTCCACGCCCCTCGGCTCCTTGGCGCGGGACGGTTTCGGGAAGGACGTGGACGACCACCTGGTCCTGATTGCGAAAGGGACCGTCCGGGCCGGCGTCGATCTCCTGGAGATGGGACCGGAGGACATCCGCTTCTCCGGCGACACGGTCTTCGTCCACCTTCCGGCCCCGCAATACCTGGATATCATCGTCAATCCGTCCGACTTCGAGGTCTTCGCGGAAAGCGGGAAATGGGCGCACGAAGAGGTGACGAAGCTGCAGGACACGGCCCGTCAGCGCCTCATCATGGAGGCCGACCATGCCGGACTCAAGCGGAAGGCTTACGAAGGCGCGATGGATGCCGTGACGGATCTCCTCGTCGCTTCCGGCTACACCTACATACGCTACGACCATAATCCCTCCTATATCAAAATGCCCCGCCTAGGGGACTGAACGAACGATGACTGACAACGCTACTCCCCTGATGGCACGTCGGATCCGGCGGATCCTCCTCGTGTGCAACAACTATGACAAGTTCGCCCTGGAAGAGGACGGCCGGATCGAACCCCGGATCGCCGTCGAGTATTCGGAGCTGAACCTTTCGAACCCGCCGGAACTTCTCCGTGCCGAATCCACCGTGGAGGCCCTGGAGATGATGGAGGGAGGCGCCCAGTTCGACCTGGTCATCACGATGTACAACGTGGGTGAAGTCGATGTATTCGAGTTCTCCCGCCGGGTGAAGGAGATTGACCCGGAGACCTCGGTCGTCCTCCTCACGGCCTTCGCCAAAGAGATTTACCGGCAGATGGAGAACCGGGACACGAGCCACTTCGACGGCATCTTCTGCTGGAACAACTCAACGGACCTGATCATCGCCATCATCAAGCTCCTGGAAGACAGCCGGAACGCACCGGTGGACATCCTGGAGAACGGCGTGCAGTGCATTCTCCTCGTGGAGGATTCCGTCCGGTACTACTCCACGTACCTGCCGGAACTGTACCGCCTGATCCTCCTCCAGAACAGCGAGGCCATCCGCGACGCCCTCAACGAGAGCCAGCAGAGCCTCCGGAAGCGCTCCCGGCCCAAGATCCTCATGGCCACGAACTATGATGACGCCGTGGCCCTGTACGAGAAATACAAGTCCAACATGCTGGGTGTCATCTCCGACATCGGCTTCGTCCTGCACCCTGGCGACAAGCCGTCGGAGGAAAAGCTGGACGCCGGCATCGACCTGTGCCGGATGATCCGCAAGGACGATCCCAAGATGCCCATCCTCATGCAGTCCTCCCAGGAGAGCATGCGGGCCGTCGCCTCATCCCTCAAGGCCGGTTTCCTCGTGAAGCGGTCCAAGACCCTCACGCACGACCTGGCGGAATTCATCGGCCGGGAATTCGGGTTCGGCGATTTCGTGGTCACGAATCCCAAGACCGGGGAGGAGATCGCCCGCGCCAGCGACCTGTATGGCGCCGAGCGCATCATCGCCACCCTTTCGGACGCGGACCTCGCCCGGCTGGCGTCCAAGAACTATATTTCCCGCTGGCTCCTGGCCAGGGGCCTCTTCGAAATCGGCAACCGCATCAAGAAGAGCAGCTTCGACGACCAGTCGGAGCGCCGGGCGACCACCATCCGGTCCATCCGTGACTACCGGATCGCCCAGGGGCTCGGCGTCGTGGCCCGTTTCGAGCCCGAGCGATACAACGATGCCATCCGTTTCGCCCGCCTCGGGGACGGTTCCCTGGGCGGCAAGGCCCGCGGCCTCGCCTTCCTGAACCAGATCCTCCAGCGGTACAACCTCTATGACCACTGGGAAGGCGTCCGCGTCCTGGTCCCGCGGACCCTCGTCATCACGACAGACTTCTTCGACCGGTTCATCCTTGAGAACGGCCTCCAGTATGTCATCAACGCGGACCTTTCGGACGGGGAGATCCTCTCCGAATTCGCCGCCTCCACCCTGCCCCGGGACCTGACGGACGCCCTGAGGATCTTCATCCGCCACGTCCGGAAGCCGCTGGCCGTCCGCTCTTCCTCCAAGCTGGAAGATTCCTACTATCAGCCATTTGCCGGTGTTTACTCCACCTATATGGTGCCGGCTACGGAGAACGAGGACCAGCAGCTTCGTCTCATCTCCAAGGCCATCAAGAGCGTCTATGCCTCGGTCTATTTCGCCTCGTCCCGTAGCTACATCACGGCGACGGGGAACGTCATTTCCGAGGAAAAGATGGCCATCGTCCTGCAGGAAGTGTGCGGCAGCGAGGACAGCGGCCTGTGGTTCCCCACCCTGTCCGGCGTCGCCCGGTCGCTGAATTTCTATCCGGTGGGCCACGAGAAGGCCGAGGAAGGCATCGTCCGACTCGCCTTCGGCCTGGGGAAGGCCGTCGTGGACGGCGAGCAGACGCTCCGCTTCTCTCCCGCCTACCCCGGCCATGTGGTCCAGACCTCCACGCCGGAGCTGACCATGCGGGAAACCCAGCAGTACATGTACGCCCTGAACCTGAAACCGGAGAAATTCAAGACTTCGGTCGATGACGCCGTAAACCTGGAACGCCTCCGCATCTCCGAATGCACCGGATTCCGGAACCTGCAGAAGGTCGTTTCCACCTTCGATTTCGAGAATCAGCGGATGGTGGACTCCCCCTTCCCGCGCGGTCCCAAGTTCGTCACCTTCGCCCATATCCTCCGCTACGGGACCTTCCCGCTCGCAGACATCCTCAAGGAGCTCCTGGAGATCGGCCAGAAGGAGATGAAGTGCTGTGTGGAGATCGAGTTCGCCGCCAACCTGGACAAACCCGCCGACGTGGCGAAAACCTTCCATGTCCTCCAGATCCGGCCCATCTCTTCCGACAGCCTGCATACCGAGGTGGACTGGTCGGACATCGATGACAGCGGTTCCTTCCTCCGTTCCGGCAGCGCCCTGGGCACCGGCTGGGTGCAGGACGTGAAAGACCTTGTGTACATCCCCAAGGACCGGTTCGACAAGATGGAGACCGAGGCGATGGCCGCGGAGATCGCCGCCCTGAACAACCGGATGCGGGAAGAAGGCCGCGGATACGTGCTCATCGGCTACGGCCGCTGGGGCACCAGCATTCCCTCGCTGGGAATCCCGGTCAAATGGAGCGACATCTCGGAGGTTAAGGCCCTCGTGGAGTGCGTCCTGCCGGACTTCCGGATCGACCCGAGCCAGGGAACGCATTTCTTCCAGAACCTGACTTCCTTCAACGTGGGCTTCGTCCATGTGGACCCGTTCGCCCGCCGGGAGGACGAATTCGACGACAACGTCCTGAACGGGCTTCCTGCCGAGTACGAGTCCAAATACCTGAGGCTCATCCATTTGGACGAGCCCCTGAAGATCTGCATCGACGGCCGGAGCGGCCGGGCTTTCATGAAACTATCCTAGGTCGGAATGCTTTTTGCAAGGAGAAGCGGCGCTAAAAAACCAACAAAACATGAAAAAGATCCTGTTTTTCCTCATGGCCGCCCTCATCGTGGCGTCCTGCGCTTTCTCCCTCCCGGGAAAATTCACCGAGCTGGCCGACAAGGTCGCCCAGAAAGGCCCCGATTTCACTCCCGAACAGTGGGAGAAGACCAACGCCCAGTTCGAAAAGCTGGTGCAGCAGTATGTGGACAAGTATGATTCCTTCTCCGCCGACGACAAGAAGGTGATCAACGCCGCGATCGGCAAATACACGGCTACCGCCCTCAAATGCGGCGCTTCCGACGTCGTCAAGCAAGTCAAGGCCCTCCTCAAGCAGGTTCCGGATTCGGTAAACAGCGCCATCGAAGGAGCCAAGGGTTTCCTGGAGGAATTGGGGCAGTAAGGTCCCGTTCTGAACGATGTCCCGCATCATCTTCCACATCGACGTAAACTCCGCTTTCCTGTCCTGGAGTGCGGTAAAAATGGTGCTGGAAGGGAAGCGGGACATCCGTCTTGTTCCGTCCGTCGTCTCGGGGGATCCCAGCGACCGGCGGAGCATCATCACCGCCGCCTCCATCCCGGCCAAGAAGCTGGGGATCAAGACGGCCCAGCCCGTGTCCATGGCCCTTCGCACCTGCCCGGACCTCGTCATCGTCCGCGGCGACTGGGAATGGTACCGGCAGTGCTCCCACGGGTTCATCGACATCTGCCGGAGTTACTCCCCCATCCTGCAGCAGTTCAGCATCGACGAGTGTTTCATCGACATGACCGGCCGGTGCAGGGAGGAAGAAGCGGTGGCCGTGGCGACGCGCCTCAAGGACGAGATCCGGGAGAAGCTGGGATTCACGGTCAATGTGGGCATCGGCTCCAACAAGCTCCTCGCCAAGATGGCCTCCGACTTCGAGAAACCGGACAAGGTCCATACCCTGTGGCGTACGGAGGTTCCCGACAAAATGTGGCCCCTGGGCGTGCGGGACCTCCTGTGGGTCGGGGAGAAGACGGCCGAGCGGCTCACCGCCTACGGCATCCACACCATCGGGGATCTCGCCGCCCTGGATCCCGGCCGGCTGACGCGGCTGGTGGGACAGAAATTCGCCGCCCAGCTCCACGAAAACGCCAACGGCCGGGACGATTCACCGGTCGAGACCGAAATCCCCGAAGCCAAGAGCTGCAGCGCCGAACGTACGTTCTCAGAGGACCTTACAGACCCAAAGGATATCGACCGGGCCCTTTTCAACGTCGCATGCATCGTGGCGCATCGCATCCGGCGCGACCGCTTCCGCGCCTCCACCGTGTCCATGTTCATCAAATACAACGACTTCTCCGTGGCGCAAAGGCAGTGTACCCTCGCCGAGCCTACGGACGTCACGGCAATCATCCTCAACGAAGCGCGCCGCATGCTCGCGGAGGTCTGGGACGGAGCCTCCCCCCTCCGCCAGGTAGGGCTGGGCGTGAGCAAACTCACCCATGACACTTACGAGCAGATGTCCCTTTTCGAGGATCCCAAGATGGAGTATTACCGGGAATGGGACCGGAAATACGATGACGAGCACGGCTCCGTCCGGTATTACAAGGACTGATTTCCCGACAGGGCGGCCCAAAGAGTCAATAAAAAGCGTTATCTTTGCCCTAAACCCTGTGAAAATGAAACCCATTTCCTTCTTCCTGCTCACCGGCGCCCTCCTGATGGCCGCCTGTGCCCCCAAACCTGAAAAAGAGGTCGTGATGGTCGTGGAAACGACCATGGGGAACGTCGAGTTCAAACTGTACAACGAAACGCCCCTGCACCGGGACAATTTCATCAAACTGGCGGAGGAGCACTACTTCGACAGCCTGCTCTTCCACCGGGTGATCGACAACTTCGTCATCCAGGGCGGCGATCCCAACTCGAAACATGCGAAACCCGGGGAACTCCTGGGCGACGGGGAACCCTCCTGGCGGGTTCCGGCGGAATTCCGCCTGGACAAGGGCATTTTCCACAAGAAAGGGACCGTCAATGCCGCCCGGGAAGGAGATGACACGAATCCCGACCGGGAATCCTGCGCCTCCCAGTTCTGTTTCATGATGGGACAGCCCATGACCGACGAGCAGCTGGACCGTGCCCAGGCCCGGCTGGACGCCGCTACGGGCGGGCAGGTGAAACTGACCCCCGAAATGCGCCAGGCATACAAGGAAGTGGGCGGCAGCCCGCATCTGGACGGCCAATATACGGTGTTCGGCGAGGTCGTTTCCGGGATGGACGTCCTGGAGAAGATCCAGAAAGTGGCAACGGACGAGTATGACCGCCCGGTCGAGGACGTCCGGATGCTGCGGGTGTATCGGAAGGATACAAAATGATTTTTTTCGCTATCTTTACGTAACTAAACACACTGAACACTGAAACATGGAACGAAGAGATTTCCTGAAAGCATCCGCTATCGGCGCCGCGGGGCTCATGCTGCCCACCGGTGTCCTCCAGGCAAGGGAATCGGCCGCCCCTGCCGACAGGAATGCCAAGAAGGCCGCCACGGACAAGATCAACCTCGGATTCATCGGCCTCGGCCAGCAGGCCATGTACCTGCTCCAGGGCTTCATGTCCATGGACGATGTCCGCGTCGTCGCGGGCTGCGACGTCTATGACATCAAGCGCGACCGTTTCGCCCGCCGCGTGAAGGAGTACTACGGCAAGAAAGGCGAGAAGAAGGTCAAGGTGGACATGTACGAGGACTACCAGGACCTCCTGGCCCGTCCGGACATCGACGGCGTCGTCATCGCCACGCCGGACCACCAGCATGCCGTGATCGCGATCGCCGCCTGCAAGGCCGGCAAGGATGTCTATCTGGAGAAGCCGCTCACCCTCACCATCTACGAAGGCCAGCAGCTCGTGAAGGCCGTCCGGAAGTATAACCGGATCCTGCAGGTGGGCAGCCAGCAGCGCTCCAGCGAGGAATTCATCCATGCGGTGAACCTCGCCCGCGAGGGTGAACTGGGCGCGATCCGCAAGATCAAGGTCTATGTGGGCCGGAACAACGTGAACCCGAACTCCCCCGCCCCGGCGCCGAACAACCTTCCCAAGATGGAGGTTCCCGCCGGTCTCAACTGGGACAAATGGCTGGGCCCGCTCCCGACGTCCGTCCGCTATCACTCGGACCTGGACCCGATCATCACCGAGACGCAGGACGAGCAGCTCTGGGGTGCCTGGCGCTGGTACAAGGTGACCGGCGGCGGACTCATGACCGACTGGGGAGCCCACATGTTCGACATAGCCCAGTGGGCCCTGGGCAAGGACCTGACCGGTCCCGTGGAGATCATCCCGCCGGGATACAGCTACTACGAGCACCTCACTTACCGGTATGACAACGGCGTCATCGTCTCCGAAGAGCCCTTCGACGGCAGCACGCCGGGTGTACAGATCTATGGCGACGAGGGGTGGATCAAGGTTTCCCGCGGAAACTTCGCCGCTTCGGACAAGAAGTTCGACATGGCGATGGCCGCCGGAGACGATTCCGTTCCCTATGAGACGAAGGTGGGACACCACCGCGCCTTCATCGAAGCGATGAAATCCAGGATCGACCCGAACGTTCCCGTGGAAGTCGGGCACTCATCCTGCACGGTGTGCAATCTGGGGAACATTGCGATGGAACTCGGACGTCCCGTCGTCTGGAACCCGATCGTCCAGAAATTCATGCACGATCCGGAGGCGACGAAACTCCTCCACTACGACTACCGGCCCGGCTACAGTTTGGACGTGTAACCGCCCTCCTTGCGCTTGCGCTCGTAATAGTCGTGACGCTCAGGGTTTTCCGGGAACCATCCCCGGAGAACCCTTTTTTCCTGCAGGAACATCTCGTGGATGCCCCAAAGGCAGGAGAAGGCGAAACCGCCGATGATGGTGGAGAGGATCTGGTTCTTCACGAAAAGGGAGGCGGCGACGCAGGCGATGCCCACGACGAGCCATATCCACCAGCACTGCTTTCCCCACTTGTATTCCATCTTGATGACGGCCGGATGGCAGATTCCGATGCTCAGGAACACGGCCGCACCGAGGATGATTCCACTGAAATTCATTTTATTCCACTTGTTATTTCGAGAGGGCAAAGGTAGGGATTTCCCCGCCCCGATTCTAGGAGTATCCGCGCCCGGAACAGGACTATTCCATCCTTCGGAAAGACGCGTTTCCATTTGGAACGAATCCGGGAAATGCGTATTTTTGAGGCGTTAAACCTATCACCATGCTGCTGGACAAACTTTTCCAATCCGTAGAACAATCTTTCGAGAAGGCCGGGAAGGCCGTCTCCGCTGCCGCCGAGGAAGCCTTCGGGAAGGCGGAGGAAACCCTGGACAAGGCGGGGGAAACCCTGAACAAGACCCAGGCTCCCCTCTCCCCGGAGGAGGAAAAAGCCATCGACGAGAAGATGGAACAGACATTCGATGAAGCCGAGGCCAAGAGCCAGGACGCCATGGACGAACTGATGGACAAACTCAAGGTCCGCTTCCTGAACCACCTCGGATAATCTGTCCGGTCGGCATCTTTTCGGCAAGATTGCTTGCAAAGTGCGCAAAAATTGCTAAATTTGCAATCCCTAACCGGATGCCCCCGTAGTTTAAAGGATAGAATTTCAGATTCCGGTTCTGACGGTCCCGGTTCGATTCCGAGCGGGGGTACACGGAAGAGGCTGACTCAAAAGTGAGTTGGCCTCTTCCTTTTCGTTATCGCGCAACTCATCCTCAAAACAGGCCGTATTTGAGGATGGAATCATGATTTTAGCCAGTTCGTCCTCAAATCGGAGCATTTTTGAGGATGAAAACGGCGCAGGGTGCGGCCTAGCCGATCAGTTCACGGAGTTGCCCGGCCAGTTCGGCGGCCAGGGTGCGGTCGTTGCCGGCGGGGATGTGGAGAACCTGGCCGTCCTGCATGCCCAGGAGGAGATGGTAGGCTTCGGGGAGGTAGGGGTTGGAGGCGTTGATAAAAGAAACATCCTTGATGCCGGCGACCGGAATCCGAATCCCGTCATACACGAGAAGGCCTTCCCGACGATACAGGAGAATGGCCCCCTTGGGGTCGTCCGGCCGGGTAGGGTCGATGCCGCCCTGGAACTGCTCGAGACCTGGGCAGAATAGCCCTACCGTCCCAGATACGCCGCGCAGCGCTGCGCGATGTTCTCCCGGAGATGGTCTCCGTACCAGCGGATTTCGAAGGTATGGTAGCAGCCATCCTGGAAATAGGGCGGCCACGAAGAATCCCCCTCATAGCCATCGACCACAAGCAGCTTGGTCGCCGGGTCCAGGGTGACGGTCAAGGAGTCGAAAAGCACGGCCGGCGTGGCGTCCGTCACCCAGTTCACCGGATTGATCGCCACGGAATTACCTTCGCTGATCAAGGGGTTCGCCGCAGAAGGGACCTCCACGGAATTGTAGCAGATGGTGACGCCGGTGTCGTCGGCCCCCTGGGCGGGACGGATCCAGGGCGCCTCGGAGAGGTCGGCCTCGGTGATCTTCCAGCCCAGCACATAAGCGGCGACGAGGCGCGGGCGCAACTCTTCCGGCATTTCCTTCAGCAGTTCCACCAGCACTTCCCCGCCCTGGGAGAAACCGGCCAGGACAAAGGGACGGCCGCCGCTGAGATGATCGACATAATACCGGAAAGCCTTCCGGACATCCTCCATTGCCAGCGGGAAGCGCTGGGCAATCAGCGTGGAATCGGCATAGGTTTCCATCGTCACCTGCCGGTAGAACGGCGAGTAGAAATTCAGGTCGCCGCCCAGGATCCGGTCCACACCCTGCATCTCCGAACGGATGCCCGGACAGGCCGCGGAATCCGCCGCGGAGGCATGGTGCATTACCTTGCCATTAACCTCGTAATCAAGCGTTTCCGTAGAGCTCACATAAAAAAGGTCCACCGCCCCGCCCCGGTCCGTCACATACCAGGATGCGGCCGATGCATAATCCGGTGCCGCCGGAACCCGTTCCTTCGGGGCGCAGGAGGCAAGCAGTGCGAGCCCCAGGATCCAAAACTTACTCTTCATAGGATATGTTCTGTAACTTGACGATGGTCTGTTCTTCCACCTTCTCGCGGAAAAGCCGCAGGAGCCGGCGCTCATCCAGCGCGACGGTCGGCTGGAAATCCGGGGAGCGCATGTAATCCAGGACGGCCTTGTAGAACTGCCGGCCCTCCGGGTACTCCAGCGTACTTTCCAGGTCGGAGCAGCACACCAGCAGTTTCCCCTTCCCCACCGCGAACTCGAACAGGAGTCCGAGCCGATGGTTCCGTTCGACATTGTCGATCACCTGGACGATGGGCCGATAGCCCCTCAGCGCATCCAGGATCATGGGCCGGGAAGCCTTCAGGACCGGGAACCACTGCCAGTCCGTATGCTCTTCGGTCGGGAATTCCCGGAAAACGGGATGCGAAGGATCCGTCAGGATGCCCAGGGTGCCGGGCGAGACCGGTTTCCCGTTCGACTCGCAGATGGTCTTGAACATCCGGTAGTTCCAGTAATCGGTCTGGAAGAGACCGCCCACCGTGTTGAGGGTGTCCGCGGGCATGAGCAGGACGCACTTTCCAGCATCCAAAGCCTTGAGCGTGACCCGGTCCAACTTCCGGGAAACCGTAATCCCGTGCTTGTCCGGCTCGTTGTCCGCAGGATAGATCCAGATAGGCCAATGGTTCCGGCGGACGGTTTCCCCTTCCCGGATCGAGACGGAAAGGTCCGTCCGCACCGGTTCCTTGACGGCCGGCCAGGACACCTCGATGCTGTCGAGTTCCAGCAGGCCTTCCCCGGAAGGAACGGTCAGGAAATGGGATACGGAATCCAGGTCCATGCGCCACTCCACGCCGGCAACCGACTTTTCCCCGCTGAAATCCGCCAGTTTCAACCGCGCCCGGAACACTTCATCGGCACTCCAGCAGTATTTTTCGAATTCGGCCAGCGGAACGACGTCGCCACAGAAAGCCTGCCAATCGGCCGGGTCCACGATACCCTTGTCGTCCATGAAGGCGTCCAGGATGCCCACATAGGCCGATCCCTGGCCGGGATAATCCTGCAGGTCCAGCAGCTGGAAGCCGCCGAGGCCCGGGGTGCGGAGGCACATTTCGATATCGGCCTTGTAGAGGGCGGCGGACCAGGCTCCGGAGGCACGGTGGAAATCATCGGCCTGGTCGCCGAGGCCGGCTTCCACGAGCCGGCGCCGGAACTCCATCAGGTTGTACGGGATAAAAGGCGTATCCTTATATTTGTCGATCTCCGCATAGTCCGGATAGGTCTGGAACTGCCCGGTTTCGTGGCTGATGACCGGAATGGAAACGGTCCCGAGCGCATCGGCGAAATTCCGCGCCGTTCCCGGATAGAAGTGGTTCAGGATGCCGCCGTCCTCCGCATCGCAGAAAGCGAAAGAACTGCGTACGTGGGTGTTATAGGCACCATACGGTTCCCAGCCGGTCCGGCAGGTAGCCATAAAGTCCATGCCTTCGACCGGTCCCTGATAGCCCAGGAAGGCATTGGTCCCGTTCGTATAGAGGATATGCGGCGCCTCCGCCCGGAAGGCGGCGACCATCTCCTGCATCACAGCCTGTTTCCCCCACAGTTCGTTCCCCAAGGAGAACATCGCAAAGGATGGATGATGGCCGTAGGTTTTCAGGATATTCAGGCCCTCTTTCCGGAGGAAGGCCAGCAGCTCTTCCCCTTCCAGCGTACCCCAGAAAGGCAGTTCCGGCTGGAGGTAGATGCCCAGTTCGTCCGCCGCGGCGAAAGCGGCCTCCGGCGGGCACCAGGAATGGAAGCGGACATGGTTGAAGCCGTAGTCCTTGCAACGCTGGAAGTACTTGATCCAGGACGCCTTGTCCATGGGTGTATGGCCTGTCCGGGGGAAGACGCAGGCGTCGTGCTTTCCGCGCAGGAAAACCTGATGTCCGCCCGCCATGAACTGTCCGTCCACGATTTCCAGCCGGGGCATCCGAGCCGCGGCAGCGGGGGTTGCGAGCGATTCTTCCGGCAGCAGTTCGATCCGGCCGATCACCCCGTTCCAGTTACCCTGCGTATCGTCCGAATACAGGTGCGAACTCCGGATGACCTGCTCCGGGACGCCGCCGGCATTATCGACACAAAGCGTCAGGGTATGGATGCCGGGACGGAGTTTGCCCAGGCGATAGACCTGCGGGGTGGAGACATCGTTGCAGGAGTCCCGGAGCGCTCCATCGACATACAGCTTGGAAGGTTTGGTCCGCTCCAGGAAGAGCACCAGGTCCTTGTCCTTCCAGATGGCAGGCGCAACAACCCGCTTCCGGTACCAGGCCTTGCCCACATAGGCGTGCCGGCGCGAAAGACGCGTCGTGAGGGTCGTATCGGACGGAGCCGGGCCCTTTCCGGCAAGGTCCGTCGTTCCCGGCAAATCAATCAAATCCGCAAACAGGGAATCCACCCGGGGAGACAGCAGCGAGTCCGCCGTCAGGGTTCCCTCCGGATCCAGGCAGAATCCCCACTGGCCGGAGATGTCCTCATCCGGCGTGCAGGCAACCAGCGCTCCTGCACAAATAACAGTCAGCCAACGTTTCATAGAATACAAATGTACGTTTTTTCGGGGAGATTGCCTATATTTGTTTTCGAACCGGCAAAATCAATGGACCATGAAAAGAATCCGTGCAAAAAAGGGCTGTTTTGCCCGAATTTCCAGGAGAATGACCGATCATCGGGCAAAAGCCACTGTCTTTGCCCTTTTTTGCCTCGTCGCCTGCACCCAGCCCGTCTCCCACGTGCCCGAAGGAGCCACGGTGTATGACCTCCGGACCGGAGCGGAACTGACGGAACGCAAAGCCGCAAAGGCCGACGGGTTCTACGGGACCCTGCAGCGGAATGGACAGGCCATCGCCTTCGTCCGCTACAATCCGCAGGCCTTCCAGACCACCGTCGTCGCGGCCGAGGGCGAGCAGGCCGACAGCACCAGCGCCCTGTGCCTCAAGTACGACGCCTTCGCCGGCATCAACGGCAGTTTCTTCAACATGAGCGAGCTCACGGCCGTCACCCTGGTCAAGGACGACGGATTCATCGTCGGGAGAAACGTCTCCATCGACCCTACCCGGGCCAATGGCGCCGTGATTGTGAATCCCGAGCATGTCGATTTCGCCGTCTGCGACACCTCCGACACCTTCGACCTGGACTGGGAGGTGATGGCCAGCGGGCCCATGCTCTTTGACGGCGAACAGACCTTCACCTACGGCGAAGACCGGGAGGACTATGCCTCCTTCTTCGGAAAGCGGCACCCGCGTTCGCTGATGGGCAAGGATGCCGACGGCGGCGTGTGGATGGTCGTCGTGGACGGCCGTTTCCCCGGCGAGGCCGAAGGGATGAGCATCGACGAACTTACGGAACTGGCCCATAGTCTGGGTCTTACGGAAGCCCTGAACCTGGACGGCGGCGGCTCTTCCACCCTCTGGGTCCTCCCGGCGGGCGTCCTGAACCACCCCTGCGACAACCGGCGCTTCGACCATGTGGGGCAGCGGATCGTCCCGAATGCCATCGTCGTCCGATGAAAGCGCGGGCTGTCCTCCTCGCCGGCCTCCTCGTGGCTGGCTGTACCACGATCGAAAGCGGAGTGAGCCGGGAACTTGCCTTGGAGCGCAAGGCCCATGTCCGCGACATCCGCTACGAACTGGCTTTCCGTATTCCGGAAAACAAGGCCGAGGCCGTAGAGGGAACGGAAACCCTCACCTTTCAACTGACGGGGAAACGAACGCTCCTGCTGGATTTCCGGGAAGGGGAAGAAAATATCAAATCCCTGAAAATCAACGGAAAGGAAGAAAAGATCGTCTGGCAGGCCGAACACCTGGTCCTGAAGGGACTGCACCGGGGCGAAAACCGCATCGACATCGATTTCATTCCCGGCAACCAGGCGCTGAACCGGAACGAGGATTACCTGTACACGCTGCTGGTCCCGGCCCTCGCCCGCACGGTGTTCCCCTGCTTCGACCAGCCGGACCTCAAGGCGGTCTTCGCCCTGACGCTCGACATCCCGGAATCCTGGGTGGCGGTCAGCGACGGAAGCCTTCGGGACGAGGAGGTGGAGGGCGGCCGGAAGGTATTGACATTCAACGATACAAAGCCCATCAGCACCTATCTCTTCTCCTTCGTGGCCGGACGGTTCCAAACGGCCTCCGCGACCGTGGACGGATTCCCCATGACCTGCTATTACCGGGAGACGGACCCGGACAAGGTGGCCCAGCTCCCGGAAGTGTTCGCCCAGGCAAGTTCCGCCGTCCGGTGGATGGAGGAGTACACGGGAATCCCCTTCCCCTTCGAGAAATACGATTTCATCGTCCTGCCCGGTTATCAGTTCGGCGGGATGGAGCATCCCGGGGCCATCCAGTTCACGGACAAGCGCATCTTCCTGGAACCGGATCCCGGCGTGGACCGCATCCAGTCGCGCTCCGACCTGATTGCCCACGAGACCGCCCACATGTGGTTCGGCGACGCCGTGACCATGCAGTGGTTCGACGACGTCTGGACCAAGGAAGTCTTTGCCAACTGGTTCGCGGCACAGATCACCGGACCGCGTTTCCCCGATGTGGACAACGCGGCGGCGAACTTCAAGAAATTCAACATCACGGCCTACGAAGAGGACCGGACGGAAGGGTCCAATGCCATCAAGCAGCAGCTGGACAACCTGTCGGACGCCGGCCTCATCTACGGCAACATCGTCTATGACAAGGCGCCGGTCGTCATGGACATGCTGGCGGAGCGGATGGGCCCGGAAGCCTTCCGGCAAGGGTTGCAGGAATACCTGGGAACCTATCTCTATGCCAATGCCGACTGGAACGACCTCATCGCCATTCTGGACGCCCATACGGAAGAAGACCTCGCCGCCTGGAGCCACAGCTGGGTGTCGGAAAAAGGGATGCCGGTCTATGAGGACGATGCGGACGGCACGCTGAAACAGCGGGACCCCTGGGGGCGCGGACTTACCTGGCCGCAGGAGGTCGATGTCACCCGCATCGACGGAGCCACCCTCCTCAACGTCTCCGGAAAGGGGTACGGCTATTTCGCCCACGATTCCCTGTCGCTGGACTACCTCCTCGGACATATCGGCACGTTCGGGAAACCGCTGGAGCGGATTTCGCTGCTGGCAACCCTGTACGAGAATTACCTGGACGGACGGATCGACGCCCGGCGGTTCGCCCGGTTCCTCGCGGAATACATCCCTTCCGAACCGGAGGAACTGCTCCGGTCCACCGCCCTCGGATATCTCGGCGGCATGACCCGCTACGGAACGCTGGCACTCTCGCCGGAGTTGGAAGCGATCTTCGAAGGGCTGGCCCGGAACCAGGTCCTGGGCACGGTCCAGTCCGCCGCGTTCCGCACGCTGACCGGTTTCCAGCAGGGACGCACCGGGGAAATGTACCGCATCTGGAAGGAGCGGAATCCCTGGCCGGGCGTCGTCCTCAGCGAAACGGACTACACCACCCTCGCCCTGGAACTCGCCATCCGCCTGCCGGCGGAATCCGAAAGCATCCTTCTCGAGCAGCGCGGCCGCCTGCAGAATCCGGACCGGCTGGCGGAGTTCGATTTCGTCGCCCCCGCCGTTTCGTCCCGGAAGGAGGTTCGGGACGAAGTCTTCCAGGCCTTGCTCCGGGCGGAAAACCGCCGGCACGAGCCGTGGGCGGAAAGCGCCCTGGCGTATCTGAACCATCCTCTCCGCCAGAAAGAGGCGCTCGGATACATCCGCCCCGCCCTGGAAGCCCTGCAGGAAGTGCAGCGCACCGGCGACATCTTCTTCCCCAAGAAATGGGTGGGCGCGACGCTCCGGGGACACGATTCACCCGAGGCGTATGCGCAAGTGGAGGCCTTCCTGGCCGCCCATCCCGACTATCCGCCGCTGCTCCGGAACAAGGTCCTGCAGGCGTCCGCCCACGGGCGAAGGCATGACTTGTCGGAAGGGAGATGATTTTTTCGACCTGAATATTTGCATTTTTAAGGAAAAAGTTCCATCTTTGCATTCCCAATTCAGGAACAGGGGCGTAGCTCAGCTGGTTTAGAGCGCTTCAGTCACATTGAAGAGGTCATCGGTTCGAATCCGATCGTCCCTACACCGAAGGCACTGGTCACAGTGCCTTTTTTCTTTTGCTTTTACGGCTTTATTCCGTATATTTGTACGATTTATTAATGGATGCCTATTTTTAGGCAAACGTTTGTACTGAAACCGTATGAGTAAAGCCTATATTTTTCCCGGACAGGGTTCGCAGTTCCCCGGCATGGGGAAGCCGCTCTACGAGCGCAGCGAACGGGCCCGGGAACTGATGGACAAGGCCGATGGGATTCTCGGCTTTTCCATCACGGACATCATGTTCGGCGAGGACGCCGAGGCCCTGAAGGCCACGCGCGTCACCCAGCCGGCCATTTTCATCCACAGCGTCGTGCTGGCCCTCTGCAGCGGTCTGGAGACGCCGGCGATGGTCGCCGGACACTCCCTGGGCGAGTTCTCCGCCCTCGCCGCCGCAGGCGCGATGGAGTTCGAGGACGCCCTGCGGCTCGTCGCCATCCGCGCGAACGCCATGCAGAAGTGCTGCGAGAAAGTTCCCGGCACCATGGCCGCCATCATCAAGCTTCCCACCGAGACCATCGAAGAGATCTGCGCCGGATGCACCGGCATCGTGGTTCCTGCCAATTACAACAGCGAAGGCCAGGTGGTCATCTCCGGCGAGGCCGAGGCTATCGCCGAGGCGTGCGCCAAGATGAAGGAAGCCGGCGCCAAGCGCGCCCTGCCCCTCGCCGTGAGCGGCGCTTTCCATTCCCCGCTCATGGAACCGGCCCGGCTGGAACTGGCCGAGGCCATCGACAAGACTCCGTTCAAGGCACCGCAGTGCCCGGTGTACCAGAACGTCACCGCCCTCCCCTCCTCCGACCCGGCCGCGATCAAGGAGAACCTCCTGAAGCAGCTCACCTCCCCGGTGCGCTGGACCCAGACCGTGCAGAACATGGTGGCGGACGGTGCGGACCACTTCCTGGAAATCGGCCCCGGCACCGTGCTGCAGGGCCTCGTGCACCGCATCGCGCCAGAAGTCGTCACCGAAGGATTATCCGAATAAATTACCACATAAACTACTTTCTGAATTATGGCTAACGAAAAGAAATTCATCACCTGTGATGGTAACTATGCCGCTTCGAACATCGCCTACCTGTTCTGCGAGCACGCTGCCATTTACCCGATCACGCCTTCGTCCACCATGGCCGAGAACATCGACGAGTGGGCCGCCCATGGGAAGAAGAACCTCTGGGGCGAGACGGTGAAAGTGACCGAGATGCAGAGCGAGGCCGGTGCCGCCGGCGCCGTCCACGGTTCCCTCCAGGCTGGTGCCCTTACTTCCACGTTCACGGCATCCCAGGGCCTTCTCCTGATGATCCCGAACATGTACAAG
>DETL01000012.1 GCA_002361625.1 Bacteroidales bacterium UBA3289 | reverse complement strand
CAAGGGCACTTTATCGGGTGCTTACAGTAAGTCACTGATTCCAAGTCTGGGGATGGCTTAGCCGCTTCGCTCCGAATGGGATAACATGAGCGCCTTCTCCCGTGAAAACTTAAAGAGCACCGATAGGCCCTGGAACGCCGTAGAATGCGGTTTGGTGCTCTTCAGCCTATTCCTGGAAGGTGGCTGAAGAGCGGTGATCCTCGATATGGCTCGTCAGGAGCGGATTGCCGTTCTTTAAGTTTTCGTCACCGAGTTGGTTTCGATCATCTACTTGATGGCTGTCTAGGCGGAGTAGAAATCGACAAGAACGGCCCATATAGTCATGCTTATGATGAATTGAATAGTTGTCATATTTTGGTTATACGAAAGAATTGCTATTTTTGTTATATGAAAAGAATCTCATCAAGTTTATCCCTTTTATTAGTTACCGTTGGACTTTTCTCCTGCCTGGCTCTAACTGCTCAGCAGTACCATGATGCTGCTGCCTTCGGCTTGAAGGGAAATGTAAAGGAGTGCAAGGTTGAAATCTCAGGAAAAGAAAGCGTTAGCGATCCTTATGACTTCACTTACGTGTCATTTACCAGAAATGGAGAGCTTTCAGTCTGGGGAGATGGAGATGAAAAGTTTTCTATTAGTAATGCTTCCGGAATTAGCCGCTCGGAGGGATGGCTAACCGGCTTCACGTATAAGAAAGGTGCTGCGAACAGGCAAAACAAATACCATTATGAAAGTGGGGCGCTTGCCGCTAAGTATTTTCATTCCGATGCGAGGCTCCCTTATACGGGTTTTACCCTTTACTCAACAATAACGACTGACGCAATCAATCCGACATCTTTTATAGCCCAAGACTCGGATAAGTCCATTTACGTTATTGTAGATAGCGAACTCAGCAAAGAGACCATTGATAGGGACCGAGTAGAATCCCGTGCCTGCAAAGCTGCTCATTTAATAATAAACAAAAATGCTCCCCGTAGCAATTATGTTGTTAAGCAACGTGATTCTCACGGTAATTACACCGTGCTGTTGCGTGGTGATGGGGTCGAGATAAAGAGAATCATCACCTATTGGGATGACGAGCCGATATCTTCCAAGCAAACTCAGATGACGACAGAGCCGGTTACGGAAATGGCCGGAATCAAGTTGACCGATTCAAAGGAACTGACTCTAAAAGACTTAATCTCAAAGCCACTCGGCGTGATTGACAACCCATCTAAATCCATATGGGACGTTGATCCGGATAAAGTGATTGAGTTCATTCAAGGAAACAAAGAATGGAAGTATTCCGAGTCATATGGATCATACAATATCGAAGAAGGATTTAACCGATCATTCAAAGGATATCCGTTGAAAGCAAGGGTATCGAAGTATGACTCTGAATATGTCAGTGATACTTATGGATATAGCTTCTTTGTGACAATGGGTTATAACGATCAAGAAACCGAAGAGACTGCCTCCCGTGAAATGAAAAAGTTGTACGACTCCGTTGTTCAAGAGTTCCATGACCTCGGTATAGATCTGACTCAGAGCGGGGGCGAATCATGGACCCGTGCTGAGAAGACCATTGGCGATAAGCATTATCTGGTAGCTTTATATAAACCGGTTGTTATTAATGGTAAAATTTCCGGTCGGGAGTACTATGTTAGCATAGTCGTTAATAAGCCAAAGTAATGTTTGATACGAACCCTGGGGAATGATTATCTTTGTCTCAGCTAAAACTATATACCATGCTCAAGAAAAAGTACTTGTTCGTATTAGTGATTGCACTATTATCCTCTCTCCTGTTCTCAACAGTGGCGACTGCACAGAATACGCGTAGAACGGAGAAAGAAGCAGTATCATTCAGGACACCGTTGGATGTTTTCAGTTTTCTCAGTTCCAAGGATTTCAGATCAAGTGACGGCGTGTCTTTAGAGATTCGGCCAGAAGGCGTGAAGGCAAACTCCCGACAAATCACAGCGGCTGTTAAGGTAACTTACATACGCGCCCAGCAGGCGATTCTCAAAGCGACTTCTCCCTTTACTGGCCATGAATACACTTTCATCGCATATGCAGATAAGAACTGTATCGTATGTACCGATGACAATTCGATGTATTTCGGCAAGAAGAAAGAGTATTGACACTCGTTTTCTTTTCCCCACATGCATGACATCCAGAAATATGATGTCGGCGTTATCAATCCGTGAAAACTTAAAGAGCACCGATAGGCCCTGGAACACCGTAGAATGCGGTTGAGTGCTCTTCAGCCTATTCCTGGAAGGTGCCTGAAGAGCGGTGATCCTCGATATGGCTCGTCAGGGGCGGATTGCCGCTCTTCAAGTTTTCACGATAGGGGGGCGGGGGTGAGTCCGGCTTTCAGAAACAGACCTGGAGCGGTAGGATGATCGCCGAAAAAACGTTATTTTTGTAGGTACACTAAAGGATTACCATGGGAAAAGACAGATTTGACATCAAGGAGAAGGAGGGCATCAGCCTCATGACGGATGCCGTCGTCATCGTGGACAAGGAAACGGGGGTGAACTACCTCTATGTGCACCGTGGCTATGGCGGCGGGCTCACGCCGTTGCTGGATGCGGACGGGAAGCCGATCGTCACGAAGGACGGCTATACGAAATAAGCCTGATCGCCCGGGTTGGACAGGGTCAATAGGGGAGAGTGTCGAGGTGTCCATGGACCACCTCGAGAATCTTCCGGCAGGAATCCTGTGTGTTGGCCGCTACGACCATCGAGGGGCGGTAGAGCGAGGGAGCGTTTCCGTCGAAGCCGGCAAGCGTTCCGCCCGCTTCCGTCAGGATGAGCGAGGCGGCTGCATAGTCCCAGGGCATCAGCCGCATCTCGAAATAGAGTTCGGCCTTTCCGGCGGCCATGAGGCAGAGTTCCACGGCGGCGCTTCCTGTGCGACGGACGTCGTTGCAGTCCATGTACAGGTCGTAGATGATGTCGCTGCAGGTTTTTGCGAATTCCTTCCGATAGGTGGACATGGCCGTGAAAAGAAGCCCTTCCTTCAAGGAACGGTCCGATACCCGGATCGGCGTCCCGTTGCAGAAGGCGCCTTTCCCGGCTTCGGCGGTATAAAGTTCACCGCGCCAGGGGCTGTAAACGACCCCGAAAAGCGGCTTCCCGTTCCGGATGAGGGCGACGCTGATGCAGCAGCTCGCGATGCCCCGGGCGTAGTTCGCCGTTCCGTCTATCGGGTCGATGATCCAGACATATTCATGATCGACGTCCTCCAGGTCTTCCTCCTCGCAGAGGAAGCCGCTCCCAGGGAAAAGTTCTGCCAGTCTTCTAGTCAGGAAGTCCTGTACGGCCACGTCGGAGGTCGTCACGATATTCTCCAGGGTCCCTTTTTCCTTCACGGAGAATCCGTCCCGGACCATCAGGCGGGACGCCTCCCGGACTACATCGACAATCTGTTCCAGTGTAATAGGTTCCATCTCTTTGTTTCAAGTGTTTATCATCCGGCTCAGTCGAAGGCGAGTCCGGAATAGCGCCGGATATACAGGTGGTCCAGGGTACCCTTCCCTTCGCGGGTGACCAGGAAACGGACGAGTTCGGCGATTTCCGCGGGCTGGATCAGTTCCTCCGTGTCGATATCCGGCCGCATCCGGGTGACCATGTCCGTGGCAACCCCGCCGGGGCTGATGAGATGGACCCGGATGCCGTAGGGCTGGACTTCCTTCGCAAACACCTTCGTGAACCCCGCCAGGGCATGCTTGGATGAGGCATAGGCCGACTGGTGGACATACCCCTTGAACCCGACGACGGAAGAGATATTGATGACGACGGGATGGGCGGATTCCTTCAAAGAGGGGAGCGCCTCCTTGCAGAGGAAGAAGGGTGCCTTTGCATTGACGGCAAAGATCTGATTCCACTGTTCGGACGTGATTTCCTCGAAGGGACCGGACTGGGACACCCCTGCGCAATTGACCAGGACGTCCAATCCGCCGAGCTCGGCGACCGTTTCCGCAACGACAGCCGCGTAGGACTCCTCCTCGGATAGGTCCGCCGGGATGGCGACGGCCTTTCCGCAGGCTTCCGGGAGGGATGCGATGGTTTCCGCAAGAGCTTCTGCACTCCGTGCGACAAGTGCCAGGTCATACCCGAGCGAGGCGAGTTCTTCTGCGATGGCTTTCCCGATACCGCGGGATGCGCCGGTGACAAGTGCGACCATGGTTATCTGATTTCCTTTTGCAGTGCCGCAGGGAGGGCTCGACGATTCAGGAACAGGTATGTCGTGTTCAGGGCCATGTAATCCCGTGACATATACCAGATTCCGTCGTAGGGGCCGCTTTTCCCCCAGGAGTTCTTTACCATGTAGTAGGGCGTTCCGTGCTCATCGACGGCCTTTCCGTAAATAAGCATCACATGGTCGTAGGTGAAGCGCCAGTCGTCCCATTGCTCCTGCCGCATTTCCTGGGTGGGAACAACGCCTTCCGGCAGGGAAGCGACACCGCTCTTGCGGTTGAAGTCACCGGAAACGTCGCCGCCCCAGGCCACGGTATAGCCTTTGTCAATCGCTTGGTCCAGTGCATCCAGAAGCCGTTCGACCGGGATGTTGTAACTGGGTTCCAGCCGCCATTTGTAGGGAGCTTCTATGACGAACCACGATCCGAACGGATGGTGCGTATAGCTGGTCAGGCTTACATAGTCGTCCAGGTCCAGCTGCAGGCTTTCGGCAAAGGTCCTGGGCGTATAGGTCTTCCCTTCATAGGTGAATTGTTCCGGGCAGGGACCGACATACCGGTCGATGACGGCCTGAACGCTGTCTTTCCAATGCGGCATGGGGGCCTTGTTCCTGAGCGGAGCCTGTTCCTCCGTCGTGAATCGGTTGAGCTCCGGCTTGCCTTCGTTCCAGACGATACGGCTCACCGTCCGTTCCAGTTCCGGGAAGAAAACCTTGAAGTTGGCCAGCGAGTCTCCGGTGAGGGACCCCGGTGCGGGCATGGCTTCCTCCGGACAGATCCCGTGAAGCCGGATGACATCCAGGACGTCGTCGCAGGATCCCCCTTCCGAAATCTGGCTGTAACCGTGCATGCGGACATAGTGTGTGGCGCAGTCCATGTAATCCTTGTTCACGACGAACATCTCGCACAGATCGTAGGTTTTCCCGGTCTTTCGGAGAATCTCGCTCTCGAGAAAGCCCAGCGTCGCATAGTCCCAGCAGGTACCGCTCCGGTACTGGTTCTTCACGCTGGTCGTCGGTATGACCTTGACAGGACGGAAGGTCTTCGCCTCCTGCGCAGTAGCGGACAGCCCCGGCAGGGTCAATGCGGAGAGGATGAGTGCTGCGCACCCTTTTTTGATAGTTCCCAAGACAGCCATGATTTTGCTTTATCGTTTCAATCATTCAAAGATACGAGAAATATTCCTTATATTTACATCGCTTTATCCTTTACTTGGAATGACCATGAAAAAGTATTTGTTTGCGGCTGTCATCGCCTGTCTGGCCCTGTTTACTTCCTGCGGAGTGTCTCAAGTCCGTCATACCGGTGACCTTTCGGGAGGGATTTATGGCGTGTGGGCCCTGGAGTCCAAGAATCAGGTGGATTACTCCGGCGTCCATTTCTACCTTTCCCTGAGCGAACCCCGGATCGCACTGGCCAAGAAAGGCAGTTTCACGCAGTTCGACCTGAAGGATGTGGATGTCGATGGCGCCCAGTTCTCCTACAACGCCTCCAAGAGACAGCTCAGCTTCACGAAGACGCTCTGGCTCACGCAAGGCCTCAAATACGAGATGCGTCTCTCCGGAACCTACAAGGTCCTGGAAATGAGCCGCTCGAAACTGGTCATTCAGAAGGAATCCCTGGGGTTGAAAACCACCTATACCTTCCGTCGGTACAGATAGTTCTCACGAATCGCGCCGGACCCCGCCGAGGCGGTCGGCCCACCGCTCGGTGAAGAAGCGGAAATAGGAAATGGACCGGAGGGGCGTCCACCAGGCGGCCCAGAGGAGGGAGGGGAGGCCGACGAAGGGAAGGTACAGGGGCCCCAGCAGGAGGGACTGCCGGGTGTGGCCCCATTCGTGCTTCTCCGTCTTCCCGTCGTAAGTCAGATACCGATCATTCAGAATGATGTGCCGGCCAAGGGAGATGCCGCCACGCATCCGGGAAGCGTAGTGGAGCCGGGTCCCTTTATAATCATAACTCTGCTCCGGCTTGAAAACAAGTACCAGCAGCGCTCCCAATAGGTTCTGCGGGAGCTGCCAGAGATAGAGAAGGATGTCCGATGCCTTTGCCATCGGCCCTGATCCTTTCAAAAAACGAACCAATTCCCGCCACTTTGTCAGTCCCCGGATGGATGGACCGACTTTTGATGGAAAGGGTCCCGAACCAAAGATATGGAATAGATATGGGTGCAGCCAAATGGATCGCCGGATTTCTCGGATGGGCCGCCTGGGGACCGATCGGAGGACTGATCGGATACTTCCTCGGGAAGGCCGTGGACGAATATATCGACATGTCGCGGCAGTTGCCTCCGGGCGGCGGGAGTTACACGGACCGCCAAACCGGCAGTAACCCGGCCGGTGGCTGCCGGCGTACCTCCGGGACACGCGGATATACGGCGCAGGAGCAGCGCAACAGCTTTTTCGTGAGCCTGCTCGTCCTGTCGTCCGCCATCATCAAGGCCGATGGGAAAACGCACCCGAAAGAACTGGCGTGCGTCCGCGATTTCTTCCGCAGCAATTTCGGAGAGCAGGCGGCCACGGAGGCGATGCAGATCCTGGACCGGCTGAACAGCCAGCAGGTGAACATTTACCAGGTGGGCGACCAGATCGCCTCCAACATGAATTATTCCCAGCGCCTGCAGCTGTTCCATTACCTGGTCCAGATCGCGACCTCCGACGGCGAGTTCGCCACCTCCGAAAAAAGCGTCCTGGAGGCCATCGGAACAGTCATCCGGCTCAATAAGGGCGATACGGATTCGGTCATCGCCATGTTCTACAAAGGGGATACGTCGGCCTATACCGTCCTGGAGATCTCTCCTTCCGCCACGGACGACGAGGTCCGCGCCGCCTATCGCCGGATGGCGATGAAGAATCATCCGGACCGCGTGGCTACCCTGGGACCGGAAGTGCAGAAAGCTGCGGCGGAAAAGTTCCGCCAGGTCCACGACGCCTACGAGACCATCAAGAAGCAGCGCGGGATGAAGTAACCGCTCAGATTACCCGGACAAGATAATGGAAGATGGCGAGGACGCGGCGGCGGAAGATGCCGTAGTCCAGGGAATCCGCGTCGTCATCGGCCTTGTTGTTGCGGAGGGTGATGCCGGAAGTGAACATCACGGAAGGGATGCCGTGCTCCAGAAACGGTTTCTGGTCGGAAATGGACCGGTAGAAAACGCGGGTGAAATCCTTGCTTCCGTAATAGTCGAACCCGAGGTCCAGGCCGATGCCGGTATTCATGTTGGCGATCATCAGCGCATCGCGCCTTCCGTTCTCCGGTTCGCACAGCATAATCAGGTAATCGGGCCGGGAAGGACGCAGGGGGGCCTCCGTTCCGCCGATCTGGTCGATATTGACCATCCGGTCGATCTCCTTCGGAGAGATGACATGCCCGTTCCGCGGGTCCGTCAGGAGCCCGCCGGCAATTTCGTTCCACAGGTGGTGGGAACCGCCCAGGCTCTGCTCCTTGGCATCCAGGGCGACGAAGATGAGCGTATGGGAATAAGTCCTTCCGAGCTCTTTCAGATGCTGGAACATCCGGGCCAGGGTGGTCAGGGCGGCAACGCCGGAAGCATTGCTGTCCGCTCCCGGATACAGGGTTCCCTGCAGGGTGCCGATATGGTCGAAGTGCGAGGCGATGACCACATACCGGTCGCCGGTGCCGGGGAAAAAGCCCACGACATTGTGTCCCGTCTTTCCGGCCATGGTCCGGAATCCGCGGAAATAACCGTCCCGGGAAGGCAGCAGGCCGCTTCCGGCAAACTGGCGTCCGATGCCGGCCACGGCCCAGGTGGCACCCGGGGTTCCGGTTGCCCGGCCGCCGCACAGCGTGTCCGTCAGGAATTCCACCCGGGCGCGGAGCGCCTCTTCGGTGGCGATGGATTCCGCATTGCGCGCGCTGATCACATATCCTTTGGGTTGCGCCTGGGCGACAAACGCCGACAGGAGCAGAGAGAGTCCGATATGAAAAAAATTAACCTTCATCCGTGCAACGGGCACAATTAATGCTTATCTTTGCATAATTGGTGCGAAATTAGCCATTTCACGCGTCATTTGAAAATTTTTTTGGATGAGGAGTCTGACCAAACTGTTTCTGACCATCGTCGCCGCCCTGTGTTTCGGGCTTTCCGCCCGGGCGCAGTACGACAAGGACGTGTTCATGTTCCGCGGACGTAACGCGCTGTCGGAAGGGCACTTGTCGGAAGCAGTCTCGCATTTCAACATCCTCGCCCAGCTGGATTCCACGGACTATTGGACCTTTTTTTACCGGGGAATCGCCAAATACAATCTCGGCGACATCCGCGGCGCCCGGACGGATTTCAACACGGCGGTCCGGCTGAATCCCATTTTTACGTCCGGCTACCATTACCGCGCCATCACTTCCAGCCGTTTCGGGGACTATGAAGATGCCCTGAAGGATCTGGAGAAGGCGATTTCGCTCCGTCCCGGCTCAGCCGGCCTCTATTTCACGCGGGGAGTCACCTATTTCCTGAGCCAGCAGTTCGAACCTGCGGTCAAGGATTTCGACAAGTATATCCGGCAGGAGCCCCGGGATCCGTCGGCCTATCTGAACCGGGGCGCCTCCTATCTGTTCCTCGGGGATACGCTCAAGGCCGTCAGCGACTATAACCAGGCCATCAAGATCGACCGTTTCGAACCGGAAGGATATATCCGGCGGGGACGTCTCCTTGCCACGCAGGGGGATTACGAAGGGGCGATCAAGGACATGAACAAGGCCATCGAACTGGACAGCACCAATACGCTGGCCTATTTCAACCGGGCGATCCTCCATTCCGAGCAAAGCCACTTGAACGAGGCGATGGCGGATCTCAACACGGTCCTCCGCCATGAACCCGGCAACGCCCTCACCCTCTACAACCGGAGTCTCATCCACGCCCAGGTCGGGGATTTCCCCGCTGCGCTGTCGGACATGGACCGGGTCATCAACATCAACCCCAACAACGTCCTGGCCTATTTCAACCGGGCCGGCTTCTTCCTGGAGATGGGCCGCTGGGACGATGCCCTGGCGGACTACAACAAAGCCATCGAACTGTATCCGGACTTTGCCAAGGCCTATATGAACCGCGCCTACGCGGAACTCCAGCTGGGCATGAACCGGGCTTCCCGCGAGGATTACAAGACCGGACGGCGGAAAGTCGCCGAGTACCGCGCCAAGAATGCCGCCGGCGAGGCCGAATTCGCCGATACGACCAAGAAATACAGTTCCCTCCTTGCGCTGGACGCGGAATTCGCGAAGCACGACTTCGAAGACGAGATGCTCCAGCACCGCGATGTGGACATCAATCTGAAACCCCTTTACAAGTTTGTCCTGACATCGGACCGGGACCGGGTGAACTATGCCCTGGAACGCCGGTACGAGAATCCGCTCCTGGACCGCTTCTGCGCGTCGCTTCCGCTCCCCGTGACGGTGACCTCCGATGCGTCTTCCGTTCCCAAGCCGGCCCGGGAAGAGCTGGACCGCGTCCTGTATGGAGGCATGGAAGAGGGCCCGTCCCGGGAATTCCTCCTGGCCCTGTCGGAGATCGACCAGAAGCAGTATAATGCGGCCCAGAGCCATTATGACCGGGCCATCGAAGGGGAGGGGGACCGCTACGAGCTATTCTACCGGGCGTTCTATTACATGAACAGGGCTGTCCTCCGGGCGGAGATGATCGATTTCATCGCTTCCATCGAATCCAATGTCCAGACCCTGACCATGGATGACAAGGGCAATACCCGCGCCCGGGTCCGGGAACAGGTCACGAGCCACTACGATTATTCCGAGGCCCTTGCCGACATGGAACAGGCCGCCGCCATCCAGCCGGCCCTTCCTTATATCCAGTTCAATCTGGGGAACCTCTATTGCCTTTCCTCCCAGCTGGTCAACGCCATCGAATGCTATGGGAAGGCCATCGCCCAGTATCCTTACATGGGGGATGCCTATTTTAACCGGGGACTCGTCCTCATCTACCTGAAAGATAAGGAGAAAGGCTGCATCGACCTTTCCCGTGCCGGTGAACTCGGCCTCGAAGATGCCTACAACGTCATCTCCCGGTACTGTGAGGAGGAGCGTAGATAATGCGTTTCCTGAGTTTTTCCAGCGGCAGCTGCGGCAATTGCTATCTGCTTCTCCATGAGGAAGAAGGATGCGCCGTGACGGGTGTCCTGATCGACGCCGGCGTCAGCATCCGCCGGATGAAGAGGATCCTGGAAAGTGACGGACTGGATTTCGACTGTTTCCAGAGCGTCCTCATCACCCACGACCATGGGGACCATATCCGGAACCTGGGCTCCATCTGCAAACGACTCTCCAAGCCGGTTTACACCACCGGTATCCTGCAGGATGCCCTCGCATGGCATCCCTTTACCCGCAGCGAGATCGGAGGATGCAGGCGGGATTTGCAGGCCGGCGTCTGGAACCCGGTCGCAGAGGGTTTCGAGGTCCAGTATTTCGAGGTGCCGCATGACGCCACGCAGACGGTAGGGTACGCCATCCGCTGCGAAGGGCGCCTGTTCGTCCTCATGACCGACCTCGGGCATGTGACGGACGAGGCCATGCAGTGGGCCTCGCAGGCCGATACGGTGGTGGTGGAATCCAATTTCGATGTGGACATGCTTCTGGGCGGGAGCTACCCGCATGTCCTGAAAATGCGTATTTGCCAGGGCGCCGGCCATCTCTCCAACGATGCCTGCGGCGACGCCATCCGGCGTTTCATGCATCCCGGCCTGAGGAATCTCTTCCTGTGCCACCTGAGCGGCAATAACAATACCCCGCGGCTGGCTTATGACCATGCCTGCGGGGTACTTCAGGAACTGGGTGTCGAACCGGGCACCGTTCATCTGCGTGTGCTGGAGCGGGGGATTCCCTCTCCGCTGCTCACGCTGTAAAAACTAGCGTTCGTCCACGATTTTGACGCCAGGATAGTCGGCCTGGTTGAAGGTCACGTCCTTCTCGGTCACGTTGAAATTCAGGTCACGCATGGTGATGGTGATACCGGACACCTTGGCGCTCAGGCTGAGGGGCATATAGGTGCCCTTGGCGATGACGAGGTCCATATTCTTGGGGTCGTCCTTGTTCGTGTTGGAGCGGCTTTTCTTGCAGCGGAGATACCAGGCCTTGTCCGTTTCCTTGGAGATGGTGACGTCGTACCCATCGGTGGCGCTCTGGAACATCTTCATGTTCTCCTCCTCCTTGGATTTTTTGGTGACGTCGCGTTTTTTGATCTTGATGACTTTTTCCTTGACGTTGTAGTCCCACTCCGTGTCACCGTCGATGTACGTGATCACCTGTTCGCCTTTCACATCCATCTCCATCCGCATCTTGTCCCCCCAGCTTTTGACGGCGGACGCGAAGGTGCCCAGGATGGGAATCTTCATTTCCATGACCATGGCGAAGCCATCTGTGACCTCGTATTTCTCCATGGCTTTGCCCATTTCGACGACGATCTCCTCCGGCGTCTGGGCGAATGCGGCCGTGGTCAGGACCAGGGCGCAGATGAAGGTAAGAATTCGTTTCATATTCTTTTGGCTTTTAAAGGTTTAATGCACTTGATGGAGCCATTTTCCCCGGGCGAGCCGGATGAGGAAAATGGTGCCGCGGAAGGTAAGTTCTCCGGCCATGGCGATCCAGAAACCCACCAGGCCATAGGCCTTTACGAGGAAGATGGCCGGGATGATGCGGACGATCCACATGGACGTGAAGTTCATGACGCTCGGCCACTTGGTGTCGCCGGCCCCGACGAAAGCACCGTATGCGACGATGGAGGCGGCGTAGCCCAGCTCGGCAAAGGCTTCGATCCTGAGGACGCGGGCGCCCAGGCCGATCACTTCTCCGTCGGGGGTGAGCAGGCCCATCAGCTGCGGCGCAAAGATATACATCAGGATTGCCAGGAAGCCCATGATGACCATCGCCGTGAGGGTGGTGATCCAGGCAAAGCGCTTGGCCAGCTCTTTCCGGTTGGCGCCCACGGACTGGCCCACGAGGGCCGTCGAGGCATCGGCAATGCCGTATCCCGGCATGTAGCAGAAACTCTCGGCCGTGATGGCGAAGGAGTTGGCTGCGATGGCGATGGTTCCGAGCGGAGCCACGATGATGGTCGATGCGATATAACCTCCGCGGATGAGGATATTCTGCAGGGCCATGGGACCGCCGATTCCCAGCGCTTTGTCCAGCACCGGCCTGGTCGGACGGAACAATCCCTTGTCCTGCAGGAGGTTGAGTTCGGGTGAACGAACGGTGACGAAATAGAGCATCGCCGACGCGGTGATCATTTCGGCGAGGCCGGTGCCGATGGCGGCGCCCACCACGCCCATCTTGAGGACGTAGATGAACAGGTAGTTGAAACCGACGTCCAGGATGCACATGCCGATGTTCAGGTAGCTGGGAACCTTCATGTTTCCGCTGACCTGCAGCATGGAAGCGCACATCCAGTCGATCTGCATGAAGGGCATGCAGGCCGCGACGATGAAGAAATACTTGGTCGCGTCGGAGGCAATTTCGTTCGTGCCGCCCAGCCAGTAGGGAAGCGGGCCCGCAATGGCCATGCCGATGAGCGCGATGCACCCGCTGAAGACGAGGGCGCTGACAAGCCCCTGCCGGAGCACCTCCCGGGCGGCCTTGAAGTTGTTGGCCCCGATCAGATGCGCCACCTGGACGGAGAAACCGCTGCCACAGGCCCCGCAGAATCCGCCCAGCAGCCACATGCAGGTGGATACCAGGCCGATGGACGCGCCCGCGGCGGCACCCAGATGGCCCACCATGGACGTGTCGATATATTGCATCAGTACGGAAGACAGCTGCGCGATGATAGCCGGATAGCTGAGCATGAGGCACAGCAACAACTGCTGACCCGTCGTCAGCGTCCCGCCACTGCGGATCTGCGCGAGCAGAAAATCCTTCGTGCTGCTTTTTGCCATGCTACTTGAACGCGTTCATCACGCTCGAAGGTCGTCCGTCGGATGTGAACGCGCCCATGTCGTAAGCGTTCCATTTCAAGGATGTATAGACGGCCGGCTTCCATCCGCCATAAACTTCCGGCTCCCAGTAGAATACGCCCTTGCACGGCCCGATTCCCTTCACGGCCGTCATGAATTCGGACAGGATCTGGGCGGCGGTGGCTTCGTTGGCCGGAGTCTTCACCCCTACTTCCGAGATATATACGGGTACGCCGAATTTCGTTGAAAGCGCCTTGATCTGGTTGATTGCCAGAGAGTTGTATTTTTGCGGCGTAAAGGTGGATTCCGCCTGGGGATAGTGGGACAGGGCGATGGCGTCGAACTTGCCGCCGGCCGCCCGGACCTGTTCGAACCACCAGGCATTGTCCTCGTAGGCATTGTTGAGGTGCGGCATGACCACGGCCTTCGGGAAAACCGCCTTGGCGGCGTCGTACCCCGCGTTATAAAGCTGGGCAAAGTTCGCCCTTCCGTTCGGGATGTCGCCGGAGGCTGTCCAGAGCTGGCCGGCGGGCCAGAGCATTCCGTTCCGGGTTTCGTTCCCCACCTGGATCCAGGCCGGGGTGACGCCGGCGGCCTTCAGGGCTTTCAGGACATCCGTCGTATGTTCGGAAACATGTTTGGCCATCTTCGCGAGGTCCGATTTGTCGGCCTCCCAGGCCATGGGAATGTCCTGTCGGGAAGGATCGGCGAAGAAGTCGCTGTAGTGGAAGTCCACCATGACGGCGAGTCCGGCCTTGGCGGCGCGGACCGCGAGTTTCACCATGTCCTCTTTCCCGCTCCAGCCGCCCGTGGGATTCACCCAGACGCGGAGGCGGACGGAATTGATCCCTACGTCCGCGAGTACGTCCATGATGTCGGCGGCTGTGCCGTCCTGCATCTTGAAAGACTTTCCGGCGGATTCCATTTCGGACACCCAGCTGATGTCGGCTCCCTTGGCGAAGGAAGGCGTTGCGACGGGGTAATTGACAGACTCTTCGGGATTTCCATCCGTATCGGAGGGGCTCTTGCCGCAGGCAAATGCGAGCAGGGCAAGAAGGGAAAGGGCAAAATAGCGTTTCTTCATATTTTGCAAATATACGAAGATTTCTCGACAAGCGGGATTGACAGTGGAAAACCAGTTCGAAAATGCGGGTCAGTATTCGTAGGGAGGAACTTCGCCGCGGTCGATCAGTTCGCGGAGGACTTCCATCCAGCCCTGGTCACCGGTTCCGAAGGCGGCCCGAATGTCATCCAGGGTGTAGGGAGGCCGGATGAACGCTTTCAGCGAAGCGGCCAGGTCCTTGGGCTTCCGGTTCCTTTCCCGGCAGATGTCGCATCGGCCGCAGTCGGCGCTGTCCGACTGCCCGAAATAGCGCAGGAGGAACTTGGAGCGGCATTCCTCCTGCTCGGCGACGAAGTCGAGCATGGTCTGCACCCGTTCGTGGAAGGCGTTGCGCAAAAGGTTGTAGCGGGCAGGGGAGAGCTTCAGGTCGCCGGGATGGCGCCGGTCATGGAGGAGATAGACGACGTCGGCCCGGTCCGCGGGAATGTATTTGATGACGTGGTTTACGGAGAGTCCGTACAGGAGCTGCCGCAGTTCCGATACCGTGATGCCACACTTCCCGGCGATGAGGCTTTCGTCGATGGAAACGGGATAGGAGAACAAGGCGGTATAGTTCCGCATGAGGGTCTCCAGAAGCGGAACCATCCGGGAATCAGGAAGTTCCACTCCGTAGAGCTCTGTCCGGTCGATCGTGACCTGGACCCGGGTCTGGATTTCCAGGTCCTCGCTGAAGGTCCAGTGCCCCTCCCGCTCGATGTATTTGACGGCGTAGAAGACGGCGGCCTGCTGCAGGCGGAACTGGCGGCAGAAGGCCGGAAGGTCGAATTTCAGCTGACGGCCCATGCCGGCATCGTACGGGATGCCGAAGAAGATATGGACCTTGTGGTAGATGTCCTCGATGTATTCCAGGGCAGGGAAGGAGGCCCGTTCGATCTGGGAAAGGCGTTTCCCGTCGCCGCTGTTCCACAGGAGGACGGCGTAGGAAGGCAGCCCGTCCCGACCGGCCCGTCCCGCCTCCTGGAAATAGGCCTCCGGGCTGTCCGGAAGGTCGTAATGGACGACGAAGCGCACGTCCGGTTTGTCGATGCCCATGCCGAAGGCATTGGTACACACCATGACCCGCGTCCGTCCGGCCTTCCAGTCTTCCTGGCGGAGGGAGCGTACCTCGCTGGAAATCCCGGCATGGTAGAAGGACGCCGATACCCCGGCGGCCCGGAGCATCTGGGCCGTCTCTTCGGTGCGTTTCCGGTTGCGGACATACACGATACCCGTTCCGGGGACGCCGTTGCATACGGAGAGGAGTTCCCCGGCCTTGTCCTGGCATTCCCGGACGATGTAGGAGAGGTTGGGACGCTCGAAACCGGATCGGAGGAGGTTCTTTTCCTGGAATCCGAGCCGCTCCATGATGTCGTCCGCGACAGCGGGCGTCGCCGTGGCCGTGAGGGCGATGACGGGGGCCTGCACGGTGGTCCTCAAGATGCCGATCTGGAGGTATTCCGGCCGGAAATCGTACCCCCACTGCGAGATGCAGTGCGCCTCGTCCACGACGATGTAGGAGATGTTCAGGACGGATAGGTAACTCTGGAAAAGGCGGGTCTGGATGCGCTCGGGGGAGACATACAGGAACTTGTAGTCCCCGTAGGCCGCATTGTTGAGCGCAAGGTCCACTTCATGCCGGTTCATCCCGGCATGGACGGCGATGGCGCGGATGCCCCGGGCGGAGAGGTTCTGGACCTGGTCCTTCATCAGGGCGATGAGGGGCGTCACGACCAGGGCGATCCCTTCTTTCATGAGGGCCGGCACCTGAAAGCACACCGATTTCCCTCCTCCCGTGGGGAGGATGGCGAGGACGTCGCGGCCCGCCAGCGCCTCGTCGATGATGCGCTCCTGCATGGGTCGGAAACTCTCGTAGCCCCAATAGGCTTTCAGTGTCTCTTTCGGTGTCATTTTATCTCAAATGTTCCGTCTTTCAATTGCAAATATCTTTAAAAATTGGTACTTTTGCAAGATTAAAGATTTTAACTATTAATCCGTATATTTTATGGCAAACATCAATCTCGCCAAGTATGGTATCAAGGGGGTCAAGGAAATCCTCTACAACCCCACCTACGAGGTCCTTTACAACGAAGAGACCAAGCCCGGTCTCGAAGGCTATGACAAGGGTCAGGTGACCGAACTCGGCGCCATCAACGTCATGACCGGCATCTACACCGGACGTTCCCCTAAAGACAAGTACATCGTGTACGATGAGACCACCAAGGAAGGCGCCCCGGGCGAAATCTGGTGGACCACCGAGGGTTATCCGAACGACAACCACAAGATGTCCGTGAAGACCTGGAAGGCCGTCAAGAAGCTCGCCCAGAAGCAGCTCAGCGGCAAGCGCCTTTTCGTCGTGGACGGTTTCTGCGGCACCCACGCCGACACCCGCATGAAGGTCCGCTTCATCATGGAGGTCGCCTGGCAGGCCCACTTCGTCACGAACATGTTCATCCGTCCGAAGAACCAGAAGGAATTCGACCAGGAGCCTGATTTCGTCGTCTATTGCGCCGCCAAGGCGAAGGTGGACAACTATGAAGAGCTCGGCCTCCGCAGCGAGACCTGCGTCGCCTTCAACGTCACTTCCCGTGAGCAGGTGATCCTCAACACCTGGTACGGCGG
>DETL01000017.1:39747-42347 GCA_002361625.1 Bacteroidales bacterium UBA3289 | reverse complement strand
TCACCCGAAATGTCTAATAACCCTCGACTTCACTGGCGATGACTTCGAAGACGCTTCTCTCCGAACCATCAGATGCAGCGTATCTCTGCATCCTGACGCGACCAATGACATGAACAGCAGTTTCTTTCTGGAGTTGGTCTAAATTCTTGATGGTGTCGCTCTCCCATGCGACGATGCGGAACCAGGTGATGTCAATGACTTGACAGCCATCTTTAGCGGTGTCGCAGTGGTTGGTAGCCACGGAGAAATTGGCAACTTTGGCGTTCACGAAGTCCTTCACGTAAACGCTTCCGATTATCAACGTGGGTGATTCGCATGAATGAAACAGGAAAGATGACCTGATTTGTATGGTTTTTGTTATATTTGCAGCAGGAGCAGCCAATTAATGGTTGAACAAGATTATGAGTTACGAGTATAGCATACGGATTCCTGAGAGCGATCGGGCTATGTTCCGTCAGTGGGCACGGAAGATGGGCTGGGGAGTGTCGCGGCCGAAGAAGGTGATGGATGAGCCAAACGAACAAACCATTCAGGCCATTAAGGATATTGAAACTGGTGTCGGCTTGGAACCTCTCGACCTGGATCACTTCGAGGAGTATGTAGCATCTCTGTAAGATATCTGGAATGCCATATCCAAGGTGATTTCCTGCTGATTTGGAAAGATCCCAAAACCCAGGACATCTTTCTGGCTCGCCTAGGATCCCATTCTGAACTTTTCGGCAAATGAATCTGAACGCTCACTCATCCGGTGAGCGTTTTTTCTGTGTATAGGATACAGTCTGCATTCGCCGTCCTAATTTCCGGTTGAAATTGTGCCCAGCCCTCCGTTTTACACAATTATGGGCGAAATCACCCGATATTTGTGCCATGCTGCCCAATTTGCACAATAAAAGCCAACCCTGTGACCGTCAAGGTTGGCTTTACCAATCTAAATAAGGAAATCCGGGCAAAAACGTACTGTTTCGCCCGGATTCGTACTTAAGATCCGCTTATGCGTTCTGCTTGATCTCGGCCTGCGCGGCAGCGAGGCGGGCGATCGGGACGCGGAACGGGGAGCAGGAGACGTAGTCGATGCCGATCGTGTTGAAGAACTCGATGGACTTCGGATCTCCGCCGTGCTCACCGCAGATGCCGCACATGAGGTTCTCGCGGCGGCTCCGGCCCTTGTCCACACCGATCTTCACCAGCTGGCCCACGGCCTTGGTGTCGATGGTCTGGAACGGGTCGGCGTCCAGGATCTTGTTGCCGAGGTAGTCGCCCATGAAGGTGCCGATATCGTCGCGGCTGAAGCCGAACGTCATCTGGGTGAGGTCGTTCGTGCCGAAGCTGAAGAACTCGGCGGCACGGGCCATACGGTCGGCGGTGAGGGCGGCACGCGGGATCTCGATCATGGTACCGAACTGGTACTCGAGGAACTGCTGGGTAGCGGCCTCGACCTCGGCCTTGATCTTGTCGCAGATGGCGCGCTGGAAGCTGAGCTCACGGGCGGAGATGGTGACCGGGATCATGATCTCCGGGTGCGGGTGCATGCCTTCCTTCTGGAGTTCGGCGGTGGCGGTGAAGATGGCGCGGTACTGGGTCTCGGCGATGAGCGGGAAGCTCACGTGCAGACGGACGCCGCGGTGACCCATCATCGGGTTCACCTCGTGGAGGGATTCGCCTCTCTTCTCGATTTCCTTCACGGAAACGCCCAGCTCCTTGGCGAGTTCCTTCTTCTTGTCCTCACCCTTCGGCACGAACTCGTGGAGCGGCGGGTCCAGGAGACGGAACACGACCGGCTTGCCGTCCATCACGCGGAGAGTCTCCTTGACGGCGGCCTTCATGAAGGGCTCGAGCTCGGCCAGGGCGGCCTTGCGCTCCTCGTCGGTGTCGCAGAGGATCATCTTGCGGAGCTTGGAGAGCGGAGTCTCGGAGTTGCGGCCGTAGAACATGTGCTCGATACGGAACAGGCCGATGCCCTGGGCACCGAACTTGAGGGCGCGGGCGGCATCCTCCGGCGTATCGGCATTGGTGCGGACACCGAGCTTGCGGTACTTGTCGCACATGGACATGAAGCGGGCGAAGAGCGGGTTCTCGGAGGCGTCCATCGTGTCGATGGCGCTGCCATAGACGAGGCCCTTCGCGCCGTTCAGGCTCAGGAAGTCGCCTTCCTTGAAGGTCTTCTTGATACCCTCGAAGGAAACGGTCCTGTCCTTGAAGTTGATCTTGAGGGCGTCGCAGCCCACGATGCAGCACTTGCCCCAGCCACGGGCCACGAGGGCGGCGTGGGAGGTCATGCCGCCGCGCTCGGTGAGGATACCCACGGAGGCGTGCATGCCGTCGATGTCTTCCGGGGAAGTCTCCTCACGGACGAGGATGCACTTTTTGCCGGCGTTGGAATACTTGATGGCGTCCTCGGAAGTGAAGACGATCTGGCCCACGGCGCCGCCCGGGGAAGCCGGGAGACCCTGCGCAAGGACCTCGGCCTTCTTCTCGGAAGCGGGATCCAGGATCGGGTGGAGGACTTCGTCGAGCTGGGCGGGGGCGACGCGGAGGATCGCGGTCTTCTCGTCGATCAGGCCCTCATCGACCATGTCCACGGCCATCTGCAGGGCGGCGAG
>DETL01000017.1:39454-39686 GCA_002361625.1 Bacteroidales bacterium UBA3289 | reverse complement strand
TGCCGATACGGCACTGCAGCATCCACAGCTTGCCTTCCTGGATGGTGAATTCGATGTCCTGCATGTCCTGGAAGTGCTGCTCCAGGCGGAGACGGATGTCGTCCAGCTCCTTATAGACCTCCGGCATGGCGGTCTCGAGGGAGGCGAGGTTCTTGTTCTTCTCGCTCTTGGTGGCCTCGTTCAGGGGGTTCGGGGTGCGGATACCGGCGACCACGTCTTCGCCCTGGGCGTT
>DETL01000017.1:0-39399 GCA_002361625.1 Bacteroidales bacterium UBA3289 | reverse complement strand
CCCTGGGCGTTGATGAGCCACTCGCCGTAGAACTTGTTGTCACCGTTGGCCGGGTTGCGGGAGAAGGCCACGCCGGTGGCGGAGGTGTCGCCCATGTTTCCGAACACCATGGACTGGACGTTCACAGCCGTGCCCCAGTCATCCGGAATGTGCTCGATCTGGCGGTAACGGATGGCGCGCTTGCCGTTCCAGGACTTGAACACGCCGCCGATGGAACCCCACAGCTGGGCCTTCGCATCGTCCGGGAATTCGACACCCAGGACTTCCTTGATCCGCACCTTGAAGGCCTCGGCGAGGTCCTTCAGCTCTTCGGCGGTGAGTTCGGTATCGCTCTTGTAACCCTTCGCGTCCTTGACATCCTGCATCATGCGGTCCAGCTGCTGGCGGATGCCCTGGCCGTCCTCGGGCTCGATGCCCTCGGCCTTCTCCATGACGACGTCGGAGTACATCATGATGAGACGGCGGTAGGCGTCATAGACGAAACGGGGGTTCTGGGTCTTCTCGATGAGGCCCGGGATAGTCTTGGAGCACAGACCGATGTTGAGGATCGTGTCCATCATGCCCGGCATGGAGGAACGGGCGCCGGAGCGGCAGCTCACGAGGAGCGGGTCCTTCGCGTCGCCGAACTTCTTGCCCATGATCTTTTCCGTGGCCTCGAGGGCGGCAGCGACCTCCGCCTTGAGTTCCGGAGTATATCCGCCACCGAGACGGTAGTACTCGGTGCAGCATTCGGTCGTGATCGTGAAACCGGCGGGAACCGGCATCCCGAGGAGGTTCATTTCGGCGAGGTTCGCACCCTTGCCGCCGAGGAGCTCGCGCATCTTGCCGTCGCCTTCAGCGGTCTTTCCACCGAAACGATAGACTCTTTTCTTGATTTCTTCCATTGTACGTCTTTGATTAGTTATTGAATAAATTTATTTTCGTAACGAAACAATCCCGCAAATTTACAATAAAATCTGCGGAAAAACCAATAAAATATGTAGGCGGGCCTTACAAAAGCTTCGCGGCGATCTCGGAAAGCTCCGAGCGCTCGCCCTTCCGAAGGAAGACATGCTGGAACAGACGCTGTCCGTTCATCTTCTCCCCGAGGTGGGTGAGGCCGTTGGACCACTGGTCCAGATAGGGCTGGTCGATCTGGAAAATATCGCCCGTGAACACCATCTTCGTCCCTTCGCCGGCGCGGGTGATGATGGTCTTGACCTCGTGCGGGGTGAGGTTCTGGGCTTCATCGACAATGAAGAACACTTTCCCGAGGGAGCGGCCGCGGATGTAGGCGAGGGGAGAGATGAGGAGTTTCTCGTCCTTGAGCATGGACTCGATCCGGAGGGCCTGCTTGGACCCGGGCCGGAAGCAGCGTTTGATCACGTCCAGGTTGTCCATGAGCGGCTGGATGTACGGACTCATCTTGCTCTTCTGGTCGCCGGGGAGGAAGCCGATGTCCTGCCCGCCGAGCACGACGGTGGGCCGGCTCAGGATGATCTGGTCGAAGTCCTTTTCCTGTTCCAGGGCTGCCGCCAGGGCGATGAGGGTCTTGCCGGTACCGGCCCCGCCGGTCAGGGAGACCAGCGGAATGTCGGGATTCAGGCAGGCGTCCAGGGCGAAACGCTGTTCGTCGTTCAAGGGGCGGATGCCGTAGGCCTCCTTCGTCCGTACGAGGACGATCCGGTCCCGGTCCGTGTCGTAGCGGGCGCAGACCGTCGTGCCGCCCAGGTCGAACTTGAACAGCTGGTTGGCCTTGGGCTCCTTCTGGGCCACTTCCTTCCACTCGATGCTGTTGTCCTGCCCATAGGCGAGCTGCTGGACCACCATCGGGTCCGCATCCACTGTCATGACCTCTTTCTCCAGGTCGTAGAGGATCTCGTCCTTTACCCGGCCGGTCATGTAGTCCTGAGCCACCATGCCGGCGGCTTTCGCCTTGAGCCTCAGGTTGATATCCTTGGTGACGAGCGCAACGAAACGATCCGGATGGGTATCCCGCACCCACATGGCCGTGGACAAGATCCGGTGGTCCTGCGTGTCATCCTTGAAAAGGTCCGCGAACTCGGGCGAAAAAGGGTGGTTGGGCTCGATCTTGAGCCGGCCGAGCCGCTTCCCGAGGGCGATTCCTTCCGGACCGAATTCCTTCTTGTCGGTGAGCTTGTTCAGCTCCCGCATGAAGGCGCGGGCGTTGAAGGAGAGCGCATCGTTCCCTTTCTTGAACTTGTCCAGCTCCTCGATGACGGCGATGGGGATCACCAGGTCGTTTTCCTGGAAATGCCGGATGCAGTGGTAATCGTGGAGGATGATGTTGGTGTCGAGGACGAAAATCTTTGCCATGTTCGTAAACTATTGTCAATCTTCCCCTTCCAGGGAATTCATGAGGGATTCGAGGATGCCGGTGATGCTGTTGCCGCCGGAAAGGACGGAAACGCCCGGGGTGGAAGGGACGGGATGCCCCAGGGGATAGTAGGCGATGTCCTGCAGGAGCAGTTCGGCATCCACATAGTCGTAGTCGATGTCGGCGATCTGGATCACGACGCCCGGGACTTCGCCGAACAGTACGCGGACCTGGAGCTCCCCGCCGCAGGCGCGGCAGATGTCGTTGACGGAGATCTCGGCGCCGTGGGTGGCGGCCATTCCCCGCAGGGCCGTCATCAGGCCGCCTTCGAGAACCGTAGCGCCGGCCTTGACGATGCCGTCCTCCACCAGCTCCCGGATAACTTCGTATCCGTCGATGAAATAGTCCGCGTCCCCCACGTCCGGGGCCGTTCCTCTCCGGGCGCCCGTCGCAGCGGCCAGCAGGGACCCGCCCAGCCGGTAGTCACAGGTGTCCAGGGGAATGTAGATGAGCCAGTCCGAAGCCTCGCCCTGGATGGTCGCCGGACAGCGCCGGCGGCGGGAGATGCGGGGATTGGCCGTGCGGAAAGGGAATTCCCGGATGAGGCTTTCCTCCTCGTCCGGCGCATCTTCTTCCGCGGTCGTCGTGGCCTTGAAAGAGACGGAACAGGGGCCGCCGGAGGTCTTGATCTCGGACAGTTTGATTCCCAGAGCGTCGATGTATTCGGCCGCGGCCTCCACCGAAGCATAGAAGGCGGCTCCGTTGCCAATCGTCCCGAGGTTCCACCGCCAGTCGGCCTTCAGCGTGAGGTCCCCGAGCCGGAAATGACCGCCCATCCAGACCGCGTCCAGGAGCGATTTTGCTACGCGTGCCTTGGTCAGGGGACCGGCAAACGGCAGGGGAAACGGCGGACGGGGCAGGGCGGCGACGGCATCGGCATAGGCATTGATTTCCCCGTCCTTGAAATCGAAGGGAGTGGGGGCGATGTCCACGGTTTCGTCGGCGACCGTTTCGCCGGCGGCCTGCGGCGGAAGGGCACCGGGCAGGGTGCATTCCTGCAGCAGACCGGCAGGCGTAAGTAGCTGCTGGATACCGTCGATGATGAAGCTGTCGTATAAGTTGGGGGCTTTGTCGGCCATGGATCCGTTTTTATTTCTGTCCAAAAATAGGTAAATTTGTGATGAAATCAAAAAATTCACCAGGATGGAGTTTTCGGAGCGAGCCTACGGGCAGCTGTTGGAGGACATATTCGTGCGTTTCCCGTCGGTCCAGAAGGCCGGCTTCGGCACGGCATACAAACCGGGCCTGGAGCGCATGGAGGCTTTCTGCGCCGCCCTCGGCCATCCGGAACGTGCGTTCAAGTCCGTCCATATCGCCGGCACCAACGGCAAGGGTTCCGTCTCCTCCCTGCTGGCATCGGCTCTTTCCTCCTGTGGTTTGCGGGTCGGACTCTATACCTCTCCGCATCTGCTGGATTTCCGGGAAAGGGCGAGGATTGTTTCGGGAAGGGACGGGCTTTCCGGAGCATATGCCCGTATTGGGTCGCGAAGCGACGCGGAGGAAAGCCCGTCCCTTCCCGAAACCGAGTATGCCTTGATTCCCAAGCAGTACGTATTTGACTTCCTGACGCAGTGGAAGCCGTATTTCGAGGAGCAGGAGCTGTCGTTCTTCGAAATTACGACGGGGCTGGCGTTCAAGTGGTTTGCCGATGAGGGGGTGGATGCGGCGGTCATCGAGGTGGGCCTCGGGGGACGGCTGGATTCCACGAACGTGCTGCAGCCGGAACTGTCGGTGGTCACGACCATCGGCCTGGACCACTGCGCCCTGCTGGGGGATACCCTGGAGGCGATCGCGGGGGAGAAGGCCGGCATTTTCAAGCCCGGGGTCCCTGCGGTGGTCGGGGAAAGCAATGCCGAGACGGATCCGGTCTTTGACGATCATGCCTGGATGGTGTGCCCGCTGACCTATGCCGACCGGGTGCGTCCGACGCTGTGGAACCGTCGGCAGGAGATCCTCCGGAAGATGGACCTGCAGGCCGACGTGCAGGAGAAGAACCTCCGGACGGTGCTCGCATCCATCGACATCCTGAAGGAAATCCCGGGCTTCAAGGCCCTTTCCGACACGCAGGCCGTGGTGGACGGACTGGCCCATGCCGCCCGCCGAACCGGCTTCCGGGGCCGCTGGGAACGGCTTTCCGACCTTCCCTTCGTCATCGCGGACATCGGCCACAATCCCCAGGCGCTCGCCTACAACTTCTCCCAGTTGAAACGTTATGTGGAGGAAGGCCGCTGCTCTTCGCTCATCATCGTCTATGGCGTGATGGCCGACAAGGACCTGGACGGGATCCTGCCGCTCATGCCGGCCGACGCCACCTATATCTTCGCCGCTCCCGACACGCCCCGGGCCCTCCCGGCCGACGCTGTCCTGCAACGCTATACGGCCTATGCCCGGACGGCCCGTCCCGCCGGTCCCGGCACCCCGCCCGTCCGCGCCTTCACCGCCGGATCCGTCCGCCAGGCCGTCCAGATGGCCCTCCAACTCTCCCAGACCCTGTCCGCCCCCACCGACCGCCCCGGCTCCAAACCCGTCCGCCCGCTCGTATTCATCGGCGGCTCCGCTTTCGTCGTCGCCGAGGCCCTGCCCCTGTTCCGGTAGTACGGCGTCTGTGGTACAGTTGTTGAACGGGAGGGACTGTAGAAACGTTTGTATATGAAAAGATATTTCCGGACAGCCCTTGCGGCCGTCGTTTCCTTGTTGATTGCCCCTATGATGAATGCCAATCCTGCCGCGGACCCGGACGGCCATGTACTGACCGCCCTGTGGAAACAGTATGATGCGGCCGTAAAGGCCGACCGCCCCCAGACGGAGGCGGAGATCCTTGCCCAGATCAAGACCCAGGCGCAGAAACAGCACCTTCCGGCGGACTTTTATGACGCCGCCACGAAGTATGTGGAGACGGTGCAGCGCCGGGACTGGAAAAAGCGCGAGGAACTGCGCACGAACCTTCGGAAGGAGGTGGAAGACTTCGCCGAGCCCATGGTCACCTTCCTCTGGATGGGGGATTACGGCGGCGAACCCACGGATGCCCGCTGGGCCTATGTGAAGCCCCGGGCCGATGCCTTCCGCACCGGGCACCATCCGTCCTTGTATCGGAATATCGGAAATCTGATGGGCGGGGCCATGAAAGACTTTGTCGCCACCGATTATGAGTATGTCCTGTGGGAACTGGTCGGGAACCGTTACTGGGATGATGCGGAAAAGGACGAGATCTGCCAGGCCCTGGGACAGGAAGTGGCCGGACGGCATCCCGGAGCGGGCTATCTGGCTTATTACAAGGCATCCCGGATCAGTTCGAAACCCCTGCGCAAGCAGGCCATGGAGAAGGTGGTGAAGGATTATGCCGGGCAGGCCGTCGCCCTCTGGCCCAGACAGGACCTTCTCCGGATGGAGTTCGACCGACTGAACGAGGAAAAGGCCGGGCAGGCCGCTTTCCAGGCCCTTTACCGCCAGTGCCAGGACTATGAGAAAGAACGCGCCGCTTTCCGCGGTGACAACGCGAAAGTCGTCAAGGGCTGCGAGCAGGTGAAAGGCCTCGCGAAGGCATTGACCTCCAAGTCCCTGGGCATCCGGGTCCTGGGCAGGGACGTGGTGGTGACCTTCCGGAACCTGGACAAGGCCACCCTGACGCTCCGGCAGGACAAGAAAACCCTCAAGACCTGGAATCTTACCAATCCCGCCGGCAGTTTCTATGTGATGGACACCGTCCGGGTCGCACTCCCGGAACTCGGTGACGGCTCCTATTCCGTGGAAGCCGTGAACGGGAAAACCAACGCATCGGCTTATTACAACCAGCACACGCTTTCCCTGGCAACCCTCCGTGAAAACAAGGGCTACACCGCCTATGTGGCCGACTATATTTCCGGCAAGCCCCTGGACAAGGTGAAACTGATTCTCTGGAAAGGAGATACGCAGGTCCTGAGCGAGACCGTCCGCCTGGACGGGTTCACGCTCCTGCCTGCAATATTCCGCGAGACCATTGCCCGGAACCGGAATGTCTATTACGCACTCTCCGCCGAGACGGGCTCCGGGAAGAACCTCCGCGCCAGCCAGAAGGTCTCGGTCCATGCCTACGGTTCGGATTCCGACCGGTATGACCATGCCGACGGCCTGTACTGCAATATCTATAAGGACCGCGGCGCCTACAACCCCGGCGACGTCCTTCAGTTCAAGGCCGTGGTGTACAAGGGCAACCTGGTGGACCGTGTCGCTGTCGTCCCGAATGAGGAAGTACAGGTGTCCCTGTTCAATACCGAGGGCAAGGCCATCGAGCGTCTGAAGCTGAAAACCAATGCCTATGGTTCCGTATCCGGCTCCTTCACCCTCCCGAAGGGGGAGAAGAACGGATACTTCAATATCCAGGTGACCTCCGGGAAGAAGCACCTCGCCACGGACGACTTCCGGGTGGACGAGTTCGTCCTGCCCACATTCTCCCTGTCCTTCGACAAGAATGACAAGTTGTACCTGAAGGGTGACGAAGTGGTGGTTTCCGGAAAGGTGAGGAGCTATTCCGGCCATGGCCTGACCGGCGCCTCCCTGGCCGTGAAAGTGGACCGATGGGGAAGCGTGGTGCTCGAGGATACGGTTACCCCGGCAGCCGACGGCACTTTCACCTTCTCCTTCAAGGCGGAGGAAACCGGCTGGTACAGCATCGGCGTCACCGTGACCGATGCCACCGGCGAAATGCAGGAATTCGGCGCCGGGGTCTATGTCAGCGACGATATCACCGTCTCCCTGTCCATGGAAAATGACGCCGAGGGCGAATTCGTGACGATGGAGGAAAAGGACGCCTACCGTCCGACCCGCTTCGTCGGCGGGCGCTGGCGTCCGGAACCGGCCAAATATATCGCGACGGAAGATGTCGCCCGCATCCGGATGGAGGTGAACAACAGCGACGGCAACAAGATTGATGTCCCGCTGCGCTATATGCTTTATGCCGAGGACAGTACGCTCGTCCGCAAAGGAACGGCCGCTTCCGGTGAAGTGGTCGCCATCGACCTGAAGGGGATTCCGGACGGCCTGTACTCCCTCCATGCCGAGGCGGCCGAAAGGGGTGCCCGGGACGACGCAGACTGTAAGATTCTGAAGCTTACCCCGGGCTCCCGGGTGCTGGACGCCCCGGTCCGCCGGGTTTTCCTGACCGGTCCGAAGGATGTGGCGATGGGGGAGAAGATCCACCTGACGATGGGAACGGCCGACGGGGCCGAATACGCCATCGTCACCCTTTTCGGAAAGGACCGCACCGTCCTGGAAAGCCGGAAGGTCATCCTCAAGGGGGAACGTGCGAAAGACGGTTCCCTGTTGGATATCGACCTGGACTACAAGCCCGAGTGGCCCGATGCCGTCCGGCTCCAGGTATTCTATTTCAAGCGGGGCGAGGCGGTCACCTTTGACAAGGAGTATTCCCGCGCACGCACCCGCCTGGCCCTCCCGCTTGCCTTCCACCGATTCACGGACAAAGCTTTCCCGGGAGCGACCTGCACGCTTTCCCTGAAAACGGATCCGGGTGTGGAGGCTCTGGCGGCGGTCTATGACAAGAGCATCGACGCCATTGCTCCGAACTTCTGGCCGATTGTGACGCTGCGTGAGTTCAGCGTCCCGTACGTCTCCGTGGACGCCGTCTGCGGCCGGGTGAACGGGGACGACCCGTATGCCGACGACCTGGTGTACAATGAATCCGCCCCGATGGCCCTGGGCGCAGCAAGGGACATGAAGATGATGACGCGGTCCACCGCCAATGCAGCCATGGCCGATGCCGTCGAGGAAGAGGCCGTCGCTTTCCAGATGGTGGAACAGAAGCCCGGCTTTGACGGCGGGGAAGACGCGCCCATCCGTTCCAAGTTCGAGACGGCCCTCACCTTCCAGCCGCACCTGGTTTCCGATGCGGCCGGCGACCTGTCCTTCACCTTCAAGACCTCCGACAAGCTGTCCACTTATTACGTGGCGGTCTATGCCCATGACAAGGGCATGCGGAACGCGTATGTCCGGGAAGAAATGGTTGTGAGCGTGCCCGTGAAGGTGGCCGTCGTGGAACCCCAATTCCTGTATGTGGGGGATACCTATGAGATGGCCGCTTCCGTTTCCAGCAATACGGACAAGCCGGTTTCCGGGACCCTGTACCTTTATACGTATCCGGGTTCGTCCTGGGAAGGCGTGGAGCCGGTTTCGGTCCAGCGTGTCGCGCTCACCGTTCCGGCAGGCGGCACGGAAAGCCACCGCTTCCCGGTCCGGGTGCCCGGTGTGGAGACCCTGGGCTTCAAGGCTGTCTTTGTGGCGGACGAGTTCTCCGACGGTGTGTTCCTGCCCGTTCCGGTGAAAAAGCCCGTCCAGGCCCTGACCGAGGCCCATTCCGCCGTCCTCCGCTCCGGCATGAGCCGGGAAACCCTCCTTGCCGAACTCCGCAGCCGTTTCGTCAACGTCCCCGCTTCCGAGGCCTCCTTGACGGAAACGACGCTTCTGGACCTGGTCAAGGCCGCCATCCCTTCCAAGGTGGAACCTGCCGGCAAGGATGTCCTCTCCCTCTCCGAGGCCTACTACGTCCGGATGCTAATACAAGCGAAGGAATCTCAGACCCTTCTGGAAAAGGTCCTTGCCTGTCGCAACGCCGACGGCGGATTCGGCTGGTTCGAGGGGATGACCTCGTCGGCCATCATGACGGCCACGGTCCTGTCGCGCTTTGCGAAGCTTCGCGACCACGGTTTCGAGATCCCCGATCTGAGTTCTTCCGTGAAGTTCCTGGACGACAAGCACTTCGCGGCAGAAATGCCCTATTGGTGCGGCTACCTGACCGATGCGCAGTACCTGTTCGTCCGTTCCCTGTACCCGACCGTCCCGTTCGAGGTGAAGCCCGTGACCTCGGAGGGAAAGAAACGCTTCGCCGAGTTCCAGAAGTACGTCAAGGGCTATCTCGTCCCGTCCGCCAAGGACGGCCGCGGCCTGCAGGGCCAGATCATGGCCAAGGCCCGCCGCGTCCAGACATTGCTGAACCTGTCCGGCTCTTCGGAAGGAATCGCCCTTGCCAAGGCCTGGGGCGTGAAGCTTGCCGCCCGGTCCCGGATGGAATCCTCCCTCAAGGCCGACATCGCCTCCCTGAAGGAATATGCCGTGGAGCATCGTGACGGTGGGTGGTACTATCCGAACGCCGTCATGCCGTGGCGCGGCCTGCTCGAAACCGAGGCCGATGCCCACGCCCTCCTCTGCGGCCTGATGCAGCCTTACGCTCCGCAGATTTCCGACGGAATCCGGCTCTGGCTCATGCTCCAGAAGGAAACGCAGAAGTGGGACGAGAGCCCGGCCTTCGTGGATGCCATCACGGCCGTCCTGGACGGTTCCGACGAGGTGCTCGCCACCTCGGTCGTCGCCCTCACCGCTACCTATGAGAAGCCTTTCTCCGGCATCAAGGCCGCCGGCAACGGCTTTACCATCGAGCGCAGGTTCTTCCGCGAAAAGAGCGAAGAGAAACTGTATGACGATCGTTCGGGAAAGAACGATGTCGTAACGGTCCGGGAGGAAATCCGTCCCGGAACTCCGGTCGCCGTCGGGGACAAGATCATCGCCGAATACCGCATCTGGAACGCCGAGAACCGCAGTTTCGTGCGGGTCGATGCCTTCCGCGAGGCCGCCCTCCGTCCCGTGGACCAGCTCTCCGGACACACCGGCTGGGGCTGGTGGAACCGCCGCCGGCTCACCTTCACCCCGCAGGGCTACCGCAACGTGAAGGCCGACCGCACCGAATACTACTTCGACTCCTTCCCGGAGGAGAACACCACCCTCACCGAGGAGTTCTTCGTCACCCAGGCCGGCACCTTCACCGCCCCCGTCCTGACCGTCGAATCCCTCTATGCTCCCCACTACCGGGCCAACGACGCCTATCACGGCGTGCTCTCGGTGGAAAGTTTGTAACGAAGGTAAATAATGCCTATCTTTGTATGTTACCATACTAAAACCCGATATGAAAAAAAACCTTCTCCTTACCCTCGCCCTGGCGGTCATGATGCCCCTCGGCGCGCAGGAAATCGTAAAAGGTTCCATCGAAGACGTGCCCAGGCAGGGTTCGTACCAGCCTACCTTCAAGTCCGACGGGGCAAAGAAGAAACCCTTGAACATCATCCTGATGATCGGTGACGGCACCGGCCTTGCGCAGATCGCCTCCGGTTACTTCGCCAATAACCATGAACTCACGGTCATGAACCTCAAGCACATGGGCTTTGTGACCACGCGTTCCGCGACGGATTTCACGACGGACTCCTCCGCTTCCGGCACCGCCTATGCCTGTGGTATCAAGACCTATAACTATGCCGTAGGGGTGGACCAGGAGAAAAAACCTGCCCCGAACATCCCGGAGGTTGTCGCCAAGAAGGGCGTCGTTTCCGGTGTCGTGAGTACGGATGCCCTGGACGGCGCCACGCCGGCCTCTTTCTTCGCCCACCAGCCCAACCGCGGCATGGCGGACGAGATCTGGGCGGACCTCCCGGCGAGCGAGCTCATTTTCTTCGCCGCCGGGGACAAGGAGCGCTTCGAGAAGCGTCCCGAGGCCACGCAGAAAGCTGTGAAAGAATCTTTTACCGTCGTCGATAACCTGAATGACCCCGCGTATGCGAAGGCCAGCCGTCTGGGCTATCTCCCCACCAAGGTGGAAGCCGGCTACATCGTGGACGGCCGCACGGATTTCCTGCCGAAGAGCACCCGCTATGCGATGGACTTCCTCAAGGACCATTCCGCCCGCAAGCGCGGATTCTTCCTGATGGTGGAAGGCGCCCGCATCGACAAGGCGGCCCACGCCAACCAGTTCGAGAGCATGGTCAAGGAAATGCTGGACTTTGACAAGGCCATCGCCGAGGCCATCAGGTTCGCCGATGAGGACGGCAACACGCTCGTCATCATCTCCGCCGACCACGAAACCGGCGCGCTGTCCATCGCCGACGGCAATCCCGCCGAGGGCAAGGTCTCCGGAACCTACGTCTCCACCTGGCACACGGCCATTCCCGTGCCGATTTTCGCCTACGGCCCGCACGCCCAGGATTTCATGGGCTGCCAGGGCAACGACGAGGTGGGGCGGAAGATCATGAATCTCCTGACGGGGAAGTAGCCGCTACCGTAAAGCCGACAGAAACCGTATTGCCGTCACCGTCCACCACGGTGACGGTATGTTTTCCTGGGGGAGGGGAAAGCCGCATCTGGTGGATCAGGTGCGTTTCTCCCAGGTATTCCTGGTCCAGGTGCCAATAGAGAACGGCCGCCGGATCGCGGTGGACGGCCTGGAACACGGCTCCGGGAACCGTTCCGTCCAGCTGGCGCGGGAGCGTCAGGATGCTTCCGGATTCGGGATAGAGGAAATCCAGCGGGGCATCGTTTCCGGACGGCCGGACCCGGTATTCCGGATGATACGTCTTGTAGTACCATTCCATGGCGGGCGGGAGCTGGAAAGAACCGCCCTTGTGGTAAGGGCAGATATCGCTGTCGGCAGCCCGTTCGGGGAGTAATATCCGCTCAGAATCAGGACAATCCGGGCTTCGGAGCATGCCGGAGGCCGGGCAGACGTCCAGATAGACGCCCCCCTCCAAGGGCTCCTCGAACCAGTCGGCGGAGGGCGGCAGGAGGTTCAGGAGGTCGAAGAGGACGGGACCGGCCGTCTTCGCACCGGTCATGCCGGCGACACCATGGCCGTCGGCATTGCCGCACCAGACCCCGATGGCATAGTCCGGAGTCACGCCCACCGCCCAGGCGTCCCGGTAGCCGTAGCTCGTTCCGGTTTTCCAGGCGGCTTTCCGGACGGACCGGATGAGTTTCCAGTCGATTTCATCGGGACGGTTCACTTCCTTCAGCGCTTCGAACGTGTACCAGAGGGCGATCCGGTCCTTGAAAGGGGAGTCGGAGGGGAGGCCTTCATAGCGGCGGACCATGCCGGCATAGGCGCCGGTAATGTCGGAGAGCGTCCCTTCGCCTCCGCCCAGGATGAGGGAAAGCCCATAGTCCGAGGCGCTTCGGTCCAGGGTGGAGAGCCCGGCTTCGCGCAGGATCTCCAGGAGCCGCGGGGAGCCGTAGGCACGCAGCAGATGCACGGCCGGGACATTCAGCGACCGGGCGAGGGCCTCGGCCGCCGGGACGGCGCCATGGAACTGCAGGTCGAAGTTTTGCGGGGCGAAACCGTTCAGGTTCACCGGGGTGTCCTTGAGCAGCGTCCGGGGGAGGATGGTTCCGTCCTGCAGCGCGGCACAGTACAGGAAGGGCTTGAGGATGCTGCCTGTGCTGCGCGGAGCGGCGGCAATGTCCACTTCCGATCCGGGTCGGGTGCGCTGCGGCGAAGCATTCCCCACATAGGCGATCGTTTCTCCTGTGCGGATGTCCAGGATGACGGCCGCGAGGTCCGCGATGCCCCCGAGGACCAGTTCATCCGACCAGCGCGACGTCGCATCCTCCACCTGCCGTTGCAGGTCGATGTCGATGCCGGTTCGCGTTTCTACGCCGGGCGGCTGGGCCGCTACATATTGTCTCGCCAGGTTCGGCAGGGGATAAGGCGCATCCGGAAGCGGTTCTTCCAGGGCCCCTTCCAACGTGGAGGTGTCGATGATCCCCTTTTTGTGGAGCCGTTCCAGCAGGCGGTTCCGTTTCTCCAGCAGCCGGTCGCGGCCCTTGCCCGGATGAATGGACGAGGGAGCGTTGGGGAGGACGGCGAGCGTGGCGGATTCCGCCCAGGACAGTTCGTCGGCCGGCCGGCCGAAATACCGCCAGGCGGCGGCGTCCAGGCCCACGACGTTTCCCCCGAAAGGGGCATGGGAGGCATACAGGGCCAGGATTTCATCCTTGGACAGCCGGGCTTCCAGGCGGGTGGCCAGGACGGCTTCCGCCCCTTTCTGCCAGAGTGTCCTTTCCTTCCCCCGGGACATCCGGACCACCTGCATCGTGATCGTACTGCCCCCGCTCACGACATGTCCCTGGCGGAGGTTGCTCCAGAGCGCCCGGACGAGCGCCAGGGGATCTACTCCCGGATGCCACCGGAAATGCCTGTCTTCGAACTGGATGAGGGCCGTGGCGTATCGTTCGGGAACAGTATCGCAGGGCGGGAACCGCCACTGCCCGTCCGCCGCGATGCGGGCCCCCAGCAGTTCGCCGCCGCGGTCGGTGACGACCGTCGCGTAGGGCGTACCTTTGAAAAGGTCCCTCGGCAGGCAGCAGAGCCAGCCTGCGAAAAGGACCTCGAGAAGAATCAGCAGAATGGCCTTCCGCCGGCTCATCGGGTGACGGCGGTGGTCATGGACGCCGTGTTGGCGGCCACCTGCGGGTCATACAGGGCCGAGCAGGTGACGGCCGGCAGCGTGTACGAACCCTCGTAGGCGGCCCTCAGGCGCAGCGTGAAGGTCTTGGACGCTCCGTGCGGCAGGTCGAAGAACCAGTTGCAGCGATCGTCGCGGATGTCGCGGTAGTCCGCCTCGCTCTCGTCCGAGCCGCCCCGCATCCGCTGGTTGATGATTTCCCAGCCGGACGGAATCCGTTCGCTCAGGGCCAGGAAACGGTAGTCGGTCGGAGTGGGGTTGCTTACTTTCACGACGGCCGTGAATTCCGTTCCCTGCGGGATGGAAGTCACGCGCAGATCCTTTCCGGCGGCATCCTTCCAGGACACGGAGACCTTCAGGCCGTTCGCTTCGGCGGGAACCGTGACGCCGGCCGGCATGCGGGAAACCGTCGTCAGCGTGACGAACAGGTCGCCGTCCGACTCATTCTTCACGTCCACCTTTCCGGAGACCGGCTCCGTGTGGACGGACTGGGCGGACACGACCTCCTTCCCGTTCACGGCAGCCCGGATGGCCTGGGTTCCGACCCGGGCATACAGACGGTCCATCGCCATGGCGGCGAAAGCGGCCTCCTGGGTGGAGTAGCTTCCCTCGTTGATGGATCCGGCCAGGGAAAGGGCCACCGGGAACGCCTGGGCGACATCGCCCGTCAGGGCGTAAGCCTGGAGGATGACGGCCTGGTTGCGGAGGCTGGAGCCGAAGGTGAAGTCAGCGGCATCGTAATCCGCGGAAACGGTCTTGGTCATGAGCTCCTGCGCCTGTTTCGTCTTGCCGCTCACGGCATAGGCGGCGGCGAGCATCCACGCGGCCCGGCTGTCCAGGCCGCCGCTTTCCTTGAGGCGGTTCATGGCTGCGTTGGCAGGAGCGCCGGCCACGGCCAGCGTATAGAGCCGGTAGCACTCATCCAGCTGATTATATGCGTTTCCTGCGTAGCGGTAGGCCTGGCTCTGGTTCCCCTGGTAGCGCTTCCAGTTCCCCAGGACGGAGGGCTGGACCTCGAAGCCGGCGGTAGCCGCTTCGCAGAGGAACTGGCCGGCCATGGAACTGGCCCAGGACTGGGACTGGCCGCTGCCGCTCCAGTAGGCGAAGCCGCCGTCGCCGCGCTGCCGGGCGTAGAGCTGGCGGATGATGTCCGGAAGGAGGGTCCGCGCTTCGCCGGCCTCGGTTTCGGACAGCATCGGCAGCAGGTGCAGCATCGTCAGACCGCGGGACGCGAGCTGTTCCGTGCAGTCGTACGGGTAATTCTTCATGGTCCGGTACAGGCCGGACGCATCCACGGCCGGGAAGCCGGCGAGCGACAGGGTGGACCGGCCGTCGGCCTCGAAGGAGACGCTGCTTCCCTTCGCCAGTTTTTCCTGGCGGACGGTGACGGTTTCCGGATTCGGATGGACGACCTGGAGGGTCACGGTCTCCTGGGCCTTGTGGGAGGATCCTTCGGCGACGACGGTGACTTTGGCGGTTCCCTCGCCGGTCGCGTTAAGGGCGAAGCGGACGACTTCATCGCCTTCCTTTCCGAGCTGTACCATGGTGGAGGCGGCACCCTCGACCGCGAGCGGACCTTCCGTCTTCACGGTCACCCGGGCTTCCCGGACCTTTCCGTCAAGGGCGAGGACGTTGACCGGCAGGACGATGCTTTCCCCGCTGCAGACCTGCCTCGGGAGCGTGCTCAGGACCATCAGCGGTGATTTGACGGCGACGGTCTTCTCGGCCTTGCCATAGGCGCCGTCATGTCCGGCGACGACCATGACGCGGAGACTGCCTACATACATGGGCAGGCGTATTTCATGCTTCCGGGATCCCTGCTCCAGGGTAAACGGTCCCAGGAATTTCACGACCGGGTTGAAGCGGTTGTCCTTGCGGGCCGCGACGATGTTCTCCTGGTCACCGCCGATGGAAAGCATCGGACGGAGCCGTCCGGCATAGGCGCCCACCACTTGGTCATACAGGTCCCAGGTCTTGACGCCCAGGGCTTCCACCTGGTACATTGCCTCCCACGGAGAGGGTGTCCTGAAGGCGGTGAGATCCAGCAGGCCTTCGTCCACGACGGCCAGGGTATAGGTCATGGGCCTTCCCGATTTCTCGGAAACCTGGATGGAGAACGTCTCCTCGGGTGCGACGGTGTCGGCCACCTTGACAACCGGTTCCAGGTGCGAGCCCGGATTCTCCACCATCAGGCGTTTCACACCGTAGAGACGGAGCGGCAAGTCGTTGGCCGTGAGCTGATAAGGCTGGATAAGGGTGATATGGACATAGAAATTCGGCGCCATGTCGGGGGTGACGGAGAACGTGTAGGGCGTATCCTTGCCCGGGTCCAGGCGCACCCATTCCCGGCTGATCACACCGGTCCCGTTCTCCAGGGAAACGAGGGCCTGCCCACCCTGGGCGGCGGGGATATACACCGTAGCCTTCTCGCCGGCGCGGTAGCTGTCCTTGTCGGTGGAGAAGGTGAGCATGGTGACGGCGTCGGGGTCTTTCCGTCCGGAACGGCCGCGGTAGGAAGGCCAGTCGATGACGACGTCCTGCCCGGTGACATGTCCGCCGGCGACGTCCCGGACGATGATGAGGTAGCGGCCCCAGTCGGCATCGTCGGCATGGACGGTGAAGGTGGCGTCGCTGCTGCCGGATGTGAGTTTGCCGGAGGTGACGGGGGTGACGCCCTGCCCGCTGACATAGCTTTGCAGGCTGCCGGGCTCGTGGTCCCACCACCAGCTCCAATTGAGTTTATACACGCGGTATTCCAACTCACGGCCGGAGAGCCGTTTGCCGGACGCGTCCACGGCGGCGACGCGGACCGTATGGTCCTTGCCCGTTTCCAGTTCGCCGTCGGAAGGAAGTTTCAGGCCTACATAGGCCGGGAACGGGGAATAGGGGAGCGTCTGGGTGGTGAAGCTCTCGTCACCGCCGCTTTCCAGGACGGACGAGACGACGAAGGCCTGCAGCAGTCCGGGCGCATCCTGGGCGGCCGGCAGGTCAAAGGCGGCATCGGCCGTTCCCTGGGCCGACAGGGTCGTCTGGAACAGGTCGTGTTCGCTGGCCTCGAAGGTCGATGCGGGGTTGCGGAAGACGAATCCGTCGAAACCGGGGAAGGAGGCGGGACCCTTGGACAGCGTCATCTTGGCGCTGGCCTTGAGGCCGGAAGCCGGGATGCCCGTAAGCCAGGCGGAAGAGATCCGGGCCTTCGCATGGGTGCCGGCCTGCAAGATCTCACCGGGCAGTTCCAGGTTCACCTTCAGGCGGTTGGGCTTGATGGTCTCCACATGGAGACTCTTGTGGAAGGCGGAGCCGCCCACCTTGATATAGGCATTCCACCAGCCGGTGGGATCCTCGGGGGCGGTGGCGACGGGGAACGTGTAGAATCCGTCCTGTCCCTTGGCCGTCATCCGGGTATAGAATTGCCCTTCAGGCGTATAAAGCTCCAGCGTGGCGGGATGGCCTTCCGGAATCCGCTGCATCTTATCGCTCAGGATCATCGTCACGTGCAGGGTGTCTCCCGGCCGCCAGACGCCGCGTTCTCCATAGACGAAGCCCTTGAGGCCTTTCTGGACCTGCTGTCCGCCCACGTCGAAGCGGCTCATGGATTTCTCGTAGCCGTCGGGGAGCCGGAGGTAGCCCGTGGTCCGGCCTTTCCGGGCGAGGAGGACGAAGGGCTTCCGGCCCACTTGCAGCCGGGCCAGGCCCTGACCGTCGGTCTTGCCGGTGCTGATGCGCTGCAGCTGGAAATCATAGGCCTCCAGCTCTACGTCCGACAGTTGCCCCGCATCCCGCAGGTCGGTCGAAGCTACCCAGAGGGCGTCCCCGTCGGCGTATTGGGCGAGCAGGCCGATGTTGGAGGACAGGAGGTTCACGACCGGGAACCGGTCGGCATCCATGTAGTAGGAGGGCTTGCCGGGATCGTTCCGGTCTTCCCACCGATAGGTATTCCAGTCCTGGAAATTCTCCCACCAGTAGCTGTTCTGGACATCCCAGACGGCTTCCTCCTCCGCGGAAGGCTTGCCGTCGGCGCGGACCGGAAGCATGTGCGGAGCGTTCTTTCCGCCGTACAAGGAATACTCCTGCCGGAAGGACAGCCGGATCCGGTAGATGGCGCCCGGTTCCTGCCGGAAGAGGCCGGACAGGTCGATGCTGTAGTCGTTCCACTGGTGCAGGTCGCGCGTGGCATCTCCCGTCAGGGGGATCTGGCGGCTATAGACGAGGCGGCCGGCGCGGCGGAGTTCGGTCGATCCGCCCAGGTCGTTCTCCTGCAGGAACAGGAGGACGTTGTTCTCGTAGATCCGGATGATCCTCAGGTCCACCGCCGAAAGGTTGACGGCCCGGAACGGGAGGACGAGCCGGGTTTCGTCCGGAAGGATGTTCCCTTCCAGGGGAATCTCGACGGCCGGCAGCGGGTCGGCAGCGGGGAAATCCGTCCGGAAATCCTCACCCAGGGCCAGCCCGCCGGCGCTTTTGACACCCCGGTGGACGAGGAGGGAAAGGTCCTTCGCGGCATCGGCCTCGAAGAAGATCCGGGCGCAGTTGTCGCGGATGTCCACCGTCTGCCGGAGGGCGCCGGAGAGTTCCAGGAGGCCTTCCTGGGCGGCCGATGCGGCGAGCGGTTCACTGAACCGCACTTCCACGCACGGATTCCCTTCCCGGAAAAGACGGGCGTCAATCACCTTGAAGACACCGGCGGCCGGAATCACCACCTGGAGCGGTTCCACTTCGGGGAACCCTTTGACTTTCAATTTTATCTGGACCGTTTTGTCGGTGCCCGGGCGCGCCATCCCGTCCGTTGCGAACCGGTAGAGCCCCCCTTCTCCGGAGAGGGTGACCGGAACGGCCGGATCCACCGTGATGGAAAGGTCTTCCTGCGGGACCGGAACGCTGAGGCGGACCGTGCCTTCCAGGCTGACATCCTCCCGGATGTTCACGCCGTCCAGGGTGAGGGTGGCGCTCTTCGGGGCTGCCTGGATCCGGAAGGGGAAGACCTGGCAGTCCGCTTCCCGGACGTCGGTCACTTTCCCCACCTGGAACGATCCTTCATAGACGGTCCCTTCCCGGAGGGTTTCGGGAACGAATTCCACGACGGTCGGACTCAACCAGCGTTCCGACCCCTTGAGGGCGGGCTTGAAGGAGAACAGGCCGGTGACCTGGCGCTCCATGGACACGGGAGCGGCCAGTTCGATGCGGATGGGCGTTCCTTCCGGAACGATGCCGCCCGTGTAGGCGGAAACATAGGCAGCGAAATCAGGGTCAGGGGCTTCCGTATTCCTGGGCGTACAGGCTGCCAGGAGGGCGAAAAGGATCGTGAAGGTGAAAACTTGGATTCTGTGCATGGCAATCTGCTTTTTCGAATGTACAAAGTTATTAAAATAAAATGTTAAATTTGCAAGATTGTAATTTATACCATAAGATGAACGAAAAGCGCGGATTCAATATCTCAGGCATCCAGCAGGTGGGTGTCGGAACGGCCGATTTCAGGAAATCCTGGAACTGGTTTATCGAGCATTTCGGGACGGATGTCCGGATCCTGGAGGACGATACGGTGGCGGAGCGGATGCTTCCCTATACGGGCGGAAAGGCGCAGAAGCGCCATGCCGCCATCGCCGTGAACCTGCAGGGCGGCGGCGGATTCGAGATCTGGCAATATTCCGAAAGGAAGCCGCAGCCGGTGGGCTTCACCGTCGCCACGGGCGACCTCGGCGTTTTCGCCGCCAAGCTCAACTGCCGGGACGTCGCGGCCTGCCACAAGATGTTATCGGCCAAGTGGAAAGAGGTCAGCGAACCTTCCACCCTTCCGGACGGAACCCCCTGCTTCTATGTCAAGGACCTCTACGGCAACTGCTTCCAGCTCGTACAGACGGATTATCTGTACATCGACGAAGGTAAACTGACCGGCGGTATGGCCGGCGCCGTGGTCGGCGTGACCGACATGGACCGTTCCGTGGCCTTCTACCAGGAAATCCTGGGCTACGATACCGTGGTGTATGACAAGACCGGCGTCTTTCCCGACTGGACCCTCCTCCCGGGGGCGGACGAAAGATACCGCCGGGTGCTCCTGACCCTTTCCAAGCCGCGTCAGGGCGCTTTCTCCGGCCTGATGGGCCCGGACTGCATCGAACTCGTCCAGGCGCTGGACCGCACGCCCCGGAAGATCTTCGAAGGACGTTACTGGGGCGACCCCGGCTTCATCCAGATCTGCTATGACGTGACCGGCATGCAGGCCCTCGGGGACTTCTGCGCGTCCAAGGGGCATCCCTTCACCGTGGACAGCTGCCCGGGCGGCATCACCTTCGATATGGGCGACGCCTCCGGCCACTTCACCTACATCGAGGATCCCGACGGCACCCTCATCGAGTTCGTGGAGACCCACCGCGTCCCGGTCGTCAAGAAGCTGGGCTGGTATATCGACATGAAAAAGCGCGACCCGCTGAAGCCCCTCCCGAAATTCCTGTTCCGGGCGATGGGGCTCGTATCCCGTGAAAAAGTAAAACCTTAACCATCACTTCCATGCAGACAGACATTTTCGAAAAGATTCGCCGTTCCACCGGTGGTCCTATCGGCCAGTATCGCGAAAAGGCCGACGGTTATTTTGCATTCCCTAAGCTCGAGGGCGAGCTCGGTCCCCATATGCGCTTCGCCGGGAAGGAAGTCCTGTGCTGGAGCCTGAACAACTACCTGGGCCTCGCGAACCATCCCGAGATCCGCAAGGTCGATGCGGAGGCCGCCGCCCGCTGGGGCATGGCCTACCCGATGGGCAGCCGCATGATGACCGGCCAGACGGCCCTCCACGAGAAGTTCGAGCGCATGCTCGCCGACTTCGAGAAGAAGGAGGCCGCCTTTCTGTTCAACTTCGGCTACCAGGGCATCCTGTCCACGATCGATTCCCTCGTGGGCCGGCACGATGTCATCGTGTATGACGCCGAGTGCCACGCTTGCCTGCTGGACGGCATCCGCCTCCATATCGGCGCGAAGTTCAAATTCCGCCACAACGACGCCGAGGACTGCGACCGCGTCCTCGCCCGCGCCACCAAGGTGGCCGAAGAGGGGGGCGGCGGCATCCTGGTGATCACCGAGGGCGTATTCGGCATGACCGGCGCCCTGGGCATCCTGGACCAGATCGTGGCCCTGAAGAAGAAGTACAATTTCCGCTTCATGATCGACGACGCCCACGGCTTCGGCGTGATGGGCCCCCACGGCCGCGGCACCTCCGAGCACTTCGGCGTGATGGACGGCGTGGACCTGTACATCGGTGCCTATGCGAAGGCGATGGCCACCATCGGCGGTTTCGTCGCTTCCGACAAGGACATCATCGACTACCTGCGCTACAACATGCGCTCCCAGATCTATGCGAAGTCCCTCCCGATGCCCATCGTGGAAGGCTGCATCAAGCGCCTGGAGATCATCGACAGCCCCGAAGGGGACGAGCGCCGCGCCCATCTGTGGAAGGTGACCCGCCGCCTGCAGGAAGGTTTCCGCGAGCTGGGCTACGACATCGGCCCGGCCGAAGCCTGCGTGACCCCGGTCCACATGAAGGCCGGCCTGGAGCAGGCGACGAACATCGTCGTGGACCTCAGGCAGAACTACCGCATCTTCTGCTCCGTGGTCATCTATCCGGTCATCCCGCTGGGCATGGTCATCTTCCGCATCATCCCGACGGCGGCCCACTCGATGGAGGACGTCGAGCGCACCCTCGCCGCCTTCAAGGAAATCAAGGAACGGCTGGACCGCGGCGAATACGACAAGCCCATTCCGGACGTTTCCCTGTATAAGTAATGGAAACGGTTTGGATCACAGGAGGTTCCTCGGGCATCGGGGAAGCCTGCGCCTACCGCTGGGCTGCGCAGGGAGTCCGTCTGATCCTGACGGCTCCCACCGCCGAAGAACTGGAACCGGTCGCAGCCCGCTGCCGGGAGAAAGGCGCTCCGGACGTGGTCGCCCTTCCGTATGACCTCAGCAAGCCTGAAGGCGTCCCGGCCCTTGTCCAAGCGGCCTGGGAGGCTTTCGACGGCATCGACATCACCTATCTGAACGCCGGTATCAGCCAGCGTACGTCCGTGGAGGATACGACGATGGACATGGTCCGGACGATCATGGAGATCGACTATTTCGCCCCGGCCGCCATCGCGAAGGGACTCCTTCCCCGGATGGTGGCCCGCGGCGGCGGCCATATCGGCGTGACGACCTCCATCGCCGGCAAGTTCGGTTTCCCGCTCCGCTGCGGGTACTGCTCCGCCAAGTCCGCCCTGTACGGCTTCTTCGAGTCGCTGCAGGCGGAATATTATGACAAAGGCATCCGGGTGACGCTCGTATGCCCGGGCCGTGTCCGGACGAACATCTCGCTCCGCGCCCTGGACAAGGGCGGGAAGCCCCACGGGAAGATGGACCCGGGCCAGGCCGGCGGCATTACCGTTGAGAAGGCCGCGCGGATCATCGTGAACGCCATCACCAAGGGCCGTCGCGAAGTGCTCGTGGGCAGCAAGGAGCTGATCATGGTGTATATCAAGCGCTTCTTCCCGGGCCTCTGTGCCCGCCTGGCGAGAGTCATCAAGCCCATGTAGCCATGGACCATCTTTTCGAGGAACTGGAGAAGGACTACCGCTTCAAGGAAGGGTATCACACGTGCATCAACTGCGGCACGTGCACGGCCATCTGTCCCGCCGCGGAGTTCTATCGCTATGATCCGCGGAAGATCGTCTCCATCGTCCAGACCCGTGACGATGCGCAGATCGAGGAACTCCTCTGCTCCGATACCATCTGGTACTGCGGGGAGTGCATGAGCTGCGTGACGCGGTGCCCGCGCAAGAACGGACCCGGCATGGTGATCATGGCCCTCCGCGACCTGAGCATCCGGCTGGGGTATTTCACCGAGTCGGAAAAGGGCCGCCAGATGCTCCCGCTGACCCATACCTTCACCCGCAATATCCTGGAATACGGTTACTGCGTGTATCCGGCTACCTTCGACTGGAACGACCACAAGGAGTCCGGCCCCGTCTGGAAATGGCACATGGACCATCTGGAGAAGAGCCTGGCCCGGCAGGGAGCGAACTATCAGGGCGAAGGTCCCGGCGTCCTGCGGAAAATCCCGCAGGAGTCCCTGGATGAACTGAAGGCCATCTTCGACGTGACGGGCGCTACCGAACGCATCCGTCTCGTGGAGGACTATTCCCGCCGGAAGGCGGAGGAGATGGGCTTGTCCCTGGAAGAATATGAGAGGACTGCATTCGAGTACAGCTCGGACAAACATTTCAACGAATGATCTACGAGGGCAAGCAGAAGATCTGGAAGGATTACCAGAAGGAGATCCCGGATGACCATTGGTACTATGTCCGGAGCTGTATCCGGCAGAATTTCTTCCCCGCCAGCGAGCGGAAGTTCACCGACATCACGCAGCAGGTGTTGGGGAAGGATGTCTATGAGACACCGTACCATACCACCTGCGGAGGCATCGCCTACCACTGCGACGCCATCCCGCAGGAGACGGCGATGACCATCGTCGCCCGCCAGTTCGCCCTGATGACGGAAGCCGGATACGAGAATTATGTCCCCAGCTGCGTCACCTCGTTCGGCAACTACATCGAGATCCTGGAAACCTGGCATGAGTTCCCGGAACAGGAAGCCCGGATCCGGGAGCAGCTCTGGAAGGCGACGCGGCGCGAGTTCAAGAAGCCCAAGTACCTGGCCCATACGAGCGATCTGATCTACCATTGGCGGAACGAGATCGCGGAAAAGGCCAGCGTCCGGCTCATCGACCATGAGACGGGCGAGCCCATGCGGATGGCCGAGCACATCGGCTGCCACTATGCGAAGATGTTCCCTTCCAAGGGAATCGGCGGGGCGGAATACCCCTATGTCCTCGCGGGCATGATCGAGAGCTGGGGCGGACAGGTCGTCGATTATCCGGAGCGGCGCCACTGCTGCGGGTACGGCTTCCGCCAGTACCACATGAAGGCGAACCGCGGTTACTGCGTCTCCAATACCCATAAGAAATTCGAGTCCATGGAGCCGTACGGCATCCAGGCCATCCTGACCAACTGTCCGGGTTGCTGCTATTTCATGGACCGCTGGCAGTATGTCATCGCCGAGCAGACCGGCAAGACCTACGGGAAGGACGGTTTCGGCATCCCCGTGTTCACCTACGAGGAGCTCGCCGGCCTGGTGCTGGGCTACGATCCCTGGGACCTGGGCCTCCAGTTGCACCAGGTGGCGGTGGAACCCTTCCTGGACCGGATCGGCGTCCAGTACGATCCCAAGGCGAAGTACCTGGGCCTCAACCGGGAAGACATCCTGCGCCCCGAACTTCCCACGAACCTCAAATGCTTTTAGACGATGAAGGAGAATGTTGTCATCATCGGCGGCGGCGTAGCCGGCATGGAAGCGGCCAGACAGCTGCTCTTCCTGGGATACAATCCCATTGTCGTGGAGCAGCAGGACCATCTGGGCGGCCATGTGTCGCAGTGGAACCGCCTGTTTCCGGACATGGCCTCCGCCCAGGACCTGGTCCGGCACATGGGCGAGGAGATCGTGGACGCGAACATTTTCCTGGAAACGAAGGTGAATTTCATCAACCGCCTGCGGGAGGGCTACCTCGTGATGCTGAGCAACGGTGTCAGCGTCGCCTGCCGTGCGATCCTCATCGCTTCGGGCTTTCGCCTTTTCGATGCGACCCGGAAGGAAGAGTACGGATACGGCGTGTATGACCATGTCATCACGAACGCTGACCTGGAGAACTGGTTCAACGGAAACGCCGATTCCCGGATCCCTGCCGCCCCGAAGTCGGTGGGATTCGTCCACTGCGTAGGTTCCCGCGACCTGAAGGCGGGGAACAGCCAGTGCTCCAAGGTCTGCTGCATGACCGCCGTCAAGCAGGCCATCGAGATGAAGGAACATTTCCCCGATGCGCGGATCTATTGCTTCTATATGGACCTTCGCCTGTTCGGGAAGAAATACGAGGACTTTTACATCAACGCCCAGCAGGAGCATGGGGTGCAGTTCATCCGCGGCCGTATCTCCGAGGTGGGCGAAACCCTGGACGGGCGCCTGCAGGTGAAGGCGGAGGACACGCTGTCCGGAAAGCCGCTGCGGGCGCAGCTGGACCTGCTGGTCCTCATGGCGGGCATGGTGTGCAACCCCGATGCTGCGGAGCTGGCCCGGATGGCCCGGCTGGAAGTGGACAGCGACGGGTTCCTCCGGAGCGCCGACAACATTGCCGGTATCGTGGGCTCCAACCGTCCCGGCATCTTCTACGCCGGTGCCTGTACGGGTACGAAGACCGTTCCCGAGACACTGGCGGAGGCACGCTCCGCCGCCCTGGACATCCATCGATTCATTCAAGGCAAATGACGGATTTCGGATTCACACTTTCCAGGAGCTCCGCGCTGGATCTCACCAAGGCCGATACCCGGCTGTACGAAAGACTGTGCAGTCTCTCGCCGGATGCGCGTACCTGCATGGGCTGCGGCTCCTGCAGCGCCACCTGTACGGCCGGCCCCTACAACGGAATGAGCCTGAGGAAAGTGATCCTGGGCCTGCAGCGCGGGCAGGATGTCCGTCCGATGCTCAAAGGGTGCATGCTGTGCGGCAAGTGTACGATGGTCTGCCCCCGGGGCATCAATACGCGCCAATTGATATTGAATTTGTGCAGGATCTATGATTGAGCGATTCTCATCCGGCTTCCATCCGTTCGTGCTCCCTTTCCTGGCGGGCATGATCTTCGTGCTGGGGTACTGTGTGTACGGGATCGTCCGGATCCTGTTCCAGCTCTCCGGCGAGGACCGGAAGAAGTTCCTGGTGTCGCTCGTCACCCCCAAGACCTTCGTCAAGAACATCCGGGACATCTTCTGTGACTGCCTCCTGCACGTGAAACTGTGGAAACGGAACCGCCTTCTGGGCTATATGCATTCCAGCATCGCCTTCGGCTGGTTCATGATCATCCTCCTGGGTCACATCGAGGTGATGCTGTTCCTGCCGGAGCGGATCCACCTGTTCTACTATCCGATTTTCTTCAATTTCTTCGTGGCCGAGGCCGATTCCACCATCCAGGGATCCCTGCTGTTCTTCCTGATGGACTTTTTCCTGCTGGTGATCCTGAGCGGTATCGGCCTGGCGATGGTCAAGCGCGTCCGTTCCCGCCTGTTCGGCATGCGGCGCACGCCCCGGCCGTCGCTGCTCAACCAGATCGGCCTGTATTCCCTCTGGGCCATCTTCCCGCTGCGCCTGCTGGCCGAGAGCTTTACCGCCCACATCAGCGGCGGATCCTTCCTGACCATTCCCGCGAACTGGGTTTTCCGCCAGTTCCTGGGCAACGACCTGAACATGCTCCCGACCTGGTGGGCCTATTCTATCGCGCTGGGCGTGTTCATGTCCGTGCTGCCTTTTACGAGGTACATGCATATCCCGGCCGAGATGATGCTCATCCCGATGCGCAACGCCGGCCTGAAGGTCCGCAACGCCCGGAAAGGCTTTGCACGGGTGCAGGTGTACGCCTGCCCGAACTGCGGCGTCTGTATCGACGCCTGCCCGATGAGCGTGGACAAGGCGAACCTGAAGGACTGCACCGTGTATCTGACCCGGCAGCTGCGGCGCGGCAACGAGCGCCGTATCGCGGAGATCAGCGACAAGTGCCTGCTCTGCGGAAAGTGCGAAGCCGTGTGCCAGGTAGGTGTCGAGGGGCCGAAACTGCGGGTGCTGAACCGCGCCGAGCGGAAGTATGCCGTGAAGGCCGATTATTCCGATATCCCCACCGGAACCCTGGCCGGAGCGGCCGAAGGCGGAAAGGTCCTGTACTACAGCGGCTGCATGAGCCAGCTGGTCCCGTCCATCGGCCGGAGCATGGAATCCCTCTTCCGGAAGGCGGGTGTGGATTTCTGCTGGATGGACCGGGACGGCGGCGTGTGCTGCGGCAGGCCCATGCTTACGGCAGGCCGCCTGGAGGAGGCGCGGGAAATCGTCCGGAAGAATACAGAGATCATCCTGCAATCCGGGGCCGATACGATGGTGGTCAGCTGCCCCATCTGCTACAAGATGTTTACGGAAGAGTACAGCCTTCCCGGCATCCGGGTCGTCCATTATGTCCATTATATGGAGGAACTCCTGGAGCAGGGCCGCCTGGTGCCCAGAAGGGGAGACCTGTGCTATGTCTATCACGATCCCTGCGAACTGGGGCGGGGCTGCGGCATCTACGAGGAGCCGAGACGCCTGCTGGGCCGCCTGTCCAGCATCGCGGAGGCGGAGAAGAACCGGGCCGAGAGCGTTTGCTGCGGAGGCTCCCTGGGCTCGCTGTCGCTTTCCTTCGCCAAGCGGGAGAAGATCACCCGCGCCGCCCTGGACAACCTCTATACCAGCAAGGCCGATGCCATCGCCACGGCCTGCCCGCTCTGTACGGCGACCTTCGCCCGCTATGCCGACCGGCCGGTCCGGGACCTGGCGGAGATCGTGGACCTTTATACTGACGGAAAACTGAAACCTGATACGATATGAGATTCGAACCTACCAAGTACCATCTGGTGAATGTCGGCAATGGCCGCGAATTCGAGGACAAGGGCTGGACGATGGGCGATCCCGAAGGCGGGGCCCCCTCCCTGGTCCGGGCTGTCTATGACAATAAACGTTTCACGCCGCGCAACGACCAGGACGGCATCTACCGCTACGCGGATTGGATGCCCATCAAGCGGACGCTGCGGAAGTCCTGCGCCCCGGTGACGTATAAGTCCAAGGGCCTGGCCCAGTTCCTGGGCCTGGAGAACCTGTATATCACGTTCTCGGGATGGAATCCCCGGATCGGCGCCAAGATGCGCACCTGTTCCTTCAAGGAGACGGAGGCGTATTCCGTCCTCGCCCGCATGGACGCCCGCGAAAAGCGGATCCTCGTCGTCCAGTCGGCCGGCAACACCGCCCGGGCTTTCGCCCAGGTGTGCTCGGACAACCGCATTCCTATCGTCATTTGCGTCCCGGAGGACAGCCTGCACGACCTTTGGTTCCGCCGTCCGCTCCGCTCCTGCGTGAAACTGATTGCGGTTCCCCACGGCTGCGACTATTATGACGCCATCACCCTGGGTGAGAAGCTGGCTTCCGATCCCCGCTACATGCTGGAAGGCGGTGCCAAGAACGTGGCCCGGCGTGACGGCATGGGCACGACCGTGCTCAGCTGTGTGGAGAAGATGGGCCGCATCCCCGACGCCTATTTCCAGGCCGTGGGTTCCGGTACCGGCGCCATCGCCGCCTGGGAAAACGCTTGCCGCCTGGCCGAGGACGGCCGCTTCGGAGAGAACCGGATGCGCGTGTACGTGGCCCAGAACGATCCTTTCACCCTGATGTACGACTCCTGGAAGGCCGGCTCCCGTGCGCTGGTGGACCTGGATCCCGAGAAGGGTCGGCGCGAGGCCGAAGTGGTTCTCGCCAGCGTCCTTTCCAACCGGAAACCCCCGTACAGTCTGGCCGGCGGCCTGTATGACACGCTCAAGGACAGCGGCGGCGACTTCTATCTCGCCAGCAACAACGACATCATCTACTGGCTCCTCCAGTTCCGGAACCGGGAAGGGTACGACCTCCTTCCGGCTTCCTGCGTGGCCGTGACCGCCCTCGCCAAGGCCGTCCAGGAAGGGGCGGTGAAAAAAGACGAATACATCATGCTCAACTGCACCGGCGGCGGTGTCCTCGGGGCCATGGCCCGCGGCTTCATCCTCAAGGAGCCCGACCTGGTCCTTTCCCCCGACCTTCCGGCCGAGGAAATCGTCTCCCGCGTGAGCGCCCTGTTTTAATCCCTTGATCTATAACCCGACCCGATATGAAAACGAACCTTTCCAAACTCTACAAGACCGAAGACTGGCTGGCCGTCTGGATCGGCTTTGCCGTCATCGCCATCGCGTGCGTCGCGGTGCTCACCGGTGCCTTTGACTTTGCCGCAGCCAAGTTCTCCACCTGGCACCTGTGGGAAGACGTCGCCGAGAAGAAATCCCTGTTGGCACAGCTCAATGGCGCTTTCTGGGTGAAACTGCTCCGCACCTTCCTGGTGCTGGGCGTCCTGTTTACCCTGGGCGTCAAGCTCCAGGGCGGCAAGGTCAAGGAATTCATCCCCGCTTTCCTGTGCCTGTTCGTCCTCGCCGTCGTCGTCCGGCTCATCAGCGCCGAGTTCACCCTGAACCGGTATCTGGAATGGGCTTTCTGGGCCCTCATCGTGGGCCTGCTGATCTCCAACACCGTGGGCGTCCCCAAGTGGCTCCGGCCCGCCATCCGGACCGAGTTCTACATCAAGACCGGCCTCGTGATCATGGGCTTCTCGGTGCTGTTCAGCAACATCGCCAAGTTCGGCCTGTACGGGCTGGGCATCGCCTGGATCGTCACGCCTATCGTCATCATCTTCATGTGGTGGTTCGGGACGAAGGTCCTCAAGATCGGCAACAAACCGCTCGTCATCACCCTTGCGGCCGCCACTTCCGTCTGCGGCACTTCCGCGGCCATCGCCACGGGTGCGGCTGCCGGCGCGAAGAAGAACGACCTCGGCATCGCCATCTCCATTTCCATCATCTTCACCATCCTGATGATGGTGTTCGAGCCCATGATCATCCGGGCGACCGGCATGAGCCAGCTGATGGGCGGCGCCCTGATCGGCGGTACGGTCGATTCCACCGGTGCGGTGGTCCTCGCCGGCAACGCCCTGGGCCCGGAGGCCGAGCAGGCCGCGGTCCTCGTCAAGAGCATCCAGAACATCCTCATCGGCTTCATCGCCTTCTTCGTGGCCCTGTTCTTCGCTACCCGCGTGGACAAGACCGAAGGGAAGAAAGTGGGCCCCGGTGAAATCTGGAACCGTTTCCCGAAGTTCATCATCGGCTTCTTCGTAGCTTCCCTCGTGGCCTCCTTCCTGGTCCAGCCCCTGGCCGGGACCGACAGCGTGAAGGCCATCAACGGCGTGCTGGACCAGTACAAGAACTGGTGCTTCGTCCTGGCGTTCACCTCCATCGGCCTGGATACCAACTTCCGGGAGATCGCCAAGCAGATGCAGGGCGGCAAGGTCCTGTGGCTCTATGTCGTGGGACAGCTCTTCAACATCGCCCTGACCTTCTTCGCGGTGTGGCTGCTCCTGTCCGGTGTCCTGTTCGAGATTCCGGTGCTGGATCTTTACAAGTAATGGAAAACCGACGGCGTAATACGCTGTTCAAGGTGGTCACGGCCCTCGCGGTCGTGGCCATTTTGGGCTGTGCCGTCTATATCATGGCAAACCGGCTGGGCCTCTCCCCGGACTATGATTTCGGCGCCGGCGCCTACTATTATGCCGATATCCCGGGCTTCGACCAAGTGGTCCGGGACGACGTCTATCACACCCGGGTCCCGGTCTGGGTCCATATCCTCCTGTTCCTGGCCTGGGGCTGGCTGATGTACCGGCTCTGGGTTTGGATCGACAGAAAATCCTGAAACCGATGAAACGATCCCTCCTTCTCCTCTCTTTCGTGCTGCTGCCCCTGTTCGCGGCGGCGCAGGACCGTCCGGTCTGGGTGGAAACCATGACCCGCATCGCGGAACCGGTGCTGGCACATCTTGCCGACGGGACGCTGAAGGCCGACATGCCTTTCGAATCGTTCTCCACCAATCCGCTCCGCCGGGAAGTATCCTATCTGGAAGCTTTCGGACGGACGGTCTGCGGTATCGCCCCCTGGCTGGAGCTGGGGCCCGACGAGACGCCGGAAGGGCAGCTCCGGGCCCGTTTTATCGACCTGACCGTGCGTGCGATGCGGAGTGCGGTGGACCCGGCATCGCCGGACCGCCTGGTCTTTGACGGCCGGATCAGCCAGCCTCTCGTGGATGCCGCTTTCCTGGCCGAGGGCGTGCTCCGGGCCCCGACACAGATTTGGGGCCGCCTGGACGATGCGACCCGGAAGAATCTCATCGACGCGTGGAAAACATCCCGCCAGATCCAGCCTTACGAGAGCAACTGGCTCCTTTTCGCCTCCATCATCGAGGCCGCCCTGCTCGAGTTCACGGGGAATTTCCAGCCCGACCGCCTGTATGACGGCGTGGTGAAATTCCGCTACCGCTGGTATAAGGGCGATGCCTGGTACGGGGACGGGGAGGACTTCCACCTGGATTACTACAACAGCCTGGTCATCCATCCGATGCTGACGGAAGTGCTCCAGGTGATGGCGCGCCATGGACTGCCCGGCGCGGATTTCCTCCCGGAACAGGAGCGTCGCCTGGGCCGGTACGCGGCCCAGCTGGAACGGATGATCTCGCCCGAAGGAACTTATCCGGTCATCGGCCGTTCCATTGCCTACCGGTTCGGATCCTTCCATGCCCTTTCCGATGCGGCGTTCCTCCATCTGCTTCCTGCCGATATCGATCCCGCCCAGGTCCGCTGCGGCCTGACGGCCGTGATCTCCCGCCAGGCCGGCATGCCCGGAACCTTCGACGAAAAGGGATGGCTGACTGTCGGTTATGCAGGACATCAGCCCCGGATGGGAGAGGAATATATCAATACGGGCAGCGTTTATCTGTGCATGGCGGTGTTCCTGCCGCTGGGCCTGCCGGAATCCGACCCGTTCTGGAGCCGGCCGGCCGCCTCCTGGACTTCCCGGAAAGCCTGGGAGGGCATCGACGTCGGGGCCGACCATGCGCTTTGAGGCCGACGGCCCCTGAACTTTGCATTTAGGAATAGTTTTCCTAAATTTGCACGAACTTGTAATCAAAACGGAAGAATAACCTATCGATATGAAAAGATTTCTGACAACCCTTGCCCTGCTTGCCGCGGGCACGATGATCCTCTCCGCCCAGGAAGAGGAGAAGGAAATGAAGACCGGCTGGAGCTTCGGCCTCCTTCCTACTGCCACCTATTCCGTGGACAACGGCTTCCAGGCCGGCGCCTTCGGAGATATCTATTATTACGGAGACGGAGGCACGTATCCGGATCCCCTCCACAAGATCAGCTGGGAGGCGTCCTATTTCACGCACAGCCACCGCATGCGCCTGTATCTGGCCTATGACTCCAAGTATCTGATTCCCAACATGCGCGTGAACGCGTCGGTCACTTACATGAATGACCCGCTGTACAGCCTGTGGGGCTTCAACGGCGGCGCCTCCCTGGCCCATCTGGACAACCCCTATACCGAGTATTGGTCCAACCAGAAGACCGGCATCAACTATTTCGGCATGAGCCGGAACATGCTGCGCGTGCTGGCCAATGTGCAGGGACGTATCGTGGATCACCTGAACTGGGCGGCCGGGGTCAATTTCTGGAACTGGAAACTCGGAGACATGAAGGATACCGGTTACAAAGTGGACGGTTCCTCCGACATGCACTACTACGACAAGGACAATACCTTGTACAACGACTATCGGAAATTAGGGATCATCAATGACGACGAAGCCGACGGCGGAAAGGCCCTGGAACTGAATGCCGGCCTCGTTTACGACACCCGTGACATGGAAGCCGCTCCGAACCGGGGAATCTGGGCGGAGGCCTACCTGAACGGCAATGTCCTGGACCAGCGCTATCTGAAAGCCTGCGTTTACTTCCGTCACTACATCGACATCCCCATCCACATCAAGGCGGGTGACCCTGTGTTCGCCTATCGGCTGGCCTGGCAGCAGACCATCGCCGGGGAAACGCCCCTGTACATGATCCAGAACAATCCGCTGCTGGTCCAGCGTAACATGATTTCCGAAGGCTTTGGTTCTTCCAACACCATCCGGGGTCTGCGTGAAAACCGCATCCTGACCGAGGGCTTCGCCTGGGCCAACACGGAACTGCGTGTCAAGCTCGTGAACTTCAAGCTTTTCAACCAGTACTTCTACATCGCCGTGAATCCGTTCTTCGATGCCGGTATCATCACCAAGCCTTACCGGGCCGACGCTTTCGAAAAAGCGAAGGGGAGCAACGCGGCCACCTATATGCCGCTGTCCAAGCTCTATGACGCCTCCAAGGTCCGCGACATCATCTACAGCGGCGGTGCCGGTCTGAAGATCGCGATGAACCAGAACTTCATCGTTTCCGTGGAGCTGGCCAAGTGCTTCTACAAGCCGCTGGATGCCGGCATGTGGCTCGGCATCGGTATCAACTACCAGTTCTAGGACTCATTGAACGCAAAAAAAACGGGCTGAACCATCAGGGTCAGCCCGTTTTTCGTCAATAGGAAAGGAATCCTTCCTTGAGCCGCCGGAGGCCTTCCAGGAGGGTGGAGCGGGGACAGGCGATGTTCAGGCGCTCGAAGCCCTCGGCATCGGCCCCGTAGATGGTGCCGGTGGAGAGGACGAGTTTGGCGTGATGGCGCAGGTGGTCCGCAAAGCGCTCGGAGAAACCTTCGAAGGGTTCGTCCTCGTGGCGGGCGGCACGGCAGTCCAGCCACATCAGGTAGGTGCCTTCCAGCGGAAGGGCCGTCACCTGGGGAAGTTCCTCGGACAGGAACTCATAGACCGTCTTCGCGTTCTCCCAGAGGTAGGCGCGCAGCGCATCCAGCCATTCTTCCGACTCGTTGTAGGCGGCCTCCAGGGCCGTGGCGCCGAACACGTTCACGTCGCAGCACTCGTTGTCGTTGATGGCCCGGTTGATCCGGCGGCATACGTCCGGGTTGGAGGCGAAGATGTTTGCGATCTGGATGCCCGCGATGTTGAAGGACTTGGTGGGGGAGAAGCAGGTGGCGGAGTTCCGGACCAGCTCTTCCGGCAGGGTGGCCCACGGCGTATAGTCGTGGCCGGGATAGGTGAGCTCGCAGTGGATTTCGTCCGAGATGACGAAGACGCCGTTCTTCAGGCAGATCTCTCCGATGCGCACCAGCTCCTCCCGGGTCCAGACGCGGCCGGCCGGGTTGTGCGGGTTGCACACCAGCATGACGGTCGTCTTGGGATCGGCGGCCTTCTTTTCCAGGTCCTCCCAGTCGATTGTGTAAGTGTTATCCTTGTAAATCAGCGTATTGCAAAGTTCCCGGCAGCCGTTGTTCCGGATGGCCGGGAAGAAGGCGTTGTACACCGGCGTCTGGACGATCACGTTGTCCCCGACACGGGCCATCGCCTTGATGCAGGCGGAATAGGCCGGGATGACACCGGTCGTGGGGATGATCTGGTCCCGGGTAATGCCCTTCCAGCCGTGCCGGCGGTCGAACCAGTGGGCGATGGCATCGAAGTAAGACTGCGGAAGCAGCTCGTAGCCGAAGATCCCGTGATCCAGCCGCCGCTGCAGGGCAGCCAGGATGGCCGGGGAGGCCTTGAAGTCCATGTCGGCCACCCAAAGGGGCAGGGCATCGGGCTCGAATTCATCCCATTTCACGCTCGCCGTTCCCAGGCGGGGGATGATTTCATCGAAGTTGTATTCTGTCATGCTGAGCGAAGCGAAGAATCTAATATTCGACAATCTGGTTTTCCTGGGCCAGGTTCCGGTCCGGATCGGACCAGGTGCGGATCTCGCAGTCGCCCGGGGCCTTGATGTTTCCGTCGATGATCACCTCGCCGTAGCTGTCGGCCATGATCTGGCCGGAGCGGGGATTCTTCACGCTCGTGACCGGGCCGACGATGCTGGCTTCCACGTCGGAGTACTCGAACGCGAGGTCCGCATCCTCCTCGAAGACGCAGTTCTCGAGCACCAGCCCTTCGCAGTAGCAAAGCGGCTGGGTGCCGCCGATGCGGCAGTTCACCAGGCGGAGGTTCTTGGAGTACCAGCCCAGGAATTCGCCGGTGATGCGGGAATCATAGACCGTCACGTTCTCGGATTCCCAGAAGGCATCCTTGGTGTCCATCTCCGCATTCCGGATGACGACATTCTTCGCATACTGGAAGGAGTAGTTGCCCTGGAGCTTGAATCCGTCGATCCGGATGTCGGAGGTATGCATGAAGATGTAGTTGGCCTGGGCGGCCTCCACGTTCTTGAGCTCCACCTCGTCGCAGTCCCAGAAGGTTTCCAGGGCGTTCGGCAGCTGGACATTCTCCAGATAGACATCCTTGATGCGGCGGAACATCTTCGGGGCTTCCACGAGCGTGTCATACATCTTGCAACCCCTTGTGTACCAGAGAGCGGCCCGGGCACCCTCGCGGAACACGCAGTTCCGGACGGTGAACCCCTTGCACTCCCAGAAGGGATACTTGCCGTTGAATTCACAGTTCACGGCCTCGATGTCGGAACCCTCCTTGAGGGAGGATTCGCCGGGACCGATCTTCACGTTTTCGAGCCGCAGTCCGTGGCGGACATACAGCGGGCGCTCGCCCTCGAAGTATTGGTCTTTGATAATCTCCATATCGGTTTTGTTTTGACGACGCAAAGATAGGAATAATTCGTCACAATTGCCCTGCCAATTTGTCAGTCTTTTCCGGTTGGCACATCGCTTGATGATTATCCGGCGTCCCCGGAAAAACCGGAGACGACAAAGAAACATACAAAACACAATAAATCATGATCCGTCCGTTAGGAACAAGAGTCGTCATCGAGCCCAAGGAGGCCGAGACGATGACCGCCGGGGGCCTCTACATCCCGGATAATGCGAAAGAAAAACCGCAGCAGGGTACCATCGTCGCCGTGGGCCCGGGCTCCAAGGATGAGCCCATGGAGGTCAAGGTCGGCGAGTCCGTCCTGTACGGGAAATATGCCGGTACCGAGGTCACCGTGGATACCAAGAAGTACCTCATCGTCAAGCAGTCTGACATTTTAGCAATCCTGTAACCATGGCAAAGGAAATTAAATTCAATACCGACGTCCGCTCCGCGATGAAGAGCGGTGCCGATGCACTGGCGAATGCCGTGAAGGTGACCCTGGGCCCGAAAGGCCGCAACGTGGTCATCGACAAGAAATTCGGAGCTCCCCAGATCACCAAGGACGGCGTGACCGTCGCGAAGGAGGTCGAGCTCGAGGACCGCTTCGAGAACATGGGCGCCCAGATGGTCAAGGAGGTCGCTTCCAAGACCAACGAGCAGGCCGGTGACGGCACCACCACCGCCACGGTCCTGGCCCAGGCGATCATCAACGTAGGTTTGAAGAACGTCACCGCCGGCGCCAACCCGATGGACCTCAAGCGCGGTATCGACAAGGCCGTCGCCGCCGTCGTTGCCGAGCTCAAGTCCCAGAGCCAGCCGGTCGGGGACGATTATTCCAAGATCGAGCAGGTCGGTACCGTTTCCGCCAACAACGACGCCTACATCGGCAAGCTCATCGCCGAGGCCATGTCCAAGGTGAAGAAGGACGGCGTCATCACCGTCGAGGAAGCCAAGGGCACCGAGACCGAGGTGAAGGTCGTGGAAGGCATGCAGTTCGACCGCGGCTACATCAGCCCCTACTTCATGACCAACGGTGACAAGATGGAAGCCGTTCTGGACGATGCCTACATCCTCCTCACGGACAAGAAGATCGCGAACATGGAAGACCTGATGCCCGTGCTCGAGCCGGTGGCCCGGGAAGGCAAGAGCCTCCTGATCATTGCCGAGGATGTCGAAGGCCAGGCCCTGACGACCCTCGTGGTGAACCGTCTGCGTGGCACCCTGAAGGTCGCCGCCGTCAAGGCTCCGGGCTTCGGTGACCGCCGCAAGGAAATGCTCCAGGATATCGCCACCCTGACCGGTGCCGTCGTCATTTCCGAGGATCGTGGTTTCACCCTCGCCAATGCCAACATCCAGATGCTGGGCCGTGCCGAGAAGGTGACCATTACCAAGGAGAACACCGTCATCGTGGGCGGTGCCGGCGACCAGGCCGCCATCAAGGACCGCGCCGACCAGATCCGCAAGCAGATCGAGACTACCAAGTCCGACTATGACCGGGAGAAGCTCCAGGAGCGTCTCGGAAAGCTCGCCGGCGGTGTCGCCGTCATCTACGTGGGCGCTACCTCCGAGATCGAGATGAAGGAGAAGAAGGACCGCGTGGACGACGCCCTGAACGCCACCCGCGCTGCGGTCGAGGAAGGCTATCTGCCGGGCGGCGGTGTCGCCTACATCCGTGCCGCTGAGGCGCTGAAAGGCCTCAAGGGTGAGAACGAGGACGAGACCACCGGTATCCACATCGTGGCCCGCGCCATCGAGGAGCCGCTCCGTCAGATCGCTGCGAACGCCGGCGTGGAGGCTTCCGTGATCATCAACAAGATCCGCGAGGGCAAGGGTGACTTCGGTTACAACGCCCGGACCGACGAATACGTGAACATGTACGAGGCCGGTGTCATCGACCCGACCAAGGTCGCCCGTGTCGCCCTGGAGAACGCCGCCTCCGTGGCCGGCATGTTCCTCACGACCGAATGTGGGATCGTGGACATTCCCGAGCCGGCTCCGGCCGCCCCGGCCATGCCCGCCGGCGGGATGATGTAATCCCACCCATTATATTTTATAGGGAAGTTGCGTGGTTTTTCCGCGCAACTTTCTTATTTTTGTAGTATGTTCAAGAAAATGTTGCTTTTGGCGGCCATGCTGCTGCCGATGACCCTGGGAGCCCAGACCCTGTCCCTGAAAGTTCCGGACAGCGTGCCGGAGGCGGCGCGGGAAGTGCTTGTCCAGCGTTTCACCCAGATGCTGCAGGGGGCGGGACTTTCCGTCGGGGAGGGAGGTGAGACCCTGTTCCTCGAGGCGACGGTCACGGACCGGATGGAAACGCCCGGTTCCTCGTCCCAGACGGCTCTCTCCATCGACCTTCGGGCCTTCGTTTCCCGGGACGGGAACGTCCTCGTGGAGAATACCTGGCCGCTGAAAGGTGTCGGGGCCGATGAGGCCGATGCCTGGCTCCGGGCCGCAAAACAGATCCTGCCCCGCTCCAAGGCGGCGCAGGCTTTTCTGGAAGATGTGAAATCCAAACTCTGATCCCCTATGAAAAAGACTTTCGTAGCTGCATGGGCGCTGACCCTTATCGTCGCCTGCGGGCAGAAAAGCACGGTGGACCCGTCCCTTTGGGCACCGGCTCCGATTCCTATCCAGACCCGTTGGGCCGAGGAAGTGACGCCTTCGAATGCCCATCCCGAATACCCCCGTCCGCAGATGGTGCGGGAGAAATGGGCCTCGCTCAACGGCCTTTGGAACTACGCCGTCACGGCGCTTGATGCCGAAAAGCCGAAGGCGTGGGACGGCCAGATCCTCGTTCCCTACTGCATCGAGTCATCCCTGTCCGGCGTCGGACGTCGCGTGACCGCGGAAGAGGCGCTTTGGTACCATACGACTTTCAAGGTCCCTTCTTCCTGGAAGAAACAGCGGGTGATGCTCAATTTCGAGGCCGTGGACTGGGCCGCCGAGGTGTATGTCAATGACCAACTGGCCGGCCATCATACCGGTGGCTATACCGCGTTCTCCATCGATGTGACGCCCTATCTGAAAAAGCGCGGGGCGCAGAAACTGGAGCTCCGGGTCGTGGACGGGACCGACAACGGCGAGCAGCCCTGCGGCAAGCAGGTCACGAACCCGAACGGTATCTGGTACACGCCGGTCACGGGTATCTGGCAGAGCGTCTGGATCGAACCGGTCCGCAGCGCCGCCGTCACTTCCTACCTGGCCGTTCCGGACGTGGACGCCTCCTCGGTGGACGTGACCGTCTATGCCGAGGGTGCTGCGGAAGGTGACGAGGTGGAGGTCTGGCTCCGCGAAGGCGGCGTCGGCTATTCTCCGGAGAAACCGGAGGGAACGGCCACGGTCGCTTTCGGCGCCGTCGCTCCCGGGAAGGCCATCCGGTTGACGGTGGCGGAACCCAAGCTTTGGTCGCCCGAGAACCCGTATCTGTATGAGCTGGAGATCCGGCTCAAGCACGGGAAGAAAGTCTTGGACACGGTCCGTGGCTATACGGCGCTCCGGAAGAGTTCCGAGGTCGTGGACAGTGAAGGCCACAAGCGGTTGGGTCTGAACAATGAGCCGTATTTCCAGTACGGCCCGCTGGACCAGGGATGGTGGCCGGATGGCCTGTACACCGCCCCGACGGACGAGGCCCTCAAGTTCGATCTGGAGAAAACCAAGGAATTCGGCTACAACATGATCCGCAAGCACATCAAGATCGAACCCGCGCGCTGGTACTACTGGTGCGATGCGCTGGGCATCGTCGTGTGGCAGGACATGCCGTCCATCGGCGGTACTCCCGGCGGCCGTTGGGAGATGTGGAAATGGGCTTCCCCGGCAGACGACCGCGATTTGACCGAAACGGCCAAGGGAACCTATTATAAGGAGTGGGGAGAGATCATCACCCAGCTCCGGAATCATCCCTGCATCGTCGCCTGGGTCCCGTTCAATGAGGCCTGGTCCCAGTTCGATACGGAAAAGGTCGTGGAATTCACCCGTTCCTGCGATCCCACGCGGCTCATCAACTCCGCTTCCGGCGGCAACTCCTATCCCGTGGGCGATATCTTCGACAGCCACAATTATCCGAATCCCAAGATGAAGTTTACTTCGGAGGGACAGCAAATCGACGTGCTCGGCGAGTACGGCGGCATCGGCTGGCCGGTGGAAGGCCATCTCTGGCAGACGGACAAGAACTGGGGCTACATCGAGTATCAGAGCGGGGAGGACGTCCTGAAACAATATACGGTCTATGCCGGAGAACTCAAGGGCATCATCCAGGAAGGCGTCTCCGCTGCCGTCTATACCCAGACGACCGACGTGGAAGGGGAGGTGAATGGCCTGATGACGTATGACCGAAAAATTGTCAAAATGAACGCCGAGAGGCTTCGTGCTATCAATCAGGAGGTTATCGCATCGATGAAAAAATAGTCGCAAATTTTTCGAAAAATTTCCTCGAAAAAATTTGTCAGTTCAGAAAAAAGGTGTACCTTTGCAATCCCGTTCGGAACACGAGCGGGATTTTTAACGAAAGCTCATTGAAAAGACTGAAAGGAAAGT
>DETL01000005.1:24356-32234 GCA_002361625.1 Bacteroidales bacterium UBA3289 | reverse complement strand
CACCCCATTTGTCTAATAGACCAAAAAAGAGTCCGGAGATTCCGGACTCTTTTTTTGAGCCACTCAGGAGGCTCGAACTCCCGACCTGCGCGTTACGAATGCGCTGCTCTACCGACTGAGCTAAAGTGGCTTGGACCGATTTCGATGAATCGGGACTGCAAATATAGGAAATTTATTTGGATTCCAAACAATTTTTTGCCTATTCCGCTGCGAGAATGTGTTTGATGCGTTCCATCCGGGCCAGGGCCTTCCTCGACGGAGGCAGCGGAAGGAATCGCCCGGCATTCGCTTCCTGGAAACTGGCCGCATACCATCCCGGATCGGAGCACGCCTCCACGCGGGCGGTGATGACGCTATAATACAGTCGATCCGAGAAATCTGCCGCCATCAGTCCGGGGGCAGGTTCTTCCAACTCCCCTTCTCCGAGAAGGTTCCGTACCTTGGACAGGGCTTCGTCCAGGCTTCCGGCCCGAAAGAGGACGGTTCCGCTATCCATCAGTTTCACTTTGTCCGTGTGGATCATACCGCTTCGTTTTTGCAAAAATACGGAGATTTCCGTAATTTTGGAACAACTATGAAACCGGCCCGACTGATCATCCTTCTCGCTGTCTTCTGCGCTCTTTCCTCGTGCGCGGACCGGACCCGTCCTGACCGTGGAACGGGAATGGAATACGCAGAGTGGCTGGAACTCGAAGGAAACCAGGCCATTCTCCATTCGCCGTTTGGAGCACCGGATGATACTTTGACCATCCATGGGCCCATGCACAGCATCGTATGCATGTCCTCCTCCTATATCGGCTTTCTGGATGCGCTGGGATGCGATTCGCTCGTGACGGCCGTATCGGGACTGAACTACGTGGCGGACCCGGACGTGCGGGCCCGGGCAGTGGATGTGGGCTACGATGCAGCGCTGGATTATGAAACCATCCTGAAACTGAATCCCGACCTGCTCATCACGTACGCCGTTTCTGCCGCTGAACCGCCGTATCTTCAGAAGCTCAGCGAACTGGGCATCCGGACGGCGGTCATTCACGAGCACCTGGAAAGCCATCCGTTGGCCCGGGCGGAATACATCAAGCTGTTCGGACTCCTGACCGGCAGGTCCCACGAGGCCGACTCGCTGTTTTCCGGCATCCGTGACCGATACCGCTCCCTGGTAAAAGAGACGGACTCGCCCCGGAAAGTTCTCATCAACATCCCCTATGCGGACCAGTGGTACATCCCCGGCGGCGACAACTACATGACCCGGCTCATCCGGGATGCCGGCGGCGAGGTGCTCGGTGCCGTTCCCGGCCAGGTCCAGTCCTCCGTCATCTCCGTGGAAAAAGCCTTTGAATATGCGCAGGAGGCCGATTGCTGGCTCAATCCCGGCTGGTGCCCGACGAAGGAACAACTCCGGAGCGTGCATCCGCTGTTCGCGGATTTCCCCGTCATCGGCAAATCCGTCTGGAACAATACGAAACAGATGACCCCGGGCGGCGGAAACGCCTTTTGGGAAACCGGTCCTGTCCAGCCCGACGTGATCTTGAAAGACCTGCGTACCATCTTTGACGATACCGGCGATTCCACCACCTTCTTCCTCCAGCTCCATTAAACCCGTGTAACTGCCGAGATGAAAGACCGGATCGACGAAATACAGGACAGGCGGACCCTGGATGACGAGGGGCTGCGCATGCTGCTGGACACCCGGGACGATGCCATGGTGGAAGCGCTGCACGAGCGGGCCCGGGAGGTGGCGGAGGAACGGTTCGGGAAAAGGGTGTACCTCCGGGCGCTTATCGAGTGGAGCAACGTGTGCCGGAACGACTGCCTGTACTGCGGGATCCGGAAGAGCAACCGGACCGTACGCCGATACGCCCTGACCCGCGAGGAAATCCTCTCCTCCTGCGAGAACGCCTGGTCGCACGGCCTGAGGACCTTTGTCCTGCAGGGCGGGGAGAATCCCCCAGCCGCCCTGGAACTGGCCGGCACCGTGGCCGAAATCCATGCCTCGTGGCCCGAAGCGGCAATTACCCTGTCCCTTGGCGAACTTCCCGTCGAAACTTACAGGCTGCTGAAGCAAAGCGGGGCGGACCGGTATCTCCTCCGCCACGAAACCGCATCGCCGGAACATTACGCGCGGCTGCATCCCACCAGCATGCGTCTGGAAACACGCATCCGATGCATCCGGGCCCTGAAGGAACTCGGTTACCAGACCGGCATGGGCATGATGGTCGGAAGCCCGTTCCAGACCACGGAAGACCTCATCCGGGACATCCGCCTCATCGAAAGGATCCGGCCCGAGATGGTGGGCGCCGGGCCGTTCATCCCGGCGAAGGACACCCCTTTCGGGAACGAGTCCCCCGGCAGTGCCGACAAGACGCTGCGGCTCTACTCCATCCTGCGGCTGATGTTTCCGAAACTGCTGGTGCCGGCGACGACCGCCCTGTCCACACTTCTCCCCGACGGAAGGCGGCAAGGCATCCTCGCCGGGGCCAATGTCATCATGCCCTCCTTCACACCGGCCACCCGCCGGGCGGATTACGCCCTCTATGCCGGGAAGAGCCACGAAGAACTTCAAACGATCGAACGAGAACTATCCGCCATCGGCTACGCTGTCAGCCCGTTCCGCGGAGATTATGACGAACGCTGAAACCATGTACAACCCCCTATCGACCCACGCCACGGAATTCATCGACCATGGCGAAGTGCTGGAAAGCCTGGAAGAAGCCGCCCGGGAAAGCAAGAACCCGCAGCGGGTGAAAGCCATCCTGGAAAAGGCGGCCCAATGCAAGGGCCTCACACATCGGGAAGCAGCCATCCTGATGGACTGCGACGACCCGGAACTGGAAGCCCGCATCTACAGCCTGGCGAAGGAAATCAAGCACCGGTTCTACGGAAACCGGATCGTGCTGTTCGCCCCCCTGTACCTGTCCAATTACTGCATCAACGGCTGTGTCTATTGCCCCTTCCACGCGAAGAACCGCACGATTCCCCGGAAGAAGCTCAGCCAGCAGGAGATCGAGGACGAAGTCCGCGCCCTCATCCGCACCGGACACAAGCGCCTGGCCCTGGAGACCGGTGAAGATCCGCGGAACAGTCCGCTGGAATACGTCCTGGAGTCCATCAGGACCATCTATTCCGTCCGGGAAGGCGGCAATTCCATCCGCCGGGTCAATGTCAATATCGCCGCAACGGACGTGGAATCCTACCGGAAACTGAAGGCGGCGGGCATCGGCACGTATATCCTATTCCAGGAGACCTATAACCGGGAAGAATACCTGAAACTGCACCCCACCGGTCCCAAAAGCAATTACGAATACCACACCGAGGCGATGGACCGGGCGCAGGAAGGGGGCTGCGACGACGTAGGCATCGGCGTCCTGTTCGGACTCGGCGGATACCGCTATGAACTCACCGCCCTCCTGATGCATGCCGAGCACCTGGAAGCCCGGTTCGGCGTGGGACCGCATACGATCAGCGTCCCGCGCATCTGCCCGGCCGACGACATCGACACGAAAGACTTCCCCGACGCCCTCCCGGACGCGATTTTCCGGAAACTCGTCGCCGTCCTCCGCGTGGCCGTCCCCTACACGGGCATGATCATCTCCACCCGGGAATCCGTCCGGATGCGGGAAGAACTGCTGGACTGCGGCATCTCGCAGATCAGCGGCGGTTCGCGGACCAGCGTAGGCGGATATACCAGCGTGGAACGGCACGATGAGACTGCCCAGTTCGACGTCTCGGACACCCGTCCGCTGGACGAGGTCGTGGGCTGGCTGCTGGACAACCGGCACATTCCCAGTTTCTGCACGGCCTGCTACCGGGAAGGCCGTACCGGCGACCGGTTCATGTCCCTGTGCAAAAGCGGGAAAATCAGCCTCTGCTGCACGCCCAACGCCCTGATGACGCTGAAGGAGTACCTCGTGGACTTTGCCTCGCCGGAAACCCGCGCGAAAGGCGAGAAACTCATCGCGGAATGCCTCTCGGACATTCCCGAAGGAAAGATCCGGGAGATCACCCGCCGCCACCTCGCGGAGATCGGCCAGGGAGCACACGATTTCAGATTCTAAGCCCATGGAACGCATCCACATCGCCTTCTTCGGTCCCACGAACAGCGGCAAATCCACGCTGGTCAACGCCTTATGCGGCCAGGAGGTTTCCCTCGTAAGCCCCCAGCCCGGCACGACGACCGACCCGGTCCGGAAAGCCATCGAACTCCCGTACGGCATCGGCCCTGCAGTCCTGGTGGACACGGCCGGCATCGACGACGCCTCCGTCCTGGGTCCGGAGCGGAAACGGCGGACGGAAGCGGTCATCGGCCAGACCGATGTCGCGGTCGTCCTGCAAGCGAAGGACGCTGCCATGAAATCGCTGTTGGAGACACTTCGGGAGGCCGGTATCCCCTCCGTCGTTTATGAAAAGGAAGACACACCGGACGGGCTTTTGCAGCGGATCGCCCAGGCACTGCCCCGGGAAGAAAAGCGATTCCTCACCGGCAACCTCGTCAAACCCGGCGACAAGGTCGTGCTCGTGATGCCGCAGGACAGCGAGGCGCCGAAAGGACGGATCATCCTGCCGCAGGTGCAAGTGATCCGGGAGTTGCTGGACCGGGGCTGCATTCCCTGCTGCTGTACGCCGGAAACGCTCCGAAAGGCCCTGGAATGCTCTCCGGCGCTGGTCATCACGGATTCGCAGGTATTCAGACAGGTGAACGCCGCCATTCCCGCCGACCTGCCCCTCACGTCCTTCTCCATCCTGCTGGCGGCACAGAAAGGGGACGTCCGGACCTTCGTGGAAGGGGCCGGCGCCATCGACAAACTCCAACCCGGCGATCGTGTCCTCATCGCTGAGGCCTGCACGCATGTGCCTGATACGGAGGATATCGGAAGGATAAAAATCCCGGCGCTGCTCCGGAAGCTGGCCGATGTCCGGGTGGAGATCGCCGCGGGGAACGATTTCCCGGACGATTTGACGCCCTATGCCCTCATCATCCATTGCGGGGCCTGCGTGGCGAACAAGTTCCTCGTCCGTTTCCGTACGGGAAAGGCACTCCTTGCGGGAGTGCCCATCACGAATTACGGGATCGCCCTGGCCAAGTTGCAGGGCATGCTGGACCGGGTGCGGATTCCCTGAAGGATCAGTCCTCGAACTCGGCCACGATCTTCTTGATATCGGAAGGATTCAGGCGGCCATAGACCTTTTCGCCGATGGTGGCCACCGGTGCCAGGCCGCAGGCTCCCACGCAGCGCAGGCAGTCCAGGGAGAACCGTCCGTCGGGCGTGGTCTCCCCCACTTCGATGCCCAGCACGCGCTTGAACTCTTCCAGCACCTTGTCGGAGCCACGGACATAGCAGGCGGTTCCCAGGCACACCGAAACGGGATTCCGGCCTTTCGGGGTCATCGAAAAGAAGGAATAGAAAGTCACCACTCCGTACACTTTCGACGCCGGGATGCCCAGTTTCCGGGCAATGACACGCTGCACCTCCTCCGGCAGATAACCCAGTTTGTTCTGGACGGCATGCAGGATGGCGATCAGTTCGCCCGGATCGTTATGGAACTCGTCGCAGAGGGCCTCCACTTCCCGGACGGCCTCGCAGGATATTATCAGTTCACTCATGGCTACTTGAGGGATTTATCGAAATAACGGGTGTGGAGCAGATGGTGCGAACGCTCGCTGAGCGGTGCGCCCAGGAACTCCCGGTACAGCTTCTGGATATCCGGATTCTCATGGCTCTTGCGGATGGGCTTTCCGGCATCCTCCGCATAGATGGCCTTCGCACGGGCCTTGATGATTTCCACGTCACCGTGGTGATACGGCTGTCCGCCGCCGTCGATGCAGCCGGCCGGGCATGCCATGACCTCCACCACGTGATAATCCAGCTCGCCGGCGCGGAGCTTGTCCATCAGATACCGGGCGTTGCCCAGCGTATGGGCGACGCAGACCTTGAGCGGGAAACCGGCCAGGTCGATGGTCGCCTCCTTGATGCCGTCCAGGCCGCGTACCTCGGTGAATTCCAGGCGCGGAAGCGTCTTTCCCGTATATACCTCATACACGGTTCGGAGCGCCGCCTCCATCACGCCGCCGGTGGCGCCGAAGATGGCCGCCGCTCCGGAACTCTCGCCCAGCGGCTTGTCGAAGTCCGTATCCTCCAGGCAGCGGAAATCGATGTTCGAGCGTTTGATGAGGCGCGCCAGTTCCCGCGTGGAAATGCTGTAGTCCACGTCGGGATTGCCATCCACCTTGAATTCCTCGCGCTCGCACTCGAATTTCTTGGCCAGGCACGGCATGATGGACACGACCACCAGTTTCTCGCGCGGGATGCCCATCTTCTGGGCCCAGTAGGTCTTGGCGATGGCCCCGAACATCTGCGCCGGGGACTTGGCCGTGGACGGGTAATCCAGCAGGTCCGGGTAATTGTGCTCGTAGAAATTGACCCAGGCGGGGCAGCAGGAAGTCATGATCGGGAGCTTCACCGTCTTGTCTCCGCCGAGGAAGGCCTTCAGCCGGGCGAGGATTTCGGAGCCTTCCTCCATGATCGTGAGGTCCGCACCGAAGTCGGTATCAAAGACATAGTCGAAACCGAGACGCCGGAGCGAGGTGGCCAGTTTCCCGGTGACGATGGTGCCGGACGCATAGCCGAATTCCTCGCCGAGGGCAACGCGCACCGCCGGGGCGGGCTGGGCGATCACGACCTTGTCGGGGTCGCAGAGATCGTCCAGGAGCCGGTCCGTATTGTCCCGTTCGGTGAGGGCGCCGGTCGGACACACGGCCACGCACTGGCCGCAGTAGGTGCAGTCCGTATCCTTGAACATCCGGTCGAAAGTGGGAGCGATCGTGGTGTCGAAACCGCGGCGCACGGCCCCCAGGACCCCGACCGTCTGCACATTGTTGCATACGCTCTCGCAGCGGCGGCACAGGATGCACTTGTCCATGTTGCGCGTAATGGAAACGGTGTGCTCCTTCTTCCGGGAGGACTGCTCGCCCTGGAAAGGCATCTCCCGGATGTTGAACCGGGTCACGAGCGCCTGCAGTTCGCAGTCGCCGCACTTGGGACAGGTCAGACAGTCGTTCGGATGGTCCGAGAGGATGAGTTCCGCAACGGTTTTGCGGGCACGGATGACCCGGGCGGAATTGGTCTTGACGACCATTCCTTCCATGACTTGCGTGGCGCAGGAAGGGGCCAGGTTGCGCCGGCCCTGCACTTCCACCACGCAGATACGGCAGGAGGCGGGAGCATTCCGGACACAGGTTCCCTTGAGATTCAGATGACACAGGGCGGGAATGTCGATCCCCACGGAAGCGGCCGCGTCCAGGACGGTGGTTCCCTTGGGAACGGAGACGGGCCGGTTGTCGATTGTCAGGTTGATCAGGTTTTCCATAGGGCGTTCCTAGATTACGTGGATGGCACCGAACTTACAGCGGGACAGGCACATGCCGCAGCGGATGCACTTCTCGGGATTGATGACGAAAGGCTTCCGGACCTCGCCGGCGATGGCCTCCGCCGGGCAGTTGCGGGCGCACAGGCTGCAGCCCTTGCACAGGACCGGATCGATGGAGTAGGTCAGGAGCGCCTTGCACTTGTGGGCACGGCACACGTGGTCCTTCACATGCTCCACATACTCTTCGCGGAAGTTCGAAAGGGTGGACAGCACCGGATTCGGGGAGGTCTGTCCCAGACCGCACAGGGCGGTGTCCTTGATGACCTTCGCGAGATTCTCGAGCTTGTCGATATCCTCCATCTTCCCGCGGCCCTCGGTAATGCGGTCCAGGATTTCCAGCATCCGCTTGTTGCCGATCCGGCACGGCGTGCACTTGCCGCAGGATTCTCCCACGGTGAATTCCAGGAAGAATTTCGCCACGGACACCATGCAGTCGTCCTCGTCCATGACGATCAT
>DETL01000005.1:0-24298 GCA_002361625.1 Bacteroidales bacterium UBA3289 | reverse complement strand
CGGAGCCCATCATGGAGCCGGCCGCCGCCAGGCTTTCGTAGTCGATGGGGATGTCCAGGTGCTTCTCGGTGAGGCAGCCGCCGGACGGACCGCCCGTCTGGACGGCCTTGAACTTCTTGCCGTTCTTGACCCCGCCGCCGATGTCGTAGATGATCTCCCGGAGCGTCGTTCCCATCGGGACTTCGATGAGTCCCACGTTATTGATCTTGCCCGCCAGGGCGAAAACCTTCGTACCCTTGGATTTTTCCGTGCCGATGGAAGCGAACCACTGCGGCCCCTTGGTAAGGATGACGGGCACATTGGCCAGCGTCTCCACGTTGTTCACGTTGGTGGGCCTGCCGAAATAGCCGGCCTCCGCCGGGAACGGCGGTTTGAGCGTAGGCTCGCCGCGCTTCCCTTCCATGGAATGGATCAGCGCCGTTTCCTCGCCGCAGACGAAGGCGCCCGCCCCGTAGCGGATCTCGATGTCGAAGTCGAAGCCGGAGCCCAGGATGTCCTCTCCCAACAGGCCGTATTCCCGGGCCTGGGCGATGGCGACCTGGAGCCGGTGGACGGCAAGCGGATACTCCGCCCGGATATAGATCAGGCCATGGTGCGCGTTGATGCAGTACCCGCAGATCATCATCGCTTCGATGACGGAATTCGGATCGCCTTCCATGATGGACCGGTCCATGAAGGCTCCCGGGTCGCCCTCGTCGGCATTACACACGACATACTTGTCGGGCGCGTCGAACTTGCGGGCGATCTCCCACTTCACGCCGGTCGGGAAACCGGCGCCGCCGCGGCCGCGAAGTCCGGAGGCCTTGATATCCGCCAGCACGTCCAGGCTGTCCCGTTTCAGACTGTCCGCCAGGGCCTTGTAGCCGTCACGGGCAATGTACTCCAGGATGTTTTCCGGGTCGATGAAACCGCAGTTCCGCAGCGCGATCCGGACCTGTTTCCGGTAGAACTCCATGTGCTTGGAATCGGAGATGTGCCGGCCGGTCGCAGGATCCTGGTACAGGAGCCGTTCCACCTTGTTGCCGCCGATGATGTGGGAAGTGACGATCTCTTCCACGTCATCCGGGCGGACCGAGGTGTAGAAAGTACTGTCCGGGATGATCTTGACGATGGGACCTTTTTCGCAGAAACCGAAACAGCCCGGCACCAGGACGTCCACCTTGTCGGCGATACCGTGTTCCTGGAGGGATTGCCTGAAGTTCTCCACGATTTTCGCGCTTTCGGAGGCCTTGCAGCCCGTGCCTCCGCAGCACAGGACCTGCAGGTGCGGGGTACCTTTGTCCAAACCGCAGGCTTCCTGCGAAATGGACCGGTCCCCCTCCTCCCGAACGGCCAGGGCCTCGGCGGCCGACCGTCGGATGCCCTCGAGGGCATCGGCTGAGGTGATCTTCATTTATTGTTGTATAATTAAGTGGTTAGGTGGTCCAAGGTACGGATTTTTTCGGGAATACGTGCAGGTGGATTGCAGAAAAACGCAAATTATCGTAATTTTGCGCGAATTATTGAGAAGAACTCTATGAAATCTGACGTCATTGTGATCGGAGGCGGGGCCTCCGGACTGGTTGCGGCACTGGGCGCTGCGGAGGTTTTGGCCCAGACGGAAAACGGAGGGACGGTCACCGTGCTGGAGAAGATGCCCAAGGCCGGCCGCAAGGTGATGATCACCGGCAAGGGCCGCTGCAACTTCACGAATGTCAAGGAGTGGGGCGATTTCTCGGACCACGTCCGCACCGACACCAATTTCGTCAGTCCCGCCTGGCACAACCTTCCCCCGGAAAAGCTGATCGGCCTGTTCCAGGCCAACGGCCTCAGAAGCGTCGTGGAACGCGGGGACCGGGCCTTCCCGGAATCCCATATGGCCGGGGACGTCGTGGATACCCTCCTGAGGGCCTGTACCCTTGCCGGTGTGAAAATCGTCACGGGATGCGAGGTCAAGACCATCGACAAGACTCCCCGGGGATACAGCCTGGATACCGTGAAAACCATCACCAAGGAGCGCCGGATCCCGAGCGACGATCCCCGGAAGAAGCCCCAGTTCAAGATCGAGACCAAGATCGAGACGGAGGAATACACCTGCCCGAAACTCATCATCGCCACCGGCGGCCTGTCCTATCCGGGCACCGGGTCCACCGGCGACGGCTACATGTGGGCGGAGGAACTCGGCCACACCGTGGAACCGTGCTATCCGTCCCTGACCGCCCTCGTTCCGGAAGGGTACAAGACGGAGCAGAGCGCCCTGGCCGGCGAGATCAAGCAGGCCTTCCGCGGCCGCACGGTTTATGGCAAGGTGAAGGAGCGCAAGATCGCTCCCCTGCCCGACTGGTATCCCCAATTCGAAAAGCATATCGAACGCATCAAGCCCCTGTCCGAACTGGGCGAACTCTTCAACGGGAACAACCTGGAGAATGTCCAGCTCACGCTTTTCATCGGCGGCGAGGAGGTCCAGAGTGAGTTCGGCGACATCGAGTTCACCGACGGAGGCCTGGAAGGCCCGCTCGGTTTCATGGTGAGCCGGAAAGCGGTGAACGCCCTGAACAACGGACAGAAGGTAGCCGTTTCCATCGACCTCAAGCCGGCCGTGGAACTGGAAAAACTCAATGAGGACGTCCATCAGAAGTGGGAGGACGTCATCCATGACGAACGCTCCAAGGGGCAGAGCTTCCAGCGGCTGTTCCGCATCATGCTCGGAAAGCTGATGCCTTGGGAGCTCACCCTCGCCTTCCTCAAGACGAATCCGAAAGTGAGCGTGGACACCCTGGCGGCCGCGATGAAAGACTGGAAACTGGACATCGCCGGCTTCGTGGGATTCGAACGCAGCGTGATTACCGCCGGCGGCATCTCCACCGGCGAGGTCGTCGCCAAAACGCTGGAATCCAAGAAGCAGCCGGGCCTGTATTTCTGCGGCGAAGTGCTGGACATGGATGCCGACACGGGCGGCTACAACCTCCAGCTCGCCTTCTCCACCGGTTACCTGGCCGGCCAGTCCGCCGCCAAGTCACTTATCCAGAAATGACGCTGAAACAGCGACTTATCGGGACAGCAATCCTCCTGCTCCTTCCTTTTGTCCTCGGAGCACAGGGAAAGAAGACCGTCGTGTCCGGCTATGTCCGGGATGCGGAAACGGGCGAACCCCTGCCCCAGGCCGTGGTGTACCTGGAAGACCGGAAAACCGGCGTCGCAGCGGATGCCGTGGGATATTACTCCCTGAGCGTCCCGGCCGGAAAGCACACGGTGTACTGTGCCTATTACGGATATGTCACGCAGGAACATCCCGCGGACCTCAGCCAATCCGTGAAACTGGACTTCCATCTGGCACTAGACAGGAACGAGCTGGATGCCGCGACGGTTTTCTCCCGGTCCAAGCGTGAAGAGATCAAGCTTCCCCAGATGGGTCTGGAACGGGTAGACGGCGGACTCGTGCAAAAGATGCCCACCCTGATGGGCGAGGCCGACATCATCCGGGTCATCCAGATGATGCCGGGCGTCCAGACACCGAGCGAGGGATCCACCGGCTTCAGCGTGCGGGGCGGCGGCATCGACCAAAACCTCATCCTGGTAGATGGGGCACCCGTGTACAACTGCGGTCATTTCCTGGGTTTCCTGTCCATGTTCAACGGCGACGCCATCCGCGGTGCCGACCTGTACAAAGGCGATTTCCCGGCCTCCTACGGCGGACGGCTTTCCTCCGTCCTGGACATTTCCACCAAGGACGGAAACAACCGGTCGTTCGGCGGGAACGCTTCCATCGGCCTGATCACCTCCAAACTCTTCCTGGAGGGGCCCATCGTCCCGGAAAAGCTTTCCTTCATGCTGGCGGGACGACGGACTTACATGGACCTGCTGCTTCCCTTCATCGGCGCCAAGCTTCCCGACAAGACGCAGATGTATTTCTATGACCTGAACGGGAAACTGAGCTGGATCGCCTCCGAGAAGGACCGGCTCTACCTCTCAGCCTTCAGCGGAAAGGACGTTTTCGGGTTCAGCATGCAGGAGTTCAACCTGAGCGAGATGGTCTTCGGATTCGCCAACCATACGCAGTCCCTGCGCTGGAACCATGTGTACAATCCCAGTCTCACATCCGACGTCATCCTCTATAACTCCCTGTACCGCAATGACATCGGCACAGAAATGGACAATGCCGACTTCGATACCCGGCAGGAAATCCGCGAAACGGGGCTCAAGGCGGGATGGACCTGGTACATCAATGGGTCCAACACGTTGAAGGCGGGCCTGCAGGCCGCGTACTACGGCATCGTGCCGGGAGATACGAGCCCCCGGGACGAGGAGTCCATCATCCAGGCCGTGAAGCTTCCGGAAAACTTCGCCGTCCAGCCTGCCGTCTATCTCCAGAACGAACAGAAGATCGGGAAGGCGACGGTCCGGTATGGATTCCGGTTCTCCACCTTCACCACCCTGGGACCCACGGAACAGAAATACTTTGACTCGGTCACGCATGAACTCGTCAAGACGGAAGAAGTCGGGAAGGGAGAAGCCGTCCGGACTTTCTCCGGCCTGGAGCCGCGGATATCGGCCTCCTACCCCCTCACCGAGGACCTTTCCTTCAAAGCGGCCTACGTGCGCTCCTTCCAGTACCTCCAGCAGTCCCGGATCAGCATCACCGGCAGCCCCGTGGACGCCTGGTTCACCGCCTCTCCCAATGTGAAGCCGCAGCGCTCGGACCAGTATTCCCTGGGCGTGAATTTCCTTTTCGCGCAGCAGGCCCTGAAGCTCTCCCTGGAGGGATTCTACAAGGACAACCGCGGCGCGATGGACTTCGTGGACAATCCCGGACTGGTCCTGGCCGATCCCGACCGGGAAGGCCTGCTCCGCTTCGGCACGTCCCGCTCCTACGGGACGGAACTCATGCTCAAGTACGATTTTACCCGGTTCAGCGGCTGGCTCGCCTACACCTGGTCCCGTTCTTTCTACCATATTCCGGAAATCAACGGCGGGAATCCCTATCCTTCCCCGCTGAACCACGAACACGCCGTCAATTTCGTGCTCAGCTACGATTTTTCCAAACGGTGGTCCGCCTCCACCGAATGGGTGTTCTACAGCGGGGCGCCGACAACCTATCCCGTGGGTCGGTTCAACTACATGGACCGCTGGGTCCCGGTTTATTCCTCCCGCAACGAGGACCGGCTGCCGGATTACCACCGGATGGATCTCTCGCTCACATACCGCACCAAGCGGCGCATCGCCGACAAACGTTGGGGCGCCGAGTGGAATCTCTCGCTGTACAACGCCTACTCCCGACACAATGCCTGGTCCGTCGCCTTCACCTACAACCGGGAAGACGAGGAAGCCCAGGCGGCCAAGGTTTACCTGTTCACCATCATCCCCTCCATTTCCTGCAACATCCAGTTCTGACCGATGAAAAAGTACCTCATACCCCTGTTGCTGCTTTTCCTGGCCGCCTGCACGGAAAAGGTGGACCTCCGCTCCCGGTCGGACTATCACGAATACCTGGCGGTGGAGGCGACCCTGACCGACCGTCCGGAGGATGCACAGCGCGTCATCCTGTCGCGGACCATCTCCTACTTCCACCAGGAGGCGCAGCCCATGGTCCGGGGCGCTTCCGTCCGGGTCAACGACGTGGTATTCAACGAGAAGGAACCCGGCATCTACGAAGCCCCGGAAGGCTATGCCTGCCAAGAGGGCGTGGATTACCGGCTCCGGATCCGGCTTCCCGAAGGAGAAGAATATGAAGCGGAGGCTACCATGCCCGAGAACGGATTCCGGCTGGATGCCGTGGACTACGCTTACGCCGGAGGCAAGACGATGGATTCAGACAGTCTCTGGACCCTGGCCGTCTGGGGGTACGAGAAGGAAATCGAAAGCTATTTCCTCCTCACCCATGCCGTCAACGGCCTGTATCCCCCCTTTTCGATGGCCATCGTCTCCGACGACAAGTTCTTCAACAACGCCGAAGTCGCCGGCTTCCCGATCACCGGACTCCTGCAGTCCGAAGTATTCCGGAAACAATACGGAGACTGCTACAAATACATTGAAGCCGGAGATGTGCTCACCCAGGAAATCTGGACCCTGGACAAGGGCTATTACGACTATCTGGTCGCCCTGACGATGGGCGGCACATCCATCCCGCTCTTCACGCCCCAACCCGCCAACGTTCCCACCAACATCCGGGGCGAGCAGGTCTTGGGGTATTTCGCCGTCTGTCCCGTCAGCCGGGCCAGCGTGACGGTGGACGACCCGTTCCGACCGTACTTCAAGCGGATGTTCCCGTTCCTATAACAGTTCTTCCAGCAGGGCCTTGCTGTGGCCGGGAATGATGATGTGGTGATTGCCGATGGGGTCCGTCAGGAAGTATCGGGCGTCCTGAGGCGAAAGCCGCAGATTCACCTGCGTACGGCAGAGATTGGATTCATACTGGTTTCCGACCAGTTCCCCTTCCGCCGCAAAATGCCGCTTGAGGTCACCGGAGACTTTGAATACCGTGACCGGACCTTCCGGGAAGATGCCGTGGATACCCACGCCGATGCCGGATTCGAAATGGGTGTCGAACTGCCAGTTTTCCACCATGTTGAACGGAATCGTGCAATGGGCGAAGAGCATTTCGCCCGTTTCCGTGTCGATGCGGGCCGGATTGGCCTGGAAGCCGCTGACGCCGGTCAGGGCGCTGGCGATCATCATGGACAGCAGGGCGGGAACGTCTCCCTCGCAGCTCGCGGGAATCCCTTCCGAATTGAAGCAGGCAAGGGCCAGGCACCCGGTATTCCCCACCGCGGTAAGCAGGTCGAAGCACCTGAGCGTGAATGCGTCGAGATGATACCTCTCCACCAGGACCTTCAGGGCGTTATAGATCTTGACCGCGCCGGGATAGGCGTCCCGGACCTTCGCTTCCATCTCCTGGTCGGCCGGTGCGGGTTCCCCCTGCGCCTTGCCGATTTCCACGAGAAGTTCCTCCATGGGCACCTCCACCATCCGGACACCCAGTTTGTCCAGGATGGCCATCGGATCCGCCTGGGAGGCGATCAGCCAGTCGGAAGGCTGGCCGATGACACCGATGCGCCTGTCCCGGAGCTGGAGACGGGCCTCCTGCACCTGTCCGATGGCATGGACCCGCTCCTGCAGGTAGGTTTCATTTCCGTGCAGGACCTCCCCTTTGAGCCCCTGCTGGCGCAGGTAGGAGAGGATCTCCAGCGACGCCGCCAGCGAGTTGCTCTTGCCGGAGGTCAGGAGGTAATACCGTTCGACGCCCCTTGCCAGCATTTCCGGAAGCAGGGATTTGAAGATGCCTTCCGCCCCGCCGGTCCGGACATAGATGAGGTCCAGGGTATGGGTCCCGAAATCCCGGAAATCGGACCCCTTGTACTCGAAATCCCCGTCCGGGAACACCCCTTTGAGGAATTCGTCGGAAATACGGGAAACGGAATTCTCGTCGTGGAGACTGGATGTGATGGTATATACGGCTATCATAACGAAAAAAGGGAAAGCTGATTACATCGCACCGCTACGACCTCCTACCCTTGCTGCATTCCTGCCCTGGGGGAGTTCAGAGGGAGCTGGTCGTGTAAGACTTTCCCGATGCAAAGTTAGGCAAAAAATGGATACTTCCAAAACAAACGGCCCCTATTCCACCTTCAGGCTGTCGAAGATCAGGGGCAGGATATCGTCCACCCGGGAGAACTTGTAGATAGCGTGCGTGCCGATGAGGATGATTTTCAGGGGCTGTCCGTACAGCTTCTGGTACTCCGCCATCACCTGGCGGCAGGCGCCGCAGGGGGCGGCGGGCATCTCGCAGACCTCCTCCCCGTTTCCGCCGGCGACGGCCAGGGTGTCGAATGCGATACCGGGGTAATTGGCACCGGCATAGAACATGACCGTCCTTTCCGCACACAGGCCGGAAGGATAGGCGATATTCTCCTGGTTGGCCCCTTTCAGGACCGTCCCGTCCGAGAGGCGGAGCGCCGCACCCACCCGGAACTTCGAGTAGGGCGAATAAGACCCCTTGCGGGCTTCCAGGGCAGCCGCGACGAGTTCCCGGTCCCGGGGTTCCATCTCATCGACCGAGGCATAAGCCACGTAGTCGATGGTAATCCGTTTGTTCGTCATAGCTCTCAAAAATAGGAATAATTTTCCAAAATCATTACTTTTGCGGTTGAAAAACGGAAGTTATGGCATCCTTCGACCCTGAAAACCGTAAAATCAAAGTCTGCGTGGGCCTCTCGGGCGGCGTGGATTCCTCGGTGGCCGCCCTTCTCCTCAAGGAGCAGGGCTACGACGTCTTCGCCATGTTCATGCAGAACTGGCACGAGGCCGACGCCACCCTCCACGGCGACTGCGAGTGGGAGGAGGACCGCTTCGTGGCGGAGATGGTCGCCCGGAAGATCGGCATCCCCTTCTATTTCGTGGACCTTTCCAAGGAATACCGGCAGCGGGTCGTGGATTATATGTTCGACGAATACGCGAAAGGCCGCACCCCGAACCCGGACGTCCTGTGCAACCGGGAGATCAAGTTCGACGCCTTCCTCCGCATCGCCCAGAAGTACGGGGCCGACTATGTCGCCACCGGCCATTACTGCCGGAAGGAGGTCCTCCCGGACGGCACCTGCCGCATCCTGGAAGGGACGGACCCCAACAAGGACCAGACCTATTTCCTGTGCCAATTGACCCAGGCACAGCTCTCCAAGGCCCTTTTCCCCATCGGGGACATCGTCAAGCCCGAAGTACGCCGCCTCGCCAAGGATGCGGACCTGCCTTCGGCGGAAAAGAAGGATTCGCAAGGCATCTGTTTCGTCGGGAAAGTGGACCTCCCCACGTTCCTGAAGCAGAAACTTGCTTCCGTGGAGGGTGACATCATCGAAGTCTATGACGCCTGGTATGCCGATGACGCGCTTTTCCAGTGGCAGCAGTCGGTGCTGGACGGACTCCTTTCCGACGGAGTTTCCCTGGAGCGGACCGTCCGGTATGCACCGGAGGAGAAAGTACTGACGACTGATGGCAAACCGCTGGGAACCAGTCCTTTCGATTCCGGGAAAGTGGCTTCCCTTTCCAATTGCGACCTCGAGCGGCTCGCCACCCCGCTCCATTACGACATCCGTTTCGAGTATGAGACCTACCGCAGCGGAAAGAAGCATGTCAAGAAAACACGCTTGAAGGCCAACCCCTATGGTGCCATCGTCGGCCGGCACGAAGGGGCCCAGTTCTACACCATCGGCCAGCGGAAGGGACTCGGCGTGGGAGGCCATACGGATCCCGTCTTCGTCATCGACACCGATACGGAGACCAACACGGTCTATGTAGGCGAAGGCCATGAGCACAAAGGGCTTAGCCGCTTCTGTCTCCGCATCGACCCGTCCGAAATCCACTGGATCCGGGAGGACCTCGAAATGAAGGTTGGCGAAATGCGCCGCTACCGCGTCCGCATCCGCTACCGCCAGCCCCTCCAGAGCGCTACGCTCCTCAGGCGTGACAACGGCCTGTTCATCCTTTTCGACGCTCCCCAGCGGGGGATCTCCGCCGGTCAGTTCGCCGTCTGGTACGACGGTGACGAAATGCTGGGCAGCGGAGTAATCGCGTGATTCCCGACAAAAAAGACGGCCCGCAGATCTCTGCGGACCGTCCGTGCTTATTGAAAAGAGCCGTCTGATCAGAAGGCGGCGATAAGTTCGTCGTTCATATAGGCATCCGCCCCGTAGCAGGTCTTCAGATAGGCCAGGCCGTACTGGTAGTCCTCTTCTGTGAAGGAGTTGGTGCATTCCTTGGCGGCAACGACGTCGTAGCCCAGGCAGTAAGCGTCGGCGGCGGTGTGGCGGCAGCACATGTGGGTGTGGAGGCCGGTGATGACGACGGTCTTGACACCCAGTTCCTTGAGGAGAATGTCCAGGTCCGTCTGGAAGAAGCCGCTGTAGCGACGTTTCGGAACGATGTAATCGCAGGCTTCCGGCTTCAGCTGGGGAACTACCTCCGCGCCGGGCGTGCCCTTGATGGCGTGATCGCCCCAGATCTGCAGTTCACGGTCGATGCCGGGAAGATGGGCATCGTTGCAGTAAATGACAGGAACACCCTTTTCGCGGGCCGCTGCAAGCAGGCGGGCGGTAGCAGGGAGGATTTCCACGGCGCGGTCGCAGCCGATGGAGCCGGTCACAAAGTCGTTGAGCATATCGACGACCAGGATGGCGGGATGGTTGAGCTTTTCCATTTCTTGGATAAAAAAGTGTTAGTTGTCATTTCCCGATACCGGGAGCAGGAAAGAAAGTCCAATTACCGTGCCATCGTTTGATTTTTTGTGGAAACGCAGTAATTTTGCGCCCGGAAAACGAATGCGCATGACCTTGTTTCTGACTGGCAGCCCCACCCGGTACGGTGAAGACCACTTCACCGAAGACAACGGTTTCCTCGCCCGGGTGAAGGCGGAACTCCCGCCGCGCCCGCGGGTGCTCCTCGTGAGCGCCGCCCCGGACGACCGGGCTTTCACGGATTCCGTCCTGGAAGGGATGAGCGCCTGTATCCGGAACTCCGGCATCGACCCGGAGGAAATCGTGATGCTGGACCGGCGGAATGCCCGGGAGACGGAAAAGCTCGTTGAGCGTGCCCATTGGGTCATTCTCTGCGGCGGGCATGTCCCCACCCAGAACAGGTTCCTCCACGAAACCGGCCTGCGGGACATCCTCCGGGGCTATGACGGAGTCGTGATGGGATGCAGCGCCGGCAGCATGAACTGCGCGGACCGCGTCTATTCCCATCCGGAACTGGAAGGCGAAGCCGTGGACCCGGACTATCGCCGCTGGCTCCGCGGCCTGGGCCTGACGGACATCCACCTGGTCCCCCACTACCACCAGGTGCGGAATGTGGTCCTGGACGGAAAGCGTCTTTTCGAGGACGTGGTCTTCCCGGACAGCTGGAACCACCGGTTCCACACGTTCCCGGACGGCGGTTACGTCCTGGTCAGGGACGGACGGTCCACCCTCTGCGGGGAAGCCTGGGAAATCACGAACGGCAGCATGCGCAAGGTATCGGAAGAAAACTCAACTTACAGCTTTATGAACTTAATATTCATCTCTCCCCATTTCCCGGACAGCTACTGGCATTTCTGCGCCGGCGCCAAGGCGAACGGCGTGAATGTCCTGGGAATCGCCGACACCCCCTACGAGCATCTCCCGCAGAGGCTGAAGGATTCACTCTCGGATTATTACAGGGTCAACAACCTCGAAGACTACGACGAGGTGTACCGGGCCGTCGCCTGGTATGCCCACAAGTGGGGCAAGATCGACTGGATTGAATCCAACAACGAATACTGGCTGGAACAGGACGCCCGCCTGCGGACGGATTTCAACGTCACCACCGGCCTGAAGACCGACCGCATCGCCTCCATCAAGAACAAGTCCGAGATGAAGAAGTACTACGCGCTGGGCGGCATCCCCACGGCCCGGCAGATCAAGTGCTGCGAGGGGGAAGCCAAGGTCCGCTCCTTCGTGAAGAAGACCGGCTACCCCGTCATCGCGAAGCCGGACAATGGCGTCGGCGCCACCGGCACTTTCAAGATCGAGAGCGAGACGCAGCTTACCGAATGGTTCCGGAGCCACGCGGACAACTACGGCCTTTTCGTCATCGAAGAGTTCATCACCGGGCTCCTGGTCTCCTACGACGCCATCTACAATGACAAAGGAGAGCCCATTTTCGAGAACAACAGCGTGTTCCCGACGCCCATCATGGAGATTGTCCACCGGAACCTGGACACCTGCTACTGGGTCAACAAGACCGTACCCGCGAAACTCGCCGCCATCGGCCGCAGGACGGTGAAGGCCTTCGGCATCACGAACCGCTTCGTCCATCTGGAGTTCTTCCAGCTGGACCGCGACCGGGAAGGCCTGGGCAAGAAGGGTGACTATGTGGGCCTGGAAGTGAACATGCGCCCGCCGGGAGGCTTCACGCCCGACATGATGAACTACGCGCATTCCACCGACGTCTTCCAGATCTGGGCCGACATGGTGGCCTTCGGCGAACGCCGAAAATCCCTCGGGGAGCAGTTCTACTGCGCCTATGTGGGAAGGCGCGACGCCCATACATACCAGCACTCCCATGCCGATGTCATGGCGCGTTACGGTGAAGCGATCGTCATGTGCACCCGCATGAGCCCGGCCCTGGCCGACGACCTGGGCGACCAGGTCTATATGGTACGCCTGAAAACGCGTCCCGAGATCGACGCGTATTTCAAGTATCTCACGGAGTAGCTAGATCCTTTCCGCGCAGTTGATGCCGTCGAGGGCGGAGGAAACGATGCCCCCGGCGTAGCCTGCGCCTTCCCCGCAGGGATAGAGCCCAGGAACGTCCACATGTTCAAGCGTTTCCGGATCACGCGGCAGACGTACCGGCGAGGAAGTGCGGGATTCTACGCCCAGCAGCAACGCATCGTTCGTATAGTATCCGTGCATCTGGCGGTCCACCTGCGGGAACGCCCGGCGCAGGCGCATGGAAACATGCTCCGGCAGGAGTTCGTGCAGCGGCGATGACCAGGCGCCCGGGTGATAGGAGGTCTTGGGAAGATCCTTCGAGACGATGCCGCGGCAGAAATCCTTCATCCGCTGGGCCGGTGCCGCGAGCGGATGCTTTCCGCCATGGGCGGACACCCATTCGTACATGCGGCGCTCGATGTCGTGCTGATAGTCCATCAGCGCAAAAGGTCCCTGATACTCAGCTGGCTGGTCGCCCGGTTCGATCTGCACGACGACACCGGCATTGGCCCACTTGGAATTGCGGGCGGAGTTGGACATGCCGTTCAGGACCACGGTCCCGTCCTCGGTCGAAGACGGAACGAGGATACCACCGGGACACATGCAGAAAGAGAACACGCCGCGGCCCTCCACCTGCTGGACGAAAGAGTACTCGGCCGTAGGCATAAACGGCTGATACTTACCGTGATACCGAATCTGATTGATGAGCCACTGCGGATGCTCCACCCGGACGCCCAGGGCGAATCCCTTGGCTTCCAGGGCCCATCCCCGGCGCTCGAATATCTCGTAGATGTCCCGGGCGGAATGTCCCGAGGCGAGAATGACCTTCGCGGCCTTGTACACCGCATCGCCGGCATGGACCTCGAAGCCGCCATCGACCGGGACGATGTCCGTCACCCGGCTGTCGAAGTGATACTCCCCTCCGTGCTCTTCGATGCACAGGCGGATGTTTTCGACGATCCCCGGAAGTTTGTCCGTTCCCAGGTGCGGGTGGGCGTCGATGAGGATGGAAGGATCGGCCCCGAAGCGAACGAACTGGTGCAGTACTTCCCGGATATCCCCCCGCTTGGAAGAACGCGTAAACAGTTTTCCGTCGGAAAAGGCGCCGGCTCCCCCTTCGCCATAGCAGTAATTGGAATCCGGATTGATGACTCCCTCCACGGAGAGTTTCGCCATATCGGCTTTGCGCCGGTGGACATCCTTTCCCCGTTCCAGGATGACCGGCTTGCATCCTTTGGTCAGCAGTTTCAGCGCCGCGAACAGTCCCGCGGGACCGGCCCCGATGACGATGACCGGGTCGGCCGCATGGACATCCTGATACGCAGGAAGTTCGTAAGGTTCATAGGTTTCCCCCTGCCGATACGCCTGCACCCGGTACCGGTACAGGATATCCTGCCGGGCATCCACCGACCTCCGAGTCACCACCACGTTCCCCACCTTCTCCGGACGCACGCCGAGCGCCTTGGCCGCCGCTTCCTTCAGTTCAGCGTCGGTCAAATCCTTTCCGATCTTTTTCGCGATCTCAAATTCCTTCATGATAATACTTCATTCATTTGTTCGGGCGAGGGTGACATCCGGAAACCTGTGGCCACCCTCGGCCACATAAGAGGGAGGGGCCCAACCGTCAGGTTGGGAGGGGCCGGAGCGGAGCGAAGGCGGTTTCCGGATGTCACCCTCGTCCGAACCGGCTGTCAATCAATAATCCGCCATGCGGGAGACGGGGGCGACGTCGAGGGGGGCGAAATCGCCGGTCTTGTAGCGGAACCAGCCGGCGACGGCGATCATCGCGGCATTGTCCGTCGTGAACTTGAATTCCGGAAGATAGGTCTTCCATCCGCGTTTCTTTCCCTCCGCCACCAGGCGTTCGCGGAGTCCGCTGTTCGCGGATACGCCGCCGCCGATGGTGATCTCCCGGATCCGGGTTTCTTTCGCCGCCCGGATGAGTTTCTGCATCAGGATGTCGATGAGCGTTTTCTGGAAACTGGCGCAGAGGTCCTCCTTGTTGTTCTCCAGGAACTGCGGATCCTTCGCCATCTCGTCCCGGACGAAATACAGCAGCGAGGTCTTGATGCCGCTGAAGCTGTAGTCCAGGCCAGGGATGTTGGGTTTGGCGAAATGGAAACGGTCGGGATTCCCGAGTTTCGCGAGCCGGTCGATGACCGGTCCGCCGGGATACCCCAGGCCCAGCATCTTGGAACATTTGTCGAAAGCCTCCCCCACCGCGTCGTCGATCGTCTGTCCCAGGATTTCGTATTCCAAAGGACTTGTCACCTTGACTATCTGAGAGTTACCGCCGGAAACGAGGAGACAGAGATACGGGAAGGAGGGCTCGTCCACGGGCTTGTCGGCCTGCCGGATGAAATTCGCCAGGATATGGCCCTGCAGGTGATTCACCATCACCATGGGAATGTCCAGCGAGAGGGACAGCGCCTTGGCGAAGGAGGTACCGACCAGGAGCGAGCCCAGCAGGCCCGGCCCCCGGGTGAAGGCGATCGCCGTAAGTTCTTCCGGCTTCACCCCGGCCTTGCGCAGCGCCTCCGAGACGACCGGAACGATATTCTGCTCGTGGGCACGGGAAGCCAGTTCCGGTACCACCCCGCCGAAGTCCTTGTGGACCTGCTGGGAGGCGATGACATTCGATAAAAGGGCCCCGTCACGCAGGACGGCGGCCGACGTATCGTCACAGGAAGATTCGATGCCGAGGATGATATCTGCCATAGTTTTCATTTCTCGGTGCAAAGATAACCAAATCTTCGCGAAGAATCATTATATTTGTAGATTGATGAAGAAGGGTCTTCGCATAACGCTCCGGATCCTGGCACTGCTTCTGCTGGCAGTGCTGGCCATCCTGATCGCCGTCCAGTCTCCCGTCGTCCAGACCTGGTTTGCCCGGAAGGCCGTGGAGAGACTGACCGGCCACCTCGACGGGGACGTCGAGATCGGATCCGTGACCGTGAAACCCTTCGACGCCGTCGTCCTCCAGGATGTCGTCGTCAAGGACCGGCACCCTTACAGCGACGGTCTCCTCCCGGCCAGGGACACGCTCCTGAGCGTCGGAACCCTTTCGGCCCGGTTCTCCCTCAAGGGACTCCTCCGCAAGGAACGGATCTCCGTGAGCCGGCTCCGGCTCGAAGGAGGAAGCTTCAATTTCGTCATCGAGCCGGGCGCTGCCGAGGGAACGAGTACCAGCAACCTCAACCGCGTCCTTGCCCTGAAGGGATCCGACGGTTCCCACGAAGAGTTCGGAGACCTCCTGGAAGCATCCCGGGTGGAAATCGAAGGATTCCGGTTCCGCCTGGTAAACCACCCTGCAGCCCGCAGGCGGGCGGAGGAAGGCCGGGAGCTGGATCCCGGCGTCATCGACTGGAACGACCTGGAGGTCCTGACCGATGTGACCGCCTCCGACCTGCTCGTCAAGGACGGGGAAATCACCGGCGTCGCGGACCACATCCGGGTATCCGACAAGACGGGATGGAACGTCAGGGACGTCTCCGGAAAGGTGAAAGTGGGTCATGAACAGGTCCTTCTGGACGACCTCCACATCCAGGACGACGATTCGGACCTGCACCTGAAGTATTTCCGGCTCCTGGCCCCCATCGACGACTACGGCAGCTTCCTCGAAAAGGTCCGGATGGAGGGTGAGTTCCGCGCTCCGACGGTCTTCTCCATGCAGACGATCCGCCATTTCGCCCCGCAGCTGGACGACTTTACCTTCAAAGCCAATGTTTTGGGCAGGATGGAAGGCACGGTGGACCATTTCCAGGTCCGGGGTTTCTCCTTCCAGGAGCTTGCCAGCGGCGTTTCCGGCCGCGCGGACGGATCCATGACCGGCCTTCCCGAGATTGAAACCACCCGGATGGACTTCCACGTGAAGGACTTCCGTTTCACGGCGAACGGACTGGCGGCTTTTATCCGCGAATGGTCTCCCCAGACGAAACTGGACTTTTCGAAGATCGGCAAAGGAACGGAATTCCTTCTGGACGCCACGGCCCAGGGTACCCTGAACCGCCTGGCCGTGCAGGGCGGCCTGGATTCCTCCGCCGGTGCGGCCGACGTGGACCTGATGCTGAGGAACCTGATGGACCGCAAACATGCCATCACGATCGGCGGGACGGCGCGGACCCGGCACCTGGATGCAGGCCGGATCGCCGGGGTGAAAGCCCTCGGCCCCGTCACCCTGGAAACCGCCCTGGAAGCCGTCCTGGCCAAGGGCAATCCCCAGGTCCGGATCGACTCCCTGAAAATCGCCGGTCTCCAGGCCCTCGGCTATGACTATACGGGCATCCGGGCGGCGGGAACCTACTCCGGACAGGCATTCGACGGGCGCATCGTCTGCGACGATCCCAACCTGAATTTCCTCCTCCAGGGCAAGTTCGACCTTACGCCGAAAGCCCGCAACGCCGCCTATCAGTTCTACGCCAATGTCGGTTACGCCGACCTCAATGCCCTCCAGCTGGACAAGCGGGGGCCTTCCAAGGTCTCCCTCCAGGCCGATGCCAATTTCATCCGGACCAAGGACAAGGACCTGCTGGGCGAAGTGAACCTCCGGGACCTCGTCCTGGAGAACGCCGCCGGCCGGCATGACATCGGCGACATTACGGCCAGCGCCCACTCCAACGACGACATCTACCGGATCCGCTTCAGTTCGTCGTTTGCCGACGGGACTTTCGTCGGAGAGAAATCCCCCGTCGATCTGGTGAACGACCTCAAGGAACTCCTGGTGCGGGAAGAGCTTCCCGCCCTGCTTACCGATACGGCCAGGCCCTGGGATCCGACCCCCTACGAGATCAATTTCAAATTCCACGACAGCCAGGCCCTGTTGGGATTCCTCGTTCCCGGCATGTACATCGAGAAGAACACGTCCCTCACGCTCGACGTGGACCGGGACGGCCGGGTTACCGGAAACGTCACCTCCGGCCGGCTGGCCCTGCAGGACAAGTTCGTGAAAGATTTCAGGCTGGACCTGGACAACCTGGACGGAGCCCTGCATGCGGACATCTCCGGCGGCACCGTCAAGGCCGGCGATTTCGAAACCCGGAACAACATCCTGAAACTCACCGCCGACGACAACCGGTTCGGGGCGAATTTCGTCTTCGACAATGGAGACGGGACCCTGAGCCAGGGCGACATCCGGCTGGAAGGGCTGCTGGACCGCCAGGACGAGAAACTGGCCATCACGGCCGAAGCCCTTCCGTCCAGCATCTACTACGATGGTGACAAGTGGGATATCGACAGCGATCAAGTCACGGTCCATGCCGGAGACATCCGGGTGAACCGGCTGCGGATCTCCAACGGACCGCAGGAACTGCTTGCCGAGGGAGGCCTGTCCCCCACCCGGACAGACACGCTTTCGGTCCGGTTGGAAGGGTTTGACATCTCGCTGCTGAACACCTTCCTCATGAATGGAAAGATGGGCCTCCAGGGGCACGCAACCGGTCGCGCACGCCTGATTTCCCCGTCCAAACCCTCGATCGGCCTGCTGGCGGGCATCAACTGCGATTCCACCTACATCGCCGGACGGCCGGTGGGCCGGCTGCAGGTCATGAGCCTGTGGGACGAGGAGCAGGACCGCTTCAACATCCGCGTCCGGAACAGCCTGAACGGAACACGGAACATCGACCTGTCCGGTTTTGTGAACCCCAACGACAAGTCCGTCGAGGCCGATGCCACCCTTTCCCGCCTGGATATCGGCTATGCGGCCCCGATCCTCGAAGGGATCTTCAACGAATTCGGCGGTGGGCTGGACGGCAAGATCCATGTGGGAGGCACCCTGGACAAACTCGAGATTTCCAGCGAGGGGACCCAACTCGTGGACGGCCGGCTGGGAATCGATTTCACGCAGGTCACCTACGGCGTTTCCGGACCGCTTTCCGTGGATACGGAAGGCCTCCACTTCACCCAGGTGTCCCTGACGGACGGCGTGGGCGGTCAGGGACAAGTCACGGGCGGCCTCCTGTTCGGCGGGTTCAAGGACATGCGTCTGGACACGCATGTCCGGTTCAATGAGATGAAGGTGCTGGGCATTCCCACCGGACGGAACTCACCCATTTCGGGAACCGTGTACGGCACCGGCAAAGTGGATGTCACCGGTCCCTTCGACGCCATCCGCCTGAACGTGGACGCCCGGACGACCAAGACCGGAAACCTCCACATCCCCTTGCGTTCGGGCAGTTCCAAGGCGTCGGGAGACCTGCTTATCTTCACGCAGCCGGTAGTGCCGGTGGAGGAAGACCCTTATGAGACCATGATGCAGGCCGGGCGCGTGGTCAAGAAAAAATCCGGAAGCGACCTGGACATCCGCGTCAAGGTGGCGGCCACGCCGGCCGTTACCGCCCACATCGACATCGGGGAGAACTCGCTCCGCGGCCAGGGCAACGGACTCATCGACCTCCGGATCCGCGAGAGCCAGAACCTGTTCACCATCAATGGAGACTATACGCTGAGCCAGGGAGACTTCCATTTCTCCACCCTCGGCATCGTCAACCGTGACTTCAGCATCCAGGACGGCAGCAGCATCCGATTCCGGGGCGATGTCATGGAATCCACCCTGGACGTGACCGGCGTCTATACCACCAAGGCCGACATCTCCAACCTCCTTTCCTCCACCACCGCCGCGGAGGGCAGCAGCCGCCGTACGGTCAACTGCCTGATCGGCATCACCGACAAGCTGCGGAATCCCCAGATCAAGTTCGACATCGAAATCCCCGAACTGGATCCGGGAACGGAAGGGCTCATCGAAAGCGCCCTGAATACGGACGATAAGAAGATGAAGCAGTTCCTCTATCTCCTGATCGCGAACAGCTTCCTCCCGAACGACGACTCCGGCATCATCACGACCGGCAGTACCAACATGCTCTATTCGAACATGACCGGCATCATGGCTGGCCAGCTGAACAGCATCTTCCAGAAACTGGACATTCCGCTGGACCTCGGCCTCAACTACCAGCAAGGCACATCCGGGAACAACATCTTCGACGTCGCCCTCTCCACGCAACTGTTCAACAACCGGGTGGTCGTCAACGGAACCATCGGCAACCGGAGACTGTTCGGGACCACGACGGACGAGGTGGCCGGCGACATCGACATCGACATCAAACTGGACAAGCCGGGGACCATCCGGCTGAACCTGTTCTCCCATTCGGCCGACCAGTACACCTCCTATCTGGACAACAGCCAGCGCAACGGCGTGGGTATCGCCTACCAGCGGGAATTCAACACCTTCCGGCAGTTCTTCAAGAATCTGTTCATGTCCCGAGAGAAACGGGAGGAACAAGCCGCCCAGGAGGTTCTGCAGCCTGCTGAACGGCGTGTTCTCCAGATCGACTCGACCGGAAAAGCCCATCCTATCGTTACGAATGAATAAAGGAAAACTATACCTGATTCCCGCTCCGCTCGGGGACGGCGCCCCTTCCGATGTGATTCCCGCACCGGTACTGGAACTCCTGCAGCACATCGACTGCTATGTGGTCGAAGAAGTGCGGACGGTCCGTCGCTACCTGTCCAGGGCCGGGCTCAAGGGACATATCGAAGAACTTGAATTCCACGAGCTGAACGAGCATACCGCCCCTGCCGAGATCGCTCCCCTGGTGCATCTTTTCGACAACGGACGCGATGTGGGGCTGATCTCGGAAGCAGGCCTGCCGGCTGTCGCAGACCCGGGCAGCGCCCTGGTCGCCCTGTGCCACCGGGAAGGGATCGAGGTCGTGCCCCTGGTCGGCCCCTCGTCCCTGATGCTGGCCCTAATGGCTTCCGGGCTCAACGGGCAGTCCTTCGCCTTCGTGGGCTATATCCCGGCCAAGACCGAGGAGCGGCGGGCAGCCATCCGCCGGCTGGAAAAACGGTCCGCCGCGGAAAGGCAGACGCAGATCCTCATTGAAACACCCTACCGCAACGACGCCCTTTTCGCCGACCTCATCGCCACCTGCTCCAACAAGACGATGCTGACCGTCGCCGCCAATATCACCCAGCCGGACGCCTATATCCGGACGCAGCCCGTCTCCCGCTGGAAAGAACATCCCGTCACCATCGGCAAAAGGCCGTGCGTTTTTCTCATGTTAGGATGAAAGTAGCATTCACCACCCTGGGCTGCAAGCTCAACTACGCCGAAACTTCCACCTACGAACGCGGATTCATCGCCCGCGGCTGGGAGGTCGTTCCCTGGAAGGAAAAGGCCGATGTCTATCTGGTCAATACCTGCGCCGTTACGGAGACAGCCGAGAAAAAGTCGCGCAACCTGATGCGCCGGGCCCACAAGACCGCCCCGGACGCCCTGGTGGTCGTCGTAGGCTGCTATGCGGAGCTCAAAAAGGAGAAACTCTACCAGATCGAGGGGGTTTCGCGGGTTTTCACGGCCGCGGAAAAGCCGCTGGTCGTTTCGGAGACCATCGCCCTGTACTCGTCCGCAATTCCATCCTCAAATAAGGCGGTTTTTGAGGACGGCGTCCTCCCGGCCTATTCCACGGGCGAACGTACCCGTTCCTTCCTGAAGGTTCAGGATGGCTGCAACAACTTCTGCGCGTACTGCACCGTTCCCTACGCCCGCGGCCGGAGCCGGAACATCGCCATCTGCGAAGTGGTGAAGCAGGCCCGGCAGATCGCGGCGGACGGCGTCAGGGAGATCGTCCTCACCGGTGTGAACACCGGCGACTTCGGCCGCACGACCGGGGAAACCTTCCTGGACCTGCTGAAGGCGCTCAATGAGGTCGAGGGCATCGACAGGTACCGGATTTCCTCCATCGAACCGAACCTCATTACGGAGGAAATCGTGGATTGGATCGCGTCCGGTACCAAGTTCCAGCGGCATTTCCACATCCCGCTCCAGGTAGGCAGCGACGAACTTCTCAAAAAAGTGGGCCGCCGGTATGACACGGTACTCTTCGCTTCCCGCATCGACTATATCCGTCAGGCCATGGAGCGTCCCGGCGAGCCGAAGGTATTCTTCGGGATCGACGTCATCGTGGGGCTCCCGGGCGAAACGGAGGAACTTTTCATGGAAACGTACAACTTCCTGAAGGAACGGATCAAACCTGCCTTCATCCACGTTTTCCCCTACTCCAGGCGTCCCGGCACCCGCGCCGCCGTCATGCCCGACCAGGTGCAGGACAGCGTGAAAACCGAACGGGTGGCCCGGCTGGAAGCGCTGTGCGCTCAGCTTCACGATACCTTTGTTGCTGAAAACAAGGGACTTCCGGAGAAGGTTCTTTGGGAATCCTCCGTCAAGGACGGCCTCATGGCCGGCTACACCGGCAACTATATCCGCGTGGAAAAGCCCTACGATCCGGCGCTGGTAAATCAGATAGAAGCAATCATCCTATGAGTGAAGCACGGTTGACATTCCTCGGGACGGGGACTTCGCAGGGGGTGCCGATCATCGGGTGCCAGTGTCCGGTGTGCCGGTCCCTGGACCCGCATGACAAGCGGTTCCGGGCGGCGGCGCTGGTGGAATACGAAGGATTCACCGTCCTCGTGGACGCCGGACCGGATTTCCGGATGCAGATGCTCGCCCGCGGCGTTCGGCACCTGGACGCCATCCTCCTGACCCACAAGCACAAGGACCATACGGGCGGGTTGGACGATGTCCGGTCGTTCAACTACATCGACCGGAAGGCGGTGGAAATCTACTGTGAGCCGGAGGTGCTGAAGGCCCTGCGGAACGACTATGCCTATGCCTTCGCCGAGCACAAGTACCCCGGAGCGCCGGAGTGGCACGTGCATACCATCGATGACAAACCGTTCAGGATCACCTCTTTGGAGAATACCGGAGAATTGGAATGGGTCCATGACATCGGCTACTTTTACCGACAGCCGGACGGCTCGCTCGTTCCCTCGGACAATGCCGTGGTTCCCGCCTTGCCGGCCCTGCCCGGAGCGGACAGCGGGGTTACGGAGGGTGTCCGGTATTTGAATATCATTCCCATCCGGGGCTATCACGACCAGATGCCGGTCCTGGGTTTCCGGTTCGGGAATATCGCCTATATCACGGACATGAGCCTTCTTCCCGAGGAAGAGTTCGTGAAACTGCAGGGGCTCGAACACGTTTCCCTGAACACGGTGGGATACCATCCCCACCATTCACACTTCTCCCTCTATGAGGCGCTGGACCTGGCGGACCGCATCGGCGCAAAGCATACCTGGCTCACCCACTTGAGTCACGCTTTCCCCTCTCACGCCACTTTCTGCGACGAACTCCGCCGCCTGTGCGCCGAACGGGGCATCCGCTCCGATGTCCAACCCGCGTACGACGGGCTGACCATTACGGCTCCGTAGCCGGGATATCGTCCCGTGTATCCTGCGTGAATTCCACGGCACTGTCCACAAGGAGCCAGATGGCAAGGGCCGCCAGGGCCAGGGTAATGATGAATTCGAACATAGCGCTGTCATTTTGATCCGGAGGCAAAGGTAGCGCCCGCTTGTGCCAGTCCAAAGCACAACTATTTTTTATTCCTTCACCGAAAGGTATTCGCCGGAAAGAAGAATAAGTGTAAATTTGCAAAACTTTTCAAAAGCCATGAGAAACTTTAAAAACCTGTTCCTGGGCCTTGCCGTCCTCTTCCTGCTGACGGCCTGCGGTCCCTCCCGTTACACGAATTCGAGCGTCAATCTCTCCTCCATTCCGGAATACGCCTTCATCTAGCCTTATGCCAACATCACGCTCTATGGCGACGACGGGAAGGGATACTACGACGAAGAGTCCTCCCGCACATCCGCCCGGGTCATTTCGAATATCATCAATTCCGAGCGTTTCCCCTTCTCCGAGATGATTCCCGCCGACTACAATGGTGAGAACAAGGACATCGCCAACTGGCTCAAGACCTTCCCGGACGTGGATCCCGGCAAGGCCGACCGGCTCCGCATCCCCAGGTCGCTGAAGAAGATGCTGGACGAGAGCGGTCTCCGCTACGGAATCGTCATCTATTCCTACGGATATGTCCAGACCGTGAAGGGTTACCAGAAGGAGAAAGTGGAGAAAGCGGCCTCCAAAGTCATCGACAAGGCCATCCAGGAGCTCACCGGCATCAGCGGCCTGACCAATCCGTCCCGCGACTATTCCGTCAGCTCTCCGTACGGCAACGTCCTCTATTGCGCCGTCATCGACGGGGAAACGGACCGGGTCATCCACTTTGTCAACGAAACCCCTACCTTCGCTTCCCACCCGGAAGACAACGGTAACGTCAGCGACCTCCTCCACAAACTGCTGAAGGAGTTTATCCGATAGCAGCTACGCCTACCTCCCGTCGGAGAGGAAGGATGCCTGGACGGGACCGATGCGGCGGTAGCCCTCCTCGTTCATGTGAAGTTTGTCTTCCAAGTAGAACAGACCCACATTGAACTCATTGATTCCCTGCAGGTTGAACTGGTCCAGGACCGGGATGCCATAGTAGGCGCAACAGGCCTTCTGGGCTTCGATGTAATCGGCAAAGGTCTTGCCGGTCTTGTTGGGCTCCGTGGAGAAGGGATTGTGGCCGGCATCGGCCCCGAAGAAACGGAGGGAGGTGAAGAAATAGATCTCCGCATCCGGATTCTTTTCCAACAGCGTCTTGATGCAGTAGTTGATGCCGCCGCACTGGGTGGAAAGCTTGCTCTCGTCATAGCCGTCCAGGGCGGTGTAATCCTTCCAGGTGCCGCATTCGCGGTTGTTGTTGAAGTCGTTCGTGGAGGCCCAGAGGACATAGACATCATACACGCCGGCCATGTCCACCTGCCGCTGAAGCGTATATCCCTGCAGGTTGGAAAAACCGGCCCCGCCTACCCCGTAAGTCGTGACTTCGGCGTTCAGGAGATTGGCCCAGATCTGCTTCGCGGCATCGGATTCCCGGTTCACGGACAGGGAGCCGCCGAATACGGCGATGCTTTTCCCATAGTTCTTATGACCCTTGTAGGGGCTGTTCCTGGCGGCCCTCCTGTCGGGCACGAGATGATGCTCTTCCGGCTTCGGCCCCCAGTTCTGGGGCGACTGGGCGAAAACACTCCAGGTCAGGGCCAGTCCCATCAGGACCAGGGCCCAGCGTTTCATCGATAGGGATTCCATATCTGCAAATGTAACAATATAAACGCAAAAGAAAAAGCCGGCCCCGAAGGTGATGTGACCCCCAAAAGTTGGA
>DETL01000028.1:78937-84968 GCA_002361625.1 Bacteroidales bacterium UBA3289 | reverse complement strand
TCACGAGGATGGTCCCGCTCAGCGGAACGGTTTCCACCGGGACCCCCGCTTCGGGCGGAGTCGTGGGGAGCAGCAATTCCCCGGAACGGAATATCTCCTCCTGCAGCATCAGTTCCCCCTTTTGGCCTGATAGCCCATTTCCCGGAGCAGGGCCGTCACTTTATCCCGGAAATCGCCCTGGATGGTGATCTCCCCTTCCTTGGCCGTTCCGCCCACGCCGCAGCGCGTCTTCAGCGTCTTTCCCAGCTCTTTCAAGTCTTCCGCCGTTCCCACGAAACCGGTGACGAGCGTCACCTGCTTCCCGCCCCGGTTGCGGCGGTCGATGGCGACGATGAGCCGCTGCTGCGCCGGAGGCAGCGTTTCGGCCTCCGTCTCCGCGGCCGTCTCATACTGAAAGTCGGGATTCGTGGAATAGACCACGCCCAGACGTGCTTTCCAGTCGTTGTCCTTGCCCATGTCGTCAGCGGTTGCGGCCGGAAGCGACGACCATCCCCTTGATATGGGCGTTCAGAGCCTCGTTTCCGATGAGGGATTCCAGGGTACAGTGCATCCGGTAGCGCCAGTAATAACGCGGGATGGCCGGCACGTTGATGCGCTCGTCTTTCGGATCGCCCGGGTACCGGACGTCCCCGTCGGTGGCCAGCCAGTCCTGCAAGGGCAGGATCGCCAGCATCGCCGGCGACTTGAGGTGCGCACCCAGGATCAGGTCCGCCACCCAGGGTTCGCAGAACTGCGGTGCCTCGCCCGCGCAGTGGAGCATCGTATTGTAATAGGTCTGCGTAAGTTTCCGGTCTTCTTCCCACCAGGCGCGGAGCGGCGCCGTATCGTGGGTACCCGTCGCGCACACGCACGCATAAGGATAGACGGAAGGGTCGGCAAAGGTGTCGCGGGGATCCTTGGGCATCCGTTGGATCTCCAGGGACAGGATGTCCAGGTCACGCATGGTTTCGGGAACGCTGTCCGGAATCATGCCCAGGTCCTCGCCGCAGCACAGCATGCCGGTGGAACGCAGGAGGGCGGGCAGTTTCCGGTAGGCCGATTCCTTCCAGAATTCGTTGTGACGGCGGTAGAAGAAATCGTTGTACAGGGCGTTGAACCGGTCCTTGAGCCACTCGGGGAGCTGCGCATAGGCATTGGTGAATTGCGCGGAAATGCGCGGATGCCACTGGTCCTTGTGCCGGGGATCCTCGACGAAAAGGACGTCCGTGTCCCCGGTGTTCACCGGGTTGAAGCCCTGGTTTCTGAGGTCCTCGCCGCTGTACGGCAGCGCCGGGTTGAAATGGCCCATGAGTCCGCTCTTGTACGGAACGGGGATCTCCCAGATGCGGAAGAATCCGAGGATATGGTCGATGCGAAAGGCATCGAAGTACTCCGCCATCTTGCGCATCCGCGCCTTCCACCAGGCGAAGCCGTCCTCCTCCATTTTCTCCCAGTTATAGGTCGGGAATCCCCAGTTCTGGCCGTCCGCGGCGAAGGCATCCGGCGGGGCGCCGGCCTGGCTGTCCATGTGGAAGAGTTCCGGATGCTGCCAGGCATCCACGCTCACGCGGGAAACGCCGATGGGAAGGTCTCCCTTGATGGCGACGCCATGCAGATGGGCATAAGCCACCGCTTCCTGGAGCTGTTCGTCCAGCAGGTACTGCAGGAAGCAGTAGAAATCCACCTCGGCCGCGTTCTCCTTCGCGAAGTCCAGGGCCTTCCGCCGGTCGTAACCGCTCCATTCCCCCCAGGTGGAGAAATCGGGCGATCCATGGCGGTCCCTGAGCACGCTGAACACGGCATAAGGGAGCAGCCACTCCTCGTTGGCGTCCATGAACGCCTTGTACTTGGCGGAGGTGCAGGCCTGCTGTCCCTTGGCGCTCTTGAAGAGCTTCCTCAGGAGGCCCAGTTTCGCCTGCGTGACCGCCTCGTAATCCACGGCCGGAAGGGATTCCAGTTCCTCTTTCCGGGCCTTGTAAGCCGCATCCTTGCGGATGCCGGCATCCGGCAGGTGGATGTACATGGGATGCAGTGCAAAGGAGCTCACGGCATTGTACGGATAGGAATCCTGCCAGGTATGGGTCATCGTGGTGTCGTTGATCGGAAGGAGCTGGATGATGCTCTGCCCGGTCGCCACAGCCCAGTCCACCAGTTTCTTGATATCGTGGAACTCACCTACGCCGAAACTGTCTTCCGTGCGGAGCGAGAACACCGGGACGGCCACGCCGGCTCCCCGCCAGGGACGGGAGAGGAACTGCGGGTCGATGTCGGCCACAACTACGTGGCTGCCGGCTGCGGGAACTTCACCGAAGAAATGGTTCGGACCCTCTTCCCAGACAAGGGGACGGCGGGTTTCCGTGTCCACGATGACGAACTTGTATTCGAAGGCGTCCTTCACATCCAGGTCCAGCTGCCAGTACGGGAAGCGGCCGTCGTCCAGGAGATGGAATTCCTTCCAGTCGCCGAGGGCTTTCCCGCTGCCCGCCAGGGCGACGGATTCCCCGGTACGCACCTCGGGGACGGCCACGCGGAAAGTCACGTTCCCCTGCACCGGTCCGGCCGGACGCGGATGCCGGAAGGAGGCGCCGTCGTGGCGGCGGAAGATCACGTCGCTGAAGGCGTAGGAATAGAAGGAGGAATTCACCGGACGGTCGGTCCAGCGCTCGCGGATCACCTGGGACTTCGCCTTTTCGGGAGCGCAGTACAGGTGCGCACGCCATTCGGTGCGGACCGTCTTTCCGTCCCGCAGCACCTCGAAGGAATAGCGGTCGCCGTCGCGGAGGTTCCTGCCGGTCAGTTCCGCCTGCCACACGCCGGCGAAGGCCGGCTGCATCGGATAACGTCTTTTCCCCACCCTGATGACGAGGCTCTCCCCCCAGGCGGTATGGTAATGAAGGATGATTCGGATGTTCATATCGCTGTATTGGTTATCGTTCCGTTTGCAAAGCAAAAATAGGGAATGGATACGGATTTCCAAAACAAAGCCGTATCTTTGCGGTACGAACTGTTCAAAAAGCGCGACGAATGACACAAGGCGAAGCGACCGTGGTCAAAAACGCGGGGAGTCACTACGAATTGTCGGAGCTGCCCGTGTGGCGGCTTTTTCCGGCCGTGCTCCGGGGACGCATCCGTCTGAAAGCCAGTCAAATCACCAATCCGGTAGCCGTCGGAGACCATGTCCGCTATGAACTTCCGGACGGAGAGGACACGGCCGTCATCACGGAAATCCTGCCGCGGGAGAACTACGTCATCCGGCGTTCCACGAACCTCTCGCGCCAGGCACACATCATCGCCGCGAACATCGACATGGCCTACCTGGTCGTCTCGCTGTATTTTCCCGAAATCAAGCTGCCGTTCCTGGACCGGATCCTCGTGACCTGCGGGGTGTACGGGATTCCCGCGACCATCATCCTGTCCAAGGTGGACATGTACCGGGAAATGGCACAGGATCAGGTCGATGCGTTCCACGCCATCTACGAAGGAGCCGGTTACCGGGTCGTGGACACTTCCGTCGTCACCGGCGAGGGCATCGACGCGCTCCGGGACAGCTGCCGGGGAAAGGTGAACCTGTTTTCCGGGGAATCGGGCGTAGGCAAGTCCTCCCTCATCAAGGCGCTGGACCCGTCCCTGGACCCCAAGATCGGACAGATTTCCACGGCCCACCTGCAAGGAAAGCACACGACCTCCCTCTATGAGATGTACCCGTTGGCAACCGGCGGCTATGTCATTGACTCTCCGGGGCTTCGCGGCTTCGGACTGGTGGACCTCGAGAAGGAGGAGATCGGGAAGTACTTCCCCGAAATGCTCCGCGCCTCCGAAGGCTGCCGGTTCACGCCCTGCACCCATACCCATGAGCCCGGCTGTGCCGTAAAGGCCGCCGTGGAGGCGGGGACCATCTCCGCCGAACGCTATAATTCCTATCTCGGCATGCTCGAGGAAGACCAGAAATTCCGATGAATCTCCACCGGAACATCCTCAAGCTCGCCGTTCCGAGCATTTTCGCGAACATCACCGTCCCCCTCGTGGGCATGGTGGACATCGCCGTCGCCGGCCACCTGGGGGCCTCGGGCACCGTTCCCGCCGCCACGCTCATCGGCGGCATCTCCATCGGCACGATGCTCTTCGACATGCTGTACTGGAACTTCGGGTTCCTCCGCGGCGGCACGGGCGGCCTGACGGCGCAGGCGTACGGCAGATGGCGGAGCGGGATTCCCGAAGCGGTGCGCGACATCGCGCTTACCCTCAAGCGGGCGCTGGGAATCGCGCTGGGATCCGGGCTGCTGCTGGTCGCCCTGCAATGGGTCGTGGTCCAGGTGGCGTTCCTCCTGGTGGACTGCTCGCCGGAAGTGCAGAAGCTCGCGACCCAGTACTATTACATCCGGATCTGGGCGGCGCCGGCCACCCTGTCGCTGTTCGCCTTCAAGGGATGGTTCATCGGCATGCAGGATACGGTCCGGCCCATGACCTGCGACCTCATCGTCAATTTCACGAACATCCTCCTGTCCGTGGGGCTGGCCTTCGGCTATGCCGGGCTTCCGGCCCTGGGCTTCGCCGGGGTCGCCTACGGCACGCTCATCGCGCAGTGGACGGGATTCACCTATGCGGTCCTGGCCGTCTGGAGACGGTACGGGCGGCTTTTCCGGGAGGCGGGAGATTCCTTCGCTTCGCTCGGAATGACAGAAGGAACGGGAAATGGCAGCTGGCGGGCGTTCTTCGTGCTGAACCGGGACCTGTTCATCCGGTCCATGTGCATGATCGCGGTGTATATCGGGTTCACGATGATATCGGCCCGGTACGGGGACATGATGCTGGCCGTGGGGGCGATCCTCATGAAACTCCTGATGATTTTCAGCTACTTCACCGACGGATTCGCCTATGCCGGGGAGGCCCTGACGGGGCGTTTTATCGGCGAAGGGTCGCCGGAAGGCGTCCGGACCACCGTCCGGCAGACCTTCCTCTGGAGCATCGGCGTCACCTTCCTCTTCTTCCTCGTGTACGGGGTGGGCGGGGTGCCGCTGCTCAAGCTCATGACCTCCGACCCGGACGTCGTGGAATCGGCCCGGGAATTCATTCCCTGGCTGCTCCTGATGCCCGTCATCGGCTGCCCGGCCTTCACCTTGGACGGCATCTTCACCGGAGCCACCGCGTCCAGGGACCTGCGCAACTCCACCGCCTGGTGTGTCGTGGGCTTTTTCGGGGTATGGTTCATCGGCATCGGCCTTGCCCGGGCCCTGCTGGGAACGGTTTCCGAGACCTTCGCCATCCATATCCTCATGGCCGCTTATTTCACCCATCTGGCCGTCCGGGCCCTCTATCTGACGCTCCGGGCCCGCAAGGCGATCCCGGGCGCTTGAAAATCCGCGTAAAAAGGCGTATATTTGCAGGCTATATTTATTTGAAGTAAAAATGACTGCAAAAGAGATTCGCCAAAAGTACCTGGACTTCTTCGCTTCCAAGGGGCATACCATCGTGCCCAGTGCTCCGATGGTCATCAAGAACGACCCCACCCTCATGTTCACGAACGCGGGGATGAACCAGTTCAAGGATATTTTCCTGGGCAACGCCGCTCCCAAGTTCCGCCGCGCCACCGACAGCCAGAAGTGCCTCCGCGTGAGCGGCAAACACAACGACCTGGAGGCGGTGGGCCACGACGGACGCCACCACACGATGTTCGAGATGCTGGGCAACTGGAGCTTCGGGGACTATTTCAAGACCGAGGCCATCGACTGGGCCTGGGAACTCCTCACCGAGGTGTACAAGATCGACAAGACCAAGCTCTACGCCACCGTATTCGAGGGCGCTGCCGAGGACGGCACCACCCTGGACACCGAGGCGCAGGCCGCCTGGCTGCGTCATATGCCGGCGGACCATGTCCTGCTGGGCAACAAGCATGACAATTTCTGGGAGATGGGCGACACGGGTCCCTGCGGTCCCTGCTCGGAAATCCACATCGACCTGCGTTCCGACGAAGAGATCGCCAAGGTCCCCGGCCGGGATCTCGTGAACACGGACAACGACGAGGTCATCGAGATCTGGAACCTCGTGTTCATGC
>DETL01000028.1:0-78886 GCA_002361625.1 Bacteroidales bacterium UBA3289 | reverse complement strand
GCAGTTCAACCGCAAGGCCGACGGCCACCTGGAGCCGCTCCCGGCGAAGAACATCGACACCGGCATGGGTTTCGAGCGCCTCTGCATGGTCCTGCAGGGCAAGTCCTCCAACTACGAGACGGACGTGTTCAGCGGCCTCATCGGCAAGCTGGAGGAGCTCTCCGGACACAAGTACCACGAAAGTGAAAAGGTGGAAGTCGCGATGCGCGTCTGCGCCGACCATATCCGCGCCATCGCCTTCTCCATCGCCGACGGCCAGCTTCCGTCCAACGTGAAGGCCGGCTACGTGATCCGCCGGATCCTGCGCCGCGCCGTCCGCTACGGCTATACGTTCCTCGGCTTCACCGAGCCGTTCCTCACCCGCCTGGTTCCCCAGCTGGTGGAAGACATGGGCGAGGCCTATCCGGAGCTCAAGGCCCAGCAGAAGCTGGTGGAAAGCGTCATCCGCGAGGAGGAAAACGCCTTCCTGCGCACCCTGGACCGCGGTATCCGCCTCCTGGAGGACACCATGACCCGCTGCGCGGACACCAAGGTCATCTCCGGGGTGGACGCCTTCGTCCTCTATGACACCTACGGATTCCCGATCGACCTGACGGAACTCATCGCCACCGAGAAGGGCTACACCGTGGACCTGGATGGCTTCCAGGTGGAACTCGGGAAACAGAAGGAACGCGCCCGGAACGCGACGGCCAACGAGTTCGGCGACTGGGTGGAATTCAAATCCGGCGACGAAGTGGAATTCCTGGGATACGACCTGCTGGACTATGAGGGTGCCACCCTCCTGAAGCAGCGCACGGTCAAGCAGAAGAACAAGGAGTACTTCCAGCTGGTCTTCGACAAGACCCCGTTCTATGCCGAGATGGGCGGCCAGGTGGGCGACACCGGCTGCATCGTCTCCGCCTCCGGCGAAAAGATCGCCATCCTGAACACCGTCAAGGAAAACAACCTCACCATCCACCTCGCCGAGCGCCTGCCCGCCGACGGCACGGAAAGCTTCGACCTGCATGTCGATGCCGCCCGCCGCGCGAAGATCGCCGCGAACCACTCCGCGACGCACCTCCTCCACGAGGCCCTGCGCGAAGTGCTGGGCAGCCATGTGGAGCAGAAGGGTTCCTTCGTGGGCCCGGACTACTTCCGGTTCGACTTCTCCCACTTCGCCAAGATGACGGACGAGGAGCTCCTCGCCACCGAGAAGAAGGTCAACGCCCTCATCCGCAGCAACTTCCCGCTCTGGGAAAAGCGCGATGCGACGATGGACGAGGCCAAGTCGATGGGGGCGATGGCCCTGTTCGGCGAAAAGTACGGCGACGTGGTCCGCGTGGTCCGCTTTGGCGATTCCGTGGAACTCTGCGGCGGTACGCACACCTCCGCGACCGGCAACATCGGCCTCCTGAAGATCGTCTCCGAGAGCGCCATCGCCGCCGGTGTCCGCCGGATCGAGGCCCTCACGGGCGAAGCGGCCGAAGACTATGTCCACGCGATGGAAGGCACGCTCAAGACCGCCCGCAGCTTCTTCAACAACGTGCCCGACCTCGCCGGCGCCATCCAGCGCCTCGTGGAGGAGAATGCCGACGCTCGCAAGCAGCTCGAGGCCGCCGCGAACGAAAAGGCCGCCCAGCTGGCCGACCGCGTGAGCGCGAACGCCCAGGAGGTGAACGGGATCCGCGTGGCCCGCTTCGACATGTCCATCGACCCGGCCATGGCCCGCAACATCGCCCTCCTGCTCCAGAAGAAGGCCGAGAACCTGGCGCTGGCCGGAGCCTTCGAATTCGGCGGAAAACCGAACCTCGTGCTGATGTACTCCGCCGACCTCGTCGCCAAGGGCAAGAACGCCGGCAAGGACATCCGTGAAGCCGCCAAGCTCATCCAGGGCGGCGGCGGCGGACAGCCCGGCCTCGCCACCGCCGGCGGACGCGATACCTCGAACCTCCCTGCCGCCCTCGACAAGCTCGTCGAACTGGCTACCGCATAACATGAAGAAACTGGACCAGTTCATATTGAAGTCGTTCATAGGACCGTTCTTTGCGATCCTGGCGATCGTCATCTTCATCCTGGTGATGCAGTTCCTGTGGCTGTACATCGATGAACTGGTCGGTAAAGGACTGGAACTCAAGGTCATCCTGGAATTCCTCATGTGGGGAAGCTGCCAGGTGCTGCCGCTGGCGATCCCGCTGGCGACGCTCCTGTCTTCGATGATGACCTTCGGCGACATGGGCGAAAACTACGAGCTCACCGCGATGAAGGCGTCCGGCATCTCCCTCGCCCGGATCCTTCTGCCGGTGACGGTCGCGAGCGCCCTCATCGCCATCGGCGCCTTCTTCATCAACGACCGCCTGGTTCCCTACTCCATCAACCAGATCTACACGATGCGGGACGACATTGGCCGGACCAAATCGGAGATCAAGATCCCCGTCGGCACGTTCTACGACGGCATCGACGGGTACATCCTCCGCATCAGCGACCGGGACAAGGAAACCGGCATGATGTACGACGTGATGGTCTATGACCACTCCGCCGCCCAGGGAAACACCCGCCTCACGGTGGCCGACAGCGGCATGATGAAGATGTCCAAGGCCAAGGACTACCTGACCTTCCAGCTGTACGACGGAACCAACTACCAGGAGACCAATACCCGGAAATACCGGGACACCACCCTGGCCCTGCAGCGGATCCATTTCTCCCGCCAGGAACTGGTGATTCCCCTGGAAAGCTACACCTTCCAGCATTCGGATTCCGCCCGGTACGGCGACCAGGTCAAGTCCATGTCCATCGCCCAGCTCGAGCACGGCATGGATTCGCTCGGCGCCCTTTCGGACGCCGGCGTGGAGAAGTTCCTCTCCGAACTCCGGGGCTCCGGCACGCTGCAGTGGCGGGAGCAGCTGGATACCAACTGGAAAGTTTCCGGCAAACAGCCCCTCCAACTGAAGGAGCAGCCCGCCAAATGGGACGATCCCAAGATGCGGAAACAAGCCTATGAGCGGGCATCCGCCAGCGCCCAGCAGTTCCAGTCCACCCTCCAGACCCAGGGCATGGAAGCCTACGAGTATTCCCGGCTCCTGCGCTGGAGCGAGGTGGAGATCTGGAAGAAATACGCCCAGGCGCTCGCCTGTTTCATCCTCTTCTTCATCGGCGCGCCCATCGGTTCGCTCATCCGGAAAGGCGGTCTGGGAACCCCGGCCGTCGTCTCCATCCTGTTCTTCGTCCTGTACTGGGTCGTGGACATCTCGGGCACGAAACTGGCCCGGGACGGCTCCTCGACACCTTTCGTGGGCAATTTCATCTCTTCCTTCGTCCTGGCTCCGATCGGCGCCTTCCTGACCTGGATGGCCATCCGGGAAAAATCCCTGAACACCGACGGACTCAAGACCTGGTGGCGCAAAATCTTCAGCAAGATCATGTCCTTCTTCAAGAAAACCCGTATCGTCTATATGGGCACGCCCGAGTTCGCGGTAGCCCCGCTGGACGCCCTCGTGCGAGGCGGATACAAAGTGGTGGGCGTCGTGACGGTGGCCGACAAACCCAGCGGCCGCGGCCTCAAGGTCAACGAGAGTGCCGTCAAGAAATATGCGGTGGCCCATGACATACCCATCCTGCAGCCCGACAAGCTCAAGGATCCGGCTTTCCTGGAGGCCCTCGCGGCCTGGAAGGCGGACCTGTTCGTCGTGGTCGGCTTCCGGATGCTCCCGGAGGCGGTCTGGAAGATGCCCAAGATGGGCACGTTCAACCTCCACGCCGCCCTGCTGCCGCAGTACCGCGGCGCCGCCCCGATCAACTGGGCGGTCATCAACGGGGAACATATCACCGGCGTCACGACCTTCATGATCGACCAGAAAATCGACACGGGCGGGATTCTCCTGCGGCAGGAATGCCGGATTTCGGATACCGACACCGTCGGGGATGTCCATGACAAGCTCATGGCGATCGGCGCGGACCTCGTGGTCCAGACGGTGGAAGGACTCATCCAGAAGAACGTGGAGACCCGGGTCCAGCGGAGTTTCATCCAGGGATCCGAACAGCTGAAACCGGCCCCGAAACTCACCCGCGAACTCCAGCACATCGACTGGAACGATACGACGGACAACGTGTACAACCTCGTCCGCGGCCTTTCCCCGTTCCCCTGCGCATTCACGGAACTCGTGAAAGACGGAACGGCCACCCAGCTCAAGGTCTTCTTCGGCGAAAAGCGGAACGACCTCCACGCCGCCCCGGGCACCGTCCTCTCCGACGGTAAGACCTACCTGGCGGTGGCGACGGCCGACGGCGCCCTCGCCCTCACCGACGTCCAGCTTGCCGGCAAGAAGCGCATGGATGTCAAATCCTTCCTCCTCGGCTTCCGGGAACCGACTTCGTACGGTACGAGCCAGGGTACGTCCAAGGCAGAGATCGCGAAGACCAAACCAGCCGATGTCTAGCGTAGCGATCCTCTGCGACGGGGATTTCCCCCGGAAAGATTATCCGCTGTACCTGCTGGACAGTGCCGATGCCGTCGTCTGCTGCGACGGATCGGTGGTGAAATATCTCCGGCATACCCAGAAACGTTTTGGCACCGAAAGACTTCCGGAAGCGGTCGTGGGAGACATGGACACGCTCTCCGGGAAATGGCAGCGGCGCCTGGAAAGCCTGATCGTCCGGGAAAGCGAGCAGGACGACAACGACCTGACCAAAGCGATGCGGTATGTGCTCTCGAGGCATCCGGAGGTGACGGAGATCCATATCCTCGGAGCGACGGGGAGGCGGGAGGACCACACCATCGGCAATCTCGGCCTCCTGATGGAGTACACGCGTCTTTTCGACCTGTCCGGCGTCCAGGTGGACCTCGTTTCCGACTACTCCACGGCCTTCGCCATCACGGACAGCTGCGAGCTGCACGTAGGCAAAGGCCGGCGCGTATCCCTGTTTTCCCCAGACAACTCTTTGACCATCCAATCAGAAGGACTGCAGTGGCCCACGGATGCGGTCGTCTTCGACGCCTGGTGGCCCGCCACCCTGAACCGGGCGGTGGACGACGTCGTCAAACTCAGATTCTCCCATCCATCCCGGGCGCTGATCCTCCTGGACTAAACGAATCCCGTTATGAAAAAGCTCCTGACCGTCCTTTCGCTGTTCACCACCCTACTCTCTTTCGCCCAGGACCGACTGTGGTATCGACAAAGCGCCCGGGACTGGGATGAAGCACTCCCGGTCGGGAACGGCCGGATCGGAGCCATGGTGTACGGGAATCCCTGGAACGAAAACATCCAGCTCAACGAAGAGAGTCTCTGGGCCGGCTGCCCCGAAGACGGAAACGCCGATGCCGCCGCCATCATGCCCGAGATCCAGCGTCTCCTGCTCGACGGACGGATCGCCGAGGCCAACGCGCTGGCACAGAAGCGCCTGGCAGGGGATCCGATGCGCATCCGTTCCTACCAGACCTTCGGAGACCTGCACATCGACTTCTTCGAAGATGCGGCTGATGCCAGGGCCTTCTTCCCGGACGGGGTCAGCGGTTATGAGCGTTCGCTGGACCTGATGCGCGGCATTGCGGGAACGACGTTCTCCGCGGACGGAGTGACGTACACCCGCGAAGTATATGCCTCCGCTCCGGACGACCTTCTTTTCATCTCCCTGAAAGCCGACCGTCCCGGCGCGTTGTCTTTCAAACTGAGTTATTCGCGTGCGGAAAACGCGGCCGTCTGCCCCGATGGGGAGGGCACCCTGGCCATCTCCGGCCAGCTGATCGACCTTCCGCGGAAGGGAGGCGGCAAGCCCGGAGCCCACATGCGTTTTGCCGGCCGGATCCAGGCCATCCCGCAGGGCGGTCGCACCACCACGGCGGGGAATGCCATCTATATCGACCAGGCCGACGAGGTGCTGGTCCTTGTCGCCATGCAGACAGATTACTGCTTCGACAAACTGGACTGCGATCCCGGAATCGACCCGGCACGGGCCTGCAGGGCCCAATTGGAGGCAGTCGCGGGGAAGACCCCGGAGGAGTTCCTGTCCCGCCACGAAGCGGACCACCGGTCCATCATGGAGCGGGTCTCGCTGGAACTCGGCGACCCGGCCCTGGCGGCCCTCCCGACGGACGAGCGCCTCAAAAGGGTCCGGGAAGGGGCTTCCGACCCGGGTCTGGCCGCCCAGTATTTCCAGTTCGGCCGCTATCTCCTGGCCGGTTCCTCCCGCCGTCCCGGACGGCTTCCGGCGAACCTGCAGGGCATCTGGAACCAGGATCTGAACGCCGCCTGGAACGCCGACTACCATACGAACATCAACATCCAGATGAACTACTGGCCGGCCGAAGTGTGCAACCTTTCCGAAACGGTCCTTCCCTTTTCCGACTGGATCAACGCCATCCGCGTGCCCGGCCGCATCACCGCCCGGAAAACCTTCGGGGCGGAAGGATGGACCGTCAACCATGTATCGGATCCCTTCGGCCATACCTCCATCAGCGACGGCGTGGGCTGGGGCACCTTCCCCATCGCCGGCCCCTGGCTCACCCTGCACCTGTGGGAGCACTACCGGTTCACCCGCGATGTGGCCTACCTCCGGACACAGGCCTTCCCCGCGATGAAAGAAGCCTGCGAGTTCCTGTTGTCGTTCATGGTGAGAGACCGCAACGGCTACCTGGCCACGGCTCCCTCCAATTCCCCGGAGAATGCCTACCGGATGCAGGACGGCAGCGTTTACAACCTGACCTACTCCGCCACGATGGACATCGAGATCGCCGCGGAACTCTTCCAGGCCTGTATCGAGGCGTCCCGGACGCTCGGGGATGACCCGGCCTTCCGGAAACGGCTCACCGAGGCCCTGGCCCAGCTTCCGCCCATCCGCGTGGGAGCGCGCTACAACACGATCCAGGAATGGATCGAGGATTACGAGGAACTGGAACCGGGACATCGGCACATGTCCCACCTGTTCGCCCTGTATCCCGGAACGCTGATCACGGAAAAGACGCCGGACCTGTACGCCGCCGCCAAGCGGACCATCGAACGCCGGCGCCGGTACAACGAGGATCCGGTCACGCGCCAAGGATCCTATACGGGGTGGAGCCGGGCCTGGCTCATCAATTTCTACGCCCGTCTCCAGGACGGCGAAGAGGCCGGTGCCAATGTGGACGCCCTGCTGGCCAAGTCCACCCAGGAGAACCTCTTCGACACGCATCCTCCGTTCCAGATCGACGGGAACTTCGGCGGCACGGCCGGCATCGCCGAGATGCTCCTGCAGTCCCACGCCGGAGAGATCCACCTGCTTCCCGCCCTCCCCTCCTCCTGGAAGGACGGCTCGGTGAAAGGACTCCGTGCCCGGGGCGGCTATACCGTAGATATCGTCTGGAAAGACGGTGTCTTGCAATCCGCCACGATTGTCCCCGACTTTTCCGGCAAGACTGTCGTGCGTTACGGGGACCGGAAAAAGACCGTTTCGTTCAAGGCGGGAAAATCACAGAATTTTTAATTATCTTTGCAACTGCTAACAATAAAAGGACTTATGCTTAAGAAAATCCGCGTCGCACTGGCAGTTGTCTTCTGGCTCGGCATTACGCTGCTCTTCCTGGATTTCACGGGAGCGCTGCATGGATGGCTGGGCTGGATGGCCAAAGTGCAGTTCCTCCCCGCCGTCCTGGCTCTCAACGTCGCCGTCATCATCGGACTGGTCCTCCTGACGCTCGTGTTCGGCCGCGTCTATTGCTCCGTCATCTGCCCCCTGGGCGTGTTCCAGGACGGTGTGGCCCATCTCCATGTCGCCCGGAACAGGAAGGCGAAAAAGCGCCTTCCGTATTCCTACAGCCCCGAAGTGAAGTGGCTGCGCTACGGCGTCTGGGTGCTCTTCGTCGTCGCCCTCATCGCCGGCGTGCAGGCGCTCGTCGCCCTGCTCGCCCCGTACAGCGCCTGGGGACGCATCGTCCAGAACCTCTTCCAGCCGGTCTATATCTGGGTGAACAACCTGTTCGCCGCCCTGGCCGAACGGGCCGGCAGCTACGCGTTCTATGAGATGGAAGTATGGCTGCGGAGTCTTCCGACCTTCCTCGTCGCCGTCGTCACGCTCGTCGTCGTGGTCATCCTGGCCTGGAAGAACGGGCGTACGTACTGCAACACCATCTGCCCGGTGGGAACCACGCTGAGCTTCTTCTCCCGCTTCGCCATGTTCCGCCCGGTCATCGACACGGAGAAGTGCAAGAACTGCAAGCAGTGCGAGCATGCCTGCAAGGCCGCCTGCATCGACATTGCGAACCACAAGATCGACTACTCCCGCTGCGTGGACTGCTTCAACTGCATCGACACCTGCAAGTTCGGGGCGCTGCATTATCAGTATGCATGGGGCTCATCCTCAAAAACGGCCCAAAACGAGGACGGAAAGGCAAAAAGTTCGGTTTCATCCTCAAATAAGGCCAAAATTGAGGACGAAGGCAGACGTGCGTTCGTGACCAGCGCAGCGCTGGCCGTGGGAACGGCTGCCCTCAAGGCGCAGGAAAAGAAGGTCGATGGCGGTTTCGCCACGATCCTGGACAAGGAGGTTCCGGCGCGCGACGTGCCCATCACGCCTCCGGGATCCAAGAGCATCAAGGACTTCTACCGCCGGTGCACGGCCTGCCAGCTGTGCGTGGCGGAATGCCCGAACCAGGTGCTGCGCCCTTCCACGGACCTGAAGCATTTCATGCAGCCCGAGATGTCCTACGAGCGCGGTTACTGCCGGCCCGAGTGCACCCGCTGCTCCGAGGTCTGCCCGACGGGAGCCATCCTGCAGATTACCAAGGAAGAGAAGACACGCTACCATATCGGCACGGCCCAGGTGAACCGGACGCTTTGCGTATCGGACCAGGGGACGGAGTGCGGCAACTGCGCCCGCCACTGCCCCGCCGGCGCCATCCTGATGGTCGAGGACGAAGCGACCGGATTCAAGCACCCCGTCGTGAACGAAGAGCTGTGCATCGGCTGCGGTGCCTGCGAGAACCTGTGCCCTTCCCGCCCGATCAGCGCCATCACCGTGAACGGACGGCATAATCACCTTAATGAGGACTAGCCATGGAAAGAAGAGACTTTATCAAGATATCGGGCGCCGGTGCGCTGGCCATGGGAGCCGCCGCCGCAGGATGCACGCCCAAGCAAAAGACCGTCGGAACCGAGGAAGGTCCCGAGCAGATGATTTACCGCGAGAATCCCGTCAACGGAGACAAGGTGTCCCTCATCGGCTTCGGCTGCATGCGCTGGCCCATGATCGAGGGCCCGGACGGGAAACGGGTCATTGACCAAGAAGCCGTGAACGAGATGGTGGACTATGCCATCGAACACGGCATCAATTACTTCGACACGTCACCCGCGTACCTGATGGGCCAGTCCGAGCTGGCGGCCGGCATCGCCCTGAGCCGTCATCCGCGGGACAAATACTTCATCGCTACGAAACTGTCCAATTTCGGAGACCGGTCCGAGGAGGCGTCCATCAAGATGTACCACGACTCCTTCGAGCAGCTCCGGACCGACTACTTCGACTACTACCTCCTCCACTCCATCGGCCGGGGCGGCGTGGCCGCTTTCCGCCAGCGCTATGTGGAAAACGGAATGATCAACTTCCTCCAGAAAGAGAAGGAGGCAGGCCGGATCCGCAACCTGGGTTTCTCCTTCCACGGAAAGGCCGAGGAGTTCGACGCCCTCATCGCCCTCCACGACAACGGCGACATCCACTGGGACTTCTGCCAGATCGAGATGAACTATGTGGACTGGACCCATGCCGACGGCGTCCGGAACGCCAACGCCGAATACCTCTACGCCGAACTCGAGAAGCGCCATATCCCCATCGTCATCATGGAGCCCCTCCTGGGCGGCCGTCTCGCGAACGTTCCCGACGCCATCGCCAGGCAGATGAAGGAGCGCGAGCCGGACAAGTCCATCGCGTCCTGGGCCTTCCGCTTCTGCGGTACCTTCCCGGGCGTCATGTGCACCCTGAGCGGCATGACCAACATGGATCCGCTCATGGACAATATCAAGACCTTCGGGCATTTCAAACCCCTCACGGAGGAGGAACTGGACTTCCTGGAGCGCATGGCCACGCAGATGATGGAGTACCCGCTCGTGAACTGCACGGATTGCAAGTACTGCATGCCCTGCCCCTGGGGCATCGACATCCCGGGCATCTTCAAGCATTACAACACCTCCGTCACGGAAGGACGCTACGCCCAGACCCAGGAGCAGAAGGAGTACCGCAAACTCAAGAACGCCTACCTGGTAAGCTACGACCGGGCGATCCCCACCCTCCGCCAGGCGGACCACTGCATCGGTTGCGGCGAATGCCTCAGCCACTGCCCGCAGTCCATCCCCATTCCTACGGAGCTGCAACGCATCAACCGGTATGTGGAAAACCTGAAGCAAGATACGCTCTAAAAATAATCCCGCAATTTCCTTTCGGAATTGTGGGATTTTCTGTTTTTTTTACTACCTTTGCAGTCCGGTTTGACCGAAAGGCCCCGGATACGTATTGGAGAGATGCTCGAGTGGCTGAAGAGGCACGCCTGGAAAGCGTGTGTACCCCAAAAGGGTATCGCGAGTTCGAATCTCGCTCTCTCCGCAAAACGATGAACGGCAGCTGGTTGCGAAAGCAACCGGCTGTTTTTGGTTTCGGGCCCGTCGAAAGCTTGCTTTCGTAAGGGACCGGAACCGGAAACAGACAAGCGGCCGTCAGGCCGCAGCTGCCGTTCCATCGTCTTGCAAGGCCCCCCCGGGAGGGCATCAAGATAGCGACGGCCTCCGGCCGGCGGAATCTCGCTCCCCTCCGTAACCAAAAAGCAGCCCAGCGCGAATGCGCCGGGCTGTTTTGGTATGCGCCGGTCAGGCTCACCGGCTCCTCAAGGCGTGCCCGGAGGTCTTGAGCGCTTCCGGGGCCAGCCGGCCGTCGCAGAGGACTTCTTTGCCGTTGATGAACACCCGCCGGATTCCGAAGGCTTTTTCCTGGTCCGGAACGGCCGAAACCATTTCCGCTTCGTCGAAGACGGTCAGGTCGGCAAAAAAGCCCGGTTTCACATAGCTCCGTTCAGGGATGGAAAAACGGTCGGCCACGCCGCCGGTCATCTTCCGGATCGTACGCGGCATCGTGTCGCCCTCTCCCCGGAGGGAATTGCGGATGAACTTCGGGAAACAGTCATAGATAGCGGGATTCTGGACGCCGTGCTCCTCCACCCAGGCGTCCGTCATATACAGGACATCGTCCCGTTTGGACTGCCAGGCGATGATCTCCGGCGTACTGTACGGGCCCATGTTCACCCGGCCCTTGAAACCGGACATCTCACAAAGGTCCAGGTAGGTGTCGATGCAGGATTTCCCGCTTTCCTTCGCGATCTGGTAAACGGTCTTTCCCTCGTACTTTTCGTTTCCTTCCCCGACATAGGCGATGATGATATCCTTCCAGCCGAAGCCCAGCAGCTGGATGGACGCCCAGGCCAGGACGGCGAAGCGCCCTTTGTTCCAGGGCTTGCGCTTTTCCGCAGGAGAAAGCGCCTGATACCAGGCGGGGAGGATGACGGTGATGACGGAGACGCCGAGCAATTCGTTATAAATATCGAATTGGGCATCAATTCCTTCCGACTTCATCTCGTCCAGAATCCGGTGCACCTCGTCCCGGTACTTGAAGGTACTGCGTCCCACGAAGATGGCATGGGAATACTGCAGTTTCATGTGTGTTCCCCGGGACATCTCCCGGAGTTCATCCAGCGCCCGGAGGATATGCGCCCTCCCGAGGAGCGGATAGTCCATGGAGACGGCGGATTCGGCGCGGGGATGAATGGTCAGAGGACGGTCATACTTCTCCGCAAGAAGCGCTACGTCACGGGTTTCCGCAACACTGGAGAACCGGCCGGGCTCATACATCATTCCGAGCGAAAGGCCGCAGGCTCCTTCCTGAAGGCCCTTTTCCATCAGGGCGAGCATCCGTTCCCGTTCGCTGGCCGACAATTCACGGTGCTCCCACCCGGCAACGCTCGTCCTGGCCGTGCAATGCCCGACGATCACGGCCATGTTGCAGGGATTCTTCCGGTCGATCGCCTCGAAGAAATCCTTCACCGAAGGGTAAACGCCCGTCGTATCTCCGCGGTACCCGAACAGGCCGCCGCCGACTTTGTCCACATAGGGGCTGTCCGGTTCGAACCCGACGGCCGACAGGCCGCAGTTGCCGGTAATGAAGGACGTGATCCCTTGACGGATAAAAGGTTCCAGGTATTTCAACGGTTCCTTCTTGATGGCGAACCAGTCATTGTGGGAATGGGCGTCGAAAAACCCGGACGAGACGCTGAGGCCCGTCAGGTCGATCACCTGGTCGGCCTCTTCCCGAAGGTCGTCCCCGACGGCGGCGATCCGCTCGTCTTCCATCAGGATGTCACCGACGAAGGCGTCCGCCCCGGTGCCATCATAGATTCTGCCCTTTTTCAGAAGTATTCTCATGATCGGAACGGTTTTCAGATGGCTCCCAGACCTTCACCCAGTCAATCCGAAGCTCCGTCGGAAGGTCCGCTTCCCCCACAGGCCCCACCCAGGCCCCGCCAACCTGGTTGGACAGGATGAAGAAGAACGGCAGTTCGGAGAACGGGAACTGGTCCCTGTCCGGGTCGATGTCGTTCACGATCCGGGGATAGGTCAGTGTCTTGTTCCCATTGACAAAGAAACAGACGCTGTCCGGGTGGACTTCGGTGGCATAGACATTCCACTCCTTCGGGTCGATCGTCGCCGTCGTACTGTGCGGCGGCGTCATGTCATGACCGTTCAGGCTGTAAGCGGAATGGACCGTCTGATAGACCAGCGTATCGGCATTCAGGTGCTCCATGATGTCGATTTCCGCGTAGTCGCCCCCGGCCGTGGTGCTGTCGCGATGCGGCATGAGCCAAAGGGCGGGCCAGAAGCCCTGCACACAGTTGAACCGGGCGCGGATCTCAAAACGGGCCTGGCGGAAGAAACGCTTCCCTCCGGTGGTGACGCCGGCCGTCAGGACCCGCGAGGGATCCGACAGCGTGTCGGGATTCGCGACGCCGCGCAGGACCAGCTGGCCATCCTCGAAGAAGGCAAGGTCCTCCCGTAAGGACATGGTATTGTTCCAGTCGCTCGGTCCCCGCGAAACCCGGGTCCAGGAGGTCGAGTCCAGAACAGGACCATCGAAGTCATCCATCCAAACCAATTTCCAAGGGCTCTTTTCCTCCCGGCACGAGAACAGGGTCAGGACGGAAAGGACAAGAAGCAAAAAGGAGCAGTTTCGTTTCATAGGCAAGCATTGTAAAGTCCGACTTCAAAATTACACAATCGGAACGAAATGTCAAAGAATCCGGCAGCATTGTGTCAATCCTCCGAATTGTCTATATTTGTATATGCCAAAAGCGGCGAGATGCCGGAAATACCGGATTCCCTCGTCGAACAATTGTCCTAACGGATGGAAGAATGCGTAAGTTTCGTTATCTTTGTCCTTTATAAACATACATCGCCAACCCCATGAGAAGACTCCTGTCCATCCTCGTATCCTTCATCCTCGTCCTCCCGCTTTCCGCCCAGGAAGAGTATCCGGGCCAGAGCTGTACGTCCATCATGATAGGCCGCAAGGCCTCCTCCGACGGATCGGTCATCACCTCGCATACCTGCGACGGCCGCTACCGCACCTGGGTCCAGATGGAGCCGGCCGCCGACCATGAGCCGGGAACGATGCACCCGGTCCTCCGCGGAACCATGCAGACGAAATTCCGCGGCGACACCACGGGCGTGAAGCTCATGGGCGAGATCCCCGAGGCGGCCCATACCTACGCCTACCTCAACACGGCCTATCCCTGCTTCAACGAGAAACAGCTCGCCATCGGGGAAACCACCTTCGGCGGTCCGGACACGCTCGTGAACAGCGCCGGATGGTTTACCATCGAAGAGCTCGAACGGGTGGCGCTCCAACGCTGCGACAATGCCCGGGATGCCATCCGCCTCATGGGCTCCCTGGCCGAGCAGTACGGATACGGCGACGGCGGGGAATGCCTGACGGTGGCCGACAAGAACGAGGTCTGGCAGTTCGAGATCGTCGGCGTCGGCAAGCAGAAGATCGGGGCGGCCTGGGTGGCCAGGCGGGTTCCGGACGACCATGTGGCCGTTTCCGCGAACATCCCCCGCATCGGCAGGATCGACCGCAAGGACAAGGACATGATGGCCTCCGCCAACGTGGAGCAGGTCGCCCTTGACAACGGACTTTGGGACGGCAAGGAACCGTTCATCTTCTGGAAGAGCTTCAACACGGATTACGCCAAGGGAAAGAATTTCAACGACCGGGAATATTTCCTCCTCAACCATTTCGCGCCCTCGCTCGGACTTACTTACGACATGGAGGAACTTCCCTTCTCCGTCAAACCCGAGAAGAAAGTGGATCTCCGGGAGGTGATGGCGCTCTACCGGGAAACCTATGAGGGAACGGACTTCGACATGACCCGGGGCATCCGGCTGGCCCGCCCGGAGACGCAGTCGCATCCGGCGGACACCGTCGTGAGTCCCATCGCAAACCCCTGGCTCACGACGACGCTGCGGAACACCCTGAACACCCTCGCGCCCGGAACGGTGGAGTTCCGCCGGACGGTCGCCGTCGCCTGGTGCGCCTACTCGCACATCACCCAGCTCCGCAACTGGCTGCCCGACAGCATCGGCGGCATCTGCTGGATCTCCGTGGACAACCCGGGGCAGAGTCCCCGCATCCCGGTCTTCTCCGGGACGACCGTCCTGCCCAGGAATTTCGAGGTGTGCGGCCAGAAGCAGTACGTCCCCGACAGCTATCTCTGGCAGTTCCGCCGGGCGAACAAGCTCGCCACCCTCTCCTGGCAGTCCACCAAGGAGGGATTCAACAAGGAAATCCTCCGGCTCGAGGAGATGGCCCTCGAAGGCCTTCCTACGGTTGCCGTCTCCCCGTCCCTACTCAACGCCTACACAGAGTACATCTACAACGAGGGCGTCAGCGCATGGAAGGAGCTGGAGAACAAGTACTGGCTCCAGTTCGGGTCGGGTTTCTGACGAGCGATGCAGATGGACAGCGGCACCACCATAGACCAGGCCTATCTCCACGCCCGGCTCCTGAACCGGGAGAACGAGAGCCACAAGCATGACTACGGCCACCTGCTCATCGTCGCAGGTTGCGGGACCATGCCCGGGGCGGCCGTCCTTGCCACCGGCGCCGCCCTCCGGTCCGGATGCGGACTGGTCACCCTCCATTCCACGGCGAGGGCCCTGCAGGCCGTCGTCGGGCGTTACCCCTCCGCCATGCTGTCCGAGGATCCGGAGGCCCATTTCAGCCGTCTTCCCCAGCAGGGTATCGACCGGTACGCGGCCATCGCCGCCGGTCCGGGACTCGGCCAGGAAAGGGACACGGCGGAAGCCCTCCTCGACCTTCTCCAGGCTGCTAGGGAACGGTCCGTTCCGATGGTGCTGGATGCGGATGCCCTGAACCTGCTCTCACGTTGCCAGGACTGGCCTTCGCTCCTTCCGGAAGGATCGGTCCTGACCCCTCATCTCGGGGAGCTCCGGAGACTGTTTCCCGATGCGGAAGGACCTGAGCTCGAGCGCCTTGCCCGAAACTGCTGTTCCCGTACCGGCTGCACCCTCGTGATGAAGGGATTCCATTCCCGCATCCTCCTGCCGGACGGCCGCGTCCTGGTCAACACCACCGGAAACCCCGGCATGGCCAAGGGCGGCAGCGGAGACGTGCTCACCGGACTCGTCGGCGGTCTCCTGGCACGGGGCTACAGGGCGGAGGACGCGGCAGCCCTCGGCGTCTGGATCCACGGATACGCGGGAGACGCCCTGACCGCAGAGAGAACCGCGGAGGCCTATGACAGCAGCGACCTGATCGACGCGCTCTGGAAAGGGTTCCGCCCATTGTATTGATTTCCATCCAAGCATGATATCCTTGCGCATGATACGACTCATCATCTTCGATTTCGACGGCACGCTGGGCGACACCCGTGCCAACATCGTCATGACCATGCAGGACACGGCCCGCGCCCTGGGCTACCCCGTTGCAACGGAGGCGGCCATCGCGAAAACGATCGGCCTGCCGCTGGAGAAAGGGTTCGGACAGCTCTACCCGGACGCGACCCGGGAGGAGACCGACCGGGCGGCCGCCACGTACCGGGAAATCTTCGAGCGCAACCGGAAGAAGCTGGTCCCCGGGTTGTTCCCGCATGTGAAAGAAACCCTCGCGGCCCTGAAAGAGAGAGGGTTCGTCCTGACAGTGGCTTCCTCCCGCCATTCGACCTCGCTGAACAGTTTCCTGAAGGACATGTCGATCGCCCCTTATATCTCCTACGTCCTGGGTGCCGACAACGTGGACAAGGCCAAGCCCGACCCGGAACCCGTCCTGAAGACGCTTCGGGAGCTGGGAGTCCGGCCGGAAGAGTGCCTCGTCGTCGGAGACATGCCCGTCGATGTCCTCATGGGGAAACGGGCCGGAGCCCATACCTGCGCCGTCACTTACGGGAACGCCGACCGGGAAGACCTCCGGGAGGCCGGTTCCATCATCGACGACTTTGCTGAAATCCTATCCATACCCATCCTTAAATGACCTCCTTCATGAAATCATCCCGATCGATCAACGAAGAACGGAAGTGGAAGATCCTGTCCTCCGAGTACCTCATCCGCCGTCCGTGGCTCACGGCCCGGCGTGACGTGGCCGAGCTGCCGGACGGCCGGATCAACGACGAATACTATGTCCTCGAATATCCCGACTGGGTGAATGTCATCGCCATCACGGAGGAAGGGGACATGGTCCTGGAAAGGCAATACCGCCACGCACTCGGAAAGACCTGCTACGAATTGCCGTGCGGGGTCATCGAGGCCGGAGAGACCCCGCTGGAAGCCGCGAAGCGGGAGCTCCTCGAAGAGACCGGCTATGCCGGCGGCGAATGGCGGGAATGGATGGTCCTCTCGCCGAATCCCGCCACCAGCACCAACCTCACCCACAGTTTCCTGGCGACCGGCGTGAGAAAAGTGGACGGGCAGCACCTGGACGCCACGGAGGACATCGAAGTCCATCTGAAACGGCCGGAATTCGTCCGGGACCTCCTGGCGGACAACCAGATCCTCCAGGCACTGATGGCCGCTCCGCTGTGGAAGTACTTTTACGACCTTGCCTGACATGGGCCGGAACAAGATGAAATACCACCTGCTGGCCCTGGCGGGCGTGATCTGGGCGGGCCGACGATAAAACGACTTGATTATGAACAGAATCCTCCTTCTATCTCTCCTGGTTCTCGCCGGCTGCACGGCGGACGACATCTGGTTCCCGTCCATGAGTATCCGCTCCAGCCGTCCCGTCGTCCTGTACAACCACTTCGATTGAACCTGTATTCCTATGAGTGACATGACTTTCCGGCCGATGCGCCGCTTCAGGCAGCAGCTTCCCGACGAGGAGAGCCTCTCCATCCTGGAGACCGGCTACCGTGGATTCCTGTCCGTCATCGGCGATGGCGGCTATCCCTATACCGTTCCCATCAATTACGTCTATGACGCCGGGACGCTCTATTTCCACTGCGCCCGGGAAGGACACAAACTGGATGCCGTCCGCGCCTGCGACAAGGCCTGTTTCACGGTGATCGACACCCCGGAGAAGGAACCCGGAGACTGGTGGTACCATGTCCGGAGCGTCATCTGCTTCGGCCGGATCCGTATCATCGGAGACGACGCCGAGCGGGTTTCCCGCCTCCGTCAGCTGGGAAGCAAGTATTTCCCGGAAGGATACGACATGGAAGCCGACATGCTCAAGAACGGCCCGCGCGCGGAGGTACTCGCCTTCACGGTCGAACACATGACCGGAAAACAGGTCCGCGAAAAATAATCCCTTTACAACTGAACACCATCCACATCCGACTTATGATCAACCCCGTTTACTCCCCCGCTCCCGACCGCTACGAAAGCGGGATCCGCTACCGCCGGTGCGGCCGCAGCGGCATCCTCCTCCCCGAAATCGCCCTGGGCCTCTGGCATAACTTCGGCGACGTGAACCCCTTCGCGAACTCCCTCGAAATGGCCCATTACGCCTTTGACCACGGTATCGTGCATTTCGACCTGGCGAACAACTACGGTCCCTCCTACGGGTCGGCCGAGGAAACGTTCGGGCAGATCATGAGGAAATCCTTCGCTCCTTTCCGTGACGAGCTTTTCATCTCCTCCAAGGCCGGTTATGACATGTGGCCGGGTCCCTATGGCGAATGGGGATCCCGGAAGTACCTCATGGCGAGCCTCGACCAAAGCCTGAAGCGGATGGACCTCGACTATGTGGACCTCTTCTACTCGCACCGGTTCGATCCCAATACCCCGTTGGAGGAGACGATGCAGGCCCTCGTGGACATCGTCCGCGCCGGAAAGGCGCTGTACGCGGGCATCTCCAACTATCCGACGGAAGCCGCCGCCTTTGCCTACAAGTATCTCCGGGAGCGGGACGTTCCCTGCCTGATTTACCAGGGACGGTACAATCTCCTGAACCGGGAGCCGGAAGAGAATGGCATCCTGGACCAGGCGAAGGAAGCCGGTGTCGGGTTCATCGCCTTCTCTCCGCTCGCACAGGGTCTTCTCACCGGACGCTATCTGGACGGCATCCCGGCCGATTCCCGGATGGCGAAGGAGAAGTTCCTCAAGTCGTCCGCCCTGACTCCCCGGATGCATGCCGCCCTGACGGCTCTGAACGAGGTGGCAGCCCGGCGCGGGCAGTCCCTGGCGGAAATGGCCCTCGCCTGGTGTCTCAAGGACGACCGGGTGACCAGCGTCATCGTGGGAGCCAGCCGCGTATCCCAGCTGGAAGACGACTTCAAGGCACTGGAGAATACGTCGTTCACCCCGGAAGAACTCGCCGAGATCGACGCCATCGTCCTCAGCGCGAAAGCCTAGGCCCTGTCTTTCCGGCGGACCAGCCAGACATAGACCAGCAGGACGATGTTCATCATCAGCGAGTAGAGGATGGCCGGAATGGCCATGGTCAGTTTCTTTCAGATGATTCTTTATTTGGCGGGCAGGGACCGGATGGACTTGGCCAGGTTGATCATGTGGTCCGCCACCCGTTCGGCGTTGGAGGAGAGTTCCAGGTACTGGGCGCCGACGGAAGGGGTGCAGATGCCTTTCTCCATCCGGGAGATATGCCCTTCCTCCATCCGCCGCGTATAGTCGTCGATCTCCTCTTCGATCGCATTGGCCTTTGCCAGATCCTCCAGACTCTCGTTCTGGTAGGCTTTCACCGCACTGTCATACAGCTGGTGAAGCAGGGTCTTCAACTGGCTGATCTCGTATTTCGCGTCATCAGAGAACTGCTGATGGGAGTCGGCAAGGGCGACGGCATACTCCACGATGTTCTCCGCGTAGTCTCCGATCCGTTCCAGGTCGCGGATGTTCCGGTAGGTACCGGAAAGGTAAACCCGGTCTTTCTCTCCCAGGCCGCTTTTCGCACTCAGGCGCACGATGAAACCGACCAGCTCGCGGTTGATGAAATTGAGCCGCCGCTCGTCCCGCTCGAAGAGGTTCTTTTCCGTGAACTTCAGCTGCGTGGCCATCTCCAGGCTTCTATCCATGTTCAGCAGGGCTGTCTCGGCCATGTCCAGGATTTCGCGCTTGACCTGCGAAACCGCCACCGGCGGAGTCCGGAGCATGTTTTCATCGACATAGCGAAGGGTGAACTCGGAGTCCTGCACCACCGGCTTGTCCGGAATCATCCGGATCACGAGACCCACCAGGGCACCCGTCAGCGGGAGCATCACCGCCACCGTCACCGTGTTGAAGAAGGTATGGAACATGGCGAGCTGGGTCTGGGGGGCGGAAGGGAACAACTGGTTGAACAGGCCTCCGTAGGTGATGCCGAAGCCGCCCAGCACCGCCGCCGCGAGCATGAAGAGCACCACGCCGGAAATATTGAAGAGCAGGTGGATGAGGGCGGTCCGCTTGGCGTTGGTCCCGCTGGTGATACCGGCAATGACCGCCACGACGCAGGAACCGATGTTGGAACCCATCGTGAGGTAGATACCCTGGTCGATGCCGATGAGGCCCGTCACCACCATGGCGAGGGCGATGGAGGTCATCACCGAGGAACTCTGGATGATGGCCGTGAACAAAGCGCCGAGCAGCACCAGCAGGAGCGGGTTGCGGATTCCGGCGAGGAAGGTCTTGACCCCCTCGAGGGCAGCGAAAGACTCCATGGACCCGCTCATTAGTTCCAGACCCACGAACAAGAGTCCGAAACCGGCCAGGATGCCGCCCAGGACCTTGACGCCGCTCTTCTTGGCGAAGAGACTCAGGAACGCGCCCAGTCCCGCGAAGGCGGAGAAGATGACGCTGGTCGAGACGGAGTTCCCGCCGAACATACCCAGGGCCACGATCTGCGCAGTCACCGTCGTACCGATATTGGCACCGTAGATGATGGTGGCGGCCTGGGCCAGGGAGATGATACCGGCATTGACGAAGCCGATGGTCATGACCGTCGTCGCACCGGAACTCTGGATGGCGGCCGTTCCGAGCGCACCGATTCCGACGCCCAGGAGTTTGCTGCCGGAGGCCTTGGAGAAGAGTTGTTTGAGTTTTTCAGAGCTCGCCGCCTCCAGGTTGGAGCTCATCATCTGACACGCGATGAGGAATACGCCGATTCCCGCGAGCAGTGTCAGCAAAGAAGAAATGATAACCGTTAAATCCATAAAATTGTTTTGAAATCAGGGGAAAAACTTGCTCGTCAGGGGAAAGGACGAGGGCTACAGTCGCAGACGACAAGTCATCAGCCACTGTCTTTCAAAACAGATAGGAAGGGGTTCCAGACGGATTTCACGCATTTCCTGAGGGGACGATGCGGTATGGATGGGACTCGGTGCGGGACCGGAGCGCTCCTGCAGGCGCTGCGGCGTCCGGAGAATGGCTTCGTCCTCGTCCATGTCCACCCCGTTTTCCCAGCAGACCCAATCCTTGTCCAGGGAAGGTGACGGAACCGGCGTACCATCCGGCAGCCAGGTCAGCAGAAGGGCGAGAAAAAGCATCAGAATCCTCATCGCGCCGGTTTGCCGCAATTTTCGTTCCGCGGGGAAGACAATCTTCCTCCCGAAAAAGTCTGGTTGAAGGAATTGTTTTCCTTCAGGAGTTCGACGAATTTCTGCGCCGCCCGCTTGTGATAGGCTCCCTTCAAGTAATGGTAACAACCGTCCATCCGCCCGTCGGGATGGGCGATGGGAATGGCCTCGAATCCCTGCACCTGCTGGATGGCCTCTTCCGATAGGATGGTCACCAGCGGGCTGTTGGCCACGAGGTCCAGGAGGGAGCGTACGCTGTTGATTTCCAGGCGGATATCCAGATCGACATGCTGGGAAAGGAGGACTTTCTCCAGGGTGTCGCGCGCCTGGAGCCCCTTGGACGGGAGCGCCAGCGGGAACCGGGCCAGATCCCGGACGGACACTTCCCTGCCGCACCCGTCCAGTTCCCCGGCGCGGCCGATCAGGCAGAGCCGGCTCTGGAAGAGCAGGTGGGATTCCATGCGGTCGTCCCCGAGCGGCGACTTGTAGGTCAGCGCCAGGTCCAGTTCGCGGTCCAGCATCCTCTTCCGGAGCTCTTCCTGGGACGTGATGACCAGGTTCAGCCGGATGTGCGGGTGCTGTTTATAGAAGTCCTGGACCGTCCGCCTGAGCAGCGGGCCGAAGGAGTAGGTCGCCCCGATGCTGAGCGTGCCGACTTTCAAGGCCTTGACATCGCGGATCCGCTCCACCCCGGCCCGGGCTTCCTCCAGGACCTGGACGGCGCAGGGATAGAACTGCTCGCCGTAATCGCTGAGGGCCACATGCCGCGTGTCGCGTATGAGCAGGTCCACTCCCAGTTCCTCCTCCAGTTTATGGATCTGCTGGGAAATGGTGCTCTGCGTGATGAAAAGGGACTTGGACGCCAGGGAGAAACTCCCCAGCCGCCCTACCTCCACGAAATACTTTAACTGGCGTAATTCCATACCGAAAGGAAACGGTCTGCAAATATAGCCATATTTATCGGCAATACCTATCAATCATATTGAAAGAAACCTTATTCGTCAATAAAAATAACCTATTATTGCCACTACCTTTGTTGATTCTTTTTAAATCACTTGAAATGAAGCATTATTCAGCTGTTTTGACGATTCTCGCCCTGGCCGCGGTTTCCTGCACCCGGAACCAGACCGACACGGGCAGGCTCGTGAAGAATTACGCCGAGGTGACCATCCCCGCCCCGGATCTGACGGGCATCACCGACAACGGGAAAGAGGTCTTGAAACTGTACCGGATGGCCGCTGACGAAGTGGACAAGATCTACTGGAAGCAGTATTTCGGGGACGGCGAAGCCTTCCTCGGGTCCCTCACGGATCCCTCCGAGAAACTGTACGCGGAGATCAACTACGGCCCCTGGGACCGCATCGACGGGAAACCCTTCCTTCCGGGATACGGAAACAAGCCCGAAAGCGCCCGCTTCTATCCCGATGACATGACCGAGGAGGAGTTCCTCGGATGGGAGGACCCGGACAAGAAGAGCCCTTATACGCTCATCGAGCGCGCCGGGGACGGGACCCTGAAGTCCGTCTGGTACCACGACGCGTACGCGGATCTCATCGGCAAGATCGAAGAGCACCTGCACCGGGCCGCCGACGTCACGATCAAAGAGAGCGTCCGGCACTACCTTCTCGAAATGATCGAGGGCCTCAAGACGGACGATTACTATGACAGCTACAAAGCCTGGCTGGAGATGGAAGACAGCAAGATGGACCTCGTGATCGGCCCGATCGAGGCGGTGGACGACGCCCGCTACGGGACCAAGGCGTCCTACGGGGCGTACGTGCTCCTGAAGAACCTCCAGCGCACCGAAGAGCTCAACGCCCTTTCCTCCCGCATACAGGAGCTCCAGGCCATGCTCCCCGGCGACCCCGCCGACCACGCGTTCGTCCCGGGATCCCACTCCGACATTTTCTCCTGCAACGTCCTCTACTGCAGCGGATACACCAACGCGGGCTTCAAGGTCATCGGCATCAACTTCCCCTATGACGCGAGAATCCAGGAGGAACTGGGCACCCGCACCATCATCTTCGACAACATCATCCGAGAGAAATTCAACCGGACCGTCCACCCGGTAGGCGACGCGCTGCTGGAGGCGGTCCATCAGCCCCATGTGGACGCCAGCGCGTTCTACTGGACCATCGTATTCCGCGAGATCGCGAAGGGTCTGGGCGTCAAGGAGACGGTCAATGGGAAGGGAACGGTCGCCGAGGCCCTGGGCAACGAGGCCCTGGTCCTGGAGAAGGCGAAATCCAACGTGCTGGGTGCCTGGCTGTGCGCCCAGGAAGCCGAGGCCTATCACATCTCCGCCCTCTTCCAGAAGGAGGACGTCCTCACGACCTTCGTCACCAACACCATCCGCTCCACCCGTTTCGGCGCGGCGGACCCCACGGGCATCGCCAATATCATCGTCTATAACTACCTGCTCGAAAGCAAGGCCATCACCTGGAATCCTTCCGGCCGTTACAGCATCGACTACGACAAGACCTGGAAGGCGCTGGAGGCCGTCGGAGCGGAGATCCTCCGCATGCAGGCCCATGGCGACATCGACGCGGCCCGGGCCTGGATCACCAAGTACGGTGTCGCCGGCCCCGAGAGCCTGTCCGACAAGCGGGCCCTGGAAAGCGCGGGAATCCCCGTGGACATCCGTTTCTCCTATGAATAAACTTCCAAAGCAAGCGTAACGATACCATGTTCAAGAATTTCACCGGTTTCAACCTGGTTGAACAAATGCATAAGCTGCGTCAGAAAAACAGACTCAGCTCCGCCATCCTGAAGAAAAAGAGTCTCGGACTCATCTTTGTCGCCATCACCGTCCTCATCCTGTGGTTCCTGCCCACGGAATCCTTCGGGATCGACGGACTTACGCAGGTCCAGCAGCGGATCATCGCCATCTTCGTCTATGCCACGCTGATGTGGGTACTGGAACTGGTCCCCGCCTGGGCGACCTCGGTTTCCATCATGGTCCTGCTCCTGCTGTGCACCTCCGATTCGGGAATCAAATGGATCTGCAATCCCGACACGGCCGGGCAGCTCCTCAGCTACAAGCAGGTCATGGCCAGCTTCGCAGACCCTGTCGTGATGCTCTTCATCGGCGGTTTCGTCCTCGCCATCGCCACCACCAAGACCGGCCTGGACGTCCACCTCGCCCGGGTGCTCCTCACCCCCTTCGGCAAGAAGAGTGAGAACATCCTCCTGGGTTTCATGCTGGTGACCGCCCTGTTCTCCATGTTCATCAGCAACACGGCCACGACGGCCATGATGCTCACTTTCCTCACGCCTGTCTTCAAGCAGCTTCCCGAGGCCGGCAAGGGCCGCACCGCCATGGCGCTCAGCATCCCCATCGCCGCTAACCTGGGTGGCATGGGCACCCCCATCGGCACCCCGCCCAACACCATCGCGCTGAAATACCTGAACGATCCGGAAGGCCTGAACCTGGGCATCGGATTCGGCCAGTGGATGCTGTTCATGGTGCCGCTGGTGATCATCATGATCCTCATCGCCTGGACGCTCATCAAGAAGATGTTCCCCTTCTCCCAGAAGACCATCGAGCTGAAGATCGACGGTGAAATGAAGCGGGGCAAGGAAACCACCCTGGTCATCGTCACGATGATTGTCACCATCCTCCTCTGGATGCTGGACACCTTCACCGGGATCAACACCTATACGGTGGCGCTCATTCCCTTCGCCGTCTTTGCCATGGCCGGCATCATCAGCAAATACGACCTGGAAGAGATCAACTGGTCGGTCATCTGGATGGTCGCCGGCGGCTTCGCCCTGGGTTACGCCATGAACGGATCCGGCCTCGCGGCCCTGGTGGTCCGTGCCATCCCCTTCGGCAACTTCTCGCCGCTGCTGATCGTCCTCCTGTCCGGCCTGCTTTGCTACGGCCTGTCCAACCTGATTTCCCACTCCGCCACGGCGGCCCTGCTCATGCCGATCCTCGTGGTGGTCTGCACGGCCATGGGTGACAAGCTCGCGGCCGTGGGCGGCACTTCCACCGTCCTGATCGGTGTGGCCATCGCCTCCAGCAGCGCGATGATCCTGCCGATCTCCACGCCGCCGAATGCCCTGGCCTACGCCACGAATCTCATCCAGCAGAAGGACATGGCCCGGATGGGCATCATCATCGGCCTGATCAGCATCGTGCTGGGTTACCTGGTCCTGTTCGCAGCCGGTTCGCTGCATATCGTCTAGAGGATCCGCCACCATGAAAAGACACCTGATTCTCATCCTTCCGGCGCTGCTGTGCGCCGTGTCGTGCCAACAGACCAAATCCCCGTTCGACCGCGACGTGGCGAACTACGCCCTCGTGGACATCGAGGTCCCCGACCTCAGCGGGATCACCGACAATGGAAAGGAGGTACTGAACCTCTACCGTTTCGCGGCCGACGAGGTGGACGCCATCTACTGGGAACAGTACTTCGGCGACCGGCAGGGGCTCCTGGACGGGATTGCCGATCCGGTCCAGCGTACTTACGCCGAGATCAACTACGGTCCCTGGGACCGCATGACCGGGAAATCCTTCGTGGACGGCTACGCCGACCGCCTTCCCGGCGCGGGATTCTATCCGGCGGACATGACCCGGGAAGAATTCGACGCCTGGGACAACCCCGACAAGAACAGTCCCTACACGCTCGTCCGCCGCGGTGCCGACGGTTCCCTGGAAGCCGTCTGGTATCACGACGCCTACCGGGCGCACATCGACAAGATCGCCGACTACCTGAAGGCTGCGGCCGACATCACGATCAAACCCAGCGTGGCGGCCTACCTGCTGAGCAAGGCGGAGGCCCTCAAGACCGACCGTTATTACGAGAGCTCCCTGGCCTGGCTGGACATGGAAGACAGCAAGATGGACCTCGTGATCGGTCCCAACGAGGTGACGGACGACCAGCTGATGGGCATCAAACGGTCCTATGAGGCGTTCGTCCTGCTGAAGAACGAGGCGCACACCCAGGAACTGATGCAGTACGTTTCCCGGCTCGGAGAGTTCCAGGAGGACCTCCCCGGCGACCCGGCCTACAAGACCTTCCAGCCCGGAGCGGGATCCAACATCTTCTCCTGCGACGCCCTCTACTATGCCGGAAAGGCCAATGCGGGCGTGAAGGTCATCGCCCTGAACCTGCCCTTCGACAGCGATGTCCAGCGGGACCGGGGTACCCGTACCATCCTGCTGGAGAACATCATCCACACCAAGTACAACCACATTGTCGGCCCCAGCGGCCGGGTCCTCCTCGAAGCCGACTACGCCGAACACCTGTCCTCGGACGCCTTCTTCTGGAACATTGTCTTCCGGGAGGTTGCCCATGGCCTGGGCGTGAAAGAGACCGTCACCGGGAAAGGCAGCGTGGAAGAGGCGCTGGGAAGCTCCGCCGCCACCCTGGAAGAGGTGAAAGCCAATACCGCCGGCGTCCTGCTGGTGGGCATGCTGCAGAAGCATGTCGATATCCATCACCTGTTCACCAAGGAAGACGCCCTGACCACCTTCTTCGCCTCCCTCGTCCGTTCGGAACGCTTCGGGGAGGGCGCCGCCCTGGGCCGCGCCAACATCATCATCTACAACTACCTGGCGGAAGCGGGGGCTTTCCAGCGCAAGCCTTCCGGACAGTATGCGCTGGATTATAAAAAGATGGAAGAAGCCCTTTCCAACCTCACCGCCCTGGTGCTCCAGACGCAGGCCACCGGTGACCGGGCCTTCGCCGAGCAGTTCGAGGCCCGGTACGCCCGGCTCAACGCCGACTACGATGCCGACCGCATGAACCTGGGCCTGGAAAGGATCCCCGCAGACATCCGTTTCAACTTCAAGCATTGACCATGACACACGTCCACCGCCCATTCCGGGTCATCATCCCGGCCCTTCTCCTTTCCCTCGCCATCTCCTGCGGCCCGCGTGAGGTTTCCCACGGGGATTTCGTCACCGTCGCACAGAAGGACGGTCCCGTTCTCGGGTACAGTCCCGCGTCGGGCGTGACGACCATCCAAGCAGATGGCAAAGTATTCAAGGATATGAACCGGAACGGTGCGCTGGATCCCTACGAGGACTGGCGGCTCACGCCGGCAGAGCGCTCGGAAGACCTCGCCGGACGCCTCTCCGTCCATGAGATCGCGGGCCTCCTCCTCGTCAGCAACCACCAGGCTGTCCCTTCGGAGGGCCGTGGAACCGTCAAACCGGAGGTGGAACTCACCGACGCCCAGAAAGAACTCATGCGGAAACCCACCTTCGTCCGGGCGCTCCGCAACTTCTTCCAGGCCGCCTGGAACGGGGAGCCGTACCCTGCCACCATCGACATGTCGGAACTCACCCCCGAGGAGAAACAGTACCTCTCCGACGAGAAAACCATCACCGCCTTCGTCGCTTACATGATGGAGCGGACCGGCTCCGTGCAGAGCTACAACGGCACCTCCTTCAAGGCCAGCGGCGCCCACGCCTGGGACATGACCGACCAGCAGAAACAGTTCCTCGGCGAAGGCCAGCTCCGCGGAATGCTCGTCACCTCGGTGGAGAGCCCCGAAGTGGCGGCCCGCTGGAACAATACCGTCCAGGCTTACGTGGAAGGGATGGGACAGGGCATTCCGGTGACCATCCACTCGGATCCCCGCCACCAGGCGGCCTCGGACCTGGAGTTCTATGCCGGCAGCGGCGGGACGATCTCCCGCTGGCCCTCTTCCCTGGGCATGGCCGCGACCTTCGATCCTTCCCTGATGGAACGTTTCGGGCAGGTCGCCTCCGTGGAGTACCGGGCGCTCGGTGTCACGACCGCCCTGAGCCCGCAGGTGGACATTGCCACGGAACCTCGCTGGTGGCGTTTCGACGGCACCTTCGGAGAGGATCCGGACCTGTCCACGGACCTGGCCCGGGCCTATTGCGACGGCTTCCAGACCAGTCCCGAAGGGAAACGGATCGACGGCGCCTGGGGTTACGGGAGCGTGAACGCCATGGCCAAGCACTGGTACGGCTACGGAGCCCAGGAGGGCGGCCGTGACAGCCACTTTGCCAACGGCAAGTACGCTGTCTTCCCCGGCGACAACCTGAAAGAGCACCTGCGCTCCTTCGTAGATGGCGCCTTCCAGCTGAAAGGCGGCACCGGCAGTGCGTCGGCCGTGATGCCCACTTACTCCATCCTGTGGGGACAGGATCCCTCAGGCGAGCAGGTTGGCGGCGCCTTCTCCCGGTGGATCATCGGAAAGAAGCTACGCGAGGAAGCCGGATTCGACGGCGTCGTGTGCACGGACTGGGGGGTCACCCTGGACAACACCGGCGTGGACTATACCGGCGGTGGAGAGCCCTGGGGCGTCGAAGGACTTACCGTAGCCGAGCGCCACTACCGCGTTTTCCTGGCTGGCTGCGACCAGATCGGCGGTTCCAACAACGCCGAGTACGTCCGGGAAGCCTACGCCCTCTGGGTGCGTGACTTCGGTGAGGAGAGCGCGCAGCAGCGGTTCCGGGAATCCGCCCGGCGGATCCTGCTGAACATGTTCCGCGTGGGCCTCTTCGAGAACCCTTACCTGGACCCGGAGGAGACCGTGCGCATCGTCGGCAACCCCTCGTTCATGGAGGAGGGATTCGAGGCGCAGCTCCGCTCGCTGGTCCTCCTGAAGAATACGGAAAACCAGGCCCTCCCGCAGACAGGGAAGAAGAAGGTCTGGTTCCCGAAGAAGCACTTCCCCGCCATCCCCGGCCTCTGGGGTGGCATGTCCGAGGACCATACGGACTATCCGATGAGCCCCGAGCTGGTGTCCCGGTACTATGACCTCGCCTCCACGCCGGAGGAGGCCGACTTCGCCCTCGTGGTGATCGACGGACCCTCCATCAGCGTCGGCTGGGATGCCGCGGACGTGAAACGGGGCGGCAACGGCTATATCCCCATCAGTCTCCAGTACGAGCCCTATACGGCCCGGAATGCCCGGCCGGAAAGCATTGCCGGCGGGCACCATACGGAGTCCTTCACCAACCGTTCCTACAAGGGCAAGACCGTGACGACCCGGAACCATGACGACCTTCTCCTGGTCCGGGAAACCAAGGAGGCCATGGGCGGAAAGCCCGTCGTCGTGGTTCTCCGCCTGGACAAGCCTGCGGTGGTGGGCGAGTTCGAGCCTTCGGCCGACGCCATCCTCGTCTCCTTCGGCGTGCAGAACCAGGCGGTCCTGGACATCGTGAGCGGGAAAAGCGAACCCACGGGCCTGCTGCCCATGCAGCTACCTGCCGACATGGAGACCGTGGAGACCCAGAAAGAGGACGTTCCTCGCGACATGGTCCCTTACACCGACCGGAACGGGAACACCTACGACTTCGCCTTCGGCATGAACTGGAGCGGAGTCATCCGGGACGAAAGGGTCGAAAAGTATCGATAATCCCCCATCGGCATGAAGCCATCCAGACATCTCCTCCCTGCCGTCCTTCTCCTGCAGGCGGCCGTCCTGTCCGTCTCCTGTTCCGACGGATCCCCCGCCCGGCTCCATCCCCTCGATGGGGCCGAGGCCGTCAACGTGGACACCCATCTCCAGCTCACTTTCGACGAGGTGCCCTCCGTTGGGAAGGAGGGATGGATCCGGATCTACGACGAAGGAACGGGCCAATGTGTGGACAGTCTGGACCTGTCGGTGCCTGCGGGCCCGACGGAGAGCCGTACCTACGCTCCCGACATCGACTATACGAAAGTTCCCTATGACTATGCGCGCAGCGTCGTTCCGACGAACCGGAACACCCTTCCCGGAACACCCTCCGGGACGGCCGAGCCCACGCCGCACGACTACCAGCTCACCATCATCGGCGGCTTCACGGACGGGTTCCACTTCCATCCGGTGCTGGTCCGGGGGAACACCGCCGTCATCTACCCGCACAACAACGTCCTGGAGTATGGTCACACCTATCGCATCGCCATCGACGAAGGGGCGGTCACCCTCCCCTCCGGGAAGTTCCACGGCCTTTCGGACTGGACCTTCACCACGGCGGCACAAGCTCCCTCGCTGCGGGATACGGTGATTGTCGATGCCTCCGGGAAGGGCGATTTCTCCACCCTCCAGGGAGCGCTTGACCAGGTTCCGGACTTCTCGGACGAGCCCGTGGTCATCCGGGTCCTGCCCGGCGACTACGAGGAAATCGTCTATGTGCGGAACAAATCCCATGTCACCATCATCGGCTCCGGCGCGGACGTGACGCGGGTGCACTATGCCAACAACGAAGTCTTCAATCCCCACCCGATGACGGTCAAGACCAACGAGCGCGCGGGCACCTTCCCGCAGCGGCGGGCCGCCGTCGCCTTCGACCACTGCACGGATCTCGTGCTGCGGGACATCACCTTCGCCACGGACCTCGAAGGACAGGCCGAAGGACTCCTCGTGAACGGCGAACGGATTGCCCTGTACGGGGTCCACATCATCGGCGATGGCGATGCCCTGCAGGCCAACGGTACCGTCTATATGGAAAACTGCGAGGTGGATGGCGGCGGGGACACGATCCTCGGGCGCGGCAGCCTGTTCGCCTACCGCTGCGCCTTCCGGAACCAGGGGGGCCCGCTGACCTGGGTGCGGAACTTCAAGCCCGCCCACGGGGACGTATTCATCGAGTGCACTTTCGAGAGCACCTCGGACTATCCCATCGACTATGGCCGTTCCCGGCTCAACCACGGAAGTACCTACCCCGATGCGGAGATCGTCGTCATCGACTGCCGGGTCCGGAACCTCCTCCCCCAGGGGTGGAGCGAACTGGACGAACCCTCCTGCGTCATGCTGGAATACAATACGCGCGACATGGAAACGGGTGAACCCGTGGACGTCACCGAAAGACATCCCTTCTCCCGCCAGCTCAGCCTGCCCCGCGACGCATCCCTCATCGCCTCGTACCGCGACCCTGCTTTCGTCCTGAACGGCTGGAATCCAGGCCGTTAGCTGGACTCGGCGATCACCTGCTTCGCCGCCACGCACAAAGCCTCATAGAAATCGGCCCCGTATGCCTCCGTGAGCGGGTCTTTCAGGAATTCGTAGGCCCGGATCCCTTCGCGGCGCCCTTTCTCGAAAGCGCACGCACAGATATCCCAGCGATGAAGGTTCAGGCCGATGGTGCCGTTCCGCATCCGGACGGCCCGGACGGGATACAGCTGGCAGGAAATCGGCTTCCGGAACGTGGACTTGCCGGCAAAGAACTGACGCTCGATGGAGCACAGGCAGTTTCCGTCTTCGAAATGGCAGAAGGCGCACTCCTCGCTCCCGGGGACGAGCGGCGTCACGAGGTCTCCGTCCCGGTCGATCTCGAAAAACCCCTTCTCCCGGACTGCCTGCCGGCCCTCCTCGCGCATCAGCGGGGAAAAGACGTCATAGTTGGCTTCGATCGGATCCAACTCCTCTTCCAGAAGCGGCGCTCCGCTGTCGCCGACGATGCAGCATTTTCCCCGGCACACCGGATAATCGCAGGCGAAATACTCCAGGATGACGTCTTCGGAGACCAGGATGTCCCCGATCTGGACGATGGTGCCGAACTTTTTCCTGTGTCCCATCACTCCACGACATATTCGGCCACGCGGCCGGACGAAAGCGCACTGAGCATTCCCTTCAGGGAAGCCGGCGTAATCCCGTTCACGCTTTCCTTGTAATGGGAAACCATATCCTTGCCGATGCCATACCGGGCGACGACGGAAGTGACGACCGTCTCGGGCTCCGTCAGTTCCCGGTTCATGTTGGCCAGGACAAGGGCCTTGTAGGCATTGACATCCTTCTGGGAAACGGTCGCGGCAGCGGCCTGGCGGATGCCTTCCCGGATGGCGGGAAGCGCCGCTTCGGCATGGTCCCCTTCACAGGAAACCACCATCCAGAGCCGTTCCTGGGGATAGGAATGGAAACCGGCGGTCACTTCCGTGGACAGGCCGGTCCCGTCCAGGGCGGCGACGACATGGCGGCGGAGCACATCGGCTCCGACTTCGGCCATGACATAGTTGACCCCGGAAAGCGGGAATTCCGCATCCAGGCGGACATAAGCCCCCTGGGCGCCCTCGGTGCCCTTTCTCACGGAAGCCCCGGACACCGGCGTGTACCGCACGGTCTTGCGTCCTTCGTTTCCGCGCTGCGTCCGGAAGCCACCCACATATTTGAGGAGGGCACGGCGGGCGGAGGCCTCATCGACATCCCCCACGATGACGAGCATGCCGTCGTTCACCCGGGAAAAGCGGGATTCCCAGAACTGCGCGGCCTTGGCCTGCGTGGCGGGTCCCAGGGCCGACGGATACTTCCGGGAGGTGTAGTTGAATCCCGGATACATCATCTTGTAAAGCCGGTCCTCCACGGATTCCCGGGCCCATGCCGCATTGCGCAGATAGATTTCGAACTCGTTCCGGTTCACGGTCCGGTCGTTCGCCAGCGCCAGCAGGGCCTTCAGCAGGGAAGGCAGTTTCGAGGAAGGCGCGCTTCCGTGGATGGAGGTAAAGGTCAGGGAGACCTGGGTCTCCATGTCGATGCCGTTCACGGCGAGATGGTCCCGGAAATCGGACGCGTACATGCCGCCGGCGTCGAACAGGGAAAGCATGTCGCCGAAGTAACCGCCCTCCCCTTCTTCCAGGCCGGTGACCCCGGAAAGGCCGCCGCCGAGAAGCAGCGCATAATTGAACATCCGGCTGCCGGGAACCTGCTTATAGACGACGCGGACTCCGTTGGAGAAGGTCCACAGGGATCCTCCCGAAACGGGCTCCGGCTTCGTTTCCTTGATCTTCACCTTCGGGCAGGCGACCTCCAGGGAGGCCGTATCCCGCTGCCAGGAATAATCCCGGGCGTCCTGGAAGGTGGAGCCGTACAGGTAGGCCAGGTTATACTGGAACAGGGCATTGTCCTCGTCCAGGGAATCCAGCTGCGCACGGTATTCCAGCGTGAGGTTGGAAAGCTGGCTCAGCAGGGAGGTCGAGAACTGGTTGAAAAGCCGCGTCTCCGTGCTGTCCGCCACGTTCTTGCGGGCAAAAAGCCGCGTTTCCTCCTGATAGGGAGCCAGGTTCGCCCCGTACAGGAAATGGGAGACGCAGCGGTCCACATATTTCCGGTTGGTCAGGGCGGCGCTGCCCCGCAGGAGCATCCCGGCCATCATCGACTCTTTCGCCTCGGCAAACTCCTTCACCGGAACCCCGAATTCATCGAGTCCGGCCAGGGTCTGGGAGACGGTCTTCATCGCCGCTTCCATGTGGGCCCGGTCCGTCAGGACCTCCACGGCGTATTCTTCGTCCCCACCCGTTTCCGCGCTGTTCAGATAGTTGAAATCCAGTTTTCCGTACGGGATACCGGCATCCCGCAGGTTCCGCTCGATCCGACGGAGGGCGATGGTCCGGAATTCCCGGCTCAGGATGCCCATCACGAGGGCCTGGGCCGTGTTCATCTGGTCCTGCGCCGTCCGGGGAGAGGCGTAGGCGATCCGCACGACGCCCTTGTCTCCGGTCGGGGTGTTGCGCCACACTACGGAGGGCATGACCGACGGTTCCCAGACGTAGTCCGGCCCATGACTGTTTTCCACGAAATGCTGCGGGACCATCATCGAGAAGATGTCCATCTTCTTCTTGAACTCCACGGGGTCGATGTCCCCACTCACGATGACCGCCTCGTCGGCCCGGGACAGAGCGACTTGCGCAAAAGTGACCAACAGAGTGGAATCCAGCACATTGGCATCATAGACGGGAACCCGGTCCAGGTGGAGGACGGTATTTCCGTCACGTTCCTGGAACCATCCGCCCGGGCGGGGGCCGACCCCGCTCCGCCGCAGGAAGCGGGTGTCCAGGTCATCGGCCGTCGCATCGGTCGGGGTTTCCCCACGGCGGACCAGGGCGAAATCGGCAAAGCCCTTGGCTTCGTCATTTTTCACCATATAGTAGGTAACGCCACAGCGGAGCGTACCTTTTTGCACCTTTCCGTCCACGGGAAGGGATGGAAGGGTCTGCGCTGGCACAATTATTGAAAAAATGAGGAAGGCCAGGCTGGAAAGTATGGAAAGCAGTCGGACTGACATGTATTTGACGCGTTTCAAATGCAAAATTAACATAAAAAATTGCTATTTTTGCAAAATACGTGCAACAACGGACGAAGAATAATTTTTAACAAATAAACCGCAAAGCAGTATGAAAAGATTATTTGTCTCCCTCGCGGCCCTCGCACTCGCCGCAGGAATTGCTTCCGCCCAGGACTTCAATGCCGCAGTGGAAACGTTCAACATGGGTGCCCAGACTCTCGAAACCAACAAGGCCGAGGCCCTGACCCAGTTCAAGAGCGCCCTCGCCCAGTTCGAGGCCTGCTCGGAAGAAGAGGCTGCCGAAATGGTCGCCCAGTGCAAGCAGATCATTCCCCAGACCATCCTCTCCATCGCCAAGGAGCAAATCAACGAAGCCCAGTATGACGAGGCCATCGCCACCCTGAAGGAGGCCGCTACCGTCGCGGGTGAATACGGTGTCGAAGATGTCATTGCCGACACCAAGGAACTGATCCCCAACGCCTATTCCCGCAAGGGTGCCACCCTGCTGAAGGCCAAGGATTTCGCTGGTGCCGCCGCCGCTTTCAAGGAGGTCGTCGCCCTCGATCCCGCAGATGGCCAGAGCCAGCTCCTCTACGGCCAGGCCCTGATGCAGGCCGGTGACAACGACGCCGCCGTCGCCGCTTTCGAGGCCGCTGCCGCCAACGGAAAGGAAGACCAGGCCAATAAGCTTCTCTCCAACCTCTTCCTCAAGGAAGGCATGACCCTCGTGAAGGCCGGCAAGAGCGCCGACGCCATCGAGGCCCTCGAGAAGTCCAACAGCTACCTGGAGAGCGCCAACGCCTACAAGCTCATCGCCAGCGCCAACACCAAGCTCGGCAAGAGCGCCAAGGCTATTGAGGCCTACAAGAAGTACCTCGAGATCAGCCCGGACGCCAAGGACGCCGCCGACGTGATGTTCACCATCGCCGCCACCGCCCAGAAGGCTGGTGACAAGGCTACCGCCATCGAGTACTACAAGAAGCTCTCCGGCAACGCCAAGTACGCCGCCCAGGCCACCCAGCAGCTCGGAGCCTTGCAGAAGTAAGCTCATCACCCATTCGGCTGACAGTCAGCCGGTTATAAAGAATTCCCTGGTACAAATGCACCAGGGAATTTTTCGTATCACACTGACAATCAGCGATATGGAAATCACGCTACTCCACCACCCCGTGGACCGGCGCCATCATGAAGGTGAATTCGTAGGGCTGGGCAGGGAGGAGGTATTCCTTCAGCGGCCAGGTGCCCCAGGAGGTGATACCGCCGACACCCATCTGGGCGAGGTCGATATGGACATAGGTGGTGCCGCGGGAGCGCTCGCCTTCATGGGCCTTGGCCTTCAGTTCCAGGGAATGGACATGCGTGTCCAGATCCTCCAGGGAGAAAGGCAGGGCCGATGCGGAGAAGGCGGCCGGAGCGCTGAATTCCAGACCGTTGCCGGCCTCATCGACCAGACGCATCCAGCGCATGCCGGTATGGGTGCCGGATTCCTGCGAGCGGACATAACCATAGTGGTACTGGTCCTCCACCCGCTGGGAATAACGGCCGAGCAGGGCGGAAGAATGGCGGTCGGCGTAGTTTTCCCACGGGCCCAGGCCGAAGAAATCCAGGTCGGAATACTGGCCGGGCATCGCCAGGCGCATGCCGAAGCGGAACAGATGCGGGGCCTCGGAGAGCTTGCCGGCGTCCGTGAGGGATTCGGTGACGGTGACCCGGCCCAACGGATCCACCCGATAAGAGACCTTGACCAGGGCGGCCTCGCCGATGGGCGCGAACTCGATGTCCACCACGAACGCATCTCCGTCCTGCTTCGCGGAGGCGGAGGCCACCTTCAGTTCCGGATTCCGCCAGAAGGCGAACTCCCGCTGGAAACGGGCGCCGAGATCATTCTCCACCAGGGCACGGTCGAAGCACGGCAGGACCGGTTCTTTCAGCAGTTCCTTTCCGTCCAGTTCATAGGAAGTCAGGGCGCCCACCTTCTTGTCGATGGTGATTTCCCAGATCGCTTCCCGCTTTCCGAGCGTTCCGGCATACGGGGCCTTGCCGGAGAACACCCAGACGGAAGCGGCGGCATCGGCCCGGGCAGAATCCACGGTATAGCCTTCCGGAACGCAGCTGCAGATCCCGGACGGTTCATCCCGGAGGACGAGCTGGTCATAGGCAACCTCGAAGCCGGCCGGGAGGAGCGGCTGCGCCTCCTTGAGCTGATAGCGGACGTTCAGGGTGACGACCTTCCCTTCCGGAAGCGGTCCGATACCCAGGGCGAAAGCCTTCGTCTGCTGCGGGGCGACATCCAACCGGTCCACGGAGCCGGTGCGGACGGCCTTTCCGTCGGCCTCCAGCGTCCACACGAGGCGGTAGCCGGACAGGTCGGTGAAGAAGTTCTCGTTGTACACCTTGACGGTTCCAGGCTGGCTGCCGGCCGTCGTCAGGATGTTCCGATACTGGTAACGCACCTCATACGCATGCGGATGCAGGGTACGGTCCGCGGCGATGACGCCGTTGCAGTTGAAGGAACCGTCGGAGGGGTCGTAGTCGTTCAGGTCACCGCCGAAGATGAAGATATGGTCGGTGCCGCGGGCGTTGGAAGGCCAGCGGAGCGCCTGGTCCACGAAGTCCCAGATGAAACCGCCCTGGTAGGCCGGTTCGCTCCGGATCAGGTCCCAGTATTCCTTGAAATTGCCCATGGAATTGCCCATGGCATGGGCATACTCGCACTGGATGAGAGGCTTGTCGGCATGCTGAAGATAGGCGCGGTCCTCATCCGGGGAATTGTACATCGGGCAGTAGATATCCGTATAGCGGAGGCTCCGGCGCTCGCGGCGGATGACGCCCTGCTCGTACTGGACGGGCCGGGAAGGATCGAAAGCCTTGATCCAGTCGTAGCAGGCCTCGAAGTTGGGACCGGCACCGGCCTCGTTGCCCATGCTCCAGACAATCACGGAAGGATGGTTGAAATCGCGGCGGACCATCCGGCTGTCCCGGGCGAGGTGCGCGGCGGCGAAAATCGGGTTCTTGGCCAGGGTTTCCGGACCGTAGCCCATTCCGTGGGACTCGATGTTGCCTTCATCCACCACATACAGGCCGTACTTGTCGCAGAGGGCGAGCCAGCGCGGGTCGTCGGGATAATGGCAGGTACGGACGGCGTTGATGTTCAGTTCCTTCATGATCCGGATATCGCGGATCATCTCCGCCTCCGTGACGACATAACCGCCGGTGGCGCTCATCTCATGCCGGTCGGCACCCTTGATGAGGATGGGTTGTCCATTGACCTTGAGCTGGTTGCCGACGACCTCCACGGTGCGGAAACCGAATTCGACACAGGTGCTCTCGGCAGCGCCCTTGCGGGTGGAGGCCTTCACCTTCAGGGTATAGAGATTCGGCGTTTCAGCGCTCCAGAGGGCGGGATCGCTGACGGAGCCGGCGTAATCGACCTTCCCCTTGAGAGGCTTCAAGCCGGCGGCGGAGAGGACACACTTCCCAGAAGCGTCCACCACTTCCAGGTCCACGGCGGAGATGCCCTTGGTCACTTCCAGGGCCACTTTCAGGTTGCCGTCCATGCCGCCGATGACATGGACATCCTCGATGCGCTCCTTTTCACGGGTATAGACCTCCACCCCGCGGGCAATCCCGGCGAAACGCCAGAAATCCTGGTCCTCCAGGTAAGTGCCGTCGCACCAGCGGAAGATCTCCAGGGCGATGAGGTTCTCCCCGGCATGGACATACTTGGTCAGGTCGAAACGGGCTTCCAGCTTGCTGTCCTCGCTGTAGCCGACCATTTTCCCATTGACCCAGACGCGGACGTTGGAGGTGGCGGAGCCGATGTTCAGGCAGATCTGCTTCCCGATCCAGGACGGGTCCACGGTGAAGGTCCGGCGGTACTGGCCCACATAGTTGTGCTCCAGGGCCGGGTAAGGCGGATTGTTCTCATAATGTCCGCTCCAGGGGAAACCGGCATTGACATACAGGGGATCGCAGTAGCCGTTAAGGTCCCAGAGTCCCGGGACGGGAATCTCACCCCAGGCACCGTCATCATACCCCACGGCCTCGAAGCCCTTCAGACGGCCTTCCACGGTCGGGTTGAAATAGAACTTCCAGAGGCCGTTCAGGCTCAGGGTCTGCTGCTCGGCCGTGACAAAGGTCGCCCGCATGGGCATCCGGTTTTCCTCGAAGACATTCGGGTCCTGCCAGGGTTCCATTTTGGCCTGCGCCGCAAAGGAGGTGGCGCAGACGATGGCGAGAGAAAGGAGGGAAAGGAATTTTTTCATCATATGCTAAGGTTTTGTATCCGGGTTGGGAGAACGGTTCTCCTGCTTGAAACGCGTCGGAGTCACGCCCTTCAGGTTCTTGAAGGAGGTGCTGAAATAACGCGGATAGGCGAAACCGACTTCGTAAGCGATTTCATTGATATTCTTGTCCGTGTGCAGAAGAAGGTCCACGGACCGTTCGATGCGTATCCGGTTGATATAGTCCTTGACGCCCTGTCCTGTCACCTGTTTTACCTTGCCGTACAGGAGGGTCCGGCTCATCGCCAGCTGCTCCGTGAGGAACTGGACATCCAGGCCGGGATCGGACAGATGCCGGAGGATGACGGCATCCAGCCGGGCCTTGAATTCCGGATCGGGCGTGATGGCGGTATCATCTTCCCGCACTTCCGTATCCTGCAGCATTTCCTCGAGGAAATGGGCCATGGAATTCTTGGTCTCGTGCTCCCGCCGCTTGGTGACGGTGCGGATGCCCCAGGCGGCCGACGTCAGCAGAAGGGCGGCCAACAGCAGTCGGAACCAGACGGTCCGGTACCAGGGAGGAAGCACGACGACTTCCAGCAGGCATTCCGGCACGGTAAAATCGCCACCCTTCTGCAGACAGGAAACCAGGATCCGGTATGTCCCATCCGACAGGGCGGGAAGCTGCAGGCGGGCGTCGTCGCTTTCAAAGGTCCGCGTCTGCGTCCCTTCCACGGTGTAGCGGAAATACTTGCGCTGGAAAGCATCGCCGTCCTTGACCTGGAAAGAGGCGACAAGGGACTGATAGTTCCAGGGGACGCGGATCCGGTTTCCCTGCACATCGGACAGCGCAGGGCGGCCGTTCACCGTCAACTGGTCCAGAAAGACCGCGACCGGTTCCAGCCCCGGAATCGGGATGTCCCGGCTGATCTGCACCAGCCCGTCCGAACCGCCCATGTACAGGTAATCGGGACTCGTGGCGTTCTGGTACAGCATTTTGATGTCGTTCGGGCGGAACCCGTCCGAAGCGCTCCAGGAAACGAAGCGGTTCCCTTCGCACAGATAGGTGAACAGCCGGCTGCGGGCACAGATCCACAGCTGCCCGTTCCCGGCGTATTCCAGAGCCGACACGCTGTCGAAAAGGCCGGTCTCCACCGGTTCATACGTATCCGAGCGGCGGTCGTACTTTCCAAGGCCGCGGTCCGTCCCCACCCACACGGTCCGATCACCGTCATAGGCGACGGATGTCACTTTCTCCTGCTCCCCCACACGGAAAAGCAGTCGGATCCTGTCCTCCTTCAAATCGGCGATCAAAACCTGATTGTCCCGATAGAAGAAGGCCTCCCGCCCATCGGAACAGGCCATCCTGACACCGCTGACGGCCAGGCTGTCATCCACCTGGAGCAAAGAGAAGCTCCGGGTGCGCAGGTCGTAGAGCCAGGGGGAATAACTGAGGAAATACAGCTTGTCACCAGCCACGCGCGCCACACGGGGAAGGTATCCCCAGAAACATTCCTGCCGATTCACTTCCTCATTGACAAGCGTAAACGGTTTCCGGGCACCGGTCACTCTGTCCACCAGGAAAAAGCCCTCCATATAGATGGAAGCCAGCAGATTCCGGGCATCGAACCCGACCAGCGAAAGGATTTTGCCACGGGTTCCCGGCAGGGGTGTAAAACGACCCGAAACCGGATCGAAACGATGGATGCCGCCGCCGTCGGTGCCGACCCAGAGCGAGCCGTCGTCCTCCCGGTACAGGCTGATGACCGCGTTGTCCGTCAATCCGCACAACGGGCCGCTGAAAGAACGGATATGGTTCTGGCGTACCTGGAAGAAGCCATGTTTGACCGTTCCTGCCCACAGGACGCCGGAAGAATCGAGGTACAGCACCGTCACCGAGTTGGACGGCAGGCAGGCCGGATCGTCAGGGCTGTGACGAAGCGTCTGAAAGCGGCCGGAAGAGAGGTCTAGGAGCGAAATGCCGCCACCATCCGTCGCGATCCAGAGGAATCCGTCATATTCCGCGAAACTCTGGACATAGTCATGGGCCAGTCCGCTATTACGGGTCGTGTAATGGGCCAGCTCGGTCCCGTCCGGGGAATAGCGCCGGACTCCGTCTCCGTCGTATGCGACGAAGATATCCCCCGTCCGGCTTCTGTACAAAGCGATGACCTGCCGGAACGCTTCCTGCGTAAACGGAACGGCCGGATGGCCGGGCTCATAGCGGAACAGGCCCATCTCATCCGTTCCAAGCAGCAGCTCACGCCCCTCCAAGGCCACCATCCGTCCGATGCGGTAAGCCCGGTTTCCCACACAGGAACCCTCCCCGAAAGGATACAGGTACTCGGAACTTCCGTCTTCCGCCACGCGGGCCAGGCATCCGTCACCTCCAAACAGGATTCCGTCGGGAACGGCCAGTGACGAGAAGAAGGGTTTCTCCATGACGGTCTCGAATCCGCCCCGGGAGGGGCGATAGCGGGCGATGCCGCGCGACGTCCGGATCCAGACCGATCCGTCCGCGGTTTCGGACAGGTCCCGGATCTCGTTCCCCGGCAGGTGTGCCGCATCGTGTCCATGGGATGTATAGACCGTTATTTCCTGCCGGTCCATCCGATTCAGCCCGTTCCGGGTCCCGATCCACAGACTGCCCCGGCTGTCCAGCAGCAACGATGTGACATTCGGCTGGGACAGGCCGTTTTCCAAGGAGATCGGGATATAGGCATACGGCGAATTCTGTGCGGCCGATACCCAAACCGCAGGAAGGAGAAATAGCAGAAGCAGGATGTTTTTCATCAAAGCCGTGGTTGCAATGGCTAAATTAGCGTTTTTCCGGAGAAAAGCCAAACATCCGCGTCCGAATTCGTCCAATTCGCATTTTTGGACGAAATCGGACTATTTACGGACAAGATCGGATTCGGTTTCGCAGGGTTTTTCCCATCTTTGTGCAGATAACCGCATCCATATCCACTAACCATAACTAAAAAACCACTATGCTTAAAACACTCCGCAAAGCCATCCTGTCGGCGACAGCCGCACTCATGGCTTCCATCGTCGTGCTGGCACAGGGCCCACAGACCGTCCGGGGAACGGTTACCGATCCATCCGGTGAAACCGTCGTCGGCGGCTCTGTGTTCGTCAAGGGCACACAGACCGGCACGGTCACCGACATCGACGGCACCTACGTCTTGAACGGTGTCCGGCCCGGCAACGTCCTCGTTTTCTCCTGCATCGGCTATGTCACCCAGGAGATCACCTGGAACAGCGGACCCCTGAACGTGGTCCTGCAGAACGATACGCAGATGCTGGAAGAAACGGTCGTCGTCGGTTACGGCGTCCAGAAGAAAGTCAACCTGACCGGCGCCGTCTCCCAGGTCAAGGGAGATGACTTCGCCCAGCGTCCCGTCGTGGATGCCGCCCAGGCCCTTCAGGGCATGGTTCCCGGCCTGACCATCTCCAACACGGCGGCCGGCACCCCGGGCGCCGCGACGACCATCACCCTCCGTGGACGCGGCAACCTGAGCGATACCGGCAATCCCTATATCCTCGTGGATGGCGTCGAGATGAGCCTCCAGGATGTCAACCCCAATGATATCGAAAGCATCTCCGTCCTCAAGGACGCCGCCTCCGCCGCCATCTACGGAGCCCGGGCCGCCTACGGTGTCATCCTGGTCACGACCAAGCGCGGAGCCGACGGGAAGCCCGTCATCAGCTATTCCGGCAATGTCGGATGGAACGCACCGACCAAGCTTCCGACCATGGCCAGTTCCGTGGATTTCGCCCATTTCTGGAACGACGGCGCCGCCAATGCCAATGCACCCCGAAAGTATTCCGACGAGAAGATCGCCGACCTTCAACGGTTCATCGACGGAGATCCTTCCGCCGACCCGTGGGCGGAGATCCGCAACAACCCCACGGCCAACCCGTCGTCCTTCGAGAACTCGGAAAAAGGCCTCGGCAACACCGACTACTTCAAGCTACATTACAAGGACTGGGCACTCAAGCACAACCACAACCTGTCCATCCGCGGAGGAAGCAAGAAAGTCCAGTACTATGTCAGCGGCGGCATGTATGACGAAGACGGTGCGCTGCGCTTCGCCGACATGGGCTACAAGCGTTTCAACGTGAACGCCAACACGCAAGCCCAGGTCACCGACTGGCTCAAGCTCCTGTTCAGCACCAAATTCGTCCATGGGCAGACCGACAGTCCGTTCGGGGACGGTGCCATCGGCTATGGCTTCTACCACACCCTGGCCCGTGAATTCTCCACGAAACACTACATGGATGACAATGGTCACTATGTGGAATTTACGATGATCCCCTACCTCCAGAGCGGTACTTACACGACCACCAAGCGCGACCGTCTGGACATTACCCCCGGGCTGCAGATCCAGCCTGTCAAGAACTGGTTCATCAACCTGGACTACACCTACCGGTTGGGCGTCAACAATTACGAAGCCGTGGCCATCGCGCCGGACATCTACATGATGGACGGAGTGACCACCGTCAAGGGCGGACGTTCCGAGCTGGGCATTCCCAAGGACGGAAAATATACCCGGTCCAATACGAATACCAACTACCAGAGTATCAGCCTCTACACCAATTATTCCTTCACGCTGGGCGAAAAGAGCAACTTCGCGCTGCTGGCCGGCTATCAGGAAGAGGACTACCACTACGCCTACATCAAGAACGCCATCACCGGCCTTTACACCACGGCCACGCCCAGCGTCACCATGGGCAATGGCGACCAGACCATTACGGATACCCGTTACGGGTGGGCTACCCGCGGCTACTTCGGGCGCATCAATTACGACTATGACGGCAGGTATCTGCTGGAACTGAACGGCCGTTATGACGGATCTTCCCGTTTCGCCGCCGACCACCGCTGGGGCTTCTTCCCGTCTGTTTCCGCCGGTTGGAACATTCATAAGGAACCGTTCCTGCAGTCCGCTTCCGGCTGGCTTTCCAACCTGAAACTCCGGGCCTCCTACGGTCTGCTGGGCAACCAGGCCGGTGCCGCAACCTATACTTTCGCCTCCACCATGAGCATGAGTTCCGGTCTGGGCAATTACATTTATTCCGACGGACGCCATTCCTATACCCAGGCGCCCGGCGTGGTGAATCCCCTCACCACCTGGGAAAAGGTGTTGAACCAGAATGTCGGTCTGGATTTCGGATTCTTCGGAAACGCCCTCACCGGCTCCTTCGACCTGTTCCAGCGCGACACGCGCGACATGCTTGGCCCGGGCGAAGACTATCCGGACATCTTCGGTGCCAGCGCGCCCCAGACCAACAACGCGAACATGCGTAACCGGGGTTGGGAATTCGCCATCAACTACCGGGGCCACGCCGGACGCGACTTCAACTATTCCATCGGCGGTTCCGTGTCGGACGCCACGGCCGTCGTCACCAAGTATTCCAACCCGACCGGAACCGATCCTGCCGGCAGCTGGTATGAGGGGAAGAGCGTCGGCGAGATCTGGGGATACCGGGCAGACGGCCTCATCCAGAACCAGGCCGAGGCGGATGCCTTCAATGCCTTGGACCACTCCTTCATCAGCGCGACGAAGTGGACGCCCGGCGATGTGAAATACATCGACCTGAACGGGGACGGCAAGATCAACAAGGGCAGCAATACCCTGGGTGACATGGGAGACTTCACCGTCATCGGCAACACCACCCCCCGCTACAACTACACCATCAACGGATCCGTCTGGTGGAAGGGAATCGGCCTGAACTTCCTGTTCCAGGGCGTGGGCAAGCGCGACTACGACCCTTCGAGCTCCCTCTATTTCTGGGGCTTCGGACCTTATGCCCAGGTGACCGTGCTCAAGGAGCACATGGACTACTGGCGGGAAGACAATCCCAACGCCTATTATCCCAAACCGTACATCCACAACGCCGGCGGCGTGGGCACCTACCAGAGCAAGCAGAAGCAGTGCAGCGACCGTTACCTGCAGAATGCCGCATACCTCCGCCTGAAGACCGTCACCCTGTCCTATGACCTTCCGCAGTCGTTGATCGGCAAAATCGGCCTGAGCAAGGCCCAGCTGTATGTGACGGGAGAGAATCTCCTGACCTTCACCAAACTGTCCACGATCTTCGATCCGGAAGCCATCTTCACCTACAATTCCTATAACGGCGGTAATGCCAACCGTGGCGCTTCAGACGCCGGTAAGAGCTATCCGATGAACAAGACCGTTTCCGTAGGTATCGTCGTCAACTTCTAAACGCTCCATGATCATGAAACTACGCAATATACTGACTGTACTGGCCATCATGACGGCCGCAACGGCCTGCTTCAAGCTGGACAAGGACCCGGAAGGCGTGCTTTCCACGAATAACCCGTTCCGGTCCACCGGTGAAATCCAGAATTACATCAACCAGTTTTACGAGACAGCCGTCCGCACACAGGATTTCGGCATGGGCGGCGGCAACCATATCGCCGGATCGGACACCTATAGCGACAACATGGCCGCTTCGGCACCGGTCGCCCGCATCAACGGCGCCCTTTCCATCGGCAACGCCGCTTCCCTGAGCGCCTATACCCGCATCCGCAATGTCAATTTCCTGCTGAACAACAAGGACAACTGCGACAAGACGGGCAACTACAACCAGCTCATCGGCGAGGCCTACTATTTCCGCGCCTGGTACTATTACCAGCTGCTCAAGGATTATGGCGGGGTCGCCATCGTGAAGGAACCGCTGAATCCGGACCTGGAAGCCATGCAGGTGGGCCAAGACTCACGCACGGCCGTGACCGACTTCATCCTGGAGGACCTGGATGAGGCCATCAGCCTCCTCAATGAACAGAACAGCGCCGCCACGATGCGCGTCCACCGCGATGTCGCCCGCGCGCTGAAGAGCGAGGTCGCCCTGTTCGAAGGCACGTGGGAAAAATACCACAAGGCCAAGAACGACGCCTTCTACGACAAGACCGTCACCGATGACAAGATCCAGTCCTATCTGCGGACGGCGGCCGAAGCCGCCAAGGCCGTCATGGACCGGGGCGTATGGGCCATCCACAACACGGGAAAGACCAACGACGACTACCGGGTCGTGTTCCAGACCACGAATCTGGACAACAACAAGGAAGTGCTCTGGTACAAGCGTTACGACGGAGACCTCGTGGGCAACAACGTGGACCGCTATCTGAACAAGGGCGGCGGCGGTGTCGGTGTCACCTCTTCCCTGGTGAACGACTACCTGTCCATCGACGGAAGACCTTACACCAAGGCCGAGCGGGAAGCCGCGCAGGTCGTTTACGGACAGGAGCTTCTGCCCACGGTGCGTGACCCTCGCCTCGCCCAGACCGTCGCCATGCCCGGCCAGGTCCTGCGTCCGGACATGCAGGAAGGGATGCCGGCACCTCCGCTCTTTGCCGAAGGCCACCATCACAACACGACAGGCTATGCTATCCTCAAGCACGTCCAGATCGACTATACCGGAAATCTGGAAGCGGAGTACAAGGGCGCCACGCCGGCCATCCAGGTACGCTATGCCGATGTCCTGCTGAACTACGCCGAAGCGCTGGCCGAACTGGACGGCCCCGGCAACGAATCCCGGATCATCGCCGCCCTGAAGCCGCTTCGCGACCGCGTGGGCATGCCGGCGATGGATTTCGACCGCGAGTACAACACCGAAGCCGATTATCCGTTCCGGAACCTGAACAAGTACATCCAGGCAGTCCGTCGGGAGCGCCGCGTGGAACAGGCCCTGGAAGGCCGCCGCTTCTACGATATCGCCCGTTGGGCCGCAGCCGATGTCCTGTTGGTGAACTGGACGCCCTTAGGAGCCCTTTTCACGGGCAGCAACCTCCCGACCCTGCGGGACAATTTCAGCGAACTGGTCTATGACCAGGATTCCGGGAACAACCTGTTCCTCACCGGTGTGGCCGGCGATGCCCGGCGCTACATCATCCCCATCCCTCCGGGCACGATGAGCGGCGGATACAAGTTCAAGGAAAACAGAGACTACCTGCTTCCGTTCCAGCAGCGCCTCCTGACGCTTACGGGGAACAAGTGGCAGCAGAATCCCGGTTGGTAATGGACGCTCCCAGACTCTTTCTGATGTTGACAGGAGCTGCGGCCACGGCGGCCGCAGTCTCCTGTTCCCAAGCAAAGAAAAAGCCCGAAAAGCCGCTGAATGTCGTTTACATCATGTGTGACGACCACGCCTACCAGACCATCAGCGCGTATGACCAGCGGTTCATGCGGACCCCCAACATCGACCGCCTGGCCGAGGAAGGGGCCCGCTTCACGAACAGTTTTGTCGCAAATTCCCTGAGCGGACCTTCCCGGGCCTGCCTGCTGACCGGCAAGCACAGTCATGCCAACGGTTTCACGAACAACGAGCATGGCATCTTCGACGGCAGTCAGCAGACACTGCCGAAGTTGCTGCAGGCGGGCGGATACCAGACGGCGATGATCGGGAAATGGCACCTGGTGAGCGATCCCACGGGATTCGATTACTGGGACATCCTCACCGGACAGGGCGATTACTACAACCCGGTATTCATCCGGAACGGGGAAAAGGTCGTCCGCCCCGGCTATTCCACGGATATCACGACGGACGTAGCCTTCGAGTGGCTGGAGCATCGGGATGCCGACAAACCTTTCTGCCTGTTCCTCCACTACAAGGCTCCGCACCGCAGCTGGATGCCGGACCTGCAGGACCTGGGGAGCTTCGACGAGGTCACCTTCCCGCTTCCGGAAACCTTCTATGACGACTACGCCACCCGCGAAGCCGCCGCCAAGCAGGAAATGAGCATCCTCGCCGACATGAACATCATCTACGACCTGAAGATGGCGGACCGGGAAAACGAGATCCATACCCCGGAACAACCGTGGCTGGAGGAGTATGGCCGCAGCCTGTATCGGCAGGACCTCGCACCCGGCGAAATCGTGGAAGGCCGGATGGACGCGCAGCAGCAGGCCGCCTGGGATGCGTATTACGACCCGATCATCGCGCAGTTCAAGCGGGACAACCTTTCCGGGAAAGCCCTGTATGAGTGGAAATACCAGCGCTACATGCGGGACTATTGCAGCGTCATCCAATCCGTGGACCGGAATGTGGGCCGGGTCTATGAGTACCTCGAAGAGCATGGCCTGCTGGAGAATACCGTCGTGATCTATACCTCCGACCAGGGGTTCTACATGGGCGAACACGGGTATTTCGACAAGCGGTTCATGTACGAGGAGAGCTTCCGGACACCGTTCCTGGTCAGGATGCCGGGCGGGAAGCCCGTGAAGGCGGCCAAGGGTCGCACCCGGGTCCTGGGAGCCGACTTCGGACACCGCTCCAACGACATCGACGAATTCATCCAGAACATCGACTATGCTCCCACGATCCTGGAGATGGCCGGACTGCCTGTCCCGGAGGACATCCAGGGCGAGAGTTTCCTGCCTCTCCTGCGGGGAGAAAAGCCGGCGAACGTGGAGACCTCCGAAGGGAAGGGATGGCGCCGGTCGCTCTACTACCATTTCTACGAGTATCCGGCCGAGCATTCGGTCCGCCGCCACTATGGCGTCCGGACGGAACGCTACAGTCTGATGCACTTCTACAACGACATCGACGAATGGGAACTGTTTGACTTGGAGCAAGATCCGTTGCAGCTTCACAACATCTACGGGGAACCCGGGACGGAAGCCGTCACGAAGGAACTGCTCGATGAACTGCACCGGCTGCAGAAGCTGTATCAGGATCCGATTGAACAAACCTTATGAAATTCCATCCTCTCATAGCCATCCTGCTTGCGACGGCGGCTTGCGCCCCGGACCCCGTCCTGGGTGATTTCGCCGTCAGCCCCCTGCCGAAAGAGATCACGGTCGAGGAAGGCGCCCCCTTCGTGTTTTCTCCCCGGACGGCCATCCAGGCACCCCGGGAACTGGAGACGACCGCCCGGCTGCTCTCCGAAGCGCTGGAAGAAGCCACGGGGATGAAACCGGCCCTGTCGGAAAAGGGGCGGATCGTCCTTTCCATCGACCCGACCCTTCCTGAAGAAGGCTACCGGATCCAGTGCCGGAAAAACGGCATCCACATCGCCGGAGGCAGCGGGAAAGGGGTCTTCTATGGAACGCAGACCCTGTACAAAGCCCTCCCTGTCCATCCCCAAGGCCGTCCCGCCCTCCCGGCAGCGACGGTCCAGGATACTCCGGCTTTCTCCTACCGCGGGTTCATGGTGGATGTCGGCCGTCACTATTTCGACATCGGCTATCTGGAAGAACTCCTGGACATCATGGCCCTGCATGGGATCAACGTCTTCCACTGGCACCTGACCGAGGACCAGGGATGGCGGATCCCGGTCCCGGCCTATCCGCGCCTGACGGAGGTCGGCGCCTACCGCTCCCGGAGCATCCTGGAGCCGGGTTCGACCCAGTTCGACACCATTCCCGTCCAGGGTCATTACACCCGGGAGGAGATGGAACACCTGGTCCGCTATGCGGCCGACCGGCAGATCACGGTCATCCCGGAAATCGACATGCCCGGCCACATGCTCGCGGCGCTCGCTTCCTATCCCGAACTGGGTTGTACAGGCGGTCCTTATGCCGTCGCGGAGCGTTACGGCGTGTTTGCCGACGTACTCTGTCCCGGGAAGGATGCGACCCTGGACTTCGCGAAAGCCGTCTTGGAGGAAGTGATGGACATCTTCCCGTCGCAGTACATCCACCTGGGAGGGGACGAATGCCCGAAAGAACGCTGGGAATCCTGTCCGGACTGCCAGGCCCGGATCCGTGAGCTCGGCTTGAAGGACCTGCCGGGGAAAAGCAAGGAGAACCGGCTTCAGACTTGGTTCATGGAACAGATGCAGGAGGTGCTCCGGGCCCGCGGCCGGCACATGATGGGGTGGGATGAGATCCTGGAAGGGACGCCGGCCCCGGATGTCACGGTCCTGGCATGGACTTCCCCGAAAGCCGCGCTCCGCTCCGCCCGCGAAGGGCACCCGACCGTCACCTGTCCCATCCAGCATCTGTATTTCAGCAATCCCCGGTGGAACCGTCTGACCGGACGGGAAAGCATCGACCGCGTATATAGCCTGGAGGTCGTTCCGGCCGAGCTTTCCGAGACGGAGCGGAAAAATGTCATCGGAGCCGAAGGGTGCATCTGGACCGAATGGGTCGCCGATTCCACCAAGATGGAATGGGAAATGCTGCCCCGCATCGCCGCGCTCGCGGAACTGCAATGGGGTGCCCCGAAGGACCTGGATGCGTTCCTCCCCAGATTGGAGAAGATGACGCAGCTCTACGACCGCCGCGGCTGGAATTGGAAAAAGGACATCGCCGAAGCCTGGCATTGACACGAAAGAGAACCGTATGAAAGGTAAATTATGGTACGCCGCCTGCCTTCCCGCTGTCGCATCATCCTGCGTCCAGCCAGGGAGGACGGAAGGCCCCCCGAATGTAGTGATCATCCTGGCCGATGATCTCGGGTATGGAGACCTGGGATGCTATGGCGCCCGGAATGTGGAAACGCCCCATGTGGACCGGCTGGCCATGCAAGGCGTCCGCCTGACCCAGGCGTACGCGACCTCCTCGGTATCCACCCCCTCCCGCTACTCCCTGCTTACCGGGGAGTACGCCTGGCGCCGGAACGATACCGACATCGCCGTGGGCGACGCCGGCATGATCATCCGCCCCGGACAATATACCCTGGCCGATGTCTTCGCAAACGAAGGCTATGCCACCGGCGCGTTCGGGAAATGGCATCTGGGCCTGGGAGAGAAGGGAGGTGAGCAGGATTGGAACGCCCCGCTTCCGACCGGCCTTGCCGACATCGGGTTCCGGGAATCCTATATCATGGCAGCCACGGGCGACCGGGTTCCCTGCGTGTTCATTGAAAACGGCCGGGTAGCCCAATACGATCCGTCGGCCCCCATCGAGGTCAGTTACCGGCAGCCCTTCGAGGGAGAACCGCTCGCCAAGGACCACCCGGAACTGCTCTTCAACCTCCCGTCCACGCCCGGAGTCGGGCACAACCAGGCCATTGTCAACGGGATCGGACGGATCGGATACATGAAAGGTGGCGGCAAGGCCCTGTGGAAAGACGAGAACATCGCCGATTCCATCACCGTCCATGCGCTCGATTTCATGGAAAGGAACAAGGACAAGCCCTTTTTCGTCTATCTCGCGACCAACGACATCCACGTCCCCCGCTTCCCGCATGAACGGTTCCGGGGACGGTCCGGAATGGGGCTGCGCGGCGACGCCATCGTGGAATTCGACTGGACGGTAGGCGCCGTCATGGAACAGCTGGATCGGCTCGGGCTCACGGAAAACACGATCCTGATCGTCACCAGCGACAACGGTCCCGTCCTGGAGGACGGATACCAGGACCAGGCCCGGGAACTGCTGAACGGGCACAGCCCTTCGGGGACCCTGCGGGGGAACAAATACGGCGTTTACGAAGCCGGTTCCCGGGTTCCTGCCATCGTCCGCTGGCCCGGCCGCATCGCAGCCGGGACCCAGTCCGAGGCCCTCGTCTCCCAAGTGGACCTTTTCGCTTCGCTGGCCCGCCTTCTGGGCGCGGCCCTGCCCCGCGGAGCCGCTCCGGACAGCCGCGACGGCCTTGACGCCTGGCTGGGGCAGGATCCGGTGGGACGGCCGTACGTGGTGGAACAGGCCAACAACCGGACCCTGTCGATCCGGACGCCCCGCTGGAAATACGTCGAGCCTTCGGACGGGCCGGAAGAGTACCGGTGGGCCCCGGGTTCCGAGCTGGGATACCGACCCTTCCCCCAACTGTTCGACCTTTCTGCAGACCCGCGCGAACAGCAAAACGTTGCCGGAGACCAGCCCGATACGCTTCGGATGCTGACGGAAATCCTGGCCGGGGAAAGGCTCCTGTCCGGGGCGGGCACCGGGGAAAGACCCGGCGGCAACTGATCCCGTTTTCGGATTTTGACCGTAAACTTTCGGGCTTTGAACGGCCTTCCAGTGCGCTGGGAGGCCGTTTCCCGACTTTATCCGTACTCGCTTTTGTGAACGCGGATAGTTTTCCGGTACTTTGCAGGGAAGGAACCGGGACTGGCCCCGGAAAAGATTGACATGAAGCGCACGCTGTTTTTGGGATGCCTCTGCGGCATCTTCCTGGCCGCCTGTGAGCGGCTGGACAACGACCGGACTCTCCACACCGGGGAGAACGAGTACATCTTCACCCTGGAGGACATCGCACAGCTCCTCGCCGTCGTACCGGTAGGAGATTCGCAGGTGGATGAGGTGAGGGACGCCGTTTCCGCCTCCTCCGACAACGGTTATGACACGGAATATACGATGAAACAGCTCTTCCTGACACCGGGAGCCGGTGTTGGGTCCGAGGAGGCGGGCACCCGGGTGGAAGCCTATCCTGTCCCGCTGCGGGACCTTCTGTCCGAACAGGTCCGGCGCACCTTCGCCGGCACCCGCGCCATAGACCCCGAGGCCTTCCTGGACCAGCTCTCCTCGTCGGATGTCCAGATCTACTGGCCTTATTCGGAACTGTTCGACGACTACCGGACACCCGTCGTCACGTTCGATCCCGGCGACAATTCGGTCCGGAACATCGGCTATCTCCGCCGGGAGGACGGGACCGTGGAGGAACTCGTCGTGGATGAGGAAATGGCCCGCGAACGCCCCGTCTGGGTCATCAACCGGAATGCCGATGCGGAATACAAGTCGCTGGAGATGCGTCGCCGGGAGGATCCCGACTGGGGCCAGGGTGGCGGTTTCATCACGCCCGGCACCCGGGGGACGAGCAGCCGGGGCAACTACTTCCAGACCCTCGTCCTCCGCTCGTTCCAAGCGAACCGCCAATTCGACAGCTGGTTCGCGGGGGGAAGTGAATTTTTCGTCAAATGCGCTGCAGTAGAAGACTTTACGGCCTCCACGGAAGCGGAGCTGAAGCTTTACTCCCCTTCCGTCACGGATTTCCTGGTCGTCGTGAAACGGAACCAGGTCGGGAAGCCGGTGGACTTCAATGCCGTGCTCGTGTCGGAATGGACCGGCATGCTGGACAACTGTGCCTTCATGATGGTGGAGGATGACGGCGGCTCCCTGACGAGCTGGAAATGCTCCGCCATGGTCAAATACAATTCCAAGAGCTACGGCTTCGAGATCGAACTGCCGCTCCACACCCGGGACGACATCGTCTGGCGGGGCGCCCTCACGCGTACTTATGTGGAGCGGAACAGCGGTGCCGTCGGGCATTTCGGAGACGTGGACCTGATCCTGGAGCTGATCTGAACCACCTGACGCTTTGTGATTCGGAAAACATTTCCTAACTTTGCGCCTGTCAAGCATCCAGGACTCCCGGGTCCCGATCTTGGCAGACATATTAGATGAAAGTGCAACTGCTTTTATCCTTGGGAGAAATCTGGTAAATTTCAACGTGTTCAGGGATAGACGGTGTCCTTCATCACTTGTATGGCAAAGCATGCCCTTTCGCGGCATTTTCCATACGGGTGTGGGGTATTGTTTATTTGAACACGGCTTACCAGAGCCTCTCCCAGATAAACGGTTATGCTCCACACTTTCTTTTTAGGGTATCCTCCCGAAGGAGCCGGAGGGAAATAGTGTATTCATTGGATGGACATATAGATCTATGAACGGAAGAATGTATAGTTTAATAAGTTGATTAATTTCCGTTCACACAAGGGTGCAGCCGTGAGGTTCCGCCCTTTTGTTGCCTATTCTTACTCAACCAACATTTTATTTAACCTTATGAGATTCAAACTCAAATTCCTTTTCCTCGCCGCCACGATGCTGGTAGCGGGTGTCGTCGCCCATGCCCAGGTGACGACTTCCTCCCTGGGAGGACGCGTATCCGACAAGGGCGGTCCTGTCGCAGGCGCCACCGTCATCGCCACGTACGGTCCTACCGGCGCCACTTACTATGCCGTCACGAACGAGAACGGCCACTACCGCATCAACGGCATCACCCCCGGCGGTCCTTATTCCGTGAACATTGAAATGCTCGGTTACCGGAAGATCGAAAACCAGAATGTCTATGCTCCCCTCGGTGAAACGGTCCTCGTGGACGGTTTCCTGGAGGATGAATCCCTGAACCTCGACGCGGCCGTGTTCGTGGCCGACGGCAATGACTCCGGCATGAACATCAAGCGCTCCGGCGCCGGTACCGCCGTCAGCCAGCGTACGATGCAGTCCCTTCCGACCGTAAGCCGCAGCATGAACGACGTGATGAAGCTCACGCCGCAGGCCTCCACCACCACCAACGGCCTGGCCGTGGGCGGCGGGAACTACCGTTCCTCCTATGTCACCGTGGACGGTGCGGCCTTCAACAACGCCTTCGGTATCGGTTCCAACCTGCCGGCCGGCGGAAGCCCGATCTCCCTGGACGCCATCGAACAGATGAGCGTGAACATCACCCCGTTCGACGTCCGTCACTCCGGCTTCACCGGCGGTGCGATCAACGCCGTCACCAAGAGCGGTACCAACGACTTCCACGCCTCCGTCTATGACTACTACACCTCCCAGGCCGTCCGCGGCTACAAGGTGGAAGGCGAAGACCTGAACAAGACCGACTTCCTGAATAACACGGTCGGATTCACCGTGGGCGGCCCCATCATCAAGAACAAGCTGTTCTTCTTCATCAACGCCGAATACACGGCCGATACCGTTCCCGGTTCCAACAAGGTCGTGAGCACGGCTTCCGGCCGCGTGGACCCGAATTTCGTCCCGAATACGGATGTCGTCCGCCCGACGGAATCCTTCATGGAGGAAGTCCTGAACACCCTCGACAGCAAATACGGATACAATCCGGGCCGTTACCAGGGCTATTCCCTGAGCACCCCGGACTACAAGGTCATGGGCCGTCTGGACTGGATCATCAACTCCGAGAACAAGCTCAACCTCCGCGTGAGCCACACGCACAACTTCGACTCCAACTCCCCGTCCAGCTCGGTGAACCCCATCAACCCGAACCCGTATGACCGCAACACCTACGGCCGTACGTCCACCTATGCCCAGTTCTTCGAGTCCAGCAGGTACTATCAGGAGCAAAACTTCACCTCCGTGGCGGCTGAACTGAACTCCCGCCTGTTCGACGGCAAGGGCGCCAACATGCTGCGTGCCACCTGGTCCCACCAGAACGAGCCCCGCAGCTTCGTGGGCGGCAATTTCCCGACCGTGGACATCCTCGAAAACTACAAGGACAAGGACGGCAAGGACAACCGGGCCGTGCTGACTTCCTTCGGTCCCGACCCGTTCACCTTCGGCAACCTCCGCGACGTGCACACCGTCGTCGTCACGGACGAACTCACCTGGTCCGCCGGCATCAACAACTTCGTCGCCGGTCTCCAGTACGAGTACGACAACACCAAGAACGGTTTCATGCAGGGCGGCCTCGGCTACTATGTCTATGACAGCTGGGAGTCCTTCCTCTCCGAGGGCAAGCCGGTGGCCTTCGCCATCACCCACTCCAACCGCGACGACCTCGCCCAGGTATTCCCGGCCTTCAGCTACAACCAGGCTTCCGCCTACCTCCAGGACGAGTTCGACTTCAGCGACTACTTCAAGCTCACCGTCGGCCTCCGCGCCGAACTCCCGTTCTACCCGACCATCGCCGGCAATGAGAACAAGGAATTCCTCCAGCTTGCCGCCGGCAGCCAGTCCATGAAGGGCCTGAGCACCGCCGACATGCCGAAGGCCCGCATCAACCTCTCCCCGCGCATCGGCTTCAACTGGGATGTCCTGAAGAACCGCAACCTCGTGGTCCGCGGCGGTTCCGGCCTGTACACCGGCCGCATTCCGTTCGTGTGGATCGTTTCCGTGGCCGGCAACAGCAACTGCATCCAGGCCCAGTATATCGACACCGACGGCACGAACCCGAACACCCCGAGCTTCCACGCCACCACGGATGAGATCCTGAAGGACATCTACGGCGGCACGTTCAAGGCCCAGGATCTCGCCGCTCCGACCGGAGCCACCCTCATCGACAAGAACCTGAAGATGCCTACCACCTGGAAGACTTCCCTCGCCGTGGACGTGAACCTCCCCGGCGGCATCAAGGGATCCATCGAAGGCATCTACAACTACGATTTCAACACCGTGCAGGCCCTTCGTCTCGGTTATGTCGAAGGTGACGGCATTCAGCTCCCCGGCGAACCCGGCAAGCGTGCCTCCTGGACCTCCGAGCGGATCAAGAACAGCCTCGGCGGCACCGTGAGCCCGTACTACCTGACGAACTCCAACCTCCACGGCACCTACTACTCCGTGACCGCCCAGCTCTCCAAGAACTTCAACAATGGCCTGAGCCTCATGGCGGCCTACACCCGCAGCGACTCCAAGTCCATCCAGGAAGGCTACGGCGACCAGGTTTCCTCCCTGTTCTCCGGCGGCAACTACAGCGTGAACGGTTCCAACAAGCCCGAACTCGGCCACTCCGCCTTCGTCTCCCCGAACCGCGTGATCGCCAACATCGGCTACAAGATCCAGGAAGGCAAGCACCTCGCCACCACCCTGGGCCTGTTCTACGAGGGCTTCAACCACTGCTTCGTGGGCGGTTACTCCTACACCCGCTATTCCTACACCTTCGGTGTCCGTTCCGGCAGGTATGTCAATGACGTCACCGGCGTGGGCGGTTCCCAGAACCTGATGTACATCCCCACCGACGCCGATCTCGCCAAGATGAACTTCAAGGACGAAGCCAACAAAGCCGCCTTCAAGGAATTCATCGAGAACGACAGCTACCTCTCCAAGCACCGCGGCCAGTACTCCGAGCGCGGCGCCAAGGTCGCTCCCTGGCAGAACCGCCTCAACCTGAAGGTGGCGCAGGACTTCATCCTGGACGTCGCCGGCAAGCCGACGACCCTGCAGGTGGGCGTGGACGTCCTGAACGTCGCCAACCTGATCAACTCCAACTGGGGTCTCACCAAGCAGGTCAGCTCCGAGAACATCCTCGAGATCAGCAAGGCCGGCAGCGAAGGCGTCTATACCTTCAACGCCCCGACCGTCAAGAACTACCGCAACACGTTCAACACCTGGCAGCTGCTCCTGAGCGCCCGCCTGTTCTTCTAGCACTGTTTCGGCAAAACAGATGAAAGACAACACATTAACGAAAACGCCTTGGGTGAGTTTACCCAAGGCGTTTTTATTATCACCGCACCGTCATCTCGCAGGCGCGGCAGTCGAAGTCCAGGCGGAGCCGACGGCCATTGTTCCGGAGATACAGCGGATCGGGACGGGTTCCGGGACGCTGTTTGGGACAGATGCCCAGTTCGTGGCGAAGGCAGTACTTGGTGCGCATGTATTCGATGCCCTCACGATGGGTGAGTTCATAGGCATCCTCCATTTCAGTGGCGCCCCGCTCCCGGTAAACGGCCCGGGCGAGGGAGTTCGCCACATTGTCCTTATAGGAAAGCGTTTCCGGTGCGGAAACCGGGTCGATGACTCCTTCCCGCAAAGGCAGCATCCGGACCGGCAGGACGTCAAGCCTCTCCGCCAGGGAGCGGCGGATGCCGTTCAGGAAAGAGACGGGGACGAAGGGGACGGAACAGTCCGACTCCACCCCGGTCACCGCAAATGAATAGTTTCCCGTCCGCTTGGAAAGCTGTGTCCGGACGGTATCCAGCATGCGTTCCGGGTCCCGGGCCGGGTCGACAGCCATTTCCCCGGAGACGACGGCCGTACGGCCATCCTCGGTGACGGCCTCGGCCGAAATGCTCCCGGAGGCCAGCCGGACCTGCACCTGTACGGCGATTTCCCGGACCGGACGGTCCGCTTCCAGCCGGTGTTCGAATTCCGCGTCGATATTGCGGTACAGCCGCAAACCGGGCTTCAGGCCCTCCACAGGCTTGCAGCGGATGACAAACCCCTCGCAGACATCGCCCCGGAAACCGACGATTTCCCCGTTCCGGTCCACGAAAGCGAAGCCGTCGCCGTTATGGAGCAGGAGGGAGGGATCCGCCGCCTGCACCGTCACGACCCCGCTTCGGATGGAAGCGACCGTGCCGATGTACTCGCCCATGGACTTGGGGGCTTCCATCGAGGACCAGGAACCGCGCCGCCCGTCCAGGAAAAGTTCCGTATAGTCCCGGTTGAAGGTCTTCCGAAGGTTGGGCGCGAAACCGCCCCGGACCGTTCCGAAAGAACTGCGGCGATATTTGTCCGGAAAACGGCGGACCAGGGCGTCCAGCGCCTCGGAATAGGCCCGGACGACATTCCGGACATAGGATATGCTCTTGAGACGGCCCTCGATCTTGAAGGAATCCGCACCAGCCTCGGCCAGGTCCTCCAAGCGGTGGATCAGGTTGAAATCCTTCAGCGAGAGCAGCGCCTTGTTCCGGACCAGGACATGGCCTTCCCCGTCCTCCAGGTCATAGAGCGACCGGCAGGCCTGGATGCAGGCGCCCCGGTTCGCACTCCGCCCCGAAAGATACTCCGAGAGATAACACTGTCCGCTGTAACAGACGCAAAGGGCGCCATGGACAAAACATTCCAGCTCCGCCCCTACCGCCTCCCGGATGGAACGGATCTGATCCAGCGAGAGTTCCCGCTCCAGCACCAGCCGCCCGTATCCCAGACTCTCGGTGAAGCGGGCCTTTTCCGGCGTCCGGATGGCGCACTGGGTGGAGGCGTGGAGGACCATCCCCTCCGGGGCCAGCTGCGTCACGGCCGGATCCTGGACGATGAGGGCATCCACCCCGGCATCGGAGAGCTCCTGCAGGAGACGCCGCGCCTCCGGGATTTCCTCCTCATAGACCAGCGTGTTGAAAGTCACGTAGATCCGGACGCCGAACTGATGCGCATAGTCGCAGAGACGGCGGATGTCCTCCACCGGATTCCCGGCCGCCTGCCGCGCCCCGAAGGCCGGGCCGGCGATATAGACGGCATCGGCACCGCAGTCGATGGCTGCCATGCCGATTTCTGCCGTACGGGCGGGCGCGAGAAGCTCGAGGGGACGCACGTTATTTCGTGTAGAAGATGAAGCGGTTGCGGTCGTAGAAGTCCTTGACGATGTCGGTCTGGCCGAAGCCGGCCTCGCGGAACACGGCTTCCGTCTCCTTCCCGAGTACCTCGTTGATCTCCGTCAGGCCCTTGCCTTCGGAGGCCAGGAACCGGGTGGACCAGCGGGCGATCGCCCGGTAGAACTTGAGCGGATCCTCATCCGGCACGAACAGGGCCGACTCGGGCTCATAGTCCAGGACATTCTTCCGGATCAGATGTTTCTCGGACTCCATCACATAGGGCGGATTGGAGAGGATGAGGTCGAATTCCCCGAAGTTGAATTCCTGTTCGGGATCCAGGACATCGGCATTGACGAAGGTCGGAGCCTGGGCGCCGGAGGCCTTGATCTCGGCGGAGAAATTCTGGCTCCGGGCGACATCCAGGGCGCCCTCCGAATTGTCCACCCCCACGACCCGCGATCCCGGGACCGCCAGGGCGACCGTCCAGGCGATATTGCCCGATCCGGTACAAAGGTCCAGGATGCGCACGGGTTCGGCGCTCCGGCCGTAAGGGATGCGGCGCTGCTTGATCCGGGCCGCCAGCTTGATGGCTTCCCGCACCAGGAGTTCCGTCTCGGGACGCGGGACCAGGACATTCTTGTCCACCTTGAAGATATGGCCGCAGAACTCGGTCTTTCCGACTACGTACTGGATGGGTTCCCCGGCCTGGAGCCGGACCATCGCTTCCGCGAGGGGCTGCACCTTTTTCTTGTCAATCTGGTACTGCGGCTCGATGATGTGCGTATAGTTCTTGGTGCCCAGCACTTCGGAGCAAAGCTGCAGGACGACGGCCTTCGCCTCCGCCGTGGGGTACAGGCTTTCCAGCGAGGTGACACCATCCCGGATGAATTCGGACAGGAGCATGGGCCTAGGCGTTTTCGATGATCGTGGTCAGGAAATCGGTGATGTTCATGCCGGCGGCACGGACCATCTTCGGGACCAGCGACGCGTTGGTCATGCCCGGGATGATGTTCACTTCCAGGAAATAGATCCCGTCCGTAGCGACGATATAGTCCATCCGGACCAGTCCCTTGCAGCCGAGACGGCGATAGATGCGCCGGGAGATATCCTGGATACGCTCGGTCAAGGCATTCGGGATTTCGGCCGGGCACACTTCCTGGCTGAGGCCGTTGTATTTTGCGTCGTAATCGAACCATCCGGTCTGGGAAATGATTTCGATGACGGGGAGCGCCTTCACCTTCTCGCCGTCGAAATAGACGGCGCAGGTGAGTTCATGCTCCGACTGGATTCCCCGCTCCACGATGACCGTGTCCCCTTCCGTCAGGGCATACCGGACGGCGGCGGGCAGTTCCTCCGCCTCCGTAACCCGGGTGATGCCGAAGCTGGAACCGCCGGCGGTGGGCTTCACGAACAGGGGCAGGCCCAGCCGCTCCAGCGTCCGGGAGACGAAAGTATCCAGGTCCTCCCCTTTCCGGTAGAAGGCGTCCGGAGCCAGTTTCACGTAATCTTCCCCGCGGAGGTAGCTCTTGCAGGAATACTTGTCAAAGGCCACCGTGGTGACGAAAGCGCTGCAGGAAGAGTGCGGGATGCCCAGCATCTCGAAATATCCCTGCAGGAGGCCGGTCTCGCCCGGAGCGCCATGCTGCATGATATAGACAAAGTCGAAATTCACCTTCTCGCCCAGGACGCGGACGGAGAAATCCGTCTTGTCCACCTGGGGTTGCGCTCCCTCGGGGAACGGGACCCGCATCGCATTGGCTTTCCGCATGGCGACAAGCTTCCAGTCCCCGAAACGGGCGAAGATTTCATAGACATCGTATTTGAATTCGTCAATGCGGGAGGCGGTGAACTCCCCGCTCCGGCACGAGACCTCCCATTCGGAGGAATCACTTCCATAGATGACGGCTATCCGTTTGCAATCAGACATAAAGTATCGTTATTCAAAGTAGTATTCTTCCAGGTCGGACTTCGCGGCGGCGGCCCCCTCCTCTCCGTTGCAGAAGGAACGCTCCACCCCTGCCGGGAAAACGTCGTTCGAAGAGATTCCGAGCGTTCCGTCCGCCAGGACTTTCTTCATCCAGATTCCCCAGATGGGGAGCGCCATGTTGGCTCCCTGGCCCAGGGCGGTGGAGGCAAAATGGACATACCGGTCCTCCGCACCCACCCAGACGCCGGCGGTGATGGTAGGCGTATAGCCGATGAACCAGCCGTCGGAATTGTCGTTGGTGGTGCCGGTCTTGCCGGCGATGGGACCGCTGAGGCCATAGCGGAAGCGGAGGCGGGAGCCCGTTCCTCCGTCCACGACGCCCCGCATCATCTGAATCATGGCGTAGGCCGCATCCTCGGAGACGGCTTCATGGCGGCGGTCGGAGAACTGTCCGAGAACGTTGCCATCGCTGTCCTCGATCCGCGTGACAAACAGCGGATAGGTGTACAGGCCCCGGGAAGGGAACGTGTTGTAGGCCGTGACCATTTCATAGACGGAGAGGTCCGCCGAGCCTACGCACAGGGAGACGACCGGGTCGATACGGCCGGAGATGCCCATCTTGTGCATCATCGCAACCATCGCTTCGGGTCCCAGCTGCTTCATCAGGTAGGCCGCGACCGAGTTGGAACTCTGCGCGAGTCCCCAGCGGAGGTCCACCATCGTTCCGCTCGTATGCGGATCCTGCGGCGTCCAGGTCTGGTCGCCGTTCACCACCAGGACCTGCGGCACGTTGAGCACCTTGTCGCAGGGGGTCATGCCGGACTCCATCGCCAGGGTATAGAGGAAAGGCTTCACGGTGGAGCCCACCTGGCGCTTGCCCTGCCGGACATTGTCATACTTGAAATAGCGGTAGTCGGGTCCCCCCACATAGGCGCGGATGTGTCCCGTGACCGGCTCGATGGCCATGAAGGCCGCCCGGAAGAAGGACTTGTAGTAGCGGATGGAATCATCCGGAGTCATCACGGTGTCCCGATAGCCGGGCTTGTCCCAGGTGAACACGCGCATGGGCACCTTCTGGGAGAAACTCTTGAGGATCTCGGAATCAGACTTGCCGGAGGCCTTCATCATGCGGTTGCGGTCGCTCCAGCGGCGGGCCTGGGACATGGCGACGTCGATGACCTTCTGGTCCGTCCCGTTTGCGAACGGAGCATTCTTCTTGCCACGGAGTTCCCGGAAGAAGGCGTTCTGGAGATTCTTCCCCAGGTGTTCGGCGACCGCCTCCTCCGCATAGCGCTGCATCTTGTAATTGATGGTGGTATAGATCCGCAGGCCGTCCTTGTCCAGGTCATACGGAGTACCGTCGTTCTTGAGGTTCTTGTTCAGCCAACCGTACAGGGGGTCGTCGGCCCACTGGAGGGAATCCGCCCGGAAATCCTCCACGGTGGGGTAATCCTTCCGGCGCGGACGCTCGGCGGACATCGTCCGGCGAAGCATGTCGCGGAAGTAGGGGCCCACGCCCGTGGTGCGGTCCATCCCGCGCGTATGCAGTTCGATGGGCAGGTTCCGCAGGGAGTCGCATTCCGCCCGCGTCAGGTAATCGTGCTCCACCATGCGGCCGAGCACCAGGTTCCGCCGTTCCAGGGCCTTGTCGGGGTTGATGGCGGGGTTGTAGCGGGTGGGTTTGTTCACCATGCCCACGAGGACGGCGCTCTCCTCCACCTTGAGGTCGATGGGGTTCTTGCCGAAGAACTGCAGGGAGGCGGACTGGATCCCGTACGAGTTGGATCCGAAGAACACGGCGTTCAGGTACATGTCCACGATCTCCTCCTTCGTATAGTTGCGCTCGAGTTTCACGGCGGTGATCCATTCGCGGAGCTTGATCCAGACCATGTCCAGCTTGGAGGCATGCTCCTTGCGGGGATACAACGTCTTCGCCAGCTGCTGGGTGATGGTGGAACCGCCGCCCTGGCTGGAGTCACGGGAGAGGAGCGTCTTGAACAGGACGCGGAAAAGGCTCGGGATGTCGATCCCGGAATGCCGGTAGAAACGGGCGTCTTCCGTGGCGACGGTCGCCTGCACCAGGTGCAGGGGCAGTTCGTCATAGCCCACGAACGTACGGTTTTCGATATGGTAGGTTGTGAGGATCTCGCCTTCCTCGGCGATGACCTGGGTGGCGAGCTTGCTGTCGGGATTCTCCAGCTCTTCGATGGTCGGGATCTCGGCGAAGGCCCAAACGATCCCCAGCAGCACGAGCACCAGGGCGATGGGGGCGAGGAGAAGGATCCAGAACCAACGGATGATCTTCTTGCGGGTATTCTCTGACATCTTAAAAAATTTCTTTATACGCGTACAAGACCTAAAGGGTCTTGCGGAATGTTCCGAATTACAAAAGTAATCAGAAAATTTGGAAAATTGCCCGAATTCTCGCTTACTTTGCAAAATAATAGGTAAACGCAGAAGAATATGGAGGGAAAAAATCTGGTCATCGTGGAGTCTCCCGGCAAGGTGAAGACCATCCAGAAGTATCTAGGGAAAGATTATCTCGTCAAAGCCAGCATCGGACATATCCGTGACTTGCAGGAAAAGAAACTGGGCGTGGACGTCGCCCACGGCTTCCAGCCGGAATACGTCGTCCCTGCCGACAAGAAGAAAGTCGTCGCGGAACTGAAGAAGCTTTCATCCGCCGCCCAGACCGTCTGGCTCGCTTCCGATGAGGACCGCGAGGGAGAGGCCATTTCCTGGCACCTGTCGGAAACCCTGGGCCTGGACCCGGCGAAGACCCGCCGCATCGTGTTCCATGAAATTACCAAACCGGCCATCCTGGAAGCCATCCAGCATCCCCGGGACATCGACCGGAACCTCGTGGACGCCCAGCAGGCCCGCCGCGTGCTGGACCGTCTGGTGGGCTTCGAGCTCTCGCCTGTGCTGTGGCGCAAGATCCAGCCCAAGCTTTCCGCCGGCCGGGTACAGAGCGTCGCCCTGCGCCTGATCGTGGACCGCGAGAAGGAAATCATGGCCTTCCACAGCGAGCCGTATTACCGCGTGGAAGCGCTCTTCCATCCGGAAGGGACGCCGGCCACGCTGAAGGTCAAGGCCCTTCTGGACACCCGCTTCCCTTCCGAGGAAGAGGCCCGGAAGTTCCTGGAAGACAGCATCGGCGCCTCCTACCGGATCGATTCGCTCGAGAAAAAGGAAGCGACCCGGTTCCCGGCGCCGCCTTTCACGACCTCCACGCTCCAGCAGGAAGCGTCCCGCAAGCTGCATTTCCCCGTCGCGACGACCATGCGCGTGGCGCAGACCCTGTATGAACGGGGTCTGATCACCTACATGCGTACCGACTCGGTCAATCTTTCCACCCTCGCGCTGGGAACGGCCCGGAAATTCATCCTGGAAAACTTCGGCGAGGAGTATTCCCATACCCGCCAGTACCGCACCAAGACCAAGGGCGCCCAGGAGGCCCATGAGGCCATCCGCCCCACCTTCATCGAGAACGCGACCATCGACGGAACGGCCCAGGAGAAAAAGCTCTACGAACTGATCTGGAAGCGCACCGTCGCCTCCCAGATGAGCGAGTCCCGGGTCATGAACACCTCCATCCGGATCGCCTCCGACAAACGCGCCGAGCACTACGCCGTCCAGGCGTCGGAAATGCTCTTCGACGGATTCATGAAGGTGTACCTGGAAGGCCGGGACGACGAGGATCCCGAAGAGGGCGATCTCGTCCTGCCGGAACTCCATGTCGATGACCGGATGGACGAAAAGGGCATCACCGCCCAGTGCAAGTACACGGCCGCCCCGCCGCGCTACTCCCAGGCCACCCTCGTCAAGAAGCTCGAGGAACTGGAAATCGGCCGTCCGTCCACCTACGCGACCATCATCACCACCCTGACCACCAGCCGCGGCTACGTGGTGAACGGGGACAAGGAAGGCACGAAGATCCCGGTGAAGGACCTGTATCTCAAGGGCGGCGTCCTGACGGAAAAGCAGCGCACCGAAACCGTGGGCGCCGAGCGCGGAAAACTCCTCCCGCAGGAGATCGGTGTCATCGTATCGGACTACCTGGTCAAGAATTTCAGCGAGATCATGGACTATGACTTCACCGCCACGGTGGAGAAGGATTTCGATGAGATCGCCGCCGGGAACAAGGTCTGGAACAGCCTGATCGGCGAATTCTACGGCCCGTTCCACCAGCAGGTGGAAAGCGTCCTCGGCAACCACGAATACAGCCACGTCAGCCGGGAACTGGGCTTCGCCCCCGACGGACAGAAGGTGACGGCGTCCTTTGGCAAGTTCGGCGCCTATGTCCAGAAAGGGGAAGGAGAGACGCGCCAGTTCGCCTCCCTCGGGAAAGGACAGCTCATCGAGACCATCACCCTGGAAGACGCGTTGAAACTGTTCGAGCTGCCCCGCACCGTGGGCGAACACGAAGGCATCCCGGTCATCGCCACCAAGGGGAAGTACGGACCCTACCTCAAGTATGGTGACCGGAACATCAAGCTGCCCCGTGGAGCCGACCCGCTGAAAATCAACCTGGAAGAATGCGTCGCCCTCATCACGGAAAGTGCTGCCGCCCCGGCGGCGAATGCCGTCATCGCCGAGTGGGGAGACATCCGGATCATCAACGGCCGTTACGGTCCATATCTGAAATCCGGCGAAGAAAACTACCGGATTCCCAAAGGGACGGATGCGACGAAACTCACCCTCGCTGACTGTCAAGCCCTTATTGAGAAATCCGCTCCGACCGCCAAGGGAAAAAGGCACTTCAAAAAATAAAGCGAAGTCCCTCCCGGACTGGTCCGGACATTATAAACGGCGCTTTTCGGCGCCGTTTTTTTGTTGAATCGTAAATTTTTCAGCCGCTGGATGAACAAGTTGTAAAAAAAATTTTTAATTTTGTGGCGGTTAGTTTGAAACAGTAATCTTCCAGTACTTATGGCGACAACTTATCACATCGACCAGATCGATCAGAAAATCCTGTCTTTCCTTGTCAAGAATGCGCGGATGCCGTTCCTTGAGATTGCCCGCGAGTGCGGTGTTTCCGGCGCGGCCATCCATCAGCGGGTCAAGCGTCTGGAAGCGAACGGCGTCATCACCGGTTCCCGGCTTCTGGTGAAGCCGCAGGCCCTCGGACTCAACGTGTGCGCCTACATCAGTATCTCCCTTTCGGAATCCACCCGGTATCCCGAGGTGATCGCCCAGCTCAAGAAGATCCCCGAAATCGTCGAATGTCACTTCGTCACCGGCCGGTACGCCATCCTCGCGAAAGTGTACTGCCTGGACAACGACCACCTGATGGAGGTCCTCCTGAACACCATCCAGAAGATTCCGCACATCCAGTCCACGGACACGATGATCTCCCTGGACGAGCCTATCGAGCGCCAGGTCTGGGTGAAGGATTTCAAGAGCACGACCTATACCGGTCTCAGCCGCAAATCTGAAGAATAGCGTCGGCGAGGACGAGATCCTCTTTCGTCGTCAGTTTGATATTGTTCCGCTCCCCTGCGACGTAGGAGAGCGGAATTCCGTATCTCCGCACCACCGAAGCGTCGTCGGTGAACAGGGTGTCGTACCCTTGCGCATAGGCGGCCTTCAGGTCCTCGGACCGGAAGAGCTGGGGCGTCTGCACGCCGAAGACGCGCGATCGGTCCACCAGTTCGCCCGAATCCTTGAGAATCCCGTCGCCGGAAGGATCCAGGACCGCCAGGGTGTCCACCATCGGGACGACCGGAACGAGGGCGCGGACCTCCTCCATCTTCTCGAACAGGGACCGGATGAGCGCCACGGACAACAGGGGCCGCACGCCGTCATGCACGGCGACGACGGCTCCGTCGGGGACGTATGACAGGGCGTTGCGCACGGAGTGGAAACGGGTGATCCCGCCCTTCACCAACCGCTGGGGGCAGTTGAAACCCTTCTCCTGGCAGTATCGGCGCCACCAGGCGACATGCCCTTCGGGCAGGACCGTAATCACTTGTATATCAGGACAGGCTTCCAGGAAACGTTCGATGGTCCGCTGCAGCACGGCCCGTCCACCCAGCGGCAGGAATTGCTTGGGAAGGTCGGATCCCATCCGGAGACCGGAGCCCCCGGCCGTTACGACAAGGTATTTTTTTCTATCCACAGAGTCAGATTCTTTACGCGAATGTAAGATTTTTTTCTTAATTTTGAGCGATTATTCACTTACGAAACTAGAAAAGTAGAAAACATGGCATTCCGTTTCCTGAACCAGGAGCTCGCTATAGACCTCGGCACGGCCAATACCGTCATCTTCCAGAATGACAACATCGTGCTGGACGAGCCCTCCATCGTCGCCATCGACAATACGACCAACAAGTGCATCGCGCTGGGCCAGAAGGCCAAGCTCATGCACGAGAAGACGAACCCCGGCATCCGCACCGTCCGTCCGCTCCGCGACGGCGTGATCGCGGACTTCAACGCGGCCGAGATGATGATCCGCGGTTTCATCCGCCAGGTCAACTCCAAGCACCGCAGCCTCTTCGCCCCGAACCTGAAGCTCGTCGTGGGCATCCCTTCCGGATCCACGGAAGTGGAGATCCGTGCCGTCCGTGACTCCTCCGAGCACGCCGGTGGCCGCGACGTCTATCTGATCTTCGAACCGATGGCCGCAGCCCTCGGTATCGGCCTGGACGTGGAAGCGCCGAAGGGCAACATGGTCGTCGATATCGGAGGCGGTACCACCGAGATCGCCGTCATCTCCCTGGGCGGTATCGTCCAGCAGGATTCCATCCGCGTGGCCGGCGACGTCTTCACGACGGACATCCAGAACTACCTGCGCCAGCAGCATGTGATCAAGGTGGGCGAGACCACGGCCGAGAAGATCAAGATCGCCGTCGGTTCCGTCATCCCCGAACTGGAAGTGGAGCCCGAACCGTTCCTCGTGCGCGGTCCGAATCTCATGACCGGACACCCGGTGGAGGCCCTCATCCCCTACCAGGAGATCGCCCACTGCCTGGACAAGTCCATCGCCCGCCTGGAGACCTCCATCCAGCAGGTCCTGGAGCAGACTCCCCCGGAGCTCTACTCCGACATCGTGGAGAACGGCATCTTCCTCAGCGGCGGCGGCGCCCTGCTCCGCGGCCTGGACAAGCGCCTCTCCGAAAAGGTCAACATCCCGTTCCACGTGGCGGAGGATCCGCTCCGCGCCGTGGCCCGTGGTACCTGCATCGCCCTCAAGAACACGGACAACTACTCCTTCCTGATGCGCTAGTATGCCCAAAGAGAGGTCGATTCTCCCCCGGATTATCAGTGCAGCAATCTTCATCCTGATGGAGGTTGCTGCGTTGCAACTACTCTCGCACAACGCGACGCTCCAGCAGATCTGGATCGCCCGGGCGGCGCACGGGGTGATGGGAACCGTCTGGGGCAGCACGCAGAAGGTGGCGAACTACTTCAACCTGAGGAAGATCAACGAAGACCTGGCCAAGGAGAACTTCGAACTCCGGGAAGAGCTGGACGCCTACCGGAGCGAGGCCCATGCCCGGCGCATCGACTCGATGGGGGTGGCTCACGGCCGCGTGCAGGGCTTCGACTACATCCCCGCGGAGGTCATCAAGATCAGCCGCAACAAGCAGCACAACTACATGATCCTGAACAAGGGATTCGAGGACGGCATCCAGGAGAAGTCGGGCATCATCACCCGGAGCGGAGTCGTGGGCATCGTGGACGCGGTGAGCGCCCATCACGCCTATGCCTTCTCTTTCCAGAACAGCGACATCTCCATCAGCGGACGCCTCGGTGACGAAGGGGCGACCGGCCTCCTGATCTGGGACGGCGTGCGCTCCAACGGCGCCATCCTCCAGGAAGTGCCGCTCCAGTACAAATACGAGGTGGGCGACACCGTGTACACCAGCGGCCATTCGCTGGTCTTCCCGCCGGACATCCCGCTGGGCCTTGCCGGTGAGGCGAAGGTCATCAACGGCGCCACCAACGAGATCCGGGTGGACCTGTTCCAGGATTTCACCGCCATCCGGTACGTGACCGTCGTCCATAACACGGCCTTTGACGAAGTGGAGGATTTCGGCCTATGAGAAAGAACACGTTCTTCCTGGTGTATCTCCTCCTGACGGTGGTCCAGATGCTCATCTGCAACTACTTCCACCTCACGCCCTATGTGATGCTGTCCATCCTGCCGGTGATGGTGCTGTGCATTCCGCTCCGCGTCCCCACCTGGGTCACGATGGTCATTGCCTTCGCGACGGGCTTCGTCGTGGACCTGCTCTCCGAAGGGATCCTCGGACTGAATGTCCTCGCCCTCGTTCCCGTGGCCTTCGTCCGGAAAGAGGTCATCCGCCTGATCTTCGGCGGCGAACTGTTCGCCCGCAAGGAGGACTTCGCCGTGCGGAAAAACGGCTTTGGAAAGGTGCTCATGGCCATTTTCCTGGTCCAGGCCCTCTTCCTCGCGATCTATATCTGGGCCGACGGGGCCGGCACGCGCCCGCTCACCTTCCAGGCGATCCGCTTCGGCGCGTCCCTCGTCGCCGGAGTGCTGGTGTCCCTCCTCATCATTGACATCCTCGCCCCCGACACGCGCAAATGACCACGGACCGCAGGCATATCAAACTCCTGATCGGTCTGGGAGTGGTCGCTGTCGTCCTTCTGGCGAAGATTTTCTCCATCCAGGTCCTGGACGAGCACTACAAGATCGACGCGGACATCAATTCCACGGTCCGGGAGATGATCCTCCCGACCCGCGGGGTCATCTACGACCGGAACGGGAACATCCTCGTGGGCAACAAAGTAGCGTACGACATCCTCGTGAATCCGCGCGAGGTGGAGGCTTTCGACACGCTGGCCCTCGCCGCCGTCCTGGACGTGACGCCGGAATTCCTGCGCGGCAAAATGGACGAATACCGGCGGAACCGGCGCAAGATCGGTTTCCAGAGCGTGACGATGCTCAAACAGATCCCGGCCGAGACCTACAACCGCTTTGCCGAGGTCCAGTACCGTTTCCCCGGCTTCCGGGGCCAGGTGCGCGGCATCCGGGACTACCCCATCAACGCCGGCGGCAATCTCCTCGGCTACGTTTCCGAGGTGAACCAGGCCTATATCGACAAGCATCCGGGCGAATACCGGAGCGGCGACTACGCCGGCATGACCGGCATCGAAGCGGCCCGCGAAAAGGAACTCCGCGGCGAAAAGGGCTATCATATCTTCCTCCGCAACTCGCACAACCAGATCGAGCAGCCCTACAAGAACGGCGAATTCGACAAGGAGGCCGTTCCGGGCCACGACATCGTCACCACCATCGACGCGAATCTCCAGCAGTACGGGCAGGAGCTCATGCAGAACAAGGTGGGTGCCCTCGTCGCCATCGAACCGGGCACCGGCGAGATCCTGGCCCTGGTGTCCTCGCCGGGTATCGACGTGGACCAGCTCGCCGACATCGGCAAGCACTACGACGAAATCGCGAAAAACCCGTACAGGCCCATGTACAACCGGGCCGTACAGGCTTCCTATCCCCCGGGATCGGTCTTCAAGCTGGTGAACGGACTCATCGGCCTGGAGGAAGGCGTCCTGCGGCCGGAAATGATGTACCCCTGCAACCACGGCTACCACTTCGGAGCCGGGCACAAGCTGGGTTGCCACGGACATAAATCCCCCCTGAACATGGAGGAGTCCATCATGATGTCCTGCAACGCCTACTACTGCTATGTCCTCAAGAACATCCTGGACAACAAGAAGTTCGACGGGGACTACGGCGAGGCGATGGACCATTGGCACGACATGGTCACGAGCTTCGGGTTCGGCACCAAGCTGGGTTCCGACTTCCCGAACGAGTTCAGCGGCAGCATCCCCACGGCCAAGACCTACAACCGGGCGTACGGAAAAGGCCGCTGGAACTCCACGACGGTCATTTCCCTGTCCATCGGCCAGGGCGAGATCCTGGCGACGCCCATGCACCTGGCCAACCTGTGCGCAACCGTCGCGAACCGGGGCTACTACTACATTCCCCACATCATCAAGGCCTCGGAAGGCGTGGAGATCGACCCGAAGTATTACGAGAAACAATATACCAAGGTGTCCCCGGAGCATTTCCCCAAGGTCATCAAGGGGATGTGGCGGGCCTGTAACTCGGGCGCCGGCATGGGCGGAACGGCCTGGGTGGCCCATATCGACGGGCTGGACGTGTGCGGCAAGACCGGCACGGCGCAGAATCCCCGCGGCGCCGACAACTCCGTGTTCATCTGCTTCGCGCCCATGGACGATCCCAAGATCGCCATCGCCGCCTATGTGGAAAACGGCGGATTCGGCGCCACGTACGCGGCTCCGATGGCTTCGCTGATGGTGGAGAAATACCTCAAGGGCGAAGTGAAGCGGGAAGACCTGGAAAAGCGGATGAAGGAAGCGAACCTGATGTCCCGCGTGAAGAAGGATTAGGACGATGATCGGAGAGAACACACATCAAAGGGGCCTCAAGCAGTCCATCGACTGGAAACTGATCGGCGTATATGTCCTGCTGGTACTGATCGGCTGGGTGAACATCTACGCATCCATCCACTCCGAGGATCCTGCGTCCATCTTCGACTGGAGCGTCCGCAGCGGCAAACAGTTCGTCTGGATGCTCACGTCCTTCGGCCTGGCCGGGCTCATCCTGTTCGTACTGCCGCCCCGGCTCTGGGAAACCGCCTCTTTGCCCATGTACCTCATCGTCTGCGCCCTGCTGGTACTGGTCATCTTCGTTTCCAAGGACGTAAAGGGATCGCATTCGTGGTTCGAGCTAGGTCCGGTCAAGTTCCAACCTGCTGAAATATCGAAGATTACGACATCTCTCCTTCTGGCGTCGGTCATGAGTCGGCAAAACTTCAAGATCACCGAGTGGAAGGATTTCATCCTCGTCGCGGCCATCATCGGCGTGCCCATGCTCATCATCGTCGCGGAAAGCGAGACCGGGTCCGCCCTCGTCTATGCCGGCTTCATCTTCGTCCTGTACCGGGAAGGTTTCTCCGGCTGGTGGCTCGGACTCATCGGCCTGGTGATCCTGCTCTTCATCACGACGCTGACCATCAGTCCCTATACGTCCATCCTCATCCTCATCGGCATCCTGACCCTGTGCAACGCCTTCATGGGTCCGCGCAAGGAGTTCTGGAAGCGGCTCGGAACCGGCATCGGTTTCGTTGCGCTGATGTCCGCCCTGCCCTGGCTGTGGGGAATGCTGCAAGGGGCGGTCCAGGAGCATCTGGACTGGATGGAACGGGTGGCCTGGGTTCCGATGGCCCGGGAAAGCCAGACCTATCGGTGGGCCTTCCTCCTGAAGATCAAGCCCCTGTACATCCTGCTGGGGCTCAGTTTCCTGATCCTTCCTTTCCTGGCCGTCCGCGCCTTCCGGCAGAAAGACGGCTTCCTGGGGCTGTCGCTGGCGGCTTTCGTCGTGGGCGTCGCCCTCGTTTTCTCCACGGATTTCATCTTCCAGAACGTCCTCCAGGACCACCAGCGTTCCCGCATCGAGGTGCTCCTCGGGATGAAGGAGGACCTCGCCGGCGTGGGCTACAACGTGAACCAGTCCAAGATCGCCATCGGCTCCGGCGGACTCACCGGCAAGGGTTTCCTGCAGGGAACGCAGACGGCTTTCGGCTTCGTCCCGGAGCAGTCCACGGACTTCATCTTCTGCACCGTGGGCGAGGAATGGGGTTTTGTGGGATGCCTCGTCGTCATCCTCCTGTACGTGTATCTGATTGTGCGGCTGATCCTGGACGCCGAACGCTGCCGGGAGAGCTTCAACCGCATCTACGGCTACTGCGTAGCCTCCTGCATCTTCATGCACCTGTTCATCAACATCGGCATGACCGTAGGCCTGATGCCCGTCATCGGCATCCCCCTGCCGCTCCTCAGTTACGGCGGCTCTTCCCTCTGGGCCTTCACGGTCCTGATCTTCATCTTCGTCGCCCTGTACCGGCAGGAGAAGAAGTATTTCTAGTTTTCGGGAAGGTCGATCCGGACGGCGGCCGTGTTGAGGATATCTACGAAGCCGATGCCGTCAATGATATTGGCAGGAATCGTCACGGGCTCTGTCAGGACGGGATTGTAGCCGTTTGAACGGACGGTACGGAGGGCGCGGAGATACAAATAAGCGTCCTTGCTGCAGCCATGAACCTGGACTTCAACGGAAAGGGAGATTTCATCAGATGTCGGCCAAGGCACAAACCCATCCGATCCAACGCCATAACTCCTTATAAGAAGATCGAACAGATAATCCGAATCGGCACCCGGATAATAATACTGCCTGGAAGAATCGAACACCAGCCGGGCCGGACCATCCCGGAACAACTGGTCCGAGAAGGTCTCGAAACGGCCGTCGCCCAGGTAGTCCATATAGTCCATGATGTCCAAATCCACATCCGTCAGGGCCATATTGCCGTCCAGCAGGATGGGGTCCGTCAAGGAGGAGTGGCTGATCATCGGGTAACTGCGGCGTACGACAGGGATGTCAGGCCGTCCGTCCTCGAAAGAAAATGTTCCGGTCACTTCTTTCACCAAGTTCAAGGCGTACCAGTTGTCCTCCCCTTTCCGGTCAGTCATATCGACGGTGAACCGCACCACCTCTTCGCTCCAATCTGCATGGGTCACCGTAGTGTGTGTCGTATCCGCCTTTTCCACGATTGGTGCGGCCGGCACGGTCAATTCCGGCGTAAATGCCTTGTGACCCGCAGCCTCCACCTCCAGCACAACGACATCGCCGACCGTGAAATCAGCCTTGAAGCTGACCGGCAGCTGGTGATACTGAGCACCGCGAGCCTTATCGTCGGAATGGGCCGACGCCGAAGCCGCAAGCGTTCCATTGACATAGCAGCGGACTGTCGCGTCCCCAACCCCGGAGACGGTTCCTCCTTCACTCAGGGATACATGCACGGTCTGCTCTGCCGTCCCCGCATACAGGAACCCCGTCACCATCAGTTTCGGTCCGGCCTCTCCGAAATCGTAAGGAATCTCATTCTCGCAGGAAACGGCCGCCAAAAGGGCTATGAATATCAAAAACCTTTTCATACTCAGAAACTTCTTGTATAACCAACGGACGGGAATATCGGGAGGAGCGTCAGTTTGACCAGCTTGCTCTTCACGATAAACTGGCTGTCTGATCCGCTCTCGTCCGCAAAGGAGGACATGTAGGAATCCGTATCCCGCACGACGAAATTGGGATTCATCCGGTTATAGACATTGTAGATGCTCAGGTTCCAGACGCCTTCCCCGCGCCGGTGTTTCCGATGGAAATTGAAACCCAGGTTCAACGTATGGGAGGCCGGGAGCCGGTAATTGTTCCGGGACGGAACGTACTCTTCCAGAAAGAGTTCCCCGCTGGGGTTCACCATCACGACCGACCGCTCCGGAATCGTCGTGGTCCCTCCGGAAGCATAAGTCCATGTCGCGCTCAGGTCGAACTTTTCATTGAACCTGTGATTGACGACCAAGTTCACGTTATGCCGCCGGTCGTACCGGTACGGGAACCATCGCCCGGCGTTGATGGTCGGGAAGACCCGGTCGCTCCGCGAGAGGGTATAGCCCAGCCAGCCGGTGGTTTTTCCCATCGTCTTTTCGATGAAGAGTTCCAGGCCCATCGCCCTTCCCCGGCCCGTCTCCACCTTGTTCTCCCACCCGTCGGAATTGAACAGGAAGGACACACCGTCCTTGTATTCCAGGACATTATTCATCTTCTTCCAGTATCCCTCCAGGGAGAATTCCCAGCCGCGGAGGCCGCTGTAATAGAAGCCCAGCGAATACTGGTCGGCGGTTTCCGGGGCGATATCCTTCGTGATCGGCACCCAAAGGTCCAAGGGCAGGGAGACCTGGGAAGAGGTGAGCAGATGGACATACTGCGACATCCGGGAATAGGAGGCCTTGGCCGACCAGTCCTGCGCCAGGTCCACCTTCGCGCTCAGGCGCGGTTCCACCGAGAAGTAGCTCTTACCCTGTGTGTTAAAGAGGGAAACGTGTAGTCCGGGATTCAGGGTCCATGCCTGTCCCAAACGGATGTCATCCTCGGCATAGAGGCCGACCTCGTAGCCGGTCTGACGGGAGTTGCTCTTGAGGTGCCAGGTGGTATCGACCTGGACCTGCGTGTCCATGATCTGTTGGTTCACGTTGGTGAGCGTCTCCGGGATGAAAGTGTGATGGGTATAGCTCCCGCCGAAATGGATCCGATGAGTAGGGACGGGATTGTATTCGAAGTCGGTTTTCAGTACCCAGTCCCGCATGCCGGAGCGGTAATTGAAACGATAGAGATTCCGGTCGGAGAGAGTTCCCCCCACAGTTTCCTCGCTCAGCATTTCCGTTTCCATCACCATGCGGTACCGATTGTAAGCCAAGGTGGTATTGCTGAAGAGCTTCCCGGAAAGGACATGGTTCCACCGCAGGGCGGCCACCGTATTCCCCCAGCGGATGCCCAGTTTGCCCTGGTCGAAGCTCTTTATGGGCGCTCCCAATGTGTAGTCCTGGGTTTCCTTATGTCGGTAATACAAGTCATCCATTCCGTTGTACACATTGAAATACAGGCGGTTCCTGTCATCGAACCGATGGGTGACCTTGGCATCCAGGTCGTAGAAGAAATAGTTCCCGTTGAACTTGACAGCTTTGAGGATCGGCGTCAGGAGCAGGGTGTGCATGCCCCGGGCGCTGATGGAATAGGATGTGCGTCCTTTCCAGAGTGGACCCTCCAGGTGGAACTTGTCCGCCAGCATGCTGATGCCGAAGTTCCCGTGCGTTTCATACAGATTGCCGTCGTTGGTGCGGACATCGACGATGCTGGAGATACGGCCGCCGTAGCGGGACGGGAAGGAACCCTTGTACAGGGTCATTTTCTTAATGGCTTCCGGCTGGAAGATGGAGAAGATGCCCAGCAGGTGTTCCGCATTATAAATGGGTATCCCGTCCAGCAGGAGCAGGTTCTCGTCCGGTCCGCCGCCCCGGACGTAGATGCCGGAGAAGCCCTCCGTCCCGCCCTGGACACCGGGCAGGAGCTGGAGCGTCTTGATGACGTCGGCCTCGCCGAAAAGGGCCGGGGCCGACTTGATGACCTGCAGCGGAACCTCGATGGCGCTCATCTTGGTCGATGCGATGCCGGATTCCTTCTGCGCGGTGACGACGGCCTCTTCCAGGGAGGCGCCGGGGACCAGTTGCACATGGACAGTCCGGTTGCTCCGGGCGGGGATGGTGACCGTCTGCGTCGCATACCCCACATAGGAATAGGTGACTTTGACCTCCTCCTTTTCCGGAATCGTCAGGGAATAGAAACCGAAATTATTGGTGACGGCCCCGTCCCTGCCGACGGTCGCTCCAGCCCCGATGAGCGTCTCGCCCGTGGCGGCATCTGTGATCAGACCGCTGATCGTCACTTTCCGTACCTTCCTGAGAACCACGTGGTTTCCCTTGATCTCATAGCGGATGTCCGTCCCCTCGAATAGGCTTTCCAGCGCCTGCTCGAGCGTGGCTCCATCGGCCTGTACCGCTTTCCTCTCCAGCGGCAAGGCGGCATCATACACGAAATGGACACCATACTTTTGCTCCAGGGCAGCCATCCCCTCGCGCAGCGTCGTCTGCGCCCAAAGGCCCGTCGCGACCAGCAGGAGGACGACCGTCGGTAGCGTTTTTCTTATCATATTCATTTTCAGACGTTTCCTAAAAGTGCTTTCTGTCTTGGGACCGAAAGCTGTTTTCACAATCACCTACAAATCAATCACTTGTAAAAAACGGTCATTTCCGGTCGATGGTGACGTCCAGGGCGGCTTCGATGAGGGAGAGGGTTTCGTCGAGGTCGGCCGTGGAGAAGGTGCCGGTGAGGAGCCGGGAGGGGGCGTCGGTGGAGAGGGGGACGCCGTAGAAGGCGGAGAGCTCCTGGAGGACGGTTTCCAGCGGGGTGGCCTCGTAGCGGAAGGAGCCGGTGGCCCAGGCCGATGGATTCGGGAGCGGAGTCACTTCCAGGACGGGGATGGCATCCCGGAGCGAGGCGGACTGCCCGGCCGTGAGGATGAGGCCGTCACCCTGGGCTCCCGTAAAGCGTACGCGGCCCTCGGTGACATCGACCCGCGTGTCCATGCCATCGGCAAGGACCTGGAAAACGGTTCCGAGGACCGTAACCGTGGCCGAGGGTGCCGTGACGGTGAAGGGGTGCGCCTCGTCATGGACGACCTCATAGAGGACCTTGCCGGTCATCGACACCTGCCGGGAGGCCTTGTGCGGCTGGTAGCGGAGTGTCGCCCCCGGGGCAAGGGTGGCGCGGGTACCATCGACCAGGGTAAAGGCCTGCGCCAGGTCGTAGCTGCAGTATTCGGTCCATGTGTTTCGCCAGGAGAAGAATACGCCGATGGCCAGAGCCGCCGCGACGGGCAGGGTCCACAGCAGCCACACCGGACGGCGCCAACGGGCTCCGGAGAGTTTCTCCCACGCGGCCTGCGTGTCGAACGTCCCCTGCCGATAATGGCGGAGGACAAAGGAAAGAGGCTTTTCGTCAAAATGATCCATACACCCTCAAGACGCACAACTCGGTGAAAAGTACCATCAAAAAAATGAAAAAATGAAGTCGAGGATTTCCGGACCGCCATCGCGGAGGGTTTCCAGCGCCCGGGAAATGTGATTGCGGACGGTGTGTTCGGAAAGGTTCAACTCTTCAGCTATCTCCTTGTAGGACAGGCCGTCACGCTTGGCCAGAAGGAGGCATTTCCGGCGCATTTCGGGGAGGGAATCCACGGCGGTCCAAAGGCGGGCTTCCAGAGAGGAACGCTCCGCCGCTTCGTCGTCGGAGATGGGCCCGTCCAGGTCCATGGGCAGCGGTTCCATCTTCCCGGTCCGCCGGAGCGCGTCGATGCAGCGGTTCCGGACGGCCGCATAGAGCCAGCCCTTCACGCTCTGAATCGCTTTTTCCTGCTGCCAAAGCGCCGTAAAGCTCTCCTGGACAATATCTTCCGCCGCATCCGGATCACCCAGGTAGTGCAGGGCATACAGGCACAGCGGACGGTAATACGTCCGGAACTCCGATTCCAATGCCTTCGACTTGTCCATTCCGGCTGCAAAGATACGAAAAATACGTATCTTTGTCGGTATGAGACGATGGATGACTGCGCTGGCCCTCTTCCTCTCCCTGATGGCCTGTCAGGGACAGACGCCGGCGGAAAAGTACCTGACCACGCCGGATGACCAGGCGTTGGCGATTCAAGTAATGACGGACCTGAAGGGGTATGCCGACGAATCCGTGGGCGACCGGATGGTCCGGGCGGCGGAGGCGCTGCTCGGACAGCCGTACGTGGCGGGGACGCTGGAGGAACCGGAGCAGGAAACCCTGTGCATCTACCTCACGCGGACGGACTGCATCCTCTTCGTGGAAACGTGCCTGGGCCTGGCCCGCGCGGCCGGGCAGGACGGATCCTTTGAGACCCTGGCCCGGGAGCTCCGCGAGAGCCGGTATCGGGACGGCGTGTGCAGCCGCTATGAAGACCGGCTGCACTACACGACCGAATGGGCCCGGCAAGGCGTGAGACGAGGCGTCCTGCAAGAGATGACGGGCGCGCTGGGCGGCGTGGATTTCGGCCATCCGGTCCATTTCATGTCCCAGCATCCGGACTCCTACAAGCGGATGACGGATGTCGATGCTATCGCCGCCATCGAACGGCAGATCAACGCGGTGCCTTCCTCCTACATTCCCAAATCGGCCTTGAAAAAAGCCCTTCCGGGCATCCGAAACGGCGATATCATCCTCTTCACCACAAAGGTGGACGGACTGGACGTATCCCACTGCGCCATCGCCAAAGTGGCTCCCGGGAAGCCGGTCCGGTTCATCCACGCATCCACCGTGCCCATGAAGGTCGTCATGGACCCCAAGACCCTGGAAGAATATGTGATGGGCCGGAAAGCCGTTACCGGCATCCAGGTGTACCGCGCCGTTGATAATCTTCAATAAATTTCGTAAATTTGCGGCGCTCCTAAGAAAGCAAAACATTTTAAACCCATAAAACAATGCAGATCGTACAAGTTTTCGGTAGGGAGATCCTCGATTCCCGCGGCAACCCCACCATCGAAGTTGAAGTTACCCTTGACAGCGGTTTTGTCGGCGTCGCCGCCGTTCCGTCCGGTGCCTCCACCGGTGAGAACGAGGCCCTCGAGCTCCGCGACGGCGGTTCCCGCTATTGCGGCAAGGGCGTTCTCCAGGCTGTGAAGAACGTCAACGAGGTCATCGCCCCCGCCATCGTCGGCATGGACGCCACCATGCAGCGCGCCATCGACAAGACCATGATCGAACTCGACGGCACCCCGACCAAGTCCAAGCTCGGCGCCAACGCCATCCTCGGCGTTTCCCTCGCCGTAGCCAAGGCAGCCGCCCTGGAGCTCGGTCTTCCGCTGTACCGCTATCTCGGCGGCACCAACGCCTATGTCCTCCCGGTTCCGATGATGAACATCATCAACGGTGGCGCACACTCCGACGCCCCCATCGCTTTCCAGGAGTTCATGATCCGTCCGGTCGGCGCTCCCAACGAAGCTGAGGCCGTCCGTATCGGCGCCGAGGTCTTCCACGCCCTCCAGAAGGTCCTGAAGGCCCGTGGCCTCTCCACCGCCGTGGGTGACGAAGGTGGTTTCGCCCCGAAGCTCAACGGTATCGACGATGCCCTGGATTGCATCATCGAGGCCATCAAGAAGGCCGGCTACGAGCCCGGCAAGGACGTGAAGATCGCCATGGACTGCGCCGCTTCCGAGTTCTGCTTCAAGGAGGGTGACACCTTCTACTATGACTACAAGCAGCTCAAGGACGGCAAGCAGAAGGATCCGAACGGCAAGAAGCTCACCACCGACGAGCAGATCGCCTATCTTGAGGAACTCATCTCCAAGTATCCGATCGACTCCATCGAGGACGGCCTCTCCGAGGAAGACTGGGAAGGCTGGG
>DETL01000029.1:43316-56834 GCA_002361625.1 Bacteroidales bacterium UBA3289 | reverse complement strand
GTCTAACTTTCGGGGTTCATGTCAGATTTCAGCGGGCTTTTTCTTTTATCTCCGTCAGGAAACAATGGTTATTCCACCTCCGTCAGCTCTCCGGTGGCGGAGTCGATGATGAAGCCACGGACGGTGACGTCGGAGGGGATGAGCGGATGGTTCAGGATGGCGGCGACGGTGTTGCGGACGGATTTCTCCGTATCATGGAAGCCTTCCAGCCAGGCGTCCAGGTCGATGTCCGCACGCTCCAAGGCCGATGCCGGGATGCCGCGATGGAGCATTTCCTCCTTGAAGTGGCCGAAACTCATGTGGCAGGCACCGCAGGTGGTGTGGGCCACGACCATGATTTCCGTGACGCCCAGTTCATAGACGGCGACGATGAGGCTTCGCATGGCGGAATCCCAAGGCGTGGGGATGACGGCACCGGCATTCTTGATGACCTTGGCGTCGCCGTTTTTCAGGCCCAGGGCATCCTGGAGCAGGACGGACAGCCGCGTATCCATGCAGCTGAGGACGGCGAGTTTCTTGTCGGGGAATTTGTCAGTCAGATGCTTCTCATAAGCTTTGGAAGCCACATATTCGCGGTTGAACGCAAGGATTCGGTCGATGTTGCCCATAGTGTCATTCGTTGTTGTTGTACAAAATTAGCAATAAACCCGTATCTTTACAAAAAGATCAGGAATATGAATCCACTGCTCCACGAGATGTACGGACAGGCGGACCCGGCCCAAGTGGCCGGTCTGTCCCGATTCTTCAAATGCGGTCCCGGACAATACGGCGAAGGGGACAAGTTCTTGGGCATCAAGGTGCCGGTGACCCGGGAGGTCGTCAAGAGGACCTGGAAAGACACGACCTTCGAAAAGCTGGAGGAATGCATCGCCAGTGAATTCCATGAAGTGCGCCTCGCCGCGCTGCTGGTGCTGGTGGAGAAGTTCGCCCACGCCCGGAAGGACCCCGCCCTGCAGGAAAAATGCGTCGGATTTTATCTCGCCCATACGGACCGGATCAACAACTGGGACCTGGTGGACCTCTCCTGCTATCCCCTGCTGGGCCGATGGCTGCTGGACAGGGACCGGAACCTGCTGTATGAGCTGGCCCGTCACGGGAAAACCCTCTGGGAGCAGCGGATCGGCATGGTCAGTACGATGACGTTCATCCGGGAGGGGCAGCTTCAGGACACATTTGCCATCGCCGACATCCTGCTGCACCATCCCCATGACCTCATCCACAAAGCGGTCGGCTGGCTGCTGCGCGAAGCCGGGAAGCGGGACGAGGCCGCCCTGGAGGCTTTTCTGCTCCCCCGCTACCGGACCATGCCCCAGACGATGCTGCGCTACGCGATCGAAAAGTTCCCGGAAGAAAAAAGACAGGCGTACCTGCAAGGGCACGCCTGAAGATAGCCGAATCTGTAATTACTTATCTTACAAGTCAAAGGCAACGCCCAGGGTCCAGTAGTTGAAGTCCACGCTGCCTTCGGGGAGCATGCGGGAATTCTTCGGGTAGTACTTGCCGAAAATGGTGAGGTTCCCCATGCCTACCAGGCCCACGAAATTGTAAGAGAACTTATTCAATGCCAGGCCCTTCGTCCGTTCTCTCGTCTTTTCGCCATCGACGCGGTAACGGTAGAAGGTATCACCGACGAGGTTGAAATTGGCCTCGGCACCACCGCCGATGCGGAAACGGTTGAGAACGAACTTCGCCAGCACCGGAACGGAGAGGGAGAAGGTGGTGATCCGGCTTAAGGGCTTCTCGATGGTCTTGCCCGGAATCGAGAAGGGTAACGTCTTGCTGACGATATGATCGGAATTCTGTACGAACATGTTCTCCTTGGAACGGATATAGGACCACTTGCAATCCAGACCGAAATCCAGGCCGAACTCTTCGACCGGATAAAACTTGAAATCCAGGACATTCAGGAAAAACTCACCGGATCCGGCCGGCTTGAACTCATTGGACTGCACGAAAGAATAGCCCCATCCCCAATGGGAAAGACTATTGATGGAAAGCACATCGCTGTCGGTAGAATAGAGGCTGTGAGTACTCCGCTGCGCAAAGACAGGAGCACAGAGCAAGGCCGCGAGGACGATCAGAAACAGTTTTTTCATGGCCAACTAATTAATTATTCAGTATAAAGATAGTAATTTTTGCATGATTTCACTATATTTGTTCCAGACCTGACCCTCCCCATGCTCGAAAACATCATATCCAAAGCCAATGAAATCGTCTGGAATCCTGCGCTGGTAGGACTCCTGATCGTCGCCGGCCTGTATTTCTCTTTCCGGACCCGCCTGGTCCAGGTAAGGCGCTTCGGCCTCATGATCAAATCCCTGTTCGGCGGGAAAAGCCCCAAACAGGGCATTTCCTCGTTCGAGGCATTCTGCATCGCCTTGTCCGGTCGCGTGGGCACGGGGAATATCGTGGGGGTGGCGACGGCCATCGCCTTCGGCGGTCCGGGGGCGGTGTTCTGGATGTGGGTGGTGGCCTTTTTCGGCGCTTCCACGGCTTTCGTAGAGTCCACGCTCGCCCAGATTTACAAGTTCCCGCATCACTCCGGCTACCGAGGCGGTCCGTTCAGCTTCATCGAGCAGGGTCTGAAACAGCGCTGGCTGGGTATCGCTTTCGCCATCGTCACGGTCATTTCCTGTGGGTTCTTCCTGACGACCGTGCAGGCCAATGGCCTTTCCTCGGCTGTGAACAACGCTTTCTCCGTGGATCCGCTCATCTCCGGCATCGCCCTGGCGGCCGTGCTGGGGATCGTCATCTTCGGCGGTGTCCGGCGGATTGCCAATGTCGCTTCCATCGTCACGCCTTTCATGGCGGCGGGATACATCCTCCTTTCCCTCATCGTCATCGCATTCCATATCCAGGACGTCCCTGCGGTGCTCGCCTCCATCGTCACGAACGCCTTCGGCATCCACCCGGTATGCGGCGGCATCATCGGCTCCACCATTGCGATGGGCGTCAAGCGCGGCATCTTCTCCAACGAGGCCGGACAGGGCACGGGTGCCATCGTTTCCGCGGCGGCCGATGTCCCCCACCCGGCCCAGCAGGGCCTTGCACAGGCGTTTTCCGTGTATGTGGATACGCTGCTCGTGTGTACCGCCACGGCCTTGATGATTCTGTGCTCCGGAACTTACAACATCCTGGATGCGAAAACCGGCGAAATCCTTTTCGCCGGCGCACCCGAGCTGGGCAACAACTATGTGAACTACACCCAGACCGCCGTGGGAACGGTCTTCACCGGCTTCGGCAGCCAGTTCGTTTCCATCGCCATGATCTTCTTCGTGTTCAGCACCATCATGGCCTATTACTTCTACGCGGAATCGGGCATCATCTACCTGTTCCGCGGGAAGGAGAACCGGTCCGAGCGGATCGCCATCCGCATTTTCCAGGTCCTGATGCTCGTCGCCGTGGTTTTCGGTGCCGTAAAGGAAGCCGACATGATCTGGCAACTCGGCGACATCGGCGTCGGCATGATGGCATGGGTGACCGTCCTTTCCCTCCTTCTCCTGTGTCCCAAGGCCATCAAGGCCCTGCAGGAGTTCGAAAAGGAGAACTGAAAAAGGCCGGCTGAACGCCGGCCTTTTCGCTTACTTCATCCGTGACAGGAAGCACGCGATGGTGTTCTTCATGAGCATCGCGATGGTCATCGGTCCCACGCCGCCGGGAACGGGGGTGATCCAACCCGCAACCGGTTCGCAGGAAGCGTAATCCGCATCACCACAGAGTTTTCCCTCCGCATTGCGGTTCATGCCCACGTCGATGAGCACGGCGCCCGGCTTGACCATGTCGCCGGTCACGAGACCAGCCTTGCCCACGGCGAGGACGAGCACGTCAGCCTGGCGCGTGACGGCACCCAGGTCGGCCGTGCGGGAATGGGCGATGGTCACCGTCGCATGGCGGTCCAGCAGGAGCTTCGCCATGGGCTTGCCCACGATGTTGCTGCGGCCCACGACAACGGCATTCTTGCCCTTGAGTTCCACGCCGATCGTGTCCAGCATCCGCATGACACCGGCGGGCGTGCAAGGGACGATGCAGTCCTTGCCCAGCCACAGGTTGGCCACGTTGCCGGGATGGAAACCGTCCACGTCCTTCTCCCGGGCAATGGTGTCGATCACTTTCTCCTCGTCGATGTGTTTCGGAAGCGGAAGCTGCACCAGGATGCCGTCCACGGCCGGATTCTCGTTCAGTTCCCGGATCTTGGCCAGCAGGGCTTCCTCGCTGATGTCAGCGGGAAGCTCGATGAGCTCGGAGCCCATGCCGGTGTAGGCAGCCGCCTTCACCTTGTTGCGGACATAGACCTGGCTGGCGGGGTTCTCCCCCACGATGATGACGCACAGGCAGGGCTTCCGGCCATACTTGGCCTCCAGCTCAGGCACCTGCGCCTTGACTTCTTCTTTAACAGCGGCGCTCAGCGCCTTTCCGTCGATGATTTTTCCCATAATGCTATTCAAATGCGCAGTGCGCGATGTCGTTTCGGTAAAACAGGTTTTCACACTCGATCTTCGCCACCTCGGCATAGACTTTCTCCCGGGCGGCGGCGATGGTGGGACCTTCGGCGATGACCATCAGGACACGGCCGCCATTGGTGACGAGCCGGCCGTCCTTGAGAGCGGTGCCCATATGGGCGACGTGCGCATCGACCAGGTCCAGATGGTTGATGGCGAAGCCCTTTTGGTAGGAGCCCGGATAGCCTTTGGAGGCCAGCACGACACCCAGGGTAAAGGCCTTGCGCCAGACCGGCTCGGCCGCCTCCCGGCCCGTTGCGACCGCCTCGAAGATGTCGTAGATGTCGCTCTCGAGGAGCGGCAGGACGACTTCGGTTTCCGGATCGCCGAAGCGGGCGTTGAACTCGATGACCTTGATCCCCTGCGGGGTCTTCATCAGACCGCCGTACAGGACGCCGGAGAGCGGACAGCCTTCGGCTACCATCGCCTCCGCAGCCTTGCACATAATCTCCCTGTAGGCGAATTCGCGGTCCTCTTCCGTGATGAACGGCAGGCCCGTGTAAGCGCCCATACCGCCCGTATTCGGGCCCTTGTCACCGTCGAAGGCGCGCTTGTGGTCCTGGGAAAGCGGCATCGGATACACCCTGTTTCCATCTACGAAGCACAGGAAGGAAAACTCCGGTCCGGTAAGGAAATCCTCCACCACCACGCGGCCGGCGCCGAAGGTATGGTCCAGCAGCATGTCGGCCAGCGCTTTCTTCGCCTCTTCCAGGTCCTGGGCAATCACGACACCCTTGCCGGCGGCCAGGCCGTCATACTTGAGCACGGCCGGGAAAGGACGGGCGGAGACATACGCCAGCGCCTCGTCATAGTCCGAAAAAGCCTGATAGGAGGCCGTCGGGATACCGTATTTCGCCATCAGCCGCTTCGCGAACTCCTTGGAGCTCTCGATGGCCGTGGCGGCCTTCGTATGGCCAAACACCGCGAGGCCTGCAGCGCGGAAGGCGTCCGTCAGGCCGGCCGCCAGCGCCGCCTCCGGCCCGACGACCGTCAGGTCCACGGCGTTATCGATCGCGAAGTTCTTCAGTCCCTCGACATCGGTATCCTTCAGGGGCACGTTGAAGGCCTTGAGGCCGATACCGGCGTTGCCCGGAGCGCAATAAATCTTGGAAACCTGCGGGCTCCGGCTCAGCGCATCGACGATGGCGTGCTCACGGCCGCCGCCACCCACGACAAGGACGGTTTTCCCCAGGCAGCTTTCCAGGTCGATGACCTTGCTGCCAAGGGAAGAATTCTGGGAAGGAAGCGGATAAACGAGGCCCATACGACTAATGTTTGAAATGACGGACGCCCGTGAAGAGCATCGTGATACCCAGCTCGTCGGCCTTCTTGATGGCGTCCTCGTCACGGATGCTGCCGCCGGGCTGCACGATGGCGGTCACGCCATACTTGGCAGCGAGGACCACAGTGTCGTCGAACGGAAGGAAACCGTCGGAGGAAAGGATCAGGTTCTCGGTGAAACCGGCGGCCTTCGCCTCCTCGAGGGCGATCTCGGCGGAACCGACGCGATTCGTCTGGCCGGCGCCCACGCCGATGGTATGGTTGTCGCGGACGACGCAGATCGCGTTGGATTTCACATGCTTGACAATCTTCCAGCCGAAGTTGAGGTCGGCCATCTGCGCCTCGGTGGGCTTCACTTTCGTCACGCACATCTCGGGAGTCACGGTCTCCACCTGGGTGTCCAGCTGCTGCACGAGCAGGCCGCCGTTCACGCTCACGTACTGCGGGACGGACTTGCCGTCGCGGGTCATATCGACCTGCATCACGCGAAGGTTCTTCTTGGTGGAAAGGATCTCCAGGGCTTCCGGGGTATAGGACGGAGCGATGACGATCTCCAGGAAGATGGGCTTCATGCCGCGGGCCACCTCGGCGGTGAGCTCACGGTTCACGCCCACGATACCGCCGTAGATGCTCACCTTGTCGGCCTCGTAGGCAGCCTGCCAGGCCTCCTCGATGGTCTTGCCCACAGCCGCGCCGCAGGGATTCATGTGCTTGAGGGCCACGCAGAAGGGTTCCTCGAAGTCACGCAGCACGTTCAGGGCCGCATTGGCATCCTGGATATTGTTGTAGGAGAGTTCCTTGCCCTGGATCTGCTTCGCGAATGCCAGGGAGAAGGGAGCCGGCTCGAGGGCGGCGTAGAAGTTCGCACTCTGGTGCGGGTTCTCGCCGTAGCGGAGCGGCTGCTTGATGTCGTACTCCAGGAAGAGTTTCTCCGGCAGGCCGGCCTGGGCGCGCATGTAGGTGGCGATGCAGGCGTCGTACTCGGCCGTATGGGTATAGGCCTTGGCGGAGAGTTTCAGGCGGGTTTCCGGGCTGGTGGTGCCGTTCTCGCGGAGTTCGGCAAGGACGGTGTCATAGTCGGCCGGATTGCACACGATGGTGACGTCGCGCCAGTTCTTGGCGGCGCTGCGGACCATGGACGGACCGCCGATGTCGATGTTCTCGATGGCATCCTCGAGGGTGACGCCTTCCTTGGCGATGGTCTGCTTGAAAGGATACAGGTTCACGCACACGAGGTCGATGGTCTCGACACCGTTCTCCTTCAGGGTTTCCATGTGGGCGGGGAGGTCCCGACGGGCCAGGATGCCGCCATGCACTTTCGGATGCAGGGTCTTCACCCGGCCGTCCAGGATCTCCGGGAAACCGGTGACCTCGCTGATGCCGATGGTTTTCACGCCTTCCTTCTCGAGAAGTTTCTGGGTTCCCCCGGTGGCGATGATTTCCCAACCGAGGTCCACGAGGCCCCGGACAAAGTCCACGAGCCCGCTCTTGTCGCTCACGCTAACTAACGCTCTTTTCATTTCTGTATCAGTTTTTTGATTGTTTCCACATAAAGTTCATGTTCAATAGGCTGTCCCAGACGGTGGACTTCGGCCGGGTCGCTGCCCTCATAGGGGAAGGCGCGCTGGGCGATGATCTTTCCGCCGTCCAGGTCGGCATTGACCCAATGGATGGTGATGCCATAGACCTTGACACCGTAGGCGACGGCGTCCTCCACGGCATGGGCACCCTTGAAGGAAGGGAGCAGGGAGGGATGGATGTTGATGATCCGGCCCTCGTAGGCACCGAGGAGGGTCTCCCCCACGATGCGCATGTAACCGGCCAGGCACACGAGGTCGATCTTCTTCGCATCCAGGACCTTGACGATCTCCGCCTCATAATCCGCCTTGCAGGCATACGATTTGGGCGAGAATACGAAGGTGTCCACCCCGTAGCGTTCCGCCTTTCCGATGACGGCGGCGCCAGGCTTGTCGCAGACCATGACGGCTACCTCGGCATCCAGGACCCCCTCGGCGCAGGCGCGGGCGATGGCGTCGAAGTTCGTGCCGGTGCCGCTGGCGAATACGGCGAGTTGTTTCTTCATACCAGATGGATATTGACTCCGGGGACATCCGTGACCTTGCCGATGACAGCAGCCTTTTCGCCGCAGGCGGTGAGGATTTCGATGGCCTTGTCGGCCTCGGAGGCATCCAGGACGGCGATCATGCCGATGCCCATGTTGAAGATGTTGAACATCTCCCGATGCGGCACGTTCCCCCACTTCTCCAGCATCCGGAACACCGGGAGGATCTCCCAGGTTCCTTCCTGGATTTCCAGGCCTTGGCCCGGCTGGAGCACCCGCGGGATGTTCTCATCGAAGCCGCCGCCGGTGATGTGGCAGATGCCGTGGACATCGCAGTTACGGATGACCTGAAGCATCTGCTTCACATAGATCTTCGTCGGAGTGAGGAGCACCTCGCCGAGTTTGCGGCCGCCGAACTCCTCGATGGAATCCTCGTAGGACAGGCCAGCATCGGCGACGATCTTGCGTACGAGGCTGAAGCCGTTGGAATGAACGCCGCTGGAGGCGACGCCCACAAGTACATCCCCCACCTTAACCTTGGATCCGTCAATGAGTTTCGACTTCTCAACGACACCGGTGGTATAACCGGCAATGTCGTATTCGCCGTCCTCATACATGCCGGGCATCTCGGCGGTTTCGCCGCCCACCAGGGCGCAGCCGGCCTGACGGCAGCCTTCCGCGACGCCCGCGACGATGGCTTCCACCTTGGCCGGGACATTGTGCCCGAGGGCCACGTAATCCAGGAAAATGAGCGGTTCGGCACCCTGTGCCAGCACATCGTTCACGCACATGGCCACGGCGTCGATGCCGATGGTGTCGTGCTTGTCCATCGCGAAGGCGATCTTGAGCTTCGTGCCCACGCCGTCGGTCCCGCTCACGAGGACGGGCTCCTTGATATTCAGCGCGGAGAGATCGAACATGCCGCCGAAGGAGCCGATATTGCCCATGGAACCGGTCCGGGCGGTGGAGGCCACGTGCTGCTTGATGCGACGGACCACCTCGTAGCCGGCTTCCAGGTTCACGCCGGCTTTTTCATAGGATACTGCCATATCTATCAGTCGTTGTTTTCGATTTCATTTTCATACAGGAGCGTGGGATACTCACCCGTGAAGCAGGCCTGGCAGGGATTCGCGCAGCCGAAGCAGGAATCGCGGGTGGATTCCGGGCTCAGGTAGCCCAGGGAGTCGGCACCGATGACCTGCCGCGCCTCCTCGAGGGTCCGGTGCGAGCACAGGAGTTCCTCGGGGGTGGAGGTGTCCACGCCGTAGTGGCAGGTGAAACGCATCATCGGGCTGGCGATGCGCACATGGACCTCCGTCGCCCCGGCTTCCCGGAGCAGGCGGACGATCTTCAGGGAAGTCGTTCCCCGGACGATGGAATCGTCCACCAGCACGATCCGTTTTCCCTTCACGATGCTGCGCACCGGGGAAAGCTTCATCTTCACGCCCAGTTCCCGCAGGGACTGCACGGGCTGGATGAAGGTACGGCCCACATACTTGTGCTTCACGAGGCCCATCTCGTACGGGATGCCGCTTTCCTCGGCGTAGCCCATGGCGGCGCTGAGGCTGGATTCCGGGACGCCCACGACCATGTCGGCCTCCACCGGGCACTCCCGGTACAGCCGGCGGCCGGCCTCCTTGCGGTACGCATGGACATTGCAGCCGTCGATGTCGCTGTCCGGCCGGGCGAAGTAGATATACTCCATCGCGCACATCCGGTGCTCCTTGATACGGGAGTACCGGTTGGTCCGGATCCCCTTGTAGTCCAGGCAGATGATCTCGCCCGGATCGATATCCCGGATGAATTCCGCGCCCATGATCTCAAAGGCGCAGGACTCGCTGGAGATCACCCAGCCGTTCCCGAGCCGGCCGAGGCACAGCGGCTTGATGCCGTATTTGTCCCGGCAGGCATAGATGCGGTTCTTGGTCATGAGGAGGAAGGTAAAGCCGCCCTCCATCATGTTGAGCGCCTTCATCAGGCGGAAGATCCGGTCTTCCTTCCCGTTCTTCTTCACCAGATGGGCCAGCAGTTCGCTGTCCGTATCGGTCTGGAACAGGGTGCCGTGTTTCTGGAGGTAGTCCATGATCTGGCGGGAATTGACGACATTGCCTTCCCCGGCCAGGGCGAAGTCGCCGGTCAGATGATGGAAAAACAAGGGCTCGACATTGTCCAGGCCGCCTTTGGAGGCGTTGGCATACTTCACGCTGCCAAGTCCCTGCGTGCCGGGAAGGGTCTTGAGTTCCCCGTTGGTGAAGATTTCACTCAGCAGGCCCAGTCCGCGGTAGCGGTGCGCCTCGCCATGTTCGTCGAACGTGCAGATTCCGCCCCCTTCCTGCCCCCGGTGCTGGAGGTTGTGAAGGCCGTAGTAAATCAAGGTAGCGGCGTCCGGGACGCCATAGACTGCCAGTACACCCATATTTCTTTATTCTTCTTCGTCGATTTCCAATACATTCTCCAGCCGCTCCAGGACGGTCCGGTAGCTTTCGGTGACATCGCCGAGGTCCAGGCGGAAGCGGTCCTTGTCCAGCCGTTCTCCCGACTCCTCGTCCCAGAGGCGGCAGGTGTCGGGACTGATTTCATCGGAGATGATGATGTCACCGTTGTCGGAAGCCCGTCCGAACTCGATCTTCATGTCCACGAGTTCGATGCCCGCGCGGTGGAAGAGTTCCTTCAGGAGGTCGTTCGCCTTGCGGGCGATGTCATACATCCCGTCCAGTTCCCGATAGGTCGCGAGGCCCAGGGCAACGGCGTGGTCCCGGTTGATGAACGGATCCTCGAGCTCGTCGTTGTTGTAGCGCAGGTCCACGATCGTGTTCGCCGGGCGGAAACCGTCCTCCACGCCCAGGCGCACCGCTAGGGAGCCCGCAATCCGGTTATGGACCACGACCTGCAGGGGGATGATCTCAATCTTGCGGCACAGCTGCTCGTCCGGGGCAAGGGTCTCCACATAGTGGGTTTCCACGCCGTTCTCGTTGAGGTAATCCAGCAGCAGGGCGGAAATCCGGTTGTCCAGCGCACCCTTTCCCTGGAAACGGGCCCGCTTGATGTTGTTGTAGGCGACCGTGACATCCGTATAGCGGAAGATCACCAGGTGGGGATCGCTGGTCGCAAAGACCTGCTTCTCATTCCCCCGGAACACACATTCTCTCTTATCGATCATTTTCTGAAATAGTTGACGGCGTTTTCAAAGAGCGGCTGGAACCTTTCGCCGCTGATGTTCTTCATGAGGTTCGGCTCATAGCGCTCGGTGTGGCCCATCTTGCCCAGGATATGGCCGTCCGGGCTCACGATGCCCTCGATGTCATAATGGGATCCGTTGGGATTGTCCACATAGCGGAACGCCACCTGACCGCGGGCGAAGAGTTCGCGCGCCAGGGCAGGTTCCACCACGAATTTGCCTTCGCCGTGGCTGAAGGCGATGCTGTGGCGGTCGCCGACGGAAAGGCCGGCAAGCCAGGGCGAATTCACCGTTGCCACCTCCGTCGTCGCAACGAGCGAGACGTGACGGTTGATGTCGTTGCGGAACAGGGTCGGGGAATCCGGCGTGACGCAGCCGGGCTTCCCGTACGGGAGGAGGCCGCTCTTCACCAGGGCCTGGAAACCGTTGCAGATTCCGAGGATCAGGCCGCCGCGGCCCAGGAGGCCTTCGATGGCCGCACTCACTTTTGCGTTGCCGATCACGTCGGCGATGAACTTGCCGCTGCCGTCCGGCTCGTCACCGGAAGAGAAGCCGCCGCAAAAAGCGAGGATCTGGCTTTCCGCGATCATCCCGGAGAGCGTGTCGATGGATTGGAGCACATCCTGCGGGGTGAGATTCCGGAAAATGAAGGGACGTACCTCGGCGCCCGCCTTGCGGAAGGCCTTGGCCGTATCGTAATCGCAGTTGGAACCCGGGAATACGGGCAGGCACACGACAGGGTGCTCCACGGCTTCGCCGGGATAGACGAGATTCGCGGGATCATACGGAACCGGCTCCACGGAAGGGACCGGCTCGTCGAACTGGGGCTTCACGCGCGGAGGATACAGTTTGAAGTAACGGGACTCCCAGGCCTTCTCCAGGGAAGCGAGTTCCATCGCTTCGCCGTTGACCTCAAAGGCGCCGTCCGTCACTTCGCCGAGAAGGAGCGCATCCGGATGGACCAGTTCCCCGACGGTTTCCACAACCACCGAGCCATAGCCCAGCGAGAAGAGATCGTATTCGGGGACGGATACCTTGACACCAAGTCGGTTACCCATCGCCATCTTCACCAGCGCTTCAGCGACGCCGCCATAGGTGAGCGACCAGGCCGACACGACCTTGCCGCTTTTCACGGACTCGCGGAGGAAGGTCCAGTGGGCCTTCAGCTGGTCCGTATCGGGCATCCGGTTGCCAAGAGGCGTATGCCGGAGCAGGTAGATCCGGTTCCCGGCTTTCTTGAATTCCGGGGAAATGACGGTCCGGGCATCCACCGTCGTGATGCCGAAGGCGACGAGGGTGGGCGGGACATGGATATGCTCGAAGGTGCCGCTCATGGAGTCCTTGCCGCCGATGGAGGCGAGGCCCAGTTCCTTCTGCATCTTGACGGTGCCCAGCAGGGCGCTCAGCGGCTTGCCCCAGGTATGCGGGTCATGCGTCATCCGCTCGAAGTATTCCTGGTAGGAGAAGCGCATGCGGGACCAGTCGGCACCGGCGCAGGCCACTTTCGTGCAGGCCTCGACGACAGCGTAGGCAGCACTGTGGTAAGGGCTCCAGACCGCGAGGTCCGGGTCGTAGCCGAAGGCCATGACGCTGGCCGTATCGGTATAACCGTCCACCGGAAGCTTCTGTACGGAAACCTGCGTCTCGGTAAGCTGACGTTCACCGCCATAAGGCATGAGCACCGTGGAACGGCCCACGGTGGAGTCGAACATCTCCACGAGACCCTTCTGGGAAGCGACGTTCGGGGAAGCCATGACGGAGAGCATCTTCTCCGCAAGGGTCTTTCCCTCCGGCGTACGCACGAAGGGATCCTTGTCCTCCACGGGCAGGATCTCCGCTTTCGCATAATGCTTCGCACCGGCACTGTCGATGAATTCGCGGGAAAGGTCGCACACCTTCACGCCGGCATCGAACATCCGCATCCGGCCGGTATCCGTGACATCGGCCACATGGGTCACTTCGATGTTGTCGGCCCCGCAAAGGGCCATGAAGCGCTCTTTGTCAGCCGCTTCCACGACGACGGCCATGCGCTCCTGGGACTCGCTGATGGCAAGTTCCGTCGCATTGAGGCCGGCATACTTCGCGGGGACACGGTCCAGGTAAATGTCCAGTCCCCCGGCGAGTTCACCGATGGCGACGGAGACGCCGCCGGCGCCGAAGTCGTTCGATTTCTTGATGAGACGCGTCACTTCCGGACGGCGGAAGAGCCGCTGGAGCTGGCGCTCTTCGGGAGCGTTTCCTTTCTGGACCTCGCTTCCGCAAGTTTCCAGGGACGCTTCCGTATGTTCCTTGGAAGAGCCCGTCGCTCCCCCGATGCCGTCCCGGCCGGTACGGCCTCCCAGCAGGAGGATCACGTCACCGGGCGCAGGGCTTTCACGCCGGACGGCAGAAGCCTTCACCGCACCCACGACAGCACCGATCTCCATGCGTTTGGCGGTATAACCGTCGGCATAGATTTCCCGGACATGCGTCGTCGCGAGGCCGATCTGGTTGCCGTA
>DETL01000029.1:37241-43290 GCA_002361625.1 Bacteroidales bacterium UBA3289 | reverse complement strand
TGCCGTAGCTGGAGTAGCCGGCGGCCGCCTTCTTGCTGATCATCCGCTGCGGAAGCTTGCCGGGAATGGTATCCGCCACACGGGCCGTGATGTCGCCGGCACCGGTGACACGCATCGCCTGATAGACATAGGCGCGACCGGAAAGCGGGTCGCGGATCGCGCCGCCCAGGCAGGTGGCCGCACCACCGAACGGTTCGATTTCCGTGGGGTGGTTATGCGTTTCGTTCTTGAACTGCAGGAGCCATTTCTCCGGCCGGCCATCGACCTCGACATTCACGAAAATGCTGCAGGCGTTGTTCTCTTCGCTCTGCTCCAGGTCGTCCAGCTTGCCCTGCTTGCGCAGCCAGCGGGCGCCGATCGTGGCAAGCTCCATCAGGCAGCGGGGCTTGTTCTCCCGGCCGAGGTCCGCGCGCATCTGCTCGAACAGGCCCAGGGACTCTTCCAGCTCGGCTTTCATGAAGGATTCGTCCACCGTGATTTCCTCCAGTTCGGAGGTGAAGGTCGTGTGACGGCAATGGTCGCTCCAGTAGGTATCCAGGATCCGGAGTTCCGTCTCGGAAGGATTCCGTTCCTCTCCGCGGAAATAACGGACCACCTCGGCGAGGTCGTCGGTATTCATCGCGAGACCGTGTCCCTTGCAGAAGGCGGCGTAATCGGCCGGGGCCATGTCCGTGAATCCGGAGAGGTCCTCCAGCGGCTTCACGTCGGCCTTCTCGCTGAGGGAAAGGACGGACAGGTCCTTTTCGCGGCTTTCCACGGGATTGATGAAATAGTGGCGGATCCGCTTCAGGGTTTCCTCGTCCACCGAGTCGTCGAAGACGAGCAGGCGGGAACTCTTGATCTCGATGTCCGCGGCGGGATCGATCAGGTGGACGCAGTCCACGGCCGAGGAGGCCCGCTGGTCGAACTGGCCCGGGATGTACTCCACGGCGATGTACTTCTTCCCTTCCAGGGGAAGGTCGTCGGTGACGGTATCGGTCACGACCTCGCCGAACACGCTGTAGCGGGTCTGCTCGAGGAGCCGGTCCGAGAAACCGAAAAGGTCATACACGTTGATGAGCCGGAGGGATCCGAGACTCAGGGAGAGGTTCTCGTTGAACTCGGCAAGGAGGCTCGCCGCTTCCACGCGGAACCGGTCTTTCTTTTCTACGAAAATGCGTCTGCTGTTCATGGACGGTAAATGATATGCCCACCGGCGCGGTGGCGGGGGTGGGCATGAAGTTTAAATAGTCGTATTGAGTACCTTGTCGCTCTGGGCCTTGCGGAACTCCTCCAGTTTCAGGCGGAGGGCGTCGTCCTTCAGGGCGAGCATCGCGACGGCGTAGAGGGCCGCATTCTTGGCCCCGTCGATGGCCATCGTCGCGACGGGGATGCCGGAGGGCATCTGGACGATGGAAAGGAGGGAATCCAGGCCGTTCAGGGCCTTGGACTTGACCGGGATGCCGATGACCGGGAGCGTGGTCAGGGCGGCGATCACGCCCGGAAGGTGGGCGGCACCGCCGGCGCCGGCGATGATGACTTCGAACCCGTTGTCGCGGGCGGCACGGACATAGTCCGCAAGCGGTCCCGGATTCCGGTGGGCGCTGAGAACTCTTTTCTCATAAGGGATTCCGAATTCTTCCAGGGTGGTGCAGGCCGGGGACATGACATCCCAGTCACTGGCGCTGCCCATGATAACGGCTACCTTGCTCATAGGGCTCAAAGGGATTAATCGTTCGTTTCCATTAACGGACTGCAAAGATAGGCCGAATATCTCAAGGACGCAAATCCTTTTCCGGCTTTTTCCGAAAAGTTTTTTCAACAAGTGAAATGTTGATATTTTCCCGGAAAAAATTTGGAGAATTCTCCTAAAAAGCAGTACCTTTGCAGTCCGAGAAATGATGCGGAACACCCTCATATCCCGGACAGTCTGTATCGGCGGAGCCGAGGATGCTTCCCTTTTCCCTTTCCAACCATTTCCATTTGTTGTCGGCAGCCCTTCGGGTTGTCTTTTTTTTGTCCGCGATGAACGATAAACTGCTCCTGCTGAAGGGAGGCCTCGTAGCCGCCTCCGACGGAATCCACACCCGCGACATCCTGGTCGAGGGCGGAAAGATCGCCGCCATCGGAACCCACCTCGACGCCCCGGAAGGGACGGTCGTCGTGGAGACGGGCGGCCTGCTCCTGGCGCAGTCCTTCGCGGACATCCACGTCCATTTCCGCGAGCCGGGTTTCACGGCCAAGGAAACCATCGCCACCGGATCCGCCGCTGCGGCCCGGGGCGGATACGGCGTCGTCTGTGCGATGCCCAACCTCAATCCCGTGCCGGACAGTCCGGAAAACCTGGCCGTGGAGCAGGCGGCCATCGACCGGGACGCGGTCATCGACGTCCTCCCCTACTGTGCCATCACCCATGGCCGGAAGGGACTCGAACTGGTCGATATCCCTGCCCTCAAGGACCGCTGCGTCGCCTTCTCCGACGACGGAAGCGGCGTCCAGGACGAGGCGATGATGCGCCGGGCGATGGAGACCGCCGCCCGGGAAGACGTCATCATCGCGGCCCACTGCGAAGACAACACGCTCCTGAACGGGGGATATATCCATGACGGCCGGTACGCCGCCGCCCACGGACACCGCGGGATCTGCTCCGAAAGCGAATGGGGACAGATCGCCCGCGACCTCTTCCTGGCGGAGAAGACCGGCTGCCGGTACCATGTTTGTCATATAAGTACGCGCGACAGCGTGGATCTTATCCGGGCCGCCAAGGCCCGCGGCGTGCGCGTCACCTGCGAGACCGCCCCCCACTATCTCACCCTTTGCGAGGACGACCTCCTGGAGGACGGTCGCTTCAAGATGAATCCGCCCCTGCGGAGCGCGGACGACCGGGAAGCCCTGATCGAAGGCCTGGCGGACGGGACCATCGACGCGATCGCAACGGACCACGCCCCCCATACGGCCGCGGAAAAGAGCCGCGGCCTGAAAGGCAGCGCCATGGGCATCGTGGGCCTGGAAACGGCCTTCCCGGTGCTGTACACGAAACTGGTCCGGAGCGGACGCATCCCGCTGGAGCGCCTGCTGGAAGCGATGAACACCATGCCTCGGCGCATCTTCCGCCTGGGCGGCGGCCTTGCCGAAGGCGCCCCGGCGGACCTCGTCGCCATCGACCTCGAGCATCCTTTCACCATCGACTCCAGGACCTTCGCGTCCATGGGCAAGTCCACCCCGTTCGAGGGCTGGCGCGTCTGGGGGCGGGTGCTGCTGAACCTGAAAAGTGGAAAACCTGTCTATAACAACTTGACAAAGATATGCTGAGACCTGCAAAGAAACTGGTATTGGAGACCGGGCAGGAGTTCTACGGCACCGGCTTCGGGGCCGACTGCCGCAAAGTCTGCGAGCTCGTGTTCAACACCTCCGTCGTGGGGTACCAGGAAATCATTTCCGACCCTTCCTACGCCGGACAGATCGTCGTCATGACGTACCCGCTTATCGGGAACTACGGCATAGCGGACGAAGACTACGAATCCCGTTCCACGGACATCGGCGGACTGATCGTCCGCGAATGCTGCGACACTCCCAGCAACTTCCGCTCCACCAAGACCCTGGAAGAGGAACTGGAGGACCACGGAATCCCCTGCCTGAGCGGCGTGGACACCCGGATGATCACCAAGATCATCCGGGAGACCGGACGGCCGATGGCCGCCATCGTGGAGGCGGAGATGCCCCGGGAGGAGGCCCTCGCCCTCATCGCGGCGACGGAGCGCCCGAAGGATCTCCTGCGGCGCGTGAGTTGCCGCAAGCGCTGGGTCACCCGTACCTCGAACCACCGGTTCCACGTCGTGGCGGTGGACTGCGGCATCAAGCAAAGCATCCTCACCTGCCTGAAGCAGCGCGGCTGCAACGTGACCGTCGTCCCGTTCAACACCCCGGCGAAGGACATCCTCGCGTTCAATCCGGACGGCGTCCTGCTGTCCAACGGTCCGGTATCGGCCCTGGAGGCCCCGGAGATCCGCGCCCTGTTCGCTGAGATCAAGGGCCGCGTCCCCGTGCTGGGCATCGGTCTCGGCATGGAAGCCATCGGCCTGGAATACGGCGCCCAGCTCGCCCCGATGGGCTGCGGCATGCACGGCGACCACCCGGTGCGCGACCTCGCCACGGGCCGGATCAACATCGCCGTCCTGAACCAGACCTACCGGTTCGACACCGTGGAGGGTACGGCGCTCACGCCGACGCACATACTCGTTCCCGAGGGGTACGTGCTGGGATTCGAGAACCGCACGGACAAGGTGTTCGGCGTCCAGTTCCACCTGGAATCCGCCCCCGGTCCGCTGGACAACGTGAACCTTTTTGACAAGTTTATCGAAATGATGGAGGGCCCGAAGAATGCCTAGGAGAAAAGATATCAGGAAAGTGCTCGTGATCGGCTCCGGTCCGATCGTGATCGGCCAGGCCGCGGAATTCGACTACGCCGGTACGCAGGCTTGCATCGCCCTCAAGGAAGAGGGCTACGAGGTCATCCTCGTGAACTCCAACCCCGCGACCATCATGACGGACACCCAGATGGCCGACAAGGTGTACATGGAGCCCCTCACCCTGGAATACATCGCCAAGATCATCCGCTACGAGCGTCCGGACGCCCTCGTGCCCGGCCTCGGCGGCCAGACCGGCCTGAACCTCGCCGTCCAGCTCGCCAAGAAAGGCGTCCTGGAGGAATGCGGCGTGGAGATCCTGGGAACCTCCTTCCAGGGCATCGAGAAGGCGGAAGACCGCGAACTTTTCAAGGAGCTGTGCCTCTCGATCGACGAGCCGGTCATCCCCTCCGAGATCACCTACAGCGTCGAGGAGGCCGTGGCCGCGGCGGAGCGCATCGGCTATCCGGTCATCCTGCGTCCGGCCTTCACCCTGGGCGGTACGGGCGGCGGTTTCGCCTACAACGAGGAGGAGCTCCGCGACATGATGCGGAACGCCCTCGCCCTCTCCCCCGTCGGCGAAGTGCTGGTGGAAAAGAGCATCAAGGGCTACAAGGAAATCGAGTTCGAAGTGATGCGCGACGCCAATGACACCGCCATCGCCATCTGCTCGATGGAGAACATCGACCCGGTGGGCATCCACACGGGCGACTCGATGGTCGTGGCCCCGGCCCTCACCCTCACCGACAAGGAATACCAGATGCTCCGGGACAGCGCCCTGAAGCTCATCCGCGCCCTCAAGATCGAAGGCGGATGCAACGTCCAGTTCGCCCTGGACCCGCTGTCCTTCAAATATTATATCATCGAGGTCAATCCGCGCGTGTCCCGGTCCTCCGCCCTCGCCTCCAAGGCCAGCGGCTTCCCGATCGCCCGCGTGACGGCGAAGATCGCCGTGGGTCTCACCCTGGACGAAATCACCGTGGCCGGCGCTCCCGCCTGCTGCGAACCGGCCATCGACTACGTGGTCGCCAAGGTGGCCCGCTTCCCCTTCGACAAGTTCAGCGAGGCCTCCAACGAGCTCGGCACCCAGATGAAGGCGACGGGCGAGGTGATGAGCATCGGACGCACCCTCGAGGAGAGCATCCTCAAGGCGATGCGCTCCCTGGAAAGCGGCTGCTGCCACATTCACAAGAAGAAGTTCGACGACTGGTCCGAGGAGAAGCTCCTGGAGTACATCTCCACCCCGACCGACGACCGCATCCACGCGATTGCGCAGCTCCTGCGCCTGAGGATCGACCTCTCCCGCATCTACGACCGCACGAAGATCGACTGGCTCTTCCTCGAGAAGATCTACAACATCGTCCGGATGGAGCGCCGCGTCAAGGCCGCTCCGGGCGACGTGGAGGTCCTCCGCGAGGCCAAGCGCATGGGCTTCGGCGACCAGTTCATCGGGCAGCTCTGGGGGAAGAGCGAGGCCGACATCATCCGCTTCCGCTTCGAGCACGGCATCGTCCCGGTCTATAAGATGATTGACTCCTGCGCCGCCGAGCACGACACCTATGTTCCCTACTTCTACTCCACGTACGAGCAGGAGAACGAGTCCGTCCCGAGCAACCGCAAGAAGATCCTCGTGCTGGGTTCCGGCCCGATCCGCATCGGCCAGG
>DETL01000029.1:36563-37208 GCA_002361625.1 Bacteroidales bacterium UBA3289 | reverse complement strand
AGGGCGTGGAATTCGACTACTCCACGGTCCATGCCATCTGGGCCATCCGCGAGGCCGGTTACGAGGCCATCATCATCAACAACAATCCCGAAACCGTTTCTACGGACTATACCGTCTCCGACAAGCTCTATTTCGAGCCGCTCACCACGGAGGACGTGATGAACGTCATCCGGCTTGAGAAGCCGGACGGAATCATCGTCTCCCTGGGCGGCCAGACGGCCATCAACCTGGCCGGTCCCCTCTCCGAGTTCGGCGTCCCGCTCATCGGCACCGGCCTCCAGGCCATCGACAACGCCGAGGACCGCAAGCTCTTCGAGGAGATCATGCGCAAGACCGGTATCCGCCAGCCCAAGGCCCATGCCGTCACGAACGTGGAGGACGGCGTGAAGGCGGCCGAGGACATCGGCTACCCGGTCCTCGTGCGTCCGAGCTTCGTGCTCGGAGGCCGCGCGATGATGATCGTGGGCAACGAGGACACGCTCCGTCACTATCTCCATAATGCAGTGGAAATCAACGAGAACTCCCCTGTCCTGGTGGACAAGTACATCATGGGCAAGGAGACCGAAGTCGATGCCATCTGCGACGGGACGGACGTCTTCATCCCGGCCATCATGGAACATGTGGAGCGCACCGGCATCCACTCCG
>DETL01000029.1:35967-36517 GCA_002361625.1 Bacteroidales bacterium UBA3289 | reverse complement strand
TCCGGCGACTCCATCAGCGTCTATCCTTCCTTCAGCCTGAGTCCGAAGGTCAAGCAGGAGATCATCGACGATACGGTGAAACTGGGCAAAGCCATCGGCATCGTGGGCCTGTTCAACATCCAGTTCATCGTGGACAGCGACGAGAACGTGTACGTGATCGAGGTCAATCCGAGGTCTTCCCGTACCGTCCCCTTCATCTCCAAGAGCACGGGCATCCCGATGGCCAAGATCGCCACGCGGGTGATGCTGGGCCACTCCCTGAAGGAGCAGGGCATCACGGAGGTCTATTTCCCGGAGCGCAAGCGCCACTTCGTCAAGACGCCGGCCTTCTCCTTCGGAAAGATCAAGGGAATCGATACTTACCTCTCCCCGGAGATGAAGTCCACGGGCGAAGCCATCGGCTACGACGACTCCCTGAACCGCGCCCTGTACAAATCCCTGCAGGCCTCCGGCATGGACATCAAGTCCTACGGGACCGTCTTCGCCACCATCGCCGACAAGGACAAGGAGGACGCCCTCCCGCTCATCCGCCGGTTCTACAACCTGGGCT
>DETL01000029.1:21267-35922 GCA_002361625.1 Bacteroidales bacterium UBA3289 | reverse complement strand
CTGGGCTTCAACATCGAGGCCACCAAGGGCACGGCGGCCTTCCTGAAGGAGCACGGCATCCGTACCAAGATGCTCCGTAAGCTCGGTGAAGGCAGCGACGAAATCTACCAGGCCATCCGCAAGGGACATGTGAAATATGTCATCAACACCATCGACCTGAACCAGAAATCCAGCCATCTGGACGGTTACGGCATCCGCCGCTGCGCGGTGGAGAACAACGTCACCATCTTCACGGCCCTCGAAACCGTCCGGGTCCTCCTGGACGTCCTGGAGGAAATCACGCTGGGCATTTCCACGATCGATGAAGAGTACAAATAATTGACAATGAGACAGTCGGTTGTTATCCCCCAAACCTTCGCTTCGCTCATCCCTCCCGCCGCAAGCGGCGGGCCCCTCCCGTTCACAAGGCCACGGGCGGCCATGGGTTTGGGAGATAACAACCGACTGTCCTGATCGTTCAGTATGATTAAGAGTCGTTATCATATCTCGGAGAATGTCCTGATAGCGCCCAAGACCTATCAGTTGGTGCTGGCGGGTGAGGCCGATGTGGAAGGCGAGTTCGTGGACATCGCCCTGCCGGGGTTCTACCTGCGGAGACCGCTGTCCGTCTGTGACCGCGAGGATGGGAAGCTGACGGTGGTGTACCGGGTTGTGGGTGAAGGGACGAAGGCGCTGTCGGAGATGACCGAAGGGACGGAGCTGGAAGTGCTGACGGGGCTCGGGAACGGATTCGATCCGGAGGCGTGCCGGGAAGAGGCGCTGCTCGTCGGCGGCGGGCTCGGGGTTCCCCCGCTGTACCTGCTGGCCAAGGAGTTGAAAGCGCGCGGGAAGAAAGTCACCGCCGTGCTGGGATTCAACAAGGCCGAGGAGATCATCCTCGCCGATGCATTCAAGGCCGTCTGCGACGAGGTGCTCATCTCCACCGTCGATGGTTCCGTGGGCGTGAAGGGATTCGTCACCGATGCAATCGCTGCAGCCCACCCGGCGTTCGATTATTTCTATACCTGCGGGCCGATGATCATGATGAAAGTCGTGTGCGCTGCGCTGGAAGGTCCCGGTGAAGCGTCGCTGGAGGAGCGTATGGGGTGTGGGGCCGGTTTTTGCTACGGCTGCAGCATCCAGACGAAAAACGGTCCCCGGCGCGTCTGCAAGGACGGTCCGGTCTTCAAGAAGGAGGAACTGCTATGGTAAAGGACCTGTCCGTGGGCCTGTGCGGCCTGACACTCAAGAACCCGGTGATTCCGGCCAGCGGAACCTTCGGTTTCGGGCTGGAGCTCGCCAAAGACATGGACCTCAATGTCCTCGGCGGCATCTCCCTGAAAGGAACGACCCGGGAGGCGCGCTACGGCAATCCCACGCCCCGCATCGCGGAGTGCCCCGGCGGAATGATCAATTCCGTCGGGCTGCAGAATCCGGGTATCAACGTGCTTGTGAATGAGAAGGTTCCTGCGCTCCGGAAGGTTTACGACGGCTGCATCATCGCGAATATCAGCGGTTTCTCGCTGGACGAATACCGGGAATGCTGCGCGAAGGCCGATGTCTGCGAGGGCATCGACATCATCGAAGTCAACATCTCCTGCCCCAACGTGCACAACGGCGGCATGGCCTTCGGCACTTCCGCCGAATCCGCCGCCGAGGTAACGCGCACGGTGAGAGCCGTTTGCCGTAAACCCGTCTTTATCAAACTCAGCCCCAACGTGACGGACATCGTCTCCATCGCCCGCGCCTGCGAGGACGCCGGGGCGGACGGCGTCACGCTCGTGAACACCTTCCTCGGGATGCGGATCGACATCCATCGGCGCCAGCCCGTCATCGCGAACAAAATGGGCGGATTCTCCGGCCAGGCCATCTTCCCGATCGCCCTCCGGATGGTGTACCAGGTCGCCCATGCCTGCCGGATCCCCGTCATGGGCTGCGGCGGCGTGGCTTCGGCCGCGGACGTCATCGAAATGATGATGGCCGGTGCGACGGCCGTCCAGGTGGGAGCGGAAAACCTCCGCAACCCCTTCGCCTGCCCGGAAATCGCCGCCGCCCTTCCCGACCTTATGGAAGAATTGAACATCAACACTTTACAAGAAATCATCGGAACCGTATGAACCGAGACGTCATCATCGCCTGCGACTTTTCCAGCCGCGAAGCCACGCTGGAGTTCCTGGACCGTTTTCCCGCGGGACGCAAGCCCTACGTGAAGATCGGCATGGAACTGTATTATGCCGAAGGTCCCTCCATCGTTCGCGAGATCAAGGCCCGCGGACACCGGATCTTCCTGGATCTCAAGCTCCATGACATTCCCAACACCGTCAAGAAAGCCATGCGGGTCCTCTCCAACCTGGATGTGGACATGGTCAATGTCCATGCTGCTGGCACCGTGGGCATGATGCGGGCCGCCTTGGAGGGACTGATCCGGGAAGACGGCACGCGGCCGCTCCTCATCGCCGTCACGCAGCTTACGTCCACGTCGGAAGAGGTGATGCAGAACGAGCTTCTCATCCGCACGAACCTCCGCCGGGCGGTCGTCCAATATGCCCTGAACGCGAAGGAAGCCGGCCTGGACGGCGTCGTCTGCTCCCCCCAGGAAGCCGGTCTCGTGAAGGAAGCCTGCGGCCAGGAATTCCTGGCCGTCACCCCGGGCATCCGCTTTGCCGATGCCGCCGCGGACGACCAGGTCCGCATCACCACCCCCGCCCGCGCCCGGGAAATCGGCTCGGACTACATCGTGGTGGGCCGCCCCATCACCGCCGCCCCGGACCCCGTCGCGGCGTATGAACGTTGTTTGAAAGAATTCATCTGATGGAAAGACAAATCGCCTCCTCCCTCCTGTCCATCGGCGCCGTTTTCCTGCGGCCCGAGGAACCGTTTACCTGGGCCAGCGGAATCAAGAGCCCGATTTACTGCGACAACCGGCTGACCCTCTCCGCCCCCCGCGTACGGGAACAGGTGGAAAACGGAATCGCCAAGCTTGTCCAGCGCTATTATCCTGATTGCGAGATGCTGATGGGCACTTCCACGGCGGGCATCGCCCATGCGGCCATCGTCGCCACGATACTGGACCTCCCCATGGGCTACGTCCGCGGCGAGGCCAAGACCCACGGCCGGACGAACCGGATCGAAGGCCGGATGGACCCGGGAACCAAAGTCGTCGTCGTCGAAGACCTGATCTCCACCGGCGGCAGCGCCATCGAGGTCGTAGAGGCCTTGCGGGAAGCCGGCGCCGAGGTGCTGGGCATCGTCTCCATCTTCACCTACGGGATGAAGCGCGGCCTGGACCGCATTGCCGCGGCGCATACGGAGAACCACTCCCTGTGCAACCTGGACGTCCTCGTGGAGGTGGCCGAAGAAGAAGGCCGCATCGCCCCGGGATGGAAGGAACGCATCCTCGCCTTCCGGGACAATCCGCAGGATGAAAGTTGGATCAACGCATAACCACATACCGCTCTATGAAACACCTCATCGACCCGATGGACCTCTCCAAGCAGGAGACCGACGAAATCATTTCCCTCGCGCAGGACATCATCGCCCACCGCGAACGCTATCAGGGAAGCATGTCCCATAAGAAGCTGGCCACGCTCTTCTATGAGCCCAGCACCCGTACACGCCTGAGTTTCACCTCTGCCATGATGGAGCTGGGCGGCAATGTCCTCGGTTTCTCCGATGCCCGGAACAGTTCCGTCAGCAAGGGCGAGACCGTACAGGACACCGTCCGCGTCGTGGGCTGCTTTGCCGATGTCATCGCCATGCGCCACCACATCGAAGGCGCGCAGCTCTATGCCACGGAAGTATCCCGCGTCCCGATCATCAATGCCGGCGACGGCTCCCACAGCCACCCGACCCAGACGCTCACCGACCTGCTGACCATCCAGCGCGAACTCGGACACATCGACGGGATCACCATCGGTTTCTGCGGCGACCTCCGCTTCGGCCGGACCGTCCACTCCCTGATCAAGGCCCTTTCCCGATACAAGGACATCAAGGTGGTCCTGATCGCCCCCCAGGAGCTGAAACTGCCCGACTATATCAAGCATGACGTTTGCGAACGCACCGGCATCCCGTACCGGGAAGTGGAAACGATGGAGGAAGTGATGCCCGAACTGGACGTCCTGTACATGACCCGCGTGCAGAAGGAACGCTTCCTGGACGAGGACGAGTTCGACCGCGTGAAAGACAGCTTCGTGCTGGATGCCACCCGGATGTCCCTCGCCAAGAAAGACATGGCCGTCCTGCACCCGCTTCCCCGCGTGAATGAGATCCTGACCGAGGTGGATTCGGACCCGCGTGCCGCCTATTTCCGTCAGGTGGAGAACGGGAAATTCGTGCGTGAAGCCCTGATTGTCAAGCTGCTGGAATGGAAGGACGACCCGGAGCACGGCATGCCTGCCGACGAAGAGGCCGTCATCGACCCGACCGCCCGCTGCACGAACCGCAAGTGTATCTGCAACAACGAGAAAGCCCCGCACAAGTTCCGCCGCGGCGACGACGGCGTCCTCCGCTGCTGGTACTGCGACTCGAAGGTGCGGTAATCAGTTGTGCAGCGTCAGGACGATGTATTCGGAACGGGTGCCGATGCGGAACTTCCCGCCCCAGATGCCCAGTCCTGAGCTCACGTAATAGCGGGTCTTCCCCCGCTGATGGGGGCCGAAGGCCTTTTCGTACATCGCATCGGTGAGCCAGTTGCCCGGCCAGATCTGCCCATGGTGGGTATGGCCGCTGAACTGGAAATCGATCCCGGCCGCCTCCGCCTCTTCCAGATGGTAGGGCTGGTGGTCCAGCAATAAGGTAAACAAGGAATCAGCCGGAACCAGGCTGCCCAGGGCGGCCCTGTTCCGGTTGCTTCTGTCATCCCGGCCGACGATCCGGATACCGCAGGTATCGACAGCCGCATCCCGCAGCAGGTGGATGCCGGCATCGGCATAGAAGGACTCCGACCCGTTCTCGCCGGCGATATACTCGTGATTCCCGAGGCAGGCATAGACCGGGGCGTCCAGGCGCCGGAATTCCTCCGCATAGCGGCCTTCCCGGGCGGGGCGCAGGGCGCCGTCCACGATGTCCCCGGCGAACAGGACCAGATCGGGCTTCTCCGCGTTGATGAGATCCACCCACCGGGAAAGCTCCGCCTTCCGGTTGTGGTATCCGACATGCAGGTCACTCGCAAGGACGATGGTAAGCGGCAGCTCCAGCGGTTTATCAGTCTGGATGTCAATGGGTTCCCGATACTTGTGATGATAGTGGACGCCGCCGTACACGAGCAGGACGGCCAGGATTCCCAGGACCGTACAGGATCCCGCCACGGAATCCTTCAGGAAAGAGGCCGGCACCAGGTGCACGAGCCGCCCCAGAGACAGCACGGCGAAGATGATCAGCGCATACAGGAAGAAGATCATCCAGGACGTGCCAATCTCATAGGTGGCGACGGCAAGTCCCATCGGCATCCGGTCACCCAGCATGAAATGGGGAAAGATGAGGAGGAATGATGCCACGTACAAGGCCGTAAAAAGCCATTTCCCCCAAACAGGGAGCGGAAGGATCCGCCAGAAGCACCAGGCCGTCCAGGCGATGCATGCGACCAGAATCAGAAAAACGATGATCATGCTCTTTCTCAAGTTTCAGGCACGGATTGTGCTGCAAATTTATGTAATTCCGGGTAAAAAAACGTATCTTTGCCCGTCTAAAAGATAGAATTTGAAACCAGAATCCGTCAACAAGCTTCTCGAAAAGAGTTTCCGTTCCAACTGGAACCGTCCCGCCCTGTCCAATTACAGGGGTGAAACCCTGTTATACAGCGACCTGGCCCGCCATATCGCGAAAATACACCTGGCCTTTTCCCACAACGGGATCGTGCCGGGTGACAAAATCGTCGTCTGTTCCCGCAACCAGGCCCACTGGGCCGTCTGTTTCCTCGCGGCCATGACCTATGGAGCCGTCCCGGTTCCGCTGCTGCACGAATTCAAGCCCGGAAACATCCACTACCTGGTCAATCACTCCGAAGCCAAGGTCTTCTTCGTGGAAAGGTCCATCTGGGACGGGCTGAACGCCGAGGAAATGCCCGGTCTCACCGCCGTCATCCAGATCGAGGACTACCAGGTCCTCTATTTCCGGGGTGACGACCCGGACTTCTTCCGCCCGCACCTGGAGCGCTGGTACAAGCAGGCCTACCCGAAAGGGCTCCGTCCCGCGGACCTCCACTACTACGAGGATGCGCCCGAGGATCTCGCGATCCTGAGCTATACCTCCGGCACGTCCGGCTTCTCCAAGGGCGTGATGATCCCTTCCCGGGCCGTATGGTCCAACGTGTACTTCATGCACGAGAACCTGCCGATGATCGACAACACCTCCCGGGTCGTTTCCATCCTGCCGGCCGCGCACATGTACGGGATGATGTTCGAGTTCTTCTTCGAGATGGTGATGGGCTGCCACGTGTATTTCCTGAACAAGGCGCCCAGCCCCAAAGTCATCGCCGATGCCTTTGCGGAGATCCGGCCGAATGTCATCTATGCCGTTCCGCTGATCGTGGAGAAGATCTACAAGAGTCTCCGGAAAACCGTTCCGGCAGGTGAGGAACTCTGCCGGGCCCTCGTCGATTTCTTCGGCGGGAACTTCGAGGAGATCGTTATCGGCGGCGCGCCGCTCAACCCGGAAGTGGAACGGGAATTCCGCAAGATCAAGTTCCCCTTCACCATCGGGTACGGCATGACGGAGTGCGCCCCCATCATCACCTACTCCCGCTGGTTCAAGGGCCGGATGTACTCCTGCGGCGTCACGGCGCCCAACATCGAGATCCGGATCGACTCCAAGGCCCCGCACCTGATCCCCGGCGAAGTGCAGGTCAGGGGGGCCAATGTATTCCTGGGCTACTATAAGAACGAAGACGCGACGGCGGAAGCCTTCTCCTCCGACGGATGGTTCCGCACCGGCGACGTGGGCATCCTGGACAATGACGGCTACCTGTACCTCCGGGGCCGTACCAAGTGCATGATCCTCGGCGCTTCCGGCCAGAACATCTACCCGGAGGAAGTGGAGGCGGCCTTGAACAACATGCCGTACGTGGTCCACTCCCTGGTGGTGGAGGACAACGGAAAGCTCATCGGCCTGATCTATCCGGACTACCGGCAGGCGCACCTGGACGGCTTCACGGTCAAGTCGCTGGCCGACCACCTCGCCGGCTGTCTCTCCGAAGTGAACAAACTGTTTCCCAACTTTTCCCATATCGCGACCCTGGAACTGATGCCCGAAGACTTCGAGCTCACCCCCAAAGGCAGCATCAAACGGTATCTGTACCAGCGGAACCGACCTTCCTGATATGATGAAACGGACATTCCTCCTCTTTTTCCTCGCCGCATCAGCCCTGCTGGCCGGTGCACAGCCTGCCTGGACCCAGCTGCAGCACCCTCAGGCTCCCGCCGTGCCCGAATGGGCCGCCTTCGCGGGCGACACGATCCGGTTCGACCGGACCGACTTCCGCGAAAGGATGGACCGGGAACTCATCTCCTTCACGTACATGCACACCAACACGACGCTCATGCTCAAACGGTCCAAGCGGTATTTCGCCCAGATCGTCCCCATCCTGCGTCAGCAAGGCGTGCCGGAGGATTTGAAGTACCTGATGGCCATCGAGAGCAGCCTGGACCCCAAGGCCCTTTCCGTAGCGGGTGCCGCCGGACTGTGGCAGTTCACCAAGGCGACGGCCCAGACCTACGGGCTGGAAGTGAATTCGGAGGTGGATGAACGCTACAACATTGAAAAAGAAACAGTTGCCGCCTGCAAATTCCTCAAGGACGCCTACCGGAAGTACGGGGACTGGATGACGGTCGCCGCCAGCTACAATGCCGGGCAGGGCGGCATCTCCCGCCGCCGGGAGGCCCAGAAGCAGAAATCGGCCCTGGAGCTGTGGCTTCCGGAAGAGACAGCCCGCTACATGTTCCGCCTGCTTGCCGTAAAGATGTTCTTCGAGAATCCGGCCGCCTTCGGATTCAACGTGCCCATGTCCGAACGCTACCCTTATATCGAGCCCAAGGACGTCCTCACTGTCAATTATGCGATTCCGAGCCTGGTGGACTTCGCCCTGGAACATGGGACGACCTATGCCCGGCTCAAGGAGGCGAACTTATGGCTGCGGGACGAAAAACTCACGAACAAAGGAAACAAGACCTATCAGGTCATCATTCCCTAGCGGAGGACGAGGTCCCGGACGAATCCCGTCGTCCGGTTGTCCTTGGTGAAAAGGGAATCTTCAAGGAGCCAGGCGTTCATCTTCTCGATGAGCGCCTCTTTCTGGAAATAGAGCTGGTTCCGGATGACGGAAGAAGAAAGGGTAATGTACAGGGTACCGCCCCGGAAATACCGCTTGAGCGTAAACGGGCCGGCGCCCGAGCATTCGTCCCAGGCGGAAAAGATCCGCTGGGTGTTGAGGCCGGATGCCAGCTTGGCGGACTTGATGAACTGGTCGATCACTTCCTCCATCGTCAACGCCTCTTTCCGGCGGATGAAATAGCTACGCTTGCTCTCTTCCGCCATTATCCGACCGGGGTAAAGACGCCGCCCGCCGTATCGAAATAGGCGCGGTCGTCGGTGATGCGGTCCACGATGCCGGACAGGCGGACCTTGTTGGAATCCGTGATGAAGATCTGGCCGAAGCCGCTGCCGGCGACCATCCCGATGAGGTTGCCGATCCGGTTCATGTCCAGTTTGTCGAACACATCGTCCAGGAGCAGGATCGGAGCGTAGCCGAAACCGTCCCGCATGATGTCGTACTGGGCGAACTTGAGGGAAACCAGGAAAGATTTCTGCTGCCCCTGGGAGCCGCTGCGCCGGATGGGATGACCGTCCAGGGTAAAGAGGAAATCGTCCCGCTGGAGGCCCGCCGTCGTAAACCGAAGCGCCAGGTCACGGTCCCGGTGTTCCCGCAGGATCTCTTCCAGGGAGCCCTTGGACAGGTCCGACCGGTAGTCGATGGATACCTCTTCCCCGCCGCCGGAAATCAGGCCGTAATACGACTGGATGACCGGGCGGAGATCCTCGCAAAGGCGTTTCCGGCCTTCGTGGACCGGAACGGCGGCCGCCGCCATGCGCGCATCGAACACCGCCATCAGGTCCCAGTCCACCGTCCCTTCCTTGAGCATCCGGTTCCGCTGGGCCAGCAAACGGTTATAGGTCTGGACTGCAGCGAGATAGCTCCGGTCCATCTGGGAGAGGACCCCGTTGGCGAAACGGCGGCGCTCCTCACCGGAGTCGCTGACCAGGGAGATGTCTCCCGGAGAGACCATCACGACCGGCAGGATGCCAATATGCTCGGAGATACGCGGGCAGGCCTTGTCGTCCCGCACAAGCTTCTTTCCCTCCCCCGTGACCTTGATGGAGAAGCGGGATTCCAGCCCCCCGTCCATCCGGTAGGTACCGCCCAGGGTGAACCCATCCGTCCCGTAGCGCCAGTTGTATCGGTCCGGCGTGGGGAAAGAACTCTTGGTCATGGACAGATAATACACCGCATCCAGCAGGTTCGTCTTCCCTTCTCCGTTGTTCCCGCTGATACAGTTCACATTGGGCGAGAACGACAGTTCCTGGAAGGCGATGTTCCGGAAATCCTGGACGACGATTTTCTTGAGGACAGGCATGTGCTTTGTGCTTCAGGATTGCAAATATACGTTTTTTTTCCTAAATTTGCGGTCTGTTATGCGCGCTAGGGCGCTTGAGAACTGATCATAAAAATAAAAAACAAGATATGGCAAACAAACCTACCGAACAGGAAATCCGCCAGCAGAATGTCGCTGAGGCCGTTTCCAAGACTGAACTCTTCTTCCAGAAACATGGGAAGATCGTTTACGGCTGCGTCGCAGCCGTCCTCGTGATCGCCCTTGCGATCCTCGCTTACAACCGCTTCGTCCTCCAGCCCAAGAAGGTGGAGGCCCAGAAGGAAATGTTCAAGGCCGAACAGCGTTTCGCCCAGGGCGACTATGAGCTTGCCCTGAACGGTGACGACAACAACTACGGTTTCGAGGACATCATCGCCAAGTACGGCAACAAGGGCGGCGAGTCCGTGTACCTTTACGCCGGCGCCAGCGCCCTTCAGCTGGGCCAGTTCGACAAGGCCATCGAGTACTTCAAGAAGTATGACGGCGGGGACAAGATCCTCCTTGCCCGCGCCCAGGCCGGCATCGGCGACGCCTATGTGGGTCTCGAGGACTACCAGAACGCCATCACCTGGTACGAGAAGGCCGTTACCACCACGGACAACCTCTTCGCTGCCGGTTATCTCCTGAAGGCCGGTGAGGTCTATGAGGAGATGGGCAACAAGGACAAGGCCCTTGCCTGCTACAAGAAAGTCAAGGACCAGTATCCGCAGGCTCCCGAGGCTATGGATATCGACAAGTACATCACCCGTATCGAGTTCTAAGCCATGGGAAGAGCATTTGAATTCCGCAAGGAGCGCAAACTCAAGCGCTGGGGCCACATGGCCAAGACCTTCACGAAACTGGGAAAGGAAATCACCATCGCCGTCAAGCAGGGCGGTCCCGAAGTGACCGGCAACCCGCGCCTCCGCGCCCTCATCGCCGAGGCGAAGTCCGAGCAGATGCCCAAGGAGAACATCGAGCGCGCCATCAAGAAGGCCACCGAGACCAAGTCCGGCGACTTCAAGGAGATCGTGTACGAAGGTTTCGGCCCGTTCGGCATCGCCTACCTGGTGGAGGCCGCGACCGACAACAACACCCGTACCGTCGCCAACGTCCGCAGCTACTTCACCAAGTGCGGCGGCTCGCTCCAGACCAGCGGCTCCGTCGCCTTCATGTTCGACCACAAGTGCGTCTTCCGTATCAAGGAGGATCCGGCAAAGCCCATCGACGTGGATGAGCTTGAGCTTGAACTCATCGACTACGGCGCCGAGGAAGTGTTCAAGCAGGAGATCGAGGACGAGGACGAGAACGTGACGAATGAAATCGTCATCTACGGCGACTACACTTCCTACGGCCAGATCCAGAAGTACATCGAGGAGAACGGCTACGAACTGGCTTCCGGCGGATTCGAGCAGATCCCGAACGTGGAGCTCAAGGAGGTCACTCCCGAGCAGCGTGCCACCCTCGAAAAGCTGACCGGCCTGCTGGAGGATGACGAAGACGTGACCAACGTCTATACGACCATGAAACCCGCGGAGGAGTAAACCTCATTCCGGAAAAAACAGAAAGCGCCAGGAGCAATCCCGGCGCTTTTTCGTTGTAAAAAAGGCGTGGATTCGTTATATTTGCAAGTTATCAATTTATATCGGATATGAGCATTCAGACTGACAACATCCAGAAGCTGGTGGAACGCCGGGCGAAGGCCCGGCTGGGTGGTGGAGAGAAACGCATCGAGGCCCAGCACGCCAAAGGCAAGCTGACAGCCCGCGAGCGCATCGCCCTCCTTCTCGACGAAGGCAGTTTCGAGGAATACGACATGTTCGTCCAGCATCGCTGCACGAACTTCGGGATGGACAAGCAGCATTACGACGGGGACGGCGTGGTAACCGGATGCGGAACCATCGACGGACGGCTCGTCTATGTATTCGCCCAGGATTTCACCGTTTCCGGCGGTTCCCTTTCCAAGACGATGTCGGAAAAGATCTGCAAGGTGATGGACCTTGCGGTCCGTAACGGCGCGCCCGTCATCGGCCTGAATGATTCCGGCGGGGCCCGCATCCAGGAAGGCATCGACTCCCTGGCCGGTTTCGGCGAGATCTTCGAACGGAACATCCTGGCCTCCGGCGTCGTGCCCCAGATCAGCGGCATTTTCGGTCCCTGCGCCGGTGGTGCGGTGTATTCCCCCGCCCTGACGGACTTCACCCTGATGGTGAAGAACACCTCCTACATGTATCTGACCGGCCCTGCCGTCGTGAAGAGTGTCACGGGTGAAACCGTGGACCACGAATCCCTGGGCGGAGCCTCCGTGCATGCCACCAAGAGCGGCGTGGCCCATTTCGCGGCCGCCAATGAGGAGGAAGGTATCGCTACCATCAAGGAACTGCTGTCTTTCCTCCCGCAGAACAACCGGGAGGAGGCCCCGGTCGTCCCGACGAACGATCCCTACAACCGGACGGACGACGCCCTGAACAGCATCATCCCCGACAATCCGAACAAAGCCTATGACATGTACGGCGTTATCCGCAGCATCGTGGACGACGGCCGTTTCTTCGAGGTCCACAAGGAGTTCGCCAAGAACATCATCGTGGGATTCGCCCACATGAACGGACGCAGCGTAGGCGTGGTGGCGAACCAGCCTGCGGTACTTGCCGGCGTGCTGGATATCAATGCCTCCCGCAAGGCCGCCCGCTTCGTGCGTTTCTGCGATGCCTTCAACATCCCGCTGGTCACCCTCGTGGATGTCCCGGGATTCCTCTGCGGCACCCAGCAGGAATACGGCGCCATCATCACCAATGGTGCGAAACTGCTCTATGCCTACGGTGAGGCGACGGTTCCCAAGGTGACGGTTTCCCTCCGGAAGTCATACGGAGGCGCACACATCGTCATGAGCTGCAAGCAGCTCCGGGGCGACATCAACTATGCCTGGCCTTCCGCGAACATCGCAGTCATGGGAGCCGACGGAGCCGTGAACGTCCTCTATGCCAAGGACATCAAGGCCGATCCCGAACACGCCGACAAGATCTTCGAGGAAAAGAAGAAAGAATACGACGACCTCTTCTCCAACCCGTACCAGGCTGCCCAGAAGGGATATGTCGATGACATCATCGAGCCGCGCAACACCCGCTTCCGCGTGATCCGCGCCCTGGAGCAGCTCGCGCTCAAGCAGCAGGACATCCCGGCCAAGAAACACGACAACCTGCCGTTATGATCAGAAAGCGCATCCTTCTCATTCTGGCCCTGCTCTCCGGCTTCACGGTCCTGCGTGCCCAGAACGTCTCCGACCTCATCATCTCCGAGGCGCTGGCGGCTGCGGACTCGACGGGCATCGTGGACGATTACGGACGGCGCGGAGGCTGGATCGAGATCTTCAACACCTCCCAGGGTACGGTGAATCTCGCCGGCTGCTATCTCACCGACGACCGCACCAACCTGACCAAGAGCATCATCCCGAAGGGAGACCTCAAGACCAAGCTCGGTCCCCGCCAGACCACCCTCTTCTTTGCCAGCGGCAACGGGGACGACGGCACCTTCTACGCCGGCTTCCACGTCCGCCCGGGCAGCACCGTCTATCTCGTGTCCAACGACGGCCGTACCGTCATCGATTCGCTCTCCGTTCCGGCGAACCTTCCGGCGGGAAGGTCCGTGTACAAAACGGCGAACGACCTGCGGCAGCTCGAGTTCGAAGTCCAGGCCGATGCGGGTGTTCCCAGCCCGGGCATGCCCAACATCGACATGAATGCTGCCACAAAGGCCCAGGCCATGGCGGAGAAAGACCCGCACGGGTTCATCCTCTCCCTGGTGGCCGTCACCGTAGTGTTCTGCGCCCTCGCCATCCTGTGGTTCCTGTTCTGGCTCTTCTTCGACCGTCCGGCCAGGAAAGCCAAGGCAGCCCAGGCTTCGTCTGCCAAGTCGGGCAAAACCTCTTCTGTCATTCCGAGCGTAGCGAAGGGATCTCCTTCCGACGAAATCGCGGCGGTAATCGCCCTCGCTATGGACATGGAACAGGGTGGTGACGTCTATGCCGCCATCGCCCTGGCGATGGACCTCTATTTCAGCGACACGGTCCATGATGCCGAGTCCTTTGTGCTGACCCTGCGTCCCCGGAGCGGATCCGCCTGGAACGACAAGACGAAGACATTCCGAAAATTACCCAGATAAAAAGCATTTACGATATGAAAGAGTACAAGTTCAAGATCGGCGGCAAGGAATACAACGTGACCGTCAGTCCCAAGGAAGGCAAGCTGTTCGACGTGACCGTGAACGGTGCCACCTACGAAGTGGAGGCCGAGAATGCTCCCGCGGCCGCTCCGGTGGTCCAGAGCGCTCCCGCTGCCGTCCAGGCAGCCCCGGCTACGGTCGCACCCGCGGCCAAGCCCGCCGCATCCGGAGCCGGCGAAAAGGTCGTTTCCCCGCTCCCGGGCGTCATCATCGAAGTCTCGGTCAAGGAAGGTCAGGCCGTGAAGGCCGGCCAGAAGGTCGCCGTCCTCGAAGCCATGAAGATGGAGAACGAGATCCCGGCCCCCAAGGACGGAACCGTCACTGGAATCCATGTCCACAAGGGCGACTCCCTGCAGGAAGGCGATCCGGTCGTGACCATTGCATAGGGTTCCCATGGAGCAGGTTTTCCAATCCCTCGCCCAGTTCTGGGAATATACCGGTTTCGCGAACTGTTCCTGGCAGAACATCGTGATGATCGGTATCGGCATCATCTTCATCACCCTTGCCATCGTCAAGGAGTGGGAGCCGATGCTGCTCGTCCCGATCGGCTTCGGCATGATCGTGGGCAACATTCCCATGTTCCCGGGCCTGAACATCGGCATCTACGAAGACGGATCGGTCCTGAACATCCTGTACCAGGGTGTCCGCCAGGGCTGGTATCCGCCGCTCATCTTCCTCGGGATCGGCGCCATGACCGACTTCTCGGCCCTGATTTCCCAGCCGCGGCTCATCCTGATCGGAGCGGCCGCGCAGATGGGTATCTTCGGCGCCTACCTGCTGGCTCTCCTTTTCGGCTTTGCACCGAATGAGGCGGGCGCCATCGGCATCATCGGCG
>DETL01000029.1:635-21241 GCA_002361625.1 Bacteroidales bacterium UBA3289 | reverse complement strand
GGCATCATCGGCGGCGCCGACGGCCCGACCGCCATCTTCCTGTCCTCCAAGCTGGCCCCGGACCTGATGGGCGCCATCGCCGTGTCGGCCTATTCCTACATGGCCCTCGTCCCGGTGATCCAGAAACCCATCATGCTCCTCCTGACGACCAAGAAAGAGCGTCTCATCCGGATGCCGGCCCCGCGCCAGGTCTCCCAGAAGGAGAAGATCATCTTCCCGATCGTGGGTTTCCTCACCACCGCCTTCATCGTCCCTTCCGGCCTTCCGCTGCTGGGCATGCTGTTCTTCGGTAACCTCCTGAAGGAAAGCGGTGTTACGCGCCGTTTGGCCAACACGGCTAGCGGTCCGCTCATCGACGTCGTGACCACCCTCATCGGTTTGACCGTGGGCGCCTCCACCCAGGCCGACAAGTTCCTCAGCGGGAGGTCCCTCCTCATCTTCGGACTGGGCCTGCTGTCCTTCGTGATCGCCACCACCTGCGGCGTCCTCTTCGTGAAGATCATGAACCTGTTCATCAAGAATCCCGCGAAGAAGATCAACCCGCTCATCGGTAACGCCGGCGTATCCGCCGTACCGGACAGCGCCCGCGTGTCCGAGGTCGTGGGCCGCGAAATCGACCCGAAGAACCACCTCCTGATGCATGCGATGGGTCCGAACGTCGCCGGCGTGATCGGTTCCGCCGTGGCCGCCGGTATCCTGCTGGCCTTCCTCGGATAAACCGTTATGAAATACCTGCGCAATACCGCCACCGACCCGCATTTCAACATGGCGTTCGATGAGTATTGCCTCGGAAAACTCCAGGCGGACGAGCCGGTTTTCTACCTTTGGCAGAACCGGCCGTCTGTCATTATAGGGCTGAACCAGAATCCCTTCGCGGAGGTGGACATTCCCTATATGGAGGCCCATGACATCCTGCTGGCCCGTCGTGTGACCGGCGGCGGGGCTGTCTATCACGACCTCCAGAACCTCAATTATACGATCACGGGCCGCATCCGGGACCTGGAGACAGATTATCCGGCTTATCTGGAAACGATGGTCCGGGCCTTGCGGAGACTGGGCGTTTCGGCGGAACTCAGCGGCCGGAACGACATCCTGGTGGACGGACGCAAGTGTTCCGGCTACGCGAAACGCGTGTACAAGAATCGGCTGATGATCCACGGGACGCTGATGTACGATGTGGATATTGACACGCTGACGAAGGTCCTGTCCGTTCCTGGAAGCAAGCTTTCCGCCGCTGGCGTGGAATCCGTCCGGTCCCGTGTCGCCAACCTGAAAGACTATCTACCCCAGTTCGGCGACATCCACGCTTTCCAAGCGGCCCTGCAGGATCTGTTGTCCGATGGCGAGGGCGAACTTCCGCTCTCCCCTTCCCAGTTGAACGAGATCGAAAGTGATGCCGCCACGAAATTCCGGACGTGGGAATGGAACTACGGCCGTTCTCCCGCCGCGGCCTTTCAGGTCCGGCGGAAGTTTTCCTGCGGAACGGTGGAGGCGTCCTTCTCCCTGATGCACGGCCGCCTGAGCGGTCTCCGTTTCGGCGGCGACTTCCTGGGAAACATTCCCTCGGACCGGATTGAACAGGCGCTGCAAGGCTGCCGCTTCACACGGGAGGATCTGCTGGAGGTCCTGAAAAAAGAGCCCGTCGAACAGTGTTTCGACAGGCTCCGGGACGAAGATCTGGCCTCCCTTCTACTGGACGCGTGACAGCGTCACCGGGCCAAGAAGGCCGGACGGTTTCAGCGGCGAATCGGCCGTGTAGAAGTTGGAGGACACATAGGTCCATTTCCGGGAGGCACCCGGTTGCAGGTCGCCGATCAACCGGTTCACCCAAAGATTGATCACCTTCACTTCCAGCGAGTTGATCCCCGGATGCAGGTATTCCACAGGGATTTCCAGACGGAAAGGCGCCTTCCAGACGACGCCCAGGTCATGTCCATTGACGGACACCCGGGCAAGCTCCTTCACCGAGCCCAAGTCGATTTCGAAGGAGGACGCCCTTCTCGTCTGTTTCTTGTCCAAGGTAAAGTTCTTCCTGTAAGTCACCGTTCCGCTGTAATAGCGGATGTTCCGGTCCAGAGACTCCGTATAGGACATCAAGTGGTCGAATACGGCTGTCGAAGGAGCACCGAAACCGGAATCGAAGGAGAGATCCCAGGACCCATCCAGGGCCAGGATCTGCTTCTTTTTCGGTTCTTTGACCGTAACCGGCACCTCCGGCGCCTTGCCGATCACGACGAACAGCGCATCGTTCTCTTCCAAATCCAGGCTGAAGCAACGATATCCGTCCCAGGAAGAGGTTGCGTTCAACCGGCGGATCTTTCCCGTGGCAGGATCCAGTACGCGCGGCTGCCCTTCCCCGCCGCGGACCATGACGATGGAGGAAGACGGCGCTCCGGTGAAGTTCCGGATCCAGTAGATATCCTCTGCAGCCGTTTCCCGGTGGACATAGGCCCAGTTCTCCGGAGCGATGAAATCGGGATCGAAGCCTTTCGTCCTGAGCGCTTCCCCGACAGACATGTCCAGCAGGAGGGGTTTCAACTGACCGAGCAGATACTCAAAATCCCCGGGATGGTCGTTCAGGCCTGCAACCCGCTCCGGGAGGGTTCCGCATACCGGGATCCCCGCCTTGGCCAGATACAGGATACGTTCCAGCACGGCATAGGACATCGTCCGGCAATTCGGGCCCAGGACCAGCAGTTTATATTTCATACCGGATTCGGTAACAAGCTGGCCATCAATGGGGAACACTGCATGCAACAGTCCGTGGGGATTGATGAAATCGTAGGAATAACCCGCCGGGATGGCCGGAAGCTGATGGCCGAAGAGACCGGTAACGCTGTTGTCCTCGCCGTAATAATACAGGATGTCGGCCTTGTAATGCCCTTGCTGCAGGAGATAGGAACTTCGGGCCAGGTAATCCGTCCAGACCTTGGCCTCCTCCGCCCAGGTATCGTGCCGGTTGAACCATTGCCCATAACCGATGAGGTCCAGGCCGGGCCGGTGCGTGTCGTCCGGCTGGGAAGACGATTCATGGATAACGAAACGGTTCAAGCCGCAGGATAGGGCGATGTCCGCCGTGTATTTCAGGGACTGCGGACTGTAAGAATACGTTCTTCCCCCGGCGCCGCTCGCCGTAAAGGACTCGGCCGCCACCAGGTTCTGTCCGTAGATATGGGCCACCGAGGCCGATTCGCGGATATCGGCTTTCGCCATGGGGATGGTGGAACCGGCCGGGGTGTCATGGACCCAGATGGCGGACATCGGGATGTCGGCTCCCCGTTTCAGGTCCATGCCGTCGCCCACGAACTGATGCCCGTTCTCGTGGGACTCGACATAAATACCCTTCATGCCAGCTTTCCGGGCGATGGCGCCAAGACGGTTGTAATTGTCGGCAAAAAGCTCACCCAGCGTCCGGCGCCAGTCGAACAGGAACCGTTCCGTCTCCTCGGAACTGCGGATCACCTCCCCCGTCAGGGCAGGAAGCCACGGGAACAGGTCGTATCCCCGCCTTTCCTCGAATTCCCGGAACATGTCGCGGGTCCACGTCATCTGTCCGGCTTCATAGCTGTCGGTCAGGAGATACTGGACGGAGGATCCTTTGTAGATCCGGAGGAAATCCTCGAAATAACGCTGCCAGGCTTCCGGGTCCAGTTTGTCCACTTCCAGTCCGGTCGCCTCAGGCGGAGCCGGATGATTCTTCTTTCCGGTCAGGGAGACGCTGAAACGGTAGATGCGCCACCTTCCTTCCGGGACCTTCCAGATCAGCGTACCGTTCTGATCGACCAGACTGAGGTCCTGGACCGTCATCACGGGATCCTGGCTCTCCGGCGTCAGATAATCGGCGAAATCATGGGGGGAGGCAAATCCCGCCTTGTCCTCCGCATGATTCACCTTTACGACACTATGCAGGACAAACTCGGGGATTCTCCGGTTACCCTTCATGACAAGACGGAAATGCTTGCCCCGGGTAGCCGGGATGTCCATCGTCAGGACGGGCAAACTGGCAGTCGGGATGTCGCAGACCTTCCGCCAGACGGCACCGTCATCGCTGACTTCCAGGTAATCGTCATATCCGGGCGGATTGGAGCCCCACTGGTCACGGCGGTGACAGCCCCCCAGCGTCAGGGCCCGGATCAGCTGCGGGCGGTCGAAGGAATACTCGATCCAGGAGGTCCCGTCATTTCCGGCCTTGAGTTCCTGTCCATCCGAGAAATCGCCATTGGAGAGCTGTGAAACCGTAAACTGGCCGCTGGATGAAGTTACGTATGCGCCCATCTCGCTCAGCGATTTTTCCGCATCGGGAAGCCTTACAGCCAGGGTTGCCACATGTTGGAACCACGGTTCTACGTTGCTGTTTTCGGGGATATTCTGATAGCGGCCCGGTGACTTGAACGGTTCCGGCATGTGCAGCACCTGAAGACCGGGGCCCGTCACTTCGAGGGTCCGCCAGGTCAGCTTTTTCATGGCATCTTCCGGCTTCACCCAGGGTCCGCCCGTGGAACTCCATCCCGGTGCGGAGGCTACCGCCGTCTCCATCCCCTTCGCATCGGCCAGTTCCATGGCGTAGCGAAAGGCGACCTTCCAGCCGGGAGATCCGTACGGCATGGGTTCGGCCACGATGGTCTTCATTCCGATTCCTCCGGCATCGAACTGATGGAAACCGCCGATGCCGACGCGCTCCATCCATTCGATATCCTTCCGGATGCCGTCCTGAGTCACATTCCCGTCCATCCAATGCCACCATACCCGCGGCCGTGCCTCCTGCGGAGGATTCTCGAATCCTTCATACAAAGATCCCTGTGCGTGCGTCCCCACCACGGAGAGGGCAGCCGCCAAAACCGATATCCATCTTTTCATCGGGGAAACGTCTTATTTGGTCGATTACAAAGATAACAATAATCTGCCATGGGTCCATCGTTTCCGGAAATAAACTATCTTTGTACTACCAAGCCCCCAGATAGTAAACCTCCCTAAACGGAAAAGATCCATGGCCAGAATCTACGTCGCCTCCAGCTGGAGAAACAAGTATCAACCCGAAGTGGTGGCCGCCCTCAGGGCCGCCGGTCACCAGGTGTATGACTTCCGCAACCCGGAACACAATCCCGGTGGCTTCCACTGGGCCGATGTGGATGAAAAATGGCAGGAATGGGAGCCGGCGGAATATATCCGGAACCTTTCCCATCCCGTGGCCGAAAAAGGATTCAAAGCCGACCTGGACGCCATGCTCTGGGCCGACGCCTGCGTCCTCGTCCTCCCCTGCGGCCGCAGTGCCCATACCGAAGCCGGATGGTTCGCCGGCAAAGGACTCCGGACAATTGTCTATATGCCCGAAAAACAGGAGCCGGAACTGATGTACAAGCTGTTCGACGGAGTCGTAGAGGATCAGGAAGGATTGCTGCGGTGTTTGGCTGAAGAGGGCTCCCGGAAAAGATGAGAGATTTCGCGGCGATAGATTTCGAGACAGCCAACGAATGCCCGAGCAGCGTCTGCAGCGTCGGGATCGTCGTCGTACGTGACGGACGGATCGCAGACCGGTTCTACAGCCTGATCCATCCCGAACCGGATTATTACCAATGGTTTTGCCGGCGAGTCCATGGCCTGGGACCGGAGGATACGGAGGACGCTCCCGTTTTCCCTTATGTCTGGGAAAAAGCCGGTCCTCTCATCGAGGGACTTCCGCTCGTAGCCCACAACAGCCGATTTGACGAGGGATGTCTCAGGCAGGTGTTCCGCGTCTATCAGATGGACTACCCGGACTATGAGTTCCATGATACTCTGTCGGCATCGAGGCAGTACTTCGGCAAAACGATCGCAAATCATCAACTCCAGACAGTCGCCGCCGCCTGCGGTTACGATCTCACGAGCCACCATCATGCCCTCGCCGATGCGGAGGCGTGTGCCTATATAGCCATGAGTATCTTGTAGATATTGACCGATGGAGATTACTTAAAAAAAATCGCCCCTACAGAAATCTGTAAGGGCGATTTTGGAGGTGCCAAGCGGAATCGAACCGCTGTAGCAGGTTTTGCAGACCTGTGCCTAACCGCTCGGCCATAGCACCGTTGGGACTACAAATATAGGAAGATTTTCCGAATCCGCAAAATTATTCCACATACAGCAGGAGCCCCTTCAGGTACTCCCCTTCCGGATGATAGATATTCACGGCGTGGTCGGCGGGCTGATTCAGGCGATCCAGGATACGGACGCTGCGGCCGGTCTCGGCCGCGGCCGAGAAGACGGCAAGGGCAAAGGCTTCCTTATCCACAACTTGGGAACAGCTGAACGTGAACACGAAACCGCCCGGAGCCACCTTGGCGATGGCGGCCGCATTCAGCCGCTGATAAGCTCGGAGGGCGTTCTTCAAAGCGCCGCGGTGCTTGGCAAATGCCGGCGGATCCACGATCATGAGGTCGTACTTCCCTTCCGGAACATCGCGGAGAAAGTCGATGGCATCGGCACAATATGACGTATGGCGGTCCGCCGGAATCCCGTTCAGGGCGACATTCCGGTCCACCATATCCATCGCCTTGCGGGAACTGTCCACGGAATCCACATGGACGGCTCCGGCCGACAGGGCATAAATGGAAAAACCGCCCGTATAGCAGAACAGGTTCAGGACCGTACGGTCCTTTGCAAGACGCCCCACCAGATTCCGGTTCTCCCGCTGGTCCAGGAAGAAACCGGTTTTCTGGCCTTCGTTCCAATTCACCAGGAATCGGTTCCCGTTCTCGAGGACAACCCGCTCATCGGCCGTGAAATCCGCAGCCTGGTACAGGTATCCGTCCACCAGTTCCAGCCCGGCTTTGAAAGGAGCCGTCCCGGAACTCTTGTCATAGACCGCCCTGAGCGCATCCCCGTACACGGTCTTCAGCGCGGCGCAGATGGCGCCTTTGGCCTTGAACATGCCCACGGAATGGGCCTGAAGGACACATACGCCGTCATAATAGTCGATGATGAGTCCCGGCAGGCCATCGCCTTCCCCGTGGACCAAACGATAGCAATTGGTCGTTTCCGATCCGTGCAGGCCACAAGCCACCCGGACCTGGAAGGCCCTCCCAATCATCTTTTCCCAGAAATCCGGAGCGAGCGGATCCGCGTCGAAACTCAGGATCCGGACCGCAATGGACCCGATCTGGTAATGACCTGTCGCAAGATACTTGTCATCGGAAGCATAAACGGAAACGAGGTCTCCCTCGGCCGGGGAACCGACGATCCGTGCGATGGCCCCGGAAAAGACCCAGGGATGGAACCGCAGGATCGACTCCTCACGGTGGGGACGGAGAATGACTTTGTCCATGGATTAAGCTTGTTCGGTGTATAGCTCCGGATGGAGCTGCTCAGGAGTCAGCGGGGCCTTCTCGGAGCGCTGGAGACGCAGGTACATTTCCCGGCATACCCAGGCATCCGTCGCGGCATATTTCTGCTGGGACTCGGAAAGGGTCTCCGCCTCCCAGTTGGAGAGCTGTTGCGCCTTGGAAATCTTGAACCCCAGGATGATCGCCGTCATTTTCTTGACCGACTTGTCCCGGATCCCGTATTCCCAGACCATTTTCTGCAAGTCCACGAAATTCTGGGGCTGGAAGCCGGCGAACTTCTGGAGCCCGCGTACGTCGTCATGGATGGCGGCCCCGACTTTGACGATGTTGGGATTGGCCAGGATGGCGCAGAGGCGGCGCGGGATGGCCCCCATCTTCTTGATCCGGAACAGATAGGCCTTTTCCGCCCCCGAGAGCTGCAGGAGGGCCGTTCCGTTGGAGCACTGGTCCGGAGAGAAAGTGGGACGCGTTTCCGTATCGAACCCAATGACTTTCTGGCGTTTCAGATAGGAAATCGCCTGGCCGAACTCCTCTTCCAGGGAATCGATCACATGGATCTCCCCCGGGAAGGAAGCCAGTTCCAGCCTGCCGATTTCCTCGGGACTAATCGTGATCTGGAACATAGACGATATCGGGATTGTCAACAGATGTGCCCATAAGGTCGGAGCGACGGTTCTTCACATACTCGGCGCCCATTTCCACGAGGACGCAATTGCCGTTCATCCCCTCTTCCGTCTGATAATAGCGAAGGGTCGGATAGGCGATGTCGTGCGTAAAGAGATTCCGCTCCCGGAGCATCCTGTAACAGGCCTCCGTCAGGCAGGACTTGGGTTCGATGAACTGGAATTTCGGCGCCAGGATGCGGTCGAAGGCCATGTCTTCCTCGGTGATCTGCCGATGGATGTGCTCCACCTCGGCCTGAACCTCCTCCAGGTCCATCGTAAAGCTGTCGATCAGGACGGCATCCAGGGTGACATTCGGCCGGAGCGTCCGATACTGCCGGAGCAGATCCCGGAAGGCGGTCCGGGTATCCTGGCTGCCGGGAGTGATGACCGCACAGTCGATATCCTTCGCCGCCTCCGCATAAGCCGTCCCGGGAGCAAAGGGAGTCCAGACGGCGACATGGGAAAGCTTTTCATTGCGGACCCTGTTGATCATCGCTTCCACAGGATTGATGATCAATGGCTCGCGGGATGCCATCTTAAGCAGCGTATCAATATCGGACTGTCCAAATTCAGTCAGCAGCGAAGAGGCCAGGACAAAGATCTTCGCCTTGCGCTTGGACAGTCGGGACTGCGGGTCCAGCGCCTGCGCATAGCTGACCGTGTCCAACGACATCATCGCACAGCGGACGGCAACCTCCCGGAGACTGTCCGGGCAGGATTCCGCCATCCGCCGGTACGGAGCATTGTACACATCCATGATGACATCAAAGGATTCACCTGCAAAATCAGGCAGACGGTCAGGGCCGATTTTCCCGTCGATGTTGTCCCGAAGGTCGGCCGCCAGCATGGTCTCGGCAAGCAGGAGGGCCGCTTCCGGTTCGCCGATGACGGCGATGGAACCGCGGGTTCCCTGCGTGCGATAAGCCTCGACCAGGGGAAAGGCGGTCGTGTCCTCCACCAGCAGTTTCACATACGGAATCGTGTCCCAGGTGACGGTTTTGCGTTCCCGGCAGGAAACAGCCAGAAGCGCAAGAACCGCTATGAGAGGAATCAGTTTCTTCATATGGAGTCTATCATCTTACAAAGATAGGCAAATCTCCTTAGATATGCAAAGAGGTATCCTGCACGGAAAGGACTTCCCGAATCTTGGGGATCAGGAGGGATTCGACATATTCCTCCTCCATAAAATGCGTTCCTTCATATAGTTGGAATGTATCACCGAACATTTTCCTCCAAATGGAGACCTTGACGATTCCCCACTTTCGGTAGTGGTCGTGCGTACCGAAGAACGCATACTGGTAATCCCCCTCGGCAGCCGCCCGGCAGGCATCTTCCCAATGCGCCCTGTATTTTCTCAGGACGGCATACTCGAAGCGCAAGGGTTGCCGGTCCCCCTCCTTGACCGGCCAGATCCGGTGCAGCAGGGCGGGTCCTCCCGGAATCCGGCAGATCCAGGCCAGCCGATACAGGAAGGCGGGAGCACCCAGGGACGGAGAGACGTACAGATGCGGAATTCCCCGTACCCGCAGTGCCTGGACGGCCCCGAGGGATTCGCCGATCACCAGGTCCGGGCGGAGTTCGTCCACCCAGGAAACGATCTGTGCATGCCCCGTCTCCGGATCGAAATCATAGGTACGGATAACAACCCGGATATTTTCCCCGGCAAACTGCTCCCGGAGCAAACGCGGGATACGGCTGTCCCCGCCGCCCCCCATCCCATGGATGTATAATAGGGTTTTCATTTTGCAAAATTACGATTATTTCCATACATTTGTAAATCTAGAAGACAGCAACACATATACTGCATATGAAAAAAACAATCCTCTTCCTCGCGCTGGCCGCCCTCACCGCCGCCACCGTATCCGCTCAGCAGGCTCCGAAAGTGAAGCCCGCCGACTATCAGTTCACCACGGTCAAGGAGATCCCCATCACCTCGATGAAGAACCAGAACCGCAGCGGCACCTGCTGGTGCTTCTCCTCCCTCTCCTTCCTCGAGTCCGAGGTCATCAAGGCCAAGAACCTCAAGGCGGAAGCCTATCCGGATTTCTCCGAAATGTTCATCGTCCGTCATTCCTACCATGACAGGGCCGTCAAGTATGTCCGCCTGAACGGCTACCTGAACATGGCCCAGGGCTCCGGTTTCGGCGACGTCCTCGAGGTCATCCGGGATTACGGCCTGATGCCGCAGTCCGCCTACAGCGGCATGAATTACGGCTACGAACTCCCGGTCCAGGGCGAACTCGACGCCGTCCTCCGCGGCTATGTGGAGGCCGTCGCAAAGAATCCCAACCGCAAGCTTACCCCCGTCTGGACCAAGGGCTTCGACGGCATCCTGGACGCCTATCTGGGCGAACTTCCGGAGAACTTCGTGGAGAACGGCGTCACCTATACCGCCGCCAGCTACCGCGACGCGATGGGCATCAACCCGGACGACTACGTGAACATCTCCTCCTACACGCACCATCCCTTCTATTCCCAGTTCGCCATCGAGGTGGAGGACAACTGGCGCTGGGGCCTTTGCTACAACCTTCCGCTCAATGAGTTCATGGCCGTCATCGACAATGCCGTGGAGAACGGCTACACCGTACTCTGGGGCGGCGACGTGAGCGAGCCCGGCTTCACCCGTGACGGTCTTGCCATCCTCCTCGACACCGAAGCGAAACCGACGACCGGCTCCGACCAGGAGCGCTGGGTAGGCAAGGCCGAGGACAAGCCCGCCGCCGCTGCCGAGAAGAAGGAACTCCCGAAAGAACTCGACGTCACCCAGGAAATCCGCCAGCGGATGTTCGACGAGAAGACTTCCACCGACGACCACGGCATGCACCTCTACGGCACCGCCAAGGACCAGAACGGTACCAAGTACTACCTCATCAAGAACTCCTGGGGCGTCACCGGCGCCTATGACGGCACCTGGTACATGTCCGAGAATTTCGTGAAAGGAAAGACCCTGAACTTCGTCGTGAACAAGAAGGCTCTCCCGAAGGACATCGCCAAGAAACTCGGTATCAAGTAAGATGGCCCTATACAGGCACATCCCCAATACGATCACTTCCATGAACCTGCTTTCAGGGATCATGGGAGTGATCTTCACATTGGAGGGGCACATTGATTGGGCCCTTCCCATGATGATCCTCGCCGCCGTATTCGACTTCTGCGACGGTTTGGCGGCGCGGCTGCTGAATGCATACTCCCCCATTGGCAAGGAACTGGACTCCCTGGCGGATGTCGTCAGTTTCGGTGTCCTTCCCGCCATCATGCTCTTTAAGGTCCAGCCGGAAGGGGCCCCGGTCTTTCTGCGGTACCTGCCCCTGTTCGTGGGCGCCATGTCCGCCATCCGGCTCGCGAAGTTCAATGTGGACGAGCGGCAGACGCTGGATTTCATCGGCCTTCCCACGCCTTCCTGCGCGATGGTGTGCGGCTCGCTGGCCTACTTCCTGCATCTCGGCGGAGGCGTTCCCGAAGGAGTCGGTCCCTGGCTTGTCGCCGGAGTCGCCGTGGTTCTCGGCTTACTCCTCGTGAGCGAGATTCCCATGTTCGGAATGAAGATCAAAAAGGGGCACAAACTCCTGGACGGAAAGCGGATCACCTTCCTCATCCTCTCCGCAGCCTGCATCCTAACCGTGCTCATCCTTCACAAAAACTGGAGTTTGGCCATTCTGGGCGTATTTTCCGCCTACATTATCGAAAACCTTATTATCGCGCTGATTCCCAGCAAATAAAACTTATTTGTATTAAGTGGTAACAAAAAAGTTAAACACCCGGAAAGCCCCGGTCAAGAGGAAACCCAAGACTCGCAAAGTACAAAAACAGCGCGTCAGTCCCTGGTGGATCGCCGTTGCGGTCGTCCTACTGGCCGGAGGCATTTTCTATCCCTATTTCCGGGCCGGTTTCTTTGCCACGGAGGGGGCCGCCGTCCCTTTGAACGCCCGGAAATTCTGTGTGGACCTGTCCCACTATAACGAAGGAATCGTCTGGGATTCCCTGATGGTCCTCGTCAATTCCGCCGGCTGCACCAGCAAGGATCTCCTGGGGGCCAGGAAGGTCTATCCCGTCTCCCGCGTCATCATGAAAGCGACCGAAGGAGAGAAGATGGTGGACCGCCGCTTCCGGGAATACTGGAAGGAGGCCGAAGGGCGGGAGTGCACCCGCGGGGCCTACCACTTCTTCCGTTCGTCGAAGGATCCGGCGAGGCAGGCCCGCCATTACGCCGCCACCGTCCGGCTTTCGCACAAGGACCTTCCGCCGATCCTGGATGTGGAGACGATGCACGAAGGATGCACGAAGGAGCTGCTCAACGAAAGAGTGCTCATCTGGCTTCGCGAAACTGAAAAGACCTATGGCCGCAAGCCGATCGTCTATACCTCCGATTCCTACGCCCGGGATATCCTCTCCCCTGAAATCACGGAGAAGTATCCGATGTGGATCGCCCGGTACAATGCCCAGCCGCCCCGCTTCCGGAACTGGACCATGTGGCAGTTCACGGACAAGGCGCTCATCCACGGCATTGACGGGTATGTCGATCTGTCTGTCATCAAAGATTAACCGCCACGATATGAAAAGAATTGTTCCTCTCATCCTGCTCGTAGCCCTGGGTACGGGTGCATGGGCCCAGAAAAAGCCCCTGGACCACGACGCCTACGACGGCTGGCAGTCCGTCAGCGGCACTGTCCTGTCCCCTTCCGGAAAGGTCGTGTCTTACAGCGTGAATCCCCAGGAAGGGGACGGCACCCTGTATTTCCGCATCACCGGGAAGAAGGGCGCCCACGTCATCTCCATTCCCCGCGGATACCGGGCGAAGATCCTGGACAACGACGCCTATGCCGTGTGTCTCATCAAGCCCGAATTCCAGAAGACCCGGCGCGCCAAGATCAAGAAACTCACCGGAGACAAGCTGCCGCAAGACTCCCTGGCCATTGTCAATCTCCAAAATGGAAGAATCACCAAATATCCGAATGTCAAGTCCTTCCAGCTTGGACTTCACGCAGTGGATCAATTTGCCTTTGCGACCATCGATACCACTTTTGTGAAAAAAGTGGAGAAGGAAATGGGAACGCCGGTGGCCGTCTATCACTTTGCCGACGGCCACCTGGACACCCTGAAGAACGTGGACAAATACGGTTTTTCCAAGGACGGGAAAACGATGGCTTTCATCCGCAAGACGGACAAGAAGCACTCCGTCGTCGGATTCTATGCCGGTGGCGAATCCCGGACGCTTCCGGACACGGCCACCTTCCACGCGCTTCCTACTTTTAACGAAGAAGGCGACAAAGCGCTCTACCTCCAGTCCCTGGACACCGCTTCCACCGGCAGCAAACACACGTCCCTGTGGATGTATGACATGGAACGGAACGAACCCTGGGAGCTCGTCAAGGCCGACCAGCGCCGCAACATGCCGGAGAACAGGGGACTGACCGAGAACAGCTCCTACTTCTTCAGCCGGGAGAATGGAACCATTTTCGCCGGCATCCAGGAATATGTCCCCGTCAAAGACACGAACCTGGTTTCCTTCGAGACGCCCGGCCTGGACATCTGGAATTGGAATGCCGACGAGATTCCGCCCCGGATGAAAGCCAACCTGGACCGCGACAAGCGCCGCACCTACCCTTGCATGTACCAGGACGAAGGGCTCATTCCCATCAGCACCCGGAAAGCAGACCGCCTGGTTTTCGGGGATCATTACGATGCTGATGTCGTACTTAAAGTAACGACTGTCAATCCCGTTGAAACCCAATGGAATATCCAGAACGAAACAGCCCTTTCCATTTACTATCTGGGATCGGGACGGGAAGTGGAGTTCGCCCGCGGTGCCGTGGACGGGGCGCAGCTTTCCCCAAGAGGCAGGTACGCCATCTGGTGGGACCTGAAGCAGCGGAACTGGTTCGCCTATGACGTCTGGGAGGAGAAAGTCATCAATCTGACCGGCGGCATCGACACGGTCTTCTGGAACGAGAAGGACGACCACCCGGCCTGGCCGGATCCGTACGGCCTCGGTCCCTGGATGCAAGGCGAAAACGCGCTTCTCCTGTATGACCGCTATGACATCTGGCAGGTAAGTCTGGCCGACGGAAAGGCCGCGAAACTCACGGACGGCCGGGTGCAGAAACGCACCTACCGCTACCTGAATACCAAGGACGGCGAGGACGATCCGACCATCGGTCCGGCCGAAACCATCTACCTGAGCGTCTTTGACGAGACGACGAAGGAGAACGGACTGTCTTCCTATACCTTCGGAAAGAAGAGCATCCTGAAGCCCCTGGAATTCGGCGGCTACACCTGGAGCGGGCTCCAGAAGGCGAAGAGCGCCCCTGTCTTTACCTATACGAAGGGAAACTTCCAAAATCCGATGGACTTGTATGTCACGGACTTCGGCAAGTCCACCGAAAGGATTACTTCCATCAATCCCCAGCAGAAGGACTACAATTGGGGAACGGTTGAGCTGTACCACTGGCTCGCCTATGACGGAACCCCGCTGGACGGTCTGCTGTACAAGCCGGAGGACTTCGACGAGAACAAGAAGTACCCGGTCATGGTCTATTTCTACGAGACCTATTCCGAGAACCTGTACAAGTACGTGATGCCGCAGCCCAGCTGGTCCACGGTCAATCTCGCCTTCTACACGTCGCGCGGGTATGTGGTCTTCGTTCCGGATATCGTCTATACGCCCGGCATGCCCGGCCAGTCGGCCTACAACTGCATCGTGAGCGGCGCCGAATCCCTGACCCGGTATCCGTGGATCGACAAGGACAACATGGCCATCCAGGGCCAGAGCTGGGGCGGCTACGAAGTGGCCTACCTCATTACCCGCACGGACATGTTCAAGGCGGCCGGCGCCGGCGCCCCCGTCGCGAACATGACATCGGCCTACGGCGGCATCCGCTGGGAATCCGGCATGAGCCGGCAGTTCCAGTACGAACAGACGCAGAGCCGCATCGGCCGGGACCTCTGGAGCGGACTGGAGCTCTATATGGAGAACTCTCCCCTCTTCCGCCTCCCGAACGTGCACACGCCGGTCCTGATCATGCACAATGACAACGACGGCGCCGTTCCGTGGTACCAGGGCATCGAGATGTTCATGGGCCTCCGGCGTTTAGGAAAACCGGCCTGGCTGCTGGAATACAACAATGAGGCCCACAACCTCCGCGAACGCCGCAACCGGAAGGATCTCACGATCCGTCTCCAGCAATTCTTCGACCACTACCTCAAGGGTGCCCCGGAACCCGCCTGGATGCGGGACGGCGTCCCCACCGCGAAGAAGAGCTACTACTTCGGCTACGAATACTGATTACTTGTTCATGCGCTTGCCGTAGTTGAGCGCGAGGCCGCCGGCGGAGGTTTCCTTGTACAGGGACGGGAGGTCCTTGCCGGTCTGCTTCATCACTTCCACTACGTGGTCGAAGGAGATGCGGTGTTTGCCATCAGAGAAGGTGGCGTAGATATCGGCGTCCAGCGCACGGGTGGCGGCGAAGGCGTTACGCTCGATGCAGGGGATCTGGACGAGGCCGCAGATGGGGTCGCACGTCATGCCCAGGTGGTGTTCCAACCCCATTTCGGCCGCATACTCGATCTGGGAAGGGCTGCCGCCGAAGAGCATGCAGGCAGCTGCCGACGCCATGGCGCAGGCCACGCCCACCTCACCCTGGCAACCGACTTCGGCGCCGGAGATGGAGGCGTTCTGCTTGACGACATTGCCCACGATACCGGCCGTCGCCAGCGCGTGGCAGATCTTCTTGTCGCTGAAGGAGTGGCCTTTGGCCAGGTGGTACAGGACGCCCGGCATGACGCCGCAGGAGCCGCAGGTCGGGGCCGTGACGATCGTGCCGCCGGAAGCGTTTTCCTCGGAAACGGCCAAAGCATAGGCGAATACGAGACCACGGGAACGGAGGTTGGGCTGATAGCCCATGGCCTTGACATGATAGGTCGATGCCTTGCGCGCCAAGTTCAACGGACCGGGCAGACGGCCGTCCGTGTCCAGGCCGCGCTCGACGGAGGCCTTCATCGCCTCCCAGACTTCCTGGAGATAGTCCCAGATCTCCGGGCCCTCGTTCATATCGACATACTCCCAGAGGCTCCGGCCGGAAGCGTCGCACCACTCGGTGATTTCCGTGAGGGTGTTCATCTCATATACATCCCCCGAAGCCGACATTTCCCGGCCCGGTCCTTCGGACAGGGCACCGCCGCCTATGCTGAAGACGGTCCATTCGTCCATGACGTTGGCTTCCCCGTCGATGGCTTTGAACAGCATGCCGTTGGTGTGGTAATCGAGGACGGTCTCAGGCTTCCAGACCACCCGGACGGGCGCGACCGGCTGCAGCGCGTCGATAATGGCGACATCGGTCATATGCCCCTTGCCTGTCGCGGCAAGAGAGCCATAGAGGGTAACTTCGAAGCCGTGGGCGTCCGGATGCTTTTCGGCAAACATCGAGGCGGCCTTGTACGGGCCCATGGTGTGGGAAGAGGAGGGTCCTCTCCCGATCTTGTAGAGTTCTTTGAGCGATTTCATCCGCGGTCCTTTTATTGGGGCCGCAAAGATACGAAATATTCAGGCCATTTTGTTCAGCAGGCACTGAATTAATTTTCCATTTTCGTCCCTGAGGTGCATTCCGTTGCCCTGACAGTACTTCCAGAACCGGCATCCGGCACACTCGTCCTTGTACATCCAGGAACGGTCACGGTACTGCTGGAAACGGTTGTTCCAGACTTCCATGAAGTCGTCCTCATAGATATTGCCCTGGTGATAGTCCGCCCGGATGCTGGGACAGGCCGATATGCTTCCGTCGGCAAGGACACCGCCCACATTGACACCGGCGTTGCAGACAAAGAAATGATCCCGGACGTCTCCTTCATAATTGCCCAGGAAACCTTCACAGGCGAAGTCGGCCTTGATCCGTCCCTCCTTCCGGGTAGCTTTGATAAAATCCATCAGGCCGCGGATCTCTTCGCCGGAAAGCAGCAGTTCCGGATCATGCGCAGCACGCCCCACGGGAAAGACCGTGAACAGCCGCCACTCCTTGAGCCCCAGGCCGATGAGATACTCCTTGATTTCAGAAAGGTGCGGATAGTTCCGCCGGTTCACACAGGTGACGACATCAAAGGCAATGGCCTGGGAATCAACCACCATCTTGATGGCGGCCGAAGCCCGCTTGAACGAACCGGGAACACCCCGCATCCAGTCGTGGTCCGCCTCCAGGCCGTCCAGGCTGATGGTCATCGAACGCAGGCCGCTCCTCAGAAGCCGCTGATAGCGATCCGGAGTCAGCGCGAAACCGTTGGAAACCATGCCCCAGGGAAAGCCCTTTTCGTACATCATCCGTCCGCACTGTTCCAGGTCCGGCCGCATCAGCGGTTCCCCGCCGGTGACGTTGATCATGACCTGGTGCGGATCCGTCGCCGCAGCCACATTGTCCAGGACGCGGGCGAAATCCTCCAGGGGCATGTCGGGCTGGAGAGCCGTCTGCTTGCAGTCGCTGCCGCAATGCCGACAATGGTGGTTGCAGCGCAGGGTACATTCCCAGAAGAGCTGGCGGAGATGGTGAACCTCGACCACATCCTCCCGAAGCCTCCGGAAGATATCCAGTGCCAGACGCCTTCTCAGCGAAAGCCGTTCCGTCATGACTGACCGAGGGTTTGATCGGATACCGGAAGTTGTGATTCCGGAGAACCCTGGTCCGGCTGCTGGAATTGGTATTGCCCGCTGGGGGCAGGCGGCCCGTACATATAGACGGGAGGACCGTACATTGGACGATCGTCGGGATCATCCGGATCGCAGGAAGAGAATCCCAGGACAGTCAGCAGGCCGCCCAGGATGAACTTACGTGCTTTTTTCAGTCTGTCGCTCATTTCGCATCGGGGTTTTCTTCAACTTTCTTGAGTTCATACCGGGCCGGAGGGACGCCGTACATGAGTTTGACAGGCGGGAATCTGTCCGGATCCGGATTCACACGGACCGTATCGGGAACGGAAGGGATCACACGGATCGTGTCCGGGGTTACCTGACGCGCACGGCGCGGCCGCAGCTTTGGGCTGCAGGACGAAAAACCCAGCAGGCACAGGAGCCCTGCGGCGAACATCCATTTGATACGGTCTTTTCTCATAAGCTGCCTTTTAAATCCCTGACGTGAAAAACCTTGCACAAGATACGGAATTATTTCCGAAGTTCCGCCACCATCGCCTCGGCAACGGCATCGGAGGCACCGGTACCGCCCAGTTTTTCACGGATCTCGGCATAATCGGCCAGCATCCGGGCGCGGTAGTTCCCGTCCGAAACCAGCCGCCGGACCTCCTGGACGAGGTTCTCGGCCGTGAAATAGTTCTGCAGGTACTCCTTGAAGGCGGCACGGTCGATGATGAGGTTGGCCAGGGAGATGAAACGGATCTTGATGATATTCCGCATGATGAGGAAAGTCGTCTGCGCCGTCCGGTACCCGACCACCTGGGGGGTGCCGATGAGGGCGGCCTCCAGCGAAGCGGTCCCGGAATTGATGACGGCAGCCCGGGCATGGCGGAGGACGCCGTAGGTGTCACCGAAGACGACATGGACAAAGGCATCGTTCCCGGCCAGGTTGTAATCTTCCCGGGAGCGGGCCGGAGCAGCGGCAATGACAAACTGATAATCAGCAAATTCCGGCATCGCATGGAGCCGGACGGCAAGGTCCATGTACACAGGCATCATCGTCTTGATCTCCCCGTTGCGGGAGCCGGCGAGGAGGGCGATCATGGGCCTGTCCGGCAAACCCTGTCGCTGCAGGAAATCCGTTCGTGATTCCTGCATGGCCGGACTGCGGTCCACGGCATCCACCAGCGGATTCCCCTTGTAGATGAAATCCACCCCTTTCCGGCGGAAATAGTCGATCTCGAACGGGAAGACGATGAAGAGCTTGTCCACATAGGCCTTCAGCTTCCGGATCCGGCGCTCGCGGGAGGCCCAGACCTTCGGAGCGATGTAATAGAAGACCTTGAAACCGGCCATATGGGCGAATTCGGCAATCCGGAAATTGAACCCCGGATAGTCGATCAGGACGACGACATCCGGCTTCCAGGCGAGGATGTCTTCTTCGCAGGAGCGGACTTTTCCCAGCAGCTGCCGGGCGTGGACCAGAACCTCCCAGAAACCGATGATCGCCCCATCCCGGTAGTCGTTCACGAGACCGCTTCCCGACTGATGCTCCCGGTACACGGCATCCATCAGGCCGCCGCCCCAGAAGCGGATGTCCGCCTCCGGGTCCCGGGCGTAGAGGCCCCGCATCAGGTTGGAGCCGTGCAGGTCCCCCGAAGCTTCACCGGCGATCAGGTAATATCTCATCGGGTCAGGTCCTGCAAGCGTTTCAGTTCCGTGAAATCGGTCCGGTCGATGTTGTTGGGGGTGATGGTGATCCAGTTGGAATGGTTCAGGACGTGGTCTGCGTCCATCGCACCGTCTTCATCATCGACAAAGTCGCCGATCATCATGTAGCCGGTCTCCCCTTCTTCCAGCGGCGGAAGGTTGTCCTGCAGGTGGAAGCCTGTCGCCTCATAGACCGAGAGCCGTTCCACGTCCCAGGGCTGGAACTCGCGGACCCAGTGGCCGCGGCCCTGCCGGGCGAAGCAGATGCCGGACACCCGGTCGGGCGTGACATCCGGGAAGTTGATGTTGTACAGGAGGCCGTATTTCCCTTCCGGCCAGTTGTCCAGGAGGAAACGGAGAATCTCCGGCAGATAGCGTTCGACCGTGGAGAATTCGGCGTCCGGCCGGAAGTTGCACAGCGACACGCCGATGGCCTTGCAGCCGTTCAGGGCGCCTTCTTCCGCAGCGCCCAGGGTGGCGGAGTAATTGGCCGCCGTCGCGGCGTTGGAGCCGTGGTTAATGCCGCAGATGACCAGGTCCGGATTCCGGTTCTCATAGAAATATTCGAGACCGAACTTCACGCAGGAAGCCGGCGTAGCGTCCAGATAGTGCCAGTTGCCCGGTCCTTCCTCCGGAAGGGCCTTATGGGCCAAACGCTTCATTCCCAGCGAAACAGCCATGGAAGCACCACTCTGATGGAACTTCGGGGCGACCACCGTGACGTCACCGAACTCCGCCATGATCCGGGCCAGGGCGTGGATGCCGCCCGCCTTGTATCCGTCGTCGTTGCTGACCAGTATTTTCATGAAAATATATTCTTAAAATCTTTGAAATATCTTTTGCAAAGATACGGAATAATCCAAAAAAATCCGTAAATTTGCAGCGCCTTTGGACGAACGCGCACCGAAGTGCTTGATTGAAAAACATTTTATACACAAGTTCAACATGAATAGAATTGCTATCAACGGTTTTGGCCGTATCGGTCGTCTGGCGTTCCGTCAGATGTTCGAGGCTGATGGTTATGAAGTTGTCGCCATCAATGACCTCACAAGTCCCAAAATGCTTGCCCACCTTCTGAAGTATGACACCGCCCAGGGTGGATTCGCCGGCAAGTTCGGTGAAGGAAAGCACACGGTGGATTACAAGGACGCCGTCCTCGCTGAAGACGGCAAGACGGTTGTCACCCCTGGTTCCATCATCGTGGACGGCAAGGAAATCACCATCTACGCTAAGCCCAATGCCGCTGAACTCCCTTGGGGCGAACTCAATGTGGACGTCGTCCTCGAGTGCACCGGTTTCTACACC
>DETL01000029.1:408-584 GCA_002361625.1 Bacteroidales bacterium UBA3289 | reverse complement strand
CCGGTTTCTACACCTCCAAGGCGAAGGCCTCCGCTCACATCCAGGCCGGCGCGAAGAAGGTTGTCATCTCCGCTCCTGCGGGCAACGACCTTCCCACCATCGTCTATAACACCAACCACAAGACCCTGACCCCGGCCGACACCGTGATCAGCGCCGCTTCCTGCACCACCAACTGC
>DETL01000029.1:0-265 GCA_002361625.1 Bacteroidales bacterium UBA3289 | reverse complement strand
GACCAGATGATCCTCGACGGCCCTCAGCGCAAGGGTGACCTCCGCCGCAGCCGTGCAGGTGCCTGCAACATCGTTCCGAACTCCACCGGCGCCGCCAAGGCGATCGGCCTCGTCATCCCCGAACTGAACGGCAAGCTCATCGGCAGCGCCCAGCGCGTTCCCACCCCCACCGGTTCCACCACCATCCTGGTCGCCGTCGTGAAGGGTAAGGACATCACCGTCGAAGGCATCAACGCCGCGATGAAGGCCGCCTCCAACGAGTCCT
>DETL01000003.1 GCA_002361625.1 Bacteroidales bacterium UBA3289 | reverse complement strand
AGTTCTTGTTGAGTTTGATCTTGATAGTTTGTTATATTTTGATAATTTCCGTTTCATTTCTCCGGAAACGTTCTCGATACCGTTGGTGGTAACCTTGAATTTAACATCGTGTACCCGGACTTTGTCTCCGTTCACATCAAAGTATTTCGGATGGCTCTCAATCAGTTTCTTGTATCGCGGGTCCGTCATGGTGAAGGTCCCTTCAACGGTGGAGATACCGTTTTCGAGCGATACGACCGACACATTGATGTCGCTTGCTCCGTTGAATGTGCCGGTGAGGGTGGTGCCGGCACCTCGGCCAACATGAACGCCAATGAGGTGATCGCCAACCGGGCGCTCGAAATCATGGGCAAGAAGCACGGTGAATACCAGTTCATTCACCCCAACGACCACATCAACATGGCGCAGTCGACCAACGATGCGTATCCCACGGCGATGCACCTGGGTCTCTATATGATCCACCAGGACCTGATTGCCGCCCTCAAGGCGCTCGCGAAGGCATTCCGCGCCAAGCAGCGCAGCTTCGCCTCGATCATCAAGATGGGCCGCACCCAGCTTCAGGACGCCGTCCCCATGACCCTCGGACAGACTTTCGGCGCTTTCGCCACCGCAGTGGAAACCGAGATGAAACGCCTTGACGCCGCAGCGCAGGAGTTCCTCGTGATCAACATGGGCGCCACCGCCATCGGTACCGGCATCACCGCCGAGCCCGGCTACGCCGAAGCCTGCACCAAGCACATCAAGAGGATCAGCGGCTGGAAGCTCTCGTCTCCGGTGGCAGTGTATATCAGCTCGTCCTCGACAAGGGCTACCTCACCAAGGCCCAGCTCGACAAGATCCTGGATCCGAAAAACATGGTCAAGCCCACGAAGGTGGAACTCTGACAGGCATAAGCCGTTTTGATTCAGCGGCAGGGCTTTCAAGCCCTGCCGCGTTTTTTTCATTGCCCGGGAAATTCTGTCCGATAAGGATCATCGACCGTACAACTGGCCTCGACTACCGTGCAGGCGCCGAAATAACCGACAACCGGTCCGGTTCCCGTGACGTTGGTAGGCAGGTTTGTCGGCTGGTCCGTCAGGAGCGGGACCGTGCCAAAGATCAAGTGGCTGTATTTCGTCAGGAATTCACCGTATCCTTCAGACAGGGTGGAAACCCGCATCGTGATGACGTCTCCCCTCTCCAGCGGCTTGAAGCATTCTCCATAGGCTTTCCACAATTCTTCAGTATGGTGCAGGGCGGACATGGTAAACCTTGAGAAAGACATGCCGTCAAAATGATCGTCCGGAATCTCGACGCTTTTTTCCAGCGGTTTGAAATGGCCGTTGATACCCACCTGGATAAGGTATCTGCTCCGCAGGTGGAGATAATCCTTCCCCCAGATAGCGAGCACCCAAAGATTGTCAATGTCTCCGGAATATATATAATCTATGGCATCCAGGCTGCAACCGGTTTCCGGAACGGAATCCACGGCCAGGAAATGGGCCGGCTTGCCGTCGACCGTTGCCTCGACGTCCAGCCTGTAGCTCCGGCCGGTTTCGCCTCTGAACTCAATGACGGAGCGATAGGTCCCAGGCTCATCGGCATCTTCTTCATACTCATACTTCTGCTCCCCGCAGGTCACGGATACCCTTGCGCCGGAAACCCATGGCACCGTCCGGGACGGACTGTGGAAATCCTCGGTCATCGACAGGCGGACCGTCTGATGACACAACCGGTCTGTCAGCACGCCGTCCACGACAAAGCTTCTTCCGGGGTGGAAGCCCGTGTCGATGACAAGGGCCTCGGAGCAGGAAGCGGGCAGCAGGACCGCAAGCAGCAGGAAACAGAAGATTCTTTTCATCAGAACATGAGGTTATAAGATATGGAAGGCAGGATGGGAAACAGATAGAGTTTGGCCGCCCGGGGCTTATCCTCATACTGGCTCAATGAATATACGACAGACCATACATTGTGCCTTGAATAGGCGTTGTACAGGGAGAATACCCATTCGCCGCTCCAACGGAGGTTTTCGGCCCGTCTTTTCGTCTTCATAGTCAGGGACAGGTCCAGCCGGTGATAATCCGGAAGCCTGCCTTCATTGCGGGAAGTGAAGACCGGTGCGTACGAATCACCGACTGAGAACCGGGATACCGGATACGTCGTTGGCGCCCCGCTATAGAAGACCCAGCCGGCAGAGGCCGAAACCCTTCGGGAAAAAGTATGGCAAATGAGTAAATTCACGCTGTGCTCATGGTTGACCGGCGACGCATACGGAAGGCCGCCATTGATTTCCGGGATCACATAGATGGCCTTGGAGAAGGTGTACCCCAGCCAGCCGTTCCATTTTCCGAGGTCATACTTCAGCATGAACTCTGCGCCATAGGCATACGACCTGCCGAAACGCAGGAACGCTTCCCGGTCCGCCCTGTCCAGGATGACTCCGGTGTTCTCGACGAAATCGAGGGTGTTCTTGTTGTCCTTATAGAACAATTCAACTGAAGATTCAACCTTATTGTCCAGGAAGTTCCGGTAATAACCGGCAGTGAACTGGTCGGAAACCTGCGGCTTGATGGTCGGTGAGGCGGGTAGCCAGACATCCAGGGGACTTCCCGACGTGCTGACAAGGGCTTGCTGGAAATACTGTCGTACCCGGGTGTAGGATGCCTTTACCGAGGATGCCGCACCCGTTGGAACGGATACGGACAGCCTCGGCTCGAGCCCCCAATATGTCTGGATCGGTTCCCAAAAGCCGAAATAGCGGACTTCGCTCTCCTTGTGAGTGACAGGATCATAATAATGCTGGTCAGTCATACCCATGGATGTGAATTCTGACAAACGGAGACCATAACGGACGGTTGCCCGGCGCAGGCGGGTCTTGTTCCCGATGTACAGACCGGGCTGGACGGCGAAACTGGGCGCGATATGGATCTCGCTGAATGTGATATTGCCCTCCCGGGGCACGCAATCTCCGGAATTGATGCGGAAATATGGGAACTCCATACCAGCTTCCAAGGTGTTGTCATCGTCAATCTGCCAGGTTACGCCCGCTTTCATGCCGGTTTCCCGTACGAAGGAATCATAGTCAAAAATGGCGTAATTATAGTCGCCGCCCAGATCGGTCCTGTACTTGGAATAGTACAAGGATACATTTGACTGCAAGGAGGAAGAAAAGGTATGTCTCCATCTCATCGAAGCGGTCTTGTTGGAATAGCGGAAATCCAGCAGGTTCAGGCCGTATCGTTCGAGGGAACCGGCGAAGCAGTCTCCGCCGATGAATCCGCTCAGATATAGATGGTCACGCTCGGAAGCGATCCATGTCAACTTTGCGTTTGCATCGTAGAAACGCAGCCTGGACCGGTCGGGAATCTTATCGATCAGAGGGAATGCCGCATCGAGAAAAGACCTTCTGGCGCTCAGGCAGAAACTGAGTCGTTCTTTTACTACCGGGCCTTCCAGGAAGATACCGGAAGAAACCAGTCCGAATGAAACTTGGCCATGATATCTTTCCATGTCGCCGTCCCGGGTATTGATGTCAAGGACCGAGGATATCCGGCCGCCGTATTTTGCCGGGAAATCCCCTTTATAAAGGTCGGTCCTGCTGAGGATGTCGTCGTTGAACATGGAGATGAAACCGAGGAAATGGCCGGCACAATAAAGCGGAGCACCATCCAGCAGGATGAGATTCTGGTCGATCAACCCTCCTCTAACTGAAAAACCTGAAGATCCTTCGCTGGGAGACTGAACACCCGGCAGCATCTGGATGACCTTGATGATATCCTTCTCGCCCAGAAAAGCGGGGACTTTCCGCACAATGCCCCCATCGATAGCGTCCAGTCCAAGCTGCGCCTGCAACAGGCGCTGTTTAGCCGATTCTGATACGATGACGGCGGAGTCGAGGCGGTTGACCGGTCCGGACAGGCTGTCGACCTGGGCGTAGGAGACCAGGGGGCTGAATGAAAGAAACAGTATGAGGAACAGGCGGCGCAGGATCATAAACCGGATAATGCATGAGCGTCAAAATAGGCATCGAAGGTCCCGGCAACCTCATGGGAATCCATCAAAACGCCTATTTCGTGGTTTGTCTTGAGGGATAACCTGTCCAGATTGTGAGAACCGACCATAATCAGGTGTCCGTCGATGGAAACGACCTTTTCATGATGGAACCCTCCCTGTTGGAGGTAAAGCGTGATATGGTCTTCTTGCGAAAGCCGCAAGGCGCGCCGCATAAGTACCTTGTCAACGACGGGCGGCATGTCCGAGGAAGAGCCCATCAGCATTTGCACGCTGACACCCCTTCGGGCGGCGTCCTTGAGACCGTTCACAATGGCACGGGTAGGCATGAAGTATCCGCTGATGAGGCGTATCGAATGCTGCGCGGTCGCGAAAAGAGATGAAAACAATTCGTCCGGATTCGGATGGATATCCGAGCCCTGCGTTTCCAGGACAATCAGCGGGACATCTCCGCAGGGTGCCGGCGCTTCGGGAAACGAGACGGCCAGCGGCCGGTCTCCGCAGCTGTTCCACATCCGGATGAAACCGGTATTGAAAGAGTGCACCGCAGGCCCTTCAATCTTGAGATGCATGTCCCAGAACTTGCCTACACCCTCGATGCCGTTCAGGTAAAGGTCAGTGACGTTCATCCCGCCGGTATACGCGACCTTCCCGTCAACCAGCGTAAGTTTCCGATGATTGCGCGGGAAGAGGGCGCCCTGATTGTAGAAAACCACGTCCACCCCCACGTCCAGATAAGCCTGCAGGTATTCGCGCCTGAAAGGTCTCATTTTCAGCCGGTTCCCCTTCTCCTCCATATGCTGTGAACACCCGTAATGGTCCAGAATCAGACAAGTGCGTACGCCCTCACTGGCCTTCTCAGCAAGGGCATCCAGGATGACCGTGGAAATGGAATCATCGCGGAAGATGTAATACTCCATGAAGATGAAGGATTCCGCACCGCGTATACTCTCAAGCATCTCATGATAGAAGACAGCGGGCTCATCGATGACCTGTATCTTGTTTCCCTCAACTGGAGGCGGACAGCCTGTCCTCTCCGAAAACAGGCCGAGGCTGGCGGAAGTCTGTGCGGCAGACGAAAAGAAGCATAAAAGAAAAAACGCCGCAGAAAGGATATACGCGATGGATGAGCGTTTCAGAAACATGCGAAGCAACTACCGTTATTTTTCCCAAAGATAGGGAAATTTGCATTTTTTAACTATTTTTGTGAAAGTTAACACAATTCCCTGCGTATGAAAAGGATTCATCTGATTCTTATTTCTTTGCTCGCCATGGCCTGCATCGTTTCCTGTGAAGGATTCGAGACTATTACGGGCGAACAGTCCGAACTTGGCGAAGTCGGCACCACCCTCACCGGCACATTCAACGGAGCAAGCGACATCAATGTGTCGGTCGTATCGCTCGAAAACGGTATCTCCACCGTTGAAGGGACCTTCACCATGACGGACCCGCGATACAAGAAACTGATTGAGAGCCATCCGAAATACTTTGATGTGAACGGAGACAAAGTCCGGGTACACGATGTTAAATTCAAGGTTACCACCAACGGTATCGAGAACGTTTCCGGAGAAA
>DETL01000008.1:24464-109130 GCA_002361625.1 Bacteroidales bacterium UBA3289 | reverse complement strand
ACAAACATAGTAACTGATTTATCTACGGTAAATATACTATTTTCTCGATGAAGTGACAAGGATTCCTCTGCGAATCACGCACTTGGCGTTCCGGAAAGGCTTTTCTTCGCAGATTCCGTAGTTCCGGAGATAGGCGTACCCGACCCCGAGGGCATCCTTGTCCCAGTGGTCACAGAGGGCTTTCAGGTTCCCGTAGTAGTAATGCTGGCCGTCGATTTCCAGATGTACGACCATCCGTTCTTGTTTTCCATTTACATTCGCCATCGTTCTGCTATGTTGTTATAGGTACAAAGGTACGGATTACGGTTGAGGATTGCAAATGTTAAAAATAATCCGCCAAAAGCTTGCATATATTAAATCATAGCTGTATATTAGCTATAGATAAAGGAAACAGATATGAACACAATGCTTGCAACGACTGACACAATGACACTGACCCGGATGGCGGTCATCGGCAGAAGAACCAACTCCGCACTGATGGCAGGAGCCAAGGCGATGATGGTGGAAAATGTGAAGAACCAGATGCGTAACGGTGTAGCCCACTTCGTCTATATGAAGAAATCCGGGGAACTCCGGGAAGCGTTCGGCACGACCTCGAAGGCACTGGTGGAGCGGTACATCAACGGCAATGGCATCAGTCCAATCTCCTCAACGAGTATCGCATCCCCGAGGAACTGCACGGAATAATGACGGAAGTGATTACGGATAAGTTCTACGAGAAGGATGGCAGCGACAAGAAGGAGATGGAAGAAATCGAGAAGCAGATAAGCGTGCTCGACAAGAAGATAAGGAGCGTCCGGATGAAATATGCACTCGAGGAAATCGACGAGCCGACGTGCCGGGATGCGGTGGAGGAACTCGAGGCAAGGAAAGCAGAACTGACCCGGGAAGCGGCTGGACTAAACGAAGAATTATCTAACCTTGCCGAATATGTCAGCACTACGGTCTCAATGTCCTCACAATTAGGGACTTGGTGGAGCCAAAACGACTTCGATACCTGCCAGAGCATCCAGAAACTGGTGCATCCCCGGGGGATTTACTGGGACAACGAAAAGAAGTGTTATCTAACTGGGGAGGAGAACGAAGTGTTCAATCTGTTTCGCTATGTATCAATCGATTACGAAGCCGATAAAATAAAAAATCAGGACAAATCTTGCGACTTGTCCTGTTTAGTAGCGGAGGCAGGACTCGAACCTACGACCTCCGGGTTATGAGCCCGACGAGCTACCGACTGCTCTACTCCGCGATGTGGATTGCAAAGGTAAGGACTTTTTTTGAAAATCCAAAATTTTATGCCAGGAATTCCAGGATTTTGTCCATTTCAGTGGCCTGGAAGGCCTGTTGCTCGCCGGTTTCGAGGTTTTTGAGGTTCACCGTGCCGGCTTCAATTTCGGAACTTCCGTTGATGGAAATGAATGGGATGGCCTTCTTTGCGGCGTAGTCGAACTGCTTCTTGAGCTTGCCCGCTTCGGGGTAAACTTCCACGGAAATGCCGGCTTCGCGGAGGGCTTTCGCCAGCGGGAGGACATAGCGGAGCTCATCCGGACCCATGACTGCGAACAGGAGCCGCGTGCTGCTGGCCAGGTCGGCGGGGAACTTGTCCAGGCCCTTGAGGACGTCGTAGATGCGGTCCGCGCCGAAGGAGATGCCCACGCCGGAGACGTTCGGGAGGCCGAAAATACCGGTGAGGTTGTCATATCGTCCGCCGCCGCAGATACTGCCGATGGGGAAGTCCAGCGCCTTCACCTCGAAGATGGCGCCGGTGTAGTAGTTGAGGCCGCGGGCGAGGGAAAGGTCGATCTCCACGGGTTGGGAGACGCCCGCCACGTCGATCAGGCCGAAGAGTTCCTCGAGCTCATCGACACCGGCGAGGCCGGCTTCCGACACGATGCCGGAGGCGGAACCGCCGTTGAAGAGTCCCCGCATGGTCGCGATCTTCTCCTCCTTGGTACCGGAGAGCTGCAGGACCGGGCGTAGGACCGCGATGGCCTCCGCCGTCAGTCCCTTCTCGATCATCTCCGCCTCGACGCTCTCCAGGCCGATCTTGTCCAGTTTGTCGATGGCGACGGTAATGTCCACCACCCGCTCGGGGAATCCGCAGATTTCCGCGAGGCCGGTGAGAACTTTGCGATTGTTGATCTTGACGAGGACGTTCACGCCCAGCTGGCTGAACACCTGGTCCACCATCTGGACGAGTTCCAGCTCATTGACCTGGGACGTGGAGCCGATGACGTCCACATCGCACTGGTAGAACTCGCGGTAGCGGCCCTTCTGCGGGCGGTCGGCCCGCCAGACCGGCTGGATCTGGAACCGCTTGAACGGGAAGGAAATCTCGTTCTGATGCTGGACCACATACCGGGCGAAGGGGACCGTGAGGTCATACCGGAGGCCTTTCTCGGGCGGAAGGGCCGCCTTTTCACCGGAATTCTGGATGCGGAACAGGAGCTTGTCGCCCTCGTCGCCGTACTTGCCCAGCAGGGTGGAGAGATTCTCCATCGCCGGCGTCTCGATCTGCTGGTATCCGTAGGTGCGGAAAACGCTCCGGATGGTGTCGAAGATATAGTTGCGTTCGGCCATTTCGCGCTGGCCGAAGTCACGGGTTCCCTTGGGAATGGACGGTTTCTGTGCCATAGTCTGTCTGAATGTGACTGCAAATATACCGATTTTTACTTATATTTGTAAGTTATATCGTTATTACCCGAAAGATGAAAGAATTTGTCAAAATGATGCTGGCCGTGATCTGCGCGTTCCTCGTGATGCAGATCGTCGGCTTTTTCCTCTTCTTTATCATGATCGGCAGCATGGCGGCCCTGGGCAGTGGCAAGACCGTCCTGCCGCGCGAAGGCGTGCTGGATGTGGACATGGCGCAGTTCTCCCTCGCCGAGCAGACCGTAGATGACCAACTGAGCGGGTTCTCCCTCAGCGGTTTCTCCAATGTCGCCACCGTGGGCCTCTGGGACGCCATCCAGGCCATCGACGCCGCTGCGGCCGATCCCGGCATCAAGTATATCCTCCTGCGTCCGGATGCGGCTTCCGGCGGCACCTCTTCCCTGGAGGAATTCCGGAACGCCCTCGTCGAGTTCCGGAAGAGCGGCAAGGCCGTCGTGGCTTATCTGGAGAACCCTTCCAACGGGTCCTATTACCTGGCTTCCGCCGCCGACAAGATCTACATGACCTCCTACCACGGCGGCATGGTCCAGATGACGGGCCTTTCCGGGCGGATGATCTTCCTGAAGGACATCCTGGACAAGGTGGGCGTGAACTATCAGCTGATCCGGCACGGCAAGTACAAGTCCGCCGGCGAAATGTATATCAAGAACGCCCCCTCCGAGGAGAACCTCGAGCAGAACCAGGTGATGGTGAATTCCCTTTGGAAAACCATCTCCGGCCAGATCGCGGAGTCCCGCGGCCTTTCCGTGGAGAAGTTCAACGAGCTTGTGGACAATCTCACCCTGATCTTCCCGGAGGACATGCTCCGCGAAGGACTTGTGGATGAACTGCTTGACCACGAAGGACTGGTGAGCAAGCTCTGCAACCTCGCCCAAGTGGAAGACGTGAAGGACCTGCATCTGGTCCCGCTGGCCGATTATACCTCCGCCAAGGTCCTGAACCTGGCCGGCAAGGAGAACGTCGCCATCCTTTTCGCCGACGGTGAAATCACCGACGGCTCCGGTTACGACGGCATCACCTCCGACCGTTTCGTCAAGGAAATCGACAAGATCCGCAAGGACAAGTCCATCAAGGCCGTGGTGCTCCGCGTGAATTCTCCGGGCGGCAGCGTCGTCGCCTCCGAGAAGATCCGTACGGCCCTCTCCCTCCTGAAGGCGGAGAAGCCGCTCGTGGCCTCTTATGGTAATTATGCCGCTTCCGGCGGTTACTGGATCTCTTCCGGTGCGCAGAAGATTTATTCCGACGCCACCTGCCTTACCGGTTCCATCGGCGTGTTCTCCCTGATTCCGGAGTTCTCCGGTGTGACCAAGAAGCTGGGCGTAAACGTCGTCACCGTGGGTTCCAACAAGCATAGCGACATGTTCTCCCTCATGCGTCCCTTTGATGCGGAGGAAACGGCTTCCCTCCAGTCCTATGTGGAGGACATCTACGGGCAGTTCGTGGGCCTCGTCGCCGAGGGCCGCTCGCTGGATCCGCAGAAGGTCGATGAGATGGCGCAGGGCCGCGTCTGGGTAGGAAACGACGCCCTGGGCCTGGGCCTGGTCGATGAGATCGGCGGCCTCCGCGAGGCCGTGGCTTACGCCGCCTCCCTGGCCGGGTATGTGTCCAAGGAGGACTATAAGGTCACCTGCTATCCGGCCCCGCTCTCGACGGCCGAACAGTTCATGCAGATGTTCGGCAGCCAGCAGGAGGAGCCTTCCATCCTGGAAGGAACCCCGTTCGAGGTCTTCGGCAAGGCGCTTACCACCCTGAAGGGGAACGAACCCATGCAGGTGTACGCCCGGCTTCCGTACGATATCGAAATCCGCTAGTGCATGGATGAAAAGAAACTGACACCCATGCGTTTCCAGCCTGAACGGGTGGAACGGAAATGGGGGATGGTGGAATACCGGATTGCCGATCTCGGGTACATCGATTCGGTGGCCCTGGATGGCTGGCTTTCGGGGAATTCCATCAGCGATATCATGCAGACATACCTGGAGCGGATTGCCGGCGAGGTGCCCTTCGAGAATTACGGGACGCAGTTCCCGGTCATGGTCAAGTGGCTGGACATCAAGGGCCGAACCTCCCTGCACGTGAATCCGGACGACGAGGCGGCCGAGCAGCGCTATGACGCCTTCGGCAAGACCGCGCTCTGGTACGTGTCCGCGGCCGGGCCCGATGCGAAGCTTTACCTGGGTTTCAAGCGCGATGTGACCGCCACGGAGTTCTACGAGAAGTGCCTGGACGGCACCGTGGAGGAGCTCCTGAATGTGATTGTGCCGAAAGTCGGGGAGCACTATCTGGTTACCCCCGGCATGGTCCATGCGGCGCAGGATGTGCGCCTTCTGGAAGTGGCCGAGTCCTCCGAACTGTGGTTCCGCCTGCATGCCTGGGGCGATGCCGAAAGCGAACTGCACCTGGAAGAAGCCTTCGACCTGATTGACTTCAAGGCCTACCGGATGCCGCGGCCGGTGAAGGGGAATCCCGAGGCTGTTACAGAGAAACTCGCTGTCACTCCGCAGTTTACGGTCAATGCCATTCGCCTTCGTGATGCCGTCCGCGTGACGGACCAGGGAGGAAGTTTCCGACTCTACGCCTGTGTCCATGGCGCCGGTGCGGTGGAGGTGGACGGGATGGATCGTCTCCGCTTCCGCGAAGGTGACGCCGTCCTTGTTCCCGCCGAACTCAAGAACTTCATCCTGGCCCCGACGGATCGGGACACCCTGGTCCTGGAGGTGCTTCTCGAGCACCGTCACGAGCCCGACGCCTATATCGACCCTGCTGCAGAGCCTTACCTGAAGGGGGAGGATTATGACGGTCTGGAAGGTGACGAACTCCCGGATCCTGAACTGTCGTGACATGGCCGATACGCGTATTGACAAATTCCTCTGGGCGATCCGGGCCTTCAAGACCCGGACCGACGCCACCGATGCCTGCAAAGGCGGGAAAGTGAAGATCGGCGGGGTCAATGCCAAGCCCTCCAAAGAGGTCAAGCCCGGCGATATCCTGCAGGTCCGGAAAGGAACCTTGACCTTCACTTATAAAGTATTGCAGCCGCTGGAGCGCCGCGTGGGGGCGAAACTGGTCCCGCAATATGCGGAGAACCTGACGCCCGCTTCCGAACTCGAGAAGCTCCGCGCTCCGGTGGAAACGTTCTTCGTCACCCGCGACCGCGGCGCCGGCCGTCCCACGAAGAAGGACCGCCGGGAGATCGAGGAGGCCTGGGACGCCATCGACTTCAACGACATCCCCGACGACGTGGCGGCCCGTTTCGGCCTCACCGACGAAGACATCGATTCGTTGTAGGATTTCGGGCTCCATCATCCTTACGAATGGTTAACAACTTCCGGCAATCCCTAAAAATGGGGATTGCCGCTTGCTTTTTGCCGGCCTATCTTTGCGCTCGAAACTGACGAGACGCAATGAAAAGACTTCTGATTATCCTCGTTACCGTCCTGCTGGGAACCGTTTCCGGTTGGGCGCAGCGTCTGACCGTAGGTGGCTATGGCGAGGTCGCGATGACGCGTAACTTCTACAGCGACAATGTGTACCGCTATTCTTCCGCTGCGTCGCATGCGGGTGAGCAGCATGGCCGTTTCGATATTCCGCATGCCGTGATCTATGTCGGTTACGACTTCGGAAAGGGTTGGTCCATGCAGACGGAGATCGAGTTCGAGCACACCGGTACCGGTACCGCTTCCGAGAAGGAGTTCGAGGAGGCCGGCGAGTGGGAGTCCGAGATCGAGAAGGGCGGCGAAGTGGAGCTGGAGCAGTTCTGGATCCAGAAAAGCTTCCGCCCGGAGCTGAATCTCCGGATGGGCCACATGGTCGTTCCCGTGGGTGGGCTGAACAATGCCCATGAGCCCCTGAACTTCTTTACCGTGTATCGTCCGGAAGGGGAGTACACGATCCTTCCTTCCACCTGGCATGACACGGGCATCAGCCTGTGGGGCCGGACGGCCCACTGGCGCTACGAAGCCATGGTGATCGCCGGCCTGGACGCCTATATGTTCAATACCGAGAACTTCATCAAGAACGGCGCCGGATCCCCCTTCGAGTTCAAGGCTGCGAACCAGTTGGGTTTTGCCGGCCGGATCGACAATTACTCCGTCAAGAACCTGAGGATGTCCCTCAGCGGCTTCTATGGCCGCGCTTTCAACAATACCTACCCTTATGAGGTCATCGCCGAATCCTCCCGCTATGCCGGGGTGGTGGGCCGGACCGCCGTGGGGGCTTTCGACTTCGAATACAAAGGTCGCCGCCTCATCGCCCGGGGCAATGCCGATTACGGTTATGTCGGGGATGCCACGATGATCAGCAACATGAAGCGCAACCGTTCCGCCAACAACGCTCCGTATAAGAAGTCCGCCGTGGGCAAAGGCGCCATGGCATTCGGCGGCGAGGCCGGTTACGACATCCTTCCCTGGTTTGCCCATACGGAAAAGCAGCTCTTCGTCTTCGGCCGCTACGAATACTACAATTCTTTTATCCCCGATGTGGGCGAGGAACCCGCCGAGTGGACGGTGAAGAACCGCATTGCCGTGGGCCTGAATTACTTCCCGATTCCGCAGATTGCCGTGAAGGCGGAGTATTCGCACCGTTTCCTGAAGGCCGGATACAATCCCGAGCCGTCCGTGAGCCTGGGTATCTGCTACATGGCCTTTTTCAACCGCAAATAATCAAAACCAACTGCATATGAAACGACTGATGAAAACTTTGGGCGTCTTCGCGCTTGCTTCCCTGACGCTCGCCTCCTGCAACAAGGATCCCAAGGCCGATCCCACTGGCCTGACGGCACAGGAAAAGGCCCTCAAGGCCGCCGTGGAGACCTATGTCCCGGGCGTCATCTATGAAATCTATGGCAACCTGGCCGACGAGACGGAGTCCCTGTACAACCAGCTTGCCGCCCTCAAGGCGAAGGATACCTATGCGCAGGCGGACATCGACGCAATCTGCACGACCTTCCTTTCCGCCCGTAAATGGTGGGAGCAGAGCGAGGCCTTCCTCTATGGTGCCGCCACCGCTTACGGCATCGACCCGCATATCGACTCCTGGCCGCTGGACAAGGACAAGCTTGCCAAGAGTCTTTCGAATGCCGAGACCATCGCCGACCTGGACAAGGAAGGCGCCGGTGCCGTGGATGAGGTGGGCGCCGCGTCCCTGGGCTTCCATGGGATCGAGTTCATCATCTTCCGCGACGGGGCGAACCGCAAGGCCGCTGCCCTGAATGGCGTGGAGGACGACGAGGCTTTCGCCGGCCGGAATGTCACCGGCAAGAGCGAGGTGATCTTCGCCACCGCCGTGGCCGAGGACCTCAGAAACTACTGCTTCGAGCTCCAGGTCGCCTGGGATCCGGACGCTCCGGCAGCCCGGGTGAAACTGGTCGAGGATGAACTGGAACTGAACACCGTTATGGATTCCGGTCTCACGTATGGCGAAAACCTGCTGGGCACCGGCAATGCCGGCAGCACCTACCGCAGCTGGCCGGAAGCGGTCTCCAACATCCTGGTCGCGGGTTGCTCCAACATTGCCAACGAGGTGGCCAACACCAAGATCGGCACTGCCCACTATGTGAACAGCAAGGACTACGATCCCGATTATATCGAGTCCCCGTATTCCAAGAAGTCCTACCAGGATTTCAAGGACAACATCCTTTCCGTCCAGTACAGCCTGTATGGCGGCCAGGGCCGTACCAGCGCCGCTTCCGCCTCCATCATGCAGTTCCTGAAGGACAACGGCTGGAGCAAGGCCTCGAACCTCGAGTCCGCCCTGAAGGATGCCGTCGCTTCCCTCGACGCCTGCCTCGCGAGCGGAAAGGCCTTCGTGGATGATCCCACCGCCGCTGTCGCCGAGACGGCTATCGTGAAAATCAATGCTTTGGATGCTCTGCTGAACGAAGCTGCCGACTGGATTTCCAAACTGTAAACCATGAAAAGAATTCATATTGTTTTAGCGCTTGCAGCCGCGGCTTTCGCCGCGACTGCTTGCTTGGATCATGAAGTGGGCCCCACCCCGGCACATGAGTCCGATGCCAAGTATGTGGGGCAGGCCGTCGGTAACTTCACGGCCGACGAATGGTATGTAGGCGGCCGTCTCGGTACCACGGATAATGTCACCGAAGGGTGCTATGAGGACGAGGCGCCGGCCGTCATTGAGCAAGGGCTCGAAAACGCCTTCAACCATGGCGAGATGTTCTTCGAGCGTAATGTCACGCTGAACACCGCCCCGTTCCGCGGTCTGGGACCGGCCTCCGTGCGCAAGTCCTGCCTGGACTGCCACCCCGCCTACGGCCACGGCAAGTGGCAGAGCGTGTATGAGGCCAACACCTCCCGCGCTTTCGGCAACGGCTACCTCCTGGTGGTCTATTATGCCAATGAACCCGGCTCCAACGACGGTGCCTACGTTTCCGAAGTGACCGGCATGCCGCAGACCATGTCCGCCGATCCGTTCCTCCCGCCCATCGACGAGAAGGGAATCCACATCGACTGGATTCCGATTGCCGCGATGGAAAGCGGACTGCCGATGACGTTCCCCGATGGAGAGGCTTATACGCTTCAGTATCCGGAACTTACCATCGACCGTGAGGCCTTCAACACGAATCCGAATCCGTATGATACGGCGAAGGAGAAGGGCCTTACCATGGGCTTCCGGCTGGAATCCACCATCGGCGTGATCGGCTCCGGCCTCATCGACGCGATCCCGGCGGAGGCCATCCGCGAACAGTATCAGGCCGAGGCTCCGTACGTGGAACTGAATCCTGCGTTCTGGGACAAGGCGGCCAATGATTTCGCTCCTACGGCCTATTATGGGAACTGGCAGCCCGGTATCTACGGCGACGGCTACCTGGCCGACGGTACTTTCGTCGCCCGCGGCACCTATGCCCCTGTCAAGCGCTTCACCTATGCGATGACCCGCGGCAGCCTGCAGGACGGCGCCGGTGCCAACGCCATCTGGAACATCACCAACGTGTCCCGTCCGGACCGCCCGTTCCTGTACACGACGGTCGCCTGGGCCCGCAAGATGTCCGAGACTCCGTCCGTCATCAAGGCCATCCGCGAGGAAGGCGCCTCTTCTCCTTACTATGTCGATGTCAATGAAGACGGTACCGTCACCGATGCGGAAATCTCCGAGGCCGTCCTGGCCCTCCTGAGCCCTTCTACGAACCAGTTCGACAATCCCTATCACAACTTCGAGCCGGAGATGTCGGCTGACGATTTCTACGACTTCATGGTCTGGCACCGGGGCCTGTCCATTCCGCGCGCCCGCAATCTGCATGACAAGGATGTCCAGCGGGGCAAGGAACTGTTCATGAGCATGGGCTGCGCCTCCTGCCACAAGCCGTCCTGGAAGACCGGCGACGACAACTACTGGTCCCCGGCGATGAATGAGAACAAGCCTCTTCCGCGGTATGCGAACCAGACCATCTGGCCCTACTCCGACTTCATCCAGCATCGTCTGTTCATGAAGAACGACATCCACGGTACCTGGTGTCGCACCACGCCGCTGTGGGGCCGCGGCCTCTCCGCCCTGAATACCGGCGCCTCCGACCGTCTGCACGACTGTCGCGCCCGGAATGTCGTGGAAGCCATCATGTGGCACGCCTATTCCCGGAAGAGCGACGCCTTCGAGTCCACCGAGAAGTTCTACAACCTCTCCAAGGCCGATCGCGACGCCGTCGTGAAATTCATCGAATCTATCTAGCGGATTTTCCGTTATTTAGGTTATCTTTGTCTCCTGTATGAAACGAACTTGCAAATATCTCTCCTACGGCGCGGCGGCGGTCCTCATCGTGATGATGATGGCCGCCACCATCGTCGAGAAGATCAAAGGTACGCCCGTCGCCTTTGACGTGTTTTATCACAATCCGTTGTTTATCACCCTGTGGGCGGTGACGGCCGTGGCGGGGCTGATCTATCTGGTCCTGTACGGAACGCCCAAGCGGGTGATCACGATGGCCTTGCATGTAGGCCTCGTCGTGATCCTGGCCGGAGCGTTCGTGACCTATGTCTTCGGCGAAACCGGGATGATCCATCTCCGGGAAGGGGAGGCGAAAGGCACCTTCGAACTGGAGGATGAGTCGATGGCCGAGCTTCCGTTCAGCATCCGGCTGGACGCGTTCGCCATCGAGTACCATCACGGTTCCAAGATGCCGTCCGATTATCGCTCCGAAATCACCTTTCTCCCCGAAGGTGAGGCGGTTACGATCTCCATGAACAACATCGCCAAGTACCGGGGCTACCGCTTTTACCAGGCCGATTACGACGAGGACGGGAAGGGCAGCATCCTGGCTGTGAGCCACGACCCCTGGGGCGTCGGAATCACCTATGCAGGCTATCTCATCCTGCTCCTGTCCATGATCGGCTTCTTCTTCCAGAAGGATACGGCCTTCCGGGCTGCGCTCAGGCGGGTCGCATCCATGACGGCGGCGGTGGTGCTCTTCCTGGCGCTTCCGTCCGTCAGCGCTTCGGCGGCCGGTTCCCGCGACCTGGAAAAGGCCCTGGGCGACATGTACGTGTACTATGGACACCGGGTATGTCCTTTCGATACCTATCTGCAGGAGAAGGGTGCCGATGCGGCCATCGAGTCGTTGGAGAAGATGAAAATCTTCCCGCTTGCCGACTCTACCGGCACCGTATCCTGGTATGCGGCTTCGGACCAGTTCCCGGAGCAGGTGTATGAGGACGAGGAGCTCTGGACCTTCCTTCGGAAGTCCGCGGACCTCGTGAAGGAGTCTGTGACGGCGGGCGATATCGCCGGGGCGGAAAAGATTCTGCAGGGCATCAAGGCCTATCAGGAGAAGACGGCGGCGTCCGTCATCCCGTCGGCGAAGAAGGTGAAGGCGGAACGCCTGTACATCCGGATCGCCCGGCCCAAGGTGGAGTTCATGCTGTGCCTGACCCTCGGGGTCGTCCTGTTCATCCTGGGCGGCATCCTGATCACGAAACGGAAGAAGTATCCGGCCTGGGTGCTGACCGCCGGGGCGATCGTCGCCCTCCTCATCTGGCTGTACCTGACAGTCGTCATCGGCCTTCGCTGGTATGTTTCCGGCACGGGTCCGTATGTGGGCCGATACAATGTGATGATGCTGATGGCGTGGTTCGCGACGCTGGCTATCCTGCTGCTTTACAAGCGGTTCCCGCTGATTCAACCGCTGGGCTTCCTGCTGGCGGGCTTTACGATGCTGCTGGCGAGCCGGGCCGGTGTGAGCCCCCAGATCATGCCGCTGATGCCGGTCCTCCAGTCTCCGCTCCTGTCCATCCACGTGCTGTCCATGATGATGTCCTACACGCTCTTCGGCCTGGTGGCCTTCAACGGCATCATGGGCGTGGCCGTTCCTTCGGCCGAGGCGCGGGAGAACCTTCGTGACGTGAGTCTCGTCGTCCTGTATCCGGCGGTGTTCCTCCTCACCTTCGGCACCTTCCTCGGCGCCGTCTGGGCGAACATCTCCTGGGGCAGCTACTGGGCCTGGGACCCGAAGGAAACATGGGCCCTGGTCACCCTGCTGGTCTATTCCTTCACCCTCCACGGGGGAGCGCTGAAGCCCTTCCGGAACCCGCGCTTCTTCCACTGGTACACCATCGGCGCCTTCCTTTGCGTCCTCATCACCTACTTCGGCGTGAACTTCCTCCTGGGCGGAATGCATTCGTACGCCTAAGGAATTTGGCGTCTTTCATCCAGATTTGCTATCTTTGTCAATCTTTGACTTACAAGCATGCTGAAGAAGATAAAAGACGCGTTCAGGGTATGGCTCAGGGCCTTCCAGATCTGGCAGAAACTGGGCTATTTGCCGTGGACGAAACCCAAGGAGAAAGCGAAGAAGAAGTCGTCCGAAAAAAGGAAGGGGGACTTCTACCGGGGAACCTTCGACGGGATTCCTTTCCTGAACGACGACGCCAAGCGCACGTTCACGCATCTGTTGCTCCGTCCCGGGTATATGATCCGGGACTACCTGAGCGGACAGCACGAACGGTACATGGCGCCGTTCACCTCCATGATCATCTTCTTCGCCTTCTTTGCGCTGGTTTCGTCAATCGTCAATCCGGAATACCCCAGGAAATCCGCTCCGGCCAAGGAGAAGGTGGAGCTCCAGGCGGACGATTCGACAGCCGTTGATTCGACAGCTGTTGGTTCGGTGGCTATTGACTCAACGGCTATTGACTCGACGGCGATTGATTCCATAGACGTCGATTCGGCACCCCTCAATCCGAGATCGAAGAAAATCATCCGAGGAATTCTCCGGCTTTTGGAACACAAGCATATCCTGAGCCTGGACAGGCATCCGGAAGATGTCGATACCCCTTGGGAAGCGTCCCTGGCGGCCCTCGAAAGTTCCCTCCGGAGTCGCGGCGTCTATCTCTTCCTCGGGGATTTCCTTTTCATGTGCTTTGCCATGGCCTTGGCCCTTCGGAAACGGGGCCTGGGATTCTCCGCAGCGGCTGCGACATCGGCCTATGTCCTGTGTCAATTCTCTTTCTTCATGCTGTTCAACCTGCTGCTGACCTGGGGAAAGAGTGGTAAGATCGGCTTCTTCCTGATGGCCGTCCTCCTCATCATAGACTACCGCCAGCTATTCGGGGAAACCTGGAAAGGCAGCATCCGCCTGGCCATCCGCACCGGTCTCATGTACCTCCTGGTCTGGGCGCTGTTGATCATCCTTCTCCTCCCGTTCGTGTACCTGCTTCTTCAAGTGATCTAACGCAGGCAGCGGTCCATGAATTCGAGCATACGGGTGTTGACTTCCCTGGATTCGGGGAGGTTCTGGTTAGTGACGTTGTGCACGTGTCCGACCCGATGGTCCTGGGCTTCGATGTCGATGAAGTCGATCTTGCGTCCCAGGGAGTCGCAGTCCGACTTGACGAGAAGGGCCTGGCTGCGGATGAAATCGTGGGTGCAGGTGGAGACGAAAAGCGGACCGGAGTAGCTGTCGATGAAGGTTCGCGGCGATAGGGTTTCCAAGTACTTTCTGTCCTTGTATCGGGGGCCGATGAACCACGCAAGCGCGTTCTTCGAGAAGCCGTTTCCCTCCGCGAAGGAGGCGAAATCATAGGCCGGACAGTTGAGCATCACACCCCGGGACTTGAAGGATTTCGGACGGATGGGCATGGACCCGTTTTCGGTTCCCTCGGCCATATAGAGGGCGAGGTGACCTCCCGAGGAATCGCCGGTCAGGAACATCCGTTCCTTGTTGAGTTTGAGCTCCTTGGCATGATCGGCCAGGTAATCCAGCGCAGCGGCGCAGTCCGCCAGCTCGTCGGAAACATCCGTGATCCCATTATTCACCCGGTACTCCAGCAGCACGACATCATAGCCTTCCCGCAGGAATACGGAGGCGAAGCGGCGGTTATTCTGCCGCTTGCCCGCCACATAGAATCCACCGTGGATGTCGATGATGACGGCATCCTTCCGAACGTCCGGGGCAGCATAATAGATATCCATCACTTGCTCGGCCGTCCCCTTGTCCACATAGGGAACAGCAAGTTTCTTCTCCAGGGAATCGGCATAAGCCGGTTCTGTCGATACCTGATTGGTCCCGGACACAATCATCTGGAGCATCGGCCGCGTCACCTTGAAGCTGCAGCCCGTGACTCCGGCGAGGATCGTCAGTGATAGCAGGGGAAGTAAGATTCGCTTCATAAGGCAAAAGTGGTTTGCGACTACCCTTTTTTTGAAGCTTCCACCGCCTGTTGGATAACATCCTCCGGAATTCCTTGTCTGCGCAGTTCCTCGACAATGCGCTGACGCTCCTGGGTGCGGCCTTCTGCGATACCTTCTGCCTTTCCGATATCCATGCCTTTCTTCTCCGCAAAGGCAATCTGGTTGCGTATGTCGCGTTCGGTGGTCATGTCGTATTCGTATTTGATTCTCTCCTGTGGGGTAAAGGTAGCGATTTCTGCCGATTCAAACAAGAGACGGAAAAGTTCGTTTTCAAAGCCCGCGGGGCGGTCGGGGAAGGTTTCCATGTTGTGGAGGGCATAGCAGACTTTCTCCAAAACGGTGGCGTTTGGTTTGAGAGAAGGGTAGTTCGTCAATTCCAGGAAAATGAACTGGATGCGTTCGGTCATGAGTTCAAGCGTCTCCTGCTCTCTGAGACTGTATCGATAGAGGACCCTTGATTCTCCCTCATGGAAAGAGAAGTCCATGATTCCGATGAAATAGACGGCGGGAAAGTTGTAATCGTTTTCTCCGGATGCCATTTGTTCTTGGATGGCAAAAGTTGAATTGAAAAGTGCCCGTTCATAAAAGAAGTTCTGTGGCGCCAACTGCATTTCTACGACAAATCGCGTTCCGTCCATATCGGTACATTCAACATCGATGCGGATTCCCTTATCGTCGGGGATCGGGTTTATATGCTCTTGTGGTGCGTAGGATATCTTGACGATCTGTCTTTCCGGGATCAATTCCTGTAGGAAGAGTGTGAGAAGCCGCTGTCGGCCTTCTATCCCAAAGGTCCGTTTGAACCAGTAATCCAAAAGAATGCGGGCATATCGCCCGGGAGATTGTGTCGTGCCCACTTTTTTTCGACAAACCTTGCAATTACCGGCGAAAATGACGCTATCGTCCCGGTTTTTGGGACGTTAGAATCAGTGGAGGTGATTGAGTGGGCGAGTAATTGTGCAGAATCGGGCTCGTTACACAATAATTGACAAAAACCGCCGATAATTGTGCGTGGACGGCCGTTTTGCACAATTACCCGAGACGTCAGCCGAAACGAAAAAAGACGCCGCCCGGAGGGGTGACGTCCTTTTGTCAGTGACAGGGGAGAGGGATTACTTCTCGAAGAAACGCTTGTACAGGCCCAGGAAGCCGGCGCCGTGGCGGGCTTCGTCCTTGGCCATCTCATGGATGGTGTCGTGGATGGCGTCGTAGCCGAGTTTCTTCGCCTTCATGGCGATGGCCAGCTTGCCTTCGCAGGCGCCGGCTTCGGCTTCGTAGCGCTTCTTGAGGTTGGTCTTGGTGTCCCAGACCACTTCGCCGAGGAGTTCGGCGATGCGGGCGGCGTGGTCGGCCTCCTCGAAGGCGTAGCGCTTGAAGGCATCGGCGACCTCGGGATAGCCCTCGCGCTCGGCCTGACGGCTCATTGCGAGGTACATGCCCACTTCGGAGCACTCACCCTTGAAATGGTCCTGGAGACCTTCCCAGACTTCGGGGTCACAGCCCTTGGCCACGCCGAGCTCATGCTCGCAGGCCCACATGGACTTGCCTTCCTCTTCCTTCACTTCCACGAACTTCTCAGACTTGGCGTGGCAGATGGGGCATTCGGCCGGAGCGTTCTCACCTTCATACACATAGCCGCAAACGAGGCAGCGGAATTTCTTTTTCATATCAATATCCTTTAAATTGTTGTTTAGAATTATTACAATTTCAAAGATAGAAAAAAGTTTTCATTGTGCAATGATTTGGCAAAATGAAAGTATATCTTTGTGATATGATTCCATTCTTGAAACAGGTCGCTGCGCATTATCTGGCGACGGACATACAGGATACTTGTTTTGTGTTTCCGAACCGGCGGTCGTCGGTGTTCTTCCGGAAGTACCTGGGAGACTTGGTCCGCGAAGGCGGGGAGGGGAGGCCGATGCGGGCTCCGAAATCCCTGACGATCAACGATTTCTTTTATAAGGTCCATGGCGGCGAGGTGACGGACCGCATCCGGCTCTTGCTCGAGTTGTACGAGTCCTACAAAGCCGTGTATCCCAAAGCTGAACCTCTGGACGAGTTCATCTTCTGGGGCGAGGTGATCCTCGCGGACTTCGGCGATGTGGACAAGTCCCTCGCGCCGGCGGAGGACCTGTTTACCAACGTCGCGGACTTCAAAGGTATCCAGGACGACTACAGTCACCTGACGGATGTCCAGCGTGCGGCGGTGGAGCGTTTCGTGTCCCATTTCCGGGACCGCAACGGCCGCCTCACCGTGAAGCTGGACACGGACGACAGCACTGTGAAAGCCCGTTTCCTCCAGGTGTGGAACATCCTGTATCCGCTTTATTCGGACTTCCGGAAGCGCTTGCAGGAGAAAGGAATGGCGTATGAAGGGATGGTGTACCGCGACCTCGCTGCCCGGCTTAAGGGTGGAGAGTCCGTCGTGGACGTCCTCGCACCGGTGTTCCCGGAGACCCGGCGCTTCGTGTTCATCGGCCTGAACGCCCTGAACGAATGTGAACTCACGGTCCTGCGGCGGATGCGGGACGCCGGCATCGCCGAATTCTGCTGGGACTTCGTATCCCCGTGGGTGACCGATCCGAAGAACAAGTCCTCCGTCTTCATGGCGGAGAACGTCCGGGAGTTCCAGGCTCCCTTCCAGGTGGATCCCGACGGCCTCCCGGCGCCGCAGTTCCACGTCGTGAGCGTCGCATCCTCCGCCGGCCAGGCCAAACTGGCTCCGGAGATCCTCCGCCGGTCCGATACGGAGAATCCCGTGGAAACCGCCTTCGTCCTTCCCGACGAGAACCTCCTCATGCCCCTGCTCGGGTCCATCCCGTCGGAGTATAAGAGCATCAACGTGACCATGGGCTGCCCGCTCACGGGCGGCGCCATCTATTCCCTGATGGCCTCCGTCGCAGCCATGCAGCAGCGCCTCCGGGAAAAGGCCGGCGGCTGGTTCTTCTACCACCGTGAAGTGCGGTCCATCTTCTCCAACAGCCTGTTCCGAGCGGTCCTGACCCCGGAGGAGGAGAAGGTGGTGATGGAAGTCAAGCAGGGCGTCAAGTACTACATCCCGCAGGACGATCTCCAGGGCGGGCCCCTGCTGGACCGCCTGTTCCGGCCCGTCGTCCGCGCGCCCAAGGATCCCTCCCGGGAACAGAACCGACACATCGCCGGTTACCTCTCCGACATCGTCACCTATATCGGCTGGAAACTCCGCGGTGTGGAGTCCATGCTGCTGGAACTGGATTTCGCCAAGCGTTACCTCCAGTCTCTCAATATCTTGGGCGATATCGATCTGGACGTTCTCCCCGCCACCTGGCTGCATCTGCTGGACGAACTCCTCTCCGGCGAAGCCGTCCCGTTCCGCGGCGAACCCCTGGAAGGGCTGCAGGTGATGGGCCCGCTGGAGACCCGGTCCCTGGACTTCCGGAACCTCGTCCTTTTCTCCGCCAACGAAGGCTCGTTCCCGCGCCGGAGCAGCAGCGCCTCCTTCATTCCGCCCGAGCTCCGCAAAGGCTTCGGCCTGCCCACGTATGAATACCAGGACAGCGTATGGGCCTACTACTTCTACCGGATGATCCAGCGGGCGGAGCACGTCTGGCTCGTCTATGACAGCCGGACGGAAGGCCTTAAGACCGGAGAGGAGAGCCGATACATCAAGCAGTTGGAATACTACTACCAGGTCCCCCTGGAGCGTTTTGTCGCGACGGCGGGGATGCAGCTCACGCCCCTGGAGAACGAGATCCCCAAGACGCAGGAAGCCATCGACGCCATCCGCGGCGGCGAACTCTCCGCCTCCGCCCTGCAGAGCTATCTCTACTGCCCGGCGAAGTTCTACTACCAGTTCGTCGAACGCCTGTGCCAGGAGGACGAAGTGGCCGAGTCGCTGGACGCCGGCAGTCTGGGCACCGTGTTCCACAGCGTCATGGAAGCCCTGTACCGCCCCCTGGCCCGGGTAACCGTGGCCGACATTGACCGCATGCTGGCCGACCGGAAGGCCCTCAAAGCACTCGTCCGGGACAAGATCATGGCCGAGATGCAGACGATCGATGTCACCGGCCGTGACCTCGTCGTGGAGGAAGTTATCCTCGAGTATGTCGTCCAGACCCTCCGGCACGACCGGGAACTCCTCCTGAAGGAGGGTTCGCCCGGGTTCGACATCCTGTACCTGGAACAGCGGATGGCCTGCCTGTTCGAAGGATTCAGGCTCAAGGGCTTCGCCGACCGCATCGACTCCTACAAGGACGGAGAGGTGCGCATCGTGGACTACAAGACCGGCAAGGTGGAGCAGGAAGACATCGACATCACCGACGACAATGCGGCCGATATCGTGGAGAAACTCTTCGGACCCGCGAACCAGGGCAGGCCCAAGATCGCCCTCCAGCTGTATATCTACAGCCTGCTTGCCCAGGAGTACGAAAAGACGAAGGGAAAGCCCCTCGTGAACTCCATCTATTCGGTGCGGCGGATGTTCACCGAGCCCCTCGAGGACCGGCCGCAGAGCCACGAATTCGCCCGGCTCGCCCGGGAACGCCTGAAGGACCTCCTGGCGGAGATGACGGACCCTGCGGTCCCGTTCCGCCGGACGGAAGAGGCCTCTACCTGCAGCTACTGTGACTTCAAAATGATTTGTGGACGATGATCCAGATCCTGAAAGCTTCGGCCGGGTCGGGAAAGACCTACAACCTGGCCCGTGAATATATCCGCCTGCTGCTGGTGAAACAGGACCCGCAGGCCTATCGGCACATCCTCGCCGTGACCTTTACGAACAAGGCCACGGACGAGATGAAACAGCGTATCCTCAAGGAACTGCATACCCTTGCGACCGAGCCGGAGAAGTCGCCCTACTATCCGGATTTCGTCCCGGCCCTGTTCCCGGACGCGGCTTCGCTCCAGAAGCGGGCTGCAGGGCAGCTGGGCGGCATTCTGCACGACTATTCCTCCTTTGCCGTCTCCACCATCGACAAGTTCTTCCAGCAGACGCTCCGGGCCTTTTCCCGCGAGATCGGCCAGTTCGCCTCCTACCAGGTGGAGCTGGACAAGGCCTCGCTTGTGGAGGAGAGCGTGGACCGCATCCTGGACGGGCTTACAGAGGCCGACCGGGGTCTTCTGGACTGGCTCACGGACAACGTGAAGGCCGGCCTGGAGAAGGGCGACCGGTTCAACCTGGAGCCGCCCCTCAAGGAGATGGCCGTGAACCTTAAGTCGGGGGACCACGAGGAGGCCGTCCGCCGCTTCGGTATCGACGAAGGAAAAGTCTATTCCAAGGAGCATCTCTCCGCGGTCCGCAAGGGCTGCGATGCTTTGGTAAAGGACTATCAGGCGGCGGTAAAAGCGGCTGCCGATACGGTCCTGGATGTGTTCGCCCGGCACGGCATCGACCCGGCCGAGACGAACCGCGGCTTCATGAAACAGCTCTACGGGTATCAGGCACTGGGGCCGCGGGACACCGTAGTACCGCCCACGGCCGCTTTCAAGAAGAATGCGGCGGATTCCTTCAAGTGGTTCGCCAAGTCCAAGGACAAGTTCCGGGTGGAGCTGGAAGGCAGCCTGGAAGGGCCTCTGGTGGCCTTCTGCCACCTGTTTGAAGACCGTTATAAGGAGTATCGGACCGCGCTCCTGATCCGCAGCCAGGTCTATGGGCTCGGCATCGCCGGGGAACTCCGGAAGGCCTTCGAGGAGGTCCAGCGGGAGAAGAATGTCATCAGTATCGACGACTCCAATACCATCCTCAAGGATATCATCGACGGCTCCGATGCGCCCTTCGTCTATGAGAAGCTGGGCGTCCGGTTCGAGGATTTCCTGCTGGACGAGTTCCAGGACACCTCGTCCATCCAGTGGGAGAACTTCCGGCCGTTGCTCGGGAACAGCGAGGCGGGCGGCTTCGACAACCTTGTCGTGGGGGATGTGAAACAGTCCATCTACCGTTGGCGGGGATCGGACTGGAAACTGTTGGACAGCGGCCTGCAGCGGGACTTCGGCCTGCCTGAGGACGCCGCGCGCGTACTGGACGGGAATTACCGTACCTGCCGGGCCATCGTCGAGTTCAACAACGAGTTCTTCACGTATGCGGCGAAGCAGCTGGACGGCCTGCTGGGCGGGAACGATATCCGCAGGATCTATGCCGATGTCAAGCAGGAAATCTGCACCGATGAAAAGGCCCAGGGTTCCGTGGACGTGCAGTTCTGTGACGACCACGAGGCGGAACTGGAGGCGGTCCTGGACACGATCCGGGAGGTCCGGGGGGCAGGCGCCCGGTATGGGGACATCGCTATCCTGGTCCGCGGCAATGCCGAAGGGTCCGAAATCGCCGCCCGGCTGGTGGCCGAGGGCATCCCCGTCGTTTCCGACGATTCCCTGTTCGTGAAATCCTCCGTGACGGTGCGCCGGCTCGTGTCCCAGCTCTCCCTGGTGGACAGCCCCGACTCGCCGGACCGGGCTTCCGTCGCGGGCTACCTCGCCCGGCAGATGAAAATCCAGCTTCCGGACCACTACCACTCGCTCACCGAACTGGCGGAATCGCTCCTGCGCGGCCTTCGGAACGCAGAACCGGATACCTTCGATGCGGAGATTCCCTATGTCCAGTCCTTCATGGACTTCCTCCTGGACTGGACGGCTTCGCGGGGCAATGACCTCGCCGCTTTCCTCCGGGACTGGGAAGGGGCGGATCCCAAGATCGCCTCGCCGGATTCCGGCGCCTCGGTGCGGGTGATGACTATCCATAAGTCCAAGGGACTGGAGTTCCCGTACGTCATCTTCCCGTTTGCGGAGAAAGTCACCCTCTTCAAACCCTCTTCCTACTGGTGTCGCCCCGACGTGGACGGGAAACCCATCGCCGATGTGGCCGATGGCGTTTATCACGTGGAACTGAGTGGCTCTTCCGAGGAAACCCTCTTTGCCGAGGACTACCGCCGGGAACGGGAAATGCAGATGATTGACAATATCAACGTCTTCTACGTGGCCCTGACGCGGCCCAAGTACGGTCTCAAGGTGATTGCCAAGTGCCCGCCCGGAAAGGTCCTGGATGCGGTCAAGGATGGGGAACCGGCCGATTGGAAGAACCTCTCGCAGGTCCTGTACGGCTTTGTCGGGACAAGGGATTTCCATGCGGGTACCCCGTATGACTTCGGTACCATGAAACGGAAGGCGGCGGTGGCGCAGCCGCTTGCCGTGGGCTATCCGTCCTACGAGGCAGGGGAGCGCGGCCGCCTGAAATTCAGCCGGGACGCGGCCGATTACTTCGGCCCCGACGGCCTCGTGGGCCCGGACGCTTCCAACCGTCTCCGCGGCCTCGTGATGCACGACATCCTGGCCAGCGTCACCCTGCCGGAAGACCTTCCGGCCGCCGTGGACCGCGCCGTCGCCTCCGGCGAGCTGCCGCGCGCCGACCGGGAACACACCCTCTCGTTCCTGTCGGAGGAGATCGCCTCCGTGGCAGCCCGCGGTTGGTTCTCCCCGGATTACCGCATCCTGAATGAGGAGCCCATCCTCGCCGCCGACGGCACGGATCTCCGCCCGGACCGCGTCGTCCTCCGTCCCGACGGCTCCGCCGCCGTCATCGACTACAAGTTCGGCCAGCCGGACGATCAGTATCTGAATCAGGTCCGCACATATATGGACCTGTACCGCGCCATGGGACACAACCCCGTTTCCGGAACGATCTGGTACGTCCGGGAAAACGGGGAGGATGAATTCGTGGAAGTGTTATAGGGTCAGGTCCTGCTGGACCTCGCCGCCATAGAGGCGGACCCAGGTACGGAAACCGGATTCGCCGGCCTTGAATTCGAAGAGGCGGCAGCCGGATACCTTCTCGCCGCCCATTCCTGCGCGGCCCAGGTGGTTATAAACGGTGTCACAGCCGCTGAAGCGGCCATAGATGTAATACATGTTTCCGTAGCGGAGCACGTAGTCACAGTCGTGGTCGTGCCCCGTGACGATGGCCTGGACGTCCTGCAGTTCGCGGAACTGGGCCAGCAGGCCGCTGTTGATCCGGGACGGGCAGGGCGGCTCTCCGTTGGTGCCCGCGAGGAGCGAGCCGGGGGCGGCCAGGGCTTCTTCGATTTCGCGGAGCGGGATATGGAAAAACGCCAGGGAAGGGACGGGCGTCCCGCCATTCTCCTGCGTAAAATGCTCGCTGTGAGCCCGATACCAACCTAGCTGACTGTAGCGGATATAGTCGTAGGAATGGATTTCCTCCTCTCCCTTGAGGATGACCGCATCCATGGAATCGAACAGATACAGGACCCGGTCCGTCCTGCCGCCTGCCGTGAGGGTGATGACGTCGTTGGAACTGCCATAGACCCCTTCCTTGGGGGCCGTGTTCAGACAGCCGGGGAGGTCCCGGATGAGGGAGAAGATGGTCTCCCGGGAAGATCCGAACTGGGAATCGTGATTCCCGAGCGCGACGGCGAAGGGAATGCCCCGGTCGGCGATGGGCCGGAGGATTTCCAGGGCCGACTCCTGGTCGGGCTTTCCGAAAAGGATGTCGCCGGTATGGATGACGAGGTCCGGCTTTTCCGCGTCCAGGGCCTCTTCCACGCACCGGAGCGCCCGTTCCGACCGGGGATCGCCCGCGATATAGTGCGTGTCCGTGAACTGGAGCAGTTTGAAGCAGCCGTCGGCCCGGTAGGGCAGCGAGGCAAAGGGCTCGGTTCCGGTCGGCTGCGTGCCGGAGGAATCCTCCTTCCGGATGCAGGATGAAAGAGCAGGGGCCCCGGTCAGGAGAACCGAGGCCCATGCTGCATTTTTAAGAAACGAACGGCGTTTCATCAGAAGTTCTTCGGGCTGGCTGTCGCGGACTGGGTCTTGTTTTCGCCACCCAGGCTCCAGGAAATACCCTTCTCCATGTTCTTCGCATTGTAGTCCGCGAACTCGGCAGGAACGTTGATCGCGTTGGTGTTGTACTCGTTCTGCGGATACGGGATGCGCTGGATGATGTTGCCCACGCTCACACCGGAGCTGGCGCTCACGGCCGGATAGGTGAGGATCTTGGAGGCGTAGTCCGGATAACCGGTACGGCGCTGCTCGGCCCAGGCCTCGACGGAGTTCGGGTACAGGGCGATCCACTTCTGGACCATGATGCTGCGCAGCTGCTCTTCCTTGCTGGAACCGAAGGCAGGCAGGGCGGCGATGTAGGCGTTCTGCTCGTCGGCGCTGATGGTGTTCTTGCCACCGGAACGGGTGACGAACACGCCGATCTCGTCCATGGAAGCCTTGATGGCCTGCTTCCACATATCCTCGGCGTTGCCGGAGATCCAGCCGCGGAGGGCAGCCTCGGCCTTGAGGAACAGGGCCTCGGAGTAGGAGCTGTAGCACCAGGAGAGGTTCTCGTTGCCGGCGCCGCTGTAGTGGAACAGACCGTTCACGTCATACATGTTCAGGCGGGCATAGGACTTCTGGCCACCGTGCTCGGTGACGATGGTGCGCTCGGTATCGGAGGTGTAGTCGAAGGGATAGCCGTCCCAGTTGCTGTTGCCGGCCGTGGCCGCATCGGTACCGGGCAGGAAGAAGAAGGCGCGGCGGGGATCCACGACGCCGGTCTTGTAACCCTTGTTGGTACCGTTCATCATGTCCATGAAGTCGCAGTTCGTGAAGGTGTTGGACCAGTCGTTGAAGGTACGGTCATAGTAGTCGCCCCAGACACCGGTGTCGCAGCTGATGCGGGCGTAGTCGGACGGGCTGTCAAAGCAGCCGCCCGCGGCCGCCACGAAGTCGGCCTTGAACTTGTCGGTCTTGGAGTAACGCATGGCAAGACGCATGATCAGGGTGTTGGCGAACTTCTTCCACTGGTTCCAGTCATTGTTGAACAGGAAGTCGTAAGCGCCGAAGTCGAACTGGCCGGATGTGTTGCCGAAAGCGGCCACGTCGGCCTTCAGGCGGCTGATCAGGTCGGCATAGATATCCTCGACCTTGCTGTACGGGAGGGTGGTACCCTTGCCGGCGCCGAATTTGCCGTCGGCGTCGAAGTAAGGGGCGTCACCGTGACGGTCGATCACGCGGAGCCAGAGGACGACGTTCCACACGTCGTTGGCGGCCTTGATGCACTTGTACTCGGGCTGGTCACCGCAGATTTCGTCGATGAGCCAGTATTCCTGGAGACGGTCCGTGTAGAAATCGCGCCAGAAGATGTCGCCCCAGCCGGCGTTGTAGCGCCAGAAGTCGGTCCAACCGAGACCCTGGGCGAAATAGTGGGCGTACATGTCGTCGTTCAGGTTGAAGTTACGCTGATGGTCGTTGGAGGAACCGTTGTACAGCGTACGGCCGAAGATGTACATCGGCTGCGCGGAGTCCATGGTAAGACCCGTGGTGGGTTTGTTCATCTCATCGAACTTGGCGGTGCAGGATGCCAGGGCGAGAAGAGCAAGGACAGGTATAATAAACTTTTTCATATTCAAGTTCTCCCTTTAATTAGAAACCGATGTTGATGGCGACGCCGAAGTTGCGGGTGGCCGGATACGGGCACAGGTCGAAGGCGGTAGCCATGAGGGAATTCTCCGTGAGGGCGCCATCCGGGGTGGTTCCCGGGGTGTGCTTGAGGAAGTAGAAGAGGTTGGAACCCACGGCGGAAACGCGGATGTTGTTCACATAGCCGCCGAAAGCGCGATCCAGGAACTTCTTGGGCAGGCTGTAGCCGAGGGAAAGCTCGCTCAGCTTCAGGTAGGAAGCGTCATAGACGCACTCTTCCATCGGGATGTTGTTCCAGAAGTTCTCAGCGGTCACTTCCTCCTTGTTCACGGTACCATCCTCCAGGACACCGGCGATGACGCGCTTGCTGCGGTCGGCGGTGCGGAGACCGGTACCGCTGTGCAGGGTCATGTACTCCGTGGCGGAATACAGGCTGCCGCCCTTCTGGAAGGAGAACAGGGCGTTGAGGGCGATGCCCTTCCAGGAGAAGTTGAGGCCGAAGGAACCGGTGAAGTCCGGAGCCACGCTGGCGATCTCCTTGTTGGATTCGATCACGGGAAGACCATTCGTGCCGATGACCTTGTTGCCCTTGTCGTCGTACTTGTAACCAGTACCGACCAGGGTGCCGATCTCGCGGCCCTCGATGGCATAGACGGTGCCGTCGCCGCTGGAGGAGAAGTTGATGTTACCGAGGGAGTAGCGGTCCATGTCGATGCCCATCTCGGCGTTGTGGTAGAGCTCGAGCACCTTGTTCCAGTTCTTGGCGAAGTTGAAGGTGGCGCCGAAGGTGACGTCGCGGGTGCGGACGAAGTCGGCGTTGAGCTGGAGCTCGATACCCTGGTTCTGGATGTTACCGGCGTTGATCCACTGGCGCTGCACGCCGGAGGAGTACGGGAGGTCGATGCGCATCACCTGGTTCACCGTGTTGGAGTGATAGTAGGTGAAGTCGAAGCCGAGGCGGTTCTTGAAGAAGTGCCACTCGGTACCGAGTTCCCAGGAAGTCACCATTTCGGGCTTCAGGTTGGCGTTCGCACGGGTGGTCGGGTAGGTGATGTAGTTGAGGTCGTTGATACCGCTGGAGGTGCCCAGCAGGGTCATCAGCTGATAAGGATCGGTATCCTTACCCACCTTGGCCCAGGAGGCGCGGATCTTACCGTAGTCCAGGATGTCCTTGTTGTAGCTTACGCCCATCTCATCGAACATGCCGGTGAGGAGATAGGAGAGGCTCACGGACGGATAGAAGTAGCTGCGGTTCTCGGCCGGGAGGGTGGAGGACCAGTCGTTACGGGCGGTCACGTCCAGGAAGAGGAAGTTCTTGTAGCCGAGGTTCGCGAAAGCGTACACGGACTGGATTTCCTTTTCGTAGATGTCGTTGTAGGTATCGCTGTCCAGCTGTCCGGCCCGGATGTAGTAAGCGCCGGAGAACGGGATGTTCTTGGCGTCGGCCCGGAGGACCTCGTTCTTGTAGTGCATGATGTTGCCGCCCACGCTGGCGCCGAAGTCGAAGTCACCGAACTTGTTGTTGTAGGAGAGGAGGCCTTCGAGGTTGTTTTCCATCGTGGTGGACTTCCGCATGGAGAATTCCGGCCAGTTGAAACCGGAGGTGTCGTACAGGCGGGTGTTCTTTTCCGTCGTGCCGGCCCAGGTGAGACCTTCCTTCACCTTGAAGGTGAGGTTCTTCATGAGGTCGATGGTGATCGTGCCCACGCCGAAGAACTTGTTCTGGACGTCGCCGTTCACCAGGTTGTTCTGGATGAAGTAGGGGTTCTGGCAGTTCGGGCTCACCTTGTACCAGTTGATCTGGGCCTCGGCACCGGCACCGGCGGCCGCGGCGTTGGCGTCGAGCCAATGTTCGGCGAGGTCGGAGATCTTGATGCTGCGGGGCATGGTGAGGATGGCGTAGGAGGAACCGTAGGCACCACGGGCCTGGCGGTTGTTACCGGCGGTGTTCACGTAGTTGGCCTTCACGTCCAGCTTGAGCCAGTCGGTGAGCTTGTTGCTGGTGACGAAATCCACGCTCGTGCGCTTGATGTTGGAAGTCTTCACCACGGAGTTCGTGTTGTCGTAGCCCAGGGTGAGACGGAACGGGTTGTCCTTTCCGCCGCCGGCGAGGGTCACGTTGTTGCTCTGGCTGTTACCGGTCCGGTAGAATTCCTTCCAGGGATTCTCGGTGCCGATATAGGAGATCTTGGAGGAACCGTCCCACCAGTTATCCTTGGTGGTGGAGGCGCTCATTTCTTCGCCCCAGGAACCGGTGGCCTGCTTGTCATACTTGCCCAGGGTACCCTGGCCGTAGATGTTCTGCAGGGCGGGGAAGTAGGTGACGGGAGACCAGGTGAACTTGCCGCTGTAGCTGACACCGATCTTTTCCTGACCCTTGCCGCCCTTCTTGGTGGTGATGAGGATGACACCGTTACCGGCGCGGGAACCGTACAGGGCCGCGGCGGTCGCGCCCTTCAGCACGGAAACGCTCTCGATGTCCTCGGGGTTGATGTCGAACGCACCGCCCTGGTGGTCGATGGAGCCCCAAAGACCGGCCTGGTCGGCACCGGGCATACCGCCGTTGTCGTAAGGAACGCCGTCCACGACATAAAGCGGGGAGTTGTTGTCGGAGAGGGAGGAGTTACCACGGAGGACCACACGGGTGGATCCGCCGGCGCCGGTCGCGGAGTTGTTGATCGCCAGACCGGCCACCTTGCCCATGAGGGCGTCGGTGAGGGTGACGCCGCCACCGCGGGTCAGCTCTTCGGACTTGACGTCCTGCACCGCGTAACCCAGGGATTTCTTCTCACGGGAGATACCGAGGGCGGTCACGACGACCTCGTCCAGCAGTTCGCTGTCTTCCTTGAGGACGATGTTTGCCGGGGTTCCGTCAAATACGTACTCGACAGTGGCATAGCCGATGCAGCTCACCTGGATGGTGGCACCGACGGGAACATTGTTGATCGCGTAGGAACCATTGACGTCCGTGATGGCGCCGTTGTTGGTCCCAGCCACGACGACACCCGCACCGATGACGGGGCCGATATTGTCGGAGACAGTACCGGTAGCCGTACGGTTCTGGGCGGAGGCAACCCATGCCGTGCAAAGCAGCAGGGTTGTCAGCAAGGCTGATTGAAGCTTTTTGAACATAAGGTAATAAGTTAATAATGGTTATTTGGTATGTCGTTTCTGCGTCGTTTTACTTGCGGTTTCTTTAAAAATAGATGCAAATATATGATTTTTTTCGCCTCGTTGTCCTCGAAATTGTTTATATTTGTCCGATTCTAATATAACGAGAGAGCGTCTATGGAAGCGAACGAGAATACGATCAAACTTTACTACAATACCGAAGTCGAAAAACTGGCCATGCCGGAGTACGGACGGAACGTCCTGAAGATGGTGGAGCAGATGAAGGCCATCGAGGACCGTACGAAGCGGTCCGAACAGGCCCGCGCCATCGTGAAAGTGATGGAAACCCTGAATCCGCAGGTCCACCAGCAGGAGAATTTCGACCACAAGCTCTGGGACCATCTGTACATGATTGCCGGCTACGACCTGGACATCGACGCCCCGTATCCCGCGCCGGTACCGGAGTTCGTGAACAGCCGTCCGGAGAAGATTCCCCTGAACACCCGGCCCATCAAGGCCCGCCATTACGGCCGCAACATCGAAAGCATCATCGACCTGATCGCCTCCGAACCCGAGGGTGACGTCAAGACCGCGATGATCCGTTCCCTCGCGATCTACATGCGGCAGCAGTACCTGATCTGGAACAAGGACACCGTGGCCGACGAAACCATCTTCGCGGACATTGAGCGTCTTTCCGGCGGCCGCGTGAAGGTTCCGGAAGGACTGGAACTCTCCAAGATCGACGCCAACGCGAACTATTCCCGTCCGGGCATGAACCTCGGATTCAACCGGGGCGGCGGCAACGGCGGCGGCAAGAAGCAGTGGATCAATTACAAGAAGCAAGGCAAGAAGAAATGAAACTGAAAAGTCCATCCGCATACTGGGCAGAACTGGACGAAAAGCGGCGGTCCGAATACCGGATCGTCGCTGCCGTCCTGCTGGGTATCTTCACGCTGTTCACCGCCATCGCGGTGGGCTCCTATTTCTTCACTTGGCAGGAGGACGCCAGTCTCCTCGGGGAGGCGGACCTCATCCATAGCCCGGAGCAGGTGAGCAACGCCTCCTCCAAGCTGGGTTTCCGCTGGGGCCATTTCCTGGTGACGCGGAGCTTCGGCATCGCATCCCTGGGGCTGATCGCCTTTCTCGCGGCCTGGACACTCAGCCGGGCGTTCCCGAAACGGGGGATCCGGCTCGGGAAATGGTTCGTCGCTTCCCTGACGGGCACATTCATTGGCTCCTGGCTTCTGTCCTTCATCGGCCGCCTGGCCGGTTGGGACACCGTTTTCGGCGGCGGCATCGGCGGCAGGGCCGGGGCTGCCCTGGTGGATTCCAGCATCAACCTGGTCGGCTATGTCGTCACGGCGGTGGCACTCCTCGCCCTCACCGGTCTGTGGTTCTATTTCGTGACCGGACTGCCGGCCCTGTCCCGGACGGAAGAGACGGCGGAAGAGAACGTGGACGCGGATCCGATCGTCGTTCCCGAACCGGAACCCGAACCGGAGCCGGTGTTTGTCGCGGATCCGGAGCCCGAGCCCGAACCGGTCGAGGAACCCCGGCCCGTACGGGTCCGGCAGACGCCTGTCCATCAGCCCGTCGTTTCCGAGGAAGTGGAAGAAGGGGCGGCGGAGGAAGAGGGATCCTTCACGGTGGAGACGGACGACACCCTGGACCAGAAGGTCCGGAAACCGCTTCCGCGCATCAACAACCGCGACGAACTGCCCAAGTACCAGTTCCCGCCCCTGGACATCCTGGGCGACTATACCAGTGCCCGGCACGAGCCCTCGCAGGACGAGTTGAACCGCAACAACAACAAGATCCGCGCGACCCTCGCGAGCTACAAGATCCAGGTCCGTGACGTCACGGCTATCGTGGGGCCCACTGTCACGCTCTATAAGGTGTATCCCGCTCCGGGCGTGAAGATCGCCGCCATCCGCCAGCTTCAGGACGATATCGCTATCTCCTTGAATGCAAAGGGTGTACGTATTGTCACCCTGTCCGATTCCGTGGGTATCGAAGTAGCCAATGACACCCCGTCCATCGTTCCGCTCAAGCAGCTCCTGAATGACGAGTCCTACCGGAACAGCAAGGCGGAACTGCCCGTGGCCATCGGCTATACCATCTCTCAGAAGGTGAAGGTGTTCGACCTGGCGGATGCTCCGCATCTGCTTGTCGCCGGTGCGACGAAGCAGGGTAAGTCCGTGGGTCTGAATGTCATCGTCTCCTCACTCCTGTATGCGAAACATCCCTCGGAGCTGAAGTTCGTCTTCATCGACCCGAAGATGGTGGAGTTCTCCGCCTATGGCCGGCTTATCAACCATTATCTCGCCGTGCTGCCCACGGCGGCGGACGAGCAGGACGAGCGGGACCAGGCCATCGTCAAGAATGCCAAAAGCGCCTCGGAAGTCCTCCAGTCGCTGTGCGTGGAGATGGACGACCGGTATTCCCTCCTGAACAAGGCGGGCGTGAACAACATCAAGCTGTACAATGACAAGTACCGCGACCGTCACCTTCTTCCTACCGACGGGCATCATTTCCTCCCGTACATCGTCGTGGTGATTGATGAGTACGCGGACCTGACGATGTCCGTGGGCGCCGGTCCGGAATCCAAGGCTATCGCCCGGAGCATCACCACCTCCGTCATCCGCCTGGCCCAGAAGGGCCGTGCGGCGGGCCTGCACGTGATCCTCGCGACCCAGCGTCCGACAGTGGATGTCATCACCGGCCTCATCAAGGCGAACTTCCCGATGCGTATCGCCTTCCGCGTGACCTCCCGCATCGATTCCTCCACCATCCTGGACCAGCCGGGCGCCGACAAGCTCATCGGCCGGGGCGACATGCTCCTGTACAGCGGCGTGGAGATGGAACGCATCCAGTGCGCTTTCATCGGCAACGACGAGATCGCGGAACTCACGAAGTCCGTGGGAAGCCAGATCGGATATCAGAAATCCTACAATACTCCGTACTATCTGCCCGAACCGCCCAAGGCCGAGGGTGAAGAATCCGGCGGCGGCATGGTGGACATGAAACAGCTGGACGAGCGTTTCGAAGAGGCCGCCCGCCTCATCGTCACCTCGCAGCGGGGCTCCACTTCCGACCTGCAGCGCCGGCTTGGCATGGGTTATGCAAAGGCAGGTAGGGTGATGGACCAGCTCGAGGCCGCCGGCATCGTGGGTCCGCAGAACGGATCCAAGCCGCGCGAAGTCCTCGTGAAGGATTTCAACGAGCTGGACCAGATCCTGAGTCACTTTATGAACGGAGGACAATGAAAAGAATCTTGACATCCCTGCTGGCCGTGAGCCTCGCCTTCAGCGCTTTCGCGCAGGGCGGAATCCCCATCCTGGACCGTGTCCCGGGACATCGGGTGTTTTTCCACTATACCTACAGCCTTGCCAAGGACGGGAAGCCCATGACGCAGGTCACCGACGGCGACTGCACCGTGGAGGACAACGCTTTCCTGCTTTCGGGCCTGGGCCTGGAGGTGCGCAGCGACGGGACGACCCGCTGGAGCATCGACCGCGAGGCGGAGGAAGTCCTCATCGAGAAGGTGGAGAAGGAAGACCTCTTTACGAATCCGGCCTTGTTCATCGGCTCCTACAAGAACTACATGGACAAGCTCAAGGTCAATGCTTCCTCGTCGAATTCCCTGGACGTCACGCTTCTATTGGACGATGACACGGCCGCCCGTTTCGTTCTGAAGGATATCGTCTTCGGGGACAAACAAGGGAAAAGCGACTTCCCGCTGGACGAGAAATCGCTTCCTGAAAGTTATGTGATCACCGATTTACGGTAAAGACATCAGCTATCTTACACAGCGTACGGAAAGGGCCAGCGAGCCCTTTTCGCCGTATGTAGCCCTCACTTCGTTCTCTTCCGCAAAGATGTAGTAGTAGCGGGCGAGACGGCTGTCGGTAGGATCCGTCGTGGAGGTCCAGAAGGCGGCGTAGTTGTAGATGCGCTTGTAAGCCGGTGTCGTGAGCTCCGGAAGGGCATATCCGGCCGGGATGATGGCGAGCCCCGTGGTATTGGTGCGGGGAGCGTTGGGCCAGTAATCCCACATACGCTTGTCGTTCAGGTAGGCGTCGGCCTCGAGCGGGGCGGCTTCAGTGCCCAGGGAGGCCCATTCCTCGTCCGTCGGGAGTCTCCAGCCTTCGGGACAGGCCATCATCGCCTCTTCCCAGGTGTAGTAACGGCCGATGGGATAAGAAGTCACTTCCGATTCTTCGTAGGCCAGTCCGGCACCCTTGTAGGCCAGGTTGTTGCGGAACCAGTCCACGTCGCCGATCCGGGTGTAGAAATAGTCGTTCTCGCCGGCCTGGTCGCGTCCGTCGGTAATATGGGCGTCCGTCGCCTCGATCCCCGTTCCGTTCAGGGTTTTCCCGAGGGTCGGGTCGATGACGATGACGGTCTTGGAGAAGGTGGTGGCGTAGTAGTTGTCGTCCGGATCGGACGCCTGGCAGGTGATGGTGTAATTGCCCGCTTCCCCGAGGACGAGGGTGAATTCGTCCGCTTCCTGGAAATCACCGGTGTTCACTTTCCATTTGTAGGTGGGTTTGTCCACGCCATCCCCCTCGGTCGTATAGACGCCGTAGGGCTCCAGGGTGAACGTGTCGCCGGGACGGGCGAAGTTTACGAGGTCGAATTTCACCCCGTACAGGTAAGGCTTGGTTTCGGTGGTCTCCTCCTTTTTCTTGCAGGAAAACAGCGTGACGGCGGCGAGGAGAAGTCCGATATAGGGCAAAAGGCGTCTTGTCATATGATTCTTTCCTTATACAATCTGCAAATATCGTTATTTTATCTTAATTTTGTGCAACTATCTTGCCGTAACGTTGCGCGAAATGAAAAAATCGATCTTGGTTGTCCTTGTGCTCATCCTTGCCGTATCCTGCGGGGAACGGGACCGTTATATCCAGGTTTCCGGCCATGCCCAGGGAGGAGTCTATGCCGTGAAGGCCAATCTCAAAGGCGTCCGCGTGGCGCCGGAAGAGGTCCGGGATTCGGTGGAGGCCATCCTGCAGCGGATCGACACGACGCTGTCCGGGTACAACAAGGGATCGCTCCTGTCGCACTTCAATGCCGGGGAGACCATCCGTCCGAATGGCCTTTTCCTGGAGATGTACAAAGATGCCTATCAATGGTTCGAGGCTTCCGAGGGCGTGCTGGACTTTGCCGCCGGGCCTCTTTATGACGCCTGGGGGTTCGGATTCAAGTCCGGGGAGATGCCCTCCGATGCGGAGGTTGCCGCGATCCGGGAGTCCTGCGGCATGCGCCTGCTCCGGAAGGAGATGACGCCGCGCCCCGACGGCTCGCTCAGCTTCCGGGACGTGCGCCTGGACGGATCGGATAAGCCCATGGTCCTGAACTACAATGCCATTGCGCAGGGATACAGCTGTGACCTCGTCGCGAAGTACCTGTATTCCATCGGCGTGAAGGACATGCTCGTGGACATCGGGGAGATCTGGTGCGACGGGATGAATCCCTCCGGCCAGGGGTGGAACGTGGGGGTGGACCGTCCCTTCGACCGCCCCACCAACGGAACCGATCAGCTGGGAGCGGAACTGGACGGCGTCTGGTCCTCCGGCGGAATGGCCTGCGGGATCGTCACGTCCGGAAACTATCGCAAGTATTATGTCCGGGACGGGCGCAAGTATGCGCATTCCATCGACCCGCGTTCGGGATACCCTGTCCAGCATAATCTGTTGAGTGCCACGATCGTCAGCCCGGACGGCGCCGCCGATGCCGATGCGCTGGCGACCTGGTGCATGGTCATCGGCCTGGATGCCGCCCGGGAGCTGGTCCTTTCCCGGGACGGGGTGGAGGGTTATCTGATCTATACGGCCGAAGACGGGTCCATGACCGAGTGGGCGTCGCCGGGTTTCACATTGAAGCAATAATTCCGAGGATCCATACCAGGCCGGAGCACAGGAAATCCGTGGCCTGGATCAGGAAGCCGGGGCACAGTCCGATGCTCCGGAGGGCGATCGTCGCAACGGCCGTCCCCATCAGGAGGGAGGTCAGGGGCATGGCAAGGAGATTCGTCAGGAGGAAATAGGTGGGAAAGGTGTGGAACCGGTACCAGGCGAGGGGACCGGTGAAGGCCTGGCAGGAGATGGACAGGGCGGCGGCCTGCCAGATCCGGCGGACCGGGTCGAATTTCCCGCCGTCGGGGTACCACTTCTCCAGATGAGGATACAGCAGGAAGATGCCGGCCATCGCCAGGTAGGAAAGCTGGAAACCCACGGACAGGATGACGCCGGGGGAGAGGATGAGCTGGATGAGCAGGGCCGATGCCAGGACGCGGAGGGGATTCCGGGTACGCCCCGTCATGCGCGCGGTCTCGTTCAGGACGATGAACAGGAAGGCCCGGACGATGGAAGGGGAAGCGCCGGTCATCAGCGTGAAGAATCCGGCGGCAAGGAGGATGGCGGCGTATCGGAAACGCCTGGCCGCCAAACTGTTGCCAATCGGCCAGAGAAGCCTTGAAAGGATGAGGTACAGGATACCCATGTGGAGCCCGGACAGGGCGAGCAGGTGGGACGCTCCGCTGCTCCGGAACACTTGGACCGTTTCGCGGGAAAGACCGCTCCGGTCGCCGGTCAGGAAGGCCTTGAGGAGGGGTGCCGTGGTCCCGGTAGGGAAGGGAATGCTGTCGATGTAACTGCGCAGCCTTTGGGCGGCCCCGGCCGTCCAGCGCTCCAGGAGGGTCGTTTCGGCGCTCCCGGCTAGGGACGTGGTGAGGTAACAGAAGGTTCCGCAGAGGAGGAACGCGGGGAAAATCAGGGCGGTACGCCGGGTTTTCAGGACGATGGCGACCAGGGATGCCAGCAGGAGGAACAGGCCTCCGGAGAGGGAATACGGGTCCACGGGAAGGCGCAGGAGCAGCGCTCCGGCCGCGATGCCGGCCGTGAAATGGATTGCCAGCGCCCCTATGTTCTCCCGCTCCGCCATTTCCTTCAGATTCGTATGCGAAATTACTGAATTATTTGCTAACTTTGCACGGTTTGACCGAATAATATTAACATTTTAACGATATGATCATCCTTGTCATCAATTGTGGAAGTTCTTCCATCAAGTACCAGTTGCTGGACATGAAGAACGACGACGTGTTCGACGTCATCGCGAAGGGTATCGCCGAGAAGATCGGCCTTCCCGCCGGCATCCTCCAATACGCTCCGGCCGGCCGGGACAAAATCGTGAAGGACATCCCGATTGCGGACCACAAAGTGGGCATGCAGCTCATCCTGGAAGCCCTGACGGATCCCCAGACGGGCGTCCTGAAGTCCCTGGAGGACATCGAGGCGGTGGGTCACCGCATCGTCCAGGGCGGCGATTTCTTCTCCGGCTCCGTCCTCGTGAATGACGACGTCCTCGAGAAGATCGCCTTCTGCAGCGACTTCGCCCCGCTCCACAATCCGGCGCACCTGCTGGGCATCCACGCCATGCAGGAGGTTCTCCCGACCGTCCCGCAGGTCGTCACCTTCGACACTGCTTTCCATCAGACGATGCCGGCCTATGCCTACATGTACGGCCTTCCTTACCAGTACTACGAGAAGTACCGGGTCCGCCGTTACGGCGCGCACGGAACTTCCCACCAGTTCGTCGCCGGCGTGGGCGCGAAGCTCGCCGGACTGGATCTCGCGAACTCCAAGATCATCACCTGCCACCTGGGCGCCGGCAGTTCCATCTGCGCCATCCAGAACGGCAAGTGCGTGGACACGTCCATGGGCTTCTCCCCGCTGGAGGGCATGATCATGGGCACCCGCGTGGGCAACATCGACGCGAACGCCGTCATCTACCTGGAGAACAAGCTGGGTGTCACCCCGGACGAGATGTCCACGATCCTCAACCGGAAGTCCGGCTTCCTGGGCGTTTCCGAGTACAGCTCCGACTGCCGTGAGCTCAACGAGCGCGCGAACAGCGGCGACCCCAAGGCAAAGCTCGCCCTCAAGAAGTTCACCTACGATATCATCAAGAACATCGGCTCCTATGTCGCTGCGATGAACGGCGTGGACCTCATCGTCTTCACCGGCGGCATCGGCGAGCATAACTCCCGCCTCCGCCGCCGCGTCCTGGAGAACTTCTCCTACCTGGGCCTGAAGGTGGACTACGAAGCCAACGTCGCCTTTGGCGAGGACGCCATCATCACCACGGAGGATTCCAAGGTGAAGGCGGCGCTCATCTGCACGAACGAGGAGCTCGTGATTGCCCGCGATACGATGCATTTAGTACTGGATAACCAAGATTAAGAGATAGTTATGATTGCCAATTTCAACGATTTGTTCGCCGAGCTCAAGGCGAAGGGTATTTGCAAGCGTATGGTCGCCGCCTGGGGCGTGGACTCCCACACCATCGAGGCCGCTTCCCTGGCTTCCGACATGGGCTTTGTCCAGGTGACCCTGGTGGGTGACTCCGACATGATCGCCAAGGTCTGCGACGAGTGCAGCATCGATATCGCCAAGTTCACCATCGTGGACATCAAGGACGAACTCAAGGCGGTGGCCGAAGCCGTCCGCATGGTCCATGACGGCGAGGGCGATGTCCTGATGAAGGGCCTCTGCTCCACCGACAAGTTCCTCCGCGCCATCCTGAACAAGGAGTGCGGCCTGCTCCCTCCGAAGGGCCTGCTGAGCCACGTGGGCGTGATCGAGAACCCGAACTACCACAAGCTGATCTTCATCACCGACATGGCCGTAATCCCCGCTCCGGACTTCCGCCAGAAGGTGAAGATGGCCGGCTTCGTGACGGGTGTCGCCAAGAGTTTCGGCATTGCGATGCCGAAGATCGCCTTCATCGCCGCTTCCGAGCAGATGATGGACAGCATGCCCGCCTGCATCGAGGGCGCCATGCTCGCCAAGATGTGCGACCGCGGCCAGATCAAGGCCATCGGTGACGGCCCGCTCGCGCTGGATGTCGCCATCGACGAGGAATCCGTCCAGATCAAGAAGCTCAAGAGCCCTGTCGCCGGTGACGCCGACTGCCTCCTGTTCCCGAACATCGAGTCCGCCAATGTCTTCTGGAAGACCAACTCCAAGCTGGCCAAGGACGTCCGCCAGGCCGGCTTCCTCGTGGGCACCAAGGTCCCTTGCATCCTGGCTTCCCGTGCCGATTCCGTGGATGTGAAGCTCAACTCGATCGCCTCTGCGGTGATGAGCGTGAAATAGGCCTGCGGATCCATGGATTCGCACCGCCGGAAATGGGGCTGGTGGCTGGTTGCGGCAATCGCCGTCGCTGTGGCTGCCAGCCTTTTCTTTCACCGGAAACCGGCCTGTCCGTCCGAACAGACCGGTCAGCCGGAAGCATCGGCCCCGGTTGCCGGGGCTGAACCCTCCGTTCCCGTCGTCCGGGACACCGTGTTCGTCGCGGTCGAAGGGAATGAGATGCCGGTCGTACGCGAACGGCCGGCGCCGGATCCGGTCCCGGATCCCGCTTCAAAACCGGTCCGGGAGCAGTTTCCGGAGTCGGCCCCTTCGTCGGAGTCAGTCCCGACCCCGGCCCCGGTCCCGGCCGAAACCGTCGTGGAGGTTCCCGTGGAGATTATCACCGGCCTGCTTCGTTCCAAAAGCGGTCGGGACATCAACTTGACTACCCAGGCCCCGGACCGCATGACGTTGACCTATGCCGGGAAAGTGGATATTCCTGTGGTGGGCCAGCAGGCGATGAATCTCTCGGCCAGTTTCCGGATTATCGAGGCGAAGGACGACCGCCTGGTCCTCAAACTGGATTCCGGCACGGCGAAGAATGTCGCCACCGAGCTGGTCGCGCCCCTTGTCCTGGACCGGCTTCCCGCGGGCGTCGTGGAATCCTTCTCCGCGAACCGGGTCGTCGTCAACCTTTCCGCCATTCCCCAGTTCAAGGAACATCTGGCGGACATTTCCCTTACCTCCGTGACCGTGGATGACCGTCACGTCAGAATCGGAGCCATCAAGAAATAGCGAGGGGGTTCCTCATTCGTGGAACAGGTCCCTTTCCGGCAGTTCGTCCTGGAAGCGGGCCCGGAGATTCTTACACAGGGCGCCGGTATCCCGGGAAAAACGGGATCCTTTCCAGGTGGACGTGTTGGTGATGAGGATCCAGGTTTCATGGTCGGGAAAGACTTTTACGAGGGCGGACGTACCGGAGAAGGAACCGGTGCGTGTCCATTCGCCGTCGTCCGTGCAATCCACCCAGCCCAGGGAAAAGATCTCGTCCGAAAGACGCTGCGTCATCTGATAGACGCTGAATTCCGAGACTTGGTCCGGAATGTCCTTGAGCCCGTCGATGGAGGCGACGAGGCGGGCCAGTTCCGGTGTGGAACCGATCCAGGCGCCGGCTCCTGAGAGGCCGTGGATGTCATTGGCCCCATAGCAGCGTTCCACCTGCCCGCGTCCGTCGAAAGCGTTGGTCGGTTTCGCTTCCCTGTGCATGTAGTAGCGGGCTTCCCCGGGGAAGCGTTCGTCCAGGAAATTGCCGGCGATATGGAAATCGTAGCAGCCGGCCGGCTCCAGGACTTCCCGCCGCATCCACTGTTCGTAAGGTTCGCCCGTGATCTTTTCGATGATCATGGACAGGAGGAGGTATCCGAAATTGGAGTATTCCTGATCGGTCCCGGGCAGGTAGGCGAGGGGACGGCGGAGCAGGTGCCGGGTCAGTTGCTCCTGGGTAGGCGCCTTGGACAGGCCCATCTCCCGCATCATGGTCGCGGTCGTGAACATGGGGTCGCCGCCTTTCTGCGTAAAGCCGGCCTGGTGGCGCAGCAGGTGCTCCACCGTGATCAGGTAATAATTGTCGTCGGTGATGTACCGGTCATATCCGTCCAGGATGCCGAAGGGACCGAAGACCGGCGTGTCCAGCACCAGTTTTCCCCGCTCCTGGAGTTTCATGATCCCGACGGCCGTGATGAGCTTGGACACGGAGGCCATGCGGAGAAGGGTCCCCGGGGTCATGGGACGGGAACCGTCAGCCCGGCCGTAGCCACGGGCGTACAGGAGGGAGTCGTTCCGCATGACGGAAAGGGAGACGCCCCGCAGCGACCATACGTTCATGAAACTGTCCACGACGGCATCCATCTCGGGCAGGCGGGACAGGTCGTTGGTCAGACGCTCGTTGAGACGCTCCTGGCCGTGGAGGAGAAGCGGCAGGAACAGGAGGAGGATGATGAGATTCCTTGACTTCACTTCGTTTCGTTCAGAATGACGGTCACTTGATCTTCCCGGACCGGTGACCGAAGTCGATGATGAAGTCCGCCGTGCCTTCGATTCCCAGGATGGAACTGTCCACGCACAGGTCGTAATTGTCGGCCTGGCCCCAGGCACCGAAGGTGTAGAAATTATAGTAGGCCTCCCGGGTGCGGTCCTTGCGGCGCATCAGTTCCTCGGCCTCGTCCTGGTCCAGGCCTTCGTTCTTCATGAGGCGTTTGACCCGGTATTCCATGGGGGCGCATATGAAAACGTCCAGGCAGTCCAGGTCGCGGAGGATATAGTCCGCACACCTGCCCACGATGATGGCGCTTCCCTTTTCGGCGATGTTCCGGATTACCTCGCTCTGGATCTTGAAGAGCATGTCGTCGTTGACATACCCGCTGCTCTCCCCGAACGGAAGGCGGCCGGAGGCGAAGAAACTGGACATGGAGAAGAGGCTCCGGCGCTTTTCGCCGCCCTCGAAGACGCTCTTCGAATAACCGCTTTCCTCCGCGGCCTTGGAGATAAGTTCGTTGTCATAGACCGGAATCCCGAGCTTGCGCCCGATGGCCTGGGCGACGAATCCGCCGCCGCTGCCGAACGATCTTCCTACGTTGATGATGGTATTCATGGCTCTTAAATCTGACTTCCGAGGATGGACGGGTCGGCCCCGTCCTGGAGGCTTCCGAGTTTACGAAGCAGGCCGATGGCGAAGATCCCCGTGACGATGGCCGCCACGGTGTCCGAGATCGGGAAACTGTACCATACACCGGCCTCCGATTCCAGCAGGGGCGGCAGGAGGTAGATGCAGGGGAGGAGGAACAGCAGCTGGCGCGAGAGGGAGAGGAAGATGGACTTCCGAACCATCCCGAGGCATTGGAACAGGTTCGTGGTGACCATCTGGAACCCGATGATGGGGAAGGCGAGGTTCATCATCCTCAGGCCTTTGGACGCCAGGTCGTGCAGGGCCGGGTCGCTGGTGAAGATGCTCACCGTGGGACCGGAGAAAGCTTCCGAGACGATGAATCCCAGGATGCACACGAGGGTCGCCCAACCGGCTGTCTTGACATACACTTCCCGGACGCGGGCATACTGGCGGGCGCCGAAATTGTAGCCGGCGATGGGCTGCATGCCCTGGTTGAAGCCCATGATGATCATCACGAACAGGAAGGAGATGCGGTTCACGATCCCGTAAGCGCCCAGGGCCAGGTCGCCGCCCCACTTGACGAGCTGCTGGTTGATGAACAGGACGACGATGCAGCTGGCGAGGTTCATCAGGAACGGCCCCATGCCGATGGCGAGGGAGTCCTTGGCGATGCGCCAGTCGATCCGGAAGATCTTCCGGCTGCGGGGGAGGTGGAGGAACTTCTTCTGGTCCAGGAAGAACCACATCGTATAGCCGAGGGCCATGAGCTGGCACAGGACGGTGGCGAGGGCGGCCCCCTGGATTCCCATCCCGAACCAGAAGATGAACACCGGGTCCAGGATGGCGTTGGAGATGACCGTGAACAGGGTCAGTCCCATGGCGATCTTCGGATTGCCGGAGGACCGGATGACGCTGTTCAGACCGAAGTACAGGTGCGTGACCGCATTGCCCAGCGCGATGAGGACCATGTAGTCCCGGGCGTAGGGCAGCGTCTTGTCGCTGGCGCCGAAAAAGCGCAGGATGGGGTCCATCCAGAGGAGCGTCACCACGGTAAAGATGACGCCGGTAAGGATGTTCAGGGTGACCTCGTTGGAAAGGACCTTGTTCGCGACCTCGTAGTTCTTCTGGCCCAGGAGGACGGAGATCATCGTCGCGGCGCCCACGCCCACCAGGGTGCCGAACGCCGTGGAGATGTTCATCAGCGGGAAGGTGACCGCCAGGCCGGAGATGGCAAGCGATCCCACTTCGGGGATATGGCCGATGAAGATGCTGTCCACCATATTATACAGCGAAGACGCGGTCATGGCGATGATGCCGGGGACCGCGTATTGCCGGATGAGCTGGTTGATGGGCTTGGTGCCCAGCTCGGTAGGGATTGCGCCGGCCATGGACTACTGGTTGGGAACCAGTTCCACGTCGAACCGCAGGGCTGCGTACGGGGGAACCATGTTCTTGTCGGTTCCGCCGCTGCTGCCGTAGCCCAGGTCATAGCCGAACACGAAAGCGGCGCTTTCATCGGCATGCATGTTCTTGAGCCCGTATCCGAATCCGCTGACGAGGGTGGATGAACCCATCTTGACGTCGGAGGCTTTCTCCGCCATGGTGACGGAGACAGGCGCGTAGCTGCGGGTGGGATCGTAGATGCCGTAGAACTTGGCCGTGTCCGCGATGGTCGTGTCGAAGACCTGGTTGTCATAGATGCGGCGGCCGGTATAGTTGATGTACAGGATGGTGTCCGAGGGCATCTCCTTCGGCTCCTCGCTGAATTCCGTAAAGGACTTGAAGAAGACGGCGGCGGTGGAAAGGGTGTCCGTCACCCCCAGGGTCCGGGAGCAGTAATCCAGCATCTGGGTGTATTCGTACTCCTTGAGGCTGGCCGTCTGTCCCAGCAGGGCGATGGTGTAGATGGTGGCGGAGGTGTTGGTCTCGTGCTTCAGGTACTCATCCAGGGTGTCGTACCGGTCGTAGGTCATGAGCCAGGACGGGACGATGGCCGTCCGGACGCCGCCTTCCCGCATGCCGTCCAGGATGGCGTCCAGGCCGGCGTAGCTGATCTGCTCGCCGGTGAGGGTGAACTGGGGCCCGTAGTAGTAGGTGTCGTCATAGGTTCCCAGCTGCTTGGCCCATTCCTTGTCCGAGTTATACTGGACGGTGCCGTTCAGGTTCCGCATCGTGTATTGGAGCATCGTGACGGAGAGGTCGTCCCGCCAGGCGGGTCCGTTGCCGGCCTTGTCTTCGATGATGTAGATACCGTCCTTTTCCACGGCGTTGGGGTAGTAGATGGCGCGCCAGGCGTCGAACTGACGCTTGATGGCGACGTTGGCGCCTTCCTCGACCGCTTTCGTACAGGAGAGCGTGAGGGCGGTGCCCAGGGCCAGGAGGATGGCGTTTCTCAGGATATGTTTCATTCTCATCATGTTAATCATTGGATATGCTGCTTACCCATACATGGTAAACCAGGGCAGACCTTGCAGGAATCGTGCCTTGCACGCGGGAACCGTAACCGTACTTGCCCGAAAAGAGGATATAGCATTCGTCCTGGTTCCTCACGCCTTCCAGGCCGCGCTGCAGTCCGTCCAGCAGCGTGTTGTCCAGGGAGAGGGTCTCGATCTTGAAGGCGGTCGTGTCGGACAGCTTCCACCCGGCCGCATTGGCGGTATTCTGGTGGTTGGTGGCGAACAGGTTGCTGCTGGAAACGCTGCCGCTGGTCAGCGTGTAGCCGGCGTAGTGGAAGGAGACGGTGCCTCCGGTCCGGAGGGTATCGGCCAGCAGCCCCGTCCGTTCCAGGGTGTCGTGCAGGGTGATGCGGACCACGCCGTCCTTGTAGGTGACGGACGCCGTGGTGTCTCTCTTCTGCTGGGCGGCTATGAAGTTGGCGATATAGGTTTCCTGTTTGTCGTACGTCGTCTGGACCGACTGCTTGCTGCAGGCGGCGAAACCGGCGACGAGGGCCGCGGCGAGGATGAAGGTACTCTTTTTCATGACAGGCATTCGCGGGAGATTCGTTCGAGATAGGCGGCGGCGTCCTCCGGGGCAGGGATGTCCCCGGGCCAGAAAAGCTTGCCGCCGGAAGCGTTTTCGTGTCCGCCTCCATGGAACCGCTCGGCGGCGACCCGTTGGGCCGACCAGCCTTTCTTCGAGCGGATGGACACGCGGTAGTGGTCCGTCTCTTCCTTCAGGAGGATGCTCATCTTGACCCGCTCAATGGAAAGGGGAACATTGACCAGTCCCTCGGTCTCGCCGTCCTCCAGGTCGAACCGTTCCCGGACGGCCCGGGTGGCGATCATGTAGGCGAGTCCCTCCGGGGTGATGCGCATGTCCTCGTACTGGAGGAAGCCCATGGCGCGGACCCGGTTCTCCCGGTACTGGTTGTACAGGGCGGACAGGACGGCATCCCGGTCCACTCCGGCCTCCAGCAGGTCTGAAGCCATCCGGAAGGTGCTGGGATACACGGAGTTGGCGAAGTTGTTCGTGTCCGTCGTCATGCCGGTGAGCAGGGCCCTGGCCGTCTCCGGCGGAAACTTCCGGACATTCCCCCCGATATCGGGAAGTTCCCGGAGGATCCAGTGCAGGAGTTCCGAGGCCGAAGAGATCTCCGGCGTGGAGAAGACGAGGGTGAACCCTTCCCGTTCCGGGTTCAGGTGATGGTCGATGAGGACCTTCGGGGCGGGGGACGCCTCGAAAGCTTCCTGAAGCCCCTCGGTCCGGGAGAATCCGTTGCAGTCCAGCAGGAACAGGAGGTCGCTCCCGGCAATGCGAGCGAGGCATTCCTCCGGTTCCCTGTCCTGGAACAGGAAAGGGGCTCCGTCCGGGATGATGGTGCGCACGGACGGGGCGGGGGAGTCGGACAGGACGGCGACCGCATCCTTGCCCCGCCGCTGCCTGAGGTAGCAGACGAGGGCGGAAACACTGCCCAGCGCGTCTCCGTCCGGGTGCGTATGGGCGGCGACGGTCACGCTCCGGCTTCCCTCGATGAGGGCGTCCAGGCGCAGAATGGCTTCCGTATGCAGGCAGGCGATCAACGTCATTTCCTTTTGCGAATGCAAAATTACAAAATATATTGCTTTTCATAAATGATTTTTATAACTTTGTCGGAAGTTTGGAAAATTATAAAAACACTAAAATAATGAACAAAACGCTCAAAATCGTTGTCGAGATTCTCCTCGCCCTCGCCGCTGTCGGCTGCGTCTATGGCATTTACAGAAGCATCATGAAGCCGGTCAACTTCAACAAGGAGAAGGCCCGCAGGCAGGAAGTCGCCGTCCAGCGTCTGAAGGACATCCGTACCCTCGAAGTCGCCTTCAAGGGTGTGCACAACCGCTTCACGGACTCTATCGATTCCCTCAAGCAGTTCTACAACACCGGCAAGATGGACATCATCATGCAGGTCGGTTCCAATGACGACTCCCTCGCCGTGGAGAACACCAAGAAGTACAAGAACGACAAGAATTTCAAGAAACTGAGCAAGGAAGAGCAGAACGCGAAGTTCATGGAACTCTACCGCAAGGGAGAGAAGCTCGTGTTCTCCATCAGCACCCCGATCGCCGTGAAGGACACCCTCTTCAACAACCGTCCTGACTTCAACATCGACTCCCTCGCCTACATCCCGTTCTCCGGCAAGCAGCCCGTCCAGATGGAGGCCATCGTCAAGACCGTTTCCGGTGTCCAGGTTCCGCTGTTCGAGGCCCGCATGCCTTGGCGCGCCATCCTCAAGGGTATGGACAACCAGCTCCGCATCAACCTCGACGCCGAGTGTGAGGCCCAGAACCGTTACGAAGGCCTGCAGGTGGGCTCCGTCACCGCGCCGAACAACAACGCCGGTAACTGGGAGTAGTCCCCGCCGATGGAAAATCCGCGCACAGCATTATCGGGAATATCCATTCAAGTCTCCTTGAGTGGATATTCTTTTAAGGTGCAATCCGGCGGGGAGGTCCGCTCCTCCGGGTGGCTGGCGGCCGACCGCATCTTTACGACGCCGGAATTCCAGCGCCGGTATGACGAAGTGGACATCGCCCTCCTGACTCCCAAGTGCACCCTCGTGCCGGAATCCTTTTTCCATGTGGAGCGTGTCCGGCCCATGCTTTCGGACGTCGTGGCTCTCGAAGAGGAGGATGCCACGGGCTATGTCCGCATTCCGGAACTGGGTGCCGTCCTGCTGTATTCCAACACCATCGGCGAATCCCTGTCCCGGGTCCTTTCCCAGACGGTCCTGACCGCTTCGGGAGAGCAGGCACCCGTCCTTCCGGAGATGTACTATATCCTGAAGACGCTGCCCCGGTGCGAGGATTATAATAAGGTCGTCGCTTCGTACATGGACGGCTATCTGCACCTGGCCGTTGCGCAGGGGAAGAGCCTGCTCCTGGCCAATGTGTACCGGGCCCCTGACTTCACGACGTCCGAGTATTATCTTTTCCTGGCCCTGAAGCGTCTCCAGCTCAACCCGGAAGTATCCACCGTCTGTTTCCGCACGCCGCTGGCCCCGGAGGCGGAGATGTCCCTGTACCGCTATTTCAAGGCGGTTGTGGTGCTATGAGGATCATCGGTGGCCGCTTGAAGGGGAAGACGATCCTGCCTCCGGCCGGATACAAGGCCCGTCCCACGACGGATTTCGCCCGGGAGGGGCTTTTCAACGTCCTGGACAACGAATATGAATTCGAGGACCTGAAGGTGCTGGACCTCTTCGGAGGGACCGGCGCTATTTCCTTTGAATTCGCCTCCCGCGGCGCTTCCCGCGTCTATTGCGTGGAAATGGACCGGGTCCATGCCTCCTTCATCAAGACCGAAGCGCAGCGCCTGGGCCTCCCGAACGTGACGATGGTCCGGGACAACGTCTTCGACTTCCTCCCGATCTGCCGGGAGAAGTTCGATATCATCTTTGCCGATCCGCCCTATGCGCTGGACAACCTGGATACCATTCCGGACCAGGTGTTCGCGCAGGACATCCTCCATCCCGGTTGCTATTTCATCCTGGAGCACGGAGGGGAGCATTCCTTCAGGGAGCACCCCCGGTTCAAGAAGGAGAAAGTGTATGGCCGGGTGCATTTCTCGTTCTTCGAACAAGTGGAATAGGAGAATCCCATGTATTCGTTCCTCATCAGCGTGGCGGCCCTGATTTTGGGCTATGCACTTTACGGCGCCTTCGTGGCGCATGTCTTCGGTCCCGACCCGCGTCGGGATACGCCTGCCGTCTCCAAGGCCGACGGCGTGGACTTCATCCCGATGCCTACCTGGAAGGTCTTCATGATCCAGTTCCTGAACATTGCGGGGACCGGGCCCATCTTCGGCGCCATCATGGGCGCGAAGTTCGGCCCTTCGGCCTATCTGTGGATCGTCCTCGGCTGTATTTTCGGCGGGGCCGTGCACGATTACATGTCCGGCATGCTTTCCGTCCGTCACGGCGGTGCCGGCTATCCGGAACTGGTCGGGGAGTACCTGGGACAGCGGACCAAGAAAGTGATGCTGGTATTCTCGGTCCTGCTCCTGATGATGGTGGGCGCCGTGTTCGTGTACAGCCCTGCCGTCATCCTGGGCGGGATGACCGGCGACGGCGGCCGGACTTCGATGATGGTCTGGATTGTCGTCATTTTCCTGTATTATATTGTCGCAACGCTGCTTCCCATCGACAAGGTCATCGGCCGGATCTATCCGGTCTTCGCCCTGGCGCTGCTGTTCATGGCCGCCGCCCTGCTGGTGTGCCTCATCGTCAAGTGGCCCACGATCCCGGAACTCTGGGACGGCCTTGGAAACCGTGGCCCGTCGCTGGGCGTGAACGGACAGCCGATCTTCCCGTGCCTGTTCATCACCATCGCCTGCGGGGCGGTGAGCGGCTTCCATGCGACGCAGAGTCCGCTGATGGCCCGCTGCATCAAGAGTGAGAAACTGGGACGTCCCGTATTCTACGGGTCCATGATCACGGAAGGCCTCGTAGCCCTCGTATGGGCGGCGGTCTCCTCCTATTTCTTCTTCGACGGCGGTGCTGCGGAGGTGGGTTCCGACCTGTCCGCGGCGGCTCCGACGGTCGTGACGAAGGTCTCGCAGAGTTGGCTGGGCGTCCTGGGCGGCATCCTGGCCATCCTGGGCGTCGTCGCCGCCCCGATCACCAGCGGCGATACGGCTTTCCGCAGCGCCCGGCTCATCATTGCCGATTTCCTGCATCTGGAGCAGCGTTCCATGCGGAAGCGCCTCTATATCGCGGTCCCGCTCTTCGTCCTTTCCGGTCTCCTCCTCTGGTACAACATCGCCGATTCCAACGGCTTTAACGTCATCTGGCGTTATTTCGGCTGGGCGAACCAGACGCTGTCCGTCTTCATGTTCTGGACGGCCACCGTCTATCTGGTCCGAAACAAGGGCGGTCTGTATTACCTGATCACCCTGATTCCGGGGCTCTTCATGACCTCGGTCTGCGTGACGTTCATCCTGGTGGACAAGATCGGACTGGGCCTTCCGCAGATCCTGATCCCGTGGATCGCCATCGGCACATTTGTCATTTCCACGATTCTTTTCTATCTTTGGAAGTTCAGAAAAAACAGATAGGATATGCTTGATAAAGAACGCGGGCTGTACGTGGCCCACTCTTCCAATGGTCCCATTTCCCTCTGCGGAAAGATGGCGAACCGTCACGGACTCATCGCCGGCGCCACCGGTACCGGCAAGACGGTCACCCTGCAGGTCATCGCCGAGACCTTCTGCCAGGCCGGCGTCCCTTGCTTCATGGCCGACATGAAGGGCGACCTCTCCGGCATCAGCCAGAGCGGCAAGCTCTCCGGATTCATCCAGAAGCGCCTGCCCGAGTTCGGCATTGAGGACCCGCAGTTCCAGAGCTGTCCGGTGCGTTTCTTCGACGTCTATGGCGAGCAGGGCCATCCCATGCGTGCGACGATCTCCGACATGGGCCCGGACCTGCTGGGCCGCCTGATGGAACTCAACGAGACGCAGACAGGCGTCCTGAACATCGTCTTCAAGATCGCCGACGACAACGGCCTCCTTCTGATCGACCTGAAGGACCTGCGCGCCATGCTCAATTTCGTGGGCCAGAACGCGGCGGAGTACACCACCCAGTACGGCAATGTGTCCACGGCTTCCATCGGGGCTATCCAGCGTGCGCTCCTGGGCCTTGAAAGCCAGGGCGCGGAGAAGTTCTTCGGCGAGCCGGCCTTCGACATCTACGACCTCCTGCAGTGCGAGGGCGGAAAGGGCGTGATGAACGTCCTGGCGGCGGACAAGCTCATGCTCAAACCCAAGCTCTATTCCACCTTCCTCCTGTGGCTCCTGTCGGAACTCTATACCACCCTTCCGGAAGTCGGCGACCTGGATCTTCCGAAGCTCGTCTTCTTCTTCGACGAGGCCCACATGCTCTTTGACGGCACCTCCCGTGCCCTCACGGCCAAGATCGAGCAGGTGATCCGCCTCATCCGTTCCAAGGGCGTCGGCATTTACTTCATCACCCAGAGTCCGACCGACATTCCGGAGAATATCCTCGGCCAGCTCGGAAACCGCGTCCAGCACGCTCTGCGGGCCTATACCCCCAAGGACCAGAAGGCGGTCAAGGTTGCCGCGGAGACGTTCCGGGCGAATCCCGCTTTCGACACCTACGAAGCCATCCTCCAGCTCGAGACCGGCGAAGCCCTCGTTTCCTTCCTGGACGAGAAGGGCGCTCCGTCCATGGTCGAGCGGGCGAAGATCCTCTTCCCGCTGAGCCAGATCGGTGCCGTCACCGAGGACCAGCGGGCCCAGATCATCAAGCAGTCCCGCCTCTGGGGCCGGTACGACAATCCGATCGACCGGGAGAGCGCTTACGAGATCCTGGTTGCCGCAACGGCTGAAGCCGAGCGGCAGAAGGCGGAAATCGAGGCGCAGGAAAAGGCGGAGAAAGAGGCCGCCCTCCAGGCCAAGGAACAGGCCAAGGCGGAGAAAGAGGCCAAGAAGAAGGCGAAGAACAGCATCGCCTCCAAGGTCCTGAAATCCATCATCACCGCCGTGACCGGTGTCGTAGCCGCTTCCGTGGCCGATTCCGTCTCCGGCAAAGTGAGCGGGACCAAGAAGAAATCTACGACGTCCACGACGAAGAAGGCCGTCCAGAAGGCGACCCGGTCGGCGACGAACACGATTACGAAAGAACTGACGCGGAGCATCCTGGGGAACCTGATCAAATAGCAGGTTCCCCTTCCCCGACGCTCCCTAAAACCTGAATCGACATATGACTTTGAAAATCGTTGTCCTGGCCAAGCAAGTGCCGGACACTCGCCATGTGGGCAAAGACGCCATGACGGCCGAAGGGACCGTGAACCGCGCCGCCCTTCCGGCGATCTTCAACCCCGACGACCTGAATGCGCTCGAACAGGCCCTGCGCCTGAAGGAGCAGAATCCGGGATCCACCGTCTCCATCCTGACCATGGGCCCGCCCCGGGCCGGAGAAATCATCCGCCAGGGCCTCTTCCGCGGGGCCGATGACGGCTTCCTCCTGACCGACCGGCTCTTTGCCGGAGCCGATACCCTCGCCACCTCCTACGCCCTGGCCACCGCGATCAAAAAGATCGGCGGGGTGGACCTCGTGCTCGGCGGCCGCCAGGCCATCGACGGCGATACCGCCCAGGTGGGTCCGCAGGTTGCCGAGAAACTGGGGATGACCCAGGTGACCTATGCGCAGGAAATCCTGAAGGTGGAAGACGGAAAGGCGACCATCCGCCGCGCCATCGACGGGGGCGTGGAAACCGTGGAGGCCCCGCTTCCGCTGGTGGTCACCGTGAACGGCACCGCCGCTCCCTGCCGCCCGCAGAACGTCAAGCTCGTGATGAAATACAAGTACGCGACCTGCCCTTCCGAAAGGCCCGCCGACGATCCCCGTGCCTCCCTCTATGCGGAGCGCCCCTACCTCACGCTCACCCAGTGGAGCGTGGCCGATGTGGACGGTGACCCGGCCCAGTGCGGTTTCGCAGGCTCCCCGACGCGGGTGAAGTCCGTGCAGAACATCGTCTTCCAGGCCAAGGAAAGCAAGACCCTCACCGCTTCCGACGCGGACGTGGAGGGCCTCATCCGGGAACTGATCAGTGAAAAGATTATCGGCTAGAACTATGAACAACGTTTTCGTATATTGCGAGATCGAAGGCACGGTCGTTGCCGAGGTCTCCCAGGAACTCCTGACCAAGGGCCGCAAACTCGCCGACCGGCTGGGCGTGGAACTCCACGCCGTGGTGGCGGGCACCGGCATCAAGGGCGCCGTGGAGTCCCAGATCCTCCCGTACGGGGTGGACAAACTCTTCGTATTTGACGGCAAGGACCTGTTCCCGTACACGTCCGCGCCCCATACCGATATCCTCGTGAACCTCTTCAAGGAGGAACAGCCCCAGATCTGCCTGATGGGCGCGACCGTCATCGGCCGCGACCTCGGTCCGCGGGTGTCCTCGTCCCTGACGAGCGGCCTGACCGCCGACTGCACCCAGCTCGAGATCGGCGACTTCGACGATGTCAAGACCGGGAAGTCCTACAAGGACCTCCTGTACCAGATCCGTCCGGCGTTCGGCGGCAACATCGTCGCGACCATCGTGAATCCGGACCACCGTCCGCAGATGGCGACCGTCCGTTCGGGCGTCATGCAGAAGGCCACCTATGCGGGCTCCTACCGCGGGGAGGTCGTCTATCCCGAGGTGTCTCAGTATGTCAGCCCCGAGGCCTATGTCGTGAAGGTCCTGGACCATCACGTGGAGGCCGCCAAGCATAACCTGAAGGGAGCATCCATTGTTGTGTCAGGTGGTTATGGAATGGGTTCCAAGGAAGGGTTCGACATGCTGTTCGACCTCGCTAAGGTGCTCCATGCGGAGGTGGGCGCCAGCCGTGCCGCCGTGGATGCGGGCTTCTGCGATGCCGACCGCCAGGTGGGCCAGACCGGTGTCACCGTGCACCCGAAGGTCTATATCGCCTGCGGAATCAGCGGCCAGATCCAGCACATCGCCGGCATGCAGGACAGCAGTATCATCATCAGCGTGAATTCCGATCCGGACGCCCCCATCAACAAAATCGCCGACTATGTGATCGTCGGAACCGTGGAGGAAGTGATCCCGAAGCTCATTAAGTATTACCGGAAAAACAGCAAGTAAACTATGGCAAACTATTATACCGACCATCCCGAAATCGCCTTTTACCTGGGCCATCCGCTGATGCGCCGCATCGTGGAACTCCGGGAGAAGGGCTTTGCGGATGCTGCGCTTTATCCCGATGCCCCCGTGGATTATGAGGATTGCATCGAGAATTACAAGCGTCTGCTGGAAATCGTCGGCGACATCGCCGCCAATATCATCGAACCCAATTCCGAGAGCGTGGACCTCGAGGGACCGCACCTGGAGAACGGGCGGATGATCTATGCCTCCAAGACCGTGGAGAATATGGAGGCGATGCGCAAGGCCGGCCTCACCGGCGTCGCGCAGCCGCGCCGGTACGGCGGGCTGAACCTCCCGAACGTCGTCTTCAGCATGTGCTCCGAGCTGGTGAGTGCGGCCGATGCCTCCTTCCAGAACATCTGGAGCCTGCAAAGCTGCGCCGACACGCTCTATGAGTTCGGCTCCGAGGAGCAGCGGCAGAAGTTCCTGCCGCGCATTTGTGCGGGGGAGACCATGTCCATGGACCTGACCGAGCCCGATGCCGGATCGGACCTCCAGCGGGTGATGCTCAAGGCCACCTGGAGCGAGAAAGAGGGCTGCTGGCTGCTGAACGGCGTGAAGCGCTTCATTACCAACGGTGATTCCGACATCCACCTCGTCCTTGCGCGCAGTGAGGAGGGAACCCGCGACGGACGCGGCCTTTCGATGTTCATCTATGACAAGCGCCAGGGCGGCGTGAACGTCCGCCATATCGAGCACAAGCTGGGCATCCATGGCTCCCCGACCTGCGAACTGACTTATAAGAATGCCCGTGCCGAACTCTGCGGCAGCACCCGCCTCGGCCTCATCAAGTATGTGATGGCCCTGATGAACGGCGCTCGCCTGGGAATCGGCGCCCAGTCCACCGGCCTGAGTCAGGAAGCGTACAACGAGGCGGTCAAATACGCCTCCGAACGCGCCCAGTTCGGCCAGACCATCGAGCACTTCCCGGGTGTGTACGACATGCTCAGCCGCATGAAGGCGAAGCTGGACGGCGGTCGCAGCCTCCTGTACCATACGGCGGCCCATGTGGATATCTACAAGTGCCTGGAGGACATCCAGCGCGACCGGACGCTCACGCCGGAGGAACGCGCCGAGATGAAGAAATACACCCGCCTGGCCGACGCCTTCACGCCCCTGTGCAAGGGTATGACCTCCGAGTATGCGAACCAGAACGCCTACGACTGCGTGTCCGTCCATGGCGGTTCCGGTTTCATCATGGAGTACAAGTGCCAGCGCCTGATGCGTGATGCGCGTATCTTCTCCATTTATGAAGGAACGACACAGCTGCAGGTTGTCGCGGCCGTCCGTTACATTACGAACGGCACGTATTCCGAAATCATCCGCGGGATGCTGGCCGAGCCGGTGTCCGAGGCCCTGGAGCCGCTCCGCGCCCGTGTCGCCGCCCTCGCTGACTTCTACGATGCCTCCATTGCAGCGGTGAAAGCCTTTGAGAATCAGGAGGTCCAGGATTTCCTGGCCCGCCGTCTCTACGACATGACAGGCGAAATCGTGATGTCCCTGCTGCTGCTTCGTGACGCGACGGCGGCGCCGGAGCTCTTCGGAAAGTCCGCCCAGGTGATGGTACGCATGGCCGAGGAGACCGTGGAGGGCAAGAGCGCTTACATCCGGGCCTTCAAGGCCGAAGACCTCGACGCATTCCGCGCCGTGCAGGCATAGACCTGCCCGGAAGCGTCGAATGTAAGTTGTTGATCACTAGTTCTTTATATGAAAGTACCCGGGAAATTATTCCCGGGTACTTTTGCATAATTCTTTGATAACGAGCCTGTTGTATTCGACGCCTTAAAGCGAGACATGGTGCCAGTGCGGCCCGAATCGGTCGAACGCGGCGCGGTCCAGGGCCTCCCGGTCGTCGGGATGGGCGATGGAGATGAGGAGCCGGGCGCGTTCCTGGAGGGATTTGCCGTAGAGATTGACGGCACCGTATTCGGTGACGACCCACTGCACGTCGGCCCGGGGCGTGACGACGCCGGCGCCGGGTTTCAGCGTGGGAACGATCTTGGGAGCGAGTTTCGCCGTGCGGGAAGCCAGGGCGATGATGGCCTTGCCGCCTTCGGACATCTTGGCACCCCGGACAAAGTCCAGCTGGCCGCCGGTTCCGGAGTAGATGCGTGTGCCGATGGAATCGGCGCACACCTGTCCGGTCAGGTCGATTTCCGTGGCCGAGTTGATGGATACCACCTGCGGATTGCGGGAGATGACCCAGGGGTCGTTCGTGTAGGCGATGTCCCGCATCTGGACAGACGGATTCCGGTCGATGAAATCATACACCTGCTGCGAACCGAGGAGGAACGATGCGACGATCTTCCCGGTATCGATCTTCTTGCAGGATCCGTCGATGATACCCTTCCGGATCAGTTCCAGGGCGCCGTCCGCGAACATCTCCGTATGGAGTCCCAGGTGCTTGTGCCCCGTGAGCTCCGAGCAGACGGCGTTGGGCAGGGCCCCGATGCCCATCTGCAGGCAGGCTCCGTCGGGAACAAGTTCCGAACAGTTCCGGCCGATCAGGCGGTCGGTGGCGGTCGGCTCTACGTAATCCTTTGTGAACAAGGGAGTTTCGTCCCACACTAGGGCGTCGAAACGGTCCACGGGAATCAGGTCGCCGTACGCGAAGGGAACGTTGGGATTGACCACCGCCAGCTTCAGGCGGGCCACTTCCAGGGCGGCGATGGAACAGTCCACCGAGGTGCCCAGGGACACCAGGCCGTCCACCGGCTGGGAAACCTGAACCATGGCCACGTCGCACGGGAGGGCGCCGCTGCGGTACATGGCCTGCGATTCGCTCAGGTGCGTGGGAATATAGTCGGCATACCCTTCCTGGACGGATTTCCGTACGTTCGGGCCGACGAAGAATCCCTGGTCGAAGAAAACGCCTTCATACTCTTTCGATCCGTAAGGTGCCGGACCTTCCGTATGGAAATGATGGAAGTGCAAGTCCCGCAGCGTGCCGGCCTTGCGGCACAGGGCGTCGATGAGCGCGTGGGGAACGCTGGCGATGCTGGAAAGGTGGATGTGATCCCCGTTCCGGACGCCCTGCACGGCCTCATCGGCTGATATGTAAGACATTGGCTTCATTGCTCAAACGCGCAAAGATACGTAGATTCTTTGTATATTTGCAAGATTGAATCCGAATAATATGCATACAAGAGAAGAAAAGGTAGCCGCTTTCGGCCGGCTGCTGGATATCATGGATAAGCTCCGGAAAGAATGCCCCTGGAACGCTGCCCAGACCATCGAGACCATCCGTCCCATGACCGAAGAAGAGGTTTATGAACTCAGTGACACCATCCTGAAAGGCGACCGCCAGGGAACGGCCAAGGAAATCGGCGACCTCCTGTACCACATGGTTTTCTACGCCTGCATCGGCGAGGAGGAAGGTGCCTTCGACATCGCCGATTCCCTGAACAAAGTGTGCGACAAGATGGTTTTCCGCCATCCGCACGTCTTCGGCCCCGAGGCCGGCAAACCCACCACGGCGAAGGAGATCGCCGACACCTGGGAACTCGTGAAGGCGAAGGAAAAGGACGGGAACAAGCGCGTCATGGCGGGCATTCCCGATGCCATGCCCGCCATCCTCAAGGCCCTGTCCATGCAGGAGAAGGCCCGGGGCTGCGGCTTTGACTGGGAACAAAAGGAAGATGTCTGGCCCAAGGTGCAGGAGGAATGCGGCGAAGCGATGGAAGCCTGCGAAGAGAACGATCCGAAGCACATGGAGGAGGAGTTCGGCGACCTGCTGTTCGCCGTCATCAACGCTTCCCGGCTCTACGGCATCGACCCGGAAGCGGCCTTGAACGGTGCCTGCAGCAAGTTCCGCCGGCGTTTCTCCTACATGGAGGAACAGGTCCTGCAGAGCGGCCGCAAGCTCGCCGACCTCACCCTTGCCCAGATGGACGCCATCTGGGACGAAGGGAAGGCCAAGGGGCTGTGATGTGGGATATCGGAGAAAAATCCGTATCTTTGCAGACTGAATCAGATTTATATGGCAGAGAATACATTGCTGGACAAGGTCCTGAGCCTCCAGGACAAATACAAGAAGCTGGAAGAGTCCCTCGCGGACCCGGCCGTCATCGCGGACATGAAGAAGTTCGTGCAGCTGAACAAGGACTACAAGGAACTGCAGCCCATCATCACTGCCGGACTGGAGTATAAGCGCATGCTGGACGAATTGTCACAGGCGAAGGATATCCTCATGAACGAGAAGGACGAGGACCTCCGGGAGATGGCACGCGAGGAAGTGAACGAAATCGAGCCCAAGCTTCCCGACATGGAGCAGAACATCAAGCTCCTCCTCATCCCGGCCGATCCGGACGACTCCAAGAACGCCATGGTGGAAATCCGTGGCGGTACCGGTGGCGACGAGGCGGCGATCTTCGCCGGCGACCTGTTCCGCATGTACCAGCATTTCGCCGAACGCCGCGGCTGGAAGCTCGAGGTTACCGACCAGGCTCCCGGTACGGCCGGCGGCTTCAAGCAGATCGTCTTCAAGCTCTCCTCCAGCCAGGACGGGGTCTATGGCATCATGAAGTACGAATCCGGCGTGCACCGCGTCCAGCGCGTCCCGCAGACGGAAACCCAGGGCCGTATCCAGACGTCGGCCGCCTCCGTGGCCGTGTTCCCGGAAGCCGGCGAGTTTGACGTGGAACTGAATCCTGCCGATATCCGCAAGGACCTCTTCTGCGCCTCCGGCCCGGGCGGACAGGGCGTGAACACGACCTATTCCGCCGTGCGCCTGACCCATATCCCGTCGGGTCTCGTGGTCCAGTGCCAGGAGGAGCGTTCCCAGCTCAAGAATCTGGACCGGGCGATGGAGGAACTCCGTACCCGTCTGTACAACCTGGAGCACCAGAAATACCTGGACGGCATTGCCGCGAAGCGCAAGACCATGGTCTCCACCGGCGACCGCTCCGCCAAGATCCGTACGTACAACTATCCGCAGGGCCGCGTGACGGACCACCGCATTGGCTGGAGCATGTACAACCTGCCCGTCTTCATGGACGGTGACATCCAGGAGTGCATCGACCAGCTCCAGATCGCGGAGAACGCCGAACGGCTCAAGGAAGCAGGGGAGGAGGCATAAGATGGCACGCAATCCCGAAGATCTCAAGAGCCTGGGCCGTCAGACCACCTACAGCCAGGACTACGCTCCCGAGGTGCTGGAAACGTTTGAAAACCAGCATCCCGACCACGACTACTGGGTCCGTTTCAACTGCCCGGAATTCACGACGCTCTGCCCCATCACCGGCCAGCCGGACTTCGCCGAGATCCGGATCAGCTACATCCCGGACGTGCGGATGGTGGAGTCCAAGAGCCTGAAACTGTATCTGTTCAGTTTCCGCAGCCACGGCGATTTCCATGAGGATGTCGTGAACATCATCATGAAGGACCTCATCAAGCTGATGGATCCCAAGTACATCGAAGTGACCGGGCTGTTCACCCCGCGCGGCGGCATTTCCATCTATCCTTACGTGAATTACGGCCGTCCCGGCACCCGGTGGGAACGGCTGGCGGAGGAGCGTTTCGCCCGCCACGAGTAGTTACTGTTTCCGGAATTTCTCCAGGACGTTCTCGATATAGGTCTTCGTGACCGGGATCGGGGCGATGGCTTCGTTGTCCAGGGTGATTTCGTACACGGCCCCCACCTTCTGGAGTACTTTGACCTTCTGCATGTTCACGATGAACTTGCGGTGGCAGCGGATGAGGTCCGAGCCGGCGAAACTCTCTTCCACTGTCTTGAGCCGGCAGCGCAGCATGTAGGTTTGGAGCGCCCCCTGCTGGTCCGCGTACCAGACTTTGATGTAGTTGTCGTCGGCTTCCACGTAATAGAGGTTCGCGCTGGAAACGGACAGTTTGAGGACGCCGTTGTTGTCGAACAGGGTGAATTTCTGGACGGGGGCCGCGGTTTCCGCGGGCGTTTCATCCGTGACCACGTCCTGCATGTTCATCAGCCGGATGGTCCGGTTCTGGTCGATGATGGTGAAGAACATCCCGGCGATGATGTAGGGCACTCCCAGGCAGACGAAGGTATAGACCAGGGCGTGGAAGAAAATGGCGATGCCGTTCTGGTCTTCGGGCTGGGCGATGGTGACCGTGAAGATGGTGTACAGGACGGTAATAAGGACGATTTCCGACAGGCACCAGGCCGCGTAGCCCCAGTAGGTCATGGGCAGGATGTTCCGCGTTTTGTACATCGTGACCTTGCTCACGATGAGGATGGCGAGCGAGATGGAAGCGAACAGGGCCGTGAATCCGAAGAAGGTGCTGTTCCCCAGGCGGAACCAGGCATTGTTGGAGAAGGGGATGCTGACCAGCAGGAACAGGACCGAGAACAGCGCGGCGAATGTCACCGTGCCCAGCAGCTGGTAGCGTTCCCGCAGGTAGGAGGGAATGTATTTCCTGGCGCCTTCTTCCATAGTCAAGGTTACAAAAATAAGCAAAAAACTTCGGAATTTCACCCCCGTATCCGTGATTTCGCCCCTAGTTGGCCCTGAAAGGGCCGTGTTCGCCACTTTTATTTCCGGATTCGCGGGGGCTTGCCTATCTTTGTGTACGAATTACTAAAACCAGACTGAGATATGAAAATCATCGGAACCGGCAGTGCCCTTCCGCGCAAGGTGGTCACCAACGACGACCTTTCCGCCTTCCTCGATACATCCGACGAGTGGATCTTTCCCCGGACGGGGATCCGCTCCCGCCACGTCATTTCCGACGAGCGCCTGGAAGACCTGGGCGCCGATGCCGCGCTGAAGGCCCTGGCCGACGCGGGGCTGCAGCCGGAGGACATCGACCTTTTCCTGTGCTCGAACGTGGTCAACGAATACCTCACCCCGGGCCTGGGTTGCATCATTGCCTCGAAGATCGGCCTCAAGTGCCCTTGCATGGACCTCAACTGCGCCTGTCCCGGATTCATCTATGCGATGGACGTCGCGGATTCCTACTTCCAGGCCGGCAAGGTGGAGAACGTGCTGGTGGTCTGTGCGGAGGAGCCTACCCGGATGACTTCCTGGCAGGACCGTTCCACCTGCGTGCTGTTCGGCGACGGGGCTGGTGCGGCTGTCTTTACCCGGGGCAACGGATTGAAAGCCGTCAAACTCAATGCCGAGCCGGCTCCGGACAAGATCTGGCAGTACCGGGCGCTGGAGCCCACGCCGTATGTCACCAAGGCGGAAACGAGCGTTCCGCTCCAGATGAACGGCCGTGACGTGTTCCGCTTTGCCGTCACGACCTCGATCCGGGACATCAACGGGATCCTCGCTTCCTGCGGCATCACGCTGGAGGAGGTGGACTATTTCATGATCCATCAGGCCAACATGCGGATCGTGGAAGGGATCCGGACCCGGCTGGGCGTCCCTGCGGAGAAGTTCCCCTGCAACATCCAGGACCACGGGAATTCCTCTTCCGCCTCCTGTCCGATCCTCCTGGACGAGTGCCACCGGAAGGGAATGTTCAAAAGAGGTGATAAGTTGGTATTCAGCGCATTCGGCGCCGGGCTCATGTCGGCGGTCGCCCTCCTCGAGTGGTAATTGAGGAATAATTCGTATATTTGCAGACTGTTGTACTGAGATTATGGAACCTAAAAGAGTAGTTATCACTGGAATGGGTGTCATTTCTTCCGTCGGCAACGACGTGGACACCTATTGGAAGAACCTGGTGGACGGGGTGTGCGGAATCGACTTCGTGGACGATTTCAAGGACATGCCCGTCACCATTGCCGGTAAAGTGAAGGATTTCGACCCCGAAAGATACGGGATGGACAAGGCTTTTGTCCGCAAGCAGGATAAATTCACCCAGTTCGCCGTCGCTGCCGCCGTCCAGGCCATGGACCAGGCCGGTTTGAAGACCGAAGGGGAGGACGCCAATATCGATCCTTTCCGCCTGGGCGTGTATGTGGGCTCCGGGATCGGCGGATTCGAGGTCCAGTTCCGCGAAACCGCGAAAATGGTGGAAGATCCCTCCGGCAAGTGGATCTCTCCGCTGTTCATCCCTACGATGATTTCCAACATCGCCGCCGGTCATGTGGCCATCCGCCATCAGGCCAAGGGCCCGTGCCTGGATATCGTCACGGCCTGCGCCACCTCTTCCCACTGCCTGGGTGAGGCCTTCCGGGCTGTCCGGCACGGATATGCCGACGCGATCATCGCCGGCGGTTCCGAGCATGCCTCCATCCCGATCGGCGTGGCTGGATTCGCCAATGCGAAGGCGCTCTCCCGTGCGACCGATCCCAAGTACGCCTCCCTTCCGTTCAACAAGAACCGCCAGGGTTTCGTGATGGGCGACGGCGCCGCCATCCTCATCCTCGAGTCGCTGGACCACGCCCTTGCCCGCGGAGCGACCATCCTGGGCGAGATGGTCGGCTACGGCAACACCTGCGACGCTTACCACGCGACGGCTCCGCGTCCGGACGGATCCACCCAGGCCCGTGCCATCACCCTTGCCCTCGAGGAGGCCGGTTTCGATCCGGAGAAGGACAACCTGTATATCAATGCCCACGGTACGGGTACGCACCTGAATGACGTGGCCGAGACCATCGCCTACAAGGTGGCGCTTGGAGATTATGCTTACAAGGCCCATATCAGTTCCATCAAGTCCATGACCGGACACATGTTCGGTGCCGCCGGTGCCGCGGAAGCCATTGCCACGATCCTCGCCCTGCGCGACCGGATCATTCCGCCCACCATCAACCTGGATTGCCCGGATCCCGAATGCGACCTGGACTACACGCCGAACGTCGCCGTCAAGAGCGACATCACCATCGGAATTTCCGACTCCCTGGGCTTCGGCGGTCATGACGCCTGCGTCGCCTTCCGCCGTTACGAAGATTAATCCCCTTGATCATATGGACAGAGAAGAGATCAAAAAGTGTATTCCCCACCGCGAACCAATGCTCCTGGTGGACGAGACCACCCTGGATCCGGACGGAACCGGACACGGAAAATACAGGATCCGCGAGGATGAATTCTTCTGCCGGGGACATTTCCCGGGCAATCCCATGGTCCCGGGTGTCATCCTGTGCGAGATCATGGCCCAGAGTTGCACACGCCTGATGCTGGACGCCCTGGATGGCAACATCGCTGTATATCGCGGCATCGACCAGGTGAAGTTCAAGAACACCGTCCGTCCGGGCGACCTGTGCGAGGTCACCTGCCGGATCGACGACCGCAAGGCCGGCGTCTTCAACTGCTCCGCCAAACTGGAGGTGGACGGTAAGCTCTGCTGCCGCGGGAAACTTACTTTTGCGGTGATTCCGGATCCGATGAAGGGCGCTTGAAGCGCCCTTTTCCTTTATCAGAGACTCGCCATCCGGTCGACGGCGACTTCCGCCAGGCGGCGGATGAACGGCTTGTAGTCCGGGTTGGAGCTCTGCAGGTAGCGGTTCGCGACGACGCAGCACACGGTACCGGCATGGTGCCCCAGGTGTGCGGCGAGGCCGGCGAGCGGCGCGCTCTCCATTTCGAAGTTGGTGATGCGGTAGGGGACGTCTCCCAGCTGGAAGCGGAAGGACTCGATCCTTTCAAGCATGTCCGGCATGGCCAGCGGGATCCGGACTACGCGGCCTTGCGGCCCGTAAAAACCGGGGGCGGAGATGGTTACGCCCTGCAGCGTGACATCTTTCATCAGGTTGAGGATCTTTTCCGACTCTTTGACGAAATACGGGGACGGAAGCGTCTTCTCCCAGTTCATATGGGCCTTGAAGGCCTCCTCCACCGCAGGGATGGTGATCCTGTCCCGGTTCCCATACCAGTTCATGACACCGTCAAAGCCGATGGAGATATGCGAGAGGATGAAAGAACCCAGCGGAATATCCGCATGCAGGGCGCCGGAAGTGCCGATGCGGAGAATGTTCAGGGCCCGATGCACGGGCTTGACTTCCCGGGTGGCGAAATCCACGTTCGCCAGGGCGTCCAGTTCGGTCATCACGATGTCGATGTTGTCGGGACCGATGCCGTGCGACAGGACGGTGATGCGCTTGCCGTTGCGCCGGCCGGTGACGGAAACGAACTCGCGGGCGGCGTGGCGGAACTCCAGTTCGTCCAGCAGGTCCGCGATCATGTCCACGCGGCCGGGGTCTCCGACGAGGATTACGTTGTCAGCCAGTTCCTCCGGCTTGAGGTGGATATGGAATGCGGAGCCGTCTCCGTTGATGATCAGTTCAGATTCAGGAATTCTCATGACAATTGCATTATGTGATAGAAGGCAAATATAGGTTTTTCCGCGTACAATTCCTATCTTTGCATAAACAATCGACCTATGTGGCAGAGAATTCAAACCCTATATCTGGCGATCTCCGTCGTCCTTCTCTTCATCCTGTGCTTCAGTGACCTGTACACCGTCCTGGATGCGGACGGAATGCAGTATGTGACTTACTGGCAGTTCCGGAAGCCCTATTTCGGCATTCTTCTGGGCATCCTCATCGCAATGACGGTCCTTGCCCTCGTGACCTTCAAGGTCCGTATCCTCCAGATGCGCCTCGCGACCCTTTCCGGTCTCGTCGCCCTGGGCATGACCGGCTGGCTTGCCTACTACTATTTCACGATGCCCAAGGACGTGGTCACCTTCAAGTGGACCATCATCTTCCCGCTCATCGTCGCCATCTGCAATTTCCTCGCCGCCCGCGGCTGCTTCCAGGACCAGCTCATGGTCGAGAGCGCCTACCGGGTCCGGGAATCCCGCAAGCGCGACCGGAAGAAAAAGTGATCTTTTTTTCTGCTTGTGCTATAGTCTGGCACAATAAGGCCGTACCTTTGCATCAGAAAACAAAAGGTACGGCCATGAAAAACACAGATTACAACAGCATCAGCACCCTCGGTTCCTTCCTCTCTTCCGACACTTCCTTCCAGGCCCTGAAGGACCTGATCGACGAGTTCGGCCTGGAGGTGGAGGAGGTTACTTCGCTTTGAGCGTAACCGCGATGGATTCCTTGTCCGCCGCGAGTCCCACCTTGAGCTCCCGGACCTCTTCCGTCCCTTTCTGGCGGGACGAGAGGACGCGGTCGGAGATGATGAACTCGGACACCGGATCCTCGATATAGCGCGTGATGGCCCGCTTGAGCGGCCGGGCCCCGTAGGCGGGATCGTACCCTGCCTCGGCGACGAAACGCTTCGCGGACGGAGTCACCGTAATCCGGTAACCCGCTTCCAGCGCCCTGGCTTTCAGGTCCTTCAGTTCGATGTCGATGATCCGCTCGATGTCCTCCCGGGACAGGGAATTGAAATAGACCTGCTCGTCCACCCGGTTGATGAATTCCGGTGGAAATGCCTTCTTGACCGCCTTGGCGACCACATTCTTCCGGTCGTCTTCCAGTTTCCTTCCGGCGGTCGCGAACCCGATTCCGTTCCCATATTCCTCCACTTCGCGGCTTCCCACGTTGGAAGTCATGATCACGATGGTGTTCTTGAAGTCCACCGTCCGGCCGTTGCTGTCGGTCAGGCGGCCTTCGTCCATCACCTGCAGGAGCAGGTTGAAGATGTCCGGATGGGCCTTCTCGATCTCGTCCAGCAGGACCACGCAGTAGGGCTTGCGGCGCACCCGTTCGGACAGCTGTCCGCCCTCTTCGTAGCCCACATAGCCGGGAGGCGCGCCGATGAGGCGCGAAACGGAGAATTTCTCCATGTACTCGCTCATGTCGATCCGGACCATGTTCTCCTCGGAATCGAACAGGTATTCCGCCAGCGACCGTGCCAGCTGCGTCTTTCCCACGCCCGTAGGGCCGAAGAACAGGAATGTACCGATGGGGCGGTGCGGGTCCTTGAGTCCGGCCCGGCCCCGCTGGATGGCCCGGACCACCGTGTCGATGGCACTGTCCTGGCCGATGATGCGGGATTTGAGGCGCTGGCTCATCTTCAGGATGCGGTTTCCTTCGGATTCGGCCACGCGGCCGGCCGGGATTCCTGTCATCTTGGAGACGACCGACGCGATGTCCTCGCCGGTGACGACGGACGGGCTGCCCTTTTTCCGGGCGAGGTTCAGCCGCACCATGGAGCCGGCCTCGTCCAGGGCGTCGATGGCCTTGTCGGGCAGGGATTTATCGGTGATGTAGCGGTCCGTCAGGCGGACGGCGGCCTCCAGGGCCTCGTCCGTATAGGTGATATGATGGAAGTCCTCGTAATGGGATTTGAGGTGCCGGAGGATTTCCAGCGTCTCATTGACATCGGTGGGTTCCACGACGATTTTCTGGAACCGCCGGTCCAGGGCGCCGTCCTTCTCCACGATCTTCGTGAATTCGTCCATGGTGGTCGCGCCCACGCACTGGAGTTCGCCACGGGCCAGGGCCGGCTTGAGCATGTTGGCCGCGTCCAGGCTGCCGGACGCCCCGCCGGCGCCCACGATGGTGTGGAACTCGTCGATGAACAGGATGAGGTCCGGATCCGTCTGGGCCTCTTTGATGATGGCTTTCAGGCGTTTCTCGAAATCGCCCCGGTACTTGGTGCCGGCCACCACCGATGCGATGTCCAGCGAAATGATCCTTTTCTTGGCCAGGACGGGGGAGATGTCCCCGGAGGCGATCCTCAGGGCAATCCCTTCCACGATGGCGGACTTGCCCACGCCCGGCTCGCCGATGAGCATCGGATTGTTTTTCTTGCGCCGGCCCAGGATTTCGATGACGCGGGCGATTTCCGTATCACGGCCCACGACCGGGTCCAGTTTCCCTTCCCGGGCGGCCTTGGTCAGGTCGTAGCCGAACTCCTCCATGTCCACGCCGCCCTTCTTGCCGGTACCGGCCTCTTCCTCCTCGTTCTCTGCATCGGCCTGGGCCGGCTGCTGGTCCTGGCCCGGGACGCGGAGCATCCCCTCGCTTTCCATGTAGGAGAGCATCTTGCCGTAATCCACGCCGCGGGCGCGGAGGTAAGCCTGTCCGTAACTGTCCGTCGTCCGGCACAGGGCGAGCAGCAGGTGGTGCGGGGCGGCCTCCGGACTCTTGAGCCGGGTCGCCTCCATCACGGTGATGCTCAAGACGTTCTGCGCCTGGCGGGAGAAATTGATATGGTCGATCTCGGAGTAGGGGATCGTCTCGTTGGTGAAGATCCTTCCGTCGATGAAGGTCTTCAGCTCTGCCGGCTCGACGCCGAGGCCCCGCAGGGTTTCGAAAGCGGTGTTCTCCTCGTGCCGGATGATGCCGAGAAACAGATGGTCCGGGCCGATGCCGTAGCTGCCGGTGCGCATCGCCTCTTCGCGGGCGTATTTGATGATGCCGTTAAGCTGGTCTGAAATCTGTATTTGCATATGTGGGTATAAATATAGGCATTTTCCCCATTATCAACAATCGTGCGTGGAAGGCGCTTCGGACAATTTGTCAGTCTTTGAAAAGTCAGGAATATTGACTATATTTGCAAGTTAATAGTTACTACGGAAAAAATGGACAATAACGAAGAGAAGAATCAGCTGGAAGAGCCCCTCTCCACGGGACTGATCCAGCCTGTGGAGATCGATCACGAAATGCGTACGGCGTACATCGACTATTCGATGTCCGTCATCGTTTCCCGTGCACTTCCCGACGCCCGGGACGGCCTCAAGCCCGTCCAGCGCCGCGTGCTTTACGGCATGAACGAAATGGGTGTCAAATATAACGGACAGACCAAGAAATCCGCCCGTATCGTGGGTGACGTGATGGGTAAGTACCACCCGCACGGCGACTCCAGCGTGTACGACGCGATGGTCCGTCTGGGACAGTGGTGGAACCAGCGGTATCCGCTGGTCTGGGGCCAGGGTAACTTCGGCTCCATGGACGGAGACTCTCCGGCCGCCATGCGTTACACCGAAGCCAAGCTCGAGAAGATGTCCGAGGACGTCCTGGCCGACATGGAGAAGGACACCGTGGACATGACCTCCAATTTCGACGACACGCTCCAGGAACCGACGGTGCTCCCGACCAAGGCTCCGCTGCTCCTGCTGAACGGCGCCTCCGGCATCGCCGTGGGTATGGCCACGAACATGGCCCCGCACAACCTCGGCGAGTGCTGCGACGCGATCTGCGCCTACATCGACAATCCCGAAATCACCACGGATGAGCTGATGCAGTACATCAAGGGCCCCGATTTCCCGACCGGCGGCATCGTCATGGGCCGAAGCGGCATCAAGGAGGCCTATGAGACCGGCCGCGGCCGTGTCGTCGTGCGCTCCAAGACGGAAATCGAGGTGGACGACCGCGGCCACGAGACCATCGTCGTCACCGAGATCCCTTACATGGTGAACAAGCGCGAGATGATCGAGAAGATCGCGCAGATGGCCGAGGAAAAGAAAATCGAAGGCATTTCCTATATCAATGACGAGAGCTCCCGCGAGGGTATCCGCGTGGTCATCCGGCTCAAGCAGGGGACGAATTCCGGCGTCGTGCTGAACACCCTGTTCAAGTACACCCCGCTTCAGTCCAGCTTCTCGTTCAACAACGTCGCCCTCGTGAAGGGTCGTCCTCGCACCCTCTCCCTGAAGGAAATCATTCAGAACTTCGTGGACTTCCGCCATGAGGTCGTCGTGCGCCGCACCCGCTTCGAACTGGACAAGGCCCAGAAGCGCGCCCACATCCTGGAAGGCCTCCTCAAGGCGATGGACATCATCGACGAGATCGTCCACGTCATCCGCTACGAGGCCAAGAGCCGGGACGATGCGAAGGTCATCCTGATGGAACGCTACGAATTCACCGAGCCCCAGGCCGCCGCGATCGTCGCCCTCACCCTGGGCCAGCTCGCCGGCTTGGAACGGGAGCGCCTCCGCAACGAGTACGAAGAACTGGAGAAGTTCATCGCCCACTGTGAGGCCGTCCTCGCCAGCGTCGAGCTCCAGCTCGGCATCGTCAAGGACGAGACCCGCGAACTCAAGGAAAAGTACGGTGATGCGCGCCGCACGGAGATCACCTTCTCCGAGGACGAATTCAACCCCGAGGATTTCTATGCCGATGAGGACCAGGTCATTACCATCTCCCACCTCGGCTACATCAAGCGCACCGCCCTCACCGAGTTCCGCACCCAGAACCGCGGCGGTGTGGGCATGAAGGCCAGCGCCACCCGCGACGCGGACTTCATCGAACACATCTACATCGCCAACAACCACTCGACGCTCCTCCTGTTCACCCAGAAGGGCCGCTGCTACTGGCTCAAGGTCTATGAGATTCCGGAAGGGAACCGCACCTCCAAGGGACGCGCCATCCAGAACATCATCATGATCGAGCCGGACGACAAGGTCAAGGCCTATGTCAATGTGAAGACCCTCAAGGACGAGGATTTCATCAACAACAACTACATCATGATGGTGACCCGCCAGGGTATCGTCAAGAAGACTTCCCTGGAGGCCTACTCCCGCCCGCGCACGAACGGCGTGAACGCCATCAACGTCCGCGAGGACGACGAACTGCTCGAAGCCATCCTCACCAACGGCCGCTGCAACATCATGATTGCGGCCCATGGCGGACGCTGCGTCCGCTTCGATGAGACGGAGGCCCGTCCGCTCGGCCGAACCTCCACCGGCGTGCGTGGCATTAATCTTGATGAAGGGGATTATGTGATCGGTGTCCTTTGCCAGGATCCGGAAGCCGAAGGGGCGGCGGACCGTCAGGTCCTCGTGGTATCCGAGAACGGATACGGCAAGCGCTCCGACCCGATGGAATACCGTCAGACCGCCCGTGGCGCGAAGGGTGTCCGCACCCTCAACATCACGGAGAAGACCGGAGCCCTGGTGGCCATCAAGAACGTCTGCGACGACGACGACCTGATGATCATCAACCGGTCGGGAATGACGATCCGGATGCCGGTCAAGACCATCCGCTTGGCGGGACGCGCCACCCAGGGGGTGAAACTGGTGAGCATCCGGGAAGGAGATTCCATCGCCGCCGTATCGGTCGTGGCCCATTCCGACGAGGAAGAGTCCCAGCCGGCGGAGAACCAGGAAGTGAAAAATGAGAATGAAAATAACAACTAACTAATTGTCAATAAAATGAAGAAATTATTTCTTGCCCTCGCGCTCGTTGCCTCGGTGCAGGTAGCAAACGCCCAGATCAAGTCCGACGCCGACATCCAGAAGGCGATCGACAAGGCCGAAGCCACTGCCAATGACGCCAAGAAGGGTGCCAAGCCCGCTCCTTGGATGAAGCTCGGCCAGGCTTATGTCACGGCCTACTCCAACCCTACGGCGAACATTTCGACGGGTATCGACAAGCAGACCTTCGCCCTGATGGCCGGTGAGAAGCCGTCCGCCACGGAAATGGTCACGCTCGACGGCCAGACCTACGAGAAGCAGGTTCTCAGCCGCGCCAACGTCTATTTCAACCAGGCCGGCCAGCTTGCCCTCGTGGAGGTCACCAAGCCGTCCGTCGCCGGAGATCCGCTCGAGAAGGCTGTCAAGGCTTATGTGAATGCCTACCAGCGTGGTGCCAAGGTGAAGGAAGTCGATGAGGCACTCCAGAACATCACCGGTTTCTATTACAACGACGCCATCACGGCCTATACCATGGGCAATCTTCCCAAGGCTTCCGACCTGTTCGGCAAGGCTGCCGAAACCTCGATGACCGCTCCTTGCTCCAAGATCGACACGAACGCCGTTTACAATACGGCCTTCACCGCCGTTAACGCCGGCAACTTCGAGCGTGCGAAGCAGTACTACAACAAGTGCCTGGACCTCAAGTACACCGCGGAAGGCAATGTCTATTCTTCCCTGGCGACCTGCGCCCTCGCGGAGAAGGACACCACCGCTGCGAAGAATTACCTGGCCGAAGGCATGAAGCTCTATCCGGACAATTCCTCCATCCTTACCGGTCTCATCAACCTGTACATCCAGCAGAAGGAGGATCCGAAGAAGATCGTCGAACTTCTGGACGAGGCCAAGGCCCAGATGCCCGACAATCCTTCCCTCTACTATGTGGAAGGCAACATCCTGATGGGTGTCAAGGAGTATGACGGCGCTCTCAAGGCCTACAAGAAGGCTTCCGAGATCGATCCCAACTACGAGTGGGGTTACTATGGTGAAGGTGTCCTCTGGTATCAGAAGGCCGTCGATGCGCAGACCGCTGCCAACGAGCTTCCTTACAACGCCTACAAGGAGTACGACCAGAAGATGGAAGAGCTCTCCCAGAGCCTGAAGAACGCGATCCCCGCTTTCGAGGCCTGCTATGCCAAGACTGCCGACGAGGCCGTCAAGATGGCTGCCGCCGACAACCTCAAGCGCATCTATTTCGCTCTCCGCAACGACAACCCTGAATACCAGGCTGCCTACGAGAAGTACAATGCGATCGTCGGTGCCGAGTAAGCTACCGGTCTGCATCACACTGATTTACATGTTCCTGTCCGGCACGGCTGCCTTCGCGCAGCGGCTGCCGGACAGGAATCTCACAACCGGACCGGTCCTGGAAACCCTCTGGCCGCTGGAATTCGACCTGCTTCCGCCGAAACCCGACACCGTGTCCATCTTCATCGTCGGGGACATCATGAGCCACCGGGCCGTGTCCAAGAGTGCGGAAGAGCACGGGTTCGGCACCTTCTTCAAGCATATCGAAGACCGGATCGGGGGAGCGGACCTGGCCATCGGCAATATGGAGTTCCCGCTGGCCGGGAAACCCCATACGGGTTATCCGGCGTTCTCCGGGCCGGACGAGTATCCGCAGTATCTTTCCGACATCGGCTTCGACGTGTTCCTGACGGCGAACAACCATATCCTGGACAAGGGGACGGCGGGAATCAAGCGCACGATCGAGGTCCTGGAACAGAAAGGGCTCATGTACACGGGTATCGCCGCGACGGCTGCGGCCGATACGCTCCTGAACCCCTTGATGCTCCATGTCCGGGGACTTCGGATCGCCATTGTCAACTTTACCTACGGGACCAATGTCGGCCCCTGGGACAAATGGCCCAAGGTCAATTACATGCGTAAAGCCGAGATCCTGCCCATGCTCGAGCGGGCGAAGGCTTCGGAGGCGGACCTGGTGATGGTGTTCCCGCACTGGGGCATCGAATACCGGCTCCATCATGACCAGGAGCAGGAAGAACTGGCCCGCTGGCTGGTGGAGAACGGGGCCGATGTGATTGTCGGGGCCCATCCGCATGTGATCCAGGACGTCCAGTACATCGGCGGGGCACCCGTCATCTATTCGCTGGGGAATGCGCTCTCCAACCAGAACGACCTGAATTCCCGCCTGGAGATGGCGGTCACGCTGAAGATCGTGCTGGAACGCAACCAGGATCCCCGGCTGCTGGAACCGGCCTACGAATACCTCTGGTGCACGAAACCCGGGATGGTGGAAGATTCCTATTCCGCCGTGCCCGTCACTTTGCCGGACTCCCTGTGGCGGGTGAAGTCCGACCATACCGACATGCTAGCCACATACAAGAAAATCCATGAAGAAAACCATCCAGCTGGAAGCCATTGACCCTGTGGAGCTTTACGGGGCCGGCAACAAGATCCTCACCGAGTTCTGCTCCTATTTCCCGCACATGAAAGTGGTGGCGCGGGGACATGAACTGATTCTGGAAGGCCGCGAGAGCGACATCGAGGAATTCCAGGTCCGGTTCGGGGAACTCATCGAGCGCCGGCACCGGAAAATGAACCTCACCGTGTATGACGTGGAGGACATTTTCGACGGAACCACGTCCGCGGAAAAGTTCCGCCTGACCGGAGATGCGATCATCGTCCACGGTACGGACGGGAAGCCGATCCGGGCCCGGAACAAGACGCAGGAGGAACTGGTCAAGGCATACTTCGACAATGACCTGATCTTCGCTGTGGGCCCTGCCGGGACGGGAAAGACCTATATCGCCATCGCCCTGGCGGTGAGGGCGCTCAAGAACCGGGAGATCAAGCGGATCATCCTCACACGTCCCGCCGTGGAGGCGGGGGAGCGGCTGGGCTTCCTCCCGGGCGACCTCAAGGACAAGCTGGATCCGTATCTCCAGCCGCTGTACGATGCGCTGGAAGACATGATCCCGTCCCGGAAACTGCAGGAGTTCATGGCCGACGGAACCATCCAGATCGCTCCGCTGGCCTACATGCGCGGCCGGACGCTGGACCGGGCCTGCGTGATCCTGGACGAGGCGCAGAACACGAACCTCGGCCAGCTCAAGATGTTCCTGACCCGTATGGGAACGAGCGCGAAGTTCATCGTCACGGGAGACGCGACGCAGATCGACCTTCCGCGTCGCTCCGATTCGGGACTGCTGACGGGCATCCAGCTCCTGAAAGGACTTAAAGGCGTGGCTACCATCACTTTCCGGAACGAGGACATTGTACGTCATCCGCTGGTGACGAAGATTGTCAAGGCCTTCGACGCGCACGAAAACCGCCCCGGCGATTTTGAAGGCGAATGAAAAACCATTAACTTTGCAAGTTAATAAAACTGGTGTCTATGAAACGGGCCGTCCTACTTTCTCTCTGTGCCGCCACGCTGCTTGTCAGCAGCTGTGACTTTTTCCGTTTCCTGGCCGGGCGCCCCACTTCCGAGGAGATCGAAACGAGGCGGATCGAGATGGAGCGCATCCAGGAGGAAATCCGCCTGCAGGCGGAACTGGACTCCCTGGAGGAAGTCCGTCAGCGGATGGCCGATTCCCTGGCCGCCCTGGAGACGCACCTGCTGGATTCCCTGTCCCAGATCAAGGGGACGATCCTCAATCCCTCGAAACTCGGAGGGCTTTATACGACCAAACTGGAAGCCCGCTACAGCATCATCGTGGGGGCTTTCCGGACCCGCTCCTATGCGGAACGGAAACTGAACCAGTGTACCGCGGCCGGTTATACGGCGACGATCGTGAGCTTCCGGAACGGTCTTCTGGCCATTTCCGTATGCCCGTCCAACAGCCTGAATGAAACGGTGCAGAAACTGCGTGAACTGCGTGGGAACGGAATTTGCCCGAAGGACGGTTGGATTTTGATCAATGAATGACAAGATGACCAGACGATTCCTTCTTGCGGCAGCCCTGCTGCTCCTCACGACAACCCTCCCGGCCCAGTTCAGGACGGGAGCATCCGGTTATGACGACCTGTACGATTCGGAGACGGTCCATGCCCTCAAGGAGCATGTCTCCTACCTTTCATCCGCGGCCCTCGAAGGGCGTAAGGCCGGATCGGAAGGGGAGAAGGAAGCCGCCCGGTATGTGTCCCGCTTTCTGGAGGAGCATGGAATCGACCTGATCTCTCCGGCGGACGGGCAGGAATTCGGAATTGCCCGGGAAGGGGTGGACACATTGAACTCCCGCAATGTCATCGGTTTCCTTCCGGGATGGGACAAGGCCTTGAATGACAGGTATATCGTAATCGGTGCCCGGCTGGATAACCTGGGAATGGACACCTACCTGGTGGATGGTGTGGAGACCCCCCGCATCTATTTCGGGGCCAATGGGAACGCTTCCGGCCTCGCGATGCTCCTTGAACTGGCCGCCCGGCTTTCGACGAACCGGGTCCTGATCCGCCGCAATATCCTTTTCGTGGCTTTCGGCGCCTCCCGGGAGACCCTGGCGGGTTCCTGGTATTTCCTGAACCGTTCCTTCTCCGACACGCCCCGTATCGACGCCATGGTGAACCTGGACATGCTCGGAACTGCCGAACTGGGTTTTTACGCCTACACTTCCTCCAACGAGGACTTGAACCGCATTGTCCGGAATCTCCAGGGGGAACTGCTTCCCATCCAGGCCGAGTTGACGACCGTCGAACCCTATTCCTCCGATCACCGTGCCTTTTATGACCGGGAGATTCCCTCCGTCCTGTTCACGACCGGCCGGTATCCGGAGCATGACACCGGCCGAGACTCCTACAGCATCGTGGATTTCGACGGAATGGAGCGGGAACTGGAATATATCTATAACTATACGATGTCCCTGGCCAACGGGCCGCGTCCCCTGTTCCGGCAGGACAGCCAGGCTTCCTCGTCGGTTCCGGAAAACGCCATTTCCTGGAATGACTGCGACGTGAAGCCGGTTTTCCTGACTTCCGACGACCCCTCCTTCTTCCTGGAAAAGTGGGTGTACCAGTATCTGAGGTATCCGAAGTATGCGCAGGAGAACGGCATCCAGGGACGGGTCCTGGTGGATTTTATCATCGATGAAAGCGGCAATGTCCGGGACGTGCGTGTCTCACGGGGAATCCACACCTCGCTGGATGACGAGGCGGTGCGGGTGATCTCGGCCTCCCCGAAATGGCGGCCCGGACGTCATCGGGGTAAGAAAGTCCGCGTGGCGGTTACGATCCCCGTGGACTTCCGCCTGGAAAAGACCTCCAAGGGAACCCTTGGAATCAACGGAAAGAGAATCAACTAATTACCTATGGAATACAACTTTATCGAGATTGAGAAACGGTGGCAGCAGTGGTGGGCCGCCCACAAGACCTTCCGGGCGGAACCTGACAGCCGGAAGCCCAAATACTATGTCCTGGACATGTTCCCTTATCCTTCTGGAGCGGGCTTGCATGTAGGACATCCGCTGGGCTACATTGCCAGCGATATCTTCGCCCGTTACAAGCGCCTGAAGGGCTTCAACGTCCTGCATCCGATGGGTTATGACGCCTTCGGCCTCCCGGCGGAGCAGTACGCCATCCAGACCGGCCAGCATCCGGAGAAAACCACCCACGAGAATGTGGCGCGTTATCGCAGCCAGCTGGACCGCATCGGTTTCTCGTTCGACTGGGACCGTGAGTTCCGTACCTCGGATCCGGACTATTACAAGTGGACCCAGTGGGCCTTCCTGAAGATGTTCGGCAGCTGGTACGACAACGGACTCCAGAAAGCGCGCCCCATCGAGGAACTCGTGGCCGCTTTCGAAAAGGGCGGTTCCGCGGCCGTGGATGCGGCGAACAACGATGCCCCCGAGTTCACTGCCCAGCAGTGGAATGCATTCACGGACAAGGAGAAGGCCGATGTCCTGATGCACTACCGCATCGCCTACCAGGGCGAATCCACCGTGAACTGGTGCCCGGCCCTCGGTACGGTTCTCGCCAATGATGAGGTGAAGGACGGTTATTCCGAGCGCGGCGGCCATCCGGTATTCCAGAAGAAGATGACCCAATGGCAGCTCCGCGTATCGGCCTATGCCGGCCGGCTCCTGGATTCCCTGGAGCGGCTGGACTGGACCGATTCCCTGAAGGAGATGCAGCGCAACTGGATCGGCAAGTCCCAGGGCGCCGAGATGGTGTTCAAGATGGAGTGCGACGGCGTTTCCCACGACGTCACCATCTTCACCACCCGGGCCGATACCGTCTTCGGCGTGACCTTCATGGTCCTGGCTCCGGAGAGCGAATGGGTGGAGAAACTCACCTCTGCCTCGCAGAAAGAGGCCGTGGAGGCCTATCTGGAGCAGGTCAAAAAGAAGACCGAGCGCGAACGCATCGCCGGCAAGGCGGTGACGGGCGTGTTCTCCGGCTCCTATGCCGTGAATCCGCTCACCGGGGAGAAGATCCCCGTGTGGATCGCCGAATATGTCCTCGCAGGCTACGGTACGGGCGCCATCATGGCGGTGCCTGCCCACGACAGCCGCGACTATGCTTTCGCGAAGAAGTTCAATCTCCCCATCGTCCCGATCATCGAGGGGGCCGATGTTTCCGAATCCAGCTATGATGCCAAGGAAGGCGTGATGTGCAACAGCGGCTTCCTCACGGGCATGAGCGTGAAAGAGGCGATCCCGGCCGCCATCGACTATGTGGAGGCCCATGGACTCGGACGCCGGAAGGTCAATTACCGGCTCCGCGATGCCATCTTCTCCCGCCAGCGCTACTGGGGTGAACCCTTCCCGATCTATTTCAAGGACGGGATCGCGACGCCGGTTCCTTTCGACAGGCTTCCGCTTACCCTGCCGGAGATCAGCGAATACAAACCTACCGAGGCAGGAGAACCGCCGCTGGCCAGGGCAAAAGATTGGACCTATGACGGTTATCCGCTGGAAACCAGCACGATGCCGGGTTTCGCCGGCTCCAGCGCCTACTATCTCCGGTATATGGATCCGCACAACGACAAGGCGCTCGTTTCACGCGAGGCGGACGAGTACTGGCGCAGTGTGGACCTGTATGTGGGAGGTACGGAGCATGCGACGGGACACCTGATCTACAGCCGCTTCTGGAACAAGTTCCTGTATGACCTCGGCTACGTGTGCGAAGACGAACCCTTCCGCAAGCTCATCAACCAGGGCATGATCCAGGGCCGCTCCAACTTCGTGTACCGGATCGTGAACACCAATACCTTCGTCTCCTGCGGCCTCAAGGACCAGTATGAGACGACGGAGATCCATGTCGATATCAACATCGTCCGGAACGACCGGCTGGACCTCGAAGCCTTCAAGGCCTGGCGTCCGGAGTTCGCCACCGCCGAGTTCATCCTCGAGGACGGCGAATACATCTGCGGCTGGGCCGTGGAGAAGATGTCCAAGTCCATGTACAATGTCGTGAATCCCGACCAGGTATGCGACACTTACGGGGCGGATACCCTCCGTCTCTATGAGATGTTCCTGGGGCCGGTGGAGCAGTCCAAGCCGTGGGATACCAAGGGCATCGACGGCGTGAACCGTTTCCTGAAGAAGGTGTGGCGCCTGTTCTGGGACCGTGACAACTGGCTGGTCACCGATGAAAAGCCCACGGCGGACGAACTCAAGGCCCTGCACAAACTGATCGGCAAGGAGCAGGAGGATATCGAGAATTTCTCCTACAACACGACCGTGTCGGCCTTCATGATCGCCTTGAACGAATTGCAGAACTGCCACAAGCGGGCCATCCTGGAACCGCTGCTCATCCTGCTTTCCCCGTTCGCCCCGCACATTACGGAAGAACTGTGGCACCAGCTGGGCCACGAGGATTCCATCACTTATGCCGCTTTCCCGGAGTACCACGAGGAATATACGGTGGAGAACACCGTCAAGTACCCCGTCTCCTTCAACGGAAAGACCCGTTTCTTCATCGATGTCCCGGCCGACAAGGCCCCGGCCGACGTGGAAGCGCTGGTCCGTGCCCATGAATCCACCCCGCGTTACGTAGGTGATCAGCACATTGTGAAAGTCATCGTCGTCCCGGGCCGAATCGTCAACGTCGTCCTCAAATAAACTATGGCAAAACTTAAAAGCAAACCCCTGACTATCATCAAGGAATGGGCCCTGGTGACCCTGGGCATTCTGATCTATGTGACGGGATGGTCCATCTTCCTGATGCCCAACAACCTGGTAGGCGGTGGCGTGTCCGGTATCGCCTCCATGATCCAGTATGCCACGGGAGGAGCGATCCAGATGGGTTACTCCTACTTCGTCATCAACGCCATCCTCATCGCCGTGGCCATGGTCGTGATCGGCATGGGATTCGGGGCCAAGACCATCTACGCCATTATCCTGGCGTCCGTAGGCCTTCGCTTCCTCCCGGAACTGATTCCGCTGGAGATCATTCAGACCCTTGCCCTGCAGAACGGCAAGCTGATGTCCACCCTGTGCGGCGGCGTCATGGCCGGCATCGGCATCGGCATGTCCATCTCCAACGGCGGCAGCACGGGCGGAACGGATATCATTGCGCTCATCTACACGAAGTACCGCAATGTCTCGCCGGGCAAGGTAATCCTGTACTTGGACTTCGTCATCATCCTGTCCTCCCTGCTCATTCCCTCCATCGTTCCGGACCTGGATCCGACGACGGGAAAGCAGCTGCTGGGAGCCGATGGACAGCCGCTTTCGCATCTCATGCCGTTCTCCGAGAAGGTGACCACGGTTATCTACGGCCTTATCCTCGTGACGGTGAACGGCCGGGTGATCGATGCCTACCTTTCGGGATCGCAGCAGAGTGTCCAGCTGTTCATCCTGTCCAAGAAGTATGCGGAGATCGCCGATTCCATCACGCATGACCTGCACCGGGGCGTCACCGTCCTGAACGGCAAGGGCTGGTACACCCAGGCTCCGACCGAGGTCCTGATGGTCATTACCCGCAAGACGGATCTGAACCTGCTTCTCAAGTATATCAAGGTCATCGACCCGAACGCCTTCCTGTCCGTCTCGTCCGTGAACGGCGTGTATGGCCAGGGCTTCGAGTCCATCAAAGGAAAATAGGCGCCTCCCTGCCGGGCGAAAAACCGTCAGAGAATGAGTGCAACCCTGATGCTGTTTTTCGCTCCGGCGCTCCTGACCGGAGTGTACTTCCTGGGTCGGGTCCAAGCCCTCCACGGGCCGGGACGCCGGCCGACCTCCTCCCCTGAAAAGGGGCGCGACACCGTTTCACAGCAGGCAGACGGGCCTGGCGCTGTTGACCAGTTTCTGTATGACAGGTGTTGCCGGTACATGGCGGACCGGAAACCTTTCCTGGTGGAGTCCTTCTCCCTGGGCGATCTTTCCAATGCGCTGTTTACCAATAAGGTGTACCTCTCCAAGACCATTAATTACTATTCCGGAAAGAACTTCAGGAACTACATCAACTACTATCGTGTGATGTATGCGATGGAACTTTTCCGGAAAAACAAGTCGCTCCGGGTGACGGAACTCGGCCATTTGGCCGGTTTCCGTTCCAATACGACCTTCAACCAGGCTTTCAAACTGGTGATGGAGGAATCCCCGAGCACTTGGTGCGCACGGTTAAGGAAGAGGAACCGGGAATCCACGAAGTAATAACCTGTCCCGGCAGGGAAGCCGCCGGACCCCGACCCCGAAAGAGGCCGGGGTTTTCCGTCTATACCCCCTTCCAGGACGCGGGGACGGGGGCTTCGAGGAAAATTTCCGTCTTCTTGACGGGATGGATCAGTCGGATGGAACGGGCGTGAAGGGAGATGCCGCCGTCGGGATTGGAACGGGGAGCTCCGTATTTGAGGTCGCCCTTGATGGGACAGCCGATATGGGCAAGCTGGCAGCGGATCTGATGGTGGCGGCCGGTCAGGAGTTCCACCTCCACGAGATGATAGCGCTCCGTACTCTTCAGGTAGGTGTATTTCAGCTTCGCCTCTTTGGCTTCATGGCCGGGGCCCTTGGCGATGAATGATTTGTTAAGCTTCTCGTTTCGGGTCATCCAGTCCGTCAGGAGGGCCGATTCGGGCGTGGGTTTTGTGCAGCACAGGGCCCAGTACGTCTTATGTACGTCGCCGCTGCGGAACATCGCATTCAGGCGTTCCAGCGCCTTGGAGGTTTTGGCGAATACCACGATGCCGCTCACCGGCCGGTCCAGGCGATGGGTAACGCCCATGAACACCTGACCTGGTTTCAAGTCCCGCTGTGCGATAAACGCCTTGAGCGTCTCGCTCAGCGGCTCGTCTCCCGTCTTGTCACCCTGTACGATCTCGCCCGTGCGCTTGTTGAAGATCAGGAGGTGATTGTCCTCATACAGAATACGTCCGGCCAGGTCGTCGTATTCGCTCTGCGGCATTTGTCTGTATCCCATCGCTGTCAGAATTTGGTGCAAAGATAGTGACATTTTGTCATAAATGCATCCTTGGCACGGAGTTCGATGAAAGGGAATCGCCGCCCGCACCGGACGGCCTTGAAACGTAAAACAAATAAATATCGAATATTATGGGAAAGATTATCGGAATCGACCTTGGAACCACGAACTCGTGCGTGGCCGTGATGGAAGGCAACCAGCCTACCGTCATCATCAATAACGAGGGACAGCGCACCACCCCGTCCGTCGTCGCTTTCACCGACGGCGGCGAGCGCAAGATCGGCAACCCGGCCAAGCGCCAGGCCATCACCAACCCGAACAACACCGTGTTCTCCATCAAGCGGTTCATGGGCGAGACCTATGACCGAGTGGGACAGGAAGTCTCCCGGATGCCGTACAAGGTGGTCCGCGGCGAGAACAACACCACCCGCGTGGACATCAACGGCAAGCTCTATACGCCGCAGGAGATCTCCGCCATGATTCTCCAGAAGATGAAGAAGACGGCCGAGGAGTACCTCCGTCAGGACGTGACCGAGGCGGTCATCACCGTCCCTGCCTACTTCTCCGACTCCCAGCGTCAGGCCACCAAGGAGGCCGGCCGCATCGCGGGACTGGATGTCAAGCGTATCATCAACGAGCCTACGGCCGCTGCCCTGGCCTATGGCCTGGACAAGAAGGACAAGGACATGAAGGTCGCGGTGTATGACCTCGGCGGCGGTACCTTCGATATCTCCATCCTCCAGCTGGGCGGCGGTGTCTTCGAGGTGCTCTCCACCAATGGCGACACCCATCTGGGTGGCGATGACTTCGACCAGGTCATCATCGACTGGCTCGCCGGCGAGTTCGCTGCGGAGAACGGCGGTATCGACCTGAAGAAGGACCCGATGGCCCTCCAGCGTCTGAAAGAGGCGGCCGAGAAGGCGAAGATCGAGCTTTCCAGCCAGACTTCCACGGAGATCAACCTCCCGTACATCATGCCGGTGGACGGTATCCCCAAGCACTTGGTGAAGACCCTCACCCGCGCCAAGTTCGAGCAGCTGTCCGACAACCTGTTCCAGCGTTCCATCGAGCCGTGCCGCAAGGCCCTTGCCGATGCGCACCTGAACCCTTCGGATATCGATGAGGTCCTCCTCGTGGGCGGTTCCACCCGTATCCCTTACGTGCAGGAACTGGTGAAGAATTTCTTCGGCAAGGAGCCCAACAAGAGCGTGAACCCGGACGAGGTCGTCGCCATCGGCGCCTCCATCCAGGGCGGTATCCTCACCGGTGAACTCCACGACCAGAACATCCTCCTGCTCGACGTCACCCCGCTTTCCCTGGGCATCGAGACCCTCGGCGGCGTGAACACCAAACTCATCGAGGCCAATACCACCATCCCGGCCCGGAAGTCCCAGGTGTTCTCCACCGCGGCTGACAACCAGCCTTCCGTGGAAATCCGCGTCCTGCAGGGCGAGCGCCCGATGGCGAAGGACAACAAGCAGATCGGCGTCTTCCACCTGGACGGCATTGCTCCGGCTCCGCGTGGCATCCCGCAGATCGAGGTGACCTTCGATATCGACGCCAACGGTATCCTGAACGTTTCCGCGAAGGATAAGGCCACGGGCAAGGAACAGCACATCCGCATCGAGGCCAGCTCCGGCCTGTCCGACGCCGAGATCCAGCGCATGCGGGACGAGGCGAAGGCCAACGAGGCCGCCGACAAGGCCGAGAAGGAGCGCGTGGACAAGATCAACAACGCCGACGCCCTTACCTTCCAGGCGGAGAAGTTCCTGAAGGAGAACGGCGACAAGGTTCCCGCTGACATCAAGTCCGAGGTCGAGAGCAACTGCAACCTCCTGAAGGAGGCCGTGAAGAGCCAGAACCTCGCCGATATCGACCGCTACTCCGAGGCGCTGAACAAGGCCTTCGAGAAGATGTACCAGGCGGGTGCCGGTGCCCAGCAGGGCGGCCCTCAGGGTCCGTTCCAGGGTGGTCCCCAGGGACCGTTCAACGGCGGTGGCCAGCCGGGTGGCAACCCGGGCGGCGACCAGGGTCCGGACGAGCAGTAAACCGTTCCGGTCTAAGAATCAGTCCGGCCGATGGGATTCGGCCGGACTTTTTTCGTATCTTTGCGTCCGGTTAGCATGAACATGGTAAATTATCGTACGGCAAGAAGAAGATTCGGCCTGCTTTCTTTTCTGATAGTGGCCTTGCTGATCGGGGGCTGCGGCTCGCAGCGGAAGGTGTCCCGGCTCGGAAACGAGTCGGTGAAGATTTCCTTGCCCAAGGAAGCGGATTTCCTGCCCGACCAGGTATCCGGCATTCATTTCGAACATTCCGACACGATCGTCGTCCGGGGAGAGGATGGTCGCGACCTGCTTCTTCTGAAAGCGGTGAAAGACGAGACGACCGGAGAAATGGTGGCGACGGATGTATTGGATGCGGCCGTCGTCACGGCCCGGTTCCGGAATAAGGCGGAACGTGGCGGAAAGGTGGACATCGAGTTCCGGATCCGCGTCCCCGCGTCCATGATGGACCGGAAATGGGAGATGACGCTGCATCCCCGGATGTACATTCTGGGAGATGTGGTTGACCTGGATCCCGTCCTGGTGACCGGCCAGGATTTCCGTAGCCGGCAACTGCGCGGATACGAGCGCTACCAGCGTTTCCTGGACAGTATCGAGACGGATTCCACCGTTTTCGTGAACCATTTCCTGCTGGAGCGTTTCCTGGAGCGGAACATCCCGCAGATTTACCGTTTCCGGAACGATACGTCCCTGGTGAGCGAAGAGGAATTCGCCGCCTGCTACGGTGTTACGGAACAGGAGGCCGTGCAGCATTACACCCGCCAGTTCCAAAAGAAACGCAATGATCGGAAATGGGCATCCCGGGAGGAAAAGTTCCAGCGCCTGGTCAAGGTCCCGGTCCGGACGGAAGGGATCCGGCTCGATACGCTTTGGAAAGAGAACGACGGCGATTTCGTCTATGATTATGTCCATACCGTCACCACCCGCCCGAAACTCCGCAAGGTGGACGTCACGGTCTCGGGCGAGATCCATCAGCAGGAAAAACGGCTGTACACCATCCCGGCGACCGATACACTGACATTCTACATCAGCACCTTGTCGGCTTTCGTGCATGACATCGTGCGCTACAAGACGGAAATCGTGTACCGTCGGGCGGAGGCGAATGCTTCCTGCTCCATCCAATTCCCTGTGGGAAAGGACGAAATCCTGCCGGAGTTGGGGGACAATGCGGCGGAGATCGACCAGATCAAGCGCCGTCTCCTGCACCTGGTCCGGAATGATACCTATGACCTGGACAGCATTCTCGTCACGGCGAACTGTTCTCCGGAAGGAGCCTGGGGGGTGAATTCCCGGCTGTCGGAAGGACGTGCCGGGTCCGTTTCCCGCTATTTCGAGCAGTATATGGAAGCCGTCCGGGATTCCCTCTTGCAGGAGAAGGGGTTCTCGGTGGATGCCGAGGGCAATATCCATCGGGAACAGGTGGGCCGGGTCCGTTTCCGGTCGCGTTCCCATCCCGAAAACTGGGAAGAACTGGACCGGCTGGTTGCGGAGAGCAGCCGGCTGGACGATTCGGCGAAAGAGCGGTATGCCCGCTTGCGGGATACCCGTGATCCGGACCGGCGGGAAGCTCTCCTGCGCGGGGAGTCGTTCTATCCTTATCTCCGGGACAGCTTGTATCCCTTGCTGCGGACCGTTTCCTTCGATTTCCACATGCATCGGAAGGGGATGGTGAAGGACACGGTGGAAACGACGGTGGTGGACGATGTGTACTGGGACGGAGTGCAGGCCATCCGGGACCGCGACTTCGAACGGGCGGCCACGTTGCTCGCCCCGTACAAGGATTATAACACGGCTGTAGCTTACTTGGCTATTGATCGGAATTACAACGCATTGGAGATTCTGGAGCGCCAAAAGCGGTCTCCGGAAGTGAATTACATGATGGCCATCCTGAAGTCCCGTCTGGGGGATATTCCGGGTGCGGTCCAGAGTTATCTGGCGGCCTGCGCTGCCGACCGGGTGTATGTTTCCCGCGGCAACCTGGACCCCGAGATCTCCACCCTGATCCGGATGTATGGCCTGAATAAACAAGATGATGAAGATGATTGGATGGAATAGGGGATGGCTGACGGCCATCGCGGCTTTCCTGGTTTCGGGCGGTATCGCCACGGCGCAGGAACAATTCGAACTGGGCTCTTTCTTCGACAAATGGTTCGTCCAGGGATCCGCCGGGATCCATTCGACGACGGATGTCCGGGTGAAAGGCGGCATTTCCGGACTGGACAAGCCGACCCTGGCTTCCGGGGCCGCCGTCGGAAAGTGGTTCTCGCCCCAGTTCGGCGCCCGGCTCTCCCTGGACGGTGCCCGTCTGTCCATGCAGGAGCGTAAGATCGGTTTCGGCTATGTCCATACGGACCTTCTCTGGAATGCCACCAATACGTTTTCGACTTATCGGCGGGACCGGTTCTGGGAAGTGGCTCCGTATTTTCACATGGGCTTTATCCATGAATTCGTTTCCGGGGACCGGACCCGGGTCCTGAACAACGAATATGCGGGAGGAATCGGTTTTATGAACCTGTTCCGTCTGCACGACCATGTGAGTCTCACGGCCGATTTCCGCGCCACGCTCCTGACGGAGGATGCTTCCGTGGTCTCGGGAATCGGTTATACGGGAATCGCAACGGCCTTGGCGGGTGTGTGCTATACGTTCGGAGACGGTGTCTGGAGGACCCGGAGACAGGCTTCCGGCAGGAAAGGAGAGCTATCCAACGGATTCTGGGACAATTGGTTCTTTGCGTTTGGCGGCGGAGTTAACGGGATTACCGGCATCCATCGCTGGGACAGCCGGGCGGCACTGGCCATGGAAGCCTCGGCCGGAAAATGGTTCTCCCCGCAGTTCGGAGCCAGGCTCGGTTGGCAGGGACTCCGCTTCAGCCGTCGGGGAACGGCACCGGTTTCCGGTGTCCAGGTGACGGAACTGGATGGCTTTCTGCAGGAGGATTTCGGCTTTGCCTATGTCCACGGGGACTTTCTCTGGAACCTGACCAATACGGTTTCCCGCTACCGGGAAGACCGGGGGTGGAATTTGGCTCCCTATGCCCATATGGGCCTTCTGGAAGAATACGGGATCGGGGGAGGAGGTATCTTTGCCACCGAATTTGCGGCGGGTGCCGGACTCCTGAACACTTTCCGGCTGACTCCGGAACTGGACCTGTACGCCGATCTCCGTGGTTTCGTCCTTCGGGGGGCGGCTTCCGGAGACCGTGCGACAGGAGTTTCGCTCGCCGGCAGTGCCCTTGTGGGCGGGATGCTCCATATCGGGAAGTCGGTATTCGACAGTTTCCAGTCCGAAGGGACTCCTGTCCGGGAGGAGGACCGGAATTGGGCCGTTTCCGCGAATCTGGTGGATTATGCCCGGCTGGGAACCGTCCAGGCCGGTATCCAGTATGGGATTTCCCGGCATGTGTCCATCGATGTGGCGGCGCGGCTCAGCGGCCGTTCGCAAAGGTTTTCCGCTGGTGCGCGCTGGTGGCCCTGGTACATCTATTCCGGCTGGTGGGTCAAGGGACTTGCCCAAATCGAAAACAAGGAAGAGGCTTATGGAGCGGGGTTCTCCCTCGGTTACTCCCTCCTTCTGTCCCGCTGGCTGAATTTGGATCTCGGCATCGGAGGCTGGGGTGGCCGCAAGGGGACGGGCGACCGTTCCTGGTTCCTGGCTCCGAACGATATTACGGCCGCCCTGATGTTTGTTTTCTGACAGTTATTGCTTAATTTTGCATGATATAAATTGTGAAACGGATATGAAAAAGTTTGTTTTTGTGTGTCTGATTGCCCTGGTTGGAGCGGCCATTCCCTCCTTTGCCCAGAATGTGGAAGTCGTGGAACAGGCCCAGCAGCAGGTCCGTGAGAAACAGGATGCCCTGAACGATGCCGAGCGGATCCACCGCCAGCAGCAGGCGGACAGCCGCCGGAACGTGAATGCGGCCGAACGGATGATCGATTCCAACAAGGCCCTCGTCGAGCAGGCCAAGAAACGCATCAAGTCCCTGAAGGAAGACCTCAAGGCCCGGGAGGGAGAAATCAAGATCAAGAAGCAGGCCCTCAAGCTGGAGAAGGAATCCCTGAAGCTGGACGGCCGCCTGGACGGAGCCGACAAGGCCCGCCTCAAAGTGTCCGAGAATGAAATCAAGGGTCTTGAGCGCGACCTCAAGAACATCAAGCGGTACCTGAAGGATGAGAACAACCGCGTGAAGACGGCCCAGAAAACCATCAACAACTACAAGAAGCAGATCCGCGAATCCAAGAAAGCGGAACGGGCCGCCCGCCAGGACGTCCGTGACGCCAAGAAGGACATGAAGGCCTCCCAGAAGGAACTGAAGAACGCCACCCAGGTCCAGCAGAACCTGGAAGCCGCCCGTGAGGCCGCTGCCGCTGCCGAATCCCAGGTGGAGCAGACCTCCAAGAAGACGGAGGAGATCCTTCGCACGGAGTAATGTGGCCTTTTAGCAAATTTTGCGGAGAATGAGTACGAAAAGAAGGAATTTTCCCGTTCAGGGAATGGGGTGCGCCGCTTGTGTGGCGCGTGTAGAGAATACGCTCAAGGCCTGCAAGGGCGTGAGCGCTGTCAATGTGTCGCTGGCTTCCAATTCCGCCCAGGTCGATTATGATCCGGCGGTGGTCACCCCCGGTGAGATGAAGAAAGCCGTCCAGGATGCCGGTTATGACATGCTGGTGGACGGCTCCGACGACGAAGCTGACTCAGAAGCCGAGATAGCCAGGCAGGACGCCTTCAGCGCCCTGAGGAAAGACACCATTCTCGCCTGTGTGCTGGCTGCTCTCGTGATGCTGCTCAGCATGGGGTTCGAGGATTTCCCGGGGAAGGGATTCGTCCTGTGGGCCCTGGCGACGCCGGTCGTTTTCTGGTGCGGCCGCCGATTTTTCAAGGCCGGTTTCAGCGCCCTGCGTCACGGAAGCGCCAACATGGACACGCTTGTGGCCCTTTCCGTGTCCATCTCCTATCTTTTCAGCGTTTTCAACCTCCTTTTCCCGCAGGTATGGACCTCGCAGGGACTGGAGGCCCATCTGTATTTCGAATCCGCGACGATGATCGTCGCCTTCATCCTCATCGGGCGTCTGCTGGAGGAACGGGCGAAGCACAGTACGACGGCGGCCATCCGTAAGCTCATGGGCCTGCAGGAAAAAGGCTCTACGGCCCGTCCCGGGGAAACGGTCCTGGTAAAACCGGGCGAACGCCTCGCGGTGGACGGCCTGGTGACGGACGGCTCTTCCTATGTGGATGAAAGTACGCTTACCGGCGAACCGGTCCCGGCGCTCAAGCAGGCCGGCTCCCACGTCTATGCCGGTACGATCAACCAGAACGGCGCCCTGACCGTGAAGGTGGAGAAGGTCGGGGAGAACACCCTCCTTTCCGGCATCATCCGGATGGTGCGGGATGCGCAGGGATCCAAGGCCCCGATCCAGAAGACGGTGGACCGGATCGCCGCGGTCTTCGTGCCCGTGATCATCGGCATTTCCGTCCTGACGCTCCTGATCTGGATCCTGTGCGGGGACGTCACCCTGGGCCTTCTGGCCATGGTGACGGTCCTCGTGATAGCCTG
>DETL01000008.1:18733-24383 GCA_002361625.1 Bacteroidales bacterium UBA3289 | reverse complement strand
GAAAGCCTGCAGGTTGCCCGGAAGGTCCAGGCGATGGTCATGGACAAGACCGGCACGCTGACGGAAGGAAAACCTTCCGTGGTGGAGTCCGTCTGGGATCCTACCATCTTGACGGAAGATGACCCTAATGAACTGAACCTGCGGGATGTCCTCTATGCACTGGAGCATCGCTCCGAGCATCCGCTCGCGCTCGCCGTATGCGAGTCGCTGCGGGGCTGCGAGGATCTTCCTGTCGAGGATTTCCAGGCCATCCTGGGCAAGGGAATTGCCGGTACGGTCCACGGAACCCGCTACTATGTCGGGAACATGGACCTTCTCCATGACATTGTCGGCGATATCCCCGAAGCGACGAATCCGATGGTGGGCGACAGCATCGGCCCCTGGATGGACGCCGGCTACACGGTGACGCTCCTCTTTGACAAGGTGAAAGTCTATGCGGTCCTGGCCCTGGCCGACGAACTCAAGGATACCTCGGTTCAGGCTGTCAAGGTGCTGCAGGCGCAAGGGATTGAGATCCATATGCTTACCGGCGACAACGAAGTGGCCGCCCGCCACATCGCCGAGGAAACCGGCATCGCCCATGTGAAGGCCCATGTCCTTCCGCAGGACAAGGCTGAATACGTGAAGCGGCTTCAGGCCTCCGGAAAACGCGTCGCCATGGTCGGCGACGGCATCAACGACAGCGCCGCCCTGGCGCAGGCCGACCTGGGCATTGCGATGGGGCAGGGAAGCGACATCGCCATTGACACGGCCCAGGTGACGATTGTCTCCTCCGATCTTTCGAAGCTCAGCGACCTCGTGCGCCTTTCCAAGCGTACGGTCACGATTATCCGGGAGAACCTCTTCTGGGCGTTCTTCTACAATCTGCTGGCCGTCCCCCTGGCCGCCGGCATCCTGTATCCGGTCAACGGCTTCCTCCTGAACCCTATGGTAGCCGCCGCCTGCATGGCGCTGTCAAGCGTCTGCGTGGTGACGAATTCGCTGCGGCTCAGGAAATGACAAAAAGCGGTGCTCATCCGAGCACCGCTTTTAAACTTAGATCTGGTAGAACCCTACCTTCTTATAGACCTTCCGAAGGGTCTTGTTGGCCACGTAGGACGCCTTTTCGGCCCCCTTCAGATACACATCGTTGAGATAGGCCTTGTCCTTCATGAGGCGCTCGGCTTCTTCGCGGATGGGGCGGAGGGCTTCCACCACGACTTCGCCGACGGCGGGCTTGAAGGCGCCGTAGCCTTGCCCGTCGAACTCCGACTCGATTTCGGGAATGGTCTTGCCGGTGAGGGTGGCATAGATGTTCATGAGGTTGGCGACGCCGGGCTTGTTCTCCTTGTCGAACCGGACACAGTTCTCGCTGTCCGAGTCGGTGACGGCGCGTTTGAACTTCCGGCGGATGTCATCGGGGGAGTCCATGAGGAATACGCACCCGTCGGGGACGGATTTGCTCATCTTGTCGCCCGGGGTGGTAAGGCCGTAGATGCGGGCGCCTGTCTTGGCGATCAGCGGCTCGGGAATCTTGAACACGTCGCCGTAGATGCTGTTGAAGCGCTGGGCGATGTCCCGGCAGATCTCCACATGCTGCTTCTGGTCTTCTCCGACTGGAACATAATCCGGCTGGTACAGCAGGATATCCGCCGCCATCAGGACCGGATAGGTGAAAAGGCCGGCGTTGATGTTGTTGCTGTATTTGGCCGACTTGTCCTTGAACTGGGTCATGCGGGACAGTTCTCCGAACATCGTATAGCAGTTCAGCACCCAGGCAAGCTGGCTGTGCGCGGGCACGTGCGACTGGAGGAAGAGCACGTTCTGCTCGGGATCCAGGCCGCAGGCGATGTATTGGGCCAGCTGGTTGATCGAGCGCTTGCGGAGTTCGGCCGGATCCTGGCGGACGGTGATGGTATGGAGGTCGGCCATGAAGTAATAACACTCATAATCGTTCACCCGGTCCGCCCAGTTCTTGATGGCGCCGAGATAGTTTCCGAGATGAAGGTCTCCGCTGGGCTGGATGCCGGACAGCATTCTTTTCTTCTGCAATTCTTCCATGTCGTATTGTCGTATCGATTCAAGTTTGCAAAAATACGCAAATCCTTTAAAATAACGATGAGGCCGACCAAAAAGTTTTGGTCGGCCTCATGTCATTCCGAGCGAAGGGAAGAAATCTCTATTTCATTTCCGGAAGTCCCAGGTCCTTGAAGGTCCTCGGGGCGGGGATGCCCGGGAGGGGCTTGCGGTCCTTGAGCTGCTCGAGGGCCACCTGGACGGCCTTCTCCAGCTGCTGGTCCTCGCCGGCGTACTCGCGGATGGGATCGTTGTCCAGGAGGATGTCCGGATCCACGCCGTGGTTCTCCACGATCCACTGTCCGGTCTTGGCGTCATAGTTCGTGAAGAACGGGACACGGACATCAGTGCCGTCCATGTACGGCAGGGAACCGCTGATGCCCACGATGCCGCCCCAGGTACGCGTGCCGATGACGGTGCCGAGGTCGTTAGCCTTGAAGCTCCAGGGGAAGAGGTCGCCGTCGGAAGCGGAGTACTTGTTGATCAGGAGCACCTTCGGACCGGTGTGCGTACCCTCCGGGACGGTGCCGGTACGCGTGGAGCCGCGGCGCATGGTCATCCGGTACACCTCGCGCTGCAGGCGCTCGATGATCATCGGGGAGATGTTGCCGCCGCCATTCTCACGGTCGTCGATGATGAGGGCTTCCTTGTCCAGTTGCGGATAATAGTAGCGGGCCCATTCGTTCAGGCCTTCGGCGCCCATGTCCGGAATGTAGATGTAGCCGACCTTGCCGCCGGAAAGCTTGTCCACGGTCTCGATGTTCTTCAGGATCCACTCGTAGTGGTAGAGCGGATACTCGTCGGCAATGGGCTTTACGATCACTTTCCTGCCGCCGATGGTAAGCTCCGTAAGTACGTCGGCCTTGCCCACCAGAAGCTTGTAGATGTTGTCCACGTCCTTGAGGGAGACACCGTCGATGGCGGTGATGACATCCCCTTCCTTCACGCCGAGGCCCGGCTCCTGGAGCGGGGACCGCAGTTCCGGCCGGTAGGTCGCACCCTGGAGGATGCGGTCGATGCGGAAGCCGTCCTTCACCTTGGAGAGTTCGGCACCCAACAGGCCCATCGGGATGCGCTCCGGCTTGGGATAGTCGGACGGCGGGGTGACATAGGCATGGCCGCTCGCTACCTCGGAGATCATCTCTCCGATGATGTAGTTCACGTCCAGGCGGGTCTTGGCATACGGGACGAGCACTTCGTACTTGGCCTTGACGGCCTTCCAGTCGCGTCCGTGCATGTTCTCCAGATAGTAGCCGTCGCGGAAGGCGCGCCAGACCTCGTCATAGAGCTGGGGCCACTCCTGGGCGTAGTCCACCGTAGCTACGAGCCCGTCCAGCGCGACTTTATCCTTCAGGCCCACCTTCGGGCCGGGCGCCGCCACGTACAGGTCGCGTCCCTTCATGAAGAGGGCCTTCTTATCGCCGTTCCGGACCATCATCCGGGCATCGGTGCATTCCTCGTCCTTCTGGGTTGCGAAGTCGAACACGCGGGTGCCGCGGCCGCCGCCGTACCAGAGTTTGGACCCGTCGCTGTAGAAGCCGCGTCCCTTGACGGGCAGTTTCACGATGCGGTCCACGATGCCGTCGGGATCCACCTTCGTGGCGGACTTTTCAGCCGTCTTCGGGGCGCCGCCTTTCTTCGCATCGGCCTTGGGCTCGTCTGCAGCGGGCTTTTCCACCTTGACGACCGGATCCGTCGCAATCAGCGGCGAGGGCGTGTCCTTGGACAGCATGGCCATATAGACGCCGGACATGTCACCGTAAGCATAGTTCCATTCGATGCGGCTGTACTGCGGGTTCAGGTCACGGTCCGAGGTGAAGATGAGGTATTTTCCGTCGGCGCTGAATGTAGGGCTGCCGCTGTTGTACCAGCGCTCGGTGACGGGATATTCCTTCCCGCTGGCGAGGTTGTACAGATAGACGATATTCATCTCGTTGGCCGCCGGCTTCGTGTAGGCGAGCCATTGGCTGTCCGGAGAGTATTCAATGCCATAGAATTCGGACTCGGGGTTCTGCATGACTGTGCGTCGGGTCTTCGCGAAAGGATCCACTTCCACGACGCGGTTCTTGCGATCCGTGAACAGGATGTGCTTGCTGTCGGGGCTCCACTGCAGGGAACGGATATAGGTATCGGCCCCCTTCGTGACCTGGACCGGGTCGCCGCCGTTTACGGCGTCATACAGGTAGATCTCCGTCTCGCCCGTGGCATCGCCGATCCAGGCGATCCATTTTCCGTCCGGGCTCCAGTCGGCGCTGCGGTCGTTGGAACCGGGCGTACGGCTGATGTTGCGGGTGACACCCTTCTCCACGGGAACGTCGAAGACTTCACCCCGGGCGGTCACGACCATGCGCGCACCGTCCGGAGAGAGGCTCATCCCCGTCCGCTTTCCTGCCACATTTACCCGCTCGGCACGACCGTAGATGTCGTCCGATGCCAGCGTGACGGGAATCTTGACGGCCTTGCGGTCCTTCGGGTCCAGCCGGTACAGCCATCCGCCGTTCTCGAAGACGATGGTCTTGCCGTCCGTGGAAGGGAACTTGACATCGTAGTCCTTGAAGTCCGTCACCTTCTCGGTCTTCTTCGTCTTCGTATTGTACACGAACAGGTTCATGATCATGTCCCGGTCCGAGGCGAAGAAGATCTCATCGCCGATCCACATGGGGAAGATGTCCTGTGCGTCGTTGTTCGTGATATTTTCCACCTTTCCGGCCTTGGGGTCATAGACCCACACGTCATCCGCCATGCCGCCCCGGTAGTACTTCCAGGTGCGGAATTCACGCATCACGCGGTTGTAAGCCAGTTTCTTCCCGTCCGGGGAATAGGAGCAGAAACCACCTTCCGGGAGGGGAATCTCCACCGGCATCCCGCCTTCCGGACCCACGGTCCAGAGCTTGCCGGGGAAGCCGTCGCCGATGCGGTTGCGATAGACGATCTTCTTTCCGTCCGGGGACCAGCCCATCACGATGTTGTTCGGGCCCATGCGGTCGCCCAGGTCATCGCGGCCGTTGGTGGAGGTGTAAGTCATGCGGACCGGTTCGCCGCCCTTGGCGGGAATCAGGTACACTTCGCGGTTGCCGTCATACTCGCCGGTGAAGGCGATGCTCTTTCCGTCCGGCGAATAGCGGGCGAACATCTCGTAGCCGATGTGGGAAGTCAGCCGGCGGGCCTCGCCGCCGGTGACGGGGACGGTCCAAAGGTCTCCGCCGTAGGAGAACGCCACTTCCGTGCCGTTGGTGGCCGGGAAGCGCAGCAGACGGGCCTCGTCGGCCCGGGCGGTCGTGCCGGCGGCAAGCGCAGCCAGCGCAACCAGGGTCAGGAATCTTTTCATATCAGGTTGTATCAGAGTTTCTGTCACAAACATACAAAAAAAACGGCCCCCGAACAAGCGGGAACCGTTTTTCATAGCCATTGTCTTCGGATTACTCGGCCTTGCCGTCGGAACCGAGGACGTTCACGATCTTGTGCATGTAGAGCTTCTTCATCTCGTCACGGGCGGGACCGAGGTACTTGCGCGGGTCGAACTCGCCGGGCTTGTCGTGGAAGACCTTGCGGATGGCGGCGGTCATCGCGAGACGGCTGTCGGAGTCGATGTTGA
>DETL01000008.1:18441-18690 GCA_002361625.1 Bacteroidales bacterium UBA3289 | reverse complement strand
TGATCTTGCAGACAGCGCTCTTGGAGGCCTCGCGGAGCTGCTCCTCGGGGATACCGACCGCATCCGGAAGCTTACCACCGTAGGTGTTGATGATGTCCACATACTCCTGAGGAACGGAGGAGGAACCGTGAAGGACGATGGGGAAGCCGGGGAGCTTCTTCTCGATCTCGTGGAGGACGTCGAAGGCAAGCGGCGGGGGAACCAGCCGGCCGGTCTTCGGGTCACGGGTGCACTGCTCGGGCTTGAACT
>DETL01000008.1:18171-18388 GCA_002361625.1 Bacteroidales bacterium UBA3289 | reverse complement strand
TGAACTTGTAGGCGCCGTGGGACGTACCGATGGAGATGGCGAGGGAGTCGCAGCCGGTGCGGGTGGCGAAGTCGATGACCTCTTCCGGACGGGTGTAGTGGGATTCCTCGGCGGAAACCTCATCCTCCACGCCGGCGAGCACGCCGAGTTCGGCCTCGACGGTCACGTCATACTGGTGGGCGTAGTCCACGACCTTCTTGGTGAGGGCGATGTTCTC
>DETL01000008.1:17853-18094 GCA_002361625.1 Bacteroidales bacterium UBA3289 | reverse complement strand
TCGATCATCACGGAGCTGAAGCCCATGTCCACGCAGCTCTTGCACAGTTCGAAGCTGTCGCCGTGGTCCAGATGGAGGACGATCTGGGGCTTTTCCCAGCCAAGTTCCTTCGCATACTCGACGGCACCTTCCGCCATATAGCGGAGAAGGGTCTGGTTGGCATAGTTGCGGGCGCCCTTGGAAACCTGGAGGATGACCGGGGACTTGGTCTCGGCAGCGGCCTGGATGATGGCCTGGAGCT
>DETL01000008.1:0-17806 GCA_002361625.1 Bacteroidales bacterium UBA3289 | reverse complement strand
TGCTCCATGTTGTTGAAGTTGAAAGCCGGGATGGCATAACCGCCGGCAACTGCCTTCGCGAACATCTCACGGGTGTTCACAAGACCTAATTCTTTGTAAGAAACCATAATATAAAAGTGTTAAACGTTCTTTCTTCTAAGCGTCCGCAAATTTAATGATTTTTAAAAGAAATTAAAAGCGTTGGCGGGTCCGATCGGGCCGATGTTTCGCCGAAAATGCTTATTTTTGTTCCGTCACAAAAACAGATGAACGCATGGGCAACAAAGTATTGATCTTTTCCGCCCCATCCGGGTCCGGTAAAAGTACGATTGTCAACCATATCCTGGGTCTCCATCCCGAGATCGAATTTTCCGTGTCCGCTACCTCCCGGCTGCCGCGGGGAGCGGAAAAGGACGGCGTGGAGTACTTCTTCTATTCGGCCGATGTCTTCCGTCTCCTGGTGCGGGACGACAAGTTCGTGGAATTCGAGGAAGTCTATCCGGACCGTTTCTACGGCACCCTCAAGGCGGAAGTGAACCGGATCTGGGCGCGCGGCCATGTCATCATCTTCGACGTGGATGTCAAGGGCGGCGTGAACCTGAAGAAATATTTCGGCGACCAGGCCCTTTCCGTCTTTATCCAGGCCCCTTCCGTGGAGGTGCTTCGGGAACGCCTCGTGAAGCGCGGCACCGACTCTGCCGAGGATATTGAAAAGCGCGTCGCCAAGGCCGCCGAGGAGATGACTTACGCCCCGAAGTTCGACAGAATCCTTGTCAATGACGACCTGGCCACCGCCCTCGCCGAGGCGGAGAACATGGTCGATACCTTCCTTTCAGCGTGAGGATCGCGGTCTATTCCGGGAGTTTCAACCCGTTGCATATCGGCCATCAGGCCATCATGGAGTACCTGACGCGGGATGCGGCGTTCGACTGGGTGTACCTCATCGTGTCGCCACAGAGTCCGTTCAAGGATGCGGAGAATGCGTTGACGGGGGAGCAGCGGTATGAGGCCGCCGTGGCCGCCGTGAAGCGGCATCCGGAGATCCGGGTGTGGGTGGATGATATCGAATTGGGTATGGAACCGCCTCATTATACGATCCGTACGCTGGATGCGCTGCGGGAGCGGGAACCCGGGAACGAGTTTACCCTGGTCATCGGCGCAGACAATCTGGAAAGTTTCCCGCGCTGGCGGGATTACGATCGTATCCTCCGTGAGTATGGTGTCGTGGTCTTTCCCCGGAAGGGCTATCACCGGGGCCATCTCAAGGCCCGCCTGCTGCGGGAATGCCCGGACTACCGGATCGAACTCCTGAAAGCCCCCCGCGTGGACATTTCCTCCACCGAAATCCGCAACGGCCTCGCCGCCGGGCAGGATATGAGCGCTTTTCTGATGTAGCTTATGCAGATAGAATCCGAACGGAAATTCCTCGTGACAGGGGACGGGTACAAGGCGGAGGCGGTGGAGAAGCACCGGATCCGCCAGGGCTATATCGCCCATGACGAAGGGCGCAGCGTCCGGGTGCGGATCCGCGACGGGAAGGGGATCCTGACCGTCAAGGGACCGTTCATCGGCCTGGGAAGCCGTCCGGAGTGGGAGAAGGAATTGACCCTGCAGGAGGCGGAGGACCTTTTCCAGCTCTGTAAGCCGGGGTGTGTCGATAAGACCCGGTGGATCGTGCCGGCAGATTCCTTCGCTCCGCTCGGAATGACAGACTCGTCCCGCTTCTTCGAAGTGGACGAGTTCCACGGGGAGAACGAGGGGCTGGTGATGGCAGAGATCGAACTCGCCGATGCCGACGAGTCCTTCCCGAAACCGTCCTGGCTGGGGGAGGAGGTCACGGGCGACAAGCGGTATTACAACGGCTATCTCGCCCGAAAACCCTTCAAATCCTGGTAATATCTCCCTTTTTTTTCGTATTTTTGCGCCGGATGAAGGTGCCTGGGCCGGGATTCTTCCCGGCGGGCTCAAAAGGGAATCCGGTGCGAGTCCGGGACTGTGCCCGCAGCTGTGTCGTCCGGAACGGCTCCGAATCAATGCCATTGTCCCCTCGGGGATGAGAAGGCCGGGGCCGGGACCAGTCAGAAGACCTGCCTTCATCAAGTTGCACAGCCGGGCTCGGGGACAAGCCCCAGTGGAAACGTTAATCTGTTCATTATGAAGAAAGCGATGCTGCTTTTGCTTTGCGGTACGCTGTGCTTTTGCGCATGCCGCAAGGATTCTGTACCGGAACCGCCGTCCAAAGATGCGGAATTGACCGGCCAGAAGGTCGATGTCTCGGGTTTCCCGGAGTCGGTCCGGAAAGTTTTCCTGCTCAATGAAGGGGGCATGGGTTCCAACAACGCCACCCTGGATTTCCTCCGGGTTTCCGATGGGACCTATGTCAACGGGGCCTTCCGGAAAATGAATCCGGAGGTGGGTGCCGGCCTGGGCGACGTAGGCAATGACATCGCCGTCCATGGGGACGAGCTCTGGCTGGTCGTGAACAACTCCGGAATCGTGGAAGTCCTCTCGGCAAAGGATGAGACGGAAATCGCCGCCATCCCGGTCCCGACGCCGCGTTCCCTCGCGTTCGATCAACGCTACGCCTATGTCACTTCCTGGGCAGGCGCTTATGCGACAGGAAGTTACGATGAGAACGGAAACTATTCGGTGACGGACTCCAAGAATCCGAAAGGACAGGTGTACCGGATCGACCTGGAAACCAAGAAGCTCGCAGGCTCCGTGGAAGTGGGCTACCAGCCGGAGGGTATCGCCTGGTATGGCGGCAAACTGTATGTCGCCAATTCCGGAGGCATTTCCAGCCAGCTTCCCCCGGATTATGCGTACGACAATACGGTGAGTGTCATCGACACGGATTCCTTCCGGGTGGAACGGTCGATCTCCGTGCAGGTGAATCTGAAGAATGTCTATGCGGACGGTACCGGCGGCATCTACGTCACGACGCTGGGCGACTTCTGGAGCGTTCATTCCGGCTTGTACCGGATCGAGACCCAGACCGCCAGCGGTATCGATCCGGTCTCCAAAGTGGCTGATTATGTGAGTGTTTCCGCCCTGTACGGGGATACGGTCTATTGCATCGGCACCGATTCCGAATTCGACTGGGGCGCCGCCCACGAGTACCAGGCCTGGAGCGTCCGGAACGGCGTCCGGAAGGCGCTGCCCCTGAAAGTGTCGGCAACGGCTTTGTACAGCCTGGGCGTGCTGGACGGGGATACCTTTTTGGTCGGGGATGCCGGCGATTATTTCAATCCGGGCACGGTTTCGTGCTATTCCGGGGGTGCGTTGCGCTGGACCGTAAAGGCCGGTGTCTGCCCGGGGCATTTTGCTCTGTATTGACTTGCGAAGCCCTTCAGCCATAGCGCTGGCCATCGCCCTGTCCGCCCCCTGGTGCCTGCAGGCCCAGGAGGCGGATACGCTCGCGGCGGCCTCCGTCTATTCCGTCCAGGTGTTCCCGGTCGTCCGGCCCTCCGAGGAAGTGTATCTTCCGGGCGTGGCCGCTCCTCCGGCGCAGGTCGCAGACGTCCTCCGCCGGTTTACCGGTGTCCAGGTGAAGGATTATGGAGGGGTAGGGGGATTGAAGACGGTGAATGTCCGCAGTCTGGGAAGCGAGCATGTCGGCGTGTTCCTGGACGGTGTCCAGGTGGACAATGCGCAGAACATGCAGGTGGACCTGGGACGTTTCTCCGTGGACGGAATCGGCCTGGTGTCCCTGTATAACGGACAGAAAACCAGACGTTTGCAGACGGCGAAGGAATACGCGTCCGGCGCTTCGGTTCACTTGGAAAGCGAGCGCCCCCTGCTGGTGGACCGGGATGGGGGACGGGTGCGTCTGAGAGGGGGTTCTTTCGGAACCTTCAATCCGTCCCTCCAATGGGACCTGGATCTGGGCCCCGTCACGCTCCGGGTATCGGCGGAGGGGGTGACCAGTCATGGGAAATACAAGTTTCCCTTTTTCGATACCACCCTGGTGCGGGAAAACGGGGATATCCGGAGCCTCCGCCTGGAGTCGGCCCTGTTCGGCCGCCTCAGGCGGGGGGAATGGCGTCTTCGCGGATATGGCTACGGCTCCGAGCGGGGATTCCCCGGTCCGGTCATCCGCCGGGCAACGGGCTTTCCGTTCAGTGCGGAGCGGCAGGCGGACCGCAATCTCTTCCTTCAGGGCGGTTGGCAGGAAGACTGGACGCCTCGTTACGCGACGTCGCTCCGTTTCAAATTCGCGGACGACTATATCCATTACGACACCCACCCGGAGAAGAATCCCATGGCGCTGCCCTATGATCTGCATTATCACCAGCGCTCCGGTTATCTATCTCTCGCACAGTCGTTCGTACTTGCGGATCCCTGGTCCGTGGACCTGAGTACCGACCTGCAACGCAATGCCCTGGATACCGATGCCGGACAGTCCGTCACCCCGCGGAGGACCGTCTTCACGGGGGCGCTGGCCACCCGGCTGGCTTGGGAACGCTTCCGCGTGGCTGCCCATGCTGTCTATCAGGGCGCCTGGGACGGGTTTCTGACCCCGGAAGCCGGCGGCTGGTCCCGGGAAAATACGTTCCGGCGTGCGTGGATGCCTTCCATCAGCCTGTTCTATGCCCCTTTCCGCTGGCTGGAGATGGACGGCTTCCTCAAGCGAAGCTATCGTCTGCCGTCCTTCAACGACCTCTATTACTCCCAGATGGGAAATTCCGCTCTCGACCCGGAATCCGCCGTCCAGGCGGGCTTGGACCTGCGTTTCCGGCACGCCTCCGGACCCTGGTCCTGGGAGGGGCGGCTTTCACCCTATTTCAACCGGGTGACGGACAAGATCGTCGCCATCCCGACATCGTCGCAGTTCCGCTGGACGATGCTCAACATCGGACGGGTGGATGTCACGGGCGTGGATGTGCGGTTGGATGGGCGTTTCCACCAGCAGGGATGGACGGCGGAGGCCGTGTTCCGCTACAGTTTCCAACGGGCGCTGGACCATAGCGATCCGTCCGGAAGCACTTTCGGGAACCAGATTCCCTATATTCCGCGGCACAGCGGCGGAATCGACCTTCGTGCCGGCTGGCGGGCCTGGTCGTTTTCCTGGGATACGGTCGTGACAGGGGAGCGCTGGTCCCGGACGGCGAATACGCCGGACTACCATATCGCCCCCTGGTCGGTCAGCGATGCTTCCATAGCCCGCATCATAGATTTGCCCGCTTCCGGGAACCGGGCGAAGGCGCCGGTCCTGAAGGCGGGCATGGTGGTCAGGAACGTGTTCGACCGTTCGTATCAGGTGGTTCAAGGCTATCCGATGCCGGGAGCCAGCCTGATGATCTCGCTGGAGTATACCTGGTAATCTTTACAGGACCTCGATGAGTTCGACGACGAACTTCAGGGCGCTGTACGGCGGGATGGCATTGCCGGCGCCGTGTTCGCCGTAAGCGAGGTTGTACGGGAGGTAGAGCTCGTACTTGGCACCCTCGGCCATAAGCTGCAGGCCTTCGGTCCAACCCTTGATGACCTGGTTCAGGCCGAAGACGGCCGGTTCACCGCGCTTGTAGGAGCTGTCGAAGATCTGCCCGTTCGGGAAGGTCCCTTCATAGTGGCACTTGACCTGGCTCGTCGCGGAGGGCTTTTTGCCGGTTCCTTCTTTCAGGACTTTGTACATGAGACCGCTGCCGGTGGCGCGGACCTCGGGGTCGCGGGCGGCCTGGGCGAGGAACTTCTCGCCTTCCTCCTTCGCGGCCTTTCCGGCGACGGCGGCCCGTTCGGAGGCTTCCTCTTCCATTTCCTTGTAGAACGCTTCCAGGGCTTCGCCGGCCTCATCCATGGAGATGGCGAGTTTCTCACCCTGCAGCATGGCCTTCAGACCGGCCACGAAGTCGTCGAAATTAAGTCCGTGCACACCCGACTGCAGCAGGTTTCCGGCAAGGCTCATTCCAAATGCATAGCTTTTCTTGTCCATATTCTTGGGTAATAATGCGCGAAGATAGCAAAAAATCCCGTAAATTTGTATTCTTATGGATATCGTACAAGCAATAGAAATCTTCGCCCTCGTCACCGGTGTCGCCTATGTGGTCCTGGAGATCCTGCAGAAGAACGCCATGTGGGTGGTCGGCATCCTGACCGGCGCCGCCTGCGCCTACAGTTTCGCCATCCAGCGCAGCTGGGGGATGATGGGCCTGAATGTCTATTACGTCGTCATGTCCGTCATCGGCCTGATCCAATGGCGGAAAGACGGGGCGCAGGTGAAGGAGGGAGCGATCCATATCCGTCCGCTCCCGGCGAAAACGGCCTTGTGGAGCGCCGTGGGCTTTGTCGTCGGTTCGCTCCTGTTGATCGGGGTGTTCCGTGCCCTCGGGGACAGCATGTCCGTCCTGGATGCCACGGCAACCGTCCTCAGCGTCATCGCCACCTGGTGGCTGACACGGTCCTATATCCAGCAATGGATGCTCTGGATCGTGGCCGATATCCTCACGACCGCCCTCTGCATCGGCAACGGCCAGTACTGGATGGCTTTGTTGTATGTCGTGTATGTCGCCTCGGCGGTGTATGGCTATTACCATTGGAAAAAGAAAGGAGTGGAGATATGATCCTGATTGTCGAAAGCGGGGCCACCAAGACCGACTGGTGCCTGATCGCCCCTGGCGGCGCAGTTCAAAAGCGCCTGCAAACCCCGGGCATGAACTTGTCGTCCATCGCGGCGGAATCCAACGCGCAGGTCTTCGCCGATGCCGTGGAGAACTTTTCCGGCGTGCAGGAAGTCCATTTCTTCGCCGCCGGTCTGCTGGAGTTTCCCACCGGGCTGGACCAGGTGTTCAAGGAGCGTTTCCCGATGGCGCGTTGTGAATACGCCTCGGACCTTCTGGCGGCCGCCCGTGCCGCTTGCGGCCACGGGGAAGGCATCGCCGCCATCCTGGGAACCGGCTCCAACACTTGCCATTACGACGGGGAACGGATTGTCCGGAACATCCATGGCGGCGGATTCATCATCGGCGACGAGGGCAGTGCGGCCGCCTTGGGCCGGATGTTCCTCAGCGACTTCGTGAAAGAGCTGGTGCCGGCGGACCTGGCCGATTCCTTCGCCTCCTTCCATGAGGCCGATTATGCCTCCATCGTCCGGAACATCTACCGGAGTCCCGCTCCATCCCGGTATTTGGGCAGCCTCGCTCCCTTCCTGTTGGAAAAGCGGGAGAATGCCTATGTCAAATCGCTGATCGACCGGAATTTCCGGGACCTCTTCGAGCGGGCCCTCATGCGGTACGGCCAGGAACTTCCCGTGGGCGTCATCGGCGGCTTCGGCTGCGCCTGCCGGGCCGAGCTGGAACGCCTGGGTGCGGAATATGGACTGACCTTCTCCCGCTTCATCGCTTCTCCGATGGACGGGCTCATCGACTACTATGGCCTATAAAGAGAAATATCCTTCCGACCTTCTGTCCGACGCCGTGGAGGCCATCGGCACCCTTCCCGGGGTGGGCCGTCGCAGCGCCCTGCGCCTGGCCCTGCACCTGCTCCGCCAGCCGCAGGAGAACGTCCATCATTTCACGGATGCGATCAACCGCCTTCGGGACGAGGTCCGTTACTGCCGGGAGTGCCGGATGATTTCGGACGAGGAGGTCTGCTCCCTCTGTGCGGACCGCTCGCGTGACCACAGCGCCATCTGCGTGGTCGAGAGCGTCCGGGATGTGATGAGCATCGAGAATACCGCCCAATACCACGGGGTGTACCATGTCCTCGGAGGCATCATTTCCCCGATCGCCGGAATCGGCCCGTCGGACCTGAGTATCAACGAATTGATCCAGCGGGTGGAGGCCCTTCCGAACCCTTCGGAAGCGGAGGTCATCTTCGCCCTCAGCGGCGATGTGGAAGGGGAGTCCACGGCCTTCTATATTTACCGGAAACTGTCCCATACGGGCGTCCGTTTCTCATCCCTGGCCCGCGGACTGGGATTCGGGGACGACCTGGAGTATGCCGATGAGCTTACGCTGGGCCGTTCTATCGTGAACCGGCAGGAGTTCAAGCCATGAGAGAGATCCTGAGCGCCATCTTGCTGGGTATGTCCCTTTGTGCGGACTGCTTTGCCGTCACCCTGTGCTCCTCTTTCCTCGTAAGCCGGGAGGAACTGAAGAAAAAGGTGCTGACGGTCGTGCTCGTATTCGTCTTCATCCACACCGGATTCCTTCTGGGCGGATGGGCCCTGGGTACGTTCGCGACAGATCTCATAGCCGGCCATGTGGCTCATTTCGAACGGATTGCCCACATCATCGGCTTCCTGCTCCTGCTGTATGTGGGGCTGGAAATGTTCCTGGACGGGGTCCGGAGCAAATCCGAGCATCTGAACCTGGACGGGATCGGGGGGATCATCCTGGGAAGCGTGGCCACCTCGATCGATGCCGCAGCCATCGGCATTTCCATGGCACTGAACGGAATCGGATGGAACGGAATGGTTCCGGTGAGCCTTTCCCTGATTGTCTTTACGGTTTTGTCCGTCGTCGTGGGTATGCTGTCCGGAAGCTTCCTCGGCCGGAAATTTGGTTATAGCGCCCGCATCATCGGTGGGCTCGTCCTGATTGCCCTCGGGATCCGTATCCTGTTGTAAACGAGTTTATTGGAAGGATAGGACGGTGTCGATGGCCTCTTCGGGGTCATCGGTGACGGAGATCAGCAGATTCCGGTATTTCCCCTGCGCGAGGAGGTCTTCCAGCAGCGGATAGATGGGGATTTCCCGGGTGAAGAAATCCTTGTCCAGGAACACCATCGGACTGGGGGCGCCGAAGGTCTCGTAATGGTTCTGGGCGGCGTCCTGGAAGATTTCCTGGATGGTGCCGGCCGAGCCGGGGGAGTAGATGATCCCGCCCTTGGCGATGGCCAGGAGCGTATCCTCCCGGAGGCTGTTGTAGAAGTACTTGGCGATGTCGGTCGCGAAGGGCGTGGAGGGTTCGTGCCCATAGAACCAGGTCGGAATGCCCAGGCTGCGGTATTTGTGCTGCGGATACTTGTGCAGGACCTCGAAGGCCGTGCGGAGCCAGCCTTCGTCCCGGAAAGTCTGGGCGGCGGAGAGGATTTCCATCGCGTCGTCGAATTCCGCGTCGCTCCGGCCGGCCATCCAAGCCCCGAGGTGCGTGGCTTCCATGGCGCCCGGACCGCCGCCGGAGGCCATCAGTTTGCCTTTTTCCGTGAGTTTCTTGCTGATCAGGGCCACCCTCCGGTACCCTTCGTCGGAGCGCAGGAGCGCGTGGCCGCCCATGATGGCGACGACCTGCCGCTCGTCGAACCGGCTCAGGAATTCGCGCATGGCGCTGCTCATCGCCCGGTCGTGGAGGGTGCGGCCCAGTGTCTCGCGGATGTCATCGCACTGCTGGCCCTTCTCCATGTAATCGGCATAGACCCGGGCGTCGAAGCAGCTGCCGTAACTCTCCTCGTTCTCCGGATCATAGCCGGCATACAGGGTTTCCCCGTCATAGAGCCGTGTCCGGAACACATTGTAGGTACGCCCCATACGCGGAAAGATGAGACAGGTCTGGCCGATCCGTCCCTCCATTTCGGACGGGATGTCACATCCGAGGAAGCAGCAGTCGGAGAACAGATGCCCGGCCGCCACATACTGCGGCACCTGGTTGAAATCGATGTACTGGAATACATAGCGGGAAATGATACCGGTCGCATCCGGTGCGGGGAGCTGGGAGATTTCCGATATCTCCCGGTAAGGAGTCTGGTCCATGGGCGATTATTTGCGGATGATTTCCTTGGCATCCTCCGTCAGGAACGGAAGGACTTCTTCATAGGGGAGGGTGAAACTGGGCATTCCATCGGCGTAGGAAGCGATCTCGTACTGCTGGTAGGTGAAATCGAGGCCTTCCGGGGTGGGAATGGGAGCCCAGACGGGATAGGGAATGACATCGCCCGACAGGGTCAGGTATTCGCCCAGCTGTTCGGGCTGGATTTCCTGCCCGTTCGAGGCATAGTACTGCACGAGGCCTTTCCGGAGCAGCGGCTGCATTTCCTGCAGGGCGGAGTCCTTCAGGAACTTCTCCACGAGGTGCCCGTCCTTCTTGTCGAAAGTGAGCGGCCCGCATCCGATAATGCCGCCATGGGCACCGCCCGAGAAGACAATGTCCTCGGACAGGAAGATGACATAGCGGTCCGTCTCGCTGGTCCGGGTCAACGAGAAATCGTACTCCCAGCCCGGTATCTCTTCGTCTTCATCGATATACTGTTTCCGTTCGTCAAAGTCCGCCTGGGAAACCGTGGCGATGGTTTCAAAAGCCTTTCCCCGATAATAGTCCATGAGGGCCTTGGAGTCGTCGGCATTCCCCTCGAAGGCCGGGAACATCCGGTCCTGTTCATAGGTGCCGATGTGGCTGAGCTGCCGGTCCATCACTTCGATGAGCTTCGTGCGGATCGCGGCCGGGGCGCCCTTTGCCGCCACCGGCAGTTCCGCCTTGATGGTCAGGTGCGCATGGGCCGTGGAATCGGCAAATTCGAAAGTTTCTGTCTTCAATTCCTTTCCGGAAGGGGTGCAGGCCACCACCGCAGCGACGGCCAGTCCCAGTCCTATGAGCTTTTTCCGTGTTTTCATCATTTCGCGATTTCAGTTCAATCTTTCAAAGATACGGAAAAATACGGATAAGTGGAAAACGGGAATGTTGGTACTTTTCGTCAAAATCCCTTATCTTTGTGAAAATCAACAATTCGTTTGCCATAAAAAGCAGTCCGACATGAAAAAGATTCTCAAGTTTATCGTGGCCGCAGTGGTCATTGTCCTGGCCGTGAGATGGTGCTCCAGCAGTTTCGGGAGCGTGGTTCCCTTTCCTGGCGGCGGTTCAAGCAATACGGAAGGATCGGGTAATACGGGTTCGGAGGAATCCGGCGGCTGGTTCAGTCCGAAACGGCAGGACGGCGGTTCGATCTCCAATCCGAGCCTGGAGCAGGAAGTCGAAGACCTGGAACGGGAACTGGGTGTCGGCAAGTACAAGGGACAGAAGCCATCGACCCAAACTCCGTCCACGACCTCTTCCACGACGACCTCGGCATCTACGCCCCTGTCTTTCAAGGGGATCCCGATGACCGGCACCCTGTCGGCTTTCGGATCGGAACTGGTGAAGGCCGGATTCCGCAGCGCCGGGAACGGAACCTATACCGGTGATTTCGCCGGCTACAGCGGCTGCAAGGTCACCCCGTCCGGGAACCCGGTCCGGGAAGTCCGGGTCGATTTCCCCGTCATCTCCGATTGGGACGCCCTGGAGAAGGCCTATGACAACCTCCAGGCCGACCTGACCCGGAAATACGGCATCGAGCCGATGGTCAACCGGAACCTCGCCGTCTATAACCTCCCGGGCGGCACCATCTCCCTGGACGCCGATGTCTCGAACCAGTCCACCTGGCACGTGATCCTGACATACGCGAATGCCGCCACGACCACCACGACCGGCACCCTGGGCCGGAATCCCATCGACGATCTGTAGGAAGTGCTCCAAGGGGGTTGACGCCCGTGGTTTTGTAAGACTCTCACTATCAGTATTTTGCGAATAGCCTCCTGCCAAGCCCCTCAATTATCGATGGGGCTTGCCTTTCGCCAAAGTTGCCAATTTCTCTGTCGCAACAAACCACTGCTATACCGCAAAGGATGGATGTCATGTCATTGACACCACCTGGTTCCGCGTCCTCGCGTGGGAGAGCGACACCATCAAGAATCTGGATCAACTCCAGAAAGGAACTGCTGTCCATGTCATCGGTCGCGTCAGGATGCAGAGATACGCTATAGCTGATGGAACGGAGAGAAGCGTCTTCGAAGTCATCGCCAGTGAAGTCGAGTTGATGAAGAACTAATCTTCTATTACATGAAATCGCCCTCGGAAGGTATTCCGGGGGCTTTTTCTTTCATGAAAACGTTGTGTCACTAAGGAATTTAAACGCCATCAAACTGATACCCATTTTTCAACAAAGAAACGCCATAGCCCCCAATATGGTTGGCGGTATTTATTCGTCTTTCTTCGGAATCTTGGAACCCAGGACGTAGAAAACTCCCGTCACAACAGCAACAATAAGACCGACTCCCAACCAGGCCAACGCATCTCTCCATGAGTCCAACTTCCCACCTATCCACATAATGAGAGGATAACCGATGATGAATCCAAGGCTGGAACCAGAAATAGCCTTGAGCACCCTTTTTTGTTCGCTGTCCAATTTCATATACAATACTCTTTATTCTTTGTCCTTTTTCTTCATCCTCTCTTCCGCACGATAAGACACGAGCATTGAGAGTAAAAGCAAAGCGTTGGCGATAATGCCCAGAATCTTTGCTGCTCTCCAACCTGGTACAAACAGCCAGAGAATCATCAAAACGACGAAACACCCTTCGAGAATGAGTTGCCTTTTTTGATTATTGTTCATGATCATAAGATTATTCGGTCCCGTATTTCCGGTAGAATTCTTCCAGCCGCTTCTTGAAATCGGGGATGTACTCGTGGAAATAATCCTCGGACTCCATGTATTCGAGGAGTTCGCCGGATTTGTATTTCCCGCGCATCGTCCTGACGTAATCGAGACAGTCGGCTTTCTTGCCGTCGAAATCGTCCAGGAGCCATTGTCCGTCGACCCGGACCATCTCGATCGGGTACTCGGCCGTCCCGTCGAAGAGTTCCTGCGTAACGTCGGAACGGGTCCGGACGGCGATCGTGGCCACGGCGTGCGTCTCGTCGACGAGAGAGAGCGACTTGACCGTAAACTCCGGCGTTGCCGCATCGTTCCCCGTCAGGAAATACCAGAGCCACTCGTTGTCGCCGATTTCCCCGTAATCGACCACAGGCGCATCAAACGCTTCGGAAAGGACCCGGAAGAACTCGGGGGTCAAATAGTCCTTGGCCTCCGGCTTCAGGCCATGGTCCGGGATGTACTGACACAACTCCAGCACCCTTTCAGACAGGTCTTGCTTGGGTTGAGCCCAGGAAAAGAGTGGGAGAAGAAGGCCGATGATGATAAAATAGCGTTTCATATCCAACTTTGATAGTTCGGCCTAAATATAGCGATTATCTTCTAATAACCGAATACTGCTCAATCACTTTCCCTTCCCGTTATAGTTCCCGCCCGTGAATGGATTGGGGTGGATGGGGCGTTTCCCAATTCACACCCAGAGGTCAAAGGAGAGATGCGCTTCATGAAAGAATGCGTTAAAACAGGTGGATTCCCACCGTGGCATATCCCAAGACCATATTGGACATGAGGCCGGTGTCATAGGGATGGATATACTGTACGCCGAGTCCGCAATAAAGACCGAAATATGGGATGATGGAACGGTCCAGCCTGCCGACGCCCCAACGGACTTCAAACTTGGGGGTCAGATAATTGACATCCGTCTTGATATAGGTCGTCGAGCAAGATAGGGCCGGTTCGATGTATGAGTTTTTTCCCAACGGGAAGGCATAGGCCGTGCCGAGTCCAACGGTCCCCGTTTCATTGTAGTTCCGGGTGGTCGTCGTATTGAGGAGGTTCATGTCGATGGAAACCGGAAGGAATATCGAGAAATTGTCCGTCGGGCGGTATCCCAACTCGACGTTGAACGAACGGATAGCGAAATCCTCTTTGGCGAAGTTCATCCTGGGGGCACCTCCGTAAGAGAAGCCGAGTGTCCCATATAGCCGATGGGCCCAGTCGGATTGCGCAAAGGACGCCGTGCAGATTCCGAGGGCCAGAAGAAGGGTAGTGATGACTTTTTTCATATGCGTGGAATTAGAAATGGTTTCAGTGTCGCAAGTTCCATACCAATAGGACTTTACATCACCGGTCATTCATTCCGTCTGCCCAGGACGGTCGTATATGCTAGCCTTATGAGCCGGAAGAATTAGCCGTCCTAGTTTCTGCCCGTGTATGGATTGGGTGGAGGGGCTTAATCTCTTCCCGTCACGATACACAGCAAATCCCCGTTGTCCGCTCCTCAGGGTTATACCGCCGTGACGTACGGCAACAGAGCGATGGAATTGCACAAAAATGGCTCCCGGATACCTGAGAGCTACATTGAGGTGATGGATTATTTGATTTCAAGGGAATCCATTGCTTGTTGCTTGCGCAACTCCATCATTGTTTTCACAATATTTCTGTATAAGTCACGACTAGAATCACTCGGGAACCAATAATCATAGGGTTGTGTCGCAAATACTGAGTCATCAATCAATCGGAATAATGAATCCCGATCCATCATTTTTTTATTCCGATAGATGATTCCCGTCCTTTCACCGAAGAAAACAAGGGTTGAATCACCTTCTCGGTTAAAAAGGATGGCGCCAGACCGATGATCAACAAGCCGTTGATGTTTATCTGGAATCAACTGGTTAAGCTCTTCGACAAAACGTTGAATAAAGACTCTGTCCGTAATAATCGTATCTCTTCCTTTATCCTTTAATTCCGAAATAGAATACACACCCTGTGCGAAATCCACTCCTCTACATATAGCGTAAAAATCAATCCGGTCAATAGAATCGGGGTCGATAGGCATTTGAGAAGAACAGGATTGAATCAACAGGTAAAACACCATCAAAATGAGTATGTTTGGTTTCATAGAGTGCTTTCAGATAGAGGTTATTATGCTGTTTCTTTATTCCATTTGTTTCATTCCGTTCTTCATATGTATTAAATCTGCGGCTGCCTAAAAATACTACTTTTCTTCCAATAACCGAATACTGCTCAATCACTTTTCCTTCCCGATATAGTCCCCGCCCGGGAATGGATTGGGGTGGAGGGGGCTTAATCTCTTACCATCCTTATACACAGCAAACCCCGCCGTCCACTCTTAAGGGTAATGCCGCCGTCATACAAAAAGCGATACACCGTTGCCGATTGTATCACCTTAAGAGTTTGTATTAAATCATCTTTCAAACAAGTTCTTCAAACTCTTCAGGATGGCTTTTCGGATTTTGTCGGGCTCTGTTTTCAACCATCCGTCGGCGGCAGTTGTGGTTGCAACCAATTCATGGGTTGAGGCATCAATAAACTGAATCGTCACCTCGGTAATATCCCCCCAATGGTGACCACTCTCCCCATACGAGACGAGAAGCGTTTTCTGTGCATGCTCTTTGTCCAATTTGGGAGTGCGGATAAAACCTTTCTTCATCAGGTACCCTGCAACTACATCAGCGGGATTGAGGGCATTGATGTAAGTACTTGCGCTTGCATTCCCGAACTCATCTGCAATTCCGACGCTTGTGTCTATGGATAGCAATTCATTCGTTCCAAGCACATAGAAATACTTGTATCCTTCGAGTGGAGCAACCTTATTGACGGAAGAATACCTTGAAGTTGCGCACCCACATATCGCAAGGGTGCAGACTAATATGGAAAAGAACTGTTTCATAATGATTATGTGTTAAATGGAATCATTCGCTGATGAGATCTAGTTGTCCGCTTATTGTTGTGATTAAGTGAGATATATCCCCTTACAAAGGGTGCAAAAATCATTCCGATAAGGACTTTTCGTTCAATTCGTCCCGTAATTCTGTTAAAGCCCTTCCAAGGAAATTATGGCCTTTCCAACCCGCAACCCCTTTCTTCAGGGCAGTCGTTGCACTAATGCCTATACCCCAAATCCTGTCATAAGGAGATGCCTCAACGAAAGTCATTCCTGCATACTGCGGGTCAATGAGCACCCTTTTGAATTCTTCATCGTATAGGGCTTTCTGCTTCAATGCAGTGGCCATTGGAAATGAGGGGGTTACTTTACAGCGGATTCTCCAAGAATTGCGACCTTTGAGAGTCAGATCACCCCATCTACCACCTGGACTAGGGTGTGATGCTGGAATTCATATCGAATTTGACTGCTATTATATCCTTTTACTCGAAAATGCAATCTGCTTTTGAACGCTGTTAAACTGGGTTTGAAACACGTTATTTTTGCAACTGCCCGGTAAAAAGAAAAACCAACCACTTTCGTAAGTGATTGGTTTTGAGGTGCTCCCCGAAACAGCGAAATGTTGAACCTGTGGCGGGATTTCCAGAAGGTTGCTCGGTTCATAGACGATAATAAGGAATGGCTTATGCCCTTGTTGGAACGAAAGATGTAAGCCAACTTCCATTCTTTGCAATGATTGATTATCTTTGCTTGTGCAGAAGATGCACATTACTGAACTAAGGTCTGAATAAAAACAATGGGTAGTAAAAAAAGAAATAGAGTCGGTTCCCTCGTTGCTTTGACATTTGGTTTGTCTCTTTTTGTGTCATGTTCTACAATGCACTATATCAGAGTCAATCACAATCATACTGAGAGACTGCTGAATTCTTTCTATCAAAAGAACGGGAATGCTTTCTATCTGTCTTCAACTTACTCAAATTTCTCAACCGTATGGACATACGAGGGGGACAGAGCCGTTGTTTACAGATTACAGAATGGCAGAATCAGGCAGAAACTATCGTTTAATGGAATAGAGCCCTTTCAGTTTGGGAGTCTCATTCCCGAGAATTTGGAAAAAGAACTCTATCAGGATTGTCCTATGGTCTTAGATGGAGATATGTTTGGGTTTATTATTGATATTGACCATATTCGGCATAAAGACGACTATCCCGTTGACATTAGTTGTATGAAGCGCGGGAACTATGATTCAGTTGTTATTATGAGACTTGTTAATGATATTAAGTCTTATCATTTGTGGGAGGTTGAGTATTGATAGTTATTGAACCTATTCTTCGGAACGACTCTCTCTTCGCAAGGTACTTAAATCCGGTATAATTGACATTTCTGGTTGGTGACCTTGACATTTTTGGTTGGTAACAAGGTTACTTTTTCTTCTTTTCATCGTTGAAGAAGAGGAACCATTTTATGAAGTTATCAATCCGAGATTCGGCGAGCCCACGGTGCAATCTGATTTGGTCTTTTACGTGGCCAAAGAAGGCCTCCAGCGCGTTCGTCGTCTTCGGAACGCCCGGATGCTCTATGTATGTAAAAAGGTTTGGCAGGGCTCGTTTTAGATGTATGTATGCCTTTCTCAGGTCGTTATGTACGTAGTATTCCTGATGTGAATAGGAGACAATCGCCTTCTGGAAGACATACTCTTCATTGTCTTCTACCCACCTTGCGTACATGCTTAACCACCAGAGCTTATCGTTATTTGTTTTAACAATACTGAGATCTTGTATCAGGTTCCTGAACAACTTAGCCTCCGTGAAACGTGGCCGTTGTGTGATTGATGCCAGGCAATCCCGCTGAACATGTACTACACAGCGCTGTCGTGGCACATTGGGGAATACGTACTGTACAGCACGTATAATGTTATCACCACCATCAGTGGTAATGCCTATTACATCATAGCCTAAGTCCCTTATACTGATGAGATCCGACGCAATCTCATCATCGTCTTCATGCGTGGTGAAACGATAGAAGATGGTTCTCTTCAAGTTCTCTGCACGATACAAGATAAGACAGTGGCCATCAGAGTAGTATGTGCCATCAATGAGGAGATAAATCTGCCGGGATGTATTCATTGTCCAGCTGGGGGATGAGTCCAAATACTCGTCGAACCATCTGTGAACCTGGCGCGCACTGTAACCACACTCCCGGGCGATGTCTTCAATGGTCTGTTTTCCAAGAACCCATTTGCGGAACCAGACTAATCTATTGCTTTGACGTACACCCTCCTTATGTTTGACGAAAGAAGTCCCACAATCACGGCATTTATACCTCTGATGGCCCTCTCTTGAACCCCAACGAATGATGTTCAAAGAGCTGCATTTTGGACATCTTTGACGACGCCTTATTTTTGACATATCACAACTTTATTGAAACGCGTTTCAATAAAGTATGCATAAATGTAAATATATCAAATGGTTACAAGGTGTTTCGCCAACCGAAAATGTGGTCTATTAGACAAATGGGGTG
>DETL01000001.1:41820-67974 GCA_002361625.1 Bacteroidales bacterium UBA3289 | reverse complement strand
ACAACATCGTCTTCCACTGCATCGTGTTCCCGTCCATGCTCAAGGCCTACGGCGACTACATCCTTCCGGAGAATGTCCCGGCCAATGAGTTCCTGAACCTCGAGGGCGACAAGATCTCCACTTCCCGCAACTGGGCGGTCTGGGTCCACGAGTACGAGGAGCAGTTCCCCGGCCAGGAGGACGTCCTCCGCTACGTCCTCACGGCGAACGCTCCGGAGACCAAGGACAACGACTTCACCTGGAAGGACTTCCAGCAGCGCAACAACTCCGAGCTCGTGGCCGTGTTCGGCAACTTCGTGAACCGGGCCGTCGTCCTCACGCACAAGTACTTCGGCGGTGTCGTCCCGGAGAACCGGAAGCCCGAGGCCATCGACGCCGAGACCCTGGCTTCCATCGTCCCCTGCAAGGAGGCCCTGGAGAAATACGTGGAGACCTTCCACTTCCGCGAGGCCCTGAAGGAGGCGATGAACATCGCCCGCATCGGCAACAAGTACATCTCCGACATGGAACCCTGGAAGGTGGCGAAGATCGACATGGACCGCACCGCCTCCATCCTCTACACCTGCCTCCAGATCTGCGCCGACCTCGCCATCGCTTTCGAACCCTTCACGCCCTTCAGCGCCGAGAAACTCCGCGGCATCCTTCGCGTCGGCCTCGACGCCGGTACCGACCACCGCGCCGGCGAAGGCACCCCGACGGTGAACTTCTACAAGAGCGGCGAAGGCAAGGCCCTGCATACGCGGCCCTCGGGAGAGGAATCCTGCGGAGCATATGCCCGTATTGGGTCGCGAAGCGACGCGGAGCAGGATTCCTCTCCTGAGGGCCGCGTCCTGCGCTGGTCGATGCTCGGCACCCCCGAACTCCTGCCGGCCGGCCATGCCCTGGGCGAGTCCGTCCTCCTGTTCCAGAAGATCGAGGACGCCGTCGTGGATGCGCAGATCGCGCGCCTCGAGGCCATCAAGGCCGAGCGCGAAGCGGCCGAGGCCGCCAAGGCCGCCGAGGAAGCCGCGAAGAAGGTGGAACCGCAGAAGGAGGAAGTCACGTTCGACGAATTCGGCCGCATGGACATCCGTACGGCGACCGTCCTGGAGGCCGAGCGCGTCCCCAAGACGGACAAGCTCCTGAAGCTCACCATCGACACGGGCATCGACACCCGGACCATCGTTTCCGGCATCGCGGAATACTACAGCCCCGAGGACATGCTCGGCAAGCAGATCTGCATCCTGGCGAACCTCGCTCCCCGCAAGATCCGCGGCATCGAGTCCAAGGGCATGATCCTCATGGCCAAGCAGGGCGATGGCAAGATGCGGTTCATCACCCCGCAGGAGGTCGTCACCAACGGCGCCGTCATCGGATAACCTTTTATTTCTCCCCGATATGCAAGCTACCAAAACCGTCAATCCCCGCAGGGGAAGCAAACTGGGGAAGGCCACCTGGATCTCCCTCGGTGTCACCGTCCTCGCCATCATCCTGATGGCATCCTGCTGCACGACCATCGATTCCGCATCGGTGGGTATCCGTTTCAAGAAATGGTCTTCCAACTCCGCGCTCAAGGGCGGTGTGGAAGGAACCTGCCGCGGCTGGGTCTGGTACAATCCCATCACGGAGAGTATCTTCGAATACCCGACCTATATCCAGCGCGTTACGTATGAGCCGTTTACGGTGAATCCCAAGGACGCGGCCATCTTTTCGATGACCCCGACGCTGGCTTATCAGATCGACGAGAACAAAGCCGTGGATATCTTCGTGAAGTACCGCAAGCCGGTCCGGGAACTGGAGATGGGTTACATCAACACCTGTATCTTCGAGGCTTACCGTACCTGCGCGAACAACTACACCTCCGACGAACTCATGGCGAACCGCGCCAAGTTCGAGACCGAGGTCCGCGCCCGCCTGGACGAGTCCATGAACCGGGAAGGGTTCATCGTCCGCGAATTCACGACCAAGATCGATCCGCCGGCCTCCCTGACCGAGGCCATCAATGCCAAGAACGAAGCGGTCCAGAACGCCCTCAAGGCGGAAAACAAGGTGAAGGAAGCCGAGGCGGAGGCGAAGATCGCCATCGCGAAGGCCCAGGGTGAAGCCGAGGCCCTGAAGATCCAGGGCGACGGCGAGGCCTACTACAACCGCGTGGTCGCGGCCTCCCTGAACGGACTCATCGTCCAGCAGTACGCCATCGAAAAGTGGAACGGCGAGCTTCCGACCTACAACGGATCGAACGCCCTGCCGTTCATCAACCTGAGCAAATAATCCTACAGGTAAATCAAGCGTGAAAGGCTCGCCGGATCGAAGAGACGGCGGGCCATTTTTTGCAAGTCCCCGGGCGTCACGGCCTCGATGCGGGCACGGGTCTCGGCGGAGGTGTCGATCCGGCCCCAGGACAGGAGGGATTTGCCCATGGACAGGCACTGTGCCTCGCCGCTGGCGGAGGAGATGGCGAGCTGGCCGAGAAGCTGTTTTTTCGCCGCCTTCAGGAACCGTTCCGACAGCGGTACTTCCCGCAGGCGCTCCAGAATCCGGTCCAGGGTTTTCAGGCACCGCTCCAGGTTGGGTTTGTCGCAGCCGAAGCTGATGGCGGCAATGCCCGTATCGGCATACTGCGTGTAAGAGCACTCCACCCCGTACACCCAGCCGTTCTTTTCCCGTAAATCTTTGTTAAGAAGCGAGTTCGATGCCGGCCCGCCCAGGATGTTGCACAGCACGGCGGCCGTGATCCGGTCCTTCTCCTCATACAGCGACGGCGCCCGGTTGCCGATGACGGCATTCACCTCGTGGTGGCGCTTGTCCACGGTTTTGGAGAAGGGGGAACCGGCAGGTGCGGTGCAGGAAGATTCCTTCGCTTCGCTCGGAATGACAGATGTGGTTTCGCCCGGAATGACCGTGCGATTGTCATTCCGAACCGGCGGAGCCGGTGAAGGAATCTCTTTCCCGAACAGTTTTTCGGCCAGCCGCAACACCCGTTTCTCCAGCACTTTCTCATCGATATCCGCGACGACCGTGAAGACCATGCGGTCCGGGGTGAAGAAGGTACGGACGAAACGGCGGAGGTCCTCCGGCGTGATGCGTTTCACGGAGGCGGTGGTGCCCAGGATGGGGCCGCCCAGCGGATGCCCTTCGAAGAGCATGCCTTCGAACTTGTCATAGACATCCTCCACGGGGTTGTCCTTGTAGGAGATGATCTCGTCCAGGACCACGCCCCGTTCGGTTTCGATCTCGTCGTCCGGGAACGTGGGCTCGGTCGCCAGTTCGAAGAGCAGGCGGGCGGCTTTCCCCAGGTCCTCCTTCAGAACGGTGGCGTGCAGGACGATTTCCTCCTTGGTGGTGTAGGCGTTGAGTTCGCCGCCCAGGCGGTCCAGGTAACCGGAGATGACGGAGGCGCTTTTGCGGGCCGTACCCCGGAAGATCGTATGCTCCACGAAATGGGCGATACCGCCGGGGTAACCGGCTTCGTCCCGGGTGCCGCAGCGTATGCTCAAGGCACACCAAGCCACCGGGGAAGCGCTCCGGCGGACTGCATACCGCAGTCCGGAAGATGCCGTGCCGCTGCGCATTACCGTTTCTTGGACATACGGCGCAAGTCCTCGGTGAGGAAGCCGGCGGGCGCGCGGTCCGTCACCTTGTGCTTGCGGATGTAATAGATGGTGTCCGTATCGGCCTCGATCAGGAGCTTGTAGCACCAGGTCCCGGCGGCGACGGTGTAGCTGACCAGGGTGTTGTAGGTCTTGTCGGTATAGACCTTGTCGGCCTCGTCGGCATCACAGAGGATGATGTCCTCGTCGAGGTATTTCGCCTTGTCTTTGTCGGAGACGGCGGGGGAGAGGTCGTCCTGCGCGAGGTAGATTCGTTTGATGCCGCCCTTCTTGTCGTATTTCTCGTTGAACCAGTTCATGCCGGAGTAGGCCGTCCGTTCGGAGGCCATGGCGTTCAGGGTGAATTCCTGGATGCCTTTCACATAGGCCGACAGAAAGACGACTTCCCGGCCCAGGCTGCCCTCCACCGGACACAGCGGAAGGGAGATGACCTCCGTCCGGAGCGGGATGTTGTCACCGGATTCGGCGCCGCCCTTCTCCAGGGTGAGGAAGCGTACCATGGGCTCCTCTTCCCCTTTGGCCTTGCCTTCGGTCACGAGGAGGAAGTAGTAGGCGTCGGAACCCTTGAGGGTGTTGTAGTCGGCTGCGGAGCAGAACTCGAAAGGGGAGGCGGTCCAGAGTTCCACCACCTCCTGCCGGAGGGCGCCGTCCAAGACGTCCCCGCCGGTCATCACGACTTTGGTAATCTTGTCGGTAAAATCGGAGAAAAGGTGTTTTCGGGTCGTTACCTTCCCTTGTTGGGCAAAGAGCCCGGCGCACACCGTAAGAAGCGCCATTACGGTCATCAATCGCTTCATGTTCATACTTTCTTGCTTTACAAAGATAATGCTACGGCCCGGTTTTTCAAAATAACTTCTTATCTTTGTAAACTATGAGTCAGTATATCGTATCGGCACGCAAATACAGGCCCGACTCCTTCGAGACCCTGCTTGGACAGGATACCATCGCCCGGACCCTTTCGAACTCCATCAAGCGGGGACAGCTCGCCCACGCGTATCTCTTCTGCGGTCCGCGCGGGGTGGGGAAGACCACGACGGCGCGCATCTTCGCCAAGATGATCAACTGTGCGCATCCGGGGCCCGACATGGAACCTTGCGGGGAGTGCGAGTCCTGCATCTCCTTCCAGGAAGGCCGGTCGTACTGCATCCATGAACTGGACGCCGCTTCCAACAACTCCGTGGACGACATCAAGGCCCTGATGGAGAAAGTGCAGGTCCCGCCGCAGGTGGGCAAGTACAGCGTCTATATCATCGACGAGGTCCACATGCTTTCCCAGGCCGCGTTCAACGCCTTCCTCAAGACGCTGGAGGAGCCCCCGGCACACGCCATCTTCATCCTGGCGACGACCGAAAAGCACAAGATCCTCCCGACCATCCTCTCCCGCTGCCAGACGTACGATTTCAACCGGATCGGCATTCCCGACATGGTCCGGAACCTCCGCGGCATCGCGGAAAAGGAAGGGATCCGGATCGATGACGAATCCCTCCACGTCATCGCCTCCAAGGCCGATGGCGCCATGCGCGACGCCCTCACCATCTTCGACCAGACCGTCGCCTTCTGCGGCACGGACGTCAAATATGAGGATGTGATCCGGAACCTCAATGTCCTGGACTACGAATACAGCTTCTCCCTGGTGGACCATTTCCTCGCCGGGAATTACGGGGCGGCGCTCACCCTTTTTGACGAAGTGCTTTCCAAGGGATTCAACGCCCTGCATTTCGTGGCGGCCCTTTCCGCGCACCTGCGTGACCTGGTCGTCGCCCGCACCGCCGGGCTGGACGCTCTGCTGGAACTGCCGGATTCCCTGAAGCAGCGCTACCGGGAACAGGCGACCCGTTGCCCCCTCCGCTTCTTGTATGACGCCCTCGGTGTCACGACCGCCTGCGAATCCGGTTACAAGGCCGCCGTGAATCCGCGCCTCCACATCGAATTCGCCCTGATGAAACTGTCGTTCCTCGTGAACGCGCCGGAGCCTGTCGCGGGAGCGAAACAGCCTGTTGCGGGGGCTCTGCCCCCGAATGCCCCCCGCGGCTCCCGGCCTATAAGTCCTGCGGACACGGCCTCCGCCGGGCGCTCTGATGAGCGCCTTATACCTTCGACCCAGCCCGCGGATAAGACGGCCGTTGCCCCCAAGCCGGCCCCTGAGCCGGCCCGTCGCAAGCGCGCGCCTAAGACCGGATCGGCCTTGTCCATGAACGCCATCATGGACGAGAAGGCGGAGGCGCCCCAGGAGGAAGAGGCGGTCGCCGTGGAGGAGAAGCTTCCGGACGAGGCGGCCATCCAGGCGGCCTGGAAGACCCTTGTCGGTCAGTTTACGGCCCGTCCGCGTCTGGCGAACACGCTGGCGCAGGCGAAACTCCGCGAGGAGGAGGGCGAGGGCGTCAAGTCCATCTTCTTCTCCGTTTCCAACGCTGCGCAGAAGCAGTGGATCGAGGAGAAGATGCTCCGCGACCTGGAACGCCAGTTCCGGGAACTCCTTTCCTGCCACAAGGTGAACCTCCATGTGGACGAGATCCCGGAGGAAGATACCGGCGAAAAAGTACCTTACATGCCCGAAGAGAAGGCGAAAGTCCTGATGGACACCAATCCCGAAGTCAGAGAACTCGTGGCCGCCCTCGGCCTCGACACCAAATAGCAGTTCCGCATTATGAAGTTACGCGCAGAGAACCTCGTGAAAAAATACGGCGTCCGGACGGTCGTGAAGGGCGTTTCCATGGAAGTGAACCAAGGTGAGATCGTTGGCTTCCTGGGCCCGAACGGCGCCGGAAAGACCACCAGTTTCTACATGATCACCGGCCAGATCGTCCCGAACGAAGGCCGCATTTTCATCGATGACGACGAGCTGACCGGCCTTCCCATGTACAAGCGCTCCCAGAAGGGCGTGGGATATCTCCCGCAGGAAGCTTCCGTCTTCCGGAAGATGTCCGTGGAGGACAACATCATGTCCGTCATGGAGATGACCCAGATGACCAAGGCCCAGCGGGAAGCCCGCCTGGAGCAGCTCATCGACGAGTTCAACCTCTCCAAGGTCCGCAAGTCCAAGGGCATCCAGCTCTCCGGCGGCGAGCGGCGCCGCTGCGAGATTGCCCGCGCCCTCGCCGTAGACCCGAAGTTCATCCTCCTGGACGAACCCTTCGCCGGCGTGGACCCCATCGCCGTGGAGGACATCCAGTACATCATCGCGAAACTCAAGTACCGCAATATCGGCGTTATCATCACGGACCACAACGTGGGCGAAACCCTCGCCATCACGGACCGGGCCTACCTCCTGTACGAGGGAACCATCCTGCAGGAAGGCACACCGGAGGAACTGGCTGCCGACGAGGATGTCCGCACCAAATACCTCGGTTCCGGGTTCGTCCTCAAGCGCTCCAAGAGCGTCGAACGCGCCCGCCGCGAAGCCGAAGCCGCCCGTGCGGCAGAACATCAGGCGTAGTTTGGCACGGGCCTTGCAATATACTAAGCCGGTTAGTTATTATAGTTGGTTTAGTTGATAAGGTACAATAAAGGCGAGCCGCATGAAGGCCCGCCTTTATTGTGTCCGTCTGGTGGGAGGTCAGATGACGTAATCCTCGATGTCCTGCACGCTCACGGGATTGTTGCCCAGGATGAGGAGTCTCTCCACGACATTCCGGAGTTCGCGGATGTTGCCGGTCCAGGATTTCTTCACGAGCAGGTCGATGGCCTCGGGGGAGAACTCCTTCCGCGGCATGGCTGTCTCGGTACAGATCTGGTCCAGGAAATGGTTGATCAGAAGGGGAATGTCATCCTTGCGCTCATCCAGGGTAGGGACCTTGATGACGATGACGCTGAGACGGTGGTAAAGGTCCTCCCGGAAGGTCCCTTTCTTGATTTCCTCCGCCAGGTTCTTGTTCGTGGCGGAGACCACGCGGACGTTCACGGTGATGTCCTTGTCGGAGCCCACGCGGGAGATCTTCCGCTCCTGCAGGACGCGGAGGACCTTGGCCTGGGCGGCGAGGGACATGTCGCCGATCTCGTCCAGGAAGAGTGTGCCGCCGTCGGCCTGCTCGAACTTTCCCTTGTGCTGCTTGATGGCCGATGTGAACGATCCCTTTTCATGGCCGAAGAGTTCGCTCTCGATGAGCTCCGACGGGATGGCGGCGCAGTTTACTTCCACGTACGGCATCATGGATCTCTGCGAAAGCTGGTGCAGGGAGCGGGCGACGAGCTCCTTGCCGGAGCCGTTGGGGCCGGTGATGAGGACGCTGGCGTCCGTGGGGGCGACCTTGGCGATCATCTCCCGGATATGCTGGATCCCGGCCGACTGTCCCACCATCTCCTGGCCATAGACCTTCTTCTTGAGGATCTTGGTCTGGGTGACGAGGTTGGCCTTGTCCGTCGCGTTCTTGATGGTGATGAGGATCCGGTTCAGGTCCAGGGGTTTGCCGATGAAATCGAACGCCCCCTTCTTGATGCAGTCCACGGCCGTGTCGATATCGGCGTGGCCGGAGATCATGATCACCGGCGTCTCCACCCCGTCCTCGACGAGTTTCTGGAGCACTTCCGTGCCGTCCATCCCGGGCATCTTGATATCGCAGAAGATGGCGTCGTACTTCTCTTTTTCCGCCATCGCGGTGGCGTCGGTGCCGTTTTCGGCCGTATCCACCTGGTATCCTTCCATCTCCAGGATCTCCTTGAGGGAGTTCCGGATGGAGCGTTCGTCATCGACTATCAGAATCTTCATACACAGAGAAACATTTATGCAAATATCGGAACTTTTTTCTACATTTGTAATCTTAGAGTGAGAGAAAGATTATGAACGTTCCTGATATCATCATCGCCGTTGACGGCTTCTCGGCCACCGGCAAGAGCACCTTCGCCAAAATGGTGGCGAAGGAATTCGATTTCCTGTACCTGGACAGTGGCGCCATGTACCGCGGCGTCACCCTCTTCGCCATGGAGAACGGGTTGATCGCGAAGGACGGCACCATCGACGAGGCTGCCCTGAAAGTGGTCATCGACACGCTGGACCTGCATTTCCGGAACGAGGAAGGGAAGACGCTCCTGTATCTCGGCGAACGCTGCATCGAGACGGAAATCCGCACCCTCGCCGTGTCTTCGTACGTGAGCCCTGTGTCGGCCATCGCCTTCGTACGGGCCTATGTGGACGCGAAACTCCGCGCCTTCTCCGAGGGCGGCCGCGTCATCATGGACGGCCGCGATATCGGCACCACCGTGTTCCCGAACGCGGAACTGAAGGTGTTCATGGTAGCCGACGAGAAAGTCCGTGCCCAGCGGCGCTATGACGAGATGGTGGAAAAAGGCGACACCCCGGTCTTCGAGGACATCGTCAAGAACCTGGCGGAGCGCGACTATATCGACTCCCATCGCGAGACTTCTCCCCTCCGTCAGCCGGAGGACGCCTATGTGATGGACAATACCCACATGACCCTGCACGAGGAACTGGTCTGGTGCCTCGGGGTCATCCAGGGCAAGTTCCTGCTCTACGAGGCCCCGTCCCTGACATGGTGACGGTGGACATCGACCCCGGTTCCGGTTTCTGCGGCGGCGTGATCCGGGCCATCACCCGTGCGGAGGGTTTCCTGGACGGGAAGGACCATCTCCATTCCCTGGGCGCCATCGTCCACAACGAAGCCGAGCTCGACCGCCTGGGGGCGAAAGGGCTCCGGACGGTCGCATCCCTGTCGGAAGTCCCGGAAGGCGGGACCGTTCTGATCCGGGCCCATGGGGAACCGCCCGCCACCTATGCCGAGGCGCGCAGCCGGGGGCTTTCCCTCATCGACTGTACCTGTCCCGTCGTGCTCAAGCTTCAGCAGCATATTCGGGAAGCCTATGCCCGCCTGCATGAAAGCGGCAGCCATGGGACCCTCATCATCTTCGGGAAGATCGGCCATGCCGAGGTCCTGGGCCTGCTGGGCCAGGTGGACGGGGACGCCCTCGTCGTGGAGAACCGGGCCATGCTGGAAGCGGCCCTGCCCGGCATCGACTTCTCCCAACCGGTGGAGATTTTCTCCCAGACGACCAAAAGCCCCGCCGAATACGCTGAAATCTGCGACCGTGTCCGTTCCCTCGGTTCCCGGGTGACGGTCCACGACACCATCTGCGCCCAGGTAGCGAACCGGCACGAACACCTGGTGGACTTCGCCCGCTCGCACGACATCCTCCTCTTCGTCGCCGGTGAGGCCAGCTCCAACGGCAAGGTCCTCTTCGACCTGTGCCGCAGCGTCAATCCCCGCACCTGGCGCATCGGCAGCCCCGACGACATCGACCCGGCCTGGTTCCGGGACGGTGACCGAGCCGGCGTCTGCGGTGCCACCTCCACGCCGAAATGGCTCCTGGAAGCCGTCGCCACGGCGGTCAAACGGTTGTAATCAAAGACGTGGGGTGCAAAAAAGCCGGCCCGGACGGGTCGGCTTTTCGGAATGACAGGGAGCACTCTTATTTCACGCGCTGGCCGTAGGAACGGTCGGTGGTGTTCACGGTGATGATCTCACCGGTCTCGATGAAGAGCGGAACCATGATCTTGGCGCCGGTCTCGAGGGTGACCTCCTTGAGGGCGGAGGTGGAGGCGGTGTTACCCTTCACGGCAGGCTCGCTGTAGGTTACCTCGAGGGTGACGTAGGTCGGAAGTTCGCAGGTGAGGCAGCGCTCCTCGGGCTCGGTGAGGAACATCATCTCCACGCGCTGGCCCTCCTTCATGAGGTCGGCGTTCTCCACGACATCGTGGGGGAGGGTGATCTGCTCGTAGGTCTCCTCGTGCATGAAGTTGAAGGCCTCGCCGTCATCGTACAGATACTGATAGGGGCGACGCTCTACGCTGATGGTGTCCAGTTTGACACCGGCGGTGAAGGTGTTCTCGAGGATGCGGCCGTTTTCGAGGTTGCGGAGCTTGGTCTTGACAAAGGCGGGACCCTTGCCGGGTTTCACGTGCTGGAAATATACCACGACGCAGGGCTTGCCATTGTACATGATGTACATTCCGTTCTTAAGGTCAGCTGTTGTTGCCATAAAAATATAATAATTAATCGTTGATTCACGAATAGCTCCGCAAAATTAACGATTTACCCTTTTTTCTCCAAATTTAACGTACAACTTTGGATATCGTGACTTGAAAGCCGTCATCAGACGGCAGAGCGGAGGCCGTGTCCGTCAGGACTTATAGGCCGGGAGCGCCGGGGGTATTAGGGGGCAGAGCCCCCTCATCAGTACACCTCGGTTTGTCGGTCGATTTTCAACTGCTGGATCTGGAAGGTTCCGTCGGCCTTGGCGGAGACGAAGATGGTGACGAGGAAGACTTCGCCGCCGGCGCTGAGCTGGCCCAGGGCATACTTCATGTTGGACCGCGAGGCCTTGTGGGAAATATCGAAGGAGCGGGGGGTATAGGCCTCGAAGAAGGTCTTGACAATCTGCCGCGCCTGCGTTTTGGAACAGTTGCGCGTGGTGGAGATGATGCTGACTTCGAGATTGTCCGCGAACCACGCGGAGAGGGAACCGGCGTCACCCTGCGCAATGTATTTGCCGATGGGGACAAAGACGTCATAGCCTTTGTCCTGGGCGGAGAGCGCCGTGAGGGCGAGCTGCAAGGCAGCAACCAGGAGGATGATCAACCGTTTCATCGGTTCTTCATTCTTGCAAATACCGAGCCGAAAGACTATCTTTGTGACCAGGATGGAGCTGAAACTTGTCACGGTCGGCAAGACCGATGTCGCCTGGGTAAGGGAGGGCCTGGACCTGTATGTGTCCCGGCTCCGGCATTATGTGCCCTTCACCCTCGTGGAGATTCCCCAGCTCAAGAACGTGTCGGCCTTCTCCGAAGAGCAGATCAAGGAAAAGGAAGGCGAGCTCATCCTGAAGCAGCTCTCGCCCGGGGATGCCGTCTATCTGCTGGACGAGCACGGGAAGGAATACCGGTCCGTCGAGTGGGCGGCCTGGATTTCGCAGCGCCTGGCGCGTGGCGGGAAAGCGCTGGTCTTTGTCATCGGCGGCGCCTACGGCTTCTCGCAGAAGGTATATGAACGGGCGGAAGGGAAAGTCTCCCTGTCCAAAATGACCTTTTCCCACCAGATGGTGAGAACGATTTTTGCAGAGCAGCTCTACCGTGCATTTACAATCATCCGGGGAGAACCCTATCACCATGAGTAAGCAGGCCCGCATACGGCTGTGGTGCGGAGTGACGGTCCTGGCCGTCGCCCTGGTGCTGCTGGTCGCCTCCCTGCTGTCCGGACAGTCGCATCCGGAGACGGATACCGCGGCCAAGGAACTGGGCATGCGGGTGGAAAAGCGGGTGAACCTGCTGGAAACCTATGTCCAGCAGGCACTTGCTGCCGATCCGGAGACGCCGTTCCGTCTGGAGGACCTTCCCGAGGACATGGTCCTGTACCGCTATCGCGAGGATACGCTCCAGTATTGGAACCACCAGTTCCCCATCCGCAACGACGACATCCGGAGCCGTACCCTCATCCAGCGGCTCGGGGACGCCCGGGGGAACACCGTATCGCCCCTGTCGTCCCTGACATCCACGCTGAATTATGTCAATTACGGCCCCAAATGGTTCCTGGCGAAGTCGGTCCGGGAAGGGGAACTGACCGTCATCGCCGGCCTGGAGGTCGTCAATGAACTCAACGCCGGCTCGTTCAACGGGGTGAATCCCCGCTTCCGGCTGGGCGACCGCTATTCCGTCTATCCGCTCACCGGCAGCATCGGCGTTCCGGTCGTGGTGAACGGCGCCCCGGTGTTCAAGGTCACGGCCGAGGCAGCAAAGAATCCCGAGCGGCACGATCCCGTCCTGTTCTGGCTGTCGGTGGTGCTCTTCCTCGTGGGCACGCTTTTCCTCGTGTCCGTCTGGCCGCGGGTTCCCGTGGCGATGGCCGCCGTCGTCGTCCAGACCGCCTTCATTGCCGGCCTGTACTTCTACGGAAAGCGTCTGGACCAGGCTTCCCAGCTGTTCTCACCCCTTCTGTATGCCGACGGACCCTTCCTGTATTCGCTGGGGGCCGTCGTCCTGCTGAACCTTCTTCTCGTGGCGGTTGTCGTGAGCCTGTACCTCGTGCGGAGACGGCTCCTGGAGTGGTTCCGCCGGAAGGATTCCCGCGTGGCGGAGGTGTCGGCCTCCATCCTGATCCTTGCCGTCATCGCCGCCGTGGCCATCTATATCCACCTGACATTCAAGAGTATCGTCTTCAATTCCGGCATCTGCCTGGAACTCTACAAGGTGAACCTGCTGGACCGGTACACGGCGGTGGTCTATGCCTCCTTCATTTCGCTGACGCTCACCCTGCCGCTGCTGCTGCAGCTGCTGTCGCCGCTCCTGCGCGGGCTTCTGGGCCTCCGCTATGACGTGTTCTCGCGGTTCGGGCGCCTGGTCATCTCCGTCCTGGCGGCGGCCTATTTCGTCATCGCCTCATCCCTCCTGGGATTCCAGAAGGAACAGAACCGGGTCGAGGTGTGGGCGAACCGCCTGGCCATGGACCGGGACATCGGTCTGGAACTGCAGCTGCGGGCGGCCGAGGGCGCCATTGCGGCGGACGGGGTGATCGGCACCCTGTCGGTGCTGGAAAACAGCTACGACCTCATCCGGGGGCGCATCGCGAACTCCTACCTGCCCCGGATCTCCCAGGACTATGACATCTCCGTCCTCGTCGCCACCCTTTCGCCGGCGACCGACGCCCTGTTCAATGAACGGATCCGCGGTGGCGTGCGCCTCTCCGACAACTCGCATTTCTTCTACAGTACCGGGGCCAATGGCCGTGCGCGCTACTCGGGCCTGTTCACCTATTACACGCAGGGGTACGGTTCCTCGTCGGTCTTCGTCCTGGTGGAATCCAAGTCCAACCGGGAGAACCGCGGCTACCTGAGCCTCCTGGGCCTGTCGGAACCCGGACGCGTGTCCGTCCCTCCGGCGTATTCCTATGCGCGCTATGTCTCCGACCATCTGGTCCTGTACAAGGGCGATTACGCCTATCCCACCCTGCTTTCCGACTCTTTCCGGAATGTGCTGGAAACCCAGTCCAAGGGACATGTCACCCAGGAAGGATACCTGCATTTCATCCAGGCCGTTTCCGAGGACGAACAGGTCGTCCTTTCCCGGGAGAAGACCGAGGTCCTGAACTTTATCGTGGAGGGCGTCCTTTTCGCCATCGTCACCTATCTGCTGCTGAGCATGATGCCCTTCCGGATCCGCCGGCGGAGCAGTGAACGGCACTATTTTCGGACCCGTATCAGCGTGGTGCTGTACGTTTCCCTCATCCTGACCCTCGTGGCGATGGCGGCTTTCAGCGTGTATTTCGTGTACCGGCGCAACAATGCGGACCTGCAGAACATCATGACTTCCCGCATCACGACGCTCCAGTCCATGCTGCAGGGCAGTTTCCGGGGCGTGAACGACGAGTCCGCCCTCCACAGCACCGAGGCGCGTACGGCCATCGAACTGGTCGGGAACGACCTCAAGTGCGACATCACCCTTTTCACGCCGGACGGACGCATGGTCCTCTCCACCACGCCGGAAGTCTATGACCGCCTGGTCGTCGGATGCCGCCTGTCGGAGAATGCCTATTACAGCATCGTCCGGGAGCACCGGCGGTACAGCATCCAGCCCGAACGCATGGGCAACCGCCGCTACTACGCCCTCTATGCCCCGGTCATGAATGCCGAGGGGGAGATGGCCGCGATCGTCTCCACCCCTTACACGGAGCAGAGCTACGATTTCGAGAACGAGGCCCTGGTCCATATCCTCTCGATTATCACGGTCTTCCTCCTGCTGCTGCTGGCCGCCCGGGTGGTCGCCGGGGAGGTGATCGACCGGATGTTCCGTCCACTCAGTGAGATGGGCCGGAAGATGAAGGTTTCCGACGTGGACCACCTCGAGTACATCGTCTATGACCAGGACGACGAGATCACATCGCTGGTGCGGGCCTACAACGTGATGGTCCACGACCTCTCGGATTCCACCCGGCAGCTTGCCCAGGCGGAGCGCGACAAGGCCTGGAGCGCCATGGCCCGCCAGGTCGCCCACGAGATCAAGAACCCGCTCACCCCGATCAAGCTCAAGCTCCAGATGCTCATCCGCATGAAGCAGACGGGGAATCCGGCCTGGGAGGAGAAGTTCGACGAGGTGTCCGCCTCCGTCCTCGAACACATCGACATCCTGGCGGATACGGCCAACGAATTCTCCACCTTCGCGAAGCTCTATTCCGAGGAACCCGTCCGCATCGACCTCGACGCCCTCGTACGGGAGGAAGTTTCCATGTTCGATGCCCGGGAGGACATCACCTTCACGTATTACGGGCTGGAGGGAGCCGAGGTCATGGGCCCGAAACCGCAGCTCACCCGCGTCCTGGTGAACCTGGTGACCAATGCGGTCCAGGCCCTGGAAGGGCAGGAGGACGGACAGGTGGTGGTTTCCGTCCGCCATTCCGCCAAGGAAGGTTTCTACGACATCGTCGTGGAGGACAGCGGCCCGGGCGTGAAAGAGGAGAACCGTTCGAAACTGTTCACGCCGGACTTCACCACCAAGTCCCATGGAACGGGTCTCGGACTTGCCATCTGCCGCAATATCGTGGACCGCTGCGGCGGCGAAATCTTCTATTCCAAGTCATTCACCCTGGGCGGGGCCTGTTTCACCGTCCGGTATCCGAAATTGTCGAAATAATTTCGTATCTTTGTGCCCGTCAAACGGAGGGGACCATGAAGATCAAGACCGCCATATTTTCCGGCAGCAGCACGCGGGTGGAACAGAAGCCCGCACGCAGGCTGCCCGAATTTGCCTTCATCGGCCGGTCCAACGTGGGAAAATCCTCCCTCATCAACGCCATTACCGGCAATTCCAAGCTCGCCAAGACCTCCCAGACCCCGGGCAAGACCCAGCTCGTGAACCATTTCCTGATCAACGACAACTGGTACCTCGTGGACCTGCCGGGTTATGGCTATGCCCGTCTTCCGGACAAGGACCGGGCGAAGCTCCGTCACATCATCTGGGACTACATCAACCGCAGCGAAGAACTGGTGATGCTCTTCGTCCTGCTGGATTCCCGCCATGACATGCAGGAAGTGGACCTCCGCTTCATCGCCGAACTGGGAGAGAAGGGGATTCCCTTCGGCCTGGTGTTCACCAAGGCGGACAAGCAGGGGCCTACGGTCACGGCCGCGCAGGTGGAGAAGAACAAGGCCCGCCTCCTGGAGGATTGGGAAGACCTGCCGCCCGTTTTCGTGACCTCCTCGGTGAGCGGACTCGGCAAGGAAGAACTGGTCAATTATATCGGAACCGTACTTCAGACCTTATGATAAACGATGTTCACAAGCACAGGATGGCCATTTTCTCCTGTGAAGCCACCCGGTATTTCGCCGAGAAGGTGGTTGCGGCCATGAACCGGCTCAAGGGGCCGGATGAACCCGAAGTGGTCCTCGGACCGCTGGAAGTTACCCACTTCAGTGACGGTGAGTTCGTTCCGTTCTACGCGGAAAGCGTGCGGGGCGCCACCTGTTTCATCATCCAGTCCACGTTCCCGCCCACCGACAACCTGATGGAGCTCCTCCTCTCGATCGATGCGGCGAAGCGCGCTTCCGCCAACAAAGTGATTCCCGTGATCCCGTATTTCGGGTGGGCCCGTCAGGACCGCAAGGACAAGCCCCGCGTGTCCATCGGCGCCAAGCTCGTCGCGAACATGCTCAAGGCCGCCGGTTCGGACGCCATCATGACCTGCGACCTGCATGCGGACCAGATCCAGGGCTTCTTCGACCTGCCGGTGAATCACCTGTATGCCAGCTACGACTTCCTGGACCTCCTGAAGAAGATGCAGAAGCAGGATCCGGACCGTTTCACCATCGCCGCACCCGACATGGGCGGCGCCAAGCGGGCCAATGCCTATGCGAAGCACCTCCACTGCCCGGTGGTCATCTGCCACAAGACCCGCGCCCGGGCCAATGTCGTGGAACGCATCGTCCCGATCGGTGAAGTCGAAGGCCGCGACATCGTGATCATCGACGACATCATCGATACGGCCGGCACCCTGACCGCGGCGGCCAACGAGCTCGTGAAGCGGGGCGCCCGCAGCGTCCGCGCCTTCGCGACGCACGCCGTCCTCTCCGGTCCGGCGTACGAGCGCATCGACGCCTCCGCCCTTTCCGAGGTGTACGTGACCGATACCATCCCCCTGAACCCCGAGAAGCGCGCCCTCCAGGGCAAGATCCGCGTGGTGTCCCTGGCCGACACCTTCGCCCGGATGATCCTCAGGGTCTATAACTACGAACCCATTTCCTCCGAATTCCCGCTGTAAAGTCCGATGAAAGTATTTCTAGCCGCCATCGTCTTCGTAGGCCTCGCCGTCCTGCTCCTCGGGGTCAATATCTTCTTTTTCAACCGTCCCTTCCCGGACGGGGAGATATCGACCAATCCCGAGATGCGCAAGCGCGGGATCAAGTGCGCGAAGCAGGAAGAGCTGGAAATGCTGGCTGCGCAGAAGGGGAAGAAGGTGTGCAGCGGAAACTATTCCGATGCCTGCACCTCCTGCTCCCTGTTCGGAAAGGAATAACGTAACTACTATGAAATCAACCTCTTCCAGAGATGTAAAACCATTGGGCAGGCTCCTTCGGGGCCTGCTCAAGGTTCTCGTCAGTATCCTATTCCTGCTGTTTCTTGCTATCCTGGTGACAGGCGTGAGCCCGATCTATGATTTCCGCGCTCCCGCCCCCTTTGCCGGCGATGACATTTACAATCCGTACCGGGACCTGGACACGGCGTACTGCTGGAAGCGGGCGAGTCTCCATACCCACACGCGGGTCAAGGGCCCCTTCCCGCCCAACGAGAGCGAGGCCTGGCCGCAGGAGGTGTACGACGCCTACAGGAAACTGGGTTACGATATCGTCACCTTCTCCAACCACAACGAGATCACGGCCCATCCGTTCGATTCCACGCTCCAGGTCAATGTGTACGAGCAGGGCTACAGCCCGTTCAAGTTCCACAAGCTGGTGTTCGGAAGCGACCGGGTGAAGCACTGGGACCCGCTGCTCCCGCTGCTCGCGAGCCAGAAACAGTTCGAACTGGACCGCCTGGCCAAGGGGGCGGACATCGTGCAGATCAACCATCCCTACCGGACCGTGGGGATGTCGGAGGACCACATGGCGAAACTCTCCGGGTACGAATTGACCGAGCTGGACACCCACATCGGCACGGAAAACGAGTACTGGGACTGGGCGCTCAGCGCCGGGCATTACAGTTACGGCGTGGCGAACGACGACCTCCACCATCCGCAGAACCATTGGCAGATCGGCATCCGCTGCAATTTCCTGTGCACCCCGTCGGGCCGGTATGAGGACATCCTGGCGAATCTGCGGAACGGCTGCTTCTACTCCATGCGCGTCCCCAATTACGGCGACGGTGATTGGGATGTCAAGTATGCGAAGAACAGGGAGTTACCGTTTATCGAGGACATCGGCCTGGACCGCGGGACGGTGTATATGAAACTGTCGGCCCCGGCGGACAGCATCCGCGTGAACGGACAGGACCACCGGACGCTCGCCCTCGTGGAAAAGAGTGACAGCATCGCCTATGCATTCCGGCCGGAGGACCATTTCGCGCGCCTGACCGCCTTCTTCCCGGACGGCGCGGTGATTTACACGAATCCCTTCGCCCGCTATGACGCATCGGTGCAGGAGAGCCCCTTCAACGAGGAACCCCAGCCCATCAACTGGCTCCTGACCGTCCTGTACAATCTCCTGGTCCTGGGCCTCGTCGTGGCCACCCTGGGCCTTTGGTGGAAATACCTGAAAGGATGAGCCTGTTCAAGGAAAAGACCAGCCTGGCCATCTGGAGCCTGACGCTGAGCGTATTTACGGTGGCGGTGTTCCACGGGCCCTTCTTCCGGCAGCTGCGGCAGAGCCTGGAGGGAGGCGCGAACGGCGTCATCCTCACGGTCAGCGCAGCCGTCCTGCTGCTGGTCCTGGACTTCCTGCTGTACTACCTGCTGGTGTACCTGTTCCGTTTCGTGGGCAAGTGCATCGTGGCGTTCACCCTGTTCGGGGATGCCGTGATGCTCTATTTCGTGAACACGTATGACGTGCTCGTGACCGACGAGATGATGGGCAATGTCATCCATACGCAGTACTCCGAGGCCTCGGGCTTCTTCTCCTGGTCTTTCATCCTGTACGTGCTGCTCGGGTGCGTCATCCTCTGTATCTATGTCTTCGGCCGCAAGCTCCGGTACGGCTCCTGGAAGCGGTTCCTGGGCACGGTGGGCACCTGCGTTGTCCTTCTTCTTGCCGTCGCCTTCGGCAACATGAAGAACTGGCCCTGGATCGACCGGAACGCCCCGGTGCTGGGGAGTCTCCTCGCACCCTGGTCCTATACGGTCAATACCTTCCGCTACCTGGGCGCTGAAAAGCGCAAGGCGGTGGAAGAGATCCCGCTTCCGGACGTGACGGCCGTCTCGGACTCCCGCGACGTCTGTGTCCTGGTCATCGGCGAATCGGCCCGGCAGGACCATTTCTCCCTCTATGGCTACGGGAAGGAGACGAATCCCTATACCTCCCGGGATTCCGTCGTAGCCCTGAAGGCCGATGCTTCCGCCACTTACACCATGGCGGGGGTGAAAGCTATCCTGGAGCCTTACGACAAGGACGAGCTTTACGAGATCCTGCCGAACTACCTCCAGCGTGCCGGCGTGGACGTCTCCTGGCGCACGAGCAACTGGGGCGAACCGCCGGTCCATACCGAAAAGTATTACCACAAGAGCGATCTGAAGGGCCGGTTCCCGGAAGAAGACGACCGGTATGACGGCATCCTGCTGGCCGGGCTCCGCGAGGACATCCTTGCGAGCGAGGCGGACAAGGTGTTCGTCGTCATTCACGGCTATACGAACCACGGACCGGCGTACAATACGAATTATCCTCCTGAATTCGAGGTGTTCACTCCTGTCAGCAGCACTGTGGAGATGTCCAAGGTAAGTCAGCAGGAACTCTTCAACGCGTACGACAACAGCATCGTCTATCAGGACTGGATCGTCCATTCGGTCATCGAAACGCTGCGGAACATCCCGGACCGCCGGGGCTGCGTCCTCTTCGTTTCCGACCACGGCGAGTCCCTGGGCGAGAACAACCTCTACATGCACGGGGTCCCCTTTGCGATGGCCCCCCGGGAGCAGATCGAGATCCCCTTCGTGGTCTGGACGTCCGACTCCTCCCTCCACGTGAAACCGCTCGAAAAAGTGGGCCAGCATCACGTCTTTCACTCGGTGCTGGATTTCTTCGGGATAGAAAGTCCCGTTTTTGACGAAACAATGTGTATCTTTGCGGAAAATTAACGGATTATGGCATTAGTAGCGATCGTGGGCCGGCCGAATGTCGGCAAATCCACCCTTTTCAACCGTCTCGTGGGCATGCGTCAGGCAATTGTCGATGAGACCGCGGGCGTGACCCGTGACCGCCATTATGGCAAGTGTGAATGGTGCGGCACCGAATTCTCGGTGGTCGATACCGGCGGTTATACCTCCAACTCCGACGACGTCTTCGAAGACGCCATCCGCCGTCAGGTGGTCATCGCCGTGGAGGAGGCCGACGTGATCCTGTTCATGTGCGAGGCCGCCACCGGCATCACCGATTACGACTCGGAGATCGCGGACCTGCTGCGCCGCAGCAAGAAGCCCGTCGTCCTGTGCGTGAACAAGGTCGATTCGGGCGAGAAGATGTACGATGCCTACGACTTCTACGGGCTGGGCCTGGGCGAGGTGTGGAGCATCTCCGCCGCCAACGGATCGGGCACCGGCGACCTCCTGGACGAGATCGTCCGCGTGCTGCCCGAGGACGCGACGGCCGAGGACGACCATTCCGACCTCCCGCACATCGCCATCGTGGGCCGGCCGAACGTGGGCAAGTCCTCCATGACGAACGCCCTGCTGGGCGAGGAACGCAACATCGTGACGCCCGTTGCCGGGACCACCCGCGACTCCATCTCCACCTACTACAACAAGTTCGGCCACGAGTTCGTCCTCGTGGACACCGCCGGCATGCGCCGCAAGGCCAAGGTCACCGAGGACCTGGAGTTCTACTCCGTCCTCCGGGCCATGCGCACCATCGAGCATTCCGACGTGTGCATCCTCATGATCGACGCCACCCTCGGGATGGAGGCGCAGGACATGAACATCTTCAACATCATCCAGAAGAACCGCAAGGGCTGCGTCATCGTGGTGAACAAGTGGGACCTCTTCGAGAAGGAGTCCAACACGATGCGCGACTACACCGAGGCCCTGAAGGCCCGCCTGGCCCCGTTCAACGACATCCCGATCGTGTTCACCTCCGTGATCAACAAGCAGCGCATCCTGGAGGTCCTGAACGCCGCCGCCCATGTGGCGGAGAACATGAAGCGCCGCATCCCCACCTCGGAGCTCAACGACGCGATGCTCCCCGAGATCGAGAATTATCCGCCGCCGGCCTGGAAGGGCAAGTACATCAAGATCAAGTACGTCACCCAGCTTCCGACCCGGACGCCCCAGTTCGCTTTCTTCTGCAATCTTCCGCAGTGGGTGAAGGATCCTTACAAGCGCTTCCTGGAAAACAAGCTCCGGCAGCATTTCGACTTTACCGGCTGTCCCATCCAGGTGTACACCCGGGCGAAGTAACGGCCTTCCTGTTGCCCGGGCTGTCCGCATGCGTAAACTCGCCTTCCTGCTTCTCGTCTTCCTGTCCTGCTCCGTCCCGCTCCGGGCGCAATGGAGCGGTGGCGTGGACCTGTCCGCCGGATTCGGAGGCATGCGGAGCGACGAGGTCAATGACGAAGTGCCCATGTTCCATGGGCTTACGCAGGGCGTTTTCCTGCTCAATTACAAATCCGACAAGTTCACCTGGAACAACCGGGTGGAAGGAAAATGGGAGCCCAAGACGACGGAGACTTTCCGCGCCTCGTACAAGAACGAGAAACTGGGGGCCGTCTATAAGGCGTCCGGGACCATGCCCCTTTCCGCCGGTGTCCGGAGCGATTTTTCCTGGACGCCGTCCCGGGAAAGGCGGTTTTCCGCCTGGCTGTCTTACCAGTATAAGCATGATCAGGGCGAAAACCACACCGTCTCCCTGAATGAGGATTATTCGGAAAACGCCCAGCGTTTCTCCTATTATTATGAGCTGCCCAAGATGGACGAGCACAAGGTGGGAGCCGGTTTCAACACCTTCAGAAGCCTGAATGGAGGACAAAGCATCCTGCAGAGTTCCTTCTCCTTCCAGGCGACCGGCAACCAGAAGGTCAACACCTGGATCGTGCTCAAGGCGGGTGACGATGCGGCCTCGGACGGAACGGGAACCATGCTGGACGTGGAGGACATGACCGGCTATGCCTGGCGATACCGCATCACTCCCAGCAACCTGGACCTGCAACTGGACGGAGACATCCACTTCCAGCAAACCGTTCTGGAGGCCACCACCCCGATGAAGCTGACGGGCGGCATGCGCGTTGCGGCCCTCCAGACGCTGGACCGGAACAGCGGCGCCACCCATACCGACGTCCTGTCCGAGAGTGACAGCGAGGAATACTGGCGGGATTCCCTCCGCCTGCGGGAGAGCTTCAATTACCTGGTTGTACGGACCGAGCCTTACGTCGGCGTCGATTTCAAGTGGGAAAGCGTCGAGGCCCATGCCGATTATGCCGGACAGGTGTTCGCCCGCCGTCTCAACGACGACACGCATGCGCAGCCGCTGCGGATCAAGGGTGTGTATCCGGTAGGGAAGGCGCAGGTGAAATGGACCCTCTCCCCGAATCACATCCTCACTTTCAGGAACGTGCTGAGCGTCAGTCATCCGGACTATCTCAAGATATGCTGGTACGACCGGACGGCCGGCTATCTGGACCAGCTGTACCGAGGGAATGAGCATCTCATTTCGCCCCGGACACGCCTCTACGGCGTGGATTACAGGTACACGCACAACCGGTTCTTCTCCCAGTCGGGCGTCAGCTACAGGAATGTGAAGGATGAGATCGACCAGACCTGGTCCAACATGGAGATCGAAGGCCGTGAGTACAAGGTGTTCGAGTGGCTGAATGCGGCGGACAGCCGGTCGGTGGGCCTCTCCCAGGCACTGGGGTGGCGGGGGAAGGTCATCACGGCAAACGCCGGTGTCACTTACAATCAATCCTTGCGTACGGCCCGGTCCACCGGTGAGGTGAAGAAGAGTTTCGACTGGAAACTGACCACCGACGTCGCGGCCGATCTGGGCAAGGGGTGGACCGTAGGGGCCGATGCCAAGTATCAGAGCAAGGTGGCCACGTTCTTTACCATTTTCAAGGGATACTGCGAACTGAACGCCTACGTGCAGAAAAAATTCAAGAAGTTTACCCTGTACCTGCGGGAACGCGAACTGCTGGACCAGAAGACCGAAAGCAGTTTCTGGTCGGAGGAAATGCAGGAGTTCTGGACGGAAGAGGTGCGCCTGAACCGGCGCATTTCCGTGCTGGGTATCAAGTGGGCTTTCTGACGGGGCCGGCCGATTTTTTCCACAGATTTTGTTTATATTTGTGAGGTCGGAACGGTATGGCCTATGCGGAAGGATTATCTGGAGTTGTCGGAATTGCTTGCCATGGTGAAGGAAGGGGTCTCGGACGCCTTCCCGGACAAGTATTGGGTGAAAGGGGAAATCAGTTCCTGGAGTCCCCGGGCCAACGGTCACTGCTACCTGAACCTCAGCGAGACGGTGCGGGGCAGGCAGGTGGCCGATATCCGGGCCATGATCTGGAAATGGCAGTTCCCGCAGCTCAAGGCCTTCTTCGAAAAGGAAACCGGGCAGACGCTCCAGGCCGGCCTCACGGTCCTCGTGCGGGTGCAGGTGAATTTCAGCGAGCTTTACGGCATTACCCTCTTTGTCGATGACATCGACCCGGCCTTCACGGCGGGGGCACAGGCCCTCGAGAAGAAAAAGGCCATCGAACGGCTGACTGCCGGCGGATACCTGGACATGCAGAAGGAACTCGTCCTTCCGCCGCTTCCGTACCGGCTTGCCGTCATCACGTCCAAGACCGCTGCGGGCTATGGCGACTTCCGCCGCCATCTGCTGGAGAACGAGGCGGGTTACGCGTTCCGGCTGGACCTGTACGAGGCACTGATGCAGGGCGAGCAGGCGCCGGCCTCCATTATTTCCGCCCTCCTGGAGGCGCAGGAGGAGGCGTACGACGCCATCCTCATCCTCCGCGGCGGCGGCTCGGAGATGGACCTGTCCTGCTTCGACGACTACGACCTCGCCGTCGCGATTGCGACCTGTCCGGTGCCGGTGGTGACGGCCATCGGCCATGACCGGGATTTCCACATCGCCGACATGGTCGCGAACCGCTTCGTCAAGACCCCGACGGCCCTGGCGGACCTGTTCCTGGACGTGTATGCGGAGGAGGATGCGATGCTGGATGCTTTGGAAACACGGGTGCGCCAGGCCGTGGCCGACCGGCTCGGCGCCATGTCCCGGCGCTGCGACGCCCTGGCGGGACGCATCCGCCTCGGACTCGTCCGGCGGGTGCATCAGGAGGAGCAGACGGTCCAGGCGCGTGTCACCCGTATCCGGCTGGGACTTACGCAGAAATACAGCGCCCTCGTGCGCCTCTCCGACGGTGCCGCCCATCGGCTGCAGTTCGCCGCCGGCGCCCGGATCGGCCAGGAAATATCGGCCCTCGCCCTGAAGGAGGCCCTGATCAAGGCGTCCGACCCCCGGAACATCCTGGGACTCGGCTATGTCCTCGTGACCGGCTCCGACAACAAGGTGCTCAAGACGGTGGACCGCGTGCGGGTGGGGGACCGGATCGGCGTCAGGTTCAGCGACGGCGCGCTCACGGCGAAAGTGGACGAAGTGTTCACCGAGAAGGAAGACCAGAAAAACACAGCATAGGATATGGAAGAAAAGTTCGATTACGCGAAGGCGGTGGAGGAGCTCGAGGCGATCGCCGCCAAGGTGGAGGACCCGGCGACCAGGCTGGACGACATCGACGCGCTGGTGAGCCGCAGCAATGCGCTCCTCAGGCAGTGCCGGGAGTATCTCCGGACGGTAAAGGAAAAGATTGACAAACTGGATAAGGAATGAAGAAGATATTCGAAACCGATCCGTACCTCGCGCCCTACAGGGAGGCGATCGAGGCGCGTCATGCCCGTATCGAAGGCATGCGGCGGCATATCGCCGGCGACGGTCTCCTGAAGGATGCCGTGAACAACCACATGTATTACGGCCTGCACAAGTGCGCCGACGGCTCGTGGGTGTTCCGCGAGTGGGCGCCGAATGCGACGAAGATCTACCTGATCGGCGATTTCAACAACTGGAAACGCACGGACGCCTATGCCCTGAAGCCCCTGGGCGGCGGCAACTGGGAACTGTCGCTTCCGTCCTTCTTCCTGCGCCACGGGGAGCTGTACAAGCTTTTCATCGAGTGGCCCGGCGGGGGCGGGGAACGCCTGCCGTCCTACACCACCCGCGCCGTCCAGGACGAGGTGACGAAGGCCTTTGCCGCGCAGGTCTGGGACCCGGACGAGAAGTATGTCTGGAAGCATGGGCACGCCGGGAAGCGTCCCCATCCGATGATCTATGAATGCCATATCGGCATGTCCTCCGAGCAGGAGAAGGTCGCGACCTTCGAGGAATTCCGCACCACGGTCCTTCCCAAGGTGAAGAAACTCGGGTACGACACCCTGCAGATCATGGCCTTGCAGGAGCATCCCTACTATGGCTCCTTCGGCTATCAGGTGTCCAACTTCTACGCCCTGAGTTCCCGTTTCGGCACGCCCGAGGAGTTCAAGCGCCTGGTGGACGACGCCCACGGGAAGGGCATCGCAGTGGTGATGGACATCGTCCACAGCCACAGCGTGGACAATGAGGCGGAAGGACTCTCGCTCTTCGACGGTACGGACCATCTTTATTTCTATTCCGGTCCCCAGGGCCGCCACCCCGCCTGGGGCTCCCGCTGTTTCGACTACGGCAAGGACGAGACGAAGTACTACCTGCTCTCCAACGTGAAATACTGGATCGAGGAATACCATATCGACGGTTTCCGCTTCGACGGGGTGACCTCCATGCTCTACTGGGACCATGGGCTCGGGAAGGATTTCATCGGCTATGACAATTACTTCAACCAGGGGGTGGACGAGAATGCCGTCACCTACCTGGCCCTGGCCAATATCCTGGTCCATGAGATGAATCCCGCCGGGTTCACCATCGCGGAGGACGTCTCCGGCATGGCCGGCCTGGCCGCCCCCCTCGATGCGGGCGGCGTGGGCTTCGACTTCCGGATGTCCATGGGCGTCGCCGACTACTGGATCAAGCTCGTCAAGGAACGTACCGACGAGCAGTGGAGCGTGGGCGACCTCTGGTGGAACCTTACCAACAAGCGCGCCGACGAGAAAACCATCTCCTACGCCGAGTGCCACGATCAGGCGCTCGTTGGCGACAAAACGCTGATATTCAGATTGATGGACAAGGAGATGTACTTCTCCATGAACATGGAGTCCCAGAATCCGGTCGTGGACCGCGGCATTGCCCTGCACAAGATGATCCGTCTGGTGACGGCCGCGACCGCCGGCGACGGCTACCTGAATTTCATGGGCAACGAATTCGGCCATCCCGAGTGGATCGACTTCCC
>DETL01000001.1:8491-41776 GCA_002361625.1 Bacteroidales bacterium UBA3289 | reverse complement strand
TGGATCGACTTCCCGCGCGAGGGGAACGGCTGGTCCTTCAAGCATGCCCGCCGGCTGTGGTCCCTGGAGGATCCGGATTATCTCCGGTACAAATACCTCCGCAATTTCGACGAGGCCATGGTCCATCTCATCCGGGACGAAAAAGTGCTCTACGAACGTCCTGAGCTCCTGGTGCAGGATGAAGAGAAGAAAATCTTGATTTTCAGACGCAAAAACTGTATCTTTGCGCTGAATTTCTCGGCGTCCGGTTCGTACCCCGATTACGGGTTCTCGGCACCGGAAGGAGAATGGGTGAACATCCTCGACACCGACGAACCTGAATTCAACGGGTTCGGTCGGATTGTGTCCGGGGAGCATCACCTTGCCGTGTCCGGGAAATCGCCCAACGGCAATCCGGGCTACGAGGATACCCTGTACCTGTACCTGCCCGCCCGCAGTGCCGTCGTATTGAAGAAATTGTAACAGAAAGACGCATATGGCTTTTTTGAAATTCAACAAGTCTGAGCTCGTCAACCTGTCCTACTCGCTGAAACGGGAGATCCTCCTGGCGAGCAAGACCGGCGCCTACTGCAACACGTCCATCGTGACGTGCAACACGCGTCGCTACCACGGCCTCCTGGCCGTTCCGGTGGACAAGTTCGGAGGCTACCGCTACATGCTGCTGTCCTCCCTTGACGAAAGCCTTACCCTGAGGGGCAAGCGGTTCAACCTGGGCATTCACTGCTACGGGGACATCTACGAGCCGCGCGGGCACAAGTACATCGTGGACTTCGATGCCGATCCAGTCCCGGTGGTCACCTACAAGATCGGTGAGATCGTCTTCCGCAAGAGCCTGGCCCTCACCCCGGACAAGAACCAGCTCCTCATCAAGTACGAGCTGGTGAACGCCCCGGCGAAGGTGAAACTCGAACTCAAGCCGTTCCTTTCCTACCGCCGCGTCCATGACCTGACGCAGCAGAACGGCGTCGCCCGGACCGAGGCCGATGCCATCGAGGGCGGCGTGGCCTTCAACCTGTACGAAGGCTTCCCGGACCTGAACCTGCAGGTCAGCGGTCCTGTCTCTTTCAAGGAAGCCCCCTGCTGGTACAACGGCGTGACCTATTCCGACGAGATGCGCCGCGGCTTCGACTGCCGCGAGGACCTCTTCGTCCCGGGCTCCTTCGAACTGGAACTCAAGCCCGGCGAGAGCGTCGTCTTCTCCGCCAGCGCCGACGGTCCCGTCGCGACGGCCGGCCTGAAGCGCCGCTTCACCTCCGTGGTCGGAAAGATCGGCCCCATCACCTCGTTCCACGACCAGCTCGTGCGGGATGCGGACCTCTTGATCCGTGACAACGGCGGCAAGAAGCAGGTCGTCGCCGGTTATTCCTGGCTGTACACCGGCCTGCTCCGCGAGACCCTCTACTCCCTCGCCGGCCTCACCCTGTACGGCAAGGACGACCCGAAGGAGTTCGAGGAAATCCTGGACAACCTCATCGCCGACGAGCCCGAGCGCCTGTTTCGCCGCACTACGCAGGTGGAGGCCCCGCTCTTCATGACCGTCACCCTGCAGCAGTATATCGCCTATACCGGCCGTGAGAAGCACGTCTGGGAAAAGTACGGTGCCACGCTCAAGGGCATCCTGGAAAGCTACCTGCCCGGCCGCCGCGCCGAGGTGGCCATGCATCCCAACGGCCTCCTGTGGGCCCAGGTGGACGGGGTCGCCCTCTCCTGGATGAACGCCTACATCAATGGCCGCGCCGTCACGGAGCGCCCCGGCTACCAGGTGGAGACCAATGCCCTGTGGTACAATGCCCTGTGCTTCGCCCTGGACATGGAAGCGAAGTATGGCGCGAAAAACGGCGCCTTCGTGAAGGAGTTCGCTCCCATCCGCGACCTCGTGAAACAGAACTACCAGCCCACCTTCTGGAATGCCGACTTCGGCTTCCTGGCGGACTATGTGGACGGCTACGGCCAGAACCTGGACCTGCGTCCGAACCAGTTGTGGCCCGTGTCCCTGGACTACAAGCCCGTGGACGACGAGATCGTCAGCGCCGTCATGCGCGTGGTGAACAACGAACTGGTCACCCGCCGCGGCATCCGCAGCCTGTCGCCCCGCGACAACAAGTACAAGGGCGTGTACGAGGGCAACCAGATCGAGCGCGACCTCGCCTACAACAACGGCTGCGCCTGGACCTTCCTGCTCGCACAGTACTGCTACGCCAGTTTCAACATGATGGGCAAGAATTTCGTGAAGCGCGCCGAGTGGCTCACCGAGGGTTTCTACGAGGATCTCTCCAAGCACGGCGTGGGCTGCTTCTCCGAGCTTTACGACGGAGACCCGCCCCACGAGCCGCACGGAGCCATCTCCTCGGCCACGGCGACATCGGCCCTTCTGAACATCAATTGGTTGATCGACAAATATAAGGAGGAATAAGCCATGAGAGTCCTTATGTTCGGCTGGGAGTTCCCTCCCCACATTGCAGGCGGTCTGGGCACGGCCTGCGAAGGAATTGTCAAGGGTCTCGCCTACAACGGCGTGGAAACCCTGTTCGTGATGCCTTCCGCCTCCGGTGACGAAGACCAGAGCGCCACGACCATCATCAACGCCAGCGACGTGGCCGTGGACACCGTTTCCGAGACCGTCGAGGAATACCTGGACAAGGTCAAGTTCATCCACATCGGCACCAACATGGTCCCCTATGCCACCCCGGAGGAGTTCTCCCGGCTGGTGGAGGAAGACAAGCGCCGTCAGGTCAAGGATTTCTCCGTGAGCTACGGCCAGAAATACAAGTTCTCCGGCAAGTACGGGGCGAACCTCATGGAAGAGGTCGCCCGCTATGCCATGGTGGGCGGCACCATCGCCCTGCAGCGCAAGGACGAGTTCGACGTGATCCACGCCCATGACTGGCTTACCTACTACGCCGGCATCGCGGCGAAGGAACTCACCGGCAAGCCCCTGGTGATCCATGTCCATGCCACCTCGTTCGACCGTGGCAGCGTGGACAACATCGACACCCGCGTCTTCGCCATCGAGAAGAAGGGCATGGAGGTCGCCGACCGCGTCGTGACCGTTTCCAACCTCACCCGCAACATCGTCATCAACCGGTACGGGATCGACCCGGCGAAGGTCGTCACGGTCCATAACGCCGTGGATTTCAGCGGCCGCGAGAACCTCGTGGTCGAGCGCGGCGTGAAGGAGAAGGTCGTGACGTTCCTCGGCCGCATCACCTACCAGAAGGGCCCCGAGTACTTCATCGAGGCTGCGGCGAAGGTCCTGAAGCGTACCAAGAACGTCCGCTTCGTGATGGCCGGCAGCGGCGACATGATGAACCGCTGCATCCGCCATGCCGCACGGCTGGGCATTTCCGACCGGTTCCATTTCACGGGCTTCCTCCGCGGGGCCGACGTGCAGAAGATGTTCGCCCTTTCGGACGTGTACATCATGCCGTCCATCTCCGAGCCGTTCGGCATCTCGCCGCTGGAGGCGATGCGCACGGGCGTCCCGTCCATCATCTCCAAGCAGTCCGGCGCCGCTGAGGTCCTCAAGTACGCCTTCAAGGTGGACTTCTGGGACGTCGATGCGATGGCCGACGAGATTTACGCCCTCCTGAACTATCCCGCCCTGGCCCATTTCTCCGCCCGGGCCGGCTATGACGAGGTGAACACCCTCAAATGGAACGGCGCCACCGCCAAACTCAAGAAAGTGTACGAATCAGTGGTCAAATAAAAACAATACGATATGGCATCCAAGAGTATCTGCCTGTATTTCCAGGTCCATCAGCCCACCCGCCTGCGGCTTTACAGATTCTTTGATATCGGCAAGGATTCCCACTATTATGACGATTTCGCCAACCGGACCATCCTCCGCCGCGTCGCGCAGAAGTGCTATCTGCCGATGAACGCCCAGCTCCTCGAGCAGATCAAGGCGGGGAAGGGAAAGTTCAAGGTGGCCTTCTCCATCTCCGGTTCCGCCCTGGAGCAGTTCCAGCGCTTCGCCCCCGAGGTGATCGACTCCTTCCGGGCCCTGGCCGCCACGGGCTGCGTGGAATTCCTCTGCGAGACTTATTACCATTCCCTGTCCTCCCTCGCCTCCGAGTCCGAGTTCACCCACCAGGTGCTCAAGCACAAGAAGGCCATCGAGGACCTGTTCGGCGTCACGCCCACCGCGTTCCGCAACACCGAGCTCATCTACTCCAATGCCATCGGCGAAATGGTCTATGGCCTGGGGTTCAAGACGATGCTCACCGAAGGCGCCCGCCACATCATGGGCTGGCAGAGCCCGAACTTCGTCTATGGCTGTGACACCCAGCCCAAGCTGAAGCTCCTGCTCCGCAACTACGGCCTCTCCGACGACATCGCCTTCCGCTTCTCCAACCGCAGCTGGGACATGTGGCCCCTCACGGCCGACAAGTTCCTCGCCTGGGTGAAGGAATCCGCCTCGAACGACGATATCGTGAACCTGTTCATGGACTATGAGACCTTCGGCGAGCACCAGAGCTCCGCGAGCGGCATCTTCGAGTTCATGAAGGCCCTTCCCGAGGCCGTCATCGCCGACGGCACCTTCTCCTTCGTCACCCCGACCGAGGCCACGAAGAAGCACAAGGCCGTCTCCGACATCGACGTCCCGGATCCCATCTCCTGGGCCGACGAGGAACGCGACATCACCGCCTGGCTGGGCAACGAGCTCCAGCAGGAGGCCTTCAACAAGGTCTATGCGATGACCGAGAAGCTCTCCATCGTGGGCGATCCCGAACTCTGGGAAGATTTCGGCCACCTGCAGGAAAGCGACCACTTCTACTACATGTGCACCAAGTTCTTCTCCGACGGAGAGGTGCACAAGTACTTCAACCCGTACGATACCCCGTATGAGGCGTTCATCAACTATATGAACGTCATTTCCGACTTCCAGATCCGCCTGGACGAGAAGCGTGCGGCCCTGGACGTGAAGGAGGCGGCGGTGCAGGAAGTGGCTGCCGCGCCCGTGAAAAAGAAAACTGTGAAAAAAACTGTCAAGAAAAAATAGATGGATAAACATACGATTGATCCGGACTACCTGTTCGAAGTAAGCTGGGAGGTTTGCAACAAGGTGGGCGGCATCTATACGGTCGTCGCGACCAAGGCCCTCCACCTGAAATCCCAGTTGGGACGTCACCACATCCTGATCGGACCGGATGTCTGGATGCACCGGGCGAGCAATCCCGATTTTATCGAGGATCCGCTTCTGTTCCGGTCTTGGAAGCAGCAGGCGGCCGCTGAGGGTCTCCGGCTGCGTGTAGGAAAATGGAATATTCCCGGTACCCCCGTCGCCGTGCTGGTGGACTATAAGACCTTCCTCCCGCAGGCCGACGCGATCCTCACGGATTTTTGGAACGCCTTCGGGGTGGATTCCCTGACCGGCAACTGGGATTACAAGGAAGCGGCCGTGTTCGGCTACGTCGCCGGGAAGGTGATCGAAAGCTTCTGGAATTACAACCTCTCGTCGGGCGACCACGCCGTCGCCCAGTTCCACGAGTGGCAGACGGGCGCGGGCCTGTTGCAGCTCAAGCGGGCGGGCATCCCGGTCGGCACGGTGTTCACCACCCACGCGACGGTGGTGGGCCGCTGCCTGGCCGGCAACAACCTGCACCTGTATGACGACATGGCCTCCTTCGACGGGGACGAGATGGCACGGCGTTTCAACGTCATCGCCCTCCATTCCCTGGAGAAGATGGCTGCGCGTGAGGCCGACGTGTTCACGACCGTGAGCGAGATCACGGCCAAGGAGTGCGCCCAGTTCCTGGGCCGCCCCGTGGACATCGTGACCCCGAACGGTTTTGAAAACAGCTTCACGCCCGCCTCGGACGAGGAATATCAGACCCTGCACGATGCCGCGCGCAAGCGGCTGGTGGAGGTCGCGACCGCGATGTCCGCGGAGGAGGTCCCCGAGAATGCCGTATTCATCTGCATCGGCGGCCGGTACGAGTTCCGCAACAAGGGCATCGACGTGTTCATCGACGCGCTGGACAAGCTCAATCGCAGCGAGTACGAAGGCCGCAGCATCCAGGCCTTCATCATGATCCCTTCGGGCCATCATGGTCCGGACCGCGCCCTGGCGGCGAAACTCGCGGGGGAAGGGGAGCCGCGCTACCAGACGCAGGTTTCCCACTACCTGATGAATGCCGAATACGACGTCATCACCCGGCGTTTCCGGGAGACCGGCCTCGTGAATTCCCTCGGTGACAAGGTGAAGGTGTACTTCATCCCGTCCTACCTGAACGGCAACGACGGCGTGTTCAACATGCCGTACTACGACCTGCTGTGCGGGATGGACCTCGCCCTGTTCCCGTCCTACTATGAGCCTTGGGGCTACACCCCGCTGGAGGCCCTGGCCTTCCGGGTCCCCACCCTTACCACCAGCCTGGCCGGCTTCGGCCTCTGGGTCCGGGACCATTACAAGGGTGCCCATCCGGGCATCACCGTCCTGGACCGCGACGATTCCAACTACCACGAGGTCGTGGAGGGTGTCGCGAAGCGGGTGAAGGAAATCGCGGACCTCTCGCTCGAGGAACGGAACGCCTGCCGCGAGAACGCCCGCGACGTCGCGCAGATCGCCCTCTGGCAAAACCAGATCGTCTATTACCAGCAGGCGTATTCCGAAGCGCTTGAGAAAGTGCATGAAGCCCTTCCCACGTATAAAACCAAAGAAAAGACCATCCAATACATGAAATCCGAACTCAACAATCCGAGCTGGCGGACCGTCTTGGTGACGCGCCACCTGCCCGCTAAACTCGCTCCCCTCGAAAGACTCGCCAAGAACCTCTGGTGGTGTTGGAACGAAAGCGCAAAAGACCTCTTCCGCTCCATCGACCCGGAAGCCTGGCATGCTTCCGGACACAATCCGCTGGCCGTGCTGGATACCGTGAGTATCAAGCGCTTCAACCAGCTTACCTCCGACGAGGCCTTCCTCGGCAAGATGGACGCCGTCCTCGCCGAATTCGACGCTTACATGGCCGCCAAGGCGGAGCGTACCGACCCTTCCATCGCCTACTTCTGCATGGAATACGGCCTGGATACTTCCCTGAAGATCTACTCCGGCGGCCTGGGCATCCTCGCCGGCGACTACCTGAAGGAAACCTCCGACATGAACGTGAATCTCGTCGCCGTGGGCTTCCTGTACCGTTTCGGCTACTTCACGCAGGTGATTTCCGGCCAGGGCTACCAGGTGGCGAACTACGACGCGCAGGACTTCCTCAAGGTTCCTGCGACGCCGGTCACCGATGCCGACGGCAACTGGGTCACCACGAGCGTGGCGTTCCCGGGCCGTACCATCACCGCCCGCCTGTGGAAGGTGGAGGTGGGCCGTACGGACCTGTACCTGATGGACACCGACTATGAGGCCAATATCCCCGAGGACCGCGAGGTGACTTACCACCTGTACGGTGGCAACTGGGAGAACCGCCTCAAGCAGGAACTCCTGCTGGGCGTGGGCGGTATCCGCGCCCTCCGCAAGCTGGGCATCGACACCCAGGTGTACCACTGCAACGAAGGCCACGCCGCCTTCACCGGCCTGGAGCGCCTCCGCGAGTACATCGAGAAGGACAACCTCGATTTCTCCGAGGCCCTGGAGGTCGTCCGCGCCAGCTCCCTCTTCACGACGCACACCCCGGTTCCCGCCGGCCACGACGCCTTTGACGAGGGCATGCTCCGCCAGTACATCGGCCATTATCCCGAGCGCCTGAAGGTGGACTGGGAGACGCTGATGTCCCTCGGAAAGGACAACCCCCTGAACCCGGAGGAGAAGTTCTCCATGTCCAACCTCGCCGCCAACATCTCCCAGAACGTGAACGGCGTGTCCATGCTCCACGGCAAGGTGAGCCAGGACATCTTCTCGCACATGTATCCCGGCTATCTGCCCGAGGAACTTTTCGTGAGCTACGTCACCAACGGTGTCCACTATCCCACCTGGTGCGCCCCCGAGTGGAAGCCTATCCATGCCCGCGTGTTCGGCGAGGCCTTCCAGACGCACCACTATGACAAGAAGTGCTTCGAAGGCATCTACGAAGTCTCCGACGCCGAGGTCTGGGACACCAAGCGTACCCTCAAGCGCAAGCTCATCGGCTTCGTCCGCGAGCGCCTGCAGGACAAGAGCATCTCCAACCACTATTCCCCGGCCGAGCTGGTCACCATCCTGGACAACCTCCGGGATGACGTCCTCACCATCGGCTTCGCCCGCCGCTTTGCGACGTACAAGCGGGCCACGCTCCTGTTCCGTGACCTGGACCGCCTGGACGCCATCGTGAACAATCCGCACCGTCCGGTGCAGTTCTTCTTCGCCGGCAAGGCCCATCCGGCCGACAAGGCGGGTCAGGACCTGATCAAGCACATCGTGGACATCTCCAAGGATCCCCGGTTCATCGGCAAGATCGTCTTCGTCCCGGGTTACGACATCACCCTCGCGAAGCGGATGGTCCAGGGCGTGGACGTGTGGATGAACAACCCCACGCGCCCGCAGGAAGCCTCCGGCACCTCCGGCGAGAAGGCCGCGATGAACGGTACCATGCACTTCTCCGTCCTGGACGGCTGGTGGGTGGAAGGCTACAAGGAAGGCGCCGGCTGGGCCCTGCCGATGGAGCGTACCTACGACGACCAGGGCTTCCAGAACGAGCTGGACGCCGCCACGATCTACCAGATTCTGGAGAACGACATCGCTCCGGCCTACTACAACGTGGACCGCACCACCGGCCGCTCGCACGAGTGGATCGGCTATATCAAGAACACCATCGCCAAGGTGGCCTGTGACTTCACGACCAACCGGATGCTCACCGACTACATGAACCAGTACTACGCTCCGCAGGCGAAGCGCGCCACTCTCGTGAAGGCTGACGACTTCAAGGTCGCCCGCGAGATCGCGGCCTGGAAAAAGCACGTCCGCCGCAGCTGGAACGATGTCCAGGTCATCTCCCGCGCCGAGCCGCAGGCTTCCTACGACATCTCCGAGAAGAACCCGCTCCACAGCGAGATCGTCCTGAACCTCGGTGACCTGAAGCCCGAGAACGTGGGCGTGGAACTCGTTTTCGCCCAGACGGACATCCACGGTCGGCTCCACATCGACCAGGTGAACGAGCTTCAGGTGGTCGATGCCCAGGACGGCACGGCCCGTTACGCCGTGGACGTCATGCCGGGCCAGACCGGTGCGTACCAGGTGGGCCTGCGCATCTTCGCGAAGCATCCGCTGCTTCCGCACCGCCAGGATTTCGAGTGCGTGAAGTGGATCTAATGTCATGATTGCGACGACAGGATTCTTTGACGGTGTCCACAGCGGGCACCGTCTTGTAATTGACCGGCTTGTCTCCGCCGCACGCGAGCGCGGGGACAAGTCCCTTGTCGTCACCTTCTGGCCGCACCCGCGGGCCGTCCTGCAGGACGGTGCCCGGGAACTCCGCCTCCTGACGACCCTGGAAGAGAAGAAGTCCCTCCTGCTGGGGCTTGGCGTGGACCGGGTGGAAGTCCTTGATTTCTCGCGCCGTTTCGCCTCCCTGACGGCGGAACAGTACCTCCGGGACGTCCTCCAGGCCCGTTTCGGCGTCACCTCCCTCCTGATGGGCTACGACAACCGCCTCGGCTCCGACCGCCTCACCGCCGTGGATCTGGGACCGATTACCCAGAAACTCGGCATGGAATTAATTGTTGCCGGAATGCGGCCTTCGGGTACAGACATCCTAGAACCGTCGTCTCCGACGACCCCTCCCATCGCAAGCGATGGGCCCCTCCCTCTTATGTGGCCGAGGGTGGCCACAGGTTCTGGGATGTCTGCACCCGAAGGCCTTCCCGTTTCATCGACCAGGATTCGTAAAGCACTGGAAATCGGTGATATAGCAGCGGCGAATCAGATGCTCGGGTACGGGTATGCGCTGGAAGGCGTGGTCGTGGCGGGGAACCGGCTGGGAAGGACCATCGGGTTTCCAACGGCGAACATGAAACTGTACGAACCGCTCAAACTCATTCCCGCCCGCGGCGTGTATGCGGTGCAGGTTTCCGTGCTGGGCCAGACGTACCGCGGCATGACCAATATCGGCTTGCGCCCTACGGTGGGCGGCACCGTTCCCACCATCGAAACAAACATCCTGGACTTCAGCGAAGACATCTACGGCCTGCCCCTGAGGATCACTTTCCTGCGCCGTATCCGCAACGAGGTCCAATTCCCCTCGCTGGAGGCCCTGAAGGCCCAGCTTGTCCTGGACCGCGAAACCTGCAGGAAATGACCGTTTTTGAGGATGAGGGTGGGGAAGTGATGATAATTCTGAAATTTTTCTTATCTTTGCAAACACTACAGGCGGCGACCGAAGTTACGGTCGTCGGCTGCTTTTTAGTTGCGCCCCGAGGGGCAGAGAACGGATATAACAAATATAAACGATAAACTATGGCAATCGAGTACATGACCCAGGCGGGTTTTGACAAACTCAAGAAGGACCTGGCCGAAGCACTGGCCCAGCGTCCGGTAATCTCCGCGGCCATTGCGGAGGCACGGGAGAAGGGCGACCTCTCCGAGAATGCGGAATACGATGCGGCGCGCGACGCGCAGGGCCTCCTGGAGGTCAAGATCGCCCGCCTCAAGGAGAAAGTGGCGAACGCCCGCGTGATCGACGAGTCCAAGCTTTCGGCCGACACTGTGCAGCTCCTCTCCAAAGTGCAGGTGGAGAACCTGGCGAACAAGATGAAGATGCAGTTCCAGATCGTGGGCGAGTCCGAGGCGGACTTCTCCAAAGGCCTGCTGTCCGCGTCCACTCCGATCGGCAAGGCCCTGATAGGCCACGCCAAAGGCGAAACCGTGGAGGCGAAGGTCCCGAGCGGCATCATGAAATTCAAGATCCTGGACATTTCCCTGTAACCCTATGGCTACCATTTTCACCCGAATCGCGAAGGGCGAGATCCCTTCCTACAAGTGCGCGGAGAACGAGGATTTCTACGCTTTCCTGGACATCGCGCCGCTTGCCAAAGGCCACACCCTCGTCATTCCCAAGCATGTGGAGGACGACTATATCTTCCACCTGGACGAGAAGACCTACGAAGGCCTGACGAAGTTCGCCCGGGAAGTCGCCATCGCCCTCAAGAAGGCCGTCCCGTGCCAGCGGGTGGGCGTCGCCGTCCTCGGGATGGAAGTCCCCCACACGCACATCCATCTGGTTCCCCTCCAGAGCGAGGCGGACCTGGATTTCCGGAAGCCCAAGCTGGAAGTGGCTCCGGAAGAGATGAAAAGTATCGCCGATGCCATCCTTGCCGCGTATGAAAACCGTTAGAATCCTTGCCGCTGCTGCGGCTGCCCTTTTGCTGGCTGCCTGTGGCCCCAAGACGGTCATCGACGGAACCCTGAAGGATAAGGCCGATGCTCCCGTTATTGTCAAGCTCCTGGATGTCAATAAGTACCAGGTCCTGGATACTGTGAAGACCAATGCTTCCGGCGTTTTCTCCTACCAGGTGGAATTCCCGTCCGAAAGCCCGGAATTCATCTATCTGTTCTACGGAGACCGGAAGGTCGCCTCTCTCCTGATGGGCAAGGGCGACCGCGTGAAGGTCGTCGCCGATACCCTCGGCAACTACACGGTGGAAGGCTCTGACGAATCCCTCCTCCTGCAGGAGGTGGAAGGAGAGTACGCGCAGTTCCTGGTGGACATGAACCGTTTCGCCGCCAGCGAGGCCCCGGATGCGAATGCGGAACTGAGCCGCCGCTATGTGGACTACTACCGCCGCAGCACCCGTTATGTGCTGGAGCATTCCAAGTCCCTGACTGCCGTTCCGGTCCTTTTCCAGCGGGTCAACGAGAACCTGCCCGTGTTCAACCAGCCGACGGACGGCATCCTCTTCCGCAGTATCAGCGATTCCCTGCGGACGGTCTATCCTGACTCCCGCTATGTGAAGGCGCTGGAGCAGGAAGCGGCCCGCCGCAACAACGCCTTGGAAATCAGCCATGCGCTGGATCAGGCCGGGGAGGTTGGATACTTCGACATCGACCTTCCGACGACCGATGGTTCGACCCGGAAACTCTCCGAGTCGGATGCCAAGGTGGTGATGCTCTACTTCTGGGCGACGACCGCCGAGCAGAAGATGTTCAATATGGACGCCCTCATCCCCCTGTACAATGAGTTCCATGGCCGCGGTTTCGAAATCTATGCCGTGTCCCTGGATACGGACAAGACGGCCTGGGCCTCTGCGGTCCGGAACCAGCAGCTGCCCTGGGTCAACGTGTGCGACACGCGGGGGAATGCCTCGCCCTACGTCGGCCTCTACGGCCTCTCCAGCCTTCCGATGGCTTACTTCCTGGTCGATGGCGACCTGGACGGCAACGCGAAGGTCACCGACGCTGCTTCCATCCGGAAGTACCTGAATTCCAAGCTTTAGAACAGCTTTTTGCGAGACACTGTCGCGACGAAGTCCTTGAGATAGAACGGTTCGAAGTACGCTACGTCTTCGAACCGTTTTTCGCGATAGGCGGTCTCGGCGAGGGGTGCCATGGCACGGGCGTCGGGGTATGCCTCGGTGAAGAAGGCATGGTCCGACACGAGGGTCTCCCGGCATTTGAGGGCACCGTCGCCGATGAAGAGGACCGGGCCTTCGGCGAGCTGGTCCCCGAAACTCGCGGCCTCGACGATGATCGGTTTCGTCTCCGTCAGCTGGTGTCCGTCCGGCGTGAAAAGGGCGGAATAGACCTCCATGCGGCGGGCGTCGATCATGGGCACGATGTATTGGCATCCGTCCGGCACGGCATCCAGCCGATGCGCTTCGCTGACGAGGGTGTCCAGCGTCCCGACGGACAAGAGCGGAATCCCTGCACCGAAACAAAGTCCCTTCGCCGTGGAAACACCCACGCGGAGTCCCGTGTAGGAACCGGGGCCCCTGCCTACGCAGATGGCATCCAAGTCTTTCATGGTGAGGTGTTTCTCGTCCAGGACTTCCTTGACGTAAGGGGCGGTGAGGGAGGCTTGCATGCGGGGTTCGTCGCACACGCGGAAAGCGGTGACGACTCCGTCCTCGGAAAGCGCGGCGGAGAGCCGGGCGGTGGAGGTTTCGATAAGGAGGATCCGGGCCATGGGATTAAGCGGCTTTGAAGAACAGCCCCTTCAGGTACGGGAATACCAGATAGGCGAGGTCCTTCAGGGAGGTATAGACGATGGACCCGTCCAGCACTTCGGGCTTGACGAGGCCGAACTTGAGGTTCACGGTATCGAACAGGATGATGAACAGGCCGATGACCAGGGCATTGACCGCCAGGGCGAACGCCAGGCCCAGCGTCTTGTCCAGCCAGCCCAGCATCGCGATTTCAAGCACCTTGGTCAGGAGCTTGGCCAGGATGGCCACGATGAGGCCGATCGCCAGGAGGATCACCACGAAAGAGATGATGCTGAGCATCCTTTCGGAAACCTCCAGGTAGGGCTGGAGCCAGGTGCTTACCAGGGAGGAGAAGCGGAATGCGGCCCAGACGCTCAGGACGACGCCGGCAAGGGCCAGGGCCTGCTCCAGAAAACCCTTTGAAAACCCGCGGATTATCCCGGGGATGAAGCAGAGGAGGAGGATGATGTCGAGTGTTGCCATTGTTGCGGAAAATGCTTATCTTTGCATCCTAAATTGCGCATACAAAATTAGACAAAAAATATGACATTCAAAGAATACAAGGGCCTTGATTTGGTCTCGACCGGGAATGCAATCCTCGAAAGATGGCTTGCAGGCCGGGCTTTCGAGAAGTCCCTGGAGCTCCGGGAGGGCGCTCCGGAATTCGTCTTCTTCGAGGGTCCGCCGTCGGCCAACGGCATGCCCGGCATCCACCATGTGATGGCGCGTTCCATCAAGGATGCCGTGTGCCGCTACAAGACCCAGACCGGTTTCCAGGTCCGCCGGCGCGCCGGTTGGGACACCCACGGCCTCCCGGTGGAACTGGGCGTGGAGAAGAAACTGGGCATCACCAAGGCGGATATCGGCACGAAGATCTCCATCGGCGAGTACAACGCCACCTGCCGCAAGGAGGTGATGAAGTACACGAAGGAGTGGGAGACGCTCACCCAGCGCATCGGCTACTGGGTGGACATGAAAGACCCTTACATCACCTACGACAACCGCTACATCGAGACCCTGTGGTACCTCCTGAAGGACATCTACGACAAGGGACTCCTGTACAAGGGCTACACTATCCAGCCTTATTCTCCGACCGACGGCACCGGCCTGAGCTCCCATGAGCTCAACCAGCCCGGCTGCTACAAGGACGTCACCGACACCACCGCCACCGTCCAGTTCCGGGTCGTCCGGAACGAGGCTTCCGAGAAGCTCTTTGCCGATGGCGACACGCCCGTGTACATCCTTGCCTGGACCACCACCCCGTGGACCCTGCCGTCCAATACGGCCCTCTGCGTGGGCCCCGGCATCGACTATGTCCTGGTGCGCTCTTTCAATCCGTACACCGGCGAACCCGCCGTGTACCTTTTGGCAGAGGCCCTCGTGGGCGCCTGGTTCAATCCCAAGGGCGCCGAGGCGCCGATGGACGCCTACCAGAAGGGTGACAAGGTGGTTCCGTACCGGATCCTGCCGGCGAAGTTCCAGGGCAACGACCTCCTGGGCATCCGTTATGAGCAGCTGATTCCCTGGTTCCGGCCCGACGGGGACGCTTTCCGCGTCATCCCGGGTGACTATGTGACCACCGAGGACGGTACCGGTATCGTCCACATCGCCCCTACCTTCGGTGCCGACGACAAGCGCGTCGCCGCCGCTTCCGGCATCGCCGCGATCATGCCCGTGGACAAGGATGGCAACCCGCAGGCGCAGGTGGACCGCCAGGGCCGTTTCTGCCGTCTGGAGGACCTGGACCCGGCCTATGCCGCCACGGTCGATACAACCTATGCCCCCTATTCCGGCCGCTATGTGAAGTCCGGATTCAAGGAATATTTCGAGCACGAGACGGAGGAGACCACCCTGGATGTGGACCTGTGCCTCATGATGAAGGCCGACGGCCGCCTGTTCCGGATGCAGAAGCATGTGCACAGCTATCCGCACAGCTGGCGGACGGACCGTCCGGTGCTCTACTACCCGCTGGATTCCTGGTTCATCAAGGCTTCGGCCGTAAAGGAACAGATGGTGGCGCTGAACAAGCAGATCACCTGGAAGCCCGAATCCACCGGCACCGGCCGTTTCGGCCAGTGGCTGGAGAACATCCAGGACTGGAACCTTTCCCGCAGCCGTTTCTGGGGCACGCCGCTCCCGATCTGGCGCACCGAGGACGGCAAGGAGGAGAAGTGCATCGGCACGGTCGCGGAACTCTATCATGAGCTCGAGAAGGCTGTCGCTGCCGGTATCATGGCTTCCAATCCGCTGAAGGACAAGGGCTTCGACCCGTCCGACATGAGCCTGGAAAACTACGACCGGATCGACCTGCACCGTCCCTTCGTGGACGAGATGTACCTCGTGTCCGATTCCGGCAAGAAGATGGTCCGCGAGAGCGACCTCATCGACGTCTGGTTCGATTCCGGCGCCATGCCGTATGCGCAGGAAGGCCTCCGCGGCCTCCATGGCGGCAAGTTCGGCGCCACGGCGGATTTCATCGCCGAAGGCGTGGACCAGACGAGAGGCTGGTTCTACACCCTCCATGCCATCCACACGATGGTGAGCGGGACGCCGGCCTTCAAGCGCGTGATTTCCAACGGCCTGGTCCTGGACAAGAACGGGAATAAGATGAGCAAGCGCCTCGGCAACGCCGTGGATCCGTTCTATGCCCTGGACAAGTACGGGGCCGACGCCCTCCGCTGGTACATGCTCACCAACGCCGAGCCCTGGGACAACCTCAAATTCGACGAAAACGGGGTGGACGAAGTGCGCCGCAAGTTCTTCGGCACCCTGTACAATACCTACTCCTTCTTCGCGCTGTATGCGAATATCGAAGGCTGGACGCCCGGAAAGGTTGAAGGACCTCTCCCCGAGATCGACCGCTGGATCCTTTCCCGCCTGAACACCCTCATCCGGGAAGTCCGTGCCGCCTACGAGGATTACGACATCAAGACCGCCGGCCGCCTTATCGAGACCTTCGTGTGCGACCACGTGTCCAACTGGTATGTCCGCCTGAACCGTTCCCGGTTCTGGAACGGGGATGCGAATGCCTTCCGGACGCTGTATGACGTCCTGCTGAACGTTTCCATCCTCGCCGCCCCCATCGCGCCGTTCTTCATGGACCAGCTCTACCTGGACCTGACCGCTGTCATTCCGAACGGAGCGAAGGAATCCGTCCATTACACCCTGATGCCCGAGGCCGACGCTTCCGTCATCGATCCGGAACTGGAGGAACGGATGGAACTTGCGCAGCAGGCGACTTCGATGGTGCTTGCCCTTCGCAAGAAGGTGGGCATCCCCGTGCGCCAGCCGCTCGGGAAGATGCTGGTCCCCGTCATCTCCGACACCGTCCGCGGACGCCTGGATGCCGTGAAGAACCTGATCCTCACCGAGGTGAATGTGAAGGAGATGGAGTTCGTGGAGGATACGACCGGCATCATTACCAAGAAGATCAAGCCCAACTTCAAGACCCTGGGCAAAGTATATGGACCGCGGATGAAGGAGATCGCCGCCTCCTTCGGCTCCCTGGACCAGGCCACCATCACGGCCATCCAGAACGCCGAGACCGCCGGCACGGCCTACACGCTCGCCCTCCCGGGCGGTGACGTGGTCCTGAATCCCGGTGACTGCCAGATTTCCTCAGAGGACATGCCCGGCTGGCTCGTCGCCTCCGAAGGAGCCCTCACCGTGGCCCTGGATGTGGAAATCACCCCGGCCCTGAAGGAAGAGGGTGTGGCCCGCGAGCTCGTGAACCGCATCCAGAACCTCCGCAAGGGCACCGGATTCGAGGTGACGGACCGCATCGACACGGTCATCTATGCCGATGCAGCCGATATCTCCGCCGCCCTCGCTTCCTACGGGGAGTGGATCGGTGGCCAGACGCTCTCCCGTACGGTTACCCTGCAGCCTGCCGCCGCGGCTCCTGCTGCCGCCCGCGAGGTGGAGTGGACCGAAGGGACGATCAAAATCGAAGTTAAACGCTAACCATTCTTTGACGATGGAAGAGAATACAAAAACCCGTTATTCCGATGAGGAGCTTGAGGAGTTCCGCGGAATCATCAATGAAATGCTGGACAAGGCCCGCGCCGAGTACGCTACCCTCCGCAACGTAATCATGCATGCGGGTGGAAACGACATTCTGGACACTGCCCCCACCTTCAAGACGGTCGAGGACGACGGTGCATTCCAACTCTCCAAGGAAGAGGCCAGCGCCCTGGCCCAGCGTCAGTACAAGTTCATTCAGAATCTCGAAGCTGCCCTCGTGCGTATCGAGAACAAGACTTACGGTATCTGCCGCGTGACCGGCAAGCTTATCCCCAAGGAGCGCCTCCGCCTGGTCCCGCACGCCACCACTACAGTGGAGGGTAAGGCCATCCTGGAGAAGACCGGACGGAAGTAATCCTAGGCGATCCCTATGAAAAACTTGAACCGAGGCCGCTTCCTCCTCATCCTGGGCATCGTGCTCGTGGTCATTGACCAGATCATCAAGATCCTGGTCAAGACCAACATGTCCATCGGAGAGCACTTCAACGTCCTCGGCGACTGGTTCCAGATCCTTTTCATCGAGAACAAGGGCATGGCCTTCGGGATGTCTTTCGGCGGGGTGATTGGCAAGTACGCCCTCACCCTCTTCCGGATCATCCTCTTCGGAGTGCTCACCTGGTGGATTTCCAAGCTGCTCAAGCGGGGAACGGCGGGTGATGCTTCCGGGAAGGAGCGGGTGCCCATGGGTGTTCTCGTGGGGCTCACGCTCATCACGGCCGGCGCCCTCGGGAACATTATCGACTGCCTGTTCTACGGGCTTATCTTTACGGAGTCCGCGCCCGGCGTCGTGGCCACGTGGGGCCATTATGCGCCCTTCATGCAGGGCAAGGTCGTGGACATGTTCTACTTCCCCCTGTGGACCTGGCCCGACTGGGTTCCTATCGTGGGAGGGGATATCTTCTTCGAACCGGTCTTCAATTTTGCGGACAGCTGCGTCACGGTAGGAGCCATCTACCTGATCCTGTTCCAATGGAAGTTCTTCTCGAAGGAGGAGTAACCCGTTCATCCGGCAACCGTTTGCCGTTTTGGGCAAAATTCCTATCTTTGCCCGACATATTGGAGGTGTGGCCGAGTGGTCGATGGCGGCAGTCTTGAAAACTGTTGGGCGGCAACGTCCCGGGGGTTCGAATCCCTCCGCCTCCGCTTCAAAGCGTCTGCTTCGCAGGCGCTTTTCGCGTAGGCAGAGGGATAAATCCCCCTCTCCACGTTACCCCATCCCCAAAGCCCTTCCCTCGGGGAAGGGGCTTAGTCGCTTCGCTTCGAAAAAAAATATCGAATAATTTTGGTTTATAACGTAAACTTGTTTATATTTGCAGTGCGGTTGGGGAAGACTGCGCAGCTTCGCCCGGTCGCAAAAACAAGTTAAATGATTGATACAATGGAACAAAACAAAGAATTGACGGCTCAGGAGAGCCTTCGGCTCATCAGCGAATCCTTCAATAAGAGCAGGAAGGATATCCTTCGAAACAGCGCCAAGTACTTCATTCTCTGGGGAACGCTGCTTACCTTGACATCCCTGGCCATTTACCTTTTATGGCATTTCACGGGCAAGCCGCAGTGGAACTTCCTGTGGTTTGCCATGCCGGTCATCGGCTATCCTTTCGCAGCGCTGATCGGGAAGAACAGTATCGCCATCCCGCAGAATGAGGTGAGCAAGATGCTCGGCGGCATCTGGTCCGTATTCGGTGTGTTCTCCATCACGCTCAGCGCCATCGCGGTTTTCCTGGTCCCGATGCACATTACGCTCGTGATCGTCATTATCCTGGGACTGGCCGAATGCATTTCCGGCGTCCTGCTCAAGAACTGGCCCATCATCATCGCCGGTTTCCTGCTGGGCATCGGCGGCGCCGTATTTGCCCTGCTGGTCAAGAGCGAGGCACAGCTTCTCATCTTCACGCTGGGCGGCGTCCTCCTCCTGGTGACCGGATTTATCATGAAGATTCAGTACAAGTAGCCCATGTTCCCCAAGTTAGACCCTATCCTTCATTCGGAGCTCCGGCTGGCGGTGATGTCCATCCTGGCCGGCTCCGATGATGCCGATTTCACCTATCTGAAAAAGCAGACAGGTGCCACCTCCGGGAACCTGAGCGTACAGATCGACAAACTCACCACCGTCGGCTACATCACCGTCGAGAAAGGCTTCAAGGGCAAGATGCCCCGCACCACCTGCAGAATCACCCCGGCAGGCCAGCAAGCCTTCAGCAACTACGTGGAAGCACTGAAAGAATACCTTTCGGCAGGCAAATAACCACTGCTCGTCCTCAAAACTGGCCACCGATGAGGATGAGCCGGCATATTCCCACCGCTCATCCTCGAAACTGGCCTCCAATGAGGATGGGCCGGCACATTCCCACCGCTCATCCTCAAAGCTGGCCTCCGATGAGGATGGGCCGGTACATCCTCGCCGCTCGTCCTCAAAACTGGTCGCCAATGAGGATGGACCGGCACATTCCCACCGCTCGTCCTCAAAACTGGCCTCCGATGAGAATGGGCCGGTACATCCTCGCCGCTCGTCCTCAAAACTGGTCGCCAATGAGGATGGACCGGCACATTCCCACCGCTCGTCCTCAAAACTGGCCTCCGATGAGAATGGCCCGGCACATTCCCACCGCTCGTCCTCAAAACTGACATCCAATGAGGATGGGCCGGCATATTCCCACCGCTCGTCCTCAAAACTGGCCTCCGATGAGAATGGCCCGGCACATTCCCACCGCTCGTCCTCAAAACTGGCCGCCCTTGAGGATGGACCGGCACATTCCCGCCGCTCATCCTCAAAACTGGCCTCCAATGAGGATAGACCGGCATATTCCCACCGCTCATCCTCAAAACTGGCCTCCAATGAGGATGGGCCGGCACATCCTCGCCGCTCATCCTCAGGAGGGCGCTATTTTGAGGATGAGGAGGCTGCGAGGGGGAATAGGGCGTTCACGGTAGCGAGGGGGAGACCGGTGAAGCGGGCGAGCTGGCCGTTGGAGGCAAAGTAGTCGTATTTGAGTTGTTTGGCCAGCTCGTGCTTCTGCCCTTCGGAGAGTTTGGACGGTCCCTTCTGACCGAACTGCCGTTTGCAGAGCCGAAGCGATACGGAGAGCATCTCGTCGTCCGTAAGAGAGGGGTTTTCGCCCAGTCGGAGGGCTGTTTCCACCTGGGCCTCCACGTTCTTGAATACCCAGAACTGGAATTGCCGGCAATCCGGAAACAGCGACTCTACCAGCCTGTAATTCACAAAACTGCCCGGGAAGACCATGCCGTCGGCCAGGAATGGCGGAGCCGTCGGCACTGTGTTCCAGGATTGCCCCGGCACGGTCACTACGGTCAGCCCTTTCGGCAGGGGCAGGTCCCGGGAACAGGTCAATGCCCGTTTTTCCCGCAAGGTCAATGTCTCCGCGGGCCGCTGCGGGATCAGCGCCAGCAACGGATTGAAATACAGGAAGCCGGAACACCAGGGGTAGGCGAAGGCATGGACATCCGTCCTGACGACAAAGGGGTTCCGGATGACATAGGCGATTTCGTCCCGGAGTTGTTTGAGGGTCGTGATCGGCGTCGGATCCGGGTGTTCGACAGTCTTCAGTACGCCCGGTCGTCCATGACGCGAGAAATACAGGGATAGTTTTCCGGAAAATCGACTGTAGAACTCCCGGCATGCCAGTTCCTCTCCGCGCAGGATGAAATGGAAGTGATTGCTCATCAGGGCATAGGCCAATACTTCCACGCCACTCAAAGCAGCGGCGATGGCCAGATAGACCAGGGCAATCGCCCGTTCCACATCATTTTTGAAAATCACGCCTGTCTCCAAGGGTTTCGTATGAAGATGAAAAAAGGGGCCGCTGTCCCGGAACAACCGTTCCGATTCCCACTCGTTGTCCCGACCTTGCGGTCTGCCTGCAAACTGTTTCATGGGACAAACTTACGCGAATGCCCCTGCCCAAGCAATACTCGTCCTGCAACTTTTTATGTTTCCGGTCCATTTTATCGGTTTTCGGTGTTTTCCCAAACAGAAAAACCTGAAACAACCGAAGGAATTGAAATAATTCTCATCCTCAAAAAGGCCCCAAAATGAGGATGAGGGAAACCGATGGATGGCGGAGGGGATATTTCACGGAAAATGTGTATATTTACAGAAATTTGTCAATGACGAGACCATGAAACAAACCGTAATCACGCTGGCGTTGGTGCTGGCCGCCTTCGCCGCCACTCCCCGGACCGCCGAGGCCCAGGGAAACCGGGCACAGAAGCCCCAGGATTTCAATGAGTTGTATGCCAAGACGGAGTTCGCCTACAAGGCAGGTGAAAAGATCTACAACAGTGCCGTCCGGCCGGTGTGGACCTCGGAGGATACGTTCTATTTCCAGGCCCATGAGCCCGGTGGAGACGCCTGGTACAAAGTGACGGGGACGGTGAAGACCGCCATTGACAAGGAGACCTTCGAGGAGGCGGTCAAGTCCGTTCGCCGGGACAGCTACTACGATCCTTCGGACGAGAGCCAGTACGCTGTGCGCAAGGAGAGAAAGACTCCTTCCCCGGACAGCACCAAAACCGCTTATATCCAGGATAACAACGTCTGGGTGAGCGATATCGACGGTAAAAACGCTGCCCAGCTCACCTGCGACGGCACCGACGGCGATGCCTACACGCGGATCCTCTGGTCTCCGGACGGAACGAAGCTCGCCGCCCTGCGGAAGCAGGTGCTCAAGGAGCGCCAGATCATCCTGCGCGAATCCCGCCCGACGGACCAGGTGCAGCCCAAGTACCGCTACCTGGACTATGCGAAGCCCGGTGACGTCCTGCCGCAGTCCGTTCCCGTGCTCATCGACGTGGCCGGAAAGAAAGTCGTCCCGTTGAGCGAGCCCGTGAAGATGGACCAGTACTTCCTGGAACTGGGTCAATGGTCCCCGGACTCCAAGTGGTTCACCTACGAGTATAACCAGCGCGGTCACCAGCGCTACCAGCTCTGCGCCGTGGACGCCAAGGACGGCAAGGTCCGCATCCTGGCCGATGAGAAGAGCAACACCTTCATCTACTACTACGACCTCTGGCGCTACCTGATGCCGGACGGCAAGCATATGCTCTGGATCTCCGAACGGGACGACTGGCGTCATCTCTACTGCATCGACACGGAAACCGGCAAGATGCAGCAGCTCACCAAAGGCGAGTGGAACGTCCGTGAAATCCACCAGGTTACGGACGACCATATCCTGATGAATGTCAATGGGCTCCATGCCGCGGAAGGGGAGGACCCGTACAACAAGCATGTCGTCCGCCTGGATCTCAAGACCCTGAAAATCCAGGACCTGACCCCGGAGAACGCGAACCACCTGGCTTCCTTCAACAAGGACTTCAGCGCCTTCGTGGACAACTACTCCCGCCCCGATCTTCCGACGACTTCCGTCCTCCGGAGCGCTGTGGACGGCAAGGTCCTCCTGCCCATCCAGAAGCAGGACATCTCCGCCATCCTGAAGGAGGGCTACACGATGCCCGAAGTCTTCTCGGCCAAGGGTCGCGACGGAAAGACCGACATCTGGGGCACCATCTTCCGCCCCTACAATTTCAATCCCAGGAAGAGCTATCCCGTCGTGGAATACATCTACGCCGGCCCGCACGATTCGCATGTAACCAAGGACTTTATCGGCGCCATGCGGTTCTCCCGCCTGCTGGAGCTGGGATTCATTGTCGTGACCATCGACGGCATGGGCACGGACAACCGGTCCAAGTCCTTCCAGGACGTCGCCTGGCGCAACCTCAAGGACGCCGGCTTCCCCGACCGCATCCTCTGGATGCAGGCCGCTGCGAAGAAGTACAAGTACATGAACCTGGACAAGGTGGGCATCTACGGCTATTCCGCCGGCGGACAGAACACCCTTTCCGCCCTCCTGTTCCACCCCGAGTTCTACAAGGTGGGCGTCGCCCTGTGCGGCTGCCATGACAATCGCATGGACAAGATCTGGTGGAACGAGCAGTGGATGGGCTATCCCGTGGGGCCGTGGTACAGCGAGAACTCCAATGTGGACAACGCGTATCGCCTGGAGGGCAAACTCCTCATCATCAACGGCGAAATGGACGACAACGTGGATCCTTCCTCCTCACTGCAGGTCGTTTCCGAACTGGTGAAGAACAACAAGGACTTCCAGCAGTACTTCCTGCCCGGTCACACCCACAACCTGGGCGGCGACTGGATCACCAAGCAGGTGTACGAGTTCTTCTGGCGTAACTGCCGATAGATACGGATGAAACGAATCCTGCCACTCCTCTTGCTACTCGTGCTCCCGCTGGCCGCGGAGGCGCAGGAACACTTCGTGTTCACGCCCCAGTCCTCCGCCCAGGCCCAATTCGCCGGCTACTACGCCGCCTTGGAAAAGGGGTTCTATGCAGAGGAAGGGCTGGATGTGGAGATTGTCCATCCGTTCGCTACCCAGTCCGCGGCGGACCATATCCGCGAAGGGAAGTGCAACGCGACGACCCTGCCGCTTACCCTGGCCCTGCGTACGGTTGCCGGCGGATTACCCCTGGTGAACATCCTCCAGACCTCCATGAACAGCGCGACCGTCATCATATCCCGCTGGGGCGACGATCCCCTGACGATGCATGGCGCGAAAGTGACCTCGTTCCGCGCCGGTTTCGGACAGTCGGCCCGGAGTTTCGTGGAAATGAAGGGCCTGGATTACGAGTGGATCATGACGGCATCCGCCGTGAATCTTTTCATAGCGGGGGCTGTGGACGCCATGCTGGGCCGGAGTTTCGACGAGTATTACCGTATCCTGGAGACAGGGATCGATATTCCCGAGAAAGCCATCTATCGTTTTGAGAACGGCGAATTCAACATCCAGCAGGAAGGTGTGTACGTCACGCGCGCATATTACCTGACGCATCGCAAGCAGGCCGAAGCCTTTGCCCGGGCCAGCCGCAAAGGCTGGGCTTGGGTGGCGGACCATCAGGAGGAGGCCCTGGATATCGTCATGCGTTACACGAAGGAGCTACGCGTCGCGACGAACCGGATCTTGCAGCAACTGATGCTGAAGGAGGTCCTGCGGCTGCAGCAGGACCACGATACCGGCCTCCGGGAATTCCGCGTGCGCCCGGATATGGTGGAGAAGGCCAACCGGATCCTTCTGGATTCCGGATCCCTCACCACGCCCGTAACCCTGGAAGAGCTTTTGCCATGAAGCATTTCCTGGATTCCTTACGACGTTCCCTGTCGGCCAAACTGAGTATCTGGGTGGTTCTCTTTACCGCCATGATCCTCCTGGCTTCGCTGTTCTATTCCTCCTATGTCGCCCGTCGTTATGTGCGGGTGGAGGCGGTCCAGCGTGCCAGCCAGGTGCTGGAAAACTCCGTCCTCAAGCTTATGAACATCCTGGAGGACGTGGAACTGGCGGCCGACAACCTGGAGTGGCTGGTGTATCGCAACCTGGAGCATCCTGAACTGATGATGGATTATTCCCGCAGTACTGTACAAGGCACCCCGGGGTTGAACGGTTGCTCGATTTCCTTTGAACCGTACTATTACAAGGACCGTTACTATTACTCGGCCTATTCCGGCTATCTGGATGAAGACACCATCCAGACCGTTCAGGAAGGCGGCGACGATTACCAGTATTTTTACCTGAGCTGGTATCAGCTTCCCAAGCTCCTGAACCAGCCTTGCTGGACGGAGCCGTACTGCGATTGGGAACAAGATGACAGCAGTGACATGCAGACTGAAAAGCTCGTCTCGTACTGCAAGCCGCTCAATGATCCTGACGGGAATTTCATCGGTTCCATCTCCTTGGACATCTCCCTGAACTGGCTCTCGAAAACCTTATCCTCCGTCCAGCCTTATCCGCATTCCTATGTTGTCCTGGTGAGCCGTGGAGGAACCTTCCTTGTCCATCCCGATCCGGACAAACTGTTCTACCAGACCATCTATACCGGGACGCTGCTGGATGACGATCCGGAGCTGGAAGCGCTGGGAGACTCCATGCTGGATCAGGAGGAAGGGATGCGCTCCCTCAAGATTGACGGAAAGCGGAGCTACGTCTTTTATACTCCGCTTAAATCCACGGGATGGAGCATGGGCATCGTATGCCCGGAGCGGGATATTTTCAGCGGTTTCAACCGCCTGCGCTGGCTGGTCATCGGCATCGGGCTGCTGGGCCTTGTGCTGATGTTCATCGTCTGTTTCCGGGTGATCCGCCAGACACTGAGGCCCCTGAGCAATCTCGCGGTCCAGGCCGGGAATATCGCCGACGGACATTTCGACACCATCCTTCCGGAAGATCCCCGGCAGGATGAGATCGGCACTCTTTCCCGGTCCTTCGCGCACATGCAGACCTCCCTGGTCACGTACATCGACGAACTCAAGCGTACCACCGCCCAGCGCGAACGCATCGAAAGCGAACTCCAGGTGGCGCGGGACATCCAGATGGGCATGATTCCCCGGGTATTCCCCGACAAAGGGGATATCGACCTGTTCGGCGTGATGGTTCCGGCCAAGGAGGTGGGCGGCGACCTATACGACTTCTATGTCCTGGACGGGAAACTCTATTTCTGTGTCGGCGACGTGAGCGGGAAGGGCATTCCGGCCAGCCTGCTCATGGCCATGGCGCTGACGGTCTTCCGCGTCGCCGTCCAGCAGGCGCCGCCCGTCACGGAAATCGCCCGCCAGCTCAACGAGGCTCTTTCCGCCGAAAATGACCAGCTCATGTTCGTGACCATGTTCATCGGCGCCATCGACCTGAAAACCGGCCGGATGGCCTTTTGCAACTGCGGACATAACCCGCCCGCCTTCTTGAGGAAGGATGGGAAGGCCTCTTTCGTCCCGTCTGAGCCCAACATCCCGTTGGGCGTCACCCCGGGTTACGTATTCAAGGGCCAGGAAGTGGATGACGTACGCGGAATTCCCATCCTCCTGTACACGGACGGCCTGAATGAGGCGGAGAACGAGGCCCATGAGCCCTTCGGCAACGACCGGCTCCTGGAGGTGATGGGCAGCGCCCCTTATGACGATGCGGAGGAAATGATCGGCCGCATGAACGATGCGGTCAAGGCCCATGTCGCCGGCGCCGAAGCCAGTGACGACCTCACGATGCTTTGTTTTCGTATAAACCATTGAAAGTATGGCGTTTAGCGTAGATTTACGACGGGCTCTCCTTTATGTGACCCTTCTCGTGCCGACACTTGCCGGAGCCCAGGGGAACACATTCTCCGTGGATGCGAACTACCTCTCTCGCGGGGAAATCCGTGACGGTGGGCTCTCTGTCTCTGAGGATGGAAAGGCCGGGTATGCCCATTTCATGCTTTCACGCACCCGTCTTGGAGCCTCTTACGGGCATTCCTGGCTATCTGCCAGGTTCATCGCCCAGCATGCCGGTACCTGGGGTAGCCGTGAGGGCAGTTCCCTGTCCCTCTACGAAGCGTGGGTTCGGTTCCAGTCCAAAGGCTTTTTTGCCAAACTCGGCCGCCAGAGCCTTTCCTACGACGATCAGCGTATTTTCGGTCTGGATGACTGGTCCATGACCGGCATTTCGCATGACGCCCTCAAAGTGGGTTTTGAAGGCGGCGCGCACAAGATCCATCTCATCGGCTCTTACAACCAGGACATTGCCAACATGGATGCGGGAGGCACCCGCTTCTCCGGTGGGATCCAGCCTTACAAGTCCCTCGGAGCGGCCTGGTATCATGTCGATATCTCGAAAGTCGGCCTGTCGGCCCTCTTCATGGACCTGGGGCTCCAATCGACGGAGACCGAGAATACGTTCCATGAGCATCTGGCCGGTGTCTTTCTTTCGTGGCGCCCGAAACACCTTAGCCTGGAAGGAGCTTATTATCACCAGTGGGGAAAGGAGCAGACGGGCCTTCCCGTCAATGCCTGGATGGCGAGCGTGAAGGCAACCGGGAAAGTTTCCGACAAGTTCTCCGGCCGTGTCGGTTATGATTACCTGAGCGGGGACGATCATTTCCCCGTTCCGGGGCAGGGGATGATCGGCTTGACCCGCCACGAAGTGGTGAACGGTTTCAGCTCCCTGTACGGTTCCAATCACAAGTTCTACGGTGCCATGGACTTTTTCTATGTGTCCACCTATGTGAACGGATTCACTCCCGGCCTGCAGAACCTGTATGCCGGAGTTGCCTGGAAGCCGGTCGGGAAGCTTTCCCTGGACGCCGCCTACCACTATTTCTCCACGGCAGCCCCTGTCGAGAACCATCTGCGCGCCCTCGGCCACGAAGTGGAGCTCACCGCCTCCTGGCAATTCTCTCGGGATGTTTCCCTGAGCGCCGGCTATTCTTTCATGCAGGGAACCGAAACCATGTCCGCCCTCAAGCGTACGGCCGACAACAACCGCCTCCATTGGGGCTGGGTGATGCTCCTGGTCACCCCGCAGTTCTTCGAGAAGAAGTGGTAGATGGAGATCGTCGAGTTACAATCCCTGACGGATTCCCAGACGGCGGATCTCCTGACCTTGATGCATGAGCTGGATCCGGATATTCCGGTGACGGCAGAAAGGGTGCGTCGGGCGGTGACTGCCCCGTGGACGCATTTCTTTGCGGCCTTGGAGGAGGATGGCCGCGTAGTCGGTTGCGCATCCCTGTGCCTTTTCGATTCCCCGACAGGCCGGAAGGCGAGCATCGAAGACGTCGTCGTCCTGTCGTCCTGCCGCGGCCAGGGAATCGGCCGGGCACTTATGGAACGGCTCATCGCCTTCGCCGGACGAGAACTCGCCCCCATCGACCTGCAGCTCACATCCCGCCCGGCCCGTGTCGCCGCGAATGAACTCTACCGTTCGCTGGGCTTCGAGAAGCGGGAAACGAATGCCTACCGATTGAGTCTCTGACCGCCGCCTCTGGAAAGAACGATCGCCGCAATTAACCAGGATTCAGTTAATTGCGGCGATATTGCGGTGAGGAAGGGATTCGAACCCCCGGTACGCGCAAACGTACACCTGTTTTCGAGGCAGGCTCCTTCAACCACTCGGACACCTCACCGTTGCAGGGCGCAAAGTTACGATTAAATTCCCGAAAACGCAACCCTTCCGGGCTGTGCGGAACCGTAGCTTCCGCCTGGGATCACAACGCTATTTGAACCACTCGGTGAGATGGTCCTTCGCGTACAGGTAGTACACGGCGAGGCCGATCCAGCTGGTGCAGAGCACGAGGACGGCGGTGATGACCTTTCCGATGACGGAGATAGGTTTCTTGAGGATGTCGATGACGGCGAGAACGGAAAGGACAACGCCGGCAATGTAAATGATGGAACCCATTTTGTTAAGCGTTTAAAGTTTCACTGACCTCAAAATTACGAAAAAGTCACGAAAAACCAAACGCTTTTCCCACGAAATCAACCCTTTGCCTTCCGGACGATCTTCCAGCCGATGGCGGCGACCGTGATGGACATCAATGGGCTGATGAGGTTGAACAGGCACCAGGGGGCGTAGGTCCAGGTGGGTACGGACAGGATGGTGGCCTGCGTCATGCCGCAGCTGGACCAGGGATAGAGCGGGGAAGTGACGGTCGCGGAATCCTCTACGGTACGGCTCAACAGCCGGTCTTCATACCCTTCCCGTTTGAAGGTCTCACTGAAGATATTGGAGGTGAGCAGGATGGACAGGTATTGGTCCGACACGATGCCGTTGAGCGCCGTGCCGGTGACAACGGTCGAGGCAACGAGCCCCGTCCGGGTCCGGGTGAGGGGCTTCAGGAGGCCGGCCAGGTGGGCGATCATGCCGCTGGCCTGCATGCAGGCGCCGTAGCACATCGCGCAAAGGATCAGGAACACGGTGTTGAGCATGCCCAGCATGCCGCGGGAGGAAACGAGGCTGTCCACCTCCGGGTGGCCGGTTTCCAATGTGATGGTGTTGTAGATGCTTTCCACGGTCCCCGCGAGGAGTATGCGTGCCCGGGAACCCTCGGTAACCTTGCTGCCGATTCCGCCGATGATGTCGGGCTGGAACACGAGGGCGGCGACGGCGGCCGCGAGGACGGAGATGGCAAGGACGGGAATCGCCGGCATCCGTTTCATGATCAGGAAAACCGTCAGGACCGGGACCAGCATCAGCCAGGGGGTGATCTGGAACTTGTCCGACAAGACGCGGGTGTACAGGTCGATCTGGGAAGCATCGGCCCCGTCGTGCGAGAGTCCGAGGACGGTGAAGACGATGAGCGTGATCACCATGGACGGAACCGTCGTGTAGAACATATACCGGATGTGGGTGAACAGCGGCACCTGGTTGACCGACGAAGCCATGACCGTAGTGTCTGACAGGGGGGAGATCTTGTCGCCGAAATAGGCGCCGGAGATGATGGCTCCGGCAATCATGCCGTCGGAGAATCCCTCGGCCTTGCCGATGCCCAGCAGGGCCACGCCGATAGTCGCAATGGTGGTCCAGGAACTGCCGGTCATCACCGATACGACGGCGCAGATCACGCAGGCCGTCAGGAGGAAGACTTTGGGGTGGATGAGCTGTACGCCGTAGTAGATGAACGCGGGGACGATACCGCTCATGGTCCAGGTCCCCGATACTCCGCCGATGAGGAAGAGGATGAGCGTCGCCCCGGCGATGTCGCTGAAGTTCCGCTTGATGGCCTCTTCGAAGTCCTTCCAGGGCGTCTTGAAGGCCAGGGTGGCGATCAGAACAGCCACTCCTGCCGATGCAAGGAGGGCGACCTGACTGGCGCCGAGAATCGAGTCGGCACCGAAAATGCCGATGTTCAGCGCAAGCAGCGTGATAAGGACGAGGACCGGAACGAGGGAGAGGAGGGTCTTCGGAAGGGGATGGTTCATCGTTGTTCGTTCTATACGGGCGCAAAGATACGAAAATTTGCGTATCTTTGAGGATATGAAAAAAGGATTGACCGTTTTGTGCGCGCTCCTGGTGGGGGTTGCCGCCTTGGCGCAGGAGTATGGGGTCGTGAATATTTCCGTTTGCAATGTGCGACTGACACCGGACTATGACGCCGTGATGGATTCCCAGGCGCTCCTGGGAACGCCGGTGCATATCCTCCAGCGCAGCGAGAAGAATGACTGGCCCGAGATCCAGTCACCGGACGACTATACGGGCTGGGTCCATAAGGACGCCATCACTCCGCTCTCCTATGAAGCATACCATGCCTGGAATGCCGCGCCCAAGGTCATCGTGACGGCGCACATGGGCGTGATCTTGGACCGCCCCTCTTCGCGGGGCGCTACCGTTTCGGATGTCGTCGGAGGCGACCGCCTGAAGGATCTGGGGCGAGCGGGCCGTTATTATCGCGTAGGTTTTCCAGACGGGCGCATCGGCTATCTGCACCGCAGTCTCGGCAAGCCGGAAGCCGCTTGGCGGAAGGAACTGAGGTCCGAGCCGTCGGACATTATTGCTACGGCATTGACGATGAACGGATTCCCGTATGTCTGGGCAGGGATGTCCTCCCATGGGATGGACTGCAGCGGCTTTGTCCGTACCGTCCTTTTCATGCACGACATCATCATCCCGCGGAACGCTTCACAGCAGGCGAAAGTGGGGGAGCGCATCTATGGGCTGGACGACCTGCAGCCGGGGGACCTCGTCTTTTTCGGCCGGAAGGATGCGGCCGCCCCGAAGGTATCCCATGTCGGGTTCTATATCGGCGAAGGACGTTTCATCCATTCGCTGGGACTGGTGAAGATCGGCAGTTTCCTTCCTGAGGATCCGCTGTACGACGCCTACAATACGGGCCGCTATCTGTTCGGCGGCCGGGTACTTCCTTTTATCGACCGGCAGGACGGATTGAATACCACCTTGACGAATCCTTATTATCTCGAGTAAGCCCATGAAACAGAATCGACGAGACTTTCTCCGCATCGCGGGCCTTGCGGCCGTGGGTGCAGGCCTGGCCATCGGTTGCGGTACCCGGAAGCGTCCGGAAGAAGCCCCGGAGAAGGAGCCCCAGGACGTGGAACCGGAGCTTAAACCGGCCGGCCCGCGGCGGATGCAACTTCACTTCTACCCCTATGAATTGCAGTTGAAGCATACCTTCACGGTATCCTCCTATAGCCGTACGACGACGCCAGGTGCCCAGGTGAAGATTGACTATCAAGGCTATACGGGTTATGGCGAGGCCTCCATGCCGCCCTATCTGGGGCAGAGCGTGGAGTCCGTGACGGCATTCCTGCAGAAGGTGAACCTCGAACAGTTCGCGGATCCTTTCTGCCTGGAAGACATCCTCACGTACGTGGACAGCCTCTCGCCCGGCGATACGGCTGCAAAGGCCGCCGTGGACATTGCCCTGCACGACCTGGTGGGCAAGATGCTGGGTGCCCCCTGGTACAGGATCTGGGGCTATGACCCCGCCAAGGCGCCTTCGACGACTTTCACCATCGGCATTGATACTCCCGAGGTTATGAAGGAAAAGACCCTGGAGTGCGCCGGACAGTTCAACATCCTGAAAGTCAAGCTGGGAACGGATCGGGACAAGGAGCTGATCCAGACCATCCGTTCGGTGACCGACCTTCCCCTCGCCGTGGACGTGAACCAGGGCTGGGGCGACCGCTTCCAGGCCTTGGACATGATCTACTGGCTCAAGGAACAGGGCATCGTCATGGTGGAGCAGCCCCTCGCGATCGACCGTTACGACGACCAGGCCTGGCTCTTCGAACGCAGTCCGCTCCCGCTCTTTGCCGATGAGTCCATCCAGCGTCTCCCGGATGTCCGCCGGATGCACGGACTCTTCTCCGGCATCAACATCAAGCTCATGAAATGCACCGGTCTTCGCGAGGCGCATAAGATGGTTGAGCTGGCCCGTGCCCTGGACATGCAGGTCATGCTCGGCTGCATGACCGAAACCTCCTGCGCCGTCTCCGCCGCCGCCCAGCTCTCCCCGGCCGTGGATTTCGCCGACCTGGACGGTAACCTCCTGATCTCCAACGATCTCTTCAGCGGCGTCACCGTCGTGGATGGCCGCCTCACCCTCCCCGACCTCCCCGGTATCGGCATCCTCCCTTTGAACGCCTGAATGCGGCGCTGATAAGCCAACTTCTTGATTGATTAATCGTTACTTCGCGGTCTATGTCCCTTTTGGGACATAGACCGCTTTTCAATCGTCTGATTGTCAGGCTATTAAGCTTCGGTCTGTGCCCTTTTCGGGACATAGACCGTTTGTCAATCGTTTGAATGTCAGGCTTTTAAGCTTCGGTCTGTGTCCTTTCTGGGACACAGACGTGCGCTCAACCTGCTGAAAGACAGGACGTTAGGCTGTAGTCTATGTCCCTTTTGGGACATAGACCACGAGCAAACGCTATGAAAATCACAGCATTACGTTTCATAAAAAAACGGACTATCCAAAAGGACAGTCCGTTTTCGCTTTTCAGGAGTGTTGCTTAGAACACGTCCGGTTCGTTGTTCTGCTCGGGGGCAGCGTCCTCGAAGCGGGGCTTGCGGGGGGCGTTGCCGCCCTGCTGGCCCTGACGGTTGTCGCGGCGCGGGCCACGGTCGCCTTCGCGACGTCCGCCCTCGCGGCGCTCACCGTCCCGACGGCCGTTCTCACGGCGCTCACCGCCATTGTTGCGGTTGCCTTCGCGGCGGTCACCCTCGCGGCGGTCACCTTCGCGGCGGTCACCCTCGCGGCGCGGTCCGCGCTCACGCTTGGGCTCGACATAACCTTCGGGCTTCTCGGTGAGAGCGCGCATGGAAAGGCGCATCTTGCCGGTCTTGGCATCGATCTCGAGGAGCTTCACGTCCACTTCGTCGCCCACCTTCAGGACATCCTCGACCTTCTCGGTCTTGGTCCAGGCGATCTCGCTCACGTGCAGGAGGCCTTCCTTGCCCGGGAGGATCTCGATGAAGGCACCGAACTCCAGGATGGAGACGACCTTTCCGTGATAGACCTGACCGGCCTCCGGAACGGCGCAGATGCCCTTGATGCGCTCGAGGGTGGCATCCATCGCGGCCTTGTCGGTACCGAAGATGTCCACGACACCCTTGGTGGTGCCGTCGCCCTTGCCGGCATCGACTTCCTCGATGGTGATGGTGGTGCCGAATTCCTTCTGCATGCCCTGGATGGTCTCGCCGCCCTTGCCGATGATGGCGCCGATGAACTCGGAAGCCACCTCGATCTGGACCATGCGCGGAACGAACGGCTTGAAGTCCTCACGCGGCTCGGGGATGGTCTTGAGCATTTCGCCCATGATGTGGAGACGACCCTGGCGGGCCTGCTCGAGCGCTTTCTCGAGGACCTCGTAGGAGAGGCCGTCCACCTTGATGTCCATCTGGGTGGCGG
>DETL01000001.1:0-8374 GCA_002361625.1 Bacteroidales bacterium UBA3289 | reverse complement strand
TCGGTAAGGATGGCGTAACGGTCATTCGGACGCTCGGCGTCGGTGATCAGGCCCATGGCCACGCCGGCCACCGGCTTCTTGATCTTCACGCCGGCATCCATCAGGGCCAGGCAGCCGCCGCAGACGGAAGCCATGGAAGAGGAGCCGTTGGACTCGAGGATATCGGAAACGACGCGCACGGCGTACGGGAATTCCGGAGCGGTGGGGATGACGGGCTTGAGGGCGCGCATCGCCAGGTTGCCGTGGCCGATCTCGCGACGGCCCACGCCGCGCTGCGGCTTGGCCTCGCCCGTGGCGAACGGCGGGAAGTTGTAGTGGAGCACGAACTGCTGGTCCTCCTGGATGAGGACCTCGTCCATCTCCTTCATGTCCAGCTTGGTGCCGAGGGTCACGCTCGCGAGGGACTGGGTCTCGCCGCGGGTGAAGATGGCGGAACCGTGGGCGCAGGGGAGGTAATCCACCTCGCACCAGATCGGACGCACCTCATTGGTCTTGCGGCCGTCCAGACGGCAGCCTTCGTCCAGGATCATGTTGCGCATGGCTTCCTTCTCGGTGTCATGGTAGTAGCGGTCCACCATGGCGGCCTTCGCCTCCTGGTCCTCCTCGGACAGGGTAGCGAGGAACTCGGCCTTGATGGCCTCGAAGCCGTCCTCGCGCTCGTGCTTGGGAGCGGCGCTCTTGGCGAGCTTGTAGCACTTGTCGTAGCAGAACTCATGGACAGCCGTGCGAAGGGCCTCGTCCTGCTCGTCGTGCGGGTAGTCGCGCTTGTTCACGTCGGTGCCGAGCTCGTGCATGAGCTCCTTCTGCACGCGGCAGTGCTTCTTGATCTCCTCGTGGGCGAACTTGATGGCCTCGAGCATGTCGTGCTCGGACACCTCGTTCATCTCACCCTCGACCATCATGATGTTCTCCTCGGTGGCGGCGACCATGAGGTCCAGGTCGGCGCGCTTGTTGTCCTCGAAACCGGGGTTGATCACGAACTGGCCGTCGATGCGGGCGACGCGGACCTCGGCGATCGGACCGCCGAAAGGCAGGTCGGAGGTGGCGAGGGCGCAGGAAGCGGCGAGGCCGGCGAGGGCGTCGGGCTGGATATCCTTCTCCGCGGAGATGAGGTTGATGTTCACGAAGACCTCGAGATGGAAGTCATCCGGCCACAGGGGACGGATGGGACGGTCCACGAGGCGGGCGATGAGCACCTCGTAGTCCGAGGGACGGCTCTCGCGCTTGAGGAAACCGCCCGGGAACCGGCCGGCGGAATAATACTTTTCACGATAATCTACGGTGAGGGGCATGAAGTCGGTACCCTCCTTGACTTCCTTCGCGCAGGTGACGGTGGCGAGCAGCATCGTGCCTCCCATCTTCACCACCGCGGAACCGGCGGCCTGCTTGGCCAGTTTTCCGGTCTCGATCTCGATGACCCGACCGTCGGGCAGCTCGATCTTCTTCTGGATGATGTTCATTTGTTTTGCTTCTGTTACGTCTTGTATCGTCTATTCCCGGTCCGTCCGGGAACCTTTTTCATCAAAAAGGGGGAGAGATCCTGCCTTGCATGAACCTCTGCCCCCGTATTTTCCTATTTCCGGATGCCTATCGGCGGAGACCCAGCTCCTTGACGATGGCCCTGTATCTCTCGATGTCCACCTTCTGAAGGTAGTTCAGAAGCTGACGGCGCTTACTGACCAGGCGGAGAAGGGAACGACGGGTGACCACGTCCTTCTTGTTCTTCTTCACATGCTCGGTAAGGTGAGCGATACGGTAGGAAAATAAAGCAACCTGACTCTCAGGAGAGCCGGTGTCCTTATTGGACTTCCCGTACTTCGCGAAAATCTCTTGCTTTTTCTCAGGCTGTAAATATTCTGCCATGATGCAATGAGTTTGTGTTAAATAGTTTAATGTTTGCGGGACCTTCCCGCGAAAAAGCCTGCAAATTTAGGGATAAAATCCGACAAAACAAAATTTTCCGTACCTTTGTCTTCCCATGAAGGAAAAGGTCCATATCGACGCCGTCCTGGGGCCCGTCCTGCTTCGGAAAGCCCCGCGCTCCCGGCGGCTCTCTATCCGGGTCCATCCCGTGAAAGGAGTGGTCGTGTCCATGCCTTCGTTCATTCCGTACGCAGTGGGCGTCGCCTTCCTGGAATCGCGCCGGGAATGGGCCCTGGCGGCCCTGCAGCGGGCATCGGCCCAGAATGTGACGCTCCCGGAAGGGGAAAGCATCGAATCCCTGCGGGCCCGGGCGAAAGCGGAACTCCCTCCGCGCCTGAAGGCCTTCGCGGACCGGTACGGCTTCGTCTATAACCGGCTGACTATCAAGCATACCACCTCCAACTGGGGATCCTGCAGCACCCGGGGCAACATCAACCTGAACCTGAATCTCATGCGCGTTCCCGAGCCCCTGCAGGACTATGTCCTCCTGCACGAGCTTACGCATCTGCATCACCCCGACCATGGCCCGGCATTCCATGCGGAGCTGGAACGCCTGCTCGCGGACCATTTCTCCCGCCACCTGGAGGAGGATGCCTTCCGGCAGTACCTCCAGGCCATCGGTTCTTCCCGCGCCCGCTACCGGATTACGTCCGTCCTGGAAAAGGCGTTGCGGGGTTATCGTCCGTTGTAGGGCTTATTCTTCCCAGACGAGATAGGCCGATACGAGCCAGTGATTCATCTTGTCCCCGTCGATGGCCTGCGCCCCGGGGATCGAGATGGTGAACCGGTGCATGCCGGCCGCGAGTTCTCCCAGCGGGATGTCATGCGGCTCCGCCTGCGAACCCGGGCACCAGCCGGAACGGGAGAGGTCGGAAGAGGCGATTTCCCGGATGACGTCGTCGGGGCTCAGCGGGGTGCGGGGGCCGTTCCGCCGGGTGACGACAGGCTGTCCGTTGCGGAGATACCAGATGCCGGAAGTCGGATTGAACCGCCGGAAGGAAGAACAGTCCGTGCGCCAGGGCGTGAAATCCAGGACGGTTTCCCCGTCCAGGGAGAGGATGTTTTCCTGCTGGGTGAACTCATCGCCCTCGGAGTGTCCTCCATGGCCCGTAACGATGTAGCGGAGCGCAGCTTTCGAAGCGAAACGCGGCAACTCGAAATCCACCGTGAGGTCCTTCCTGGCAAAGATGTCGGGATACCCCTGGCCCATGTAATAGACCGTGTTCACGAGCGGGGTGACATGTCCCTTCGGGATCGGCTCATACTGGCAGTCCGTCTCGTCGATGTCGATATCGACGCTGGCGACATACCCTTCCTTCGTCCAAGTGTCGATGAACACGCCCACCCAGGCCTCGCCTTTCAGGAGCGGATACAGGTCCGTAATATCGGCCTCCCAGACCGCCTCGGGGGCCCATTCGTCAATATAGACGGGCTTCCGGGAACGGTAGGTGGAGGTATCGCGCCGGCTGTAGTAGCCCACGCCGAACGGGGTCATGAAGCGCATGAGTTCTACCGTAGGCTCAAAATCCGGTCCGGGGACCGTGCCGATGAGCTTTTCATACCGGGTGGAATCCACCTCGGGGAACTTCGCCTCGCCCTTCGCGATGGACAGGAGATTGACCTTGGGACCGTTCGCGGGGATGACGAAAACCGATCCGGACTTGTCCCAGCGGTCGCCGTCGGACTCCACGCGGACGGTGAGTTTCACATCGACCTTCCGCTTGTAGTCGGGAACCTGGATCTTCTTGAGGATGATGCGTCCGTTCGTCAGGTGGACGATTCCTTCCGCATCGGCGTCGGTGTAGGCGCCCAGGCTGTCGGGGAGGAATTGGACATGGGCCCGGTCGAACACCGTGATATGGGTGTCGCCAATGGAACGGTACGTACGGGTGCATGCGGTCGCGGCAAGGACCGTCAAAAGGATAAGGAAGATATAGTTACGCATGGCGGAATCAGTTGGCGGTGATCACTTGGCCGGGGCCGTGGTACAGTTTGGCCGGCCCGTCCAGCAGGATGGCGAGGACCGTGATGGCCGGATCCAGCACCTCTTCGGGCACATCGATCTCCAGCAGCCCCGGAACCTCGTTCCAGTAAACCTTGTTATAGACTTTGTAATTGAGCATCTGGCCGCTTCCCACGACCCAGACGCGGTTCACCCGGTTCATGAGTCCCTTGATTTCCACGGGGCCCACGGGCTTGTAGGGAAGGTACACATAGAGGATGTCGCCGCCTTCGTTCAGCGTGGTGTAGGCGGGAACGTGTCCGGCCGGGATGCCGGCGCGGGTTTGATAGACGGCTTCCTGGTGCTTGCGGGTCCATCGGCCCAGTTCCCGGAGGACGGCGACCTCTTCCTCGGGGATGGTTCCGTCTTCGCGGGGACCGATGTCCAGCAGGAGGTTCCCGCCCATGGACAGGCAGTCCACGAAGGTCTTGAGCACCATCTGCGGAGTCTTGAAATTCAGGTCTGTATGCTGGAATCCCCAGGAGTCGTTGATGGTGTAGCACAGTTCCCACCAGCGGTCCTCCGGCCGGATGGTCGGAACACCCTGCTCGGGTGTGCCGTAGTCGCCGTAGCCCTGGATGCGGGAGTTCACGATGACGTTCTTGTTGTACGAGGTGAGGAGGTCGATGATCTCGGGCGCGTGCCAGGTTTCGGCCGTCTGCTCCCAGTCGCCGTCGAACCAGAAAAGGTCCGGCTTGTAGGCCTTGGAGAGCTCTTTCAGCTGCGCCTTGTCAAAGTCGATGAACCGCTGCCAGCGGGCGGGATCGTCCGAGACGGCATAGCGGGTGGCTGTCTTGGTGAAGTTGGGATAGTCCGGATGCGACCAGTCCAGGAGGGAGTAGTAAAGGCCCAGCCGGAGGCCCTGCTTGCGGATTTCCTTCACGAAAGGGGAGAGGACATCCTTCCCGGCAGGGGTTTGCTTGGGGATGGACAGGTCGGAGGCCTTGGTGTCCCAGAGGGCTACGCCGTCATGGTGCTTGGACGTGATCACGGTGTACTGGGCGCCGCTTTCCTTGATGAGCCGGGCCCATTCGGCCGGTTTGTACTGTGCGGCGGTGAAACGGTCCTTCTGCGCCATGTACTGGTCGTAAGGCAGGTAGTTGTTGTAGAAGGACCAGCTCTCGGACACCCCGTCCACGGCGTAGATGCCCCAGTGGATGAAGATGCCGAGCTTCGCCCGGTCGAACCATTCCATCCGTTCCGCCTTCTGCTCCGGGGTTTCCCCGGCGCGCTGCGCTGCGAGCGGCAGGCTTGCCGCGAGCGTCAGGCAGCATGCGATAATCCACTTTCTCATAGATGCAAAGATAGCATTCCTGATTGGATAATCCACTTTTTTTGCCCATCTTTGTGTGCGATGAACGTGGAATGCAAGCGATACCGGATCGGCGGCCACACCGTGGAGGTGCGACTGGAGGAGCCGTGGACCTTCAAGGCCTTGAATGAGAAACAGGTGGACCTGGTGGAGCGGCTTCGGAGAGGTGAGGACATCGGCGTGGAAACGGTCCCGGCGGACCGGGTGGAACAGCTTTCTGTCAATGAGGAACTCATGGGAAAGGAAGCCATGACCCGGGCGCGGTGGGATGCGATGGATGCGGGGGAGCGGGACGCTTTCCGGCATGCGCTGGATTTCCTGCAGTACGCCCCTTTCGAGGTCCCGGACGGAGAACCGCTGTTCACCCTCACGGTCCATACGGGCATCCCCGAGGGCTTCGAGGCCACGCGTCCCGGCTGGACGCTGGTTACGGCGGTGGAGGACGTCCCTCCTTTCTACCACGGGTATCTGTTTGAAGGAAAGACCATTTACGACTACATGCTGGACCGGGAGCACCGGGCCGGGTATTTCGTGATGGAGGAAGGGTACCGCGAGGGACACTATTATCCTGCCCCCGGCGTGGGCGGACGCACGACGCTGTTCCAGCTGAACACCTCCCTGATGATCCAATATACCTTTGCGACCGCCGGACTCGGAACCCTGCTCCTGCACGCTTCCGTGACGCGGTACGAAGGGCGTGGAAACCTGTTCTTCGGAGTAAGCGGCACCGGTAAGAGTACCCACAGCCGCCTGTGGCATGACCATGTGCCCGGCTCCGACCTGATGAACGACGACAATCCCGTCATCCGGTATGAGGACGGCGGTTTCCGCGTGTACGGTTCGCCGTGGAGCGGCAAGACGCTGTGCTACCGGAACGTCGTAGCGCCTGTCGGCGCCCTCGTCCGCCTGGAACAGTACCCGGAGAACCGGATCGAGCGCCTGGAACCCCTCCAGGCCTATGCCAGCGTCATCGCCGCCGTGTCCACCATCCGGTGGAACCACGGCATCATGGACCTCCTGGTCCCTACCGTCGAACGGGTCGCCATGACCGTTCCCTGTTACCGCCTCCGGTGCCGTCCCGACGAGGAAGCGGTCCGGGTGTGCAAAAACGCTATTACAATATGAAAATCGGAATCTGCAACGACCACGCCGGCGTGGAGTACAAGAACAAACTGATGAAGATGCTGCGGGAGCGCGGCATCGAGGTTGTCAATTACGGAACGGACACGGAAGTGAGCTGTGACTATCCCGACTTTGCGCACCGCCTCGCGCAGGCGGTCGAGGGCGGGGAAGTGGAGCTGGGCATCGCCCTCTGCGGTACCGGCAACGGCATGGCCATCACCCTGAACAAGCACCAGGGCATCCGGGCCGGCCTGGCCTGGTCCTCCGAGGTGGGCCGTCTGGTGAAGGCCCACAACAATGCGAACGTCCTCGTCCTCCCGGCCCGCTTCATCCCGTACCGGACCGCCTCCAGCATCGTCCGCACCTGGCTCGACACCTCCTTCGAAGGCGGCCGCCACCAGCGCCGCATCGACAAGATGCCCTGCCGATGAGCGTTTTCCAGCCGGCTCCGGGAGCGATCCTCTCGCACGACATCGCCGATTATCCTTCCGGTATCGTCATCCCCATCGACAAACCCTACCGATGGACATCGGCCGATGTCATCCGGAAGGTCAAGTTTGCGGCTTTCAGGCACTTCCGGAAGAAGAACCTGAAGGTAGGGCATGCCGGGACGCTGGATCCCCTGGCGACGGGGGTGCTCCTCGTATGCATCGGCGCGGCCTGCAAGCGGGCGCAGGAATTCCAGGACCACGACAAGGAATACGTCGCCGGTATCCGCTTCGGCGCTACTACGCCGTCTTACGACCTGGAGAAAGAGGTGGACCGGACCTTCCCGTATGAGCATATTACGGAGGAGGCAGTCCGGGAGGCCCTGAAGGGCTTCTTGGGCCCCCAGGAACAGATTGCGCCTCTTTTCAGCGCCAAGTCCGTCGATGGCGTCCGCGCCTACGAACTGGCCCGGAAACTCTACCGGAAGTCCCAGCGCGGCGACCTGGACCCCGACTTTGACGCCGCCGCCCTGGAAACCCTCCACCGCAGCCGTATCACCATCTCTGATTTGGAGTTGCTAGGTTTTGATCCGGCATCCGCCTCCGGAGTTTTAGTCCGCGAAGGTTCGGCGGATAAAGCACGGTCGAGTGCTTCCTCCCGGATCAACGTGGCGGATACGTCGGGGATGGGACTCCCGACGGCGACGGTGCGGATCGCCTGCTCCAAAGGTACGTACATCCGCGCCTTCGCCCGCGACCTCGGCGAGGCCCTGGGCTCCGGCGCGCACCTGTCGAGCCTCGTCCGCACCCGGACGGGCGATTTCACCTTGCAGGAGGCCTTGACGATGGAGCAAGTGCTGTCCCTCCTGTCGGATGCGTAGAATGGAACTAATTGATACTTATGTAGTTATACAATAGTACCCGGTTAAAAACAACCGGGTACTTTTGCGTAAAGTCGTGAATCTCAAGAATATCCATTCGACGCATAACCAGGGTCATGCGGCCAGGAAAGACGTGCACTAGATGCGTCCCAGCCGCTCGGCGATGAAGGTCATGCGGCGGGCGAATTCCTTGCGGCCGATGAGCGAAATGATGGCGGCAATGCCCAGGCCGGAGGCGCTGCCCGTGAGGGCGAGCCGCAGGCTGTTCATCACCTTGCCCATCGGATACTCGCGCATCTTGATGTAGTCCTCGAGCTCCTGTCTCCAGGGCCGGGACTTCCAGGGTGCCGCGGTAGACTTCCAGGTCGTCGAAGCCGAATTCGCGGCCCGTGATGTGCTGGCACACTTCGAAGCAGTACTCGTACCAGTCGGGTTTCCAGAACTTGTCCACGTCCTTTGCGAGGAAGGGAGCCGTGGCCGCATCGTCATAGACCTTGGCACGCGGATCGGCGGCGCGGCGCGGGTCCGCCGGCTTGTCGTTCACGGCGGCGCCGGCCTTCACGCCGAAGGCCTCGTAGTCGGCAGGGGCGATGAACAGGTACGGGGCGATGTCCCAGAAATCGGCGACGAAAGTGGCGCGGTCACGAAGGGTTTCGATGACGCGGGCGACATAATCGACCGTGAAGATATGGTTCTGGAAATCAAA
>DETL01000014.1:361290-375296 GCA_002361625.1 Bacteroidales bacterium UBA3289 | reverse complement strand
CTTGGTGGGGTATGTACATGGGCGCAGGTGAGACGAACCTCTACCTGGCGGAACTCCGTCAGCGGGGCGCCATCTCCACCGGCAGCGCGCAGAGCTACTACGAGCGCGGCGTGACCCTCTCCGTCCGCGAGTGGGACTACATCGCCGGCAAGAACAAGATCCCGTATTACGGCACCAACTATGGCTACGATCCGCTGGAGGCCAGCATCGAGCTGAAGGACGGTGAGATCGAGACCATGCTCGCCACCGACCAGGTGAAGTGGGATGGTTCCCTGGAGAAGATCTACCTCCAGATGCTCATGAACTTCACCATGATGCCGGATGAGATGTATGTCACCGCCCGTCGTTCCGGTTATCCGAAGGTGGGCTCCAAGCTCCTCCCGATGGTGAAATTCCAGCATGCGGAACTCACGGCCATCCCGCGCCGCTTCGAGTTCACCGAGCCGGCTCCGACCGACATCATGCATGACATCCGCATGGCGAGCTTCCAGGAGCAGGGCATCACCGCCGGCAAGAACCAGTCCGGTATGGGCTTCGCCACCACCACCGTGCTCAACACCGAGCGCCTGTGGCAGGACAAGAACTCCCCGCAGTGGGGTTCCGGCAAGTAATTCTTTCCTGAACGTTTTTCAAGGTCGGCAGCTTTCAGGCTGCCGGCCTTATTCATGCCCGACGCACACACACTCGGCTCTATCCGACGGTTTTCATGAGCACAAATATTGGCAATATTTGCAGAATATTGCCAAATTCATTATCTTGCGAAAAATATCGGAATGAGACAGAAAACAGTCATAACCCCTCGGATGAAAGCCATCAATCAAGTCCTCTTCAAAGAATGTGAGGGTATGGATCACTGTTTGATCGGGCGGGGGCGGAACATCGTCCTGGAGGTTCCACGCAGCGAGGTTGCGCACGTCGTTCGCGTGCTTAAAGAGTCCTTTCCGGATGTCGTTGACATCAGAAAGGCCTATCTGATGTTGGATGATCTGCATGACTTCATTCTGGTCAAGCCGATGATTACAGAGTCTCCCTCTGAAATGCTGGACTCAATCCCTGTTCCGGCTCTGGAAAAACAATTGGTCGACCAGGTCGCAGATAAAGAATATGCTTCATTGCCGGAGCATGAGAAAAACAGATTATTCCAAAGTGCTTTCGAAGTATATGATGTCAATACCTCACGCTTGCTCCGATATGCGGGGCGCAAAGGCAAAAAAAACGAAATTCTTTCAATGATCTCACAACTTGACACAAACCGCATGCAGGTCATACACAAGATCCAGGATGTCCTGTCTTCCACACCCGTAACCAAGGCTTGGCTATTCGGATCTTACTCGAGGATGGAAGAACGGCCGGACAGTGACATCGACCTTCTGGTGGACTTGGATCGACAAAAAAACGTCGGCCTGTTCGAAATAGGCAAGATTGCACTCCAGTTGGAAAACGCTGTAGGAAAAGCCGTCGATCTCGTCATCGACGGAGCCATCAAGCCATTTGCCCGGGAAAGTATCAATCATGATAAAATCTTGATTTATGAGAGAGCCGTATAGGGATCCCGGACGCCTCGAGGATATCCTGGAAGCGGCAAAAAATGTTGCCGAATTCATCGAAGGGGTGGACTTCCAACAGTTTCTAAATGATAAACTGCGATATTTTGCCGTTCTGAAAAATGTGGAAATCATAGGAGAAGCAGCATATATGTTATCACCCGAGTATAAAGAGAATCACCCGGAGATTCCCTGGAATTCCATAATCCGCATGCGACACGTCCTGGTACATGGATACGCGGAAGTGCTTCCTGAGATTCTTTGGACTACCGCCACATCGGATGTTCCTGTACTCCGGCATCAAGTCGAATTACTGATTACACAAGACCTAGACCATAATTCCTGACTCTTTCCCGCAACGAATGCAACCGTTTTCCGGATTTTTTTATTATCTTGCAGCCTGCATATAAAACGATAACCGATATGAAGAAGTTACTCAGCCGCCTCAGCGACGTTTCCAAACTGGCCCACCGCGCCACTTTCTCCGACATGGAGCAGAAGATCAAGAAGCACAAATACGGGTCCGACGCCTTCATGCAGATCCTGGAGAGCCGGTACTCCTGCCACTCCTTCAATCATTATCCCGTATCCGCCTCCAAGCTGGAGATGATCCTGGAGGCCGGACGGATGGCCCCGAGCGCCGCGAACAACCAGCCTACCCGTATCTGGGTGGTCAAGAGCGAAGAGGCCCTGGCGAAACTCCGGACGGTCCACGACTGCTACGGCGCCCCGGTGGTCCTCATCGTGGGCTGCCGCAACGAGGAAGCCTGGGTCCGCCCGAGCGACGGGGTGAACGCGGCGAAGACCGACGCCGCCATCGTCCTGACGCACCTGATGCTCACGGCCACGGACGCCGGCCTCGCCAACATGTGGATCTGGGATTTCGACCCGTCCAAGGTCCGGGAAGTCCTGCCGGAAACCCGGAACCACGGCGTGTACGGTATGCTTGCCATCGGACATCCGTCCTCCGTGGAGGGCAAGCCCACCGAACGGCACGCCCAGCGCAAGCCGCTCGAGGAGCTTGTGATCGAGTTATAGACTATTTCCTTAGAATCAGCCTTACCCCACCGGTCGCCAGCAGCGCCTGGGCGGCGAGGTAGGTAAGCATGATGACGAACGGACGGGCGGAGAAGGAGAGCACATCGAAGGTCTCCATCGCGATGAGCGCGTCCGAGAACGTGAACAAAAAGGCTCCCGCCAGGAGAATCCACCAAGTGCCGCGGCTCCTCCGCGGCATTCTTAATACCCCGGCGAGCGCACTGAAAATAAGCATCATAAGGCCGAAGCCGTAAATGAGCATCGGCCAGAACATCACCCCATTGATGCCGATGGCCTTCACCAGGCCGAAGACCGTCGCGCCCATGATGACGACGGCGATGGCCCATGCTCCGACACCAAGGCCCTTCCAGGAATACCCGCCGAAGAGGCCCATGTAGCAGATGTGGCCGATGAGGAAGGCCACCATGCCGCCGGCGAAGAAGGGGAAACCGCTGGGAATGAGGAGGGTGTCGCCGGCGCAGCCGAAGAGCTGCGCGGCCGTGAGCAGTCCCGCTCCCCGGTAATCCGGATGATCATAGCCAAGCAGGTAGGCAAGCGTGGTGGCTGTGAGAAGCGGCAGAAGAGCTGGCTTCACGATGGCCGCCAGTTCGTTCAGGCCCATGTATTTCCCGACGAGGTTCAGGACGGCGGCGATGACAAAAAAGGCGCAGGGAATGCACCACAGGGCAGATTTACGCATGGCTTCTATGCTTTTGTCCCTGCAAGTTAGCGATTCCCTGCGACAATTCCAAAGCGAAGGTCTATGCCTTGAGCGCGCGCATGGCGTTCAGGACGGCGAGGACGGTGACGCCCACGTCGGCAAAGACGGCCATCCAGAGGGTGGCGAGGCCGAAGGCCGCGAGGAGGAGGACGAGGACCTTGACGCCGATGGCGAAGGCGATGTTCTCGCGGGCGATGCGGAGCGTGCGGCGGGCGATGCGGATGGCGTCGGCCACCTTCGAGGGCTTGTCGTCCATGAGGACGACGTCGGCGGCCTCGATGGCTGCGTCGGAGCCCAGGGCGCCCATCGCAATGCCCAGGTCCGCCCGGGCGAGGACCGGCGCGTCGTTGATGCCGTCGCCCACGAAGGCGAGGGTACCATCGGCCAGAAGCTTCTCTACCTCAGCGACTTTGTCGGCCGGGAGGAGGCCGGCGCGGAAGGAATCGACCTGGGTGGCGGCGGCGACGGAAGCGGCGATGTCGGCCTGGTCGCCCGTGAGCATGACGGTCTGGCGGACGCCGGCATCGTGGAGGGCCTGGATGGCCTCGGCCGCATCGGCCTTGATCCGGTCGGAGATGACGATGTGGCCGGCATAGGTGCCGTCGATGGAAACGTGGATGACCGTGCCCTTGAGCTCGCAGGGGTGGGATGCCGCGCCTTCTTTTTCCATCAGTTTCTCGTTGCCCACGGCGATGCGGCGGCCATTGACCGTGGCGATGACGCCATGGCCGGCGGTCTCCTGGATGTTTTCCACGGAGCAGTCGTCCTGCTCGTCGGGATAAGCGTTGCGGAGGGCGGCGGCAATGGGGTGCGTAGAGTGGCGCTCGACATGGGCAGCCAAGTGCAGAAGTTCTTTCTCGTCAATGACTTCCGGATGGACCGCCGTCACTTCGAAGACACCTTCCGTAAGGGTGCCGGTCTTGTCAAAAACGACCGTCTGCACGCGGCTGAGGGTGTCCATGAAGTTGGATCCCTTGACGAGGATACCCTTGCGGGAAGCCCCGCCGATACCGCCGAAGAACGTGAGCGGGATGGAGATCACGAGGGCGCAGGGACAGGACACCACCAGGAACATCAGCGCCCGGTAGATCCAGGTGGCCCACTCGCCCGTGATGAGGGACGGGATGAGGGCGAGCGCGACGGCCAGGCCCACGACGATGGGCGTATAGACTTTCGCGAACTTCGTGATGAAGCTCTCGCTCTTGGACTTATGTTCAGCTGCGTTCTCTACGAGATCCAGGATCTTGGCTGCGGTGGATTCGCCGAAGACCTTGGTTGTTTTCACGCGGAGGACGCCGGTAAGATTGACACAGCCGGAGAGGATCTCGTCCTCCGGGTGTACGGCTCTCGGGACGGACTCGCCCGTGAGCGCCACGGTGTCCAGGGAGGAGTCCCCTTCCAGGACGATGCCGTCCATCGGCACTTTCTCACCGGGCTGGATGACAATGACTTCGCCCTTCTGGACGGTTTCGGGGGCCACGGTTTCGAGGTGGCCGTTCCGCTCCACATGGGCCGTATCCGGACGGATGTCCATGAGGTGGGAGATCGACTTCCGGCTCCGGCCTTCCGCGATCCCTTCGAACAGTTCACCCACCTGGAAGAACAGCATCACGAACACCGCCTCCGGGAACTGCGTCTGCGCCCCCGGCAGGAAGCCGATGGCGAGCGCCCCCAGAGTCGCAACGGTCATGAGAAAGTTCTCGTCCAGCGCCTCGCCATGGGTCAACGCCTCGACCGCCTCCTTGATGGTCTCCCACCCCACGATGAGGTAAGGAATGAGGTAAATGAGCAGGTAAGCCCATGTGGGCCAATCGGTTCTCTTCTCGATGATGACGGCCGCAATGAGCAGCACGGTCGCAGCGGCAATCTTGATCAGCGTCTCCTTCGTCTCGCCCTCCTCCTCGTGATGATGGTGGTGATGATGACCTTCGTGGGCGTGTTCGTCGTGGTGGTCGTGCTCGTGGTGGTCGTGGTCGTGGTGGCAGTCGCAGTGGGCATGCTCGTGATGGTGTTCATGCGCATGCTCGTGGTCTTCGTGATGATGGCCTTCGTGTATCATGGTTTTTCGTATTTTCACGATGCAAAGATACACCCTCCCCCGTGCAACCGGGTTGCAATTGACACCGTTTTCCTCAGTTCCCTGACATTCAAGCACTTATAAAAACCGCCTTATGCGCATTTACATAAGGCGGTTTCGACAAATAACTGACTGTACGGTAATTATGGAAAACGGCGCGAAATTATTCCGCGCGAAGCAAATGAATCCAGTCGATCCCCCAGGTACCTTTGGAATAGGTCGTGCCCACGCGCTGCCAGCTCATCTCGTCCCGGCCGGAAAGCGTGACGGTATAGTGATCCTCATGACCATTTGGGAAGGTGAGAGTCAATTCGTTACGCTTAAGCCTCCACAAAAGGTCAATCTCATGCGACGCATTCACTTCATAGTCGCGGATGCGCCGATGCGCCGTGCCGTCGGCCTTGAACGTATACACGGAAGACGCCTCATAAGCCAACACGGTAGGGTCGTAAATTTCAGTCCACGTTCCTGTCAATGCCTCCGCATCGACCACCCCCTGCTTCGTGCAGGCCGCGAGAGTCAACACCCCCACCCAAAGAAGAATCCAACGTTTCATCGTAACTTTTTGTTTATAAATCCACTCCCCCTCAAAATCTTGCATACCACTAGCGCCACATGTGCACGCCGCGCCTCCAGCACGCGGCCGGGAACGTTTCCCCTGCGTTTCGTAGCCGCTCACGTGCTGCAGCATGGCCCAGGGAACGTTTGGGCCCGGTTGCGTACCCGAGGACGTGCTGGAAACGGTTTTGTGCCCGGGGATGTGCCCGCGGAGTGGGAAGACCGCGATAACGTTTCATTTCCCGTAACGTTTGGAGCGAAGCACCTGCGAGAGGATATGGGCCGGGATGAAAAGGACTTTGGAGAGGGTCGATGCTTCCAGCCGGTATTTCCGGTTCAGTTCGACGGCCAGGCGGCTCCGGTCATCGGCAGTCAAGTCGTTCAGACGCTTGCCGGAGTGGGTAAGTTCCTGATCGACAATATCTATGGCCTCTTCCAGGGTGAAAGCGACCTCTTCCCCTGTCAGGTCGGCGATTTCGACAAAGGATTCGTAGTCTTTCACAAGCCGTATTGCGTCGCCGTGGGAAAGACCTTGTAAAACACACCCGTGTCCACGAAACCTTGCGGGAGCGCCATCTTGAGGCCGGGATGGATGGGGCGTTCCGGCGGTATCGGCCGATGCGTCCGGAAGATTCTTCTCAACTCCCGAACGGACAGGTCCCCGGCGCGGACCGTTTCGAACAGGCGGGGGACCTCGGAATAATAAATCATGGACGATCCCCAAAGGTAGGACCCCGCGCGGATCGGCCTTGCTTCCGAGGCATTCCGGGCGATATAGACGATATTCTTCCGCATCTGGTCCTCCGACTCCACCGGAACGAGTTTGAAATCATAGTCCTCGGGAAGCGGCGGAAATCCATCTTCCCGTAATCGCTTGTCGATACGTGCCTTAAGATAATCGAACACGGCTACGCATGTGGCTCCCGTCCCGGAAAGCAGCAAATGCAAATGGCTGCGCATCACCTCATAAGAATGCACTTTCACCGGGAGAATCAGGTTTAAAAGGGATATCGAATTCACGGCATGAACATATTGACTGTCGTCGTGAAAGATCCCCTTGTTCTTCCCGTCCGTACTCAAATGATAATACCCTTTTTCCCAGGTTTTGTATTTCGATCTTCGTTTTTGTCTTTCGTCCATGATGTATCTTTGTTTATGCTTATTTACGCCTTTATGCCGCCGCTCATGGCGGAGAGGTTTTGGTCGCGCCGTTCAGGTTTCATTGCGTCACGCGGCAGGATGTTATCGTTTCTTTGCCTATCCAGCACGTGGCGGGGATCGTTTCCCCTGCGTTTCGTAGCCGCCCACATGCTGCAGCACGGCGCGGGGAACAATTGGGCCCGGTTGTGTGCCCGGAGACGTGCTGAGGAGCGGTTTTGGTGTTGGGCACGCGGGAAGATATGTGTCTTGCCAACGATTCAAACATAGCGAGGTGAAGGTTTGTGGTTCGATTGTATGCTTATGGGCCGGAGGAGGGTGTGCCCTCGACGGCGGCGAGGGTGGCGATGGAGATGCGGGCGGATGTATAGGGGCGGAGGGCGGCATAACAGGCGTACAGGGTGGCGCCGGTCGTGAATGTGTCGTCCACAAGGAGGATGTGCCTGGCATGGGCGAGGGCCTCCTGGGGAGATTCCCGGTCAAGCCGGGGATGACGGAGGGCATCAGGCCGGAAGTGACGGAGGGCATCAAGCAGGGAATGATGGAAGACATCAAGCAGGGGATGATGAAGGGCATCAAGCAGGAGATGACGGAAAGCATCAAGTCGGGGAGGGAAAGAGGTGTCCTGGTGGGAGGGGGCAAAGGAGACCTGGAAGGCGGAGGCGACGTTGCGGGCCTTTTGCTCGATGGTGAGCTTGGTTTGGGTACGGGTGCGGCGGGCCCTGACAAGGATGTCGGAACGGCATTGGACAAAGGATGGAAGATTCTTTCGTCGACCTTCGGTCCCCTCAGAATGACAGTAACTAACACCTTCTAGACCTTCAGAATGACAGCGACATACACCTCCGGTCTTCTCAGAATGACAAAAGGCATCGCAGATTGCCTGGGCGATGATTTCGGCCTGGTTGTAGCCGCGGGAGCGGCGGCGGGTCCAGTGGAGGGGGACGGGGATGATGAGATCCACATCGGCAAAGTGCGGGGCAGAGGCGAGGCGGCGGCCCAACAAACCGCCGAAAAAACGACCGGCGGCCAGGTCACCGTGGTACTTCAAGGCGCGAGGGATGGCGCGGTAGGGGCCTTTGTAGTGCATAAGGGCGGCGGCATAGGCATAGTCCATGCGCTCGTCGGCGGGCCGGTGGCGCTCGAGGACCGCGTTGAAGCGGTCGGCCAAAGGGTTATGGGCCGATAGCCAATGGTAAGTGTACGGCACGTCGGCGGCGCAGGCAAGGCACAGGTGCCGCTCGCGAAGGCCGAGGCGGCACCCGCACGCGAGGCACTCGCGAGGAAGAAAAAGGTCCAGAATGGCGCTAAGGTAAAAGAGCATGGCAAGCAAGTTAGCGCACATAAAAGAAAAACAACACAAGTTGTGGATAACTTGTGTTGTTTCAGTATGCTTTTTAATGTTTTCGGTCGTGGGGGACCTGAAACAACGCGCTTTACGCCGCCTTGCGGGCCTGAATCTTATGCACGAAAGTGATCAGGATGGAGCCCAGGATGCCGGCGCAGAGGGAGCCCATGAGGACGGCGATCTTGCCGGCGTCGCGGAGATGGGCCGTCACCTCGGCGGGGATGTCCGGGCCGGCGAAGGAAAGCGTATCCACAAAGATGGACATCGTGAAGCCGATACCGCCCAGGCAGGCGACGGCGAAGAGCATGGGCCAGGTGGACTTGGCGGGCATCTCGCCCACCTTGCACTTGATGGCAATCCAGGAGGCGAGGGTGATGCCGATGGGCTTGCCGAGCAGCAAACCCAGGAAGATACCCATGCCAACCCCACCCAGCGTCGGGTCATACGCGAACACGTTGAAGTACGACGGATCGGTAATCTCCACGCCGGCATTGGCGAGGGCGAAGATAGGCATAATCAGGAAGTTGACCCAAGGGTTGAGCTTATGCTCCAGACGGTAGGACGGCGGAACAGTACGCTTGGTGAGGCCGGAGAGATGGCGCAGGTAGTGACGCTGCGGGCCGTTCGGGAAGTCTTCCCGCGTGGCAATGGCCTCCGCCTCGAGGAGTCCGTTGTACAGGATCCGGGCGCGGCGGTGGAACTTGGCCTGGTTGTAGCGGGCCTCCATCGGAATCAGGAACGCGATGACGACACCCGTCATCGTGGCGTGGATGCCGCTGTAATAGAACAGGAACCACACGATGATGGCCGGGATGGCATAGAAGGCCGTCCGCTTCTCGCCGAGGCGCTTCATCAGGAACACGAAGCCGATCACCAAAAAAGCGATTCCCAGCAGTAACAGATTGATCTTCCCGCCATAGAAGAGGGCCACGACGAGGATGGCGATGAGGTCGTCGGCAATGGCGAGGGCCGTCAGGAAGACCTTCAAGGACACCGGCACGCGGTCTCCCAGGATCGACAGAATACCCACCGCGAAGGCGATATCCGTTGCCGTGGGGATTCCCCAGCCGCTGGCCGCGACAGTTCCATGGTTCACCAGCGTGAAAATGAGGGCCGGGACCGCCACGCCGCCGAAGGCCGCGATGATCGGCAGGATCGCCTTCTTGAAGGACGACAGTTCGCCGCATACGACCTCCCGCTTGATTTCCAGGCCCACGGTGAAGAAGAAGATCACCATCAGGATGTCGTTGATGAACTTCTCCACCGTCATCCCGTGCGGGAATACCCAGTCGATCGCCCCGCCGGGGCTCTTGATATTCATCGTCAGGGACGTCTCCAGGAAATCGTGATAGAGATGCTTCGTGAAAGGCAGGTTCGCCAGGAGCATCGCCACGACCACGCAGGCGAGGAGGACGACGCCGTTGGCCCAGGGCTGCTTGGAGAACTTGTCCTGGGAAATGCGGAAGTTATGGACTTCCTTGTTCCACCAATAAATCGGAATGAGTGCCATTATTCGCCGTAAAATTATTCGCCGTAAATATAAAGATGCTGTTCCGGGGTAAGGGTGTCGATGCGGACGCCCCAGGAAGCCAGTTTCCGGGAGGCGACCTCATGGTCGATCTCCGCGGGGACGTTGTGAAGCTTGCCCACGAGCTCGCTGCGGTGCTCCACCAGGTACCGGGCGCTGAGGGCCTGGATCGCGAAGGACATGTCCATGATCTCCGCCGGATGGCCGTCGCCAGCGGCGAGGTTTACGAGCCGGCCCTCGCCCAGGATATACAACGTGCGGCCATTCTCGAGGGTAAAGGCCTCGATGTTCTGCCGGGCCGGATGGTGCTCCACCGCGTGTTCCCGGAGCCAGGCGACATCCACCTCCACGTCAAAGTGGCCGGCGTTGCAGCAGATAGCCCCGTCCTTCATCTGCAGGAGTTCCGCAGGGGTGATCACGTCCTTGCAGCCCGTGGCGGTGACGAACAGGTCACCGAAGGGGGCGGCATCGGCCATGGGCATCACCCGGAAGCCGTCCATCGCGGCCTCGAGGGCCTTGACCGGATCCACTTCCGTGACGATGACTCGGGCGCCGAGCCCCTTGGCCCGCATGGCGATTCCCTTGCCGCAGAGGCCGTAACCCGCCACGACGACATCCTTCCCCGCGACGATGAGGTTCGTCGTGCGGTTGATGCCGTTCCAGACGCTCTGGCCCGTGCCGTAGCGGTTGTCGAAGAGATGCTTGCAGTCGGCATCGTTCACGAGCATCATCGGGAAGGTCAATTTCCCCGCGCGGTCCATCGCCTTCAGGCGGAGGATGCCGGTCGTCGTTTCCTCGCAGCCGCCGATCACGCCGGGCAGCAGCTCCGGGAACTCCCTGTGAATCAGCGTCACCAGGTCTCCCCCATCGTCGATGATGATGTTCGGGCCCACCTCCAGCACGCGCCGGAGGTCATCCTCATATTCCTCCATGGTCGCGCCGTGGATGGCGAAGACGTTGAGCCCCTCGTGGACCAGCGCCGCGGCCACATCGTCCTGGGTACTAAGCGGATTGCAGCCGGTGGCGTACATTTCCGCCCCGCCGGCGGCCAGGCACAGGCACAGGCGCGCCGTCTTGGCCTCCATGTGCACGCTCAGGGCGATCTTGAGCCCCTTGAACGGCTGCGTGGCCATGAAATCTTTCTCGATGCCGTCAAGCAGCGGCATGTGGTCGCGGACCCACTTGATCTTGAGCGCTCCGCTTTCCCACAGGTTGATGTCTCGGATGTGACTGGACATGGTCTGTATCATTAAGAAGTGCAAATTTAGCAAAAGATTCGGAGAATTATCGACAGAAAGTTGCTACCTTTGGGCTACACGGAAAACCACGGATGACCATTAGACTGTTTATCGATATGAAACGGATTGTTATTCTGGCAGCGGCAGCCGCGCTTGCAGTCTGCTGCGCCCCCAAACCTAACACGCTTACGTCGGCGGAAAAGGCCGACGGCTGGGAACTTCTCTTTGACGGCACCACCCTCGGCGGATGGCGCAGTTTCAACGAATCCGCCCTCGTGGGCGAATCCTGGGTCGTCGAGGACGGCACCATCAAGGCCACCGGCAAGGGTGACGACGCCCACGGCTACATCGTCACGGACAAGGTCTATGAGAACTTCGACCTCAAGTGGGAATGGAAGATTTCCAAGGGCGGCAACTCCGGCATGCTCTACCATGTGGTGGAAGGCCCGCAGTACGCTGTCCCCTATGTCACCGGTCCCGAGTATCAGCTCATTGACGATGAGAACTTTACCGAGATGAACGACGGCTATGTCCTCGAGCCCTGGCAGCGCTGCGCCGTGGACTACGCCATGTACGTTCCCGATTTCGAGAAGCGAAACCTCAAGCCCGCCGGTGAGTGGAACCAGTCCGAAATCATCTTCGACAACGGGCACGTCACCTACCTCCTCAACGGCCAGGTCACCGTGGAATTCGATGCCTGGACCCCCGACTGGTACGCCCGCAAGAACAGCGGCAAATGGGAGAACGCGCCGGAATACGGCCTTGCCCGCCGCGGGGTCATCTGCCTCCAGGACCACGGCTATCCCGCCTGGTTCCGCAACGTGAAGATCAAGGAATTACCCGCCAAGGAAACGGAAGAGGTCCTCTTCAACGGCAAGGACCTCACCGGCTGGGTGAACTACGGCACCGAGCTCTGGTATGTCGATGAAGAAGGCAACCTCGTGTGCGAAAGCGGCCCCGACAAGGGCTACGGCTACTTCGCCACGGAGAAATACTACGACGACTTCGACCTTTCCCTCGAGTTCAAGCAGGAAGCCAACGGCAACTCCGGTGTCTTCATCCGCTCCACGGTCGATGGAACCACGGTAAGCGGCTGGCAGGTGGAGGTGGCCCCCAAGGGTAACGACACCGGCGGCATCTACGAATCCTACGGCCGCGGCTGGCTCATCCAGATCCCCGACGAGAAGGAAGAGATCCTGAAGGAAGGCGAGTGGAACACGATGCGTATCCTGTGCCAGGGCGACCGGGTCCAGACCTGGCTCAACGGCGAGCCCATGGTGGACCTCACCGATGCGAAGATCGGCGCCGGCAACGGCCGCATCGCCCTCCAGATCCATGACGGCGGCGGCATCAAGGTCCGCTGGCGCAACCTGAAGGTGAAGACACTGTAACGTTTTTTTCGTACCTTTGTCCCCACTGAAACCAAAACTTGAAAGAAAATGGGAATGTTAGACGGAAAGGTGGCCCTCGTCACCGGCGCCGCGCGCGGCATCGGCAAGGCCATCGCACTCAAATTCGCATCCGAGGGCGCAGATGTCGCCTTCACGGACCTTGTCATCAATGAAGCGGCGGAGGAAACCATCTCCGAGATCGCCGCTTACGGCCATAAAGTGAAGGGCTACGCCTCCAACGCCGCCAATTTCGACGAAACGCACGCCGTCGTGGAGGAAATCCTCAAGGACTTCGGCAAGATCGACATCCTCGTGAACAATGCCGGCATCACCAAGGACGGCCTCGTGATGCGCATGAGCGAGGCCCAGTGGGATGCGGTCATCGCCGTGAACCTCAAGAGCGCCTTCAACTTCATCCACGCCGTCGTGCCGGGCATGGCCCGCCAGAAGGGCGGTTCCATCATCAACATGGCCTCCATCGCCGGCCAGATGGGCAATCCCGGACAGGTCAATTACGCCTCCTCCAAGGCCGGCCTCATCGCCATGGCCAAGTCCGTCGCCAAGGAAATGGGTTCCCGCGGCATCCGGGCCAATGCCATCGCCCCGGGCTTCATCGTCTCCGAGATGACGAACGCCCTCCCCGAAGCCGTCCGCGACGAGTATATCAAGCAGATTCCGCTGCGCCGCGGCGGCACCGTCGAGGAAATCGCCAACACGGCCCTCTACCTCGCCTGCGACCTCTCTTCCTACGTCACCGGCCAGGTGATTGCCGTCAACGGCGGACTGTACTGCTAAACGGCTGTCTATTAATTTTTTAAAGGAAGGTCTATGTCCTTTTTGGAACATAGACCTTCCTTCATTAGATTGATAGTCAACGTGTTGCTTACTTGTCTTTGTCCCGCAACAGCACCTGGCCGCCGGCAGAATCGACCAAGATGGTACTCTCCCGATGGACGGTACCGTCCAGGATGGACTTGGCCAGCAGGTTCACGAGCTCCCGCTGCATGAGGCGCTTGATCGGACGGGCGCCGTAGGAAGGCTCGTAGCCATGGTCCACCATGTAATCCTCGAAGGCGGGGGTGAAGTCCACGGTGATGCCGTTCTCGGACAGCTTGTGCCGCAGGTCGTCCATCTGGATGTGCAGGATGTCGCGGATATCGGCCTTGGAAAGCGGGTCAAACATGATGATCTCGTCGATCCGGTTCAGGAACTCCGGACGCACCGTCTGCTTGAGGACGTCCAGCACGCGGCCGGAGCACTCGTCCAGCAGCTGCCGGCGCTGCGCAATGGCCTGGACATTCACGCCATCCACCTCCGGCAGACGCTCCATGTAGCTCTGGATGATGTCCGAGCCGGCATTGGAGGTCATGATGAGGATGGTGTTCTTGAAGTCCACGGTACGGCC
>DETL01000014.1:324609-361197 GCA_002361625.1 Bacteroidales bacterium UBA3289 | reverse complement strand
TGAACACGTCCGGATGGGCCTTCTCAATCTCGTCCAGGAGGACCACCGAGTAAGGTTTCCGACGTACGGCCTCGGTCAGTTGGCCGCCCTCGTCATAGCCCACATATCCCGGAGGCGCACCCACCAGACGGGAAACCGTATGCCGCTCCTGATACTCGGACATGTCGATCCGGGTGATCATGTTCTCGTCGTTGAACAGGAACTCCGCCAGGGCCTTCGCCAGCTCGGTCTTGCCCACGCCGGTCGTACCCATGAACAGGAAGGAGCCGATGGGGCGCTTCTCGTTGGACAGGCCTGCCCGGTTGCGCCGGACGGCGTCGGACACGGCCTGGATGGCGCGGTCCTGACCCACGACCCGCTTGTGCAGTTCGCTTTCCATCCGCAGGAGCTTTTCCTTCTCGCTCTCCAGCATCCGCTTGACGGGAATGCCGGTCCATTTCGCCACGACCTCCGCAATATCCTCCGGAGTAACCGCCTCGGTGACAATCGGTTCTTTAATCGCAGCCGCCTTCTCGGTAAGTTCGTCGATGGTCTTCTGCGTCGCGACCATCTTGCCGTAACGCAGCTCCGCGACCTTGCCGTAATCACCCGCGCGCTCGGCCGCTGCCGCCTGGATCTTGTAATCCTCCATCTCCTGGCGGGCCTTCTGCAGGCCGGCGAGGATGTCCTTCTCCTCGTTCCAACGCTTCATGAGGCCATCCCGCTTCTCGTTCAGTTCCGCCAGTTCCGCCTCCAGTTTCTCCATCTTCAGGGACACGCCTTCGCGCTTGATGGCCTCCTTCTCGATCTCCTTCTGCCGGATGGCGCTGTTCAGCTCGTCGATGGGCTCCGGCACGGAATTCATCTCCAGCCGCAGCTTGGACGCAGCCTCATCCACCAGGTCGATCGCCTTGTCCGGAAGGAACCGGGAAGTAATATACCGGTGCGAGAGGTTCACCGCCGCGATCAGGGCGTCGTCCTCGATCCGGACCTTGTGGTGGTTCTCGTACCGTTCCTTCAGGCCACGCAGGATCGCGATCGACTCCGCGGGCGAAGGCTCATCGACCATCACCATCTGGAACCGGCGCTCCAGGGCCTTGTCGGTCTCGAAATACTTCTGGTACTCGTCCAGGGTGGTGGAGCCGATCGTGCGGAGCTCGCCACGCGCCAGGGCCGGCTTCAGGATGTTGGACGCATCCATCGCACCGGACGAACGCCCGGCGCCCACCAGCGTATGGATCTCATCGATGAACAGGATGATCTCGCCGGCGGAATCCACCACTTCCTTCACAACCCCTTTGAGCCGCTCCTCGAATTCACCTTGATATTTCGCACCCGCGATCAGGGCGCCCATGTCCAGGGAATACACCTGCTTGGACTTCAGGTTCTCCGGAACGTGGCCGGAGACGATGTTCTGGGCGATACCCTCCGAGATGGCGGTCTTGCCCACGCCCGGTTCACCCACGAGGATCGGATTGTTCTTGGTCCTCCGGGAGAGGATCTGGAGCACCCGCCGGATCTCGTCGTCCCGGCCGATGACCGGATCCAGCTTCCCCTGGGCGGCCCGTTCGTTCAAATTCACTGCAAAACGCTGCAGGAAAGAGTTCTGATTGTTATTTGCCATAGTCTTTGTTCTCCTTTTTATCCGGGACGGGACTATGCAGCGACAGCCGTCTGCCCATCACGGACAAACGGCTATCGTCAAACTCTATTCCTTGGGTCGGAGAACTGACAAATTGTCAGCCCCGGGATAGACTATTCAGCAGTCGGATCGGTCTGCGGGATCTCCACCGGGAAGGCCGGGGTCTCGGACGCCGGGGCGGCCTGGTTCAGGATCTCGGTGCTCACGGAGTCATTCGTGCTGGCCTGGGAGCCGTGGGAAAGGATCAGGGTGCTGGCGATGGCGAGCACAAGGATGAAGGCGACCAGGTACCAGGTGGCTTTCTCCAGGATGGTGGCCGTCTGGCGCACGCCGAGGGCCTGGTTGGCGGAGGTGAAGTTGGTGGCGAGGCCGCCGTCCTTGCCGTTCTGCAGGAGGACGACCACGATCAGCAGGATGGCCGCGAGGACGATCAGGACGACCAGGATGGTGAATGCTACGTTCATATCTTTAGTTCAATTTGTCAATAAGGGATGCAAAGTAAGCACTTTTTTCCGGATTATCCAAAAGCAGACGGGAATAAATGCGCCGCGCTTCCTCCACACAGCCCTGTTCGGCGAAGATCCGGGCCAGGGTTTCGGTGGCATACCGGTCCGCCAGGTCCGTCCCGTCGGCCTCCTTCGCCCCGTCGGAGCGGGGCTTCACAGCGAACCGGGTGAAGATGTTGTCGTCCGAGCGGCGGACGTTCCGGTACTGCGACTGGGAGAAATAGTCGCCGCCCACGACATGGACCTCGCGCTCCTGCTCCTCCTCGGCTTCGGGGGCCGGGGCGATGTAGGAACGGATCAGGGCCTCGGCATCCTTGTCGGCATAGTCGGGCCTGCGGCCGGCGCGGACCAGGTCGGCCACCTTCCGACGGTCGCCGATGTACAGGGCTTCCTGCGCATACTGCTCCATGCCCCAGTCGTCACCGCCGGAGTGGGACATCCTGGCACACAGTTCCTTCCGGGCCGATGCAAACCAGGGATACAGGTGGACCACCCCGGCGAGCTCATCCATCGTCAGGGAGCCAAGGTCGATATAATCGGGATTTACCATTGGGCGACGGTGGCATTGAAGATATCCTCGACCAGCTTCTCGATGATGGTCGTACACAGGGAACTTTCCACCGCGTCAAGGGAGTTGCTGGAATCGTAATCCTCGTAGGCGGAGAAAGACTTGTTCGCGAAATCCTCCTCGGGATACTTGCGGTTCGTGAAATCCACGGAGACCGTGATGGTGAGGCGGTTCTGCGCGGCGACCTCCCCGGCGGTGACGGCGGTCGCCTTCACGTCGTAGCCCGTCACGGAACAGACGAGTTCCAGGTCCCCGTCCACATCCACCTGCTCCAGCGAAGTGAGCTTGCGGAACTTGTCCTGGAGGGCTTCCGTGAGCTCGTTGGAGAGGGACGGATTCACCCGGAGGGCCTTATATTCCACGAAAGGGATGGTGATAGTCTTCACGTCCGGCTGGATGTTCGTGCCGGAGAAGGAATAGATCCCGCAGGAGACGGCGAGGGCCGCTACAGCGGCGAAAAGGAGCAACTTCTTCATTTCTTGCGGAATTCTTCGGGTAGTTTACGATACAGGGTGCGCTCGGACATGCCCAGCTCCTCAGCCGCCAGCTTGCGGTTGCCGTGGTGCTTCTCGAGGGCCTGGCGGATCATCTCCGCCTCCTTCTCCTTGATGGAGAGCGGACGGTCGTCCTGCTGGGGCTGCTCGTCCGGGTCCATGTCCACGATCCGGCCGGAAGGGGCGGCGAACTCCGTGCCCTGCCACTCCGCTTCCTGCGGACGGACGGGCTCCGGCGGAGCGGGAAGCTGCCGACGGTTCACCTGCGCTTCCAGCTCGTCGATCCGCTGGTTCAGGTCGAAAATGGCCTTGACAATGGGCTGGAGGTCGATGGCGGCCGCACCGGCGGAGGCTTGTCCCGAGGACGGTCCGCCCTCGAACACGACCGGGATGGGATCCCCTTCCTCCACGGGCATGAAGGGCGTAAGTTCCTGCGCGGTCAGCTCGATGCGCTGGAGCGTAGGGGTCACCTTGCTCGAGACCTGCGCCGTCAGGGCCTGGGTAAAGCCCATGAGCTGACGCACGTTGCCGGGCCACCGGTAGGAGGACAGAAGCCGGATGGCATCCGGACGGAGGGAAATCTTGCACATGCCGCTGGTCTCGGAGAAATCCGAGGTGAACTTGCGGAACAGCAGGTAGATATCGTCTTTCCGGTCGCGCAGGGCGGGAATCCGGATCTGGGCCGCGCTCAGGCGGAAATACAGGTCCTCCCGGAACCGGCCCCGCTTGACGGCCTCGTAAAGGTTCACGTTCGTGGCCGCAACGATGCGGACATCGGTATGTTCCACTTTATTGGAGCCCACCTTGCGGTATTCCCCGGACTGGAGCACCCGGAGCAGGAGCGCCTGCGACTCCAGCGGGAGTTCGGCGATCTCGTCCAGGAAGAGGGTGCCGCCGTTGGCATCCTCGAAATAGCCCTTGCGCGTTTCCGTGGAGCCGGTGAAGGAACCCTTCACATGGCCGAAGAGCTCGGAATTCACGAGTTCTTTGGCAAGGGCGCCGCAGTTCACCACGAAGAAATTGTTGTTCTTGCGGGAGGAATATTGGTGGATGATCCGTGCGAAGTTTTCCTTGCCGACACCGCTTTCGCCGAGGATGACCACGCTCAGGTCCGTCGGCGCGAACTTCACCGCCGTTTCCAGCGCCTGGTTCAGCGCCGGATCGTTGCCGATGATGTCATATTTGTTTTTCAGTGCCTGTAAGTCCATAGTCCTGCAAAATTACTAAAAAAATAGTATATTTGCATTCTAAGCGACAAAGATCAAATTCTCTCATATGATGAAAAACACCCTTAAGTTTCTTGCAGCCGCCACGATGTTAGCGGCAGCGGTTTCCTGTGCATCCGTCGAAAAGATGGCCAAGATGGCCCAGAACGTGAAGGTCACCTGCGAACCCGGCGTCCTCGAGGTCGTGGACCAGAGCATCGACCCGGTCGTCTCCGTCACCTATCCGGCCGACTACTTCCACCCGAAGGCCATCCTCGAGGTCACGCCCGTCATCGTGTATGAAGGCGGCGAAGCCAAAATGAGCCCGATCATCTACCAGGGCGAGAAAGTGAAGGACAACTACAAGGCCGTTTCCTCCAAGGGACAGACCGTCACCGAGCGTCTCCACTTCGACTATGTGGAAGGCATGGAGAAGAGCCACCTCGAGCTCCGCGGCGTCGCCCGCTACGGCAGCAAGTCCGTGAACCTCCCCACGAAGAAGGTTGCCGACGGTGCGAACACCACTTATATGCTTGTCAAGCGCGACGGCTTCGTCACCCCGAAGGCCGACGCCTACCAGGATGTCATCACCTCCACCGCCGAGGGCCAGATCAAGTACCTGGTGAACAGCGCCGACGTCCGTAACTCCGAGCTCAAGGGCCAGAGCGTCCGCGAGTTCCTCGCCGCCATCGACCAGATCAATGCCGACGAGCGCACCTCCATCAAGAGCACCGAGATCCTGGCCTACGCTTCCCCGGAAGGCCCCGAGCGCAAGAACAACGAACTGGCCGACAAGCGTTCCGCTTCCGCCCGCAAGGCCTGGAACGAATTCGCCAAGAAGCACAACGCCCAGAACCCCGAGGTCAAATCCCTCGGTGAGGACTGGGAAGGCTTCCAGCAGCTCGTCCGCGAGTCCGACATCCAGGACAAGGAACTGATCCTCCGCGTCCTCTCCATGTACAGCGACCCGGCCGTCCGCGAGAGCGAGATCCGCAACATGTCCCAGGTGTTCACCGCCCTCAAGGGTGAGGTCCTCCCGGAACTCCGCCGCGCCCGCCTCATCGCCAACGTCGAGTATCAGAACTACACCGCCGAGGAACTCCTCCAGCTCCTGGACAACAACGCCGACGTCCTGGACGAAGAAGCCCTCCTGCGCACCGCCACCCTCGTGAAGGACGACGCCCAGAAGGAAGATATCTACAAGAAGGCCGTGAGCCGCTTCGGCAGCGACCGCGCCCAGTTCAATCTCGCCGCCCTGTATCTTGCCCAGAACAAGAACGACAAGGCCCAGAACGCCCTGAACAAGGTCCACTCCAACGACGCCGACGTCCTCAACGCCAAGGGTGTCATCGCCCTCCGCAACGAAGACTACACCACCGCCGAGAGCCTCTTCCGCAAGGCCGGCACCCCGGACGCCGTGAAGAACCTCGGTATCGTCCAGATCCTCTCCGGCAAGTATGACGAGGCCGCGAAGACCCTGGCCGACGTCAATGGCTGCTGCCACAACACCGTCCTCGCCTACATCCTCACCGACCAGCTCGCCAAGGCCAAGAACGCCGCCCGTTGCAAGGACCAGAAGGTGACCTACCTCAAGGCCATCATCGCCGCCCGTCAGGGTGACGCCTCCGGTGTCCGCGAGAACCTGGGCAAGATCACGGATCAGAGCCTCCGCGCCCGCGCCGCCAAGGACATCGAGTTCGTCGGCTACGACTGGTAATCACTGCCCATGGGCAGAAAAAACCTCATCACCTTATCGATTGCCCTGGGCTTGATTCTGCCCGGGGCAATCTTCTTCCGGTCCTGTACGATTCCGGTCTATGACGTCGTGGTCGTAGGCGGCGGCCCGGCAGGAATCGGCGCGGCGCTGGCTGCGGCGGAGGACGGAGCCCGGGTGGCCCTCGTGGAACGCGACACGCGCATCGGCGGGACCACGGTGCAGGCGGAAGTCGTGGACATGGGCCTGTTCTATGCCTGGCGGAAGCAAATCATCGCCGGACCGGGCTGGGACATGGTCGTCGCCGCCGTCGCCGAAGCGGGCGGAACCCTGCCCGACTTCTCCAAGCAGGAGGCGGACCACTGGATGGAAAGCTGTGTCCATGTGGACCCGTCCGTCTATGCCCGCGTCGCGGAAGAAACCCTCCGGAATGCTGGAGTACAGGTATTCCTGGGGACGGAGGTGACGGAAGTCCGACGCGTCCGCTCTGGTTGGAAGACCGGTCCTGTCACGGGAAGGCAGGTAGTCGATGCGACCGGAAGCGCCACCGTCGCAGCACTCGCGGGTGCTCAGCGCGTCCAGGAACCGGCCGATTCCCGCCAGCCGGGATCCTTCTTCTTCTGGCTGGATTCCGAAGGCTTGGAGTTTGACTGGGCGGCCGTGAACCAGGCCTACCGCGAGGCCGTGGAACGGGGCGAAATGCTCCCCACGGACGTCCATGTTGGCATGTCCTGGTTCATCCGCAAGGGCGGCGGCTCCGGCTGCTACGTGCCCCTCGCGGACAATTCCACCCCCGAAGCACGCGCGGAGACGAACCGACGCGGTGTTGAGACGCGCGACCGCGTCTTGGCTTTTATTCGACGCCAGCCGGGGTTGGAGAACGTTTCCGTGACCCACAGCGCCTCCGAAGTGGGCGTGCGCGAAACTTATCGTGTCGTGGGCGAAAAGACTGTTACTGAGGAGGATTACCTTTCCGGCACCGTCCCGGAAGACGCCCTCTCCTGGTCCTACTGGATGGTGGACGAGCACCGCGCCGGCGAACCCGCCCGCCTCGTCTTCCACGAACCGGAGAAAAAGGGAGCCGTCCCGCTGGGCGCCCTGCTCCCGCAAGGCGTTCCGGACATGCTCGTCGCCGGCCGCGCCGTCTCCAGCGACCACGGCGCCAACTCCGCCCTCCGCGTCCAGGCCTCCTGCATGGGCATGGGCCAGGCCGCCGGCGTGGTTGCCTCCCTCGCCGCCGCCCGCCGCTGCAACCCCCGCGACGTCCCCCTGGACCTGATCAAGGAGCATCTGAGGGGCATCGGGCATATCGTGCCGTAGGGGGATGGCTGGCAGTAAAAGCGTGTTTTTTGGCAAAGCCCTTGCAACTGAAGAAAAAATTCGTAACTTTGCAATCCGCCCTCGTGGCGGAGTTTCGCCAAATGGCTCCCGGAGAGGTGGGTGAGTGGCTGAAACCACCGGTTTGCTAAACCGACGTACGGGTCATTCCGTACCACGAGTTCGAATCTCGTCCTCTCCGCAAGGCTGATTGATTATCAGCAACTTATGGAAAATACACCCACTCTTGCACCCACTTTTGGGCTATTGAGTGGGTGTTTTCTTTTTCCTCTGAGGGCGGTTGCCTATCGGCTTTTTCCTATCAGCGGTTCTTTGTTTTTGGAGGGAGTGGAGTATGTCAATATCTACACGAAGATTCCTTCCAACGAAACGAATTGCCGGTAAATAGTACGAATCATTGACAATTTTCCAGGCAGTGGCGTGTGATATTCCTTCCCCAGCCTCCAATTCTTTATATCCCCAATATTCCCCTGGATGAGAAGCAGCCTTGTCGTTAAAGCTCCTTCTTTCTTCTTTCTCGGAATCGGGTGCAGATGTGGGTAAAGACGCTCTCTCCTCTTGATTACTTGAATCGTTTGCCGATGGCTCGCTCTGAACATCTTTGATGACGATGGAGGAGTTTTGAGGTGGAGTTGCTGCCTGTGCCAGTTTCATAATGTTGATGTTTTCCACAAGTTCGGCAGTTTTATCTACAAACTTCGAATATGAACGGAAAAGTGTAATAGCCGAATAACCCTTTACAATATTGTCGTTCGTCTTTTTTGAAACCTCCTTTCTAATGTCTTCAACGTGCTTTTTGGCATACTCTATCTTGCGTGTAATAGCAATGAACTCGGGAACTGAAAATGAAGTACCCAGGAGCTCAACCTTGAAAGCCAAATAGAGGTCTTCCATTGTCGTATCATACTCGGCTGGCGATAATCCATTCAAACAATATGTTTCAGACGAATCTCCGGATAATTCGCATTTCGTAATGGCATCAAGGTATCTATTTATGCTCTCCATCGGTTTTATGATTATGTCCTATGCAAAGTTATAGCTTTAATTCCACTTAATCAAAGAGGCATATCCATTTCCGGGTATGCCTCTATCGAATCACTGACTATCCATTGTTTCTTTTCCTTCCTGACACGGGGATTATCCTCTTCTCGCATTGTCTTTATGTGCCGTGCGATGGTTGATGGGCTTTTCCCCAGGGCGGTAGCAACATCTTTGATGGTTATATCCGGTGCTTGTCGAAGAAGTTCAAGTATTTCACTATCTATGTCTCGTTTCCAGCCAAGTTCATTTACATACCGGTAAAGCGAACTGATGCTGATTTCAAAGCCCATTTTCAGGAATGCAACATAATTCGCTGATAATGACAAGGATGGGTCGTAATAATCCATTATGCTCATATTCCTCTCTTTCATAACCATTGGGACTGCCTGTTGAGGTGTTATTCCCTGTGCTGCCCAATACTCTTTGTTGATACGGAAGATGCCCTTATGCTCCGTTGGTTGCAAATCATAGGTATATCGGTTCTCAAATGCCCGCTCCACGATGCCATCTATATCGTCTTTGGTTATCTTGTCCTTTCTGTTATCATAGTAATAACCAATTAGTTGCCAGAGATTGAACGAGAGATTGTCCGGGGTTAGGGTATCCACGTTCTTCAACATAATCAAGGCAGAGATATAGAGTTTCTGTCTCCGTCTTTCTCCATCTTTCCATTTCTTGATAACCCGTTTCCCGTCTTCCTGGGTGATGATACGAACAGGAACCCTATAGTATTTCTCCGGATAGGTGTAATGAGTCTGGGATGGGGCTAAATCCAGTTTGGTTTCAAAACTCAAAAGGTAGTTCTTGAAGTAGTTGTGCCGTTCCTCATCAGTAATAGTGTCATTTTTCTCATCGCTATAAATATGTGTGGGTGTGTTAAGACTATCCGTGATGGGAGAAATGCTTGATTCCTGGATATACCCCTGGAAATCACTATAAGAATAGATATAATTGCTGTTGTAGTCCAGGAAACCATCAAGCCGGGAGTTGCTACCAAAGTATAACTGACTTATTGTTAGTTTATCCAAGGACTTACCAAACCCGTTAGCATTGGTAATCGCAGTATAGATAGAATCAAAATCCTGTTTTGTCGTAATGGGTTTGTCAAAGCCGTAGATGAGACGGAACCGATAGTAGTTCTCCCCAGGGCGATTGGAATATGATGTGTATCCCATTGTCGGTTTGTATGGAAGCCCCTGGATATAGGAGTCCATATCTGCCGTGGGATAGTCAATATCAAATATGATTATCTGTGTGTTGAGGAAGTTCTCTTCACATCGGTGATTGTCCCGGTAGTTGTAGCAGAATGCATATCCAGCCCCAGCCAGGGAAAGAAACACCTCCGGGGTGAGTTCCATTTGCTGAAATCTCATTGTCTTGCAACCGGCTCGTGCCTGTTCTCTGTCCTTGTACGAGCGTGTTGAGACGGAGGTGGTGAATGTGTAATCATTGTTCAGGTCCATATCTTATTATGTTTTAGCATATTATCAAAAATGAATGGACTTTCGGGGACCTGTCCTACTCATCCATTCATATACTCCCTGGTTCGGGATTGAATATATGTCTTTCGCTATCTCATATCTATACAGGTCCGCAATATGAGATGGAACGTGATGCCGTTCTCATATAAATATCAAGTTATGTGTGAAAAGTTTTGGGGATAAAGTTTTGACGGACAGGAAGACTCCCATCCAACGCAAATATACAAAAATAGTTTGGGTTTAGAAAGGAATGCCCCTTGGTGTTAGACTCTTCCTCCAATTATGGCGCTTCTTGTTTTTGGGTATGATGTATTATTACCCATATAATCCATAAAAAGGGTCCCCGAGACTGGTTTTGCACAATCCCGGGGATGTAATCAAAAAGGATATGTTCGCTCTTGAAAAGGCTTATGCAACCGCCCTGGCTTTGATTGCCGGAGCCGTTTTATTGGAAAGAACACGCTCGTGCCCACGCACCATAATAAGTCTATGGTCTTTCCACCTATGCCCACAAGCCTGTAATCGTAAGTGAGACTTGACCATTACGACACCTGTCCTGATGATGGTCTTGAAGAAGGAAGAATCCAGACGGCGTATTGAGAAAGGAGCCTTATTCACGACTTTCTCCTCCCCAATGGTACGAATCGTGTCTTTCGCCACCATAACAGATTGAACTTCTCCATACTTTTTCAGTATCAAGATAGTAATGGCTTTTTCGTAATAATACCGGTCGTATTTGTCGGCATTGAGCCACTCGCTGTCTATCCCCCCAAAGTCATATACGAAATACGCTCTCTCCAAGGCATCGGGGACAAATCTTAACAATGAGCCTTCCTTCATAATTGCATACTCTACGATTCCTTCACCAGGGCAGTGAATAATGCCACCACACTCTCCGAGGATGTCATATAAATCCCCTTTTTCCAAGACTTTCTCTATGGAACAATTATCCAAGCTATCATAGAAAGAGTCCGAAGCCATTTCGACATTGAAGGCATTCAAGAACTTTGAAAATGCCCTTTGATTGAACTTCACAAACGCTTCAAGGCGCTCTTGCTCACTTGCTTGTTCCAGACCATTATACTCGCAGAACCCCTTTATAACATCTGGGACCTTACCCCTAAAAGTGTCAAGTTGAGCGTTGGCAAGTCTTTGGATAGAGATAGTACCGCTTTTCAATGCCTTGTGTAAATCATACTCATTGAACAGAGCAGGGCAGTTTTCTTTGTGGATTCGCATAATCCTTTGTTTTTGCCGACTCTCACGGCTCGCTCTCCTTGTAGCGATATTGAATGAAACAAAAATGGATATAATCACCTGGCTGACTATACCCTACACCCAAGGACATCCCGTCCAAGGGGGTATTTAGGTATTTTGGGGCTTTGGTATTTCAGGATGGCTATCGCCAGCTGTGCCCCAGGGAGCCAAGTTGCCTTAAAGACCCTGTTTGGAGTGTTTATCTGTTATGTTTTCTTTTTCAATATTTTAATGATTGCTCCTATTTCCTGGGATGGGGCGTTTCCCGTTGTTATCTGTTGCAAATAAAACAAATAGTTTTGACTGGACTTATTCCTTGGCGCTTATTGCTTTTGGGTAAATATAGCATCTACCCTAATTGCTGCATTATGGGGTGTTTTTGGAGAAGGAACGGGGGCAATACTATATATTCTCACAAGTTTGATTTATCTACTTTGACAACCACTCCATCATCATCCATAAACCCGATATGAGGAATGAAAGACTGCCCATATTCATCAAACAGGTCTTCAATCTCATCCCACTGCCATTCGTCATATTTCCAAACGTCCAGCTGTGTCGGGTCCTGTTCATTTACCAATTCAGTTGTCAAATCAACATAGAACTCATCCCCATTTGCATTGACTACTTTATTCCAACAATGCCCAAGACCATAAGGAAAAGAGAGATAGCCCTCTATAAACGAAATATCATAATCGCCAATTCCGTCTATTGCAAACCTCGCTGCATTTGAATGGCACTGATGAGGCTCCAAGTCGGGGAGGATGTAATCTTTTATATACTGGATTTCCTCATCTGTGAAAACATCCCGTATCGAGGTCAGTTCAACCTTTATCAGCGGTTTCATAAAATGGTTCTTGAAACCTTTGTTAATAGAGTCTATTGCTTTATTGGCATATCCCAGATTCCCCCCCGAGACAACATCATTGACATACCGATAAGAATATCCTGCTTCCGTAAAGGCATAGTAAAGTGCGTCTCCTGCATTGTTTAATCCCATAATGCCATTATTGCACAAAGAACACTTATCTGTGTCTCTGTTCTTGATTTCATTCTCGCCCCAGTTGATAAGGAACTCTAATGCTTTTTTCTGTTTCGTATGCATTCTTTTAAGTATTATGGTCCTGGGGGCTGGGATTATCCATACCCCCAACGACCGGTGAAACATAAACACTACTGGCAGATGATGTTGTAATCAAAATCCTCTGCAAGAATCCTGGGGAACCAGTCAGCCGCTTTACAACAGAGTCCCCAAACGGACAAACCCTCATCATTGGCGATTTCATATCTTTCGTGAATGAAATCGTTTGTTTCAACGCTAATCTTATCAGGGCACTCCGGCTCACCGACAAGCGTGAAATCAAACCATACCTGAATATCGTCAATGCCACGCTCAAAGGACTCTCCCTGGGCAAAGGCGTTATCCAACTCGTTCGCAAGGGTCTCGATATACCCCTGGGCGGCGACACCACCGCAAATCTGGTCGTTGTTGAACTTTTGTACCATATCTTTTTTTTTGTTTCTTGTGCTGCAAATATAATCTTGGATTTTCGCCGGACTGGTTCTGTGGCGCTTTTTGATTTAGTGTAGATACCTCTCCTACCCTATTACTGGAAAACCTTCGTTCTATCGGCTAAAAAACCAACTACCCCCGGGGTTAAAATAGTCGGTTTAGGGCGCTCTGTTAGGCGTGATGGTTTCAACGTCCTTTGGAGAGAAATAAAGTTGAACTAACTATCCCAACTTTTGGCTTGACTTCTATATTTATATGTGTATAATGTATATAAAGATAGAAGTATGAGAACAAGCAGAGAAGTAAGCCAATCAACCCGGCAGAAGATAGCCCAGGGAGTCAGGAAGGCACACGCACAAAGAACCGAAGCAGACAAGCAACGAACCCGGGAACTCCAATCTGCATCAATGAAGGCGTATTGGAAGACTATACCCAAGAAGCAGGAAGAAGATGAACCCCAGGTAGATTACGCAAGCCCCTGGTAGTCAGCGTATGTGCCACAAAACACATATACTTGTAGAGAACTTTTCCCATTTTCATTACACTATGTAAGGCATTGAACTATCGTGTTTTACATAGTGTTTTTCGTATGGTAATCAGCAACACCTCACACCCCAGGGATACGCCAATAGAACCGATGGACAAGAATGTCATTTTTCTCATCGTTATAAATATGTAGGGGGTGTTTAAGACTAATAGCAATGAGAAAAATGATAGCGCAGCGGTTTCCTTGCGAGTGCCCGCAGCGAGGAAAATGGGGTAGGGGTCCCCATAGCGAGCATACCCCCTTCCCTAAAAGAAAAAAGAAGAAATAACTTAACTCCCATCCAGGACAACCACTCCCAGGGAGACACCCAGAACAAACAAAAGTATAGAATAAGATATAACTGAACTCCAACCAGGGACAACCAATCATCAAGACAACCCCAGGGGGACGGGAAGACGCACGGCAGATGAGAATAGTGGTGAATGACACTCTTCCTGTCGTTCGTCCCAGGGGAGTAAGAAAAGATTTTTATGTTTTTATATGATTGTAAGAAAGAAATATATGTTTTTGAATGCCTTGTACCAGGGAAATGCCGAACTTTGCGATACGGAACACGTGTGGGCTAATGTTCTTGTTGGAGTTTCTTTTGGAAAACAGCCCTGGTACATCATTCCGTTGGTACCTCAATTCGAGAACGAAACCAAAAAAAGGGATTGACTTCAATAGCCAGTCCCTTTTTGATTTCAATATAAAGCTGATACTAACTCTCTGTGTTGCTTTTGTTTCCAGTCATTACCAGGAGACTCCGCTTCATCTCTTCCAACTGCAGGGCTTCCTCCTTCAACTCCTTAATTTCTCCTTCCAACTCTTCCAGCATCTTGCTCTTCTTTTCATTGTCAGCAAGAAGACGGGAGAGTCTCTCATTCAACGCTTCCACCTCTTTCAAATGGGCATCATTGTGCTTCCTGGAACTATACAAAAGGAAGATACAGAGTGCCAATGCGAGAACATCGACGACTATGAGGATAAGTGTGTCCATCTATTCAATCTCTTTTAACAGGTTCTCAATGTCTTCCCGGGAATGGATAATATTCTCCTTCCCGTTGATGAAGATGCAGCCGTGTATGTCCTGTTTTCCTTTGGGCTGGACAAAGAGTTCGCTGACATCCACCCCCAGTACATTCGCCACTTCCGTTAAGCGACTCAATGTAGGGTTTCCATTTAAGGACTGGGATAGGGTTATCGGGTTTATCCCTAATTTCTCTGCAATCTGCGCCATCGTCATTCCCTTGGACTTGGCGACATCCTTGATTTTTAGCGGCATAGTTTATCCAATCTGGGACAAAGATAGTCATTTTAAGCCCAAAACCATAAAAAAGTCAAAAAAAGTTGCAAAAATTATGGATAAAACCCTAAAAATATTTGGTAGATTAAGAATAAAAGCTTAACTTTGTACCAGAGATAAGGAAAGAATTAAGAACAAACCCTTAACATTTGAGTTATGAACGAGACCATCATCAACAGAGAGACCCTGAACGGAACCAAGTGGCAGATTGTTGCGGACAACTACGGAGCCGCCCTTTATCTCAACAACTTCGGTAAGCCCGGTTTCCATTACAGCGGCTATTGGTTCCGCACCATCGAGGAAGCCCAAGCCCACCTGGATGCCGTTGATGAAAGATGCCGCGCTCCCAAACAGGAATACAAGCCCGTGGAAATCCCTGCCGACTACTACGGAGTTCGTGGAAGATACTACGGAGACTAATCCAAATAATTGAAGTATAACCCTTTAACACCCCTTTTGATATGAAGACCATCATCACTGCCACCAATGACGCTCTTGTCGCCACCCACATCAAGGTTATCACCGCCAAGACTGGCTCCGCCCTTATGGGAACCAGTAAAGCCCTTCTCATTGAAGAAGCCAAACGCCAGATGCGGAACGGCGTGTGCCACTTCATCTACCTGAAAAAGAATGGCGAGGTCCGTGAGGCAATGGGAACTCTTTCCAAGCCCGTCCTCAATGCCACGCTCAAAGGCACCGGCGAAAGCCCCGAGACCTGGGGTTGTTGCTACTATCACGATGTCATTAAAGGTTCCGCGCGCAGTTTTCGCTGGCAAAATCTTATTGCGGTCCTGTCGTAAGTCCAACCCCCGGGGAGTTATCCCAGCCGATGGCTCCCCATTCCTTTAACCCCGAAATCGCTCAATACAATGGAAATGGCTAAATACATCCTCGCTATCCTTCGCTCCCAGTTGATGATTGTTTTCTCCTGGGGCTTCAATTCCGCTCGTGCCATTGAAAACGGGCTGGCCTTCTATGTCCAGGGGTACAAACATACCGGCAGAGTGGAGGTCGTTTATGATGAAGGGTGGGACTTGTTCAATGTGCGGACCATCAACCGGGACGGGACCACCAAGGAGCAGCAGGAAGGTATTTACGCAGATGGGCTGGTTGATTGTATTGACCGACTTGTGGAGAAGACCGATGATTACGCTTCCAGGGTGCGTAAAACATACGGAATGTAAGACTATTCCAGGACCACATACAAGCAAGGCATTGAATTATAGCGAATTAAGAAAATATCTTCAAAAGTCATACGATTTATGAGCAAAATAGGCACTTATACGACTGCTGAACCCCTGGAATGGCACGAGGCGATTTCCTTTATGAACCGGCTCTATGAGGACGGAAACTTCACAATCTCGCTCCTGGTCGGCTGCGGGATTTTCTTCGGGCTTCGTATCAGCGACATCTTGCGTTTGAAATGGTGCGACCTCCTTTCCGCCGAAACCTTCATCATCTTTGAGAAGAAGACTGGCAAACGGCGTATCATCAAAATCAACCCGTCCTTTAAGCGACACATAAAGAAATGCTATGAGAAGATGAGACCCAAGCACACGGAAGACCTGGTATTCATATCAAAATGGGGCTTGCCTTACACTGCCAACCGGCTCAATGTGATGTTTAAGACCTACAAGTACAAGTACCGGCTGAACATCACCCACTTCTCCACCCATTCCCTTCGCAAGACATTCGCAACCCGGATTTACAAGATGGCAGGGGACAAGAGTGAAGACGCTCTCGTTCGTTTAAGTGAATTACTTGGCCACAGCAGTCCGGCGATTACGCGAAAATATATTGGCCTTACCCAGAAGGTGATGATGGACACCTACGATATGCTCTCATAATGGAAAACGGCTCCTGGAATTACCCTGGGAGCCGTTATTCTAATGAGGATGCTAATAAATCATAATCCTAAACCTCTTATCTGGGTCGGTGTTCCATTGAACTTGATATGTGTATCCTCTTTCCGTATCAAGTAGGATGAAAGTATAAGTGTTGTTTGTTGGGTAAAGTTCAAATCTTCCAGCACGAAGGTTATTGTCATTCCATAGTAATGAAGTATCGTCAATAGCAACCTCCATTCTGTCTGCACTCTTATTCATCCCGTATTGAACCTGCCAAACTCTGCCCGTAGCAGTATCTAACTTGATAAGATTATACAAGTTGTCGGTTTTGTAAAGTTTATAGCGAGGTTGTTGGTATGCTGCCATTTGAGCCATATAATCCGCATATTGGAGGTACAGACTATCTTTGGGAGAGAGAATAGGTGCTTCTGTCTTCTTTAATTGTGTAGTATCCGTCTGTGCATTGACAGAAAGACTGATTGCACACAAAGCAACCATAAAAACAAGAAATCGTCTCATATTCTGTGATTTACGTTTATATCTCTTGCAGGCGAGGGTTGTTCTTATGATGATATCCGTATCCGTTCCGGGGTGATGACGGAGTGTATGTTATCCACATAGTCCCCGATGTAAGATGCGTATGGACCGAACACGGCAAACCATTGGAACTCGCTGAACGGGCTATCAACATCATAGAGCGTTTCCTTGGTGATATCGCCGTTCTCGCAGACATAGGTGATGATGGTCTTCAAATACTCTTCCTGCATTGAGTTGAGGTTCGCACCGGACAGGAACTTGCTAAACCTATCCACGGCTACAACCCTATCAACACCTATCTGGCTCCTGATGAATGCCGCCACGCTATCCCCACAAATCATATTGCCACGCTGGACATACCGGTCGTATTCCTCCTTGGTCCCCAGTTCCTTCCACAATATCCTTTCCAGTTCGTCAATGTCCTTGCTATCCAGCCGTTCAATGTTGAATATCTTACGCAGGACCGGCAGATTTCGGTTCTTGGCCAGGTAATCAATGACACGCTGCTTGTAGGTCATTGTCGGCATAATTCCAGGAACACCATCTTTGACATCAACCACATCGGCAATATTGATGGTGAAGGTCCTGTTATCCGTCCCCAGGATGAACTGAACCAGGTCCCGGATTTCCTTTCTCACCATTTCCAGGCGTTCCAGGTTCGCAGTTTCAAAGAAGCGCCCGTCAGCCAGTTCATTGATAAGCCCCATCTTGGCTGCTACCTGGGGGATGGATGCCCGTTCTTGGAGGTTCTGGGCGGTTCTCACGACAACAGCCCGGCTCCGTTCCGCAGACACCTCTTCATCAATCATTGAGAGTTGTATGTTGAGGATAAGGACATCAAACTTCTTCGCCGCCTCATTCTCAATGCCGGACACCAGGAGCGGAGCAATCTCGTCCTTCATAGTAATGGCATCCACATTGGAGATATAGGTCCAGTTCTCTCTCTTGCGGAACTTATCCACGACCTCCCAATGCTGCCGGACGGATATACTTGTGTCTCCCAAGGACTGAACTTGCTCACAGAGGATATCCTTCAACTCATCGTGCAGGGACTTGGCGAAAGCGTCTTCCTGGTACTTGGCGTGTTGTAATGCTGCTGCCAGGTCAGTACGAAGCCCGAATAGCCGTTCTGTCAGGGACATCATCGGCAGCGGTTCCTTGCCTTTCGGGTGTTTGTCAAAGAACTCAAAGTTCCCGCACCAATCAAAGATGTAGAACTCCTTCTTGTCCTCACCGATGTCAAAGATATTGGGTGAAAGACGGGTCCCACGACCTATCATCTGGTTGAACTTGATGAGACTATGCACCTGCTTGAAGAATACCAGGTTGAGGATATCCGGCACATCTATACCCGTGTCCAGCATATCCACGGAAACGGCAATCTGCGGCATCTGTCCCCGGACTTCAAACTTTTCAATGAGGTCCTGGGCGTAGTTGATGTAGTTGTCAATGAGGACGCAGAAATCGTCTCCCAGTTGAGGATAAAGGGCTTTGAACCGGCTGACGATGAGCTCTGCGTGCTGGTGGTTGTATGCGAAGATGATGGTCTTGCCGATGGTATCCCCGCTATTCACCTTCAATCCGTTGGTCATCAAGTCAATGAGAACCTTGTCAATGGTATCGGTGTTGAAGATGTACTTGAAAATCTCCTTGCTGGTGATATCCCGGTGGTAATCCTTCTCCGGGTCCGTGCCTCCCAGGTCCTGCTTGGCTTGCTCGTACTTCCATATCCCCTCCATTTGCTTCTTTTCTTCCGGGGATAGGTCATTGTACCGGATACCCTTCGTCATTATCTCCGTACTCCGGGCAAGGACATTGTAATTCACCAGGAACTTGTCTTCTACCGCCTCTTGGAGTTCATAAGCGAAGTTCGGCTCACCTCCCTCCATTTGGAAGAGTTCGTAGGTGCTTCTATCCACTTCTTCCCGGGGAGTTGCCGTAAGACCGACCATAAAGGCATCAAAGTAGTCCAGGATAGCCGTGTATTTGCCGAAAACGGACCTGTGGGCTTCGTCTATGATGATAAGGTCAAACCTACCGACCGAAAACACCTTGGTATCGGCATCAATGTAGTTTATCATTGTCTGGTAGGTGGAGAACATTATACGGGCGTTGAGGTCCGGGTCTTTGTCCTCGCTCAATATCGTGTTGGTCGCACTGGGAAGGAGTTTGGCGTAGTTGGACCGGGCTTGTTTAACCAATGCGATGCGGTCAGCCAGGAAGAGGACATTCTTCACCCAGCCGTTTCTCATCAGCACTTCACACAGGGAGATAGATACCCTGGTCTTGCCGGTTCCGGTCGCCATTACCAGCAATCCCCGCCGGTGAAGCGTGTTGAAGTGTTCGCAGATGGACCGGATGGCTCTCTTCTGGTACTCTCTGTTGGTGATGCTGTCGTCAATGCGAAGGTCCGTAATCGGTTTCCGGGTCCTACGCTGCATCAGCACATTGAGGTCATCTTCCGTATGGAAACTGAAAACCGGTCTTGCAGGATAGCCCAGACCATCTATGATGTAGGTCTCGTAGCCGTTGGTATAGTAGATGATGGGGCGAACTCCGTGTTCCCGTTCCAGGCAATCGGCATAGAGTTCCGCTTGGTGTTTTCCTACAATCGGGTCCTTGGTGGTCTTCTTCGCTTCAATGACCGCCAGGGGCTTTCCATTCGCACCGAACAAAACATAATCCACATATCCCACGCCTTCATTGTTCGGCATTCCCAGGACCTTGATTTCAATCCCGGCTTTGGAGGGCATCTTGGCTCCTTCAACATCCAGGACATCCCATCCTGCCTCATTCAGCATCAGGTCAATGAAGAACTTTCGTGTCTGGGCTTCGCTATAATCCCCAGGGACTTCAATGGTAGCCGGTTTCCTTACCGCCTCTTCATCTACGCTGGACACGAATGCCGGAGCCGGAGTAGGGACTTCCGCTGGTGTGATGGGTGTGGTCTCGGGCTTATCCGGTACAAGGTCTCTGTTGAATGGAGCCAGGGTTTCCAGGACACGGAGTTTGAGAAGAACACCTCCTACCAGGTTATACAGGTTGAGGAGACAGAAATACGCCTCGCTGCCCTTCACCTCGCTGGAATGAGCCGCCCTGTTGCCTACCTTACGGACATAGTGAGCAGCCATCATCAGCCGGTCATCGTCAATGAACCCCGTGAAAGGTTCTCCGGTCATCAACTCATAGAGACTATCCCGGTCGCTGATTTCAATATGTTTGAGTTTGTATATGGCTTTGACCACCCATTCCAGGGCTTTCCGGGCATTGAGAGCCGACATCTCATAGTTTGCCTTCTGCATCTCTTCCGCAGCGGAGCAGAAGCGATACAGGTCTTTCAGGGCATCTATGCCTTTCAGGTAATCAAAGTTCCGCATAACGATATCAGTTAAACCAGTAATCCATACGGATATTGAAGAGCGTTTCGGTTTCCTGTATAGATTTCTTTATCAGTTCTTTCTGTTTCTCTATGGCTTTGGATTGTTCAGCAAATACCTCTTGCAGTTCAATGGGTGGAACGGCAATAGATATGTTTTCCGTAGTTTTCTTGGAGATTTCTTTGAAAGTAGCACCTGTCCCCAGGGAGTTCAAATACTCTGTCTTCCCAAGAAGGAGTTGATAAACATATTCATTGTTCAATCTCTTGGAGCACACTACATTCTTAAAACCTTGGTTGCAGTACATTGGGATAGTCGTTATAGACACCTTGCCAATAGGAGCTCTGGAAGATAGTAATACCGAACCTACTGGAAGAAGCGTCATATTCTTCGCTGCTTCATTAGATATTCCTCTTTCCGTGGAAGATATGTAATGATTTTGATGTAGTTCAGCCGGAGCGACCCAGGGATTTTCACCATTCCAATACTCTTCAACATTAGTTTTAGGGGTGCTTCCTCCAACAATCTCTGCCACCTCTTTCAGTTTCTTCACTTCCCAGCCCTTCTCATTGGCGATAGGGTCCCCGAACATATCATAGAAGGTGGATTGAGCCAGGTTGTCCAGCTCTTCCAATTGTTGTTTCTTCTTCTCAATGATGCCGGTCAAACAATCCAGTTCAGCGACAATCTTCTCCTGCTCTGCGATGGGAGGGACAGGAATAGCCACTGACGAAAACTCTCCTTTGTTGATGATAGGGACAACAGGAGCATTTGCAATTGAAGAGAGAAGGTGCTGCTTTGAAAGAATGGAATACGCAAGAAACCGGGATAAAATGACTGTCTTGTCTGGGATAATCGCATTTATCTGCTGATTGCAAGTCGCATCTACACCGAGTACTCCAACCTTCCCAATTATACCAATACACGTGGTCAAGACGCTCTCTTTGGGTAATTTTCGGGATTGTTGGAATGCCTTCTGGGAAATGTGGAACTCTGTATGTGAAATGGTTGTGATGCCCGTTTTCTCAATGTCGCTTGGTTTGACAAAGCACACATCCGGAGACGAGTAATTACTCTCGTCTTTCGTAGATGGAGTGCTTCCAGTAATGACTTGACCAAGGTCTCCCAGTTTTCTTATTTCCCAACCTTCTCTCATTGCCTACAAGAACTTTGCACGGAACGCTGCAAGAGCCGCACTGATTTCAGTTTCCAGGTTGTCAATCCGGTCCAGGATAACTTCCGGTTTCTCGTACTCTACGACCTCACGCTCCACTTCCTTGTACTTGTTCATTGAGAGAACATAGTCATTCTCACGGATTTCTTCCACGGAAACAAGGAAACTCTTGTCTTTCCTGGTCCGGGTCTCTTCCCCAGCAAGATTGTTGAACCGGGCAATTACATCCGGGATATCGTTCTCTTCAACTTCCTGCCGCCTCTGGTCCAGGGAAAACCCATCCGCTTGCATATCATAGAACCACACCTTGTCAGTTCCACCGGCATTGGTCTTGGTGAAGATAAGGATGGCCGTGGAAACCCCGGAGTAGGGCTGGAATACACCGGAAGGCATAGATATCACCGCTTGCAATCTCTGGTTGTCTATCAGTTGCTTCCTCACGGCAAGTTGAGCGTTGGAGTTGCCGAACAGAACCCCGTCCGGGACAATGGAGGCACATCTTCCACCCAGTTGCAGCATTCTCACGAAGAGCGATACAAAGAGTAGTTCCGTCTTCTTGGTATTAGCGATAGCCAGGAGCGACTTACTGATATCTTCACTATCCACACTACCAGCAAAAGGCGGATTGGCAAGGCAGAGCGTGTAGCGGTCCTTATCGGTATTGCTGGAAGAAAGACTATCCCTCCAAGCGATTTCCGGCTCATCAACCCCGTGCAGCATCAGGTTCATCGCACCGATACGCAGCATCATCACATCGGTATCAAAGCCGTGAAACATCCCCTTCTTGTAGTGGTCTGCATTCTCCTTTTTGAGAAGTTCGCTCTTATAGTGGTCCGTGATGTACTTGGCACTCTCCACGATGAACCCGGCACTTCCCATTGCAGGGTCGCAGATTTCGTCTTTCAGCGTGGGTTTCATTAGTTCCACCATCATACGGATAATATGTCTCGGGGTACGGAACTGACCATTATTGCCAGATGCAGCCATCTTGCCCAGGATATACTCATAGACATCACCCATTGCGTCCCGGTCGTTCATATCCAGGGCATCAATGCCATCCACGACTTTCACCAGGGTACGGGGATTTTGGATTAGGAACACTGCGTCCTTCATAAACCGGGAGTATGCCGATGCCTTACCGGTCCCCAGGTTTTTGATGAAGACAAACACATCATTGCGGATGGTGTTAAACATAGAGGTCACTTCATCGTTTTTGAAGATGTGCCAGCGGAGACCCTGGTAAGGAACATCCCTATCCGTTTCCGGGTTATGCCAGTTGCCTTCCGGGAAAACGGGATTGCTTACCTTCCCGCCGAACAGAGCAGCATTCGCCTCTCTCTTTGTTTCGGCATCGTCCAGCATCTTCATAAAGAACAGATATGTCATCTGCCCCACGATATCCATCGAGTTAGCGATACCACCATTCCAAAAGGTATCCCATATAGCGTCAATGCGATTTTTAATCTCGCCTGTAATCATATTGTGTTGGGTGTTGTGTTCTTGCTATCATACAAATATACGACTTTTACGGAGAAGACTTAACGAAAATCGCTATCTTTGTGAAGACCAACCTAAAACACAGAACATCGTTTTACCAGTCAAAACAACAGATAGAGTATGAAAAAGGGATTAGTATTTCTATTGGGTGTTATTGTCGGCATCATCATAACGATTGCTGGTGCTTTCATCTATGCATCATCCAATACAGATAGTGAGAATAGTGTCCGTAATAGCCCGATAACCTGGTACGAGGAACCTTACGAGACGATTACCTTCCACAATGGTGTAGATGTGTTCCAAATGTTGCAAGATGATTATGGCTTATCGAGACCAAAGCACTATGCTGATGGGATGGACATCTACCTCGTCCACGGAGAGAAAATCTACGATGGCAAGCATATCGCTAAAAACAAGTTCTATATCAAGGGGGTCTATACTTACACGGACACCCAAGATAGAGTCCGTAATGTTCCTGTGATTGAGCCGGTGAATTAGCACAAAACTATACGACTTTTGAAGAAAACCGACAAAAGTCATACACCCGGGGTATTGTGCTTATAGTTAAAACGCTGATTTTCAGTTAAGATACACAAAAATCGTAATAGAAAGCACAGAAGTCTTACACCTTCCAGGAGAGCCGTTTCACATCGTTGAGGCGGCTTTCTTCTTCGCCCACCATTCCTTCTTCTTCTGGCTACGCTTCTGGTTCGCCAGCCTTACTCTTTCCAGGGTAATAGGGTTATTGCAGTTTTCCTTATGCGTGCAGACCCGGAGGTTTTCCAACCGGTTATCTCTGTTGTTCCCGTTGATATGGTCTATCTCCATACCTTCCGGGACGGGACCGACAAATGTTTCATAGATGATTTTCGCTACCCGGTGATGCTTATACTTCCCGTCCTTGGGCAGACATACCCGTTCATAGCCATTGGGGGCATAGTCAGGTCGTAATATCGTCTCCCTGAATGACTGCTTCCGTCCCCGGCAGTTGATGATTGTTCTCGTAATGCTTCTTACTCTTCCTTGGTCGCTTGCCTGGTATTTACCTTCGTGTCCTTTTATATCTTGCCATTGTTCTATTTCTTCCATTGAACTTCACTTTCCAATAAATAGTTCGCTGGGAAGAAAAACTTGGATTATTTACTTAACTTTGTGTAGTTTGTTTTCCTACCCAAAAACATAATAGTTATGCCCCGGAAGAGCAAGATTGTTTATGACCCAGCATTGTCGCTGAAAGAGAATGCCGAAAAGAACCAGGTTTCCATAGATGCCATCAAATACTTCGTTAAGACACGAGGTATAGACCGGGAAGGAGACCGGCAGAAACACCTCATTGAAAGAATACGAGAGGTAAGAAAGGACAATCCAAAGGCAAGCATAACAAAACTGATGGGTTTGACCGGTCTTGGAAGGACTGCCATCACGAGATACCTTCCGTATATTGACGGGAAGAGCAAGGAAGTTGCAACCAAACGCACGAGAAGGGAGCCAAAATCCCTGGTCTGGGGCGAGAAGGAGGTTCAAACGCCATCAAAGAAGAGATACACACCAATGAGCGAACGCCTGATGAATCTCCCAGAGTTATTCCAGGATGCTGACTCACAGGATATAAAAGTCCTCCACGATTTTCTCTTCCAGGACCCGGGGAAACCAATGCTCTTTGTCGGCAACGGAGGAATGCTGGACCACTTCGCCGGTCATCTGTACGAAATGAATAAAGGCATTGCCCGGTGCATAACCCCTCTGGAACTCGCCTCAATGAGTGATGAGACCATCAAGGGATGCCGGTGTCTTCTCCTGTCCGCTGGTGGAGGCAATATGGATATTAAATACGCAGCATCACGGCTTCTTAAAATCAATCCGGAGAACACATCGTGTATTACTTTCCACCTGGGGGATGCGTTCAAAGACTTTGACCCGTCCAGGGTATTTCTGTTCAACACCCCCGGCTTTGAAGAGAGTTTTGTTTCTGTCGAGAACAAGTTTTACCGGGATGCCCTTGTTTATCGTGCCTTTACCGGGAATAGGGCAAGCGATATTGAGACAGATACTCCTGCTTACCAGTACCGGCTTAATAACTCCGCAGCAAAACTGACCCCGTTGAGGAAAATCCGTCATTTCGTAGTGTTGTTCAGCGATTATGGAGAACCGGCGGCACACGATTTTGAGAGCGTCCTTGTAGAAACCGGCGTAGCATCAGCCCAGGTTAGTGATTACCGGAACTATTGCCACGGAAGGTTCCTCTTTGTCGGCAACCATACCAGGCACACCAGCAAGAAGCACACACAGGCAGAGAGCGATGTCGCAGTAGTTCTCTTCATCACTCCCAGGAATATAGGGTTGGTGAAGAGTATCCGTAAAATAGCCCTGGCAGCAGAGACCCCGATAGTCATCATTGAGACAAAGTATAACGATGCACGAGCCGCCCTGGACCTTCTCATCAAATCCAATGTATTCCTCGCTGATTATGAAGAGAAAGGGCTTGGTATCAATCCTTGCGACCCGGAGAACTATAACGCCAAGCAGATAGATAAGCGTATTCCCAAGAACGGAGTTTCGTTTATTCAGGAACTCACAAGGAATGGTCAATTGCAATACACTGATAAAGCAAAGACGGATGTTGAGGTTCAGCGATTGCGTACTGCTATAAGAGAAATGGAAGAGGTTGAAAGGCAGAATACATCCAAACTCTCGGGGAATAAAATGGGGTTCGTTTTCCATCCCGAAAAACTAACTCAATGGGAAGAATATGATGCCTCCAAATACCTATATTATGCATTCCGGAAGAAGCCCGACAAAAGAAAAGGTTTGTTTTGGATTCCTTTCGGCAATATGAACAATGGTTTTGGGTTTGACATTAAGGGTATCCATTTCCATAATAGCGAAATCGCCTACATCTGCGGAATGTTCAGCGACAATACCCCGGAACAACTGGCAATCCAACAACAATTGGTAGCAGAGACGAATGGGGGGACTGCCAAGAGAGACATCCGCCACAACAATGAGGATAAGGCACGGAAAGACTGGTACGATTTCAATGTCCAGTGGATGATGTACGTTGTCTGGCAGAAGGTGTGCAAGAACCAGGAGTTTAGAGAATTGCTATTGGCTGTCCCGGACGATGCCATTATCATCGAAGATACAACCTTCCAGGCACATAAGACCAACGACACTTCGGTTTTCTGGGGAGCGAGGAACCAGGAGCGGAAGGAATACTACAAACTGGTGGAGAAGTATGTTAAAATGACAGAGCGTTCTCTAACAGATGCGGAACAAGATAGATTGATTACGGATAAGTTCAATGACTTCACTGATTACGGCGTTTTCAGGGGGAGTAATGTGATGGGGAAGATTCTTACCATTTGTCGATATTGTTGGAAGAATCAACGAGAACCCAAGATAGACTATAAGTTATTGGAATCAAAGAACATACATCTCCTTGGAAGAAAACTCATCTTTGAAGGGGAAAAGAGGCGAATGTGGGGAGCCATTGCCGGTGATATGATTGGCAGACCCTACGAAAGACACAAGAACTCAATAAAAACGACAGACTTCCCTCTGTTCAGCAAACCTTGCAAATACACTGACGACACGGTGCTGACAATTGCAGTGATGGACTGGCTTCTCAATGATGAAAACCTTACCTGGGAATACCTGGCTGACCGGTTTGTATATCACGGGACAAGGCACAGAATACACGGGCGGGATAGATGTTTCAGCGATAGTTTTACGGAATGGCTGTTTGATGAGAACCGTCAATTTGGAAGAGAGTCGTGGAGTAATGGCGCAGCAATGAGGGTTTCACCTGTCGGCTGGTTCTTCAACACCCTGGAAGAAGTGGAGAGAGCTGCCGAAATCCAAGCATCGCTGACACACAACCATCCTATTGCCATAAATGGAGCAAAAGCAGCAGCCGTAGCTGTACTACTTGCCCGGACCGGGAAAAGCAAAGAAGAAATTAAAGAGTTTATGACTGACCGGTACGGCTTTGACCTCTCACAACCCATTGAGAAGTACAGAGAAGAATACGAATGGACCTGGGATTGTATGAAGACCGTGGAAGGAGCGTTGATGTCATTCTTGTGGAGCAAAGACTTTGAGAGTGCGGTACGAAATGCCGTTTCCCTGGGGGGGGATGCTGATACGATAGGAGCAATCACCGGAAGCATAGCCGAAGCCTTCTATGGAGAATTACCAGAACCCATATTGAAGGAGGTCAAGAAGCGAGCATTCCCGGAAGAGTTTAGGGAAATACTTTATCGCTTCAATGATAGAGTGTTGTGATAAGAAGAGCCACTTCATTGAGTTGAGGTGGCTCTTTTGTGTTATTTTAGTTTTTCTATTGCCTCTCTCTTCGCCGGGTCCAAAATACGGACATACGGACGCATCGCATCATATTTCTTATGTCCAGTCATAGACATCACGACCGATGGGGCTGCTCCCTCCGAAAGCATACGGCTTATGAAGGTTCGTCTCCCACAATGAAATGACAGGTACTTATACATCGGTTTCGTCTCTGTCTTTTCTTCTGTCCCTACCATCTTATGTATGGAGCGAGGTTCCGTAAGTCCGCAAAGAAGCCCTACCGTCTTTATATTGACATTGCATTTTTGGTCTGTAAGTATCGGCAGAGCCTTGTCGCCATCAAAAATCTCGTCCTTATATTTCTCCAATATTCCCAGCGCAACATCGTGAAGTGGTATCTTGACAAAATCTCGGGTTTTTTTCACCGGTATAGCGATGGTCTTCTCGTTAAAATCCACCTGCGGTCTGGTCAGGCGAAACACATCACTATGCCGCAGCCCCGTATAACACGAAAACACGAAACAATCCCGGGTGTATTCAAGCGTATGGTACTTGTCGAGCGTATTGTTGAACTCAAACTCCCGTATTTGGTTAAGTTCCTCATCATTAAGTGCAAATACATCCTTCACCAATGTCTTCATCTTCGCATTGAAATCTCGGAAGTTTGTTTTGCAATAGCCGTTTCTTTCTGCCCAGGAAAGGAACTGATGTACAAAATCTAATTGCTTATTTGTTGAGGCGTTGTTCAGTTTTTCAGTCTCCCAGAGGAAATCCCTATATCTTATCAACCCCTCCGCATCAAGTTTTTGAAAGGTGAGGTTTTTATCGTAGTTCAGCAAATGTTTCTTTACCGTCCTAAACTTTTGATAGGTAGTACTTTGCCAAGACGCATCCTTGCCCTGCTTGACCATAAACAGGTCAAAGATTGTATAAAAGGTTTCCTTCCTTATGCTCCCTGGACCATACTTGGCATTGAACTTATCTCGTATTTCCTCTGGCAAAGGTGTATATTCCGCCTCTTCATAATCAACAAATAGTTTTTCTACAAACTTAACACGCTCGTCCAGTGCATTGTTTATTTGAGTCGCAGTATATCCCTGGGAGGACTTGCAGTTCTTTTTCACCTGCTGAACTACGACCTTTTCTCCATTTACTTCAGCCGTATCAATCCATTTATCAGGGGCAATCACCAAACCGGTATAGAGGTCAAGCCGATTACCACGATAAGTAATGCGAAGTCGTATTTGGTACTCCGAACGCTCCTTTCTGGGAACGATTCCTTTGTTGATGCGATGAGGAATAGTAATTGACATAAAACTGGGTATCTGCACCCAAAATTACACCCATTTTTTGAAAAATCCAAGTGTCGATAAAAAAATCAAACTAAACAAACACGCCTGTAATCATCTAATATTCAATGATATAACAAACACCAATAAACGACAAAAAATATTTGAAAACTTGTCGTTCTGGGGTCGTCCTCTCCGCAACCCTTTTGGGACCCTGCAGCCGGCTGCGCAAGCAGCTGGCTGTTTTTGTTGTCCGTCGGATGGGGAGCTCGCTCACCGGACGACGGATAACGAAAACAGACAAGAGGTCCGAAGGACCGACGGCTGCAGGGTCCCAAAAGGTCGCAAGGACCCCCGCGGGCGGCACCGAGATGCCGCAAGCGCAGCGCCGCGGAATCTCGTCCTCCGAGGTCATCCGTTCTTCCCCGCATTGGCGCAGGTGTAGGGGTATATTGGCGCAGGTGTGTTTTTCCCCTGGGGACCTGCTCCGCAAAACAAACATCCGTGCGTTCCAATGGCGCAGGTCCCCACCCTTTTTCCGCACCTGCGCCAAAAGATCATGAGACCTGCACCACACAGAGCCTCCACCTGCGCCAAAGGGGCTGTTTCTGTGTCATTTCATCGCACAGATACGGGAAGGTCGATATATTTTACTAGTCCAGCACTGGAATCAGCGTACCCGCAGGACGGACATATGTGGAAATGATGTAAGAGTCCGTATTGGAATACTGATGATGAAGCACATACTCATCGACAATGAAGATATCCAAATCCGTTATGAGATACCCTTCTTCGCTGACGGAATAGGTCGATTCATGTATTCCGCGAGGTGTTTTCCGTTTGATGGTGGTTGGGGAAATCTCAAGCATAAAGTCATCCGTCTCGGCCAATTCCCATTCCCCCAGGGCACGATTTCCGATTCCCGTCTTGCCTTTTTCCGGCGGAACCTGCCTCTTCACCAAAATCTCCCCGTTTTCTCCCGGAATCCGGAGGACATGATTGTCGACACAAAGAAAAGTATCGCACTCGAACGGGCCGACAAATGAGAGGTGCCTCTGAAAAGACGAGAACTCATACGGCTTCAGCGGTTCACGCCATACATCCAAGGTCGGATACTTCTTCAGAAAACAGAAACCAACCCAGCGCCGGGTCATATTTTCCCGGATCCCGTCTTTGCCGATGATGTAGCAATCTCCCGTCCGCGGATTCTCCCAACATCCGTAAACCCATTCATAACCATCCGGAAGCGGTTGGGCCACAAGGTCGCCTCCGGACAGTCCAATGACCGCCATTACAAATACAAAGCAGAGGATTCTTTTCATCTGAAGATTCTTTGTCTTGATAACCAAGATTGTTTCCATCGGCACTGCTACAATAGTCGTGCAAAAAGACCGCCCTGCCTGTCTGGTCCGATATTCTTGTGGCAAATCACATTTTCGGCATTATAAAACCGCGAATAATCACATTTTCGGCAAATAGGCCGAAGATTCTTGGCTACTAAACGGACAACATTGGTCGTCACAGTGAACGAAGCAATTATCAAACAACCTTTTGGCCCTTTTTCAACATTGATTATCAACTTATTACATCGTGCACAAGCCCTTCTCGACTTGATTATTGGCCATTTTTCTGGTCCTTTGCCTGGCGGCTGATTTCATTAAGTTCGATTTCGACAGCCTTGGTAATCAATGCGATTCGTCTTTGTGTCCGCAAACTACATGTACGTTTCCACGCGCAGACAGTGAAACTATCTTTTCTCGATCTTCTTGAAATGCTGTATGCCGCTCTTGATATGCAAGATAGAAAGTATCGTCGCTGTTTTATGACAAGGAATCCCGTAGTTCTGGATTATATTCCTAACTTTGTACACCTCAACAGCAACCTCATCATGAAAACCGAACGCTGCCACTATCTTGCCTCCTTCTCGGAGTTCCTCCAGACCAGCCCTTCCGCTGTACTGGGAGATCTGGTATCGGCAAACCATGGGACGGAACAGACCACGACTATCGAAGCCTGGGAAGAAGAGATTCGTGTCATGCGGGACACCTTACTAACCTGGAAGGATGAAGATGCATACATCATCTTCGAATACTCCATCCCTCGGCTGGGGAAGCGCGTAGACGTAGTGCTGCTTCTACTGGGCATCGTTTTCTGCATTGAGTTCAAAGCGGGGAAGAAAGACGCTCTACAGGAAGACCTGGAACAGGTGTTGGACTATGCGTTGGACCTAAAAAATTTCCATCTCTACAGTGCTGACAAACCGATTGCGCCTATACTGGTCCCGACACAATACACCCGTGCAACAGAGGTAATTCGGGCCTCTGCCTATGACGATGGAATCCTGAACCCCTCCATCACTGGTGCAAACGCTTTACAAGAAATCCTAAAGAAGACTCTAACCGTCGCCGCAACAAGCTGGACATCAGAGTCTTGGGGGAGGCAATGGACCATCAGCCCCTATTCTCCTACTCCAACCATTATCGAAGCGGCTCGTACCCTATATGAGAATCATTCCGTGGAGGATATTACGCGCCACGAGGCGGATAAAGTGTCCACGGATGCGACCATTGATTACCTCCTCCAGGTAATCCGGACGAGCAAGGAGCGAGGTGAGAAAAGCATCTGTTTCGTGACAGGCGTTCCCGGTGCAGGAAAGACGCTGGTCGGGCTGGACGTGGCGATCAAACAGAGCTATAAGGACGGAGAAAAAGACAAGGAGAACGGCGCCGTATATCTGTCTGGTAACGGTCCTCTCGTTGCTGTCCTGACGGAAGCTCTGGCCATTGACAATCAGAAGAAATGCAAGGATAAGGGAGAGAAGAAAAATCTCTCTGATTCTCGGCGGGAGGTGAGTGAATTCCTCCAGATCATCCACCGTTATCGGGATAACATGCTCGCGAAGATTAAGAATCCGGTCGAAAATGGAGTCCTTGAAATCGATCCCACCAAAGCTGTCGAAATGGAGCATGCGGGATATGGAGAGGTGGAGCACGTCGCCATTTTCGATGAAGCACAACGGACATGGACACATGAGCGCCTGGCGAATTACCTCAAACGAGGCGGGACTTATGGAAACAAACTGAAGGTGCCTAATTTTCCCGTCTCCGAGGCGGCGTTCCTCATCTGGTCTCTGGATCAACGAAAAGACTGGGCGGTCATTATTTGCCTGGTTGGCGGCGGACAGGAAATCAATACGGGAGAGGCCGGAATTGCGGAGTGGATCGATGCGCTCAATAACCATTACCCATATTGGAAGGTTTATATTTCCAATAAGTTAACGGATGCAGAATACGCGGAAGGGAAGGTAAATCAGCTGCTGCAGAACAATCCGAATGTCGTATATTCAGACTCGCTGCATCTCGCCGTGAGTCTGCGGTCGTTCCGGGCAGAGACCCTTTCTTCCTTTGTTCATGCCTGTCTCAATTTCTCACCAGAGGCCGTCTCTCTATATCAGGATGTTTCCCGAAAAGGCTATCCTGTCCTGCTCACCCGCGATATCAACAAAGCGCGGACGTGGCTGCGCCACATGGCGCGCGGTTCGCAGCAAACAGGTATCCTAGTCACGAAGGTCGCCGCCCGTTTCAAACCGCAAGCCGTGAACGTCCTCGCCCAGGGCGACGAGAATGCCGTCCACTGGTTTTTGGAGGACAAGACTGACATTCGCTCTTCGAATTATCTGGAAGAAGCTGCTACGGAGATTCAGGTGCAAGGGTTGGAACTGGATTATGCCTGCGTTCTTTGGGATGCGGATATGCGTTGCGAGAATGGCAAATGGGCTTACTACAAGTTCAATGGCAAAAACAAGTGGAATCCGGAGAAAAACGAGGAGCAGCGAAAATACATGCTCAATGCCTACCGCGTTCTCCTTACCCGCGCCCGCCAAGGTATTGTCATCTGTGTTCCGGAAGGCAATTCCAGGCTGAACTCTGAAGGCTTCCCCGAAGATGCCACTCGACTACCCAAGTTCTACGATGGCACCTATGAATATTTAAAAAGCATAGGTATCAAGGAATTATAAACATGCAACATATCACCTACACCGGCACCAACTACGACGAAGTCAAGCGTCTCTGCGGGGACAAGGTCCTGGCGCCGTACTTCTGCATGGGCTTTTCCATGTTGTCCGTGGACACGGGCGAGGGGTTTGTCTCGGTGAATGAAGGGGATACCATCGTCCAAGAAGATGATGGCTCATTGCGGATCGAAAAGTAGGTTTGTCTCAACAACCTTCCAAGACTGTTTTATAATTCCACCCGCCTAAACCGAAAAAACTTGAAGCGCACCCATCGACCCTGTGCGCAGTATATCGTCGATTCGCGGTCTTTACCCACTTGGGGAAAGCTGGCTAAAGAGCACCCATCGGCCTTCTACACCCTTCCAGGGCTGGTCTGTACGCTTCAAGTTTTCATGCAAGGGCGGTCGCGGACCGTCATCGACCGCCAAGTTGTTTAATAAACAACCTCCGTTTTCACATGAACTAAAGGGGAAAAGAAATCCCCCGGACAACGTCCGAGGGAACAGTCGTTGAGTTCTACTTCTCGCGCGCGGTACACACCCAGTAGCCATCACGCTTGCCATTTTTGCGTACAAGGATGCCTTTCTTCTGAAGGTTGATGGTGAGTCTTTTTACCGTGGAGATGGACTTTCCGATGGTCGTCTTCAAGGCCTCTTGCGTGATGTGGGGATTCTCTCCAACAGCTTTGAGAACGGCCAATTCTTCCAAAGAGCAATTCAAAGTATCAAATTGAGACTTTGAAATATCCGGGGTGATACTTTGAACGGACACGTGCATTTCACGATTGGAGAGGGTGCTTTCCTCACCAAAAATCAGGTTTCGGAAAAAACGCACCAGATACTGGTCCATGGCCGTAATTCCCTTGGAAAGATTATTATAGTTCGCCCGTACAAGAGCGTTGCGGAAGTACCAGGAGTGTTTTTCAAAGAGGTCATTATCGATGTCGAAGCCAAAACTTCGCAGATACTTGATGGCAAAGACAGCGGTTGTCCGGGTATTGCCCTCGCCGAAAGCATGAATCTGCCAGATCCCTGAAATGAAACCGGCAATATGTTTCACAGCGTCCGCCGGACTTAAACCAGCATATGAAAAGGCTCTTTCCTGGGCAAAGTCATAGTCCAGCGTCTGGCGAATCATGTAAGAGTCTGAATAGAGTACCGAAGCGCCGTCCAACACCCATTCTTTCTTGCTGATATTATAATCGCGGATCTGCCCGGCAAACTGGTAGATGCCAGTAAAAAGCCGCCGATGGATACTGATGAGATAGTCCGGAGAGAAAGTAAATGTGTTCTCTGACAGGATGGACGTAATCGCCGCCGAGACTTTGTCCGCTTCCTCGGTCCTTTCTTCCACCCGCTCACGCTTGGTCTTGGACTCATAGTAACTGTCCAGCAAGTCACGGACATCCTCAATGGAAATATCCCCTTCGATGTGTCTTTGCGCGGTTTCCTTCAGGTACTCCGAGGTTTTGAGTCCGTCCACATCCTGCAGGCCGATAGCGGTCTGCCAGATACGGGCCTTCTCAGCCTGCCCCGGTTCCCCTTGCTTGATGTATTTGTCGAAATCGCTCATAAAAGATTTAGTCGACGGCTCTTAACATACAAATTTACTGATAAATGCGCAGAAACACAAGGACAGCTCTGTTTGAATAGTAGATAAGACTTTCCTCTCTGGGCATTTGGGTTCCCGTACTAAGGCCATAACCTATAATTAATTATGGCTTAAGCACAAATACTGCGGTTAACTTTGCATTTATTACAGCTTATGCCTGGCTTTCTGCTTCCCTACAAGTATAGGGAAGCATGTTAAAGGTGGTTGCTTACCACCTTTAATGGTGGCATACTCTTATGCGGAAGGAACATGCCACAGAGCAGAACACATTATTTACACGAAATCAAGGCGGGTAGCGACACGCAGGAAGGATAACGCCCCGGTTTCAACCTTGGAAAAAAGGACAAAAACCACTTAAATAGCCTTGGAAAAATGGATTCTTGTTGCGGGGGCGGGATTCGAACCCGCGACCTAGAGCTTATGGAACTCTCGTGCTACCACTGCACAACCCCACAAGTTTTCGATGCAAAGGTAGAGCAAGCCATCTTATCCAGCAAATCTCTGCAAACCTTGCAAAGATTTGGATATCTGAAAGTATTGTTGCATCTTTGCCGCCGCAAATAATTGGTAACTATAAAATAGACATGCAGCCGATACGACTTACACATAAATCCCTGCTCCCCGAACGCCCGTTCGGGAGAACGGATGCCTTGTATATCGGCCTCATGATTTTATAGGTCGGCCTGGCTCCGTTTTATCTGGCCTCAGGAGCCGAATCCCATTTCCAAATATCACTAGCGCATCTTTGCGCGTTATCTGTCCGTATTGCCGGACTCAAAGCCGATATACCAATGAATACGTACCAGTCAAGGGCCAAGACTGCCCAGATAGTCTGCACAATAAGATCTCTTGTAACCGAACTGCAGTCCCGCGGTTTGGATTACTCGGCTATCGAGAACGGAATACATGCTTTCCCGAAAAGCAGCAGGCTCGTCATAGAAGGGAATGGTCGCATCTCTTTCCCGGATTATAAGGCAAAGGTCTACCTCAATCCTGTTGAAAGGACTCTGTATTACCTGTTCCTGAACCACCCTGAAGGAATAATATCCGATGACCTGGTTATTCACTGGAAAGAGCTTTGCCGGATATACTCCAGGGAATCGACGTTTGGCGATTCCGATTTCAGGGAAGACAAAATTGAGTCCCTCTGCGCAGAATCGAAGACCGTGTTTTACGCAACAGTCTCCCGGATAAAGAGGAAGTTCTGCGACGCCGTGGGCAACCTGAACGCAGAATCCTTCATCATCAAGAAAGAAAAGGGAGGAAGATATAAAATTGAAAGTGTTAACGTTATAACTAAATGATATTATGGGAGTTGATATTGCCTTCTACATTGAAGTTCGGAATCAGGAGAGCTGGGTTCGGCTCCATTTCAAGCCACCGTTTGAAACGAAAGAGAATCTCAATCAATCATATTGGGATACTGACTGCTACTTCTGCCGGTATTACCACTTTACCAATTTCCTTGATGAGGCAGCAAGCCATATCAAGGGTGGCCCCAAGGAGCGAATCTGTAAGGAAATCGCAGAGCACCTGGAAGACGACGATTCATATGGGACGTTTATGTTTGATGACTTGGTTCAGTACTGTGATGAGCTTGACAAGAGATTGCTTGCCAGCCTCTCCAACGCGGGACTGTACCCGATGAAGCGGCAACTCGACAGAATTGAATCATATCTTAGGGCTCTGCAGCCGACAAATGAAAAGCAGGAAGAAAACCAAGAAGAAGAGATTGGCGATGAGCTATACTACTCGGCATCGGATATCTATGAGGAACACATCGAAGCATACTATTGCGTTCGTCGTCTTCGCGATATCGTCAGCGGTATTGTTGCTGCCTGCCATCCGTATGTTTACGAATCAGATATCAGGATATTTTACCTGATTTGCTAATTGAATATTACACAAAGAAAAAAGAGTATGAAAAGGAAAATACCTGTATATCAATATCATGATGCCTGGCAAATCTTGGCCAGGAGCGATAGGGACAATGGCGTTGTTATAGATGCAGCAAGCGAAGAAATCATGCTGCGGATTGAAAACGAGATGAGCCGGCTCAAGGTGATGGGCGATGATGACAGCCGGTACTTCTGGATCTGGGCTCAAACGAACAACCGGGAACGGAAATGGCTAAGAGTAAGGACGGCCCACTATAAAGGCTTTCATTATCTAACCCTCAGTGACGGACGTTACGAGATGGCAGTTCTCCAGAATGCGGAGAGTGTCTATAGTAACAACAAGCAGTACCGCGAAGATCTGAAAGCGCCGCTATTGGCCCTCGAGAAACACGTGAAAGCCGTTGTAGACTGGATATGCGAAGATCCAGAGGAATACAACGCTTACGTGGAGAGGTATCTGCCTTATCA
>DETL01000014.1:323134-324513 GCA_002361625.1 Bacteroidales bacterium UBA3289 | reverse complement strand
CTGGCACGACAGCAAGGATGACGAAAGGCTTATCAGAGGACTGGAGGCTGTCAAGGCATCAGAACCAAGTAAATATGACAAGATTACCCTTCGGGTCTACACCTCTATTTGGTCTTCTGCCTTCCGCGTCATTGCCAGGAATAGGAGCGAAGGAAGTGATGATTGGTATGATAAGCAGAGACTGAATGATGCAAAGACCATGACCGACATCGAGCTCTTCAAGAGATACAACAGTAAAGGAAGGCAAGTCGAGGGACTTGATTTGGATAGCGAAGACGGGTATAAGGAATGGTATGGCGAAAACAGCGCATATCACTGCATGGATGTGACGTACGCGAGAATCCATCTTGCCCCTTGGAGAAAGGAAGATTCCGAGCCTTACCGGTTCCATCTTTACTTCGGGGTCTATGGCTATTACGATGACGTTGCTGAAATCGCTATCGCCTTGCACGAACAGGGTATAACTCTTGTCGTCGACGAAATCGATTCCATCCTTAAGATCCTTCGGCAGGAAGACATGGTAGGATTCAGACCTTGGCCAGACAAATATATGGACCGAGATGGCGTTACCAGTCAGATGTGGCTCCCACACATTGGCGACGTATCACGGGAAATCTATTGGAAGATTATTAAGAATACCACGTGGCACAAACAAAAAGAGACGTGGCCTAATGAGTAACAAGATGCTTACATTTAACTACACAGATGCAAAATGCATCATTATTTGCGGTGACATCCATGGCGCCTTCGAAGAGATGGTGTTCAAGCTGTGCGTTCAGTACGGAATGACGGACACTTTGCTCATCGTTGCCGGAGACTGCGGTTTTGGTTTTGAGAAGCCTGGATACTATGAGCAGATCTTCTCTAAGGTCTCGCGTAGGCTGACCAAGGCTAATAATTGGATTGCGATGATTCGCGGCAACCACGATGATCCGGCGTACTTCCAGGAGCAACGCATCAACCACGAACGCTTCCGTTGTGTCCCGGACTACAGCATCGTGACGGCTTGCGGTCATACGATCCTCTGCATTGGCGGAGCCATCAGCATTGACCGGACCTATCGCCTTGCTGCTGATTCGCGGCCTCATTCCGCCCAGACGGCTTGCTACTGGGCGGATGAGATGCCTCGATTTGACGAGGAGGCACTGGCAGAAATCAACGCTAAATACAAGGTTGATGCTGTTGTCACCCATACAGCTCCATCCTTTTGTGAGTTGATTACGAAGGATGGGCTAATGGGCTGGGCCACGAGGGACGCCACCTTACTGGAAGATTGTGAGCGGGAGCGGACTGTCCTGGATCAGATCTTTGAGTCCTTGCTTGAAGCCGGACACCCCATCACGCATTGGTACTACGGGCACTTCCATCAAAGTTGGAGT
>DETL01000014.1:291884-323088 GCA_002361625.1 Bacteroidales bacterium UBA3289 | reverse complement strand
ATCCTTTTCTCCATGCTGGACATTATGGAGTTCAAGGAATTACGATAATCTTCCGGCTTAATAATCCAATAGTGATACATTTTCGGCACAAAACTCGAATTTGTGCCGATTTTGTTTTTCTTTCAATCCAGCGTGGAGAATCTCTCATTAAGACCCTTTATGCTGTTCTTTCACACAGTGTGTATTATTCGCAAAAAGGCAAGCCTTTACTCATTGCGGATATAATGTCTAACTTAAGTTCTTCATCATAATCCACATCATTAACAACGCACCTTAATGCTCTTTTCAATAGATCTCTATCAATATTCCCTGCTGCCACATGATATATTAATGCTTCGACTTCTTTCATGAAATTGCTAGCAAGAAAGTAATAGCCATTCTTAATTAAGAAATAAACTCCAACAGTGAGAGATATTCTTTTGTTCCCATCCAAATAGTAATGTCCATGGCAAAAGCCATAAACAAGATATGTGAGTTTGTCAACGAAATCCGGATAGTACTCATCGTCTTGAACGAATTGCAGTAGCGACTGTATTCCACCGTCATCCCGTATTCCAGAAAGCCCCCCACCACTATTTGCTATGGTTTTCGCATAGACGTTGAGCAATTCTTCGTACGAAATGTATTCTATCTTATTGCTCATCTTCAACTTGTTTTAATCGTCTAAGGACGTCTTGATTTTCCTCAAGAATTTTATCAAAATCGACAGACTGGGAGCCTATGAAACGTTCATACTCTTCTGGTGTAATGGCCCTTAAATACTCTGCAATATTACCGTGATAAGCATCTCTAAAACCCAAGTCACGAGATGCCATTTTTGTCCGAGCATCATTAAGGTAAGGTGTCTGCATTGGAGATTCAGATAAATCTTGAACAATTCGTTCGACCTCCTTTACGGCCAATCGCTCATTTCCTTTGTTTTCGTATTGTTTACGAATCTCTGCTCCCACCCCATTCTCAAACGAAGAGATTACTAACAACACTTCAGAATACAACGTATGCCGGACATTGTCTTTTTGACTTAGTTTGAGAATCTCGCGATACTCTTTTGCGTTTTCTTTGAATACAGCTTTATATATGTAATCAGTGATTTGCGCGTATTTCATCGTCTCATGGCCAGAAACACACTCATTAATTGCAGAGGTCAAATTCTTCCGATAATTTTCCTCAACAACTGCAGCGATTACATAGTTAGGATCTCGCCTATTTATATATTTTGTTCCGCCTCCCGTTTTCTCATTTATTGTTGAAATAACAATGTCTAAGATAGAACTTCTTAAGGCTTTTGCTTTATCATTACCCGTGATTAACATTCCCATATTCAAAAAAGAACGAAAATCGAACAAACCGAGTACGGAGGTTTTGGTCGCCTCATTTATGATATGACCAAATTGTAACTTAAAGTCTTTCAGCCTTTTACCCTTAATTAAGACATAGCCATTATGCCTTAACTCATCACTATATTGTTCGAGATATCGATCAACTGTTGAAATGGATATTTCAAAATAGTCCGCGACCATTTGTTTTGTAAACCTATATGCGCCCTCAAATAGCATCCCCTCTATATCAAGCGCTTGTTGCATATTTTGAATAGCAACTTGATTATTCAATACGTTCTGTCGCTCTATCTCTGAAATTGTTAGATCCTTTCCCATATGATATTTTTCTACAAAGTTACAATTAATCATTTATTAAACGATCCTGACACCAACATATCTAACTTTGTCATTTCACTCGCCTTGATGGAATCCACGATGTCAATATAGGGCTTCATGGCCTTGTAGTCGGAGTGGCCGGTCCATTTCATCACGATGTTCGGGGTGATGCCGAGGGAGAGGGCGTTGACGATGAAGGTGCGGCGGCCGGTATGGGTACCGACCAGTTCCCACTTAGGCTGGATCTTGTCAGTGCGGACATTGCCCTTGTAGGTGGTAACGCGAATCTCCTCATTGATACCGGCCAGACGGCAGAGCTCCTTGATGTCGCGGTTCATCGCCTGGTTGGTATAGTTCGGCAGGGCCTTGGTGACCTTGTTCAGTTCGATGGAAATGCTGTCTGCCGTCTTGACGGTCGTGACCTCGATGTGGTCGCCCTTGACATCGCTGCGGCGGAGGTTGTTGACGTCGGAGTGCCGGAGGCCGGAGAAGCAGCAGAAGAGGAAGATGTCCCGGATGGAATCCAGGTAGGCCTGGGCCTCGGAGAGTTCCAGGTCGCGGACGCGGGCGATCTCATCCTTGGTCAAGTAAATGACCTTGCGCTGTGTCATCTTGAGCGTCGGGCGGAATTTCTTATAGGCCAGGTTGGTGTTGTAGCCTCGGTCGGTTGCCCAGTTCAGGAACCAGCGGAGGTATAGGGGTTTATTGGCGCAGGTGTGGTATTTCCCTTGGGACCTGCTCCGCAAAACAGGCGTCCGTGCATTCCAGTGGCGCAGGTCCTCACCCTTTTTCCATACCTGCGCCCAAAGGGGTTGTTTCTGTGTCATTTCATCGCACCGTTGCCACACCATGCTTTGGAGAAGTGGTGAAATGTGGCTATCTTCATAATCAATCTTCCAAGATTGTTCTGTTTATTTGCTTCGACATGAAAGTAACCTTCCCTGATTTAGGTTGACACTTTTAGAAAGTTCAAGGAAATGGTCTACATTAGCGAGTAAAGTGCAAGTAATCTTTATAATAAAAAAACGGCATTCTATCTGCGTAGGATGACGTTTTTGGAGTAAACAAGTAAGTAAAAAGCGAGTAAAAATGTTGTTATTTACTCAACTCATCGCCACAGCCTGCATTTCAATATTTGACGAAAGAAAGAGTTAACGGGAGCCAGTTATGTGCAGAAAGAGGGGGTCTGTTTCGATGGGATTTCCCAAAAACACTTTTGGAAAAGTGAAATTTACCCGCAAAAGCACTTTTAGAAAAGCGAATCGAGCGGACGGTTTCCGCGGGGGGATCGCCCATGGCAGACGGTTTTCCCAGGGTTTCGCCCATGGCGGACGGTTCTCCCGGGAGGGACCCTATTCGTTCTTCAACGATTCCACGGGGTTTTCCCGGGCGATCCGCAGGCAGTTCAGGACGACGATGCCCAGCACGATGGTCAGCACCAGCAGCGCGCCGCCAACGAAGTACAGGGGATGCAGGGAGATTTTCTCGGCAAACTGCTCCAGCCATTTGCGGGCGACGAAGACGGCGCCGATGCTGGCGATCACGGCCATCCCGGTCGATAACTTCATGATATCCAGCGCAAAGATGCCCAGAATGTCCTGCGTCGTGGCACCGTTGATCTTTCGGACGGCCATTTCCTTGCTGCGTCGGAGACTTTCATCCCGGATGAAGCCGATGAGGCCCAGCAGCGCGATCAGCAGCGAGAACACCGCCCCGACGGCCATCGTATTGCGCATTTTCCGACTGTCGTCGTATGCCGCCCGCATCTGCTCTTCATAGGAAACGATATTGATCTCCCGACCCTCCAGGGCCGATTCCAGCGTTTCTTTCACCTCGGTCAATGCCTCCGGTTGCACCTTGAACAGCACATGCGGCATCCAGGAAGACATGCTTCCAATCTCACCGTAGAAGAGCGCGCTCGGACGCTGGTCCACCCCGGTCAGGTTGCCGATGATATAGCTTTTATAGACGCCGGAGATGGTGAAATAACTCCGTTCCGCATCCCGTGAACGGTCGTGGCCGGTGATGAACACCTGCTTGCCCACGGCGCCGTCGCTCCAGTCCGTAAACTCTGCCATCTTCTTCACAAACTTCTCATCCACAACGATTTCGGAGGAATCCCGAGGAGCCCGGCCTTCCAGGAACTCGATGCCCATCAGGTCGTAGAAGCCGTCGGAGCATTCATACTGGTCGGCAATGTTGAACAGTTCCCGGTCGTCGTCCGGAAGATAGACATTGTCACCGTTGGAGCCCTGGAAAGGCAGGTTGTAGGCCGTTGCCACACCACTCACTTCCGGCAGGCGCTCCAGCGCGCCGACGGCACGGGTAATCGCTTGCCGGTCACTGTCGAAGAAACTGACATAGTAAAGGTTATCGTAGTCGTAACCCGTATCGGCATGGGTGACCTTTTGGTACTGCCGGCCGATGATGAGCATCATTACCACCAGGAACACGTTGATCAGCACCTGCACGCCCAGGAGGCCAAGCTTCCAGCCCCGGGAATTCTCCGAGTAGTTCTTCAGGGCGGCATAGACCGGAATCCGCTGGTACAACTCCGCCGGAACGACGATAGAGATGATGAGGACGAAAACGATTACCGCCCCGATGGCCACGATACTTTGCGGCACCAGCAGCGTCGTGAAGGGTACGCCCAGCAGGTTTTCCACGATGCCGCGCCCGGCGAAGATGATGGCCGCGGCCAGGCCCAGCGAAAGGATGATATGCAGCAGTGCCTCCTTTGTCAGCATGACATAGATATGCTTTCCCTCAGCACCGTAGCACTTTCGCACACCCACTTCCTTGGAACGCTTCACCAGGGAGGAAATCACAATCAGGATATAATTGAGCAAGCTGATCAAGATGAGCAGGGCCGCCACAATGGACAGCAGGATCACCAGCGACTTCACCTCGGGGTCGGAAGTGTGCATCTTGCTGAAAGGCTTCAGGAAATAGCGGAAGGTGGATCCCTGGGCCTCTATCTGCTCCAGAGGCTGGTGCGCCTCCTGCATCTTGCGGATGGCATCGGCCAACGTAGCAGGATCAACGCCCGGCATCAACCTCACATAACCTTTGTACCGGTCGTTCCCGTTCCAGTTGTCGGTACTCTGCTTGCCGTAGGTGTCCATCGACAGCAGGATGTCGTAGTCCAGGCTTCCGTTCTTTGGAAAGTCCTCATACACGCCCTCGACGGTCAGCTTCAGCCCGGCCATGTCCTCGTTGGCAATCTGCTTGCCGATGACGGAGGACAGATCCTTCGCTTCACTTACCGAAGAATCTATCAACTTCTCGGCAAACGACCTCGAGACCATCACGCTGCCCCATGTCCCCAGCGCTTTCACCGGATCACCGGCAAGGATGGGCCTGTCGAAGACCTGGAAGAAGCAGGTATCGGCACAGACGAGCGTGGCGTTGAGCTTGTTGCCGTCCTCGTCCAGGTAGGTGTCCCCGTTGAAAACGAAGGTGGTACGGGTGCCGGCCTCGACGCCCGGGACCTCTTCCATGAAGCCCACGGCCACGGCGCCGCTCACCTGGCCATAATCCTTTTCGTTCCCCTGCATGGAAATCCAGGTGTTGATGGTATATACCCGGTCGATGTCCTGGTAAAAGCTGTCGTAGCTCAGTTCGAAGAACACCTTGGCAATGAGCACGATACCCACCGCCAACCCCATACCCAGGGACAGGACTTTGATCCAAATGTCGCTTTTTGTTTTCATCTTACTCTTTCTTCAATTCTGTTGCCGGATTGGTCTTTGCGGCCTTGAGGGTCTGCCAGAGGACGGTGCCGAAGGCAATGGCCAACGAAATGACGACGGCCACAACGAACACCCAGCCATAACCTTCAATCCGGTAGGCGAAGCGCTCCAGATACAGCCGGGCAGCCCAGACAGCCAGCGGAATGCCCACAAGGCAAGCCACGCCCACCAGCACCATGTAGCTGCGGACCGTCCGCCAGGTCTCCTGCGAAATATCGCTGCCGAATACCTTCCGTACGGCGATCTGCCTGGTATTTTCATCGGCAAAGTAGGTGCTCATGGCCAGCAGGCCCAGCAGGGAGATGAGAACGGCCAGGACGGCGAAGAGTTCCACCAACCGCAGTGTGCGCTGCACGGGCGCCAGCTGCTTCCGGCTGATATCCCTGATAAAGCCGTACCGCCAGGCGGGCTCCTCCACGCCGGAAGTTTCCAGGCGGAATTCCCGGTAGGCTTGAAGGATCTGATCTTCATAGGATTTGTCCTCTCCGGTGGTGCCAATGAGGAGGCAATTGGAGTACCGCAGCTCTTCCACCCGGGTGATGATGACTCCGCCGTTGGGATTCTGGGCGATTTCCGAAGCCGGCCGGGTGGGATAATCGGCCACCACGCCGCCGATGAACTCAGGCCGGGCGCTGTTCATGTTGATCCTCCGGGGGAAGACAGTGGACGTGTCCGACACCGCCGCGGCGTTGAAGGCGCTCCGGCTCATCCAGAGCGAATGCACCAGCGGATGGCCGAAGTCCTCCTCCACTTCCAGCCCCAGCAATTGGAAATACGTGCTGTCGCAGACGATGACGGGCATATCGACATGATGCTCTTCGTCCACCGTGATGCCCATTGTCATATTGATCATTCCGGGGATTCCGCGGCCGACGCCGACCTTTGTCACAAAGGGAAGTTGCTCCACCTTGTCCTTGAAAAGCTTCATGGCGTCGTAGTTCTGGGCAGAATACTCGATGTAGTAGCGGTTTTCCACGGCGGAATGCATCGGCCTTGTAAACATGTGGCGCATCTGCACTTCCATGACCAGTGCCAGGGCAATCAGGAAAACGGAGAGGACGTTCTGCACCACGATGAAGACTTTGCTCAGGACCATCTTGTTCCGGCGCCGGAGTGTGCCCTTGATCACGTCGATGGGCTGGTAACGCGAGGCCGCAAAGGCCGGAAGCAGCCCGTTGACAACGCCCAGGACCAGGATTCCAGCCAGGTAGGCCAGGAGATACCCCGGCGTGAGCATGAAAGAGAGCCGTACGCTGGTGTCGCCGAGGCCCAGCATCATCTCGTCCGGATCGGCGGTGGAAACCAGGCTGTTCATCATGGGCACCAGCAGGTCGGCCAGCAGCAGCGCCGCGGCAAAGCAGACGGCGGTGAAAGCCACGGATTCGCCGATATACTTCCACAGGATGACGGCCTTGTCGGCCCCCAGAAGGCGCCGGGTGGCCATCTCCTTCGCGCGTTTGCCGGTAAGGGCCAGACTCAGGTTCACATAATTGAAGACGGCCGAGAGCAGGAGCAGCAGGACGACGACGGTCAGAAGCCGGAGCATCTGGGCATTGCCCGTCCGGGTAAGCCCGTTGTGGTTGCCGGTGAAGAAAAAGGCCTCATCCATGCGGTAGGCGTGCCATTTCTCCACCCGTTCCGCGGACCAGGAGGCATCGTAGTTCTTATGCAGGAGCGCATTCACCTTGGCCTGCACGCCGGCCAGGTCCGCATCCTCCCGCACCCGGAACCAGGTGGTGTAATTGCCGATGCTGTTGAACTCCTTGCGCTGTCCGGCCGCCCAGCTGGAACTGATGTTCGTGATGATGTCCGCCGGTATAAAGAAGGCATTGTCAAAATCGGCAAAGATGCCTTTGATGGTACGGTCCACTTTGTCCACCTGGATCGTTTGGCCGATGAGGGCCTTGCCGGTCGGATCGGCGATCTTGCGGGAGAGGGATTCGCTGATGAGGATGTCGTCCTTGCCTACAAAATCCTCCAGGCTGCCTTCCAGAAGCCGATATTCCGGGAATACCTTGAAGAAATCGGAGTCGGCATCGATCCCGGTGACCTGGATGACCTGCTCCCCGTTCTGGATGACCGGCTGCCAGAGAAGCGTCATGATGGTGGCGGCCTCCACCTCCGGGACGTTCATCTCCAGCTCTTCCTTGTCCCAATAGGTCAGCCCAAGGAACTCATCGGATCCCAACACGAACGTGCGCTTCCATTCAGGCGACTCATGCGCCACCTCATACTGCTGCACCACGTACGAGCCGATCAGGATGACGAACGCCAGGCTCACCGCCAGCCCCACCGCCTCGATGGCGGTATATAACTTATTGCGGGACAAGAATTTCAGGTATGATTTCATAGCCGTATCCTCATTTCAGGTAATCTTTTTCATGCCAAGGCCCGGCCCCGGCCGGACACCACGGCTACAAGCACCTTCCGTGCCAAACCATTTAACGCACTGACATTCAAACAAATAGCCAGAGCACCCGACTGTAAAGTTGTAAAAAAACTGTAAAGCAAAGTGTAAAGTCGATCTTTACACCCCGTCGGAATAAAAATTTATATTTGTATTTATGGAAACCGCAAGTTGAAGTACTCCATCCTGTCCACCATCGTTGCAGTCATCGTAGCGGCGTGCGCCGTTATCGAGCTGATCGATTATTTTTGATCCGGACCGGACAGTCTTACAGGCGATCGTAAGCAGAGATGGCCTTTTCGAAGCGCTGTTCCAGGTCGGACAGGAGGTACAGGCCGTCGGCATTGAGGGTGAGGCCGCGAAGACGCAGGGGAAGGGCCATCGGAGGACAGGAAGGGGTCAGGAGGGTCAGACCGCGCAGCTGGGCGGCGGAGGCATAGACGAGCCAGAGGTCGGCATAGAGGCGTCCGTCGGCACCGCGGAACTTCTCGATGACGATCTTTCCGCCGATGGGGGTTTTCGTTTCAATGGCCTTCGGAGCGCTGTACGGCTCGGCCTCCAGCGCCGCGAGAACGCCGCCGATATTGGAGTCGTGGCCGCAAAGGAAAGCGAACCGGCGCCCCGGGGTGCGGAGCTCGGAGAGCAGTTCCTTCAACAGCGGATGCGAGGTATTGACCGCGATCGAGGGGACGCCGAAGAGCATTTCCTGGTACCAGTCCTTGACGCCGGAGAGGGCAACCCAGTCCCCGAAGGACAGCTTATGCCCGAATCCTGCCTTCAGGGCGTCGGATTCCTCATAATACTGGAGCGTCAGGGCGTCCGAGGCCGATGTCGCCATCTTCAGGCCGCCGCCCATGATGGGCTCCTTGTTCACTTCGAAACGGATGGAGGACGGGAACTGACTGAAGGACAGCGTGTCATGCGCGGCTGCAGGGGCCTTGCGCATATCCAGCACCTTCTCCAGCAATGCATAATTGGCCTTCACCGGGGCGTCCAGCCCGCCCATCGATTCGATCTCCGCATGGGCCTTCGTCAAGAAGGAGTCGGTCACTTTCGTGATCACCGGATTGAACACCGGGTCCATGGTTCCGAGCGGCGTATGCTGCTCCACGGAAATATCGGCCATCGGGAACATCCCGGCGGCGAAAGCACGGGCCGTGGCGCGGGTGCGCTGGATGGAATTGGCATAAAACCGGACCGTCCCCGCCTCCGGAACGGTATTTTTGGCGATGAAACCCTCGCCGATGAGCCACTCCCGGAAGAACTGGCCCATCTCCACCTCCAGCGCGCCGCCGCGGAGCGAGAGCTCACCGGGGACGGATGACCAGGCAAACCAGGTATGCGGAGTGATCCGCGACACCACGGATCCGGGTCCGCTCAGGGGCGACCGGATGTTGTGCCGGCTCAGGACGACTATTTCATCCCGGGTGTAGCGGTCGTCGAAACCGGCGGGCCGGGGTATGAACGTCTCCGGCGTATCGCCGGACTGCACGGGATAAATCTTGGAACTGCAGGCCGCGAGAAGGAGCATCAGGGCCATGCAGGAGACAAGCGGTTGTTTCATCGTTCTGTTCATTAAAAATCAAAGCCGAGGCCGGCATAGAGGGAGAAGCCGAAGATCGGCGCCCAGGAAGCTGCCAACCGCAAAGGACCGACCATCGTCTGGCGGACGAATTCCGCTCCGACGGCCCAGATCTTGCCCGCATAGGGGAAATCCCGCAAATCGTACGCCTCCATAAAGAGTCCTCCCCGGACCGTGACAAAATTCTTCCGGGCAAAGCAGTACCGGACATCCAGCTGGCCCAGAACACTGATCGGAATCGTGTCCCGGTAACCGGATGACCAGAGGAAGAAGGGAATCTGGTTCTCCGTATAGCGGTTGGGCATGAATCCCCCGATGGTCACGACGTGCTTGGGGTTCATGTAAGCGTACGGCTTCTCATCGACCCCGACAGGATGGTAATAACCGGCATACAGCTTGGGAAGGATCGCAAAACCCGATCCCAGGGAGAACGCGGCCTCGGCGCTGGCCATCGTGGTGATATACTGGGGGACCTTTCCGCCCGGAGTCGTCACCTCCTTTTCTGTGACTTCATAATTATCCGGATCCAGGTCGATGGTGTATCCCTTGAAGACGTGACGCCCTTTCAAGGACAGGCGGACACCCTTCGTCGGGAAGTATCCGTCATCGAAGGTATCGAACGTGAATTGGGCGAATCCGGACAGCCAATAGCTTTTCCAGTCCCATCCCTGCCATTCCTCCCCATACTCCAGATATCGCTCATAGGGATCCATCTCGGCCGTAAGGCCAAACCGCATCGACCCCCTCCGCATCCGGGAATCCTCCAGGAAGAGGTCCGCCGCCGCGGTGAGAAGCCGTTGTTCCGCGCTTTGCGCATACCCGGAGGTCGTGTTGATGTACCGGGAGCGAAGGGCGGCTCCGACCGTCGGCAGCCCCTGTTGGAATTTATAGGAAGTTTCCACTTTAAAGACGGGATTGGTGCCCAGCTTGAGGTCCACCTCCATGCGCGGTCCTTCCAGGCGCCGGGTGCCCAGCCCGTAATGCAGGATGGCGGCCACCGTTTCGTCGGTATCGGCACGGAGTCCGACGGCCAGGTCGTTCACCTGTCCTTTCTGGCACTCGAACACCAGGGTGTAGGGTTCTTCTCCGCCTTCCAGGTGATAAGTGACGGACTCGAAGGCATTGGTGCCATAGATGTCGTTCAGCAACCTTTCGATAGTCTCCCGGTCATACAGACCGTCGTCCGGATAATCGCTGGGTATCAGGAGATATTTTTGCTCCTTCTCCGAAATGCCCGTGAACCGGACATCCTTGACGCGCACTTTCCGGAGGGCCAGGTTGACGGCGGCAGGACGGTGCTCCACCGCAGGCATCGGCTTCCCGGACACTTTCGCGGCGATGGCTTCGAAAACTTCCTTGTGGGCGATGGCATTCTGATATCCCTGGTCAATGATATCGTCCACGCTCTTGGAGTCGAAGGACAACATCGTATATCCTTCGAGGTCATGATGGACATGGACGCCGTCTTTGTCCTTGAGCTTCTCGTTCAAAATCTCCAGGGCCGGCCCCTGCGCACCCGAAGCCAACAGGGTGATGGTCTGCATGAGGAAGTCCGCCGGCGAGTTGAGCTGATTCAGCTCGCGGTGGATGGCCATGTCCGAGCCGATGATGATGTCCGCTCCCATTTCCCGGGCGATATCCACCGGGAAATTGTTCCGCATGCCTCCATCCAGGAGAATTTCGCCATTCTCGCGCACAGCCCTGAAATAGAATGGAATCGCCATCGTGGAACGCAGGGCGTCGGTGATGCTGCCGGAAGTCCAGTACTTGGGCGTCATGGCATAGATATCCGTCGCGACGCAGGCATAGGGGATCGGCAGGTTCGCAAAGCTCAGGCTGTCCTGGTAACCTACGCTCACGCTGCTGAGCATGTTTCGGACATTCAGGCCGAACAGGTAGCCGTCGGGCATGCCCACGCCGAACCGGGACATGGACTCATCGAGCATGTCGGCCGAGTCGTGCCCGGATTCCGACGCGATCTTCTCGGCGATGCGTTCATTCTTGATGCGTTCCTCCAGATCCTTGTCGTCGTAGTGGTGCGGGATACGGATCACGTACTTGTCCCGGTATTTCCGGAGTTTGTAGCCGATGAACTGATTCGGGACTTTGTCCGACATCATGATGGGCCACTCGATGGCGCGCACCAGCGAATCCAGCTGGTCGTGCCTGTAACCCAGGGCGTACAGGCCGCCCACCAGGCCGCCCATGCTGGTTCCCGTGACCAGGTCCACCGGGATACCCAGCTCCTCCATATACTTGATGACGCCCAGGTGCGCGAGACCGCGGGCGCCGCCGCCGGCGAGAACGAGGCCCACCGTAGGCCGGTACTGCCGAATAGAGTCCATCCGGGCGCGGACCTTGGCGAAGGCGACGGAATCCGCCTCCGGAGTCGCACTGGGAAGTATCTGGGCGCTCACACTCAGGGAGAAAACACCGGTGAGGACAAACAGTGCCGCGAGTTTTTTCATGGAAATAAGAAGGTTGCGTTTCATATGAAGCGCAAAGTTACGAAAAATCTTCTAACCGGATCCCTTCCAAGTTCTCCCCCCGGCAGGTGACGGTCTTCGTCTCTCCCGGAAGCAGCGGGAAGAAGTTGTCGGCAACGGGCGTCCCGTCCGTTTCTGTCAGTCTCAAGGCCACGAAATGCGGCTTGCCATCGTATTTTTTCAGGTCGAAGACCGGAACCACTTCACGGTAACCCACTTTCACGGCCTTTGTCTCCTGACCGATCAGCCTGGAGGCGGCATCATACACTTTCACCGTCGCCTGGAGCGGCTGTTCTGCCGTACTTTCATTCACGGCGCAGACCTTCCGCGTCGCGTAGTCGAAGATCAGCTGACGGGGCTCGCAGGCCTTCTTCGTACCGCAATAGCCAGCCGTCGGAACTCCATAATAATCATACTGTTGCCAATAGGGTCACCGGGACGGAAGCATTCCCTCCTTCGAGTTCCAGGCCCAGGACGGCCTCCACCGGCCGGCTTTCCCGGTTGCACAGTCTCACGCGGACTTTCAGGTCGGCCGTAGCGAAAGTCTCCACATCCAGGTCTGGGATGACATAGACATCCTCGATGGACACGGCCCCCGTCGTGTGCAGGGTGACGGGACGGACGATGCCCATGCTCTCGTCCAGCGGCCGGGGATTCCAGTCCACGAAACCGATGTTCAGGTCCCCTTTCTGCGCCCGGCGAAGCTTGACTTCCAGTTTGTTATTGGCTTTCAGAAGTCCGGTTACATCGTAGGCACGACGGATGAAAACGCCGGCGGTCGTGTCGGACGAAGCGATCTGCTTTCCGTTCAGGAAAACGTCGGCATAATAGCCCAGGCCGTCGAAGACAAGTTCCGTGTACTGGCCTCGGGCAGGTTTGCCGGCAAAGGTGGTTCGGTAGGTCCAAACCTCGTCGAAGATGCTCTTGTCCACCTGCTCATAGTTCCTCCCTTCCAGCAGGTCCTGGCCGAAAAAGCCATTGTCGTACAGTGTCCCCGCCACGGTCGAGGGAACCGTGGCGGCATACTGCTCCGAGGCACCCTCACGGGAAAGCGTCCAACCTGAAGAGAGATCCGTGCGCTCACCGGAAACCGGCGTCACTTTCGTGCATGCGAATGTCGCTGCCATGGAGATCATGATCAGCCAAAACGTTTTCTTCATCTTGCAGTCATTAAATCATAGAAGCACCGATGACCGGCAGGTCGCCGTCCGTGCAGATGTCGATGCGGAGCCGCTCCAGGGCTTTCGCGTACGGGAAATGCTCCCGGAGATACGCTTCCATGGAGGAGCGGAAGAAAGGCGCATTGTTGGCAATGCCGCCGGCAAGGGCGATACGGTCAGGGTCGTAGGCAAGCATCACCGTATGAAGCAGGGCGCCCAGATGGCGGCCGAAGGCGTCGAACATCGCCAGGGCGTCCAGATTCCCTTCCCGGGCGGCCTTGGCGGCCTCGACACCGTCCCAGCCCTGGTCCGTCAGGAACTTCTTGCTGGTGAAGTCCTCGATGATGGACCCTTCATAGGGCAGGGCGCACAGTTCGCCGGCACCGCAGTTGGCCCCGCAGAAGAGCTTGCCTTCGTGCACGATTCCGAGTCCCACGCCGGTTCCGAGGGTGATGACGACGAGGACTTCCGGCTTGTCATCCGCCGGATAAGTTCCGTAGACGCCCATCGCAAAGCAGTTTGCGTCGTTGTTCACGGCGACGGGGATCCCGAATTCCTTCTCCAGGTATTCTTTCAGGTGGACCTCCTTCCAGGAGGGGATGTTCAAGGTGTCGTACACGATTCCGCGGTGGATGTCCACCACCGTGGGTACGCCGATGCCGATGCGTTTCACTTCCGGGCGGATGATCCGGCGGATCTGGGCCGACAGATAGTCCAGAGTCTGCTGCAGGGAGGCCCCGGGCGGAAAGGAGGGGACCGAAAAAGCCTGCACGATTTTCCCTGCTTCGACAAGGCCGAAACAAAGGTTGGTGCCACCGATATCAATGCCGAGCGTCATGGGTGGGAATGGTTTTAGCGTCAATATATGGTAATTTGCAAAAATAAAGACATTCGGGTGCTTTTACTCACAAATTTGCGCAATTGAGAGAACAATTTGCGTCAAGTTATTCTTTTACACCGGAAAAAATCCCATCTTTGAACTTGAAAACCGAAACGGATTGACCATGAAGGCAAAACCCCTCTTCTATCTTCTTTGCGCCCTGTTCCTGACGGGTGCCTGTGCAAAACCCTGTTCCGTCGTCTGGACGGAGGGAGCCGTGGATCCGGAGACCCGGACCGCCGTCCATCAGCTGGAGATCAAGAACCCGCCCACCGGAACGGACTGGACGCTGTGGTTCTGTCAGTTCCGCACACCGTTCCGGATGGAAGAGGGGGCTCCCGCCACCTTCGAACACGTCGCCGGAACGCTGCTGCGGGTGGTTCCGACCGCGGATACGAAGGGAAAGACGATGACGCTCCGCTATGAAGCACCGGGTCTGGTGAACCAAGGCCGGGCGCCGGAGGCCTTCTACCTCCAGAAAAAGGGGGAAAAGCCCGTCCCCGTGGCGCTGGAGTATGTTTTCCAGCCCGTCGAGCCCATCCATTCCTTTACCTACAATCCCGTGGAAACGGATGTCTATGACATGATCCCCCGGCTGAAAAGCGTCACCCCGGGCAGCGGGACCGTGGAAATCGGCCAGGTCGATGTCCCCCAGGCGACATACGTCCCGGGACAGAAGCCGGGGTGGTACCGGATTGCCGTAGCGGACCCGATCCAGGTGGAGGCGGCCGATGAGGACGGTGCCTTCTGGGCGGCCGTCACGCTGGAGAACCTGCGCCGGAATGCGGCCGGGAAGGCCATCCCCGCCGCCGTCATCGAAGACTGCCCGGACCTCCCTTACCGCGGCATCATGCTGGATGTGAGCCGGAACTTCACGAAGAAGGAGGATGTCAAGCGACTTCTGGACATCATGGCCCATTACAAACTGAATTACCTGCACTTCCATCTGGGCGACGACGAAGGCTGGCGCGTGGAGATCGACGGTCTTCCCGAACTGACGTCCTATGGCGCCTTCCGGGGCATTCCGGAGCTGAAGGAGGATGGTTCCATCGACGAAAAAGAGGCCCTCATGTCGGGTTTCTGCGGCTCCCTGGACCGGAATGACACCGGCTCGCCGGCCAACGGGTATTATACGAAGGAAGACTATATCGACCTGCTCCGCTATGCCTGGGAACGCCGGATCCGGGTGATTCCGGAGTTCGACACCCCGGGGCATTCCCGCGCCGCCATCAAGGCGATGGACTACCGCGCCCGGACGACCGGCGATCGGACCTATCTGCTGTCCGAACCGGAGGACGCTTCCCAATATGTTTCCGCCCAGGACTTCTCGGACAACGTCCTGAATGTCGCCTTCCCGGCCACTTACGCATTCATAGACAAGGTGTTTGACGGAATCATCGCCCTGCACCAGGAAGCCGGCGTCCCGCTGGAAGCCATCCATGTGGGAGGCGACGAGGTACCGGACGGCGCCTGGGAGGGTTCTCCCGCCTGCCAGGCCCTGATGAAGGAGAAGGGAATGACGGAAATCACTGAACTGAAGGAATATTTCATCTCCCATGTGCTGGATATCGCGGAGGCCAAGGGGGTGAAGATCGCCGGCTGGCAGGAAGTGGCCTTGCACCTGAGTCCCGCCACCGCCGAACGGCTCAAGAAGAACCTTTTCTTCGCGAATCTCTGGACCGTTTCTGGCGGACAGGACGTCCTCGCCTATGAATTTGCCAATGCAGGGGTTCCCGTGGTCCTCTCCCAAGCACCGAACTATTATTTCGACTTCTCATACAACGACTCCAAGCTGGAGCGCGGCCTTTCCTGGGGCGGCATCGTGGACGAACGCCGCTGCTTCTCGTTCCTCCCGTACAATCTTTACCGGTCCGTACGGTGGGACGACCACCGGAAAATCGTGGACATCTCCCATGCCGATGAAGGCAAACCCGCGCTCTCCCCGGCCGGAAAACCGTTCATCATCGGCGTTCAGGGCCAGCTTTGGGGCGAGACCATCCGGAACTTCGACCACGTGACCTACTACCTCTTCCCGAAGGCCGCCGGCCTCGTGGAACGGGGCTGGAACTCGGATCCGGCCTGGAGTGGAACGACCGTCGCGGACGATCCCGCCTTCCTGAAGGACTTCGACCAGTTCTTCAGCATTGTCGTGGATCACGAATATCCGTACTACGAAAGCATGGGGATTTCCTGGCACCGGAACTGAAACGTTCCCGGGACGGGATTCAGAAACGGACGTAGAACTGCACCTTGGCCGTGAGGTCCTGGAAGAAGGCCCGGGTATTGATGTCGTATTGCAGGCTGCGGTCCCGGTCCCAGAGATTCTGGCTGGCGCCATAGAACCCGAAACGGTTATAATGGGCCTGGACATTCACGGAATAGCGGTCCCAGCAGAACCCCAGGGCGGCGTGCGCCTGAAAAGCAATGGACAGTTTCCCTTCGTTCCGGGTCCTGGCGGGATCCCGGCCGGCCAGGTTGTGATACGAATCCACGTCGGTGTATAAGGACATCATCGGAAGGGCGGTCAGATTCAGCGTAAGGTTCCGCAGGCCCCTGGCCGTAGCCCACTCGACGGGATCGCGGTGCAGCAGCACCCAATTGAGGGAATAACCGCCCCCCAGGGAAACCTGATCCGTCTTGTAACGGCTCAGTCCGTCAGTGATTTCCAGGAATTCGGCATCCCGGTCATCGACCTGTAAATCCCCCTGCAGATAGCGGCCGGAGAGCATCCAGGAGCCCACGCTGCGACGCTGGATCTTCTGCCCTTTATAGACGGCGGAATAGGCGAACCGGCGGTTGTTGAACACATAGTACGCGTCCACGGCGAAATCGCGCAGGCAACCCGGATAACCCGATACGGCGCTTCGGCCATAAGGGCCGCCCGTCTTTTCGATATAGTCGCTGATCACGTAATTCTGGACCTGGATACCATAGGCGTCTCCGGACAGTCCCAGGGAGAAATACGTATTCCTCTCCTCTCTCCGAGCCCCCACCTCGATACCATAACCGGCTGACAGTCCGCCATATCCGAAACTGGCGCCCACTTTGTGACAAAAGTGATTCTGCAGATTGAAATCCATCCCGTACTCCGAGGTTGCACCGGTCGTTCCGGGAAGAGGCGATTCCGTCACATCCGTGTGAAGGTCCGCGGTAGAGGTGATGTGCGCGGTTTCCAGACCGGCCGTCCACGGAAGGGGCATCTGGTAAATACAGGTCGTATCCAGTTTCGGGTTGGGGTCCGTAAGCAGGTGAAAGACCTTCTTGGCCGTCCGGACAACCCAGGAGGACAATCCGTCGTCCATCACAGCCTGCGCCCGGAGGAGCGGGGCGGTACACAGAAGGAGGCCGACGAGGGATATGAACTTCTTGGGCATGACACGCAAAGATAACATTTTTCATTATCTTTGTGAAGTGAAGAAGTATCTGCCATACCTGCTTCCCGTGTTCCTGGTGTTTTCCTGCGGCGTACGGAATCCCGTGCTGCGGGATGCCGCCCGGATCATCGAGGACCATCCGGACAGCGCCCTGTACCTGTTGGACGGCCTCCGACGGGTGGACCTCGCAACCGACCGGGAAAAAGCGGAGTATGATTACCTGACCGCCGAAGCTTTTTACCGCACGTATTTCTTCCTGGACGACGCCACCGAAGCGGGGCTGGAGCGTGCCTGCTTCCATTTCGAAGAAAACGGACCGGACATGGAGCGGATGCGGGCCTGGGAACTGATGGGCACGGTCCAGACGGCCGTCGGCCGATACGGAAGCGGGATGGTCTCTTTCCGGAAAGCGGGTGCCGTCGCACGGGAAATCGAACGCTCCCGCAGCCGGCTCGCCATGATGGCCCTCCTGATTGCGGCAATCCTCTCCACCCTTGTCCTGTATTTCTGGGCCCGGAAGATCCAGACGGAACGCCTCCTCGCCGAAAAGCAGGCGGAAAACGAGCGCTACCTGTCCGCCGCGGAGGACTTGCAGTCCAAACTTTCCGCCCTCAAGGCGGACCGCCCGCGCCTGGGCGGAATCGATACGCTGGACCGCCTGTGCGAACAGTACTATGTGTTCGAGGGGACGTCCAACCTGCAGCCACGTATCTTGAGCGAGGTGAAGGCCATCGTGGAAGGACTCCGCAGCGACACGAAAGCGCAGAAGAACTTGGAGCAGGCCCTGGACGAGCGTGCAGGCGGCGTGATGAAACGCCTCCGCGCCGCTTTCCCTAAATGGAAGGACGAAGACTTCCTCCTGTACCTTTTCACCGCCTCCGGCTTCTCCGCCACCACCATCTCCACCCTTCTGGAGAAAGACAAACCCTACGTTTACAACCGTCTCTACCGCCTCAAGGAGCGCATCAAGGCCTCCTCCTCTCCCGACAGCGAGGATTTCCTGGCGTGCTTGGAGAAATAGGGGTTCTCGCACTTTCCAAATAGCTGATTGTCAGCGGTCTGCGGTTATTTGCCGCGAGTTCGCCGCGGCCGTCTGTCATTGATTCCGCGCTTTTCCCGGGGTAACTTTGCACCAAGTCAAACCCTTAAAACACAGCGCCATGGAAATCAAGAAAACTGAGAAGGCCAGCCTCGAGAACAAGCGGCTGATCTTTGCCGAGGTGGGACTCATCGCAGCCCTTCTCGCGGTCCTCGCGGGTTTTGAAAGTTCTACCCGCGCTAAAGAAGTTGCCCTGCTGCAGGGTAATACGCAGATTGACAATGAGGACGATATCCTGGCAATCCCGCTGGATACGCCCCCGCCTGCACCGCAAGCGCCGGCTCTGCCGATGCTGTCGGACGAGTTGGAGATTGTCGAGGATGACATCACCGTGGACCTGGACTTCCAGAGTCTGGACGATATGGACGTGCCCGTAGACATCCAGGAGTATGTCCGGCAGGAGGTCGTCGAAGAAGATGTAGAGGAAGAAACCCTTCCTTTCGTCACGGTCGAGCAGAAGCCGACCTTCAACGGGGGTGATGCGAACGATTTCGCGAAGTGGGTGAACAGCCGCCTGGTTTATCCGGAGATTGCCAAGGACAACGGCGTCGAAGGGCGCGTGGTGCTCCAGTTCACGATCGGAAAAGATGGCCGGCTCCAGGACGTAAAGGTGCTGAATTCCCCCGACGAGTCCCTCGCCCGGGAAGCGGTCCGGGTCGTTTCCTCCTCCCCGAAGTGGGAGCCGGGCCGCCAGCGGGACCGCGCCGTCAAGGTCTCCTACACCTTCCCGGTCATCTATCGGCTGCGTTAGTGAACGACCGGATTTCAGTGGTCAACGGCATGTTTTCGGGCAGTTGCGAGAATTCTCCAAAGAGGGACTCTCGCAACTGTCTGATTATCAATACATATTTACAGCGCGTTTGCGAGATGGTTTTTCCGGGATTATTTGCACCCTTGCGAGGGAATGCCGACCTTTGCATCAGAGAAAAACCATAAAACACAACGTATATGGAAATCAAGAAATCCGAAAAAGCCAGCTTGGAGAACAAGAAACTCCTGTTCACCGAGATCGGTCTCGTGACCGCCCTCCTGGTGACCTGGGGTGCTTTCGAGTATTCCTCCAAGGAGCAGCAGGTGGCTGTCCTCGAGGACACCACCCAGGTCCTCGTGGAAGAGGAGATGGTCGCCATCCAGAACGAGACCCCTCCGCCGCCGCCCGAAGCCCCGAACATCCCCGTCCTTTCCGACCAGATCGACATCGTGGACGATGACATCAAGCTCGATGACGACATGTTCATGAACCTCGAAGACGACAACACCGGTGTCGAGATCATGGACTATAAGGAAGCCGAGGTCGTGGAAGAGGAAGTCGAGGAAGAGGCCATCCCGTTCCAGCTCGTGGAGCAGAAGCCGTCCTTCAACGGCGGTGATGCGAACGAGTTCTCGAAGTGGGTGAACTCCAAGCTCGTCTATCCTGAAATCGCGAAGGAGAACGGTGTGCAGGGTCGTGTCACCCTCCAGTTCACCGTGGAAGCCGACGGCCGCGTGACCAACGTGAAGGTCCTCCGTGGCGTGGACGATTCCCTGGACAAGGAGGCCGTCCGTGTCGTTTCCAGCTCCCCGAAGTGGAAGCCGGGCAAGCAGCGTGACCGCGCCGTCAAGGTGACCTACACCTTCCCGGTGATCTTCCAGCTCCGATAAGTATGGCCGAAAGTTTTTCGGACATCGGAAAAGTAGAGGCGATAGACCAGCTCTATCGCCTCTCTGCTTATCATCCCGTCCCCGGTCTCACGTACAGTGCCGAAAAGGGCGGGAAAGTGCATACCGCAGCCCGGATGTACCTCGAGGGCATCGACTTCAACCTCGTCTATTTCCCGCTGAAACACCTGGGATACAAGTGTGTCGTCGGGGTCGTGGGCGAGCTGTACGCCACCCTCGCGCATCCGAAACTCCTGAATGTCATCCTGGGGATTTCCTCCAAGCTGGACCTGGAGCAGATCAAGGAACTCTGGACCGGCATCACCGTCGCCGCGAAGGAACACGGTTTCGAGGCCGTGAACCTGGACCTGCAGCCGTCCAATAACGGCCTGTTCATCAGCTTGGCGGCCACCGGCGAGACCTCGCTCCTGACCGACAAGCGCCGGATGGCGGCGAAGTCGAAGGACCTTCTGTGCGTGTCCGGCAGCCTGGGCGCCGCCTATCTGGGCATGCAGGTGCTGGAGAAAGGACGCCGCGACTTCGAGAAGACCGGCCGGCAACCGGATATGACCTCCTGGCGGATGCTGGTGGGCGATTACCTGCGCCCGGAACTGGACAGCAGCGTCGTCTCCAAACTGGAGGATGCGGAGATCTATCCTTCTTACGGATACTTTGTTACGCGAGGTCTGGGCGATGCCTTGAAGCGCCTGCAGCGGGATAGCGGCCTGGGCGCCAAGGTCTATGCGGACCGCCTTCCTTTCGAGGGGAACACCTTCCAGCTCGGAAAGCAACTGGACATCGACCCGGTCTCGGCGGCCTTCAACGGCGGCGACGACATGCGCCTGCTCTTTACCGTTCCGATCCTGCAGATGGAAAAGTTCAGAAGAGACTTCCAGACCTTCGACATCATCGGCCACCTGGCCCAGCCCGAAGCGGGCACGGTCCTCGTGACTCCGGAAGGAGTGGAGTTGCCGGTGAAAGCGCAGGGTTGGCGGGAGGCGGAGAGTCTCTAGCCGTCCTGCAACCCGCGAAAAATCACTTCCTCACGGCCTCGTAATGGTCCACGCCGATGCGGCGGAGGTCCGTGATGAGGTCGGAAGAGACGGATACCTGAAACTTGTTCGACTTGAACTGGATCCGGTAACGCGTCTTGGGATCGTAGAGGAACATCTCCAGGGGCGTGCCGCCCCGGTGTTTTTTCACCACCCGGAGGAGGTCCTCCCGGAATGCAGGGGTAAGCATGGGTGTGTCAATACTGATGGAGAAACTCTTCAGGTACTCGCTGGTGACATTCCCCAGCATCATGACCTTGCGCACCTTGAACACATAGGGCGAGGTCTTGCCTTGTGCCCTTTCTTCCGGCTTGAGGAAGAACTTCTCCTCCACGACGCCTTCCAGATACAGGGCCTCGTGCGGCTGCATGTACTGGAAATAGTTCTCGTGGTCCCGCCCGAAAAGGGCCAGTTCATAGCTGCCGGAATAGTCTTCCAGCACCGTCCGGGAATAGGGCGTCCCCTTCTTGGTAAGCTGCTGCTTGTAGCTGGTGACCAGGCCGGCTACGCTCACTTTCGCGGATTTCTTCTCATTCTCGCACTCGGCGATGAGGTCCTGGAGGCCCGCCATTCCGCAGTTGGTGAAGGTCTTGAGCTCGAAATTGAAGCGTTCCAGCGGATGTGACGAGAGATACATGCCCACCAGGTCCTTTTCCTTTTGAAGCAGCGGAAGGATCTCGAAATCAGGGTTCAGTTCAGGGATGGCCGGGCGCTCGGGTTTCATCTCCTCGATGTCGCCGAACAGCGACGCCGCAGCATCCACCGTGTCGTTCCGGTACAGTTCTCCGTACCGGACGATCTCGTCGATGAAAGGCTGTCCGCTCCGGCCCGGCAGCTCGAACTGCGGCCGCTGGATACCCAGGCTGTCGAAGGCGCCGGCATACAGAAGCGCCTCGAACGCCTTCCGGTTCACCGTGCCTGACATCCGCTCGACGAAATCGTAAATATCGGAATACCAGCCGTTTTCTTCGCGATCTTTGAGGATGGCATCGACAATGTTTCCGCCGAAACCCTTGATACCGCTCAGGGCGAAACGGACGTTCCCCTCTTTGTTGACGGAGAAATGGGCGCCGCTCTCGTTCACGTCCGGATTCAGGATCTTGATGCCGTGGCTGCGGCAGTCGTCCATGATCTTCTTGATTTCGTCCATGCTCTTCGCACTGGTGAGGCAGGAAGCAAAGAATTCGGACGGATAGTGGGTCTTGAGCCAGCCGGTCTGGTAACTCACCCAGGCGTAACAGGTCGCGTGGGACTTGTTGAAGGCGTACTGGGCGAACTTCTCCCAGTCTTTCCAGATCTTGTCCAGGACCTTTTCCGGATGGCCCTTGGCAATGCCGCCGGTCATGAACTTGTCCTTCAGGGAGTTCAGGATGTCGATCTGCTTCTTTCCCATCGCCTTGCGGAGCTTGTCCGCCTCGCCCTTGGTGAAGCCGGCCAGCTTCTGGGACAGCAGCATCACCTGCTCCTGATACACCGTAACACCGTATGTATCAGCCAGATACTCTTCCATTTCGGGAAGGTCGTACTCGATGGCCTCCACGCCCAGCTTGCGGTTCACGAAGTTCGGGATGTAATCCAGCGGGCCCGGCCGGTACAGGGCGTTCATGGCGATGAGGTCCTCGAAACGGTCCGGGTGCAGCTTCTGCAGCCAGGACTGCATGCCCTCGGATTCGAACTGGAACACGGACACGGTGTCGCCGCGGCCGTAGAGTTCGTAAGTAGGCTTATCGTCGATGGGAATAGCCTCGATGTCGATGTCCTCGCCGAAGCGCTCCTTGATGAGGTCCAGGCAGTTATGGATGATCTGGAGCGTAATCAGGCCCAGAAAGTCCATCTTGAGCATGCCCACGTCCTCGATATAGTGGCCGTCATACTGGGACGTCCGGACCTTCTCGCCGGTTTCCTTATCCGTGGACAGGCACATGGGCAGGAAATTGGTCAGGTCGCCCCGGCCGATGATGGTGGCGCAGGCGTGCACGCCCACCTGCCGGACACTGCCTTCCAGGGCCTGGGCGTACTTGAGCACTTCCTTGTTGATATCGGGACCGTTCTTGAGCTCCTCGATGAACTCCGGCACCAGCCGGTAACAGTTCTTGAGGTTGATCTTGACGTCCACATCCTCCATACCCCGCTGGAAGGTCTTCTTTACCAGTACCTTCTCTCCGTCATGCTCTTCCTCGACCTCCTTCTCCACCACCTTGAAACCGGGCTTGAGTTCGTCCAGCTTGGGATTGAAGGGATACTCCTTCTCCTTCTTTTCGGACAGGCGGTCGGGAACCATCTTCGTGAGCCGGTTGGATTCGTCGATGGACAGGTGGCTGATGCGGGCGACGTCCTTGATGGCGCTCTTCGCGGCCATGGTGCCGAAGGTGATGACGCGGGACACGTGGTCCGCCCCGTACTTCTCCTCCACGTAGCTATGGGCCTTGGTAAGGTCCTCGAAGTCCACGTCGATATCCGGCATGGAAATACGGTCCGGATTCAGGAAACGCTCGAACAGGAGCTGGTACCGGATCGGGTCAAGATTGGTGATTTTCAAGCAATAAGCCACGACGGAGCCAGCCGCGGAGCCACGTCCCGGCCCCACCATGGACCCCATCGCACGGGAAGCGGCGATATAGTCCTGGACGATGAGGAAGTAGTCCGGGAAGCCCATGCGGGAGATGGTCTTGAGCTCGAAGTCGATGCGCTCGGCCTGTTCGTCCGTGAGCGTATCCCCGTAGCGCATGCGGGCGCCTTCATAGGTCAGATGACACAGGTACGCCACCGAATGGCAGAACCCGTCTCCGCGGTAATTCCCTTTCTTGTCGCAACGGCCGGCGTCGATGATGTCCTTGTACTTCTCCATCTGCGCGTCGATGTCGGCCATGAAGGCCGGATCGATCTCGAACACCGGCAGGATGGGGTCGCTGTCGATGGAATAGCTCTCCACCTTATTCAGCACTTCCAACGTGTTGGAGAGGGCCTCCGGATGGTCCGGGAACAGGGCCAGCATCTCCTCCTCGCTCTTGAGGAACTCCTGCTGCGTGTAGCGCATCCGGTCCGGATCATCGACGAACGAATTGGTCGTGAGGCAGATCAGCCGGTCATGGACCGGACCGTCCTCCTTCCGGACGAAATGAACGTCGTTGGTGGCAAGGACTTTCACATGATGCTTCTCGGCCATCTCGAAGATGACCTTGTTGTAGATCATCTGGTTGTCATAGACCTCCTGCGAAAGTCCCGGGACCTCCGTCTTGTGGAGCATCACCTCCAGGTAATAGTCCTCTCCGAAGACCTTCTTGTGCCATTCGATGATTTCGTCCACCTTGCCCATGTCCCCGGCCAGGATGGCCCGCGGCACCTCGCCCGCCATGCAGGCGGAACTGCAGATCAGGTCCTCATGGTACTGCTCAAGCACCTCATGGCTCACGCGGGGACGGTTGTAGAAACCCTCGATATGGCCCGTGGAGACGATCTTCACGAGGTTCTTGTAGCCGTTGTAGTTCTTCGCCAGCAGGATCAGGTGATAATACCCCTTCTCCTTCACCCGGTGGTCACCTTTGGACACGTAGATCTCGCAGCCGATGATGGGCTTCACGTTCGGATGCTTCTTCGCATACTTGAAGAATTCCTTCACCCCGTACATGTTGCCGTGGTCCGTAATGGCGAGGCCGGGCATCCCGAGTTCCTCGGCCCGGTTGAACAGGTTCTCGATGGACGACTGTCCGTCGAGGATGGAATACTGGGTATGGACGTGAAGGTGTACGAAGGCCATGGCGCTACTTGTCTTGGATAACAAAGATAGCACACCTTCGCGGAATCTCCGAAAAAAGTTATCAACAGGAGACGGAAATCTTGCTATCTTTGCAGCCGGAAATGCTTGGAACTATTGTCAATACGGGCTGCATCATCGTCGGCACCCTGGTCGGGACCCTGTTCAAGAAGGGCCTCGGGGAAAAGTACACGGGGGCACTGTTCACCGCGATGGGCCTTGCCTCCCTCGCCCTCGGGGCGAATTCTTTCGTGGCCAATATGCCCAAGAGCGAATTCCCGGTCCTGTTCATCCTTTCGCTGGCCATCGGCGGGCTCATCGGCACGGCCCTGGACCTGGACGGACGGGTGAAACGGGCCCTGGCGAAAAGGGGCGGCGATAGTTTCGCAACTGGCCTCATCTCGGCTTGCCTGCTCTACTGCATCGGCACCTTTTCCATCGTGGGACCGGTTCTCAGCGCACTGCAGGGGGACAATACGTTCCTGTTCACGAATTCCACGCTGGACCTTGTCACGTCCACCGTCTTTGCGACAACCTATGGCATCGGCATGATCCTCGCGGCCCCGATCCTCTTCTGCTGGCAGGGATCGATCTACCTCCTCGCTAAGCTGGCCTCCTCCAGCCCCATTTTCCAGGGCACGCTGGTGAATGAGCTCGCCATCGTGGGCGGGGTCCTCATCATCTCCTCCGGCCTTTCCATCCTGAACATCAAGGACTGCAAGACCCTCAACTACATCCCGGCCCTGCTGGTGCCCGTCGTCTGGTTCCTGGTGAAGGGGCTGTTCTAAAGCGCCATGGCATCATGGCATTGGAGCGCCTCCCCGGTATTTACCGGACCCGGTGCTTCCCGTCCTCGAAGACGATTTCGTCCAGGGTCAGGATGCGCGGGGAATCGTAGATGCTGCGGACGAGGTCCAGGTGGCCTTCGTCGCCTCGGTGACCGTCGATGAAATAGCCCCACACCATGAACCAGGTCCAAGCGGGCTGCTCCCCGAAGACGGCCAGGTCCTTGGGCAGCTGGCCGATTTCGCCCATGGCGATGGGCTTGCCTCCGCCCAGTTCCACCAGTTCGTCGTGATGGGACTGTTTGTAGTCCCAGCCGTAGATATCGGCGGCGAGGACATCGACATAGTCGTTCCCGGGATAGAAGTCGGCGTAAGGGAAGGCGTCGTCGTTCTCCTTCACGCGCGGAGCGTTCGGATCCCAGACCCAGATCAGGTTATCCAGTCCCTGGGCCGTAAAATACTCATAGGTCATGATCCACAGGCGTTTGAAGCCGTTCTCGCCCGGATGGTTACCCCACCAGAACCAGGCGCCGTTCATCTCGTGGTAAGGACGCCAGAGGACAGGGACATGGGCCTCCTGCAGCTGGCGCAGATACGGGATCACGGTGTCCATTTCGCGTTTCCATGCCTCATGGAGCGGCGTTCCGTCCGTGCAAAGTTCGTCCCATTCCTCCTGCGAATAGGCATTGTCCATCGTCCAGACCTTGTCGCCGCCGCACTCGTTGCCGTCGGTCACGCGCGGGTCGCAGCAATGCCACATCAGGGTGATGATCCGCCCTTCGGCCGCCTTCCGGATGGCCGTGTCCACGATGTCCTGCCGGGCTTCGGCTACCGTCCGGCCCGTCTGGATGCAGGGTTTTTCGAAAGGAACCGTCAGGTTCAGGGGGCCGGCGTGCTGATAGCGGGCGAAATCGTCCCCGGTCGCGCTGAAGCTGAAATCGCTCCCCCAGACGACCGGATACTTCCCGGTCATCTCATGGACCACGGCGTCGTACCGCTCCAGGTCGCTGGAAAAGTTATGCTCGCCTGCGAGCGTATATTGTCCGCTGATGGAATACAGGAACGAAAGCAGCTCCCGGGCCTCACCGGTCGCTTTCGGATTCACGGGCGGCGGGGTGATTTCGGAGGGATCCTTCCCCTGCAGATAGGCCTTGAAGAACCGCCCCTGGGTGCTCGGGGTGAAGTTCCAGTCGCGGATGATCGTCGGGGGCCAATCGGGGTCGAAACACCAGATGGTGAACGAAATCCCCTTCTTTTCGAAGTACCGGGTGATGTGCTCGCCATACACGTCGGAGGAAATGACCGGAATATGGGCGCCCGGCTCATTTTCCAGGCAGTAGCCGATTTCCGTGCAGATGACCGGGTAGGTATCCGCCACATAGCCGAAATCCTGCTCCCACTGCTCCTCCCACGGCTCGGACCGCTTCATCGGATAGGGGTGGGACACATAGGCAATATTCTCCCTTTCAATCGGTTCCGTAGCCACCGGCGTCAGATCGTACGCCCAGTTGAAGCCGGCGCACAGGCACACGGCATGCGGATTATAGGTCCGGACCGTGTCGATGATCCGTTCCTGGATTTCCTTCCACTCGGTCCAGGTGCAGTCGCCCATGCCCAGGGCCGTCACCGTCGGCTCGTTGAACAGTTCGTACAGCGCCACCGTCGGCTCATCCTTGTACCGCTGCGCCACCGTACGCCAGAACTTGAACGTCTCTTCCAGGGTGGTGACATACATCGGCGCCGTGTACTTCCCCTCCTTCAGATTGCCGATGGAATGCCAGTCCATGATGACGTACAGGCCATGCTTCTTGGCCCAGGCTATCCCCTGGTCCATCGCCTGGAAGGTTTCCTCCCAGCCGAGGGAATTCAGGTTCGTCGGATGGACGGCGAACCGGACAACGTTCGCGCCCCAGTCGGCCGCCTCGGCGAAATACCGCTCGTTCCACTGCCCGTCCCGTACCAGCTTCACCGGATCCGAAAAACAAAGCCCCCGCAGCACCAGTTCCTTCCCTTTCGGGTCGATGAACTTGTTCCCCTTCACGCGTACCCAGCCGTCTCCGGCCGTGCAGGAGAACGCCAGGGCTACTGTAGCCGCTACCGCTGCCAGGATACCGATCTTTTTCATAATCAATCCCATTGAATGTTTCACCACCTAAAGATAGCGGTTTTTCTCCACACGTGTCCGTTATTTCGTCAGAAAATCCACGATGGGGTCGCAGGGATTCAGGGAATGGGGATGATGGGCGCAGCCGGTCTTGCCGATGACCGAGAGCCGCTTGCAGCCGGACAGGTCGAAGGTCCCGAACTGCTGTTCGAAGGGGACGACCGGATCCGCGGCTCCATAGACGACGATGATGGGTTTCTTTTTGATACGGTCAAAGTGGTCCCGGGCATAGGTATAGAACGCATCCGGCGCGACGCCGGCCGCCTCCCAGGCGGCGGCTGCCTTCCGGACATGAGGGTTGCCCGTGAACTTCGTAAGGTCACACAGCGGGGCGTCCAGATAGAGTGCGGCCACCCGGTCCGGATGGTTCTCGGCATAGAGGAGAGAGAACCAGCCGCCCCGGCTCAGGCCCTCCAGGACCACCTTCTTCGAGAGCCCGTACTTTTTCCGTGCGTAATCCGCAAACTCCGTGAAGGCCTCCTGCGCATCCGGAGAGGCATATTCGTCCATCAGGTCCAGCAAGCCGAAGGACCACCCCCTTGCGAGGAGGGCGTCATCGACCTGGGCGAAGGCACCGATGAAGGCCGGACGGGCAATCCAGCGTCCGTTCGCGTCCGGCGGGACGATGAGTACGGCGCGGCGGCCGCGGATCGTGGTCTCCTCCACGGTGAACCCTTTGTCGGCATAAATCTGCTCCCAGGGCTTGGAAGGTGCGGTCTCTCCCTTTCTTTCCGGCATCTTCGGCGTCAGTTCCCGTTCGCCGCGGAGCATCCGGGCCCCCTCGCCGGTGAGGAATAGATAATGGTCGGACGGCTTCCCGTCCATGCCCACGAATTTGGCCACCCGGCTCACGGGCGGATGGTCCGTCACCTTGAAGATGGCCGTTCCTTCGTTGACCTCGTCGAACATCGCAACATACAGCATCTGCGCGCCGGTTTTGACCGCCGTATAAATCTGTGACCAGTAGAATTTCCCGCCCTGGCGCGGGATGCTCGCAAGCGGTTTCTCCCCGCCGATGTCGTTCATGTCGTCTCCGCCCCGGCTCAGGTTGTACCAGCTGAAACCCGGATACACGAGCGGGACGTATTCCACCCCGTTTGCCGCACACCATTCCATGTCCTTGCGGATCATGTCGGCATAGCGGTTCATCTCGAAGTGCAACAACGGGGTAAAGCGCTGGACCATCCACGGAAGGACCAGGTCCGCCTTCCGGATGAGATCGTGCAGGTACGGGTCTTCGACGCAGTCGCTGAAGAGCTCCCGCCAATAGGTAGGCACGCCCAGCATCACGCTGCAACCGCCGTATTCGGGGTCGTTATGAAGAAAGTCGATCAGCTCTGCCAGCCTGATGTTCCGGATATGATACGGCCGGTCGGGAAAGCCGACCCCCCAGATGACCACGAGGGGTTTTCCGTTATGGTACAGATACTGGTTGGGCTGGCTGTACGACGTCACTTTCAGACTGTCCACCAAGAACTTCCAATCGTCGATGAGGAGCGAGCAGTCCTCGCCCCGATCCGGGTCCAGGCCCGAGAGATCATACATCACGGAAATCGCCCGGCCGTTCTCCACGGCGTATTTCTGGGCGTGACGGAGTACCGTCACGGAATGCTGGCGAGAGCCCCGGCGGGGACGGCAGCTTCCGTAGAAGCGCTGCAGGAAAACCCCGTCCAGCCCGTATTCGCGCATCCAGCGGAAATGCGTCGCAACCGTCTGTTCGTCGTCGGAGCAGAAGAACCGCGCCGTAGATCCGTCTGCCATCTTGAGCCCGGTCGGATAGGTGTGCTCATACTCGCTCACGTCCGGCCACATGTCGATATGGATCCGGTTCTCGTCGGGATACATCACCCCTTTGCCGTTGTTGTGGAACCAGCCTTGATACCCGGCCATGACCAGTCCGTGATAGGACGGGTAGGCCGATTCGGGGGCGTGTCGACGGCCGGCCGTCTGGGCTCCGGCGAGGATCGCCGTACCCAGTAGGGCGGCCAGGAAAAGTGTTCGGAGTGCTTTCATGTCGCTGTGGTTTTTGCCAAAGATAGCGACGACCCCTTTCCAAAGGCCTTAACCCGTCCTTAAAAAAGGGTTAAAACGGCCTTATCGACAAACCTGGTGCTTTTGCGTGGCCCCTGGGGGACTTGAACCCACGACCCACGGATTATGAGTCCGCTGCTCTAACCAACTGAGCTAAGGGGCCGGCCTGCGGGCATGAAACCCGTTTTGCAATGCAAAATTAGCAAACTTTCGTCAAATTACGAAATGAACAGGAGTTCGCGGTACTTCGGGAGCGGCCAGAGTTTGTCGTCCACGACTTCCTCGAGCGCATCGATGGGCTTGCGGAGGGCGAAGAGCATGTTCGCGATGTCGGAGAAGGCCTCGGCGCGGGCGTAGGCATCCTCGATGGCATCGGCCTCTACACGGGCGTCTTCGACCTGGCGGGCACGCTGGCGGACTTCCTCCACGTACCGGGTGATGTCGTCCAGGATGGCCAGTTCGGAAGCGCAGCCCTCGGTGTCTCCATAAACCTTCTCATACAGAGAAACTTCCTTCAGCAGCGAGGCCTTGTAGGCGACGGCGGCGGGGATGATGTGGTTGATGGACATACGAACCATTACGCGGGCCTCGATCTGAACCTTCTTGGCATAGGTCTCCCACTTGACTTCGTTGCGGGCCTCCAGTTCCTTCCGGGTATAGACCCCGGTGCGGGTGAACATCTCCACGGCGGAAGGTTTCAGGAATTCGCAGTACATGGTCGGGACGTTGGTCTCGGTGTCCAGTCCGCGGCGGGCGGCTTCGGCCTTCCACTCGTCCGTGTAGCCGTTTCCGTCGAAACACACCGTGTCGATGATGGAGGCGATGATGGGCTTGAGCGTGTCCATGACGGCGACCTGCAAGGTCTTCCCCGCAGCGAGTTCTACATCGACAGCCGTCTTGAAATCAAGGAGTTGCTCGGCAACGGCGGCGTTCAAGGTGGTCATCGCGCCGGCGCAGTTGGCGCAGGATCCCACGGCACGGAACTCGAAGCGGTTGCCGGTGAAGGCGAAGGGAGAGGTTCGGTTGCGGTCGGTGTTGTCCAGGAAGATCTCCGGGATTTCCACAAGGCCCATGCGGGAGCCTTTCTTGCCGGCGATTTCGATGGGGGTATCGGACGGAACTTCCAGGAGTTTCCGAAGGACGGAAGTCATCGTGCGGCCCAGGAAAGCGGAAACGATGGCCGGCGGGGCCTCGTGCGCACCCAGGCGGTGCGCATTGGTGGCGCTGGCGATCGTGGCCTTCAGGAGGCCGTTGTGCTTCTGGACGGCCGCGAGCACATTGACAAAGAACGTAATGAACTGGAGGTTGCCGAGGGCGTCCTTGCCGGGGGCCATGAGGGGCGTGCCGGTGTCGGTTCCCAGCGACCAGTTGTTGTGCTTGCCGGA
>DETL01000014.1:287887-291852 GCA_002361625.1 Bacteroidales bacterium UBA3289 | reverse complement strand
TTGTGCTTGCCGGAGCCGTTCACCCCGTCGAAGGGTTTCTCGTGCAGGAGCACCACGAACCCGTGCTTCCGGGCAATCGAATGCATGATGTTCATCAGCAGCTGGTTCTGATCGTTGGCCAGATTCGTCTCCCCGTAGATGGGGGCCAGCTCGAACTGATTGGGAGCCACTTCGTTATGACGGGTCTTGATGGGAATGCCCAGCCGGTGTCCGGCGATTTCCAGATCGCGCATGAAGGCGGCGACGCGGGAAGGAATGGCGCCGAAATAGTGATCGTCCAGCTGCTGGTCCTTGGAAGAGTTGTGGCCGAAAAGGGTCCGGCCGGTGATCATGAGGTCCGTCCGGGCGGCGAAGAGTCCTTCATCGACCAGAAAATACTCCTGTTCCCAGCCCAGGTACGAGAAGACCTTGTTCACGGACGGGTCGAACAGGCGGCAGATGGGGACGGCTGCGTCGCTGACGGCCTTCAGGGCCTTTTTCAAGGGTGTCTTGTAGTCCAGCGCTTCGCCGGTGTAGGAAATGAACACCGTGGGGATGCAAAGCGTGTCGTCCTGGATGAAAACCGGGGAGGTGGGATCCCAGGCCGTATAGCCGCGCGCCTCGAAGGTCGCCCGGAGGCCGCCGCTGGGGAACGACGAGGCATCCGGTTCCTGCTGCGCAAGGGCCTTTCCGTCAAAGGATTCGATCACCCCGCCCCGACCGTCGTAGTCGATGAGGGAGTCGTGCTTTTCCGCCGTCCCCTCGGTCAGGGGCTGGAACCAGTGGGTGACATGCGTCACATGGTGCTCCAGGGCCCATGTCTTCATGCCCACGGCCACGCCGTCGGCCGTCTTCCGGTCCAGCGGCTTGCCGCCCTCGATGCACTCCAGCAGCGCATAGAACGTCTTGGAGTCCAGGTACTTCTGCATCTTGTTCCGGTCGAAGACAAGTTCCCCGAAATACTCCGACGGCAGCCCCTTGGGGGTGTCCACGGGCTTGGCCTTCTTCATGAAGGATTCCCGTACGAGATTGAATCTGTCCATATCCGTTCGTTTTATGACCCGCAAATTTAAAAAAAATTGGCCCGGAATGCAACTGCATCCCAGGCCATCTGTCTTGACTAGGTCAGGTCAACGACCTCAGACCTTGATCTCAACCTCGACACCGGAGGGAAGTTCGAGCTTCATGAGAGCATCGACGGTCTTCGCATTGGATTCGTCGATGTCCAGAAGACGGACATAGGAGTCGAGTTCGAACTGCTCGCGGGACTTCTTGTTCACGAAGGTCGAGCGGTTCACAGTGAAGATCTTCTTGTGCGTAGGAAGGGGAATGGGACCATTGACCTTTGCACCCGTAGCCTTCACAGTGTCAACGATCTTGCTGGCGGACTTGTCCACGAGCATGTGGTCGTACGACTTGAGTTTGATTCTGATTTTCTGGCTCATTTCTATAACTTTTTGTTTTTGTCTAAACTTTACTCGTCGTCAAAGGACATCCGGCTGTAACCGCTCTTCTCGACGATATCCTTGGCCAGGTTGGCCGGGACCTCGGCGTAGTGGTCGAAGGTCATCGTGCTGGTGGCGCGGCCCGAAGAAAGGGTGCGCAGCACAGTGACGTATCCGAACTGCTCGGCGAGCGGAACGTATGCCTTGACGATGCGTGCTCCGTTGGCGGTAGAGTCCATCGCCACGATCTGGCCGCGGCGGCGGTTCAGGTCACCCACGATGTCACCCATGTAGTCTTCCGGCGTGACGACCTCGAGGGACATGATCGGCTCGAGGAGGACCGGATGGCACTTGGGATAGGCGTGACGGAAGGCCATCCGGGCCGCCATCTCGAAGGAGAGCTGGTCGGAGTCCACCGGGTGGAAGCTGCCGTCGATAACCTCCACCTTCAGGGAAGGCACCTCGTAACCGGCGAGACAGCCGTTGGCCATCGCGGAAGTGAAACCCTTCTCGATGCACGGGATGAATTCCTTGGGGATGTTACCGCCCTTGACAGAATTGATGAACTGGAGGCCCTGTACGCCTTCGTCGGCGGGGGAGAGCTTGACGATGATGTCTGCGAACTTGCCGCGGCCGCCGGTCTGCTTCTTGAAGACTTCGCGGATCTGGTACTCGGAGGTGATGGTCTCCTTGTAGTTGACCTGCGGGGCACCCTGGTTGATGTCCACGCCGAATTCACGGCGCAACCGGTCCACGATGATGTCCAGATGGAGCTCGCCCATGCCGCTGATGACGGTCTGGCCGGTTTCCACATCGGACTTCACGGTGAAGGTCGGATCTTCCTCGGAGAGCTTCGCAAGGGCGATGCCGAGCTTGTCCAGGTCCTTCTGGGTCTTGGGCTCCACGGCGATGCCGATCACGGGATCCGGGAACTCCATGGACTCGAGGGTGATGGGATGGTCCTCCACGCACACGGTGTCACCGGTGCGGAGGTCCTTGAAGCCCACGGCCGCGCAGATGTCGCCAGCCTCCACGAACTCGATCGGGTTCTGGTGGTTGGAGTGCATCTGGTACAGGCGGGCCACACGCTCCTTCTTGCCGGTGCGGGTGTTGTACACGTAGGAACCCGCATCCAGGTGACCGGAATAGGCCCTCAGGAACGCCAGGCGGCCCACATAGGGATCCGTCGCGATCTTGAACACGAGGGCCGAGAAGGGTTCCTCGGCGGAGGGCTTGCGGACGATCTCGTCGCCGGTCCGGGGATCGGTCCCCTTGACGGCGCCCTTGTCCAGCGGGGACGGGAGGTAACGCATCACGTTGTCCAGGAGGAACTGGACGCCCTTGTTCTTGAACGAGGAGCCGCAGCACGCCGGGACGATCTGCATGGAGATGGTGCCCTTGCGGATGGCGGCGATGATCTCGTCGCGGGTGAGGGAGTCGGGATCCTCGAAGTACTTCTCCATCAGGGTCTCATCGCACTCGGCGGCGGTCTCCAGGAGGATGTCCCTCCAGCGGGCGGCCTCGCCCTTGAGGTCGGCGGGGATTTCGCCTTCCTTGTAGTTCACCAGCTCCTCCGAGGAATCGTAGAAGATGGCTTTCATGTCGATGAGGTCGATGATGCCTTCGAACTTATCTTCGGCACCGATCGGGAGACAGACGGGAACGGCGGTGGCACCGAGCTTCTGCTTGATTTCCTCGACACAGGCGAGGAAGTCGGCACCGACCCGGTCCATCTTGTTCACATACGCGATCTTAGGCACGCCGTACTTGTCGGCCTGACGCCAGACGGTCTCGCTCTGGGGCTGGACGCGTCCGACTGCGCAGAAAGTGGCCACCGTGCCGTCCAGGACACGGAGGGAACGTTCCACTTCCACCGTGAAGTCCACGTGGCCGGGAGTGTCGATCAGGTTGATCTGATAGGTATCCCCGTTGTAATGCCAGAATGCCGTGGTCGCGGCCGAAGTGATGGTGATGCCCCGCTCCTGTTCCTGAACCATCCAGTCCATGGTAGCCGCACCTTCGTGGACCTCACCGATCTTGTGGGTCTTTCCGGTGTAGTACAGGATTCGCTCGGACGTGGTGGTCTTTCCGGCATCGATATGGGCCATGATGCCGATGTTACGGGTGTATGTAAGATCTCTTTTCGCCACAGATTACGCAGTTTTAGAAACGGAAGTGTGCAAAGGCCTTGTTGGCCTCAGCCATTCTGTGCATATCCTCTTTACGCTTGAAGGCGCCACCCTCGTTGTTGAACGCGGCGACGATCTCGGCGCAAAGCTTTTCTGCCATCGAGTGTCCGGAACGCTTGCGGGCGAAGGAAATCATGTTCTTCATGGCGACGGAGACTTTCCGTTCCGGGCGCAACTCGGTCGGCACCTGGAAGTTCGCACCACCGATACGACGGGACTTGACCTCGATCTGAGGGGTCACGTTTTCGAGGGCCTTCTTCCAAATATCGAGAGGAGCCTTGTCAGAATCTTTCATCTTCTCGCCCACCATGTCGATGGCATCATAAAAGATAGAATACGCGATACTCTTCTT
>DETL01000014.1:264791-287815 GCA_002361625.1 Bacteroidales bacterium UBA3289 | reverse complement strand
GCATAAGATTGTTCACGAAACGGGTGACTTCCACATCGTGAAACTTAGGATCAGGAAGTAGAATCCTCTTTTTAGGCTTCGCTTTTCTCATTTTGAAAAAGAATTAAAGGTGATAAAAGTTAGGTGGTTACTTCTTAGATTTCTTCGGACGCTTGGCACCATAGAGGGAACGGGACTGAGTCCGTCCATCGACGCCAGCGGTATCCAAAGCTCCTCTAAGGATGTGGTAACGGACACCCGGGAGATCCTTGACACGGCCGCCACGCACCAGCACGATGCTGTGCTCCTGGAGGTTGTGTCCTTCGCCCGGAATGTAGGCATTGACCTCTTTCGCGTTGGAAAGACGGACACGCGCGACCTTACGCATCGCGGAGTTCGGCTTTTTAGGGGTCGTCGTGTAAACACGAAGACAAACGCCACGCTTCTGAGGGCAAGCATCCAGTGCACGAGACTTGCTCTTCACTTCGAGCTGCTCGCGTCCTTTGCGGACCAACTGTTGAATAGTAGGCATAAATGTTTGTTAATAAAATAAATAGGTTTGTTTTCCCAGCCAGCGGGAGTCTCCGTCCCGCTTTTTGGGGCTGCAAAGATACGCAAAAAAATTTAATTAACAAAGTTTTCAACAGGACGCAGAATATGCTATATTTGCAAGTATGAGACGATTGACCTTACTTTTGGCTGGCCTGGCGGCCCTTTCCTGCAGCGGCTCCCCCCGGCACGAATCCATGGCAGAGCTTCACGGGCGCGTGATCGAGCGTGCGCGGGTACAGACGGTGTATATGGACAGCCTCCTGAACGAAAGGCAGGCTCCCGGGACGGACTGGCAGGGTCCGAGGACCTTCCAGGACGGGAAACTCCTGACCACGGGCGTAAGCGGTTGGGTCAGCGGGTTCTATCCCGGAGTGCTGTGGCAGGTGTACGAAGCGACGGAGGACACGCTCTTCCGGAGTCTCGCCACCAAGTACACGAAGCCCCTCGCCGCCCTGCTGGTGCGCGACACGGACCATGACATCGGCTTCCAGCTGATGTCCTCCTACGGACGCTGGCTGGATTCCGGGACGGCCGACGCAAACACGGCCGAGGCTCTCCGGGAAGTCCTCCGGGAAGGCGCAGGGACCCTCGCCGGCCGCTTCGACCCGGAAATCGGCGTCATCCGCAGCTGGAACGGGGACCATTGGAACTATCCCGTCATCATCGACAATATGATGAACCTGGAACTGCTGATGAAGTACGGAGACCGGGCCATCGCGGAAAAACACGCCCTCACCACCGCGGCGAACCATTTCCGGGAGGACGGAACCACCTGGCACCTTGTGAATTATGCCGATGACGGATCGGTCCTCGGCAAGCAGACGGTCCAGGGGTATGCCGACGATTCCGCCTGGGCGCGCGGCCAGTCATGGGCCCTGTACGGCTATGCGATGATGGCCCGCGAAGAGCGCGCGGCCGGGAACGAAGAGCTCGCCGGAACCTTCTACGGGATCGCCGACAAGCTGAAAGGCTGGCTCCTTGCCCATCTGCCCGAAGACGGAATCCCCTGCTGGGACTACTCGCAGACGGACTACCGGGATGCATCGGCCGGCGCCATCCTGGCATCGGGCCTGCTGATCCTCAACGAATTGAAACCGGACGAGACCGCGCTGCAGACGGCCGATCGCATCCTCCGCACCCTCGCTTCGCCGGAATACCTTGCCGATCCCCGCACCAACGGCGGCTTCCTCCTGAAGCACTCCGTGGGCAACCTCCCCGGCGGCTCCGAGATCGACGTCCCCCTGACCTACGCCGATTACTACTTCCTGGAAGCCTTGTCGCGGTTTCCCCGGTAAGCGCATGATTCGGAATCGTCAGCACGACTAGTCAATGAGTTACGGGAAACGGTTGATTGCCCTATCCATCCTGCTGGCGGCTTTCGTGTCCGCCGGGGCGCAGGAGCCGGTGCCGCACCCGCGGCTGCTGATGCGGGCGGGCGAAGAGCCGACGGTGCCGCCGGAGAGCATGTTCGCCCGGGCGGACAGCGTAATCGTCGCGTTCAGCGACGCCGTGCTGGACGAGCCGCCCGTGACGCGGAAGATGGTGGGCCGACGGCTGCTGCATACCTCCCGGGCTGCCCTCAAGCGCATCTTCTGGCTGGGATATACCTACCGGGTCCATGGCGGGGAGGCTTACGCGCGCCGGGCCATCGACGAGATGCTGGCCGCGAGCGCCTTCACCGACTGGAACCCGTCGCACTTCCTGGATGTCGGGGAAATGACGATGGCACTCGCCATCGGGTATGACTGGTTTTACGACCGGATGACGCCTCGCGAGCGGAAGACGGTCGCCCGGGCGATCATCGACAAGGGCCTCAAGCCGGCGCTGAATCCCAACGACGCCTGGTTCTATACGAGCGAAATCAACTGGAACTCCGTGTGCAACGCCGGAATGGTGTACGGGGCCCTCGCCGTCTGGGAGGAAGACCCGGATTTCTGCCGGTCGATGCTGGAGAAGTCCTTGGAATCCAATAAATTGGCCTACAAGGCCTACAAAGGCGGCGGCTACCCGGAAGGATACAATTACTGGGGGTACGGATCTTCGTTCCAAATCATGTTGGAGGAGGCTGTACGGGGCGCATTCCCTCCAATCAACACAGATAACCCGTTCGAGTCCTCTCCATACCCGACCCAAATCCCCCACGACTTCTTTGCCTCCTCCGGATTCATCCGCTTCACCTCCACGCCGGCAGGGAACTGTTACAGTTTCTCGGACGCCTACCGGAAAGCCTCCGGACAATACATGCAGGCTTGGATGATCAACTATATCGGCGACCGTTCCATCGTGTATCCCGAGATGCGGATCATGGAAATGACCGAATACAAGCGCCTTTGCGAAGAACGGCTGTTCCCGATGTTTCTGATCCTGGTTTCCCACAGCGGGCCGAACACGCCCGCCGGCCTGCCGGACGACCACTACTTCCAGTGCGGGGGCACCACGCCTATCTTCGTTTACCGAAGCGGTTGGACCGCCGAGGAGGACGATTATCTGGGTGTCAAAGGCGGTCTCACGATGTCCAGCCACTCGCATTGCGACCAGGGTTCCTTCTACTTCGAATCGGACGGAACCACCTGGGCGACCGACCTCGGGATGCAGGACTACAATTCCCTGGAAACCGCCGGCGTAGACCTTTGGGACATGACCCAGGACAGCGAGCGCTGGAGCGTTTTCCGCATCGGCCCGTTCTCCCATAACATCGTGACGGTCAATGGACACACGCCCAAGGTCAATCATCCCGTCACCATCTCGCACACCTGGGAGCCGGAACACCCCTCCTGGCAGGACCGGCTCGGCGCCTTCATCGACCTGACGGATATTTACACCGAGGACCTGGACTCCTGCAAACGGGCGGTTTACCTACAGGGTACGGACCTGCATATCCTGGACCTGCTGCAGGCGGGGGATACCACCTGTACGGTCCGATGGGCCATGTGCACCGAAGCGCAGGCATCCCTCCAGGAATGGAGCGATCTCAACGTCGTCTCCGGTCCGGTCCTCCGGCTGCAAAACGGCTGGCATCGACGGGAACTCCAGGCAGATTTCCTCAAAATAGACTGGAGCCGGACGGGGCGATCGGCCTTCCGGCTCGACAGGGACGACTACCGCTTCCCGGGTGGTGGGGGCTTTGATGAGGGTGGTGGTGGCCTTGATGAGGGACGCGGCCCCGAACTGACCCCGCACATCTGGCCTACCACCTACGACCCATCCGCTCCCCACGTCGATGGCATGCAATATCTGCACCCCACCGACGCCCCCAACCCGGGCACCTCGCTCGTCGGCTACACCTTCACCCTGCAGCCGCACCAGAAAGTTGTGCTGCACGTCTGTTTGTCGAGGGTTTTATAGGTCACGCCATTCGCTTAACCCTTAACGTTTTAACCTAGGGTCTTTGTCCCTTTGGGGACATAGACATTTGCTCAACACGCTGACACTCTTATCGTTACGCTGTGGTCTGTGTCCTTTTTGGAACACAGACCAACGTTTAACTGCCTGGCTGATATTTGATTATGCTCGCGTCTGTGTCCCACCGGGGACACAGACATTCGCTCAACGCGCTAACACTCTTAACGTTACGCTGCGGTCTGTGTCCTTTTTGGAACACAGACCAACGTTTAACCGCCTGGCTGATATTTGATTATGCTTGCGTCTGTGTCCCACCGGGGACACAGACATTCGCTCAACACGCTGACACTCTTAACGTTACGCTGCGGTCTGTGTCCTTTTTGGGACACAGACCAACGGTTAACCGCCTGGCTGATATTTGATTATGCTTGCGTCTGTGTCCCATCGGGGACACAGACATTCGCTCAACGTGCTGACAAGCAAAGCGTTACGCTACGGTCTGTGTCCCAAAAAGGACACAGACCGAGAGGTAAGGTGCGTTCAATCAGATGGTTGGGAGTTCGCTTCAGCGCTCGTAGGCGAGGCGTTCGGTGCCGTCCTGGAGCCAGATGATGCCGCAGTAGGTGAAGCCGTGCTTCAGGATGAGGTGCTGCATGATGCGGTTGTCGCGGTGGGTGTCGATGCGGAGATGCGCATAGCGGGAGGACGCGAAATCAATGACCGCCGAGAAGATTCCGTGGGCATCCGGGTAGCTCGCCATTCGGTGGATGACGCCGTAAGGCTCGTCGGTGAGCCAGGCGCCGTCGATGTAGGAGTAGGTGGGTTCGGGAGACGGAAGGAGGGCGAAGTAGCCGACAATAGGGTTCTCGACTCCACCTTCGGCTCCGTTCGAAATGGCAGCGTGCCCGTCGGCCGGAGTGATGACCTCGTCATCTCGACCAAGCGAAGCGCGTGGAGAGATCTCGTCACTCAAAAGGACGTACCCGCCACCAAGGTCGATGTCGCGCAGGAGGAGGTCCTCCGCCGGGAAGCCGGGGGCGGACCACTGCTCGAGGTTGCCGTCGGCGCGCATGATGGCCTTGGCGGCCTCGAAGACGGGTCGCAGGGCGGGGAGGTCAATGACGGTCGCCGGCCGGATAACCAGCTTGGCGGGGGATGAGATTCCTTCGCTCCGCTCGGAAGGACAGGAGACACTCCGTTCGGAAGGACAAGAGGCGCTACGATCGGAATGAGGGGAAGGGGGCACGGGGTTGGAAGGCGCTACCACTTGTCGTAGTGGATGTTTTCGGGCTTCCACTTGTCCTTGGGCTGGTCGTCGCCGCCGGGATGGCCGCAAGGGACTATGCAGTAAGGCGTTACATTCTCCGGAAGGCCGAGGACTTCGCGGGCGGGGTTCATCCGGTCGTCATACGGATAGCAGGCGGTCCAGACGGCACCAAGGCCCAGGGCTTCGGCGGCGAGGAGGAGGTTCTCCGTCGCAGCAGCGCAGTCGGCAGTCCAGTTGTGGTTCTCGACAAGGACGGGGTCGGCGTTCTCCTCGCCCCGGGGACGGCGCAGAACGGTGGTCTCGCCGCACACGACGAAAACGACGGGGGCCTTCGCGATCATCTTGTTGAACCCGCCGGCCAGGACGTCCTTCACCGCCTGGTCGCGCACGACAACAAAGCGCCACGGCTGGACGTTCATGCCGGTCGGGGCCGCCATCGCGGCACGGAGCATCGTCTCCACCTGCGCATCAGTGACATTCTCGTCCGTATAGGTGCGGACGCTCTTGCGGGACATGATCGTCTCCAGGGCGGAAGGGGCGGCCTCCTGCTGCTTCGGAGCGCAGGCCGCGGCGGTCAGAAGGGTAGCCATGAGAAAAAACCTCGATAATTTCATCTTGTAATCCGTTATGTTCTGCAAAGATACACATTTCATCCTCATTTTCGTCCGTATTTGAGGATGAACGAACCGATTCTCCCATCTCGTCCGCAAAAAGGGCGGAATTTGAGGACGAGGCGTAAGCAAGGGTGGTAAAAGCCCGCCAGCAAGAATGGTACAATCCCGCCGCACCCGCCTGTTTCCCTGTCCTGCCGGCCGGTAAAACAGGGCGAAAGGAAGTTTTTCCGCAAATGCGGCCGAAGGAGCGTTGCCGATGTGCCGAAGTTTCATTATCTTCGCGTATTATGAAGAAACTTTTCCTTTCTCTCGCGATAGCGGCACTCGCCGCAGCAGCCGCCACTGCCCAGCCGGCCGGCCGCCAGCCGTTCAACGAAGGATGGACCTTCGAAAAGGACGGCGTCCGGAAGACCTTGGACCTGCCTCACGACTGGGGCGTGGACGGACCCTTCAAACAGGAATACCCCGGCGAAAGCGGAAAGCTCGCCTGGTGGGGCAAGGCCACCTACACCAAAACCCTGGAAATCAGCGAAGAGGACCTGCTCAAGGACATTGACCTGGAAATCGACGGGGCCATGTCCCACGCCACGGTGACGGTCAACGGCATGGACCTCGGCGGCTGGCCCTACGGCTACGCCTCCTTCGCCATCCGGCTGAATCCGGCGCTGAAACCCGGGGTCAATGAGATCACGGTCCACCTGGACAATCCCGAGGAATCCTCCCGCTGGTATCCCGGCGGCGGTATCTACCGCAACGTCTGGATCACCAAGACGGAAAAAACCTCCGTCGCCCACTGGGGAACCTATGTCACCACGGACATCAAGAATATCCGGAAAGTGGAGAAAACCACCTTCTGGTTCGCGGAAAACAGCCCGTCCCGGAAGTTTACGGCCGATGCCGAAATCCGGCTGGATGTCACCCTCAAGCACGCCGGAGAGCCGGTGGTGGGCGTGATCTCCACCCGCATCATCCGCCGGGAGAAGCAGCGCACGGGCGGATTCATCGACCGTGTCCTGGCCGAAACCCGGAACGTCGAGCGCATCGAGGACGGCAGGACCTATACCCAGACCTTCGATGTGGAACAGGTCTCGCTCTGGGACCCGGAATATCCCCAGATGTATGTCGCCCGGACGGTCGTGGAGCCCATGGACGGGCCGCAGGACGTCTATGAGACCCCCTTCGCCTTTCGCCAGGCCGAATGGAAGGCCGACGGATTCTACCTCAACGGGGAAAAGACCTTCCTGAAGGGCGTCTGCCTGCACCACGACGCCGGTGCCCTCGGGGCCGTCTGGAACGACGACGCCTGGGTCCGCCGCTTCAAGATGCTCAAGGAGATGGGCTGCAACGCCATCCGCACCTCCCACAATCCCCCCGCACCGGAACTGCTGGACCTGTGCGACCGGATGGGTTTCCTGGTGATGGACGAACTGACGGACACCTGGACCTATCCCAAAAAGGCGCACGGCTATGCGGAACTCTTTGACGAATGGGCGGAGAAAGACCTCGTGGCCATGATCCGCCGCGACCGCAACCACCCGTCCGTCATCCTTTGGTCCATCGGCAACGAGTGCGGCGAGCAGGGGGACAGCACCAAATGGTGGATCCCGCAGATGCTCACCGACATCTGCCATCGCGAGGACCCCACCCGGCCGACCTCGGCCGGAAACGACAACCCCTGGGCGGCCTCCCAGCCGTATGCGAAGACCCTCGACGTCTATGGCTTCAACTACAAGCCGCACCTGTATGCGGAGTTCGTGAAGAATCATCCCGGACAGCCGGTGATCGGCTCCGAAACAGCCTCCTGCATCTCCACCCGCGGCTATTACCTCTTCCCCGTCGCGGAGGAAAAGGGAAAAGGCTGGACGCTGGATGCGCCTTTCCAGGTGAGTTCCTACGACCTGTACGCCCCCGGATGGGCCTCCAAGCCCGATTATGAGTGGGAATATGAAGACGTGGTCCCCGAATGTGCCGGCGAGTTCGTCTGGACCGGCTACGACTATCTGGGAGAACCCACGCCTTTCAACATGGACCCCTCCGTCCTGACCAACTTCCATACGGAAGAAGAGAAGGAGGCCTTCAAGAAGATGGTCGCTGGCTGGGGTCAAACGATCGCCGAGGTTCCCCTCCCCTCCCGGAGTTCCTATTTCGGCATCATCGACCTGGCCGGATTCCCGAAGGACCGCTACTGGCTGTATCAGGCCCGCTGGCGTCCGGAAAAGCCGATGGTCCACATGCTTCCGCACTGGACCTGGCCGGACCGGAAAGGGAAAGTGACTCCGGTCCATGTCTATACGACCGGTGACAGCGCCGAACTTTTCATCAACGGCAAGTCACAGGGGCTCAAGAAAAAGGAAGGTTACCGCATCCGCTGGGACGATGTCGTTTACCAGCCCGGAACCCTCAAGGTCGTCGCCTACAAGGATGGACAGCCCTGGGCCGAAGCCGAAACGGCGACGGCCGGGAAGCCTGCCACTGCGGCACTGGAGATCGACTTTGGCGGAGAAGAACTGACCTTCGTCACCGCCCGCATCGTGGACAGCGCCGGAAGGATGGTTCCGCAGGCCGACAACCACCTGACCTTCAGCGTCTCCGGTGCCGGTGAAATCGTTGCTACAGATGCCGGCGACCCGACCTGCCACACCCCCTTCCACAGCCCTTCCATCGACGCCTTCAACGGCCTTGCCTCCGTCATCGTCCGGCGCAACGGCCCCGGCGAAATCACCCTTACCGTCTCATCCCCCGGTCTCAAAGGCCAGAAAATCACGCTCTGATACATGAAACGATTCCTGACGCCCCTCGCCCTCGTCCTGTGCCTCTCGGCCGCCGCCCAGCAGCCGCAGCAGCCCGCACAGCGCATCTCCCGAAAAGTCACAACAGCCAACTACAACCTCGCCGAACGCTTCTCCCAGAAGAAGGTCGGCCAGATGGTCTATTCCACCCGGATCACGCCGAACTGGTTCGCCGGGAGCGACCGGTTCTGGTACAGCTACAAGACCTCCCAGGGGACGAAGTACTACCTGGTGGACCCGGTGGCCGGCAAGAAGAGCGAACTCTTCGACATGGACAAACTGGCGATGCAGGTGACCGAGATTACCCGCGATCCCTATGACGCCCAGCACCTTCCGCTGCGCCTGGAACTCAAGGAGGACAAGTACTTCCAGTTCGACATCAAGTCCAAGACCGAGAAGCGGGACTCCACGGGCAAGGGAACCGGCAAGTTCGTCACCTACCGGTTCTACTATGACATCGCGACGAAAAAGCTCACCTGGGATACCGACGAGCACAACCGGAAGTACCCGGCCTGGGCCAATGTCTCCCCGGACGGGACCCGGGGCGTGTATGTGAAGAAGCACGACCTGTACCTGATGGACTCCACGTCGCTCCGCAAAGCGGCAAAGGACGAGAAGGATTCCACCCTCGTGGAAATCCGCCTCACCACGGACGGCACGGCCGATTTCTCCTGGAACGGAGACAACTACTCCGGCGACACCGAGACGGACTCCACCAAGCGGCACTTCGCCCCGGTGGCCTGGGCTCCGAACGGGAAGAAGTTCGCGACCTTCAAATGGGACATGTCCAAAGTGAAGCCCTTCTGGGTCATCAACTCCGTCACCGAACCGCGCCCCACGCTGGAGACCTACCGCTACCAAATGCCGGGCGAACCGGGACCGAAGCCCTACCTGTACGTGATGGACACGGAAGGCCATGCACAGGCGGTGAAAGTCATCGCCTTCAAGGACCAGGAATGCAGCGTCCTGAGCGCCACGTCCACGGTGAAAGACCGCTATGAAGAGTTCCGCAGCAACAAGTGGATGGGCGACGACGGGCACTTCTGGCTGGTGCGCCAGAGCCGCGACCTCAAGCGCCTGGACCTGTGCCGGGTGGACGTAGGCAGCGATTCCACCCGAACGGTCGTTTCCGAACGGATGAACACCTATGTGGAGTACCGCAGCCCGCGCTTCCTTCCGGACGGCAGTTTCGTCTGGTGGTCCGAACGCAACGGCTGGGCCAACCTGTACCTGTACGGGGCCGACGGCACCCTCAAGCGCAACCTCACCGAAGGCGCTTTCCACGTGGATGACGTCCTGGCCGTCGGAGACGGCTACCTGCTGGCCGCGGCCTGCGGCGTGGACAGGAAGGAGAATCCTTACCAGATGCACACCTTCCGCGTTCCGCTGGCGGGCGGTGCGATGCAGCAGCTGGACATGCCGGACATGAATGTCGCCGCCATTGCGTCTGACGACGCCAAGTTCTTCATTGCCAATTATTCCCGCGTGGATTACAAGCCCGCATCGGCCCTTATCTCCGCCACCGGGAAGCGGACGGAACTGGAGGAGGCGGACTTCAGCGAGCTCTTCGCGGCCGGCTACAAGTTCCCGGAGCGCTTTGTCGTGAAGGCGGCTGACGGCATCACGGACCTCCACGGCGCCATCTACAAGCCCTTCGACTTCGACTCCACGAAGGTCTATGCCCTGGCGGACTATGTGTACCCCGGTCCGCAGGTGGAGGGCAACACGGTCTATTGGTCCAGTGGCATGACCCGCACCGACCGCCTCGCCCAGCTGGGCATGATCGTCATCACCGTGGGCAACCGCGGCGGCCATCCGAACCGGTCCAAGTGGTACCATAACTACGGCTACGGCAACCTCCGCGACTACGGCCTGGAAGACCAGAAATACGCCATCCAGCAGCTCGCGGCGCGGCACAGCTACATCGACATCGACCGCGTGGGCATCCACGGCCATTCCGGCGGCGGATTCATGTCCACGGCGGCCATCCTCCAGTACAACGACTTCTTCAAGGCGGCCGTTTCCTGCGCCGGCAACCACGACAACCGCATCTACAACCGCTGGTGGAGCGAGCAGCACCACGGCGTTGCCGAGAAGATCGAAAAGGGCGACACGACCTTCGTCTATAAGATCGAGACGAATCCGCAGATCGCCGCCCGCCTGAAGGGTCACCTGATGCTGGTCCACGGGGACATCGACAACAACGTGAACCCGGCGAACTCCATCCGCGTGGCCAATGCCCTCATCCGGGCCAACAAACGCTTCGAATACGTGCTGCTGCCCGGTCAGCGCCACGGATTCGGAGACATGAACGACTGGTTCTTCTGGAAGATGGCGGACCACTACGCCCGCTACCTGATCGGAGACAAGCGGGAGCGACCCATCGACATCGAAGAAATGAACAATGACTGATAGCGCTATGAAAAAAGTATTCCTGGCAGCGGCCGCCGTCCTTCTCGCCGTCGGCTGCCAATCATTCCGGACCGCCAACTTCAGCGACGAGCAGGCCATCCCCCTGGAAGAGGGCCGGACGGACTCCCTCCTGCTCTCCGTCTCCCTGGACTATCCTGTAAAGGGCGCCTCCCAGGAGGTTCTGGACAAGATTACGTACGGAATCCTCAGCACCGCCTTCGACCTGGAGGACGGCCCTTCCGCAACGGTGGAAGAAACGGCCACCCGCTACGAGGACAACATCAAGGATGAGTATTTCAATGAATTCGATCAGACCCAGGGAAAGGGCGACATCCTCTCCTGGGAAGACCGGATCAACGGCTATTTCTCCGGGAAATGGAGCCATTTCACGTCCTATATGATCGAGTATTACGGTTATCGCGGCGGTGCCCATGGCATGAACACGATGACCCCGATCGTCTTCGACGTCAAGACCGGCGAGACCGTCCCCGAGGAGGCCTTCTTTGCCGACGGTTTCCGCAAACCGGTCGCAGCCCTCATCCAGACCCGACTGCCGGAGGCCCTGGACAACGACCAGGAAGCCATCGATGCGATCTTCGAGCCCGGTCTCGTGGGCCCGAACGGCTTCTATGAAGTATCCAAGGACGGCGTCACCTGGTACTGGCAGCCCTATGACATCGCTCCCTACTATCTGGGCGTGATCTCCGTCACCGTCCCCTGGACCGAGCTGAAACCCTATTTGCGGGAAAACTGATTTTCTTTTGAAAAATTCTCCTTTTTCGTTAACTTTGTATCCCGGTTATCAACATAATAATCGGGATTTTTTATGTCTTCTCGTATCCAGGATGCCGGATTGCGTCTCGTCGGCCGGCACGAAGATACCAGCCTGTATGAACTGCAGGCACCATCCTTTGTCAATCGATACCATGTGATCAGCAGCCCGGGAACCCGTCGGCTGATGGCGTATCCCGAGGTCGTGGGTTTCGATTCCTATCTGTCCATGCTGCCGGCCACCGCCGCGGCCCTCCGGAACCTGATGCCGCAGGGCGGGGATGTGGACATCCTCACCATTCTCCGCGGCGGGCTGAACTATCCGGTGGAGGAGGCCTGTTTCCAGTGCGGGATCCGCGTGCGGGACATCCACTTTGTCTCCTGCGAAAGAATCATCGAGAACCAAGTCATTACGGGGCTTGACATCAAATACGAGAAACTGCGCGTCACCCACGGACGGACCCTCGTCATCGGCGACATCATCGCCACGGGCGATACGCTCCGCCTGTGCCTGGACCAGGTGGTGGACCGTTTCCGCCGCCGGGGCGGCAGCATCCGGAAGATCGTGTTCTTCACCATCGGAGGCACCCGTGCCATCGACCTGATGGAGGAGAAGACGCTGGAAATCAGGAAGGTTTTCCCGGATTTCGAAGGCTTTGAATGCTTCTTTTACGAGGGGGTATTCACGGTCTATGAGGACCACGGAGCCACGGGAATCAACGTCCCGGATATCGATTTCGGCTGGAAAGGCGGTGCCGTTTCTCCGGATTTCCGCCGCTATGTGCTGGAGCACCCCTATTCGCTGCTGGAAAAATGCATCATCTACGACGGCGGAGCGCGCCGCTACGAGATTCCGGTCCATTTCCACGAGGCGCTGGAATACTGGGAGGGCGTCTGGGGCCGGGCCGACCGGATTGACAGCGTCGCCCTGGTGGAAGAAAAGCTGGGATACCCGCGGGGAACGACCTATGAGGACTGGCTGCAAATCAACCACTTCCAGGACCTGGCCGACCTGAACGCCCTGTGGGAGAAGGAATCCACGCTGCTCGCACAGGCCGACGCCCTGTCGCTCGAGACCATCGCCATGCAGCGCATCAACGCAATCAACACAATCCTGAAACAATATGAGTAACAAGCCGAAGACCGACGCCGACTACACGACGTCACCGGTGGATGCCGCCGGACGCAAGAGCAACCTGAGCATGTTCATGGTGATGCTGGGCTTTACCTTCTTCTCCGCCAGCATGTGGGTGGGCCAGCAGCTCGCCGCCGGACTGGACTGGTGGGGCTTCGTCTGGGCCCTCCTGCTGGGAGGTCTCATTCTCGCCGCCTACACGGGCGCCCTGGGCTGGATCGGCGCGGAAAGCGGCCTGTCGCTGGACATGCTGGCCCGCCGGAGCTTCGGCACGAAAGGCAGCTGGCTGCCCAGCGCCATGATCTCCTTCACGCAGATCGGCTGGTTCGGTGTGGGCCTCGCGATGTTCGCCATCCCCGTGGCCAAGGAGCTGATGGGCCTGGAAGTGACGCCGGACCACATGCCCTGGCAGGGCTACCTGCTCGTCGTCATCGCCGGCATCCTGATGACCGCCAGCGCCTATTTCGGTATCAAGAGCCTCACGATCATCAGCTACATCGCCGTTCCGGCGGTCGCCATCCTGGGCACCGTGGCCATGATCATGGCCATCCAGCGCGGGGATGCGGGACTCGTGGAGCAGTTCGCCAAGGGAACGAAAGACCTGGGCATCATTGCCGGCGCAGGCCTCGTGGTGGGCAGTTTCGTCTCCGGCGGTACGGCAACCCCGAACTTCACGCGGTTCGCCAAGAACGCGCGCGTAGGCCTCTGGACCACGATCATCGCCTTCTTCATCGGCAACAGCCTGATGTTCCTGTTCGGTGCGGTTTCCAGCATCTACGTAGGCGGTAACGACATCTTCGAGGTGATGCTCAACCTGAACCTCTTCTACTTGGCCGTCCTGGTGCTGGGTCTCAACATCTGGACCACCAACGACAACGCCCTGTACTCCGCCGGTCTGGGCCTTTCCAACATCTTCGGCCTCTCGAAAAAGGCGATGGTCCTCATTTCCGGCGTAATCGGCACGATAGCGGCCGTCTGGCTGTACTGGAACTTCTGCGACTGGCTGAACGTCCTGAACTGCACCCTCCCGCCCGTGGGCATCATCCTCATCCTCCACTACTTCACGCACCGCGGAAAGCCCGTGAAGGAAACGGTCGTGGACTGGAGCGCGGTCATCGGCGTCATCGCCGGCGCCGTGGTCGCCAACCTCGTCCACTGGGGCTTCGCCTCCCTGAACGGCATGGCCGTCGCCGCCCTGTGCTGGGGTATCGGGCAGCTTCTTACGAAACGTAAATAGCGAATTTCGTTGATTTTCTTATCTTTGTAGAAAACAACGTTTATGGTTACCGAATGGATTGTCACGGAGGTGGACGGACAGATCGCGTCGGTGTCCGCCGATTACGGCCATTTCGCGCAGATTGCCGCGAAAATCGCCCAGATGCCCCCCAGGAACGTGGGGGCGGTCTCTACTCGCAAAATCACGACGGAGGAACTGGTTGGCCTGGCCGGCCAGGTCCACTGGGAGGACTTCCGCCTGTTCGGCACGAAGTTCCAGATCTCCGTCTGGAAAAAGCTGTTTGAGCTGGAGCCGCGGCTGTACAGCTACACGGACTTCGCCGCGCTATGTGACAATCCCCAGGGCGTACGTTCCGTCGCCCATGCGGTCGCCATCAATCCCGTCGCCTACCTGATTCCCTGCCATCTGATCGTCCCGAAGGAATCCATGGACAAGGTCCGGGAAATCCGCACGACGGCCGAAGAATCCACCCTCTTCAAGGGCAGTGACCTGTACCTCCTGGATACGATCGACGTGGGCGAGTACGCCTACGGCTCCGAAACCAAGCGGGAACTCATCAAAATCCACCTGAAGCATTAAATATGGCCCTCTTGGAAGTTTGCTGCGGCAACCTGGAAAGTGTCGATGCGGCCGTGGCCGGCGGAGCGCGGCGGATTGAACTGTGCTCGGCCCTGGAACTGGACGGACTGACGCCGCCCGTGGAATGGATCCGGGAAGTCCGGGAGCGGTATCCTTCCTTAATCGTACACGTGCTCGTGCGCTCGCGCGCAGGAGATTTCGTTTACGCGCCGGAAGAAGTGGAAACGATGGCGGTGCAGGTGGAAGAGGCCCTGGAGGCCGGTGCGGACGGGATCGTCATCGGATGCCTGACAGCGGGCGGAGACGTGGACGTTCCGGCCATGGAGCAGCTGGTCCAGACGGTCGAATCGTATAACCTGGCCGCAGAACTTCTGCACTCCGACCTATGCCATGCAGCGAATGATTCACACTTCTTCCCGGGCCCATCCAGGCGTGTCTCCATTACCTTTCACCGGGCTTTTGACGTGTGCAAGCGACCCTTTGACGCGCTGGAACAAATCGTCGCCCTCGGGTGCGACCGGATCCTGACGTCCGGCCAGGGACCCACGGTCGTGGAGGGCTCAGACATGCTCCGGGAACTTCGAAAGCGGGCGGACGGGCGGATCATCATCCTGCCCGGCGGAGGCGTTACGCCCCAGAACGCCGGACGGATCCTCGCCATGACCGGCTGCACGGAAATCCATGCCTCGGCCTCGGAAACCAGGAACGGAAAGAAAGTAACCTCGGCTGCCCGGGTGGCGGCCATCCTAAACTCCATAGAATGAAACCTATCAGCACAGCGGCCGCTCCGGCGGCCATCGGACCTTACAGCCAGGCCGTGGACAGCGGCTGCGGCCTCGTTTTCGTCTCCGGACAGCTTCCCATCGACCCGGCTACGGGCGCGTTCCCGGAAGGGGGCGTGGAGGCCCAGACCCGACAATCCCTCCTCAACGCCCGCGCCATCCTGGAGGAAGCCGGCCTTTCCCTCGCAAACGTGGTGAAAACCACCGTATTCCTTGCCGACATGGGCGATTTCGCCGCGATGAACGGCGTCTATGCACAGTTCTTCGCCGAGCCCTTCCCCGCCCGCTCCGCCGTGGCGGTCAAGACGCTCCCGAAGGGCGCCCTCGTGGAAATCGAGTGCATCGCTTCGCGGGGATAAACCCCTCGGCATACAGTAAAAAAACGGCCCGGCAAAACCGGACCGTTTTCTTGTTTATTACCGCTATTACCGCGAGGGATTATTTCTCTTCCTTCTTGGCGGCCTTCATGGTGGCGTCGTACATGATCGGGGTACCGATCATGATGGAAGCGTAGGTACCGATGATGACACCGAGGCAGAGGGCCACGGCCAGACCGCGGATGGACTCACCGCCGAAGATCGCAATGGCGAGCATCGGGAGGAGGGTGGACACGGACGTGTTGACCGTACGGGTGAGGGTGGCGTTGAGGGCCGTATTCACGGTCTCGCGGAAGTCGTCCTTCGGATGCAGGCCGCGCTGCTCACGGATACGGTCGAAGATAACCACGTTATCGTTGATGGCGTAACCGATGATGGTCAGGATGGCCGCGATGAAGGTCTGGTCCACATCCAGGTTGAACGGCAGGATTCCGTTGAACAGGGAGAAGAAGCCGATGACGATGAGGGCCGTGTGGGCGAGGGAGACCACGCCGCCGAGACCCCAGGTCCAGCCCTTGAAGCGGATCGCGATGTAGGCGAAGATCACGAGGAGGGCCAGGAATACGGCGATGAACGCACTGCGGGTGATGTCACGGGCGATGGTCGGACCCACCTTGTCGGAGGACACGATACCGTTCGGGTTCTCGAGGGTGGAGGTGAACTCATCCAGGGAAGTCGGAGCGGAATAGAAGTTCTTGAGAGCCTCATAGAGCAGGCCTTCGACCTCGGCGTCCACGGCGGTGTCCTCGGAATCGTTCTTGTACTGGGTGGTGATCTTCATCTGGGCGTCACCACCGAACTGCTTGACCTCGACGGAGTACTGGTCCTCGCCGGCAGCCTGGGCGGCCGTCTGGAAGGTGCTCTCCACGGCGGCGCGGACATCCTCGGCCTTGACGCTCTGGTCGAAGCGGACGACGTAGGTACGGCCACCGGTGAAATCGACACCGTAGCTGAAGCCCTTGAAGGCGATGGAGGCGATGCTGATGAGGATCAGGGCGCCGGAGATGATGTAGGAGTACTTCTTGAGGCCGATGAAATCGACGTGGGTGTTCTTCAGGAAGTTCTTGCTCCATTCGGTGGACAGGCTCACGGTCTTGCCCTTGGCGATGCGGTCGTCGAAGATCAGGCGCGTGATGAAGATGGAGGTCAGGACAGACGTGACGATACCGATGATGAGGGTCGTGGCGAAGCCCTGGACCGGACCGGAACCGAACACATAGAGGATGATACCGGTGAGGAGGGTGGTCACCTGACCGTCGATGATGGCGGAGTAAGCGTTCTTGTAACCGTCGGCGACAGCCTTGGAGAAGCCCTTGCCCGCAGCCAGTTCTTCCTTGATGCGCTCATAGATGATCACGTTCGCATCCACGGCCATACCGAGGGTCAGGATGAGACCGGCGATACCCGGCAGGGTCAGGACGGCGCCGAAGGAAACGAGGGTGCCGAAGAGCAGCAGGACGTTACACAGCAGGGCGACGTCGGCGATCAGACCGGCTCCCTTGTAGAAGAGCACCATGTACAGGAGCACCACGAGGAAGGCGATCAGGAAGGAAATGAGACCGGCGCGGATGGAAGCGGAACCCAGGGACGGGCCCACGACCTGCTCCTGGATGATGGAGGCAGGGGCCGGGAGCTTACCGGACTTGAGGACGTTGGCAAGGTCTTCGGCTTCCTGGACATCGAAATTGCCGGTGATGGAGGAGTTGCCGCCGGTGATCTCGTTCTGGACATTCGGGTAGGAATACACGAGGCCGTCCAGGACGATGGCGATCTGCTTGCCCACATTGTCCTTGGTGAGGCGGGCCCAGATGGAGGCGCCCTCGGCGTTCATAGACATGGAGACGGAAGGGTTGGCGGAGTTGCCACCTCGGCCGGCGCCGTTGAATTCGACGCGGGCGTCGGTCACGACACCGCCGTCGAGCGGGGCCTTGCCGTCACGGGACGTGGCCTTGATGGCGACGAGCTCATAGACATTGCCGGCTGCGTTGCCGTCCTCGTTCTTGAAGAACTCGGAAGGATGCACGGTCCAGAGGCCGCGGAAGCCCTGCGGAAGGACATCTTCGGCCATGGCGAGGTAGCGGTTCACGGTCACGGTGTCCACACCGGCGGCGAAACCGACGCAGGCGTTGTTCCAGCCGCTGGGCTGCAGGATGGAGAGCAGCGGGTTCGCGACCACGGTGCTGTCGCCGAGGTTCGTGAGGATCTCACGGACGCGGGCATCGACGGCGTAGAGGTTCACTTCGTTGCCCTGGAAGGTCGGCCAGAACTCGAGGGAGGCGGTACCCTGGAGGAGCTTGCGGACACGCTCCGGATCCTTGACGCCCGGGAGTTCGATGAGGATCTTGCCGCTGTTCTCGATGCGCTGGATGTTCGGCTGGGTGACGCCGAAGCGGTCGATACGGTTGCGGAGGACGTTGAAGGAGTTGTCGATGGCGCTCTTGGCCTCGGCGCGGATGACGTCGATGACCTCGCGGTCCGTGGACTCGGGCTTCACCTTGTCACGGAGCTCGTAGGTGCCGAAGATCTCGGCGAGGCGACGGCCGTTCGCGTTCTCGGTCCAGGCGGTCTCGAACAGGCCGATGAAATCCTGGCTGGAGTTCACGTTGTTCTTCTTCGCAATCTCGAGGGCCTTCACGAAATCGGGATCCGTGCTGTTCTCGGCGAGGGCCTTCACCAGGTCCTGGAGCTGCACCTGCAGCATGACGTTCATACCGCCCTTGAGGTCAAGGCCGAGGTTGATTTCCTTCTCCTTGGCATCCTGGTAGGTATATCCGAGATAAACCTTTTCGTTGCTGATGGAATCGACATAGGCGCGGTTGCGGATGTTGGCGACGGAGTCCAGGACGAACTCGCGGACATCGGCGGCGACATTGTTGGCATCGACATACTGCTGGGCCTTCTGAGCGGCAAACTCGGCAGCCTTCTTCTCCTGGATGCGGGTGACCGCCGTGAAGGAAAGCTGCCAGATGCTGGCGATGGCAAGCAGGATGGCGAAAAGTCTGATTAAACCTTTGCTTTGCATGTTTGACTTTTATTATAATTATTTGTTATCCACATCAAGCCGTGCCTGCTGGGGCCGAACCTCGCAGACCTCGGCAAAATAAGGGTACAAAAGTACGAATTTTTTCTGATAAACGAAGATTCTCGTAACTATTTCTTAATTTTGCACCCGTCAAACGCTTGATGACGGTGAGAAAAAGCCTGTTTTCCTTGTTTATCCTCCTTCTCGGAGCCACCGGTCTCCGGGCCCAGACGGATTCACTCCTGAGGGAAGGCGACCTGTTCCATCGGCAATACCGCTTCGAAGAAGCTCTGGAACGCTTCGCCCGCGCGGCGCGGACGACGACCGACGCCGACACGCTGGCGCTCCTGCGCCGCAAGACGGAAAACAGCCAGAACGCCCTGAATATGACAGATTTCTGTGCGGATCCCGTCGTGGTTGCCCGCGAAAGGTTTTCGCGCAAGGATTTCTTCCTGTTCTACCCCCTGAAGAACCAGGGCTGGCGCACCGGCCCCAACGCCCTGGACCCGTCCGAATCCGAATTCCCCACCTACGCTCCGAAAGGGGAGCGGGCCGTGTATTTCTCGACACCGGATGCGGCGGGTGTCCGCAACCTGTATGTCAGCCGCGACCAGGATACGCTCTGGTCGGCACCGGTGCTGATGGGCGAAAAACTGCTTTCTGTTGGAAATGAAGTGTTTCCGATGCTGTCGGCCGACGGCAAGACGCTTCTTTTTTCCTCCGACGGATTCAGCGGGATGGGCGGATATGACCTGTTCCGGTCCGTCTGGGACGAAGATACCGGCACTTGGAGCGATCCGGTGAACCTGGGTTTCCCCTATTCCTCTCCCGGCGACGATTTCCTGATGGCGGACACGGCCGACGGACACTATACCCTGTTCGCCTCCAACCGGAACTGCGCGGCGGACAGTGTCTATATCTATGTCCTGGAGCAAAAGGAGGATCCAATGCGTACACCTGTCCGGGACCCCGAAGCCTTGGCCCACCTGTGCCAGCTGTCCCCGCTCTCGGACCCCGCCCGCATGGACAACGGTTCCGCCGTCTCCGATGCGGCGCCTTCCAATGACGACACGCGTCTGTACATCCGGAAAATGGGGGAAGCGCGCGCCCTGCGGGACACCATCAACACCTACGAACGGACGCTGGACAAGCTCCGGACCACCCTGTCGGAAGCGCCCGGAGACAGCAGGACCGCCCTGACGGCAACCATCCTGGAAAAGGAAGCGGCACTCGCTCCGCTCCGCAAGCAGTTGGAGGAGACGAATCGGGCCATCCGCCAGATCGAGCAGTCCTTCCTCAAGAGCGGCGTCGTGGAGTCTTCCGAGCGTGCCGACCGCGAAGTCGTCGGCGCCCGCTCCAGCTACACGTTCACGAAGAAAGCCCTCGGTGCGAAACTGAGGATGAAAGTCGCTCCCGTGCCGAAACCGGACGAAGAGAGTTTCAAGGTCGCCCCCGTGGGCCGGTTCGCCCAGAACACGGAGCTGCCGCAGGGGGTCGTGTACCAGATCCAGCTCTTCACCTCGGCCCGCCATGCGACGCTGGATGAAATCAAGGGGCTGGACCCGGTCTATGAACGTCTTACCTCTTCGCTCCGGTACACGTACTCCGTCGGGCAGTTCCGCACCTTCTCCGAGGCGCTGAACCACTTGAATCCGGTCCGGATGCTGGGATTCCCCGAGGCGAAGATCGTCGCTTTCTTTGACGGAAAGTCTATTCCGGTTTCCGACGCCCGTCGCGTCGAATAAGCAGGCACAGGCCCAGGAAGGTCAGGGCCGCATTGAGCAGCAGCAGTTCATAACTGAACTTGTATCCTCCGAACCAGCGTTCGGAGTTGAGCTGCAGGACGAGGCAGATGGCGGGGGAAAGGAGTGCGACGACCGGCACCCACTGGTCACGCACCTGCTTCCGCGTCAGGATGCCGAAGGCGAAAAGTCCCAGGATGGGTCCATAGGTATAGCTGGCCAGCTTGTACACAGCGTCGATGGCGCTGGTGCTGTTCACCGCGTTGAAGACGATGACGGTGACGGCCATGAGGACCGCCATCCCGATATGGACCGCCTTCCGCGCTTTTACGTCCTTTTCCTTGCGCAGGATATCCACGGTGAAAGACGTCGTCAGAGAGGTCAGGGCCGATCCGCCCGCCCCGTACGCGCTGGACACGAGTCCCAGGACGAAGAGCACGCCCACGATGCCGGGAAGGCCGCCGCCGGTCGCAACCGCCGGAAACAGCCGGTCCCCGGTCTCCGTCATCCCATGGGCGGCCGCATACTGGTACAGGAGGGCGCCGAGACACAGGAAAAGGGCGATCACCGCCGTCTGCAGGAGGCTGCTCACAATGAGGTTCTTCCGGGAATCCCGGATGTCTTTGCAGGAGAGGGTGCGCTGCATCATGTCCTGGTCCAGTCCGGTCATCGCCACGACCGTAAACAGCCCGCCCAGGAGCTGTTTCCAGAAATACTGCGGATGATTCACGTCGTCGAAGAAGAAGACCCGCTCCTCGATCCGGATCCCGCCGAGGTCCCGGCCGATCAGGACGATGCACAGGATCACCGCGACAATCATGCAGACGGTCTTCAGGACGTCGTTCCAGATGACCGACTTCACGCCGCTGCGGAAAGTATAGGCCAGGCAGATGCCCACATTGCAGACCACGTTCAGCCAGAAGGGGAGGCGGAGCGGCCCGAAAAGGAGCAGCTGCAGGGTCAGGCACACGAGGAACAGCCGCACCGAGGCGCCCAGCATCTTGGACACGAAAAAGAACCAGGCCCCCGTGCGGTACGATCCCATTCCGAAGCGTTTTTCCAGATACTGATAGACCGAAACGACGTCCAGCTGGAAATACAGCGGCGTAAGGACGAAGGCGATCACGAGGTATCCCAGGAAAAAGCCGATGCACATCTGCAGGTAGCCGAATCCGCTCACGCCCACCATCCCGGGGACGGAGACATACGTGACCCCGGACATGCAGGCGCCGATCATCGCGAAGGCCACCACGGCCCAGTGTGTCTTCCGGCCGCCGTTGTAAAACACTTCTTTCCCTCCTCCGCGGGAGGACAGGAAGGAAACGGCCGCCATGGCGGCAAAATAGGCGAGGATCGTCGCCAGGACAGCGTATGGACTCATTTCAGGTTTTCTTTATGGGCGCGGCCGACAGGAAGGGGATCCGGAACGCCGATCAGCTTCACGGAGGTGGCGCGTTTGCTCTCGATCCGGTGGACCGGGACGATGAAGGACCGGTGAATCCGGACGAATTTCCCCTCCGGAAGCAGGTCCATCAAAGCTTTCAGGGTGATTTGGGGGACGACGTCCTCCCGGTTGTCCAGGTGGATACAGGCATAGTTGTTCCGCGCCTCGATATACTGGATCGCCGCCAGGGGGAGGGTGATATCCTCATAGCCTGTCTTGACGGTCACCGTTTCGCCGGCGACGGCATAGGAGGCCCGGACTTCCAGGTCGCTTCGGACGGCCTCTTTCCGGTCATCGGTCTCCAGGGCCGTCTCCAGGCGCCGGATCCTCGAGGACAGGAAACCGGTGGCCAGTCCGATTCCGGTGGCAGCGATATACAACACCCAGACCGCCTGCTGGTACAGGTACAGCCGCGGGGGATGGTCCATATCCACATCCTGTGGAAAAGGAACTTTCCGAAGACTCATCAGGAAAGTGAGGACCGTCATGATGAACAGGAGGGCGATCCCGGACCACAGGCGGGCCTTCCCGGCCTGCAGGAGAGCAGGCACGACATGGCGCCCCAGGTACCAGCACAGGTACACCCACAGAAGAAAGACGACGACGTCCCCGCCCCGCCAGACCGTCCATTCTTCCACGGGGAAAATGGACACCAGGCAGGGGAGGATGACCAGGCAGACGCCGAGGTCCACCCAGGTTTCCAACCGGATATGCGGCTTCTGGTTTTTCATATCTGCAAAACTACGGCTTTTTCCCGAAATTTACAGCCAACGACGCGAAAAATGGTCATTGACCACCAAACCGATGCCGTTCGCCCTAAAACGAAAAACCCGACCATCGGCCGGGTTTCGCTTGATTTCGGGCTGTTGCTACAGGTTCCGGAGAAGGTTCGTCAGGGACACCTTCTTGTCGATGAGGGCGCGGAGCTCCTCGATCTTGACGCGCTCCTGGGTCATGGTGTCGCGGTCGCGGACGGTGAC
>DETL01000014.1:264088-264623 GCA_002361625.1 Bacteroidales bacterium UBA3289 | reverse complement strand
AGTCGTACTTGAGCTCGTCCACGACTTTCTGGGCGATTTCCGGCAGGCCGTCCTTTTTCACGAGCGGCATGACGGCGACCTTGATCGGAGCGAGCGGAGCGGGAATCTTCATGACGACGCGCTCTTCGCCGTTTTCGAGTTTCTCCACGGTGTAGCTGTGGGCCAGGACGGCCAGGCACATGCGGTCCACGCCGATGGAGGTCTCGATGACGTACGGAGTGTAGGAGACGTTCTCCTCCGGGTCGAAGTACTCGATCTTCTTGCCGGAGAATTTCTGGTGGTTCCCCAGGTCGAAGTTCGTCCGGCTGTGGATGCCTTCGAGCTCCTTGAAACCGAACGGGAAGTTGAATTCGATATCCGTGGCGGCATTGGCATAGTGGGCCAGTTTCTCGTGATCGTGGAAGCGGTAGTTCTCCGCACCCATCCCGAGGTTCACATGCCACTGCATGCGCTTTTCCTTCCAGGTCTTGAACCAGTCAAGTTCGGTGCCGGGCTTGATGAAGAACTGCATTTCCATCTGCTCGAACTCGCGCAT
>DETL01000014.1:229799-263935 GCA_002361625.1 Bacteroidales bacterium UBA3289 | reverse complement strand
ATGCCCTGGGCGGTCTCCGGACGCAGGTAGATGGTGCTGGCACCGTCGGCCGTGGAACCCATGGAGGTCTGGAACATCAGGTTGAACTGACGCACTTCGGTCCAGTTGCAGGTGCCGCTGATGGGGCAGACGATGTTGTTGTCGATGATGATCTGGCGGTACTCAGCGAGGTCGTTCGCCTTCTCGGCGGCGACGTAGCGGTTGTGCACCTCGTCCCACTTGGCCTGCTCGCGGAGGACATTGGGGTTGGTGGCCCGGAACTGGGCCTCGTCGAAGGCCTCTCCGAAACGCTTGCGGCCCTTCGCGACCTCCTTGTTCATCTTCTCCTCGATCTTCCCGAGGAAGTCCTCGATGAGGACGTCGGCACGATACCGCTTCTTGGAATCCTTATTGTCGATGAGCGGATCGTTGAAGGCGCTCACGTGGCCGGAGGCCTCCCAGATGCGGGGGTGCATGAAGATGGCCGAGTCGATGCCCACGATGTTCTCGTTCAGGCGGGTCATCGCCTCCCACCAGTAATTCTTGATGTTGTTCTTGAGCTGGACACCCATCTGGCCGTAATCATACACGGCGGCGAGGCCGTCGTAGATTTCGCTGGAGGGGAAAATGAAGCCGTACTCCTTGCAGTGGGCTACCAGCACCTTGAAAAGTTCATCCTGTGTCATATGCAATGTATATTAGATTTCTCGACAGGCTCGAAATGACAGAGCCGACAAATTTACGCAAATAATTCGGGAAACGCCGTCCGGAGAGAGGGTTTTGCAATCTCCGCGAGGGGAATCTTCACGAAATCCCGTTCGCCGATCAGTGGATGCGGAACCGTAAGACCTTCTATGTCAATATGTTCGTTCCCATAGAAGAGGATATCGATGTCGATGGTCCGGTTGTGATAGACCCGCTTGCCGTCGGCATCCGTTTCCACTTCGTCATCCCGGCCCAGGCTCCGCTCGATTTCCTTGCAGAGGCGAAGGATCTCCATCCCCTGCTCCTCCGGAGTCCCCTTCCTGAAAATCCGGTATAACACGCAGGCATTCAAGAATTTATCTCCTTTGAAGCCCCAAGCTTTCGTCTCGATGATCCGGGACAGCGACGTGTAGTGACATCCCAGGCCTTTGTCCAGCAGGTCCAGCGCCCGCGTCAGATTCTGCAGGCGGTTCCCCTGGTTGGACCCCAGGCCCAGATATAGACTGACAAACGCCATTGCCTAGGAGAGTTTCCCGTAATCGTCCTCTTCGTAGTCGAGCCCCAGGTCCACCCGGGCCTCTTCGGACAGCATGCTCCGGTCCCAGACCGGATCGAAGGTCAGTTCGATGGAGCATCCCGTCACGCCCGGCACCTGCTTCACGCTCTCCTCCACTTCGTGCAGGACATCATCGGCCATCGGGCAGTTCGGGGCCGTGAAGGTCATCACGATGGACACCTTCCGGGCCTTGTCGATATTGAGCTCGTAAATCAGGCCGAGGTCATAGATGTTCACCGGAATCTCCGGGTCATAGACCTGTTTGAGCGCCAGGATGACATCGGCATACAGGGGCTGGAGGGCGGCCACGTCCTCGGCGGTGAGCACTTCGTTATTCTTGTTTTCTTCCATAAGTTAAATCTGCTCTTCCGCCGCACGGCGGATGGTGGCGATCATGGACACAAGGCCGTTGGCACGGGTCGGCGACAGGTTTTCGCGGAGGCCGATCTGCTCAACGAAACCAAAATCGTCACCGGCGATCTCCTCCGGCGTACGGCCGGAATAGACGCTGATCAGAAGCGAAATGATTCCCTTCGTGATGATCGCGTCACTGTCGGCCCGGAAATAGAGTTTCCCGTCCTTGCGTTCGTAGTCCAGCCAAACCCGGGACTGGCATCCCTTGATCAGCTTTTCCTCGGTCTTCTCCCCTTCCGGATACGGCTCCAGCGCCTTTCCCAGTTCAATCAGATATTCATACTTGTCAAGCCACTCCTCGTACATCGAGAAGTCGTCGATGACTTCCTGCTTTTTCTCTTCCAGGCTCATATCAACATGGAAATTGCTTTATCCAAACATTTCACGAAATACGCGGCCTCCTCCATCGTATTGTAAGGGGCGAAAGAAGCGCGGAGCATGCCGGTGACTCCGAACCGGTCCATGAGGGGCTCGGCACACATCTGGCCGGAACGGACGGCGATGCCCATCTTGTCCAGGATGAGCGCCAGGTCTTCGTGATGGGCCCCCTCCACGACGAAGGAGAACAGCGGAATCTTGGTCCATGTTCCCCGTGGAACGCCAAACAGACGGATCCGGGGGTCCTTTGCAAGATTCTCCAAAATATATTCCGTGATATTCTTCTGATTTTCAATAATTTCCGGGTCGCTCATGCAAGATTTTGCCAGCGCGAGGGAATCTTGCAAGGCCGGGATGGTATTGAAGTTCTGCGTCCCCGCCTCGAATTTTCCGGGGATCGGGGCATAGGTCGTTCCGGAAAAACGCACCGTCTCGATCATTTCGCCTCCGCCCATATAGGGGGGCATGGCCTCCAGCCATTTTCTCTTCCCGTAAAGGACTCCGGTCCCGGTCGGTCCGTAAACCTTATGTCCGGAGAAGGCATAGAAGTCGCAGTCGAGGGCCTGGACATCCACCACCTCGTGAACGCTCCCCTGGGCGCCGTCCACCAACACCGGAACGCCGTGCCTATGCGCCGTTGCAATGATGTCCGCAACCGGGTTAACAAGGCCTAACACATTGGAAATGTGCGCAATAGCGATTATTTTGGTGCGCTGAGAAATCAATTTTTCCAGGCTCTCGGTGAGCAGCCCGCCGAATTCGTCAATCTCAAGGACTTTCAGGACGGCTTTCTTGCGGGCGCAAAGCAGCTGCCACGGAACAATATTGGAATGGTGCTCGGCCACCGAAACGATGATCTCGTCTCCCTCGTGAACGAAGGCCTCCCCAAAACAGGAGGCGACCAGGTTGATGGACATCGTGGTCCCCGAAGTAAAAACGATTTCCTCCCGGCTTCCGGCGTGCAGGAAATCCTTCACGGCATCCCGTGTCTTCTCATACTCTTCGGTGGCATCGACTGCCAGCTTATGCACTGCGCGGTGAATATTCGCATTGGAACGGGCCGCCAGTTCACGCTGCTTGTCCAGGACCGTTTGGGGACGCTGGGACGTTGCCGCGTTGTCCAGATAGACAAGCGGCTTTCCATATACACGCTCCCCGAGAGCGGGGAACAGGCGTCTGAATTCTTGAACGACCATACGTCTTTGATAAGTCTGCAAATTTACATAATTTTGCGATATGATAGATTACATCAAAGGACAAATCATCGAGCTTACCCCTACGGAACTCATCCTCGAATGCGGCGGCATCGGCTACAGCATCCTGATCTCCCTCCAAACCTACGAGGCTCTTCAGTTGCAGACGCAGACCGTCGCCTATATCCACCACTACATCCGCGAAGACGAAGAACTCTTTTATGGTTTTGCTACCAAAGACGAACGGGAGCTGTTCCGGCTGCTGATCGGTGTTTCGGGAATCGGCGTCAATTCCGCCCGGATGATGCTTTCCTCCCTCACCTCGGAGGAGATCCGGAATGCAATCCTGGCGGAGGACATCAACAAGATCAAAAGCGTAAAGGGAATCGGTCTAAAGAGCGCCCAGCGGCTGGTCCTGGAACTGAAAGACAAGATCGTCAAGGGAGCCGGTGCCGACACTGGCGTTCTCCTGAAGGTCGATTCCAGCGCCGTCGTGGATGAGGCCACCACGGCCCTTGTCATGCTGGGCTTCTCCAAGGCCGCCATCAACAAAGTCATGCCGGCGATCCTCAAAGAAAACCCGCAGGCCCGCGTCGAAGACATCATCAAATCCGCCCTCAAGCGCCTTTAAAAGGCATTATTTCATAGCTTACGCCCCCAGACGGGAAAGGGATAGACCTCGTCCTCATGAAAAAATCGGCCGAGGTCTATCCCTTTCCCTTATTTCTGGGGGCTATAGGGTGCAAATCTAAATCTTCTTTTGATTATGCGACAAAACGCAGGTAGAGGGTGTTATTTCGCAAACCTATGGCCACCCTCGGCCATATAAGAGGGAGGGGCCCAAACACGGCTCCTGCCGCGTTTGGGAGGGGTCGGAGCGAAGCGGAGACGGTTTGCGAAATAATACCCTCTACCGGAGTAAATGTTCTACGTGGAACAAAGAACAGGTGCTATCGACCGAAGTAAACGAGTAAGACTGCAATGTCGGCGGGGGAGACACCAGAGATGCGGGAAGCTTGGGCGATGGTCGCGGGCCGATAGCGCATCAGTTTCTGGCGGCACTCGATGGAGAGAGACTGAACGGAGTTGAAGTCAAAGTCGGATGGAATCTTGATATACTCCAGGCGATTGTTCTTTTCCGCTTGCTGTTTCTCCCGCTCAATATAGCCGGCATATTTAAAGGCAATCTCGACTGCCTCGACGACCTCATCGGGGAATGTTCCACATGGAACAATCTTCAGCAAATCCGCTAGAGAGATCTCTGGACGAGCTATCAGCTCGGATAACTTACGGGAATCCATAAGAGGAGTAGAACCCAAAGCGGTTAGAAAATCGTTAACGAGATCTGCACGAACTTTCTTGGTTTCACACACAGACGAGAGCGTTTCGATTTGTTCCTGCTTCTGGCAGACAGCAGCATAACTCTCCTCAGAGGCAAGTCCCAGCGAATGAGAAAGCGCAGTCAAACGAAGATCGGCGTTGTCCTGACGAAGAAGAATCCGATATTCAGCCCGAGAGGTGAACATCCGATAGGGCTCATCTACACCCTTATTGATCAGGTCGTCGATCAAAACGCCGATATAAGCCTGATCACGGCGAAGGATAAATGGTTCCTTCTCGGAAAGCTTAAGATGGGCGTTTATACCGGCCATCAAGCCCTGTGCAGCGGCTTCTTCATAACCCGTGGTACCATTGACTTGTCCTGCCAGGAAAAGGCCAGGAACGACACGGGATTCCAGAGAATAATGCAGATACTGTGGATCGAAATAATCGTATTCTACCGCATAAGCTGGCTTGAAAACGACAGCATTTTCAAGGCCAGGGATGGCATGAAGTGCCCTCAACTGGACATCCAAGGGAAGGGAAGAAGAGAACCCCTGAAGATAATATTCCGGACTGGTCCTGCCCTCCGGTTCCAGGAAAAGCTGGTGGGAATCCTTATCGGCAAAGGTACGCAGCTTGTCTTCGATGGAAGGACAATACCTGGGCCCGCGTCCATGGATCATCCCGGAAAACAGGGGAGAACGATCGAAGCCGGAACGAAGGATGTCATGGACCTTTTCGTTCGTATGGAGAATAAAGCACTCCATCTGGGGCGACCCGGACTGGATTGCCGAAGGGCGGTTCAGGAAAGAGAAACGGGCCGGATTCTCATCACCAACTTGGGGCGGAAGCGAAGAGAGGTCGATGGACCGGACATCGATCCGGGGAGGTGTACCCGTTTTCATACGGGCCGTGGGAATTCCAAGAGAAGCGAGCTGATCCGAGACCCGGTAGGACGCCGGCTCGCCGATCCGTCCGCCTTCGAAGGAATGCTGCCCGATGAACATCCGACCGTTCAGGAAGGTTCCGGCCGTCAAAACAACCGCACGAGAATGGAAAATTGCCCCGGTAATCGTACGGACGCCGGTCAAAACGCCGTTCTCAAAGAGAAGATTTTCGGCAAAATCCGCGTAAACCGTTAAGTTAGAATTACTTAACAAGACTTCGCGCCATTTCAGGGAGAAGGCCAGTTTATCACATTGGGCACGCGGACTCCACATGGCGGGACCTTTGGACCGGTTCAGCATCCGGAACTGAAGCGTTGCCGCATCCGTCACGATTCCGGTCCATCCGCCCAGCGCATCGATCTCCCGTACGATCTGTCCTTTGGCGATACCGCCGACCGCCGGGTTACAAGACATCTTGGCAAACCCGTTCAAGTCGGGCGAAACAAGCAGAACGCTCGAACCTAAAGTCGCAGCGGCCATCGCCGCTTCACAGCCGGCATGGCCGCCACCGATTACGATGATGTCAAATGAGTCCACGCTGAGACAGATAGTAATTCTCCTTGGCCCGCATCGTGGCAATATCCTCCTCCGTATGATCGTCATACCCGATCAGGTGAAGGAGACCATGGACGATGACGCGGTTCATCTCGTCGGCGAATTCAACGCCATAAAAAGAGGCGTTCTCGCGTACGGAATCCACGGAGATAAAAAGGTCACCCGAAAGACGGTTCCCCTCACAATAATCGAAAGTAATAATATCTGTAAAATAATCGTGTTGCAGATATTTTATATTGACATCCAGAATATAATGATCGGAACAAAATATAATCGCAATATCTCCGAGACGCTTGGATTCACTCTCGGCAACAAATTTAAGCCAACGGGAAGTCAGGCGTTTTTCCTTGAAAGGGAAGGCAATGTCCTCGGTAAAATAAGAAACCATGCCTATTCGAATTCAAACAGACTGACAAAACCCGTAAGCTCCAGAACCTCACGAATCACATCATTGACATTCCGGAGCACGACGCTCGAACCGCTAGCCTTGCTCTGCTTGAGAATGCCCAGCAGAATCCGGAGACCGCTCGAAGAAATGTACTCCAGGGAAGTACAGTCGATAATGACAGGCTTCCCCATACTATCCAGAAGAGGCTGAAGAGCCTGCTCAGTTTCCCGTGCGGCGGCAGTGTCCAGTTCGCCGGAAAGGGTAGCGACCAGTTTGCCGTCCAGTTCCTGAATCGAAGTAGTCATCATAAGTATTTTGTTAAAAGTAAAACATTCTGTCCATGGCGACGGGAATAGGAGATCGAATCCATCATCTTGCGGGTAAGCAGAACCCCCAGTCCGCCGATCGGCCGATCCTCGGCCTCCAAGGTCGTATCGGCCTCCAGGACGGTCGTCGGATCAAAAGGTGTGCCGGAATCCGTAATGGTAAAGCGCAACTGCTTCCGGTCACTTTCGGCGAGGATATCCACCGAACCCTTGTACCCGGAAGGATAGGCGTAGTTAATGACATTAACCACCGATTCTTCCAGCGCAAGCCGTAAGGCGGCCATCGTCTTCGGAACGATATCGAGCTTTCCACAAAACGCCTTGACAAATTCGTTCAGCCGGCTCACTTCCTTGATGTCATTGACCAGGGTAATCTGATCACGAAGGATAGCCTCCGGAGCAAAGCGGATGACAAGCATCGTCAGATCGTCGCTCTGGGGCGCTTTCCCAGCGAAATTATGGGCTGCTTTGCTCAAAACGGATGCCAGGGTAGCCGGAGACTGGTCCGTGGATTTCATGAAGGATTTCAGAACGGCCTCCACCCGGTCCCGTCCAAACGGCTTCCGGTCCACGTTCTTGGATTCGGTCAGACCATCCGTGTATAAGAAAAGCGTCGTGCCGGGAGAGAGCGTGCAATTCTGTCCCTCAAAGTGCGTGTCCGGGAAAACGCCGAGGGGAAGATTGGGCTTGGCGGGCAACAGGGTAACATCCTCCGCAAGAACGAACGGTTTTTCATGGCCGGCCGTAGCGTAGTCCAGCTCGCCGGAATACTGGTCCAGGCAGCCGACAAAGAAGGTTACGAACATGTTGCTGTCATTACCCCGGCAAAGTTCGCCATTGAGGACGGACAGAATCCGGGCGGGATCCTCCTCCGTCCGGGTAACCATACGGAAAAGGGAATGGGCCACCGACATCAGCATGGCCGAGGCTGCCCCCTTTCCAGCCACGTCGCCGATGCAGAAGAACAGCTTGCCGTCACGGGTATAAAAGTCGAAGATATCTCCGCCCACTTCCCGGGCCGGCTCCAGGGAGCCATACACAAAGGAAGGGAACGTCTTGGGAAGCATTTCCTGCTGAATGCGCCGGGCGACCGTAAGTTCGCCGCTCATGCGGGCCTGTTCCGCGGACGCTTCCCGGAGCTTGGCTTCACTGCGGGCGAAACGCTCAATCATGAAAGCGAGAATGGCCAGGCCCAGGAGCACTAGCAGGACCTGCTGTCGCCGCATCTTCCAGATACGGGCGTAAACCTCTTGGGTACGGTACACTTGCACAACCTGCCAGTAAGGAGCCCGGACCATCTGGTAACTGCGGTAGGAAATCTCCTTTCCGTCGTTTTGGCCCTCGCCATGACGGATCTCCTCGAGGGCCGCTTCCAAATCGGCCCGGGAGGTCCGGCTTTCCGGCGGACCGGCGACCAGCGCGCCGTCGTCCGTCAACAGGAGGCCGAAGGACGAAGGGAAGGGCTGCCTGGCATTCAGGGTGTCTCCCAGCCAGGAAACATCCATATCCAGGCCGCAAATGGCGGCGATCCGCCCCTTTCCGTCCAGGACCGGGGCCGCATACGTGATCAAGGTTTCCGATGAATCGGCGGCATCGACATAGGGCTCCGACCAGAAAGGACGCCTGGAATCCAGCGCCCGCTTGAAAAACTCGTTCTGGGTATAATCATGGTCCTGGCCGGCGAATTGCGACAGCGTGATGACGCCGTCGCTTTTCTTGACGTAAGGCTCGAACAGACGGCCTTTGGAAGGGTAGTAATCCGGGACGAAGGTCAGGAAACCGCCGATGACATGGGGATTGTCATCCACCAGATAGACCAGGGAGATGAAGGCAGAATCGGGATGTTCGAGATCCTGCTGCACTTTCCACATGTTTTCCCGCATCGTCGCTTCCGTGAGCTCCATCATGTGCCCCACTTCGGCGCCCATCGCACCCAGGACCACCCGGGCCCGGACGCCCATCTCCTCCTCCATCGCCGACTTGACCCGTTCATACTGCGCGATGGAGATAATCTCCACCAGGATGGCGGCGATTACGACGATGAACAGGCGGGAAACCCTTCTCTTCTTGGTTGGATCCATGATTCAGTTCCGGGCGGCAAAGTTAGGATTTGTTTTTGACAACGCAAAGGGCGGGAATCACTCGAAGAAGCCGAAGGCGGCAATCTGGCGGATCATCTGGGTAATATACTCGCTGGACGTGTCGCTCCAGCTGAAGCCCAGCCGGTGCAGCACGTTGCAGGTATAGCGGTTGTCCCGTTCGATCGTCAGGGCGCGCTGTCCGTGCGCCACATCCTGGTAGGCCAGCATGGCGGCCAGCAGCTTCGCCTTCTCCGGATCCTGTCCGGCCAGGGCGACGGCCTGCTGGAACTCTCCGATCTCCACGAAACGCATGGAGCCGCCTTCCTTCTCCATCACCGTCAGGATGTCGCCCAGCAGCTCCGTATGGTTGTTGAAGGGCTGGAATACCGTGCACTCCTTGGGCGTGGAAGCCAGGAGCACCACCGCTTTCGCCGTTTCGTCGATCGGAGACATCTCCGTGGGTTCATCGTAGCTGTCAACCGGGCAGCAGCCCAGGATATGGAACACCTTGAGCCGACCCATGTAGCTGTTGGAGTTGAAGTTGGCCTGGAACTCACCGTCGGAGCTGCGCGGGGACAGGTTACCCACGCGCATCACCTTGGCGTTCAGCCCATGATGGGCGACGGCTTCCAGGATCAGGCGCTCGGCCAGGAACTTCGAATGGATGTAGCGGTTGTCCAGGAACTGGCCGAACCAGAGTTTCCGCTCGTCCAGCTGGGGAACCGGGCTGCCGTCTCCGCGGTCGATCCAGATCTCGCCCACGGACGTGGTGGAGATATGGACGAGCCGGGCCTTCGTACGCAGGCAGAAGTCCACGCAGCGCCGGGCTCCGCCGATATTCACGTCCTCAATGTCGGTTCCCTTGGAGAAGTGCTTCACGTTGGCCGCCGAATTGAACACCGTGTCGATAGCCGGATACCCTTCCGGAATGGCCTTTCCGAAATCGGCCGTGACATCGCCGCACACGACGAAAAGCCGCTTGCCGAACAGGTCCGTGAACGAGGTTTCGAAATAATAGAAGAGCAGGTTCTTGAGGCGGTGTTCGGCGGTCTCCTGGCTCTTGGAACGCACCAGGCAAGTGATGGTCTTGGCGTCGGAGTCGATCAGTTCGCGCAGCAGGTGGATGCCGAGATAGCCCGTGGCTCCGGTCAGGAGGACGTTGCCCAGGGACTGCCGCTTCCCTTCCAGGAAGGTCTTCACGTTATTCCGCTGCAGGATGGCGTCGATGCCGCTGTAGTCGAAACTCTCCACGACGGTATCGGTCTCCGCTGACGGGGCTGCTCCGCTCACGAACTGCGCCAGCAGGCGCGGCGTGGGATGGTCGAAGACTTCGCCGTAGGCCACGTGCTTGCCGGCCTTGTCGGCTTCGATGATGACCTTGGTCACCATGAGGGACGTGCCGCCCAGTTCGAAGAAATTGTCCGTGGCGCCCACCTTGTCCAGGGACAGGATCCCGGCGAAGATGTCGCAGAAGAGCTTCTCCAGCTCGCCTTCCGGAGCCACGTACTCGCGCTCCTCGACCTGGATCTGCGGGGCGGGCAGGGCGCGCCGGTTCACCTTCTGGTTCTGGTTCAACGGGATGGCGTCGATCTGCATCGTGGCGGCAGGGACCATGTACGGCGGCTTGCGCTCCTTGATGAAGGCGTTCAGCGCCTGTACGTCCACCTTTTCGTCGCTGACGATATAGGCGGCGATGAATTTTCCGCCGCTGGGATAGTCGAAGGCCTGGACCGTGGCGTCCTTGATGCCCTTGAATTCCCGGATCACGGCCTCCACTTCCTTGAGCTCGATGCGGAAGCCCCGGATCTTCACCTGGCCGTCGCTGCGGCCCACGAACTGGATGTTGCCGTCTGGGAGATAGCGGACCACATCGCCCGTCCGGTAACAGCGGAGACCGTTCCACTCGATGAAGGTCTCGGCCGTCTTTTCCGGAAGATTCAGGTAGCCGCGACCCACCTGGGGTCCCGATACCAGCAATTCACCCACGGCGCCGAGCGGGAGGCGGTTCATATCCTTGTCCACGACGAACAGGCGCAGGTTGTCCAGCGGTTTGCCGATGGGGGCGTTCTGTTCGAACTCCTTCATCGGATAGGTGGTCGTGAAGATCGTGCATTCGGTCGGGCCGTAACCGTTATGGAACTGATAATTCGCCGGAGGGGTGAGCGGCAGCACCTTCTCTCCACCCACGGAGAGGTGGCGGAGGGAATGGTTCTCGCAGTTCATGGCGAACTGGCAGCCCACCTGCGTGGTCATGAAGGAGTGCGTAACCCCTTCTTCGTCAAAGTATTTGTTCAGATCCGGGAGGTTCAGGCGGATGTCGTCGCCGACAATGACGACGGCCGCGCCCGTGGTGAGCGCCGGATACATGTCCATCATGCAGGCGTCGAAGCCGAAGGAGGCGTAGGCGGCCACCTTGTCACCCGGCTTGAGCCCATAGTAGCGCCGGTACCAGTGGCAGAAGGCCACGAGGTTCCGGTGTTCCAGCTGGCAGCCCTTGGGCTGGCCGGTGGAGCCGGAGGTGTACAGCAGGATGAGGAGGTCTTCCGGCTTGGCGGAACGGCCCGCTGCACCGGGCTCCGGCCGGACATCGGCCAGGTCCTTGGTCAGCAGCACAGGCCCCTTGTAATCGACTTTCTCCAGCAGTTCTTCCTCGGCGATGAGGAACTTGGCGGAGGCGTCCTGCATCATGAAGTTCAGGCGCTCGGCGGGGTAGCTGGGATCCAGCGGCTGGTAGGCGCAACCGGACTTGAGCACGCCCAGGGCGGAGAGCACCATCCACTCGCTGCGGCCGATGAGAATGGACACCACGGTCTCGGGGCCTTCGCCGGCGATCTTCCGGACCTGCGCCGCAATGGCATCGGTCTTTTCATCCACCTCCTTGTACGAGAGCCGCACGTCATGATACACGACGGCCAGGTTGTCCGGCGTTTCGGCGGCCTGGGCACGGAACAGGGAAACGATGGTCTGCGTCGCGTCATAGTCCACGTCCGTGGCGTTGAAACCGTCCAGCAGGGCCGCCTGCTTCTTGTCCACCAGGGACAGGCCGCGGAGCGGCGCCCCGGCATCGGTGGCAAAGGCGCTGACGGCCTTCACCACGCTCCGGGCGAGGCTCTGCATCATGGCCTCGCTGTACTTGCCGTTGTCATACTCGATGGCGACGGAGGGCTTGCCCTCCACCTCGGTGATGTAGAAGGCGATCTTGAACTTGGGAACGTTGAGTTCCATGGTTTCATCGACCTGCACCGGTTTTCCGCCCACGCGGTAGTCGCTGAGGACGCCGATCTGGTAGGCGAACATGATGTCGGCCTTGAGGTCATAGTCGGCGGCGATGCGGGCGAAAGGATAGTTTTCGTGGGCGAGGGTCTGTTCGAAGGTTGCGGCGCTTTCGTGCAGGAATTCCTTCACGCTCTGGCCGCCGATTTTCGCACGGAGCGCCAGGGTGTTCACGAACATGCCCATGGTATTGGACACCTTCAGGTTGCTGCGGCCGTTGGAGATGGTGGTGATGCACACGTCGTCGCTGCCCGAGAAACGGGCCAGGCTGTAGAAGACGGCGCTCAGCAGGACGGCGGAAGGATTGACGCCCTGGGCCTTGGCCAGCTGCTCGGCGTCTTTCCACACGAGGGGTTCGAACACGCGGCCGTTTTCTCCCTGCGGCCGGGGATTGGTCAGGTCCGGAGCCACTTCCGTCACGCTCTCCACATCGGCGAGGCGCTCCTGGAAGAAAGCGGCGGAAGCGGCGAAGTCTTCGCCCTGCTCGGCTGCTTTCTGCTCGGTGACGAACTGCGCGTAGCTGCACATCTCCGGTTCGATTTCCTTTCCGTCCAGGAGGTCACAGAGTTCGTGGATGAAAAGGTCGTAGGAATAGCCGTCGCACACCAGGTGATGGATGTCGCAGTACAGGTACAGGTTCTTTTCGGTCTTGATGATGGCATAGCGGAAGAGGCGCTCCTTCGCGAGGTTGAAGGGATGGACGAAGCCTTGGCGGAAGGCGTCGGCCTCCTCTTCGGTCATCGTGTACTCCTCCACCTCCACCGGCGCTTCGCGGTCGCCCATGACCTGGACGACGCCCGTTTCATCGGTGGTGAACTGGACAAAGAGGGCCGGATGGTTCGCCACGGCTTTCTGCACCGCCGCGCGCAGGGCATCGACCGTGACGTCATCGGGAAGATGCAGGCACATCGGCGTGTTATACAGCGTGGACATCGGATTCTTCATGCACTCGAAATACACGCCCGTCTGGGAGTAGGACAGCGGGACGGACGCAGGGACGGCGTCCGCGGCGGCCTCCTCCCGGGAATCGGCGGGAGCCGCGACGTTCCCGGAAAGGACGGTCTGCGCAAGAATCTCGTTTTCGATCGTCTGGATGCTTCCGCCGCCCGCGAGGAGCTTGGAATCCAGCTGGACGCCGAATCGCTTGTAGATCTGCGTGGCCAGTTTGATCGCCAGGATGGAGGTCAGTCCGGCCATGCGGAGGTCCGTCGTCAGGCCGAAGGCGTCGGTGTTCACGACGGAGGCGACCATGTCCTTGAGCTGCTGCTCCAGGACATTGAGCGGGGCGTTGGATTCTTCCTCCGCCTCGATGCCGGCGCCGATGACCGGTTCGGGCAGGGCGCGGCGGTTCACTTTCTGGTTCTGGTTCAGCGGGATGGCGTCGATCTGCATCGTGGCCGCCGGAACCATGTAGGGCGGTTTCCGGTCCATGATGAAGGCGTTCAGGGCCTTGACATCGACCTTCTCGTCGGACACGACGTAGGCGGCGATGTATTTGCCGCCGGTCGGATACTCGAAGGCCTGTACCGTGGCGTCCTTGATGCCCGGGAACTCCCGGATGACCGCCTCCACCTCCTTGAGTTCGATGCGGAAACCGCGGATCTTCACCTGGCCGTCCTTCCGGCCCACGAATTCGATATCCCCGTTCTCGCGGTAGCGGACGACATCGCCGGTGCGGTACACCCGCTTGCCATTCCAGTCCACGAAAGCCGCGGCCGTCTTCTCCGGCTGGTTCAGATAGCCGGCGGCCACCTGCGGCCCGGCGATGATCAGTTCGCCCGAGGCGCCCCAGGGGAGCTGCTTCCCATAGCGGTTGACGATGAACAGTTCCACGTCGCCATTGGGCTTGCCGATGGGGATATTGGGTTCGTTCTTATCGACATAGTGGCTGCACACGTACACGGTCGCTTCCGTGGGTCCGTAGGCGTTGAGCAGGGCATAGGACGGCGGATCCAGGCTCATGAGCTTCTCTCCGCCCGTTCCCAGCCACTTCAGGCCCGGGATGTCGGGGAAATTGAGCGCCAGTTGGGTGGCCATCTGGGTAGTCATGAAAACGTGGGTCATCCCCTCCTTCGCCAGATAGTCGTTGAGCCCCGCAAGGTCGAAGCGGATGTCGTCCTGGATGATGTATATGGTCGCGCCGGCCCAGACGCAGCTCCAGAGGTCCATCTGGAAGGCGTCGAAACCGTAACCGGCATAGGTCGCGTAGCGCGAGCCGGCATCCAGGTGGATGTTCCGGGTATTGTAGTCCGCGAAGACGCGGAAATTCTTCTCGGTGAGGATCACGCCCTTGGGCGTCCCCGTGGTGCCGCTGGTGTACAGGATCACGAGGGCGTCGTCGCCGTCATAGGCCGATGCGTCCTCTTTCATGAAGGAAAGCCGCTCCTCGGGATAGCTGCTGTCCAGGGGAAGGGACGTGAGGCCGGCCTTGGCGATGGAAAGGGGGGCCAGCACCATCCTCTCGTCGCGGGGGACGGAGAATCCCACCACGCGCTCCCCGCAGCGGACGGTATAGGACGGGTCGATGCTGTCGGTAAGCCGGTCCACCTCGGCGAAGGTGAGCCGCTTGTCACCGGCCACGCAGAAGATGTCGTCCGGCCGCTCGGCGACATGCTGGCGGAAACGCTCCACGAGGGTCGGGAGGGCGTCCGGAGACTGGAGTCCGGGATTCAGTCCGTCCAGCCACTTCACCTGCTCCGGCGTGGCGTATTCCAGTTCCTTCACGGTTTCTGCCGTCATCATCGAATGGAGGACCGCCTCGTAACTCTTGGCAAGCTCTTCCATGAACGTATCCGCGTAATCGGCGCTGTCATAGGCGATCTTGAGGGAATAGACGCCATCGGTCTCGAACAGTTCGGCACACAGCTTCCAGCCCGGCGCAGGCTGCCGCAGATCCTCGTAATGCACGGGACTCTCCCCGAAATGCAGGCCGCGCTTGCTGTTCAGGACGGAACCCTGGTACACGAAGGCGACCTGGTTGTTCAGGCCGAGATCCTTCACGGCGTCCTGATAAGCGTAGAACTGCATGTCCTGGGTTTTCTGCATCTGGTCGGAAAGCGCCGTGAACACATCGCCCAGCGGTGTGTCCCCGCCCGCCTGGACGAACACGGGCAGGGTATGGACCATCATCGTGACGGTGGACAGGGTGCGACGGTCGCTGCGGCCGAAATAAACGGTGCAGTAAGAGGCCTTGTCCTCGGCGCTGTAGGCCGCCAGGAGCAAGCCCCAGGCCGCCTGCATCAGCGTACTTTCGCCGACATCCCATTTGCGCAAGATCTCCTGGATGTCTTCCTTGGCGATGTTCAGCGGGAAATGCTTGTAATTCATCCGGGACGGCGTACCGGCCTGCGTGCTCTGCGGGAGCGGCAGGGAATCCGTCTCGGCCGCATCGCAGAAGGTCTTCGCATACCAGTCCCGCACCTCGGCCATCCGGGCCTCGTCGGCCCGCAGCGCCTCTTCCTCCTGGGCGATGGTCCCGCCATCGACCCACTCGCCGGCGGGTTTCTTCCCGTTGAAGCAGCGCTCGATCTCCCGCAGCATCAGCACGAGGGAGAATCCGTCGCAAAGTATATGGTGGAAATCGACATACAGCCAGGCGGCTCCTTCGGCCCCCTGATAGATGGCGCAGCGATACAGCCGTTCCCCATGGATGTCCATGGCGGCACCCAGGGCGGGCTCCGCCTCGTCCAGCGTACGGACGGTGATCACCGGAACCGCCTCCTCCTTGGGCAGGAAACTGCCGCTTTCCACCCAGGGCGTCCCCTCCTCGTCCACGACGATGCGGGAGGCCAGGGACGGATGGGCGCAGAGGGCGTCATAAACGGCGCTCCGGACTTTTTCCAGGTCCACGTCCGAGGGAAGGTCGAACAGGACGGGGTTCTGGTAATTCGTCGGGGTTTCGGAAGAAGTTACACAGGCATAGTAGATACCCTGCTGGCTTTGGGAGAGGGGAAATCTCATGACGATCTGTGGTCTAATTGTTTGTGTTTCTGACGGCATGTGCCAAACAATTTGGTAAAAATAGATAAATTATTCTATTTTTGCAATGTGATCTATCTGAACACTCACCCGGAAGAATTAAATATCGACCTGGCACTGAATCGAGTAAGTGCCCAGCGGCGCGAAGCTGCACTCCGTTTTTTGCGCGAAATGGACCGCAAACTCTCCCTCGCCGCCTTCCTGCTGCTGCAGGAAGCGCTTGCGAAAGAGTACGGCATCACGGAACCGCCGGTGCTCGCATTCGGCCCCCACGGAAAACCCTTCCTCCGGGATTATCCCCACATCCACTTCAACCTGAGCCACTGTTCCCGGGCCGCCCTCTGCGTCGTGGGCGACGCTCCGGTCGGATGTGACGTCGAGACGGTGACGACACCCCTGGACAGGGACCTCCTCGACCATTGCTTCAACCCCCGGGAACGGGAGGCCATTCTGGCGGCAGAGCGGCCGGAAGTGGCCTTCTGCACGCTTTGGACCCGCAAGGAGGCCTTCCTGAAATGGACCGGAGAAGGACTCACCGACCTCCTCCCGGACCTGCTCTTTTCCCCCGAAGCCGCCGCGGCACGCTTCCGAAGCATCGTCTCTCCGGACGCCACCTTCGTCTATACCCTTTGCCAAGGGAAAAATAATGCGTAATTTTGCAAGATTGGACCAGGTAAACGATTTAAAGAGAGAATGAGCCTATACAAGACAGAGAAAGCGGTATTCGTCGGTGTCGTCCTTGAAAAAGGAGGGGAGCGGAAGGTCCAGGAGTACCTGGACGAACTCCAGTTCCTGGCCGAAACCGCCGGGGCCGTCGGCGACAAGATGTTCATGCAGCGGATGGACCGGCCGGACAAGGCCACCTACATCGGAACGGGCAAACTCAAGGAAATCAAGGAGTACTGCGAAGAGAACGAAATCCAGTACGTCATCTTCGACGATGAGCTTACCGGCACGCAGCAGCGCAACATCGAGAAGCTCATCGAGTGCAGCGACGTCATCGACCGGACCAGCCTGATCCTGGAGATCTTCGCCCAGCGGGCCAAGACCTCCTACGCGAAAATGCAGGTGGAACTGGCTCATTATCAATACATGCTGCCCCGACTCGCCGGCATGTGGACCCACCTGGAGCGGCAGCGGGGCGGTATGGGCACCCGCGGCGGCATGGGTGAAACCCAGATCGAGGTGGACCGCCGGATCGTCAAGCAGCGGATCTCCAAGCTGAAGGAAGACCTCAAGAAGGTGGACCGGCAGATGGCCACCCAGCGGAGCAACCGCGGCAGTCTCGTGCGCCTGGCGCTCGTGGGCTACACCAACGTAGGCAAGAGCACCCTGATGAACCTCCTTGCGAAATCCGACGTCTTCGCGGAGAACAAGCTCTTCGCCACCCTGGACACGACCGTCCGGAAGGTGGTCATCGAGAACGTCCCCTTCCTGCTGTCGGACACCGTCGGCTTCATCCGGAAACTGCCCACCCAGCTCGTCGAGGCCTTCAAGAGCACCCTGGACGAGGTCCGGGAGGCGGATATCCTCGTCCACGTCGTGGACATCTCCCATCCGGATTTCGAAGAGCAGATGCAGGTGGTGGAACAGACCCTGAGGGACATCGGCGCGGCCAACAAGCCCGTCTTCGTGGTCTTCAACAAGGTCGATGCCTACACCTACGAACCCTATGACGAATTCTCCCTCACGCCCAAGGAGGCGAAGAACCGCACCCTGGACGAACTGAAGAACAGCTGGATCGCGCAGGAGAAAACGCCCTGCATCTTCATCTCCGCCAAGGAGAGAACCGGTATCGACAAACTCCGCAACGACCTGTACAAGATGGTGGCCGAAATCCATGCCGGCCGCTATCCTTTCAACAATTTCCTATGGTAAGAAAGACCCTTTTGCTGCTGGTTTCCCTGCTGGCACTGGGAATCGGCAGCGCCGCCCAGGAGTCCGAGAGCACCTACTCCGGAATCTTCCGCGGAAAGCTGCCGAGTCTCTATCCTTTCAAATTCAACGGAACGTATTACTGGGACCGCAAGGAATTCAAACGGGGCGATGTCCTGTACAACGGGAAGCTGTACCAGGACGTCCTGATGAATGTCGATGCGGTCCAGCAGGAATTGCAGGTCCAGCCCCTGGAAGAGGCCAGCCCCATGGTCGTGTTCCGCGACCAGGTGGCCTGGTTCACGATGGACCGCAAGGAGTTCGTCAACCTCCGCTACCTGGGTTATCCGGACGCGGAGGAGGGATTCTTCGAAATCCTCCGGGACGGGGAGGCTCCCCTGTTCCGGCAGGTGAAGAAGCTTCTCCGCTTCGACGGAAACAACGGCGGCCTGCTGCTCATCGGATACGAGGATCCCGCGTTCGACCCGGATGTTCCGAACTACTTCTTCCTGATGGAATCTTTCTACGTCCTGGAAAACGGGGCGCTGAAAAAAATCAACCGGCGCAACCTCAACAAACGGCTCAAGGCGGCCCCCGGGGCCCCGTCCCTGAACTTCAAGGCCGTCACCTGGCACGCCCATGGCGACACGGCCCCCGGAGGAAAGGTCGCCGAGGCGGACCTTCCCGGCACCGGAAACGGCCTGCCGGACCGGTATTTCGCCGAGCAGAAACAAGATACGACCGTCGTCCAGTATGTGGAAAGCACCCTTCTCGCCACCTACCGGAACAAGGTTTATACCGTCGGCGACCCCTCCATGGACAAGGGGACGCCCCTGAAGACCGTCCGCGGCACCATTACGGAAGCCGAAACCGGCGATCCGCTGTACGGGGTGGTCGTCTTTGACGACGCCACCAAGACTTACACCCGCAGCGACCGGAAAGGCCAGTACCGCATTAACATTCCCGGCGGCGAGAACGTCCTGAATTTCAGCGCCGAAGGCAAAGAGGACCTCGCCCTCCGCGTCCAGGTCCATTCCGACGGCGGCCTGAATGTCGTGATGCCCGACAAGGTGACGATGCTCAAGGAAGCCGTCGTCTCGGCCGAGAGCATGGCCCAGCACCGGAACACGGAGATGGGCGTGGAAAAGGTGAGCGTGAAGACGGTCAGCAAGATCCCTTCGGCCTTCGGGGAAGGAGACGTCATCAAGGCGGTCCTGACCCTCCCGGGCATCAAGAGCGTGGGCGAGGCTTCCGGCGGATTCAACGTCCGCGGCGGCAGCGCCGACCAGAACCTCATCCTCTTCAACGGGAACACCATCTACAACCCTTCGCACCTGTTCGGCATCTTCTCCGCCTTCAATCCGGACATCGTGGACGGCATCGAACTGTACAAGAGTTCCATTCCGGCCGAGTACGGCGGACGTGTCTCCTCGGTCCTGAACGTAACCGGCAAGGACGGGGACATGCAGCGCTGGCGCGGATCGGCGGGCATCGGCCTCCTGACCAGCCGCCTCCATGTGGAAGGTCCTCTGCATAAGGGAAAAACCTCCGTCATCGCGGGTGCGCGCACCACCTATTCCGACTGGATACTCAAACATCTTCCGAAAGAGAGCGCCTATGCGGGCGGCAGCGCCGGCTTCACGGATGCGAACCTGGGCATTACCCACCGCTTCGACGACGACAACACCCTCCGCGCTTTCGCCTATTACGCGACGGACCGCTTCTCCTTCGGCGGGGATACGACTTTCAACTACGGAAACATCAACGCTTCCCTCGCCTGGCGTCACCGGACCGAAGAAGGACGTCTGGAATTGAGCGGCGGTTACGACCAGTACAAGAACCGCGTGTCGGCCCACCAGTGGGTGGGCGGCGCCTATGACCTGGACACCCGGATCCGGCAGGCCTTCCTCCGGGCGGACCGCAAGCGCTCGCTCGGCGATTCCCACGATCTTTCCTGGGGAGTCCACCTGACCGGTTACGCCCTGGACCCCGGCACGCAGGTCCCTTTCGGAGAGGAATCCAAGATCCAGGCCCGCATGCTACCCCGCGAGATGGCCCTGGAACCCGCTGTCTATTTCTCCGACAACTGGAAGCCCTCGGACGAACTGTCTTTCGAGGCCGGGGCGCGGCTGTCGGCCTTCTATGCCCTCAACAGCCGGAAATTCTACGGCCTTCCCGACCTCCGGTTCGCCTTTAAATACTCCCCTGCCGAGAATCTCTCCTTCAAGGCCGGCCTGAATTCCCTGTCCCAGTATATCCATCTGATTTCCAATACATCCGCCGTTTCTCCGATGGACACCTGGAAACTCAGCGACGACCGGATCCGGCCCACTTGGGGCTGGCAGGCAGCGGCGGGCGCCTATTGGACGGAGCTGAATACCGGCATCGACTTCTCCCTGGAGACTTATTTCAAGCAGGCCTACCGGGCCCTGGATTACCTGCCCGGGGCGACCCTGTCCATGAATCCGGACCTGGCGGACGACCTCGTTCCGGTCAAGAGCCGCGCCTACGGCGTGGAACTGATGGCCCGCAAGACCACCGGCAAGATCACCGGCTGGGCGTCCTATAGCTACTCCCGGGCCCGGCAGAAGGAAATGGGTGACCGCGGCTACGAAGCCCTGGCCCATGGCGACTGGTACAACGCTCCTTACGACAAGCCGCACGAGTTCAAGCTCGTAACGAACTTCGCCCTCACCCACCGGTACAGTTTCTCGGTGAACCTGGATTATTCCACCGGACGCCCGGTCACGATTCCCATGGGCATCTATTACTATGGCGGAACCTACCGGATGGCCTACTCGGAGCGGAACGCGTACAGAATCCCGGATTACTTCCGGGCCGACGTCGCCTTCAACATCGACCCGGGCCACTACCTGAAAGCCATCGCCCATACGGTCATCACGGTGGGCGTGTACAACGTCACGGGCCGGAAGAATCCCTACTCGGTTTTCTTCAAGGCCAATCCGTACGGCGCAATCCAGGGCTATATGCTCTCGGTCTTCGCCACCCAGATTCCCTACATCAACCTCAACATCCTGTTCTGATGAAAAAGATCCTTGCCCTACTCGCAGCCTCCATGGGTGTGGCGGCCTGTATCTATCCTTACGATCCGGAGCTGGACGAGGCCCCGGAAGGGGTGCTGGCGGTAGATGGAAACATCTGCATCGGAGGGACGTCCACCGTTTATCTGAGCTCTCTTCTCTCCTTGTGGAACGTAGATGCCGGCAACCGGTGGATGGACGTTTCCACCGCCCGTGTCTGGGTGGAGGACGATGCCGGCAACAAATATGAAGGAACGTCCCGGTACCCCTACCCCTATTTCACGATTTCGACCGAAAACGCCCCCTTGGACCGCAGCTACCGCCTGTGCATCGAAGCCCTCGGGGAAACCTATGCCTCCGATTGGAACGGCACCGTGGAGCCGCCTGTCATCGGAGATATCGAATTCGTGGCCGACGACAACGAGGTCACGGTGGAAGTCAGCGTGGATGGAGGAAAAGACGGTACCGGTTATATCCTCCTGACTTACGAGGAGGCCTGGATGTTCCACGTCGATTACTACCCCCGCTATACGGTCAGAGGCGCATTCATCATGGAAGGTCCCGTCGATATGTCCAAGTACTGGTGTTGGAGAACGACCACGACAAACCGGACCGTGCCGGTTGATTATACCGGCCGCACCGAAACCGGTTTTACCGGATTCCCGCTCATGAGCTTCTCCCGGCGCGACACCCGCAACCACCGGCGCTACTGCATCAGCGTGATGGCGAGCACCATCTCCAAGGAAACCTACCGCTTCCTCCGCAACCTGGACGAAAACACGGACGGCGGAGACAACCTGTTCACCCCGAACCCCGGGGAAATCGCCGGAAACCTCCGCTGCGAAAGCAACCCGGACAAAACGGTCCTCGGGTATGCGCTCTTCTCCCGGGCCGTGAAAAAGCGGGCTTACCTGGACAGCCGGTATTACATTTCCGTCCCGAAAACGCCGCTGTTCTATCCCCTCGCAGACCAGTACGGCCTGCTCTTGGAAGCCGGTTACCTCCCCCTGGATGAGAATGAAGAAGGCTTCGATCCCACGCAAGAAGGACCCTATGGGTGGGGTGACCGGAACTGTTATGACTGCACCTGGGCCGGCGGTACGCTGGAAAAACCTGATTATTGGAGCGAAACGGAATGAAAAAGACGATATCCCTGATTTTGCTGGCCCTGTCCGGCCTCCTGGGCTCCGCCGCGGAAGTGGAGCGGGTTTATGTGACGACGGACCGGCCCGTGTACCTGGCCGGAGATGCGGTCTGGTGCGCGCTCTCCGCACTGGACAAAAACGGCCGTTTTTCCAACGAAAGCGCCGTCGCCTACCTGGAACTCGTCTCGACCGACGGAACGGCTTGTACGGCGAAAATAGGCCTATTGGAAGGCCGGGGCGCCGGATCCTTCCGGATCCCGGTCACGGCACCGACCGGAACGTACCGCCTCATCGCCTATACGGCGGTCAATGCGGCCGAGGAAGGGACGCCCTATCTGGCGGGATCCCGGCTCCTCACCGTATTCAACAGTACGTCCGCCGCCCGGGTGGCCGACGGAATCGAAATCCTGGACGAAGCGGCCTATGAGGCCCTGGAACCGGAGACAACGGCTCCGGAAGGGGCCGTGGAGCTGTCCACGCGGCTGCGTTTTCCGAAAAATGCGCCGGCGGTCCTGACCCTCCACAACGGCGGGCCGCTCGCTTCCGTGAGCCTGTCCGTCTATCACGAGGACGAACTGCTTCCCGCCCGGCGGGAAAACACCCCGGAACGCTTCCTGAAAGCGATTCCAGCCTTTGTCCAGCTTTCCCGGGAGGTGTCCGTCGAGAGCGACGGCGAGATCATCTCCGCCCGGATCCGAGGCACCCTCGTCCGGGACAAGGAAGACCTCACCTTCGCCACGCTTTCATCGGCCGGGTCCCCTTCCGACGTGTATATCGGACGGAATGACGGAGACGACCGCATCCGCTTCCATACCTCCAACATCTATGGAAACCGGGAACTCGTCTGCGAAGTGTCCCAGCTGGACCGGAAGGAAGGGTACATCGACTTTGAAAGCCCCTTCCTGTATCCGAAGATGGACGGTCTTCCGAAACTGTGCCTGAGCCCCGCCCAACGGACGGCCCTGATGGCCCGGAAAGCCGCCTTACGGTCCGAAAAGGCGCTCCGCATCGACACCCTGACAACGTTCATGACCCACCGGGAGGACCTGCTGCTCAGCGCAGTAGCCTCGCACCGGTACCACCTGGACGACTATACGCGTTTCCCGTCCGTCCGGGAAATCATCGTGGAAATCATTCCGGAACTTCGTCTCCGGAACGTGAACGGACGGCCGAAGATGTTCCTCACCTACTCCGACGCCCTGAACAAACGGTATGACAATACCAGCAACATCCTGGTGATGATGGACGGCGTGGTCCTGAGCGACCTGGACCTCCTGCTCGGATTCGACGCGATGCTCATCGAAGACATCGACATCTACGACCAGGCCATCGTCATCGGCAAGACTCCGGTGAACGGAATCGTGAACTTCATCACCAAGAAGAACTATGTCACGGCCCTTCACTTCCCCTCCAACGTGCGCGTCGTGGACTACCAGGGGGTGGCCTATCCGGTCGCCTATACCGGCGCGGTCCCGCAGGGAGAAGTCCAGGACCTCCGCCAGCTTCTTTACTGGCACCCCGTCCTGAAACTGGAAGAGGGCGCCGACTACCGGGTGGAAATCAATACCCCCGGCTATTCCGGCCGTTTCAAGGCCGTCGCCGAGGGTTTTACGGAAGACGGAACCCCTGTTTACCAGGAATTCACGTTCGAAGTGGAATAACGGTCAGAAGCGGTAGCCGATACCGGCCATCAGCGTATTCCCGATCGCCTGATTGGCTGTCAGCCAGCACAGATCCACGTGGAAGCCGGAATATTTGAAGCCGGCACCCAAGGAGATGTGCGTAGGAAGCGGAGAGGTGGCGGTACCGAGATGGACGCCTCCACGGACAAAGACCATATCCTGGAATGCGAACTCCGCACCGGCCGCTGCGCCGAATCCACCGGAGAAGAAGTAGTCCGCATCCGCTCCGATGTTCAGCTTGTTTTCCGACAACGCGATCTCATAACCGACACCGGCCTTGACGGACATCGGCAGGGAGAAGGATTGTTTTCCGGACTTGACCGGGGTACCCAGATTGGCCACACCGGCGACGGCCGTCAGTCCCGCCTTCCGGAAGGTGAGCAGGACATCGGCGGCGATGGCGGTATAGGAATCCTTATCCGTCAGTTTTTCCGAGGCGAAACGGACGGTGGCGCCGGCAGACAGGGATTCCGTGAAACGGAAGCCGAAACCGGCACCGACGAGCATCTCAGACGGAGTAAACGTATCTCCGGCATTTCCGGAAGCATCGACCATCGTGTACGGACGTCCGTTTTGATAAGCGCCAGAGAGGATAATGCCCATTTTATCCCCGAGGCGGAGGGCGCCCAGCAGATTCAGGTTGGCGGACCGTACGGTCGAAGGGGCCCAATGTTGATAGTTGAATACGACGTCATTGCCGGTGAACGGGACAAGTCCCGGGTTCTGAAGGCCGGAAATGGCCTGTATGCCACCCATCGCCGCGGTTGCGGGGTCCCGGTCTATCCGGAGGAACGGCATGGCATCCTGGGCCTTTGATCCGATCCAGAGCAAAGAAAGAAGACCTACAACAAAAAACTTTTTCATAGTTGTTTATCTTTTGACGATGGTTTCATAATATTCCTTTCCTCCGAACTTGAGGAGAAGACCGTACTGTCCGGGAGCATAGGAGGAGAAATCCACCTTGGCCGGATCGAAGGCGCTGGTATTGACCGTTCCTTCCCAGAGGGTGGCGCCGGTGGCGGAAACCACCTTGATGTCCGTACTTTCCTCATTCAAGCCCGTGGCGATATAGAGGAAGTCCGACACCGGATTGGGATAGGCCTGATACTCGACTCCCGGCTTTCGGACCAGGACCCGGAAGGTGATGGAAACCTTCTCTCCCCGGGCATCCTGCGCGGTCACGGTCACGGAAGAGGCGCCGAAACCGATCGGGGTAATGTGGAGGATGCCGGCATTGACCGTCGCGTGCAGGACGGCCGGCGACGTATTCACGGCACTGTAGGTAAGCGTTTCTCCGTCGGGATCGTTAAAGTACTCCGCGACTGAAAGCTCCACCGGTTCGCCTTGTCCGCTCAGGATCATGTCGGAGATATCCTTGACGGCCACCGGAGGATTGTTGGGAAGGATCCGGTAGGTGAGCGTATAGGTGCTGGACGCCTTGTACCGGTCCGTCGCAGTGATCAGGGCGTGATACGTACCCGCATCCACCTTGTTTCCATCAATCCTGACGGTCTTTCCCGCACTGGTATCATACCAGGTTTCCGCATCTGAGCCGGGCGTGATCTCCAAGGTGAACGTGTGGTCGTCCGGATCCGTCACGACGAAAGAGAGGGTCTTGCTCTCGAAACTGCGGATCGCCAGTCCTTCCGTCGATTCGGACGGGGTGATGACCGGCGGATTGTTGGCCGGCGTCGTAACGGAATACATCTCCGACTCCTCCGAGAAGGACGGCTGCTTGTCAAATCCGATGACCTTGAACCAGTAGGGCGTTTCGAAGGAAAGGCCCTGGATGGACTGGGAAACCGTCTCACCGACTTCGTAAGGCGTGGAGATGACGGTGGTCCTGCGGACTCCCTTGCCGGTTTTATCCGGCGTGGAACCCATGACGGCGTCCTTGTCCGTTCCGGAGAACAGATAATAACCGGCAGCCGGTATCTTTCCCGAACCGGTTACGGACCAGGATGCGGTCACGGTATTGGATTTGGCCGTCGCGGAAAGATCCGTCACCTTCGCCGGAGTCAGGTCTTCGCCATAGGTGAAAGAGGCCATGGCGTCCATCATGACGCCGATCTGCTGGACATCCAGGACCAGGGTGGGACTCTTGGCCTTCAGGAGTCTTTCCAAGAGCATTTCACGCGTGAAACCAGGGCCGCCGAAGTAGGAAACCAGCAGCGCCGCGACACCCGTGGCGTGCGGACAAGACATCGAGGTTCCCTGGTATGAGCCATATCCATTGTTGATGACCGTGCTGAGAATCTGGCTGTAGTTGGCGTCTCCGCCGGTAGCGGATATGTCCACCCAATCGCCATAATTGGAATAATAGGCCCTGCCTCCCTGGGGACCGATGGCACCGACCGCCACCACGCCCGAATAGCAGGCGGGAGAACCCCAGGGCTTGCCGTCGTTGCCGGCGGAGAAAAGGCAGACGCCGCCGGCCATAGGTCCGGTCTGTTTACCGCTTGCATCGACTCCGGCATACTTGTTAAAATAATCGATCGCCGATTTCAGGGCAGACGCGTATTCGCCGGTGTTGGGCTGCAGGAAGAACTCGTGGGTTTCCCGGGCTTCCTCATCGCGGAAAGTACCGTCTTCATTGCCGAAATCATAGCCCCAGCTGTTGTTGCAAAGGACGGCGCCGTGGTCGGCCGCCCATTTGATGGCCGCCTCGAAACCGCCGCTTCCGTTGTCCGAGAAAACCTGGCAGGACATCACCCGGACGCCCTTTTTCCCTTCGGCGGCATCACCGCCGGCCAGACCGACCACGCCGAGTCCGTTGTTGTTGACGGCCGCAATGGTTCCGGCCACATGGGTCCCATGGTCGTTCGGAGTGACGTAATCGCTGTCATTGACGAAGTTATGACTGTTGGTCGCATCGATGTTTCCAGCCAGGTCCTCATGGTTGAGCTGAACGCCACCATCCACGACGGCAACGGATACGGCCGGATCGCCGGTCGTAAAATACCGCCACACGGGAATGACTTGCATGTCGGCTCCGGCAACCCAGTCCGTTTTGCTTCCATCATTCCGGTATTGCCACTGGGAACCGAACTGGGGGTCGTTGAAAGGATAATTCATCTTCTTGGCCTTGACGACCGGTTCAAAGGCCTTGATCCCATCGACCTGGCGGAGAATATCCCTGGCCTGGTTCTTTTCGACGGACGGACTGAAATGGATCCGATACCAGCGGTGAAGCCCCATTTCCCGGGAGCGCTGTTCGAATTCGCCGGCATCCGGAAAGATCCGTTCGAGACGGTTCATGCCGATTTCACCCACGGCGTTGTTGAAAGAGGCGGCAGCCCGGGTCTCGGGCATTCCCGACTCGATCCATTGGACTGTTTCTTCATCCAAAAGGATGTTCGCCGTTCCTGCGACATAGATGCTTTCCTGTTCGGGTTCCTGGAACGCGGCTTTGGTCGCAACTTCCGTCACCATTTCCTGCTGACAGCCGGTCAGCAGGATTAGCGCGGCAGCCCATCCCATCGGAAATAATTTGTCCTTCATCATTCTAGAGTAGGTTTTCTGTCAGAAAATCAGCCACTTCCGTCAATGATTCGGGACGTGACCATTTGATTTTGTGTTCCTTGAAAAAAGCCTTGGCTTTGTTCTTGTCCAATCCGGGAATGTCCATGACTTCCCGTTTCAAGGCCGGAACGATCCGGTTCCTGCAAAACAGGATATAGTATTTTTCGGCAACGGGAATCTCCTTGCCGCTTTCTTTGGAAGCGATGGCCTGGTTGATGTTGATTCCGGCATTGCTGTCCATGGCAAGCCCCGCTACGCGCTGTGTAGTGGCAACCGAGGAGGAAACGCCGTATCCGATATTCGTCTTGTTCATTTCCTCCGTATCGAGATACCGGGCAAGGATCGCCGCACCGCCTTTTGATTCCGAAAGAACCTTGTACAGTTTTCCAGCCACGTTTACGAAAACTTCCGCCCCGACCCGCACGGAGAAGACTTTCAGCATGTCCGCCTCCATGATCGTTTCGCCCTTTACGTAATACAGTTTCTGGTTCAGGACAGAAATATTGACGTCTCCCATCAGGATATCGTCTCCGGTGTCGGAACACACGATCCCGGGAGTGAAATCGTCATAAAGGAACGGCCAGGAATCCTTGGGTTTGAAGGCCCAACGATCCTTATTTGGTTGAGAGAAAGCGGGGAAGACAACCATCATTCCCAGCAGCAGGAAAACTATTCTTTTCATACGCTTATAAAACGGTTAAAAAGAGCCCGTCCGCAAGCGGACAGGCCCTTTTCGTGAGCATTCAATCATTACTTTTTCACAAAGTAACCATCCCAGACGTTCATCCAATAGTAGAACAGTCCGTCGGTCGCATCCGGTGTGGCGAAGCCATAGTAATCCTCCGTCGCGTAAGATCCGTCTTCCTGCTTCGTGAATACAACATGTCCGGGTTCGGTCAGGAACACACCGGCCTCGTCGTCCCATTTGTAGAAGAAGAAATGGTCGTCCTGCGTAAAGCCGCCGAACAGGTCGTCGGGTGTAGCAGCCGTTTCCTGAGGATACGGAATGGAAATCGTGCTCTTGTCTTCAGAAACCTCGGCATACACGTTCGGCTTCTTCTTAAAGTAGCTTCCATATAAATCCGGCGAGAAGATCGGAGCGGTGATGTCCATCCAAATACGGGTGACATCGCCTTCGTAGGCACTGACTTCCATGTCCCAACTGCCATTGGTGTAACCGCTGCTAGCCAGGATGACACCACCCATCGTATAGGAGCCGAACAGGTCAAGGAGCGGATGATCCTCATCATTGATCTTGATCGATACGGTGTTGTAGTGAGGGAAGGAATAATTGTTCGTCGCACTTTCGATCTGGAGGGAGAAATCGAGGTCGCCGGTATAGACGCCGTCGTGATCCACCACGTTGACCGTGATATACTGGATCGAATCCCCAGCGAAAGTAAGGACACCAGAGGCAGGTTCAACGGAGAAGTCCGTTCCGGCTTTGGCCGTTTTTTCCACAACCTTGAAGGAAACGGTCGTGTTGGGATTTCCACTCTGAGGATAGGCAGTGACGCCAATCTTCATGGAGCCGGCGCTCTCCTTGATGTTGTAGGAAGAGCCTTTGAAAGCCACGAAATCCTCACCGTGATACTGGGCCACATGCGAGCAGGCCGCCAGGGAAAGGGTCGCTAAACCCGCGATGCATATTTTAGCTAAATATTTCATATTCGAACTTTTTTAAGGATATGATTATTCTGCAGCGCTGTAGCCGGGATTCTGGACCAGATTGTCGTTCACCTCGAACTCGTGGGACGGGATCGGCCACTGATAGTGGAAGTCTCCGGCCGGGAGGGACTTGGTCTCATAGGCGGCACCCTGTGCCAGCGCACCGGCAGCCACGGCACCGGCCTGGCCAGGCCGGCTGCTGAAACCTTCGTTCCAACGCTTCAGGCACACCATGCGGTAGCCCTGTCCAACCGTCTCCTTGAACCACTCGTTGTGGATATTGGCGGCATTCGCATCCGTAGCGGAAGCGCCACGGGCAGTCTGAAGGGCGTTAAGGGCAGTCTTCGCAGCGGAAGTATTGTTGGCAGCCAGGTTGGCCTCGGCGGAAATCAGGTACATTTCGCTGATCAGGATGGGCTTCACGGCCTGGTAACCGTCAGGCACGGCCTCCGGAGTGGAGCGAAGGGCAGGATTGCCCAGGTACTTCGTGAAGACATAGAAGAGGTCGCTATGATAATCGCTGTTGAAGAATACCTCGTAATCACCCTTGTCAAACCACTGTGCCAGGCGAAGGTCATTCTCCTCATACAGCTTCATCAGGTTGTTGGAAGGGATGAAATAAGGACGGAAATAGTCCCCATGCTCCGGATCACGGCCGGTATTCGTCCACGCATCATAGTTACGGTTCGGACGCTCGGCGTAAGTGGCATAGAGCTGAAGGACAGGCTCGTTGCCTTCATCGTTGATCCACTCCTTCTGCATGGCTTCAGCAGTGGAAGAGAGCGCATAACCCGCGGCGGAAGAAATCACGTTCTGAGCATAGCTGGCAGCGTTGCTGTAATCCTTGATATCCAGATAGTAACGGGCATACAGGGCGTTGACGGCATCGATGGTCGGCTTCTGGGCACGGACCTTACCGGGAACACCGGCCAGAAGGACGGCAGCGGAATCGAGGTCGGCCTTGATCTGGTCATAGACTTCCTGGATGGTATTGCGGGCGGGACGGGCCGTCTGGTCATATTCGAGCACCAGGGGAACGCCCAGGTCGGAAGACGGAGTGCTGTGCGCATAGGCCTTTCCATACAGGCGGACGAGACGCAGATAGGAATCGGCACGGAAGAAATAACCCTCACCGCGAACAACGGCGGCAGCTTTCTGGAGATCAGCGGGAACGTTGACCTTCAGGCCGTTGATGACGACGTTGTAACGCATGATGGCATGATAGATATTCTCCCAGTGGTCCTCGGCATCATAATCCGTGGCAGAGAAAGAATTGTCAGTACGATGGATGGATCCATAGTTGTTGCCGAAATCGGCCATGGCATTGAAACCGTCGCACATAACCTCGGAAGCGATGTTATAAACACCGTACTGCGTACCGCGGAAATAGGCGAACATGCCGTTCTCGAAACCGGTGAGGTCGCTGGCGCTCTCCACAATCTGTTCAGGATTGTAAGCGATGGCGTTGTTAGGCATCAGGTCCAGATCGCAGGAAGCAAACAGGCTGACAGCGGCGCCGAGCGCAAGTATGTTGATGATCTTTTTCATATTCGTTCTGTTTTATCCGTTAGAACTTAACCTCGATACCGCCCAGGAACTGCTTGGAGTTACCGCCCACACCGTAGGTGAGGTTGGAGTTGATTTCCGGATCGATACCGGTATACTTGGTGAAGGTGAGGAGGTTACGTCCGGTGAAGGTGATCTTGAAGTCCTTCACGACGTTCTGCCAGCCCAGAATGACCTTCGGAAGGCTGTAAGCGATCTGGAGGTTCTTCAGACGGAGGAAGGAAGCATTCTCGAGCAGATGGGAGTCAAACTGCATCACGGCACCCTTGGACCAATCCGGCCACTTGGCATCCCTGTTTTCCGGAGTCCAGAAGTCGGAAACCGCCTTGTTGGTGTTCATCGTGGAGAAGTTGGCAGGGTTGGCATAGAAGTAACCGTCGTTGGAAACGAGGTACTTGCCGATCACATAGGAGAAGTCGGCCTGCATGGAGAGACCCTTCCAGCCACCGGAGAGACTGAAACCACCGTTGATCGGAGCATAGCGTCTCTTGCCGGTATTCTGGGTCAGACCCTCACTGTCGAAGACCTTCGTGGTCTTGTCCATGGTCGTCACGTCAGGATTCTCGCCCGGGACATACCACATAGGCATACCGTCTTCCGGATCGATACCGGCAAAAATCGGGTTGTAGAACATGACAGGGCTTCCGACCACATAAGCGATCATGTAGTTGTACATCGGCCATGACTGCTTGCCGTCGAACAGCTCGGTCACCTTTTGGGCGTTGTAGTTGAAGGTGGTGTTGAAACGCATCCAGTAATCACGGCCACGGAGAATATCCATGCCGAGGGTTACGTCGACACCCCTGTTCTCGAGACTGCCCACGTTATTGGTAGCTTCGTCGATACCGGCGGTATAAGGCTGGGGAACGTCGAGAAGCATCGAGGAAGTCTTCCTAATGTAGTACTCGAGGTCGAAGTCCAGGAAATCAAATACACGACCGCTAAGGGTAGTGGTGAACAGGCCCTGACGCTCCCAGGTGAGGTGGGAGTTGGCCGGCTGGGCGACATGGATACCGTTGCCATCGGCATACTTGGCGGTGGCACCGACCAGACCGAGGTGGCTGTAATCACCGATACCGGCATTACCCTGGGTACCGTAGCTGATCTTCAGGTTCAGGTCATTGACGGCACGGACATTTCTCAGGAAGTTTTCTTTCTTGAGTTTCCACATGCCACCGACGGACCAGAAGGTCGCATGGCGGACATCCTTACCGAAACGGGAAGAAGCGTCGTTACGAACGGTGACATCGAAAATGTAGCGGTCCATCAGCGTGTAGTCGGCGTGACCGAAGAAAGAGAGGAAGCGGCTTTCCGTGTAGCTCTCGCCAATACCGCGGGAATCGGCGGTACCGTCGTCGATACGGGCCAGACGGTCATCGGTCTGACCGGAGGACTGGGCGTAGAAGTAGGTATAGTAATTCTTCACACCTTCGTGACCGGCGAGAACACTGAACTTGTGGTCATCCGTGATCTGGAAGGAATACTCGGCGGTATTGGTGATGTTCGCGGCATATTCCAGCGCGCTGGAGTGACCGACACTGGCGGTGCCGCCGTTGGCCTGCACATAAGACGGGGTGGTTTCCCAGTTATTCAGGCGGATATAACCGTCCACACCGGCACGGGAAACGAACTTGAGGTTGCGGATGGGTTCGATTTCCACGAACACGTTACCATTTGCACCGTAGCGGTCATACTGGTCGATATGATTCTCCATGAAATAGGTCGGAGTGATTCTGTTCTGACCAGGGAACTTCTTCTCATAGACGTTTCCGTCTTCGTCCAAAGCCGGATACATCGGGATCAGCAGGAAGGAGAGACCGCCGGAAGTGTAGTTGGACATACCGTTCGCCGCGGAACCCCAGTTCGGATTCTGCTGGGTGTTGGAGAGGCTGAGATTCAGGTTGACGCCGGTCTTGAGCCACTCGAGCGGGTGAGCCTGCACGTTGGAACGGAGGGTGTAACGATCGAAGAAGTTACCAGGAGTATAACCCTTCTGATGATACTGGGAGGCAGCCAGCATATAGGCAACCTTGGAACCGCCGCCCTCGATGGTGAGGTCGTTCTGGTACTGCGGGTTCCACAGATCCATCATGTACTTGTACCAAGGGGTGTTGTAGTTGTATCCGTTCTTCAGGTAGGTATTGTCGATCCATTCCTGGCTGTGGATACCGGCGCGCACCCAGAAGTCCATCAGTTCGGTGCTGCTCATCATGCTCTCATACAGAGAGGTGTCGGCGAGGGTGGAAACACCCCACTGACCACGATAGGTGACGGAAGCCTTGGTGTTGTAAGAACCGGACTTAGTGGAGATGTACACGACACCGTTCGCGGCACGGGCACCATAGATAGAAGTAGCGGAAGCATCCTTCAGGACACTGACGCTCTCGATATCGTTCGGGTTCATGTTCATCACAGCGGTGCTGGAGGAAGGAATACCGTCGATCACATAGAGCGGGGAAGTGCTGGCCTCGAGGGAACCGACGCCATGGAGGGTCATGCTCACCGCGTTATCACCGGCAATACCGGAATAGGAGAGAACGGACAGACCGGCCACCTGGCCCTGGAGCTGATCGAGGGCGGAGGAAGACGGAGCGTTCTTGATGGTTTCGGAATTCACGGTCGAAACGGAACCCACGATGGAGCTGATTTTCTTGGCGGAACCATAGCCCACCGCGATGGCCTGCTCGAGGACTTCGGCATCGTCCTCAAGGACGAAATTGATGACCGTCTTTCCATTGATGGGGGCAATTGCATCCTTGTAACCTACGGACGAAGCCACCAGCGTACCGTTGGAGGGAACAGAGAGCGAATACGTACCGTTCGCAAGCGTTGCCGTTCCCACTGTGGAACTTCCCTGGAGCATGACGGCCGCACCGGGAACCGGATCACCATTACTGTCCGTAACGGTACCGGACACCTTGATGTTCTGCGCGAAAGCGGAGCCCGCGATCAGAATCATCAACGATGCGATCATAAGCTTTACTTTTTTCATAAGTAATAGATTAGTTAAACATAAATATTTTGATACAAACTATTTCTGTTTTGTACCTGATACACTACTATAGTCGTTTGGGTAAAACGACAGCGGATGCAAAGTTTGAAAACAAAATTCAATTTTGCAAATCCGTCTGGTAGCTCACAGTTTACGAATAGTTAAGTTCTTACGGCTTATCTGAATATAATTTTCTATTATTTTTCCGAAATATACTAAAAAAATGTTATTAATATTTCAATTCATCTGATAAACTATAATAATAATTTTTTTTAATAAAATGTCCATTTATTTCTTTTTTACCTCTATTTTCCTCTCCAGATACCTGCAAGGCCTATTATTCCGGACTTCCAAGATTTAGCCTATCAAATCGTAAGATGCATAAAAATACCGCAGAAACCGATTGATTCCTGCGGTAATCCTATTGAGGTATTCCGATGATTACTCGCTGAAGCGGGCCTTCAGATATTCGCGGTTCAGGCGGGCAATGTGGTCGATGGTGACATGCTTCGGGCACTCCATCTCGCAGGCGCGGGTGTTCGTGCAGTT
>DETL01000014.1:179083-229741 GCA_002361625.1 Bacteroidales bacterium UBA3289 | reverse complement strand
CGAAGCCCAGTTCGTCCATCTTGGCGACCATGGCACGGGCGCGGCGGGCGGCTTCCGGCTTACCCTGCGGCAGCAGGGCGAGGGAACTCACGCGGGCGGCCACGAAGAGCATCGCGGAACCGTTCTTGCAGGTGGCTACACAGGCGCCGCAACCGACGCAGGCGGCGGCATCCATGGACAGTTCCGCGTCATCGTGCGGGATGAGGATGGTATTGGCATCCTGCGCGGCACCGGTACGGACGGAAACGAAACCGCCGGCCTGGAGGATCTTGTCAAAGGCCCGACGGTCCACGACGAGATCCTTGATTACCGGGAAGGCAGCGGAACGCCAGGGTTCCACAGTGATGGTGGCACCCGGCTTGAAATGGCGCATGAAGAGCTGGCAGGTGGTCACCTGATCGTCCGGACCATGGGCGCGGCCGTCCACATACAGGGAGCATGCACCGCAGATACCCTCGCGGCAGTCGTGGTCGAAGGCGATGGGTTCCACACCCTGGCGGATGAGCTGGTCATTGAGGATGTCCAGCATTTCGAGGAAGGAGGCGTCCTCCTCCACATCGGTGACATGATAGGTCTCGAAGTGACCCTTGGCTTTGGCGTTTTTCTGGCGCCACACTTTCACGTTATATTCCATAATCGTCGTTAGTCTTTATAGTTACGGGTCGCAATCTTGATGTTCTCGTACTTAAGCGGCTCCTTGTGGAGTTCCGGTTCCTGACCTTCGCCCTTGTATTCCCAGGCGCCCACATACATGAAGTTCTCGTCGTCACGCTTGGTCTCGCCTTCTTCCGTCTGCATTTCCTCGCGGAAGTGACCGCCGCAGGATTCGCGGCGATGCAGGGCGTCACGCGCCATCAGTTCGCCGATGTCGAAGAAGTCCACGAGACGGAGGGCCTTCTCGAGTTCCTGGTTGAATTCCTCGTTCGTTCCGGGAACGCGGACAGTCTTCCAGAATTCCTTTCTCAGGGCCTCGATTTCCTCGATGGCCTTCTTCAGGCCGGCCTCGTTGCGGGCCATGCCCACATATTCCCACATGATGTGGCCGAGCTTCTTGTGGATGCTGTCCACGGTCTCGGTACCCTTGACGGCAAAAATCTTGTCGATGCGCTCGCGGACCTTCTTCTCGGCCTCGGCGAACTCGGGGGCGTTGATGTCGGTCTTGGGCTCTGCAAACTTGTGGGACAGGTAGTCGCCGATGGTGTACGGAAGGATGAAGTAACCGTCGGCCAGGCCCTGCATAAGGGCGGAGGCGCCGAGACGGTTACCGCCGTGGTCGGAGAAGTTGGCTTCGCCGATGGCGTACAGGCCCGGGATCGTGGTCTGGAGGTCGTAGTCCACCCAGAGACCTCCCATGGTATAGTGGATGGCCGGATAGATCATCATCGGCTCCTCCCAAGGGGAAGAGGAAGTGATCTTCTCGTACATCTGGAAGAGGTTGCCGTAGCGCTCTTCCACGCGCTGGTGACCCAGGCGCTTGATGGCGTCGGCGAAATCCAGGAAGACGGCGAGACCGGTCTCGTTCACGCCGTAGCCGGCGTCGCAGCGCTCCTTGGCGGCGCGGGAAGCAACGTCACGGGGAACCAGGTTACCGAAAGCCGGATAACGACGCTCCAGGTAGTAATCGCGGCGCTCCTCGGGAATCTGGGAAGGCTTGATTTCGTGCTTGCGGAGCTTGATGACATCCTCCATGTTGTTCGGAACCCAGATACGGCCGTCGTTACGGAGGGATTCGGACATCAGCGTAAGCTTGCACTGCTGGTCACCGTGGACCGGGATACAGGTCGGGTGGATCTGCGCGAAGCAGGGGTTCGCGAAGAAAGCGCCCTTGCGGTAGGCCTGCATGGCGGCGGAACCGTTGGAATTCATCGCGTTGGTGGAGAGAAAATAGGTATTTCCATAACCACCGGTGGCGAGGACCACGGCATGGGCGCCGAAGCGCTCAAGTTCACCGGTCACGAGGTTGCGGGCGATGATACCCTTGGCCTGGCCGTTGATCACGACGAGGTCCAGCATCTCGTGGCGCGGATAGCTCTTCACGGTACCGGCGGCGATTTCCTTGTTCAGGGCCGCATAGGCACCGAGGAGAAGCTGCTGGCCGGTTTGTCCGCGGGCATAGAAGGTACGGGACACCTGCACGCCGCCGAAGGAACGGTTCGCAAGATATCCGCCGTACTCACGGGCGAAAGGAACACCCTGGGCCACGCACTGGTCGATGATCGCCGCACTTACCTCGGCAAGACGGTACACGTTGGCTTCGCGGGAACGGTAGTCGCCGCCCTTGATGGTGTCGTAGAACAGACGATAGATGGAATCGTTGTCGTTCTGGTAGTTCTTCGCGGCATTGATACCGCCCTGGGCGGCGATGGAATGCGCCCGGCGCGGAGAATCGGAGATGCAGAAAATCTTGACATTGTATCCGAGCTCGCCCAGGGACGCAGCTGCAGACGCACCGCCAAGACCGGTTCCCACTACGATCACCTCGAGCTTCCGCTTGTTGTTCGGAGAGACGATCCGGATTTCGGCCTTGCGCTTCGACCATTTCTCGGCGAGGGGCCCTTCCGGAATCTTGGAGATAAGTTTAGTATCGGCCATATCGGTTAAGGATTATTGTTGTATGATTTCAAATAGTTTGCAATTTTACGCAAAAAACAGGATATATCCAATTTAATATAGGACTTATCGGTTTTTTCTTACAGTCTCATCCCTTTTTCGGTATAAGGACGATACGGATTCTTGTCCGGAAAACCGAGGGAAGCCCACATCGTCCCGCCCTCGAAAACGATGGCGGCGGTGGTGATGGGACGGAGGATGGGCGCACCGCTCCGGGAAATCTTGTTGATCAGGAAATCATGGTCCCATTCGGAGATGGGAATGCAGGTTTCCTCCAGGAGCCGGGACGCTTTTTCGTACCGGTCCACCCCCTTGTGATCCGCTTCACGGCCCTGCCAGGTGAAGTTCGTCACCACGCGGTACCCCTTCTCTTCCTCATTCACGTCGTACCGGGCCCGGATGCGCCAGTTGTCCACCTCATAATAGACGGCACCGCCCTTCGCGTCGATCACGCCGAAATTGGCTTCCACCCCCATCGGCTTGGAAAGCGTATCCAGAAAATGTTCAAAGTCCTCCACGGTCGCGCACACCTCCAGCGCCCGATACATCAAGTATCCCTCCCGGTCCATTTTCTCCGCCGGGACATCATCGTCCTTGAGGTCGTAAGTCGCCGTATTCATGATGCTGAATCCGGCACTGTTGGTTCCTGCCCAGACTTCCGGCTTCAGCGGACCGTCCGTGTTCACCAGGCCGATAAAACTGTATTTCTCCCCTTGGAACCACTTGATATCGTTCGTCTTATGCCCGGTGTCCCGGTGCTTGTACATGACCGGTTTCCCGTCGGCACGGACTTTTCCGCTGATGATGACGGAAGTACAGCAGAAGGCCGGCACCGCTGCCAGCGCCAGCAAAAGAGTCATGAGGTATCTTTTCATATCAAAAGAGTAAACCGTTGTCGTCAGGGGTGTACCGCCGCTGGGGAAGGTACGCTTCCATACCCAGATGCGCATAGGCCAGTTCGGTGGCGACGCGGCCCCGCTGGGTGCGGATGAGGAAGCCTTCCTTGATGAGGAAAGGCTCATAGACTTCCTCCAGCGTACCGGCATCCTCGGAAATGGAAGTCGCCAGGGTTCCCAGTCCCACCGGGCCTCCCTTGAAGGTCGTGATGAGGGTCCGGAGGATCTTATGGTCGATGGAATCCAGTCCCCGCTTGTCGATCTTGAGCTTGTTCAGGGCGAACTGGGCGATATTGAGGTCGATGCGGCCGTCCCCCAGCACCTGCGCAAAATCGCGCACCCGCTTGAGAAGGGCGTTCGCGATACGGGCGGTACCGCGGCTGCGAAGGGCGATTTCGTAAGCCGCATCTCCGTCGATTTCTATTTCCATGATCGTGGCGCTGCGGATGACGATCTTCCGAAGGTCCTCCGTATCATAATATTCCAGCGCACAGTTGATGCCGAACCGGTCCCGGAGAGGGGCGGTCAGCAGTCCGCTCCGGGTCGTGGCTCCCACTAGGGTGAAAGGATTCAGGGCGATGCGGACGCTCCGGGCTCCCGGTCCCTTGTCGATCATGATGTCGATGACATAGTCCTCCATCGCCGAGTACAGGTATTCCTCCACTTCCGGGGGAAGACGGTGGATTTCGTCGATGAACAGCACGTCCCCCTTCTCCAGCGAGGTCAGGAGACCGGCCAGGTCGCCGGGTTTGGCCAGGACGGGTCCGGACGTGACCTTCATGTTCACGCCCATCTCGTTCGCGATGATGTGGGCGAGGGTGGTCTTTCCGAGGCCCGGAGGACCATGGAACAACGTATGGTCCAAGGCTTCGCCGCGCATCTTCGCGGCCTTGATATAGATCTGCAGGTTGGAAACGATTTCCTTCTGTCCGGTGAAATCATCCAGTTCCTGGGGGCGGATAATTCCGTCCAATTCATTATCTTTGCGGTCTGTTGTGCTGCGGGGGTCGAATTCGCTCATCGTCAGGGTCCGGTCTTTCCAGTTACAAATATAGTTTATTTTATTTGAAATTGGATGATGATAATGTTTGTGTGGAATAGTTGAAAACCTCATAAACAACTGATAATCATCCTACATAGCTCCTTGAAAACTGTTGAAAACACTGTGATTTCCGTCTTGATAACCGGTGGAAAACCGGGGCGGGAATTTCCGGGCAGGTTATCCACATCTCCATGAACAGGGTTATCAACAGGTTTTCAACAGGCATTTTGGGCAATATGTTGATAAGCACGTCATCGACAGAGATGCTCCGCCGCAGGATGAATTCCTCCAGGGAAACGTTCTGCAGCGGACTGTTCTTGTCTGCACGCTGGTTCGTCCTGTCGGAGGCGGCCGGAAAAGGGACTCATCTGGTGGTACTTCCTACGCGGGAAGCGGCGGAATACTGCTCTTCCGACCTGTACAATCTGGTGGAAGGGGACCGTGTCTTCTTCCTGCCCGACAGCGGCGGTGCCGTGGAACGGAGCAATTACAAGTCTTCGCTGGGCGTCCAGCGGACGGCGGCCGTCGGCAAGATCCTGGATCCGGGCGAGGGTCCGGTCTTCATCGTCACCTATCCGGAGGCCCTGGAAGAAGCGGTTCCGGATGAAAAGAAGATCGCCGGAGCGCTCCTGACCGTCCGGAGCGGCGAAGAAATCAGCTACGAAAAACTGAAGGAGACGCTGGCCGGACAGGGGTTCGAACGGGTGGATTTCGTATCGGCACCGGGTCAATACGCCATTCGCGGCGCGGTCATCGACATATTCTCCTATTCCCTGGAATATCCCTACCGCCTGACTTTCTTCGGAAACGAAGTGGAAAGGATCCATACTTTCGACTGCAACACCCAGCTTTCCAAGGAGACGGTGGACAAGGCCGATATCTATCCGGACATCGTCGCGGACAATCCGGACGAAGGCGGGGTAAGCATCCTGACGCTCCTGAAAAAGGATACGACCGTCTGGCTGGATTCTTCCGACATGTATCGGGACCGGTCCTTTTTCGAAGACCTTGTCGGTTTCCGCCATGTGTACCTGGATATTCCCCTTTCCCGGCAGAATGAGGAAAGCATCGTCTTCTATATCACGCCGCAGCCTGTCTTCAACAAGAATTTCGAGCTGCTGCTGTCCGATATCCGGACCAGGATGGAAAACGGATACAAGGTGCGGATCTTCGGTGAGAAAGAGGCGCAACTGGAACGTCTTCGCTCCATCATCCTGCAGGACGAGCATGCCCTGCTCCCGGAATTCGTGAAAGGAAAGGTGATCCATGCGGGTTTCATCGACAATCAGGACAAGGTATGCTGCTATTCCGACCATGAAATCTTCGACCGCTTCCATCGGGTACGGATCCGGCGGACGGTGGAAAAGTCGGAACAGCTTACGCTCAATGACCTCAGTGCCTTCAATATCGGTGATTACATCGTCCATATCGACCATGGGGTGGGCGTATTCGGCGGTCTGGTGAAGATGGCCGACGACAAGGGCCGCATCCACGAAGTGGTGAAACTCATGTACAAGGACAATGACGTGGTGTTCGTATCCGTCCATTCCCTGCACAAGATTTCCCGCTTCCGGTCCAAGGAAGGGGAAATGCCCCGGATCAACAAGCTCGGGTCCAAGACCTGGACGACGATGAAATCCTCGGCCAAATCCCGCGTGAAGGACATCGCCAAGGAACTCATCCAGTTGTATGCCCGCCGCAAGGCCTCGAAGGGATATGCCTTCTCTCCGGACAATTACCTGCAGGAGGAACTGGAATCTTCCTTCATGTACGAGGATACGCCGGATCAGGAGAAGGCGACGAAAGCGGTCAAGGAGGACATGGAAGACAACTGCCCGATGGACCGGCTCGTGTGCGGCGACGTAGGATTCGGCAAGACGGAAGTGTCCATCCGCGCGGCTTTCAAGGCCGTCTGCGATTCCAAACAGGTGGCCGTCCTGGTTCCGACGACGATTCTCGCCTTGCAGCATTTCGAAACGTTCAAGGCGCGGCTCAAAAACCTTCCCTGTACGGTGGAATATGTCAGCCGCCTGAGGACGGCCAAACAGATTACCGAAATCAAGAAAAAACTGAAGGAAGGGAAGATAGATATATTGATAGGTACGCATAAGATCCTGGGTGCCGGTTTTGAATTCAAGGATCTGGGACTGCTCATCATCGACGAGGAACAGAAATTCGGCGTATCGGCCAAGGAAAAACTCCGGCAGCTCAAGGCTTCCGTCGATACCCTTACCCTGACGGCCACTCCGATTCCGCGTACCCTCCAGTTCTCGCTCCTCGGGGCGCGCGACCTGTCCATCATCAACACTCCGCCGCCGAACCGGATTCCCGTCCAGACGGAGATCATCCTGTTCGATGAGCAGGAAATCAAGAGTATCGTCAATTATGAATTGAACCGGGGCGGCCAGATCTTCTTCCTGCACAACAAAGTGGAGGAACTTCCGGCCATCCATGACATCCTGCACCGGCTCGTACCGGATATGCGGATCTGTGTCGCGCACGGGCAGATGGAAGCGAAGGAACTGGAAAACAAGATGTTGGATTTTATGCGCGGAGACTACGACATGCTCCTTTGCACGACCATCATCGAAAATGGCCTGGACATTCCCAACGCCAACACGATCCTTGTGAACCAGGCGCAGAACATCGGCCTGAGTGACTTGCACCAGCTGCGCGGCCGGGTGGGACGCTCCAACCGGAAGGCCTTCTGTTATCTGATCGTTCCGCCGCTGGTGTCCATTACGGACGACGCCCGCCGCCGGCTCCGGGCCATCGAAGAATTCTCCGACCTGGGAAGCGGTTTCAACATCGCCATGCAGGATCTGGACATCCGGGGTGCCGGCAACCTGCTGGGCGCCGAACAGAGCGGCTTCATCACCGACATGGGCTTCGAAACCTATCAGAAGATCCTTTCCGAGGCGATGGAGGAACTGGGGATGGAAACGGGCATCACGACGCGCGGAAAAACGGAATCCTTCGTGGAGGACTGCACCGTGGAAACCGACCAGCCCGCCCTGATTCCGGACGATTACATCGATGTCACGGCGGAGAAAATCCGGATATACAAGCAGCTGGACAGTCTCACCGACGACCGGGAGATCGACCGGCTGGGCCGACAGCTCGAGGACCGGTTCGGACCGGTTCCCGTTGAGGTGCAGAATTTATTGAACGTCGTGAAAATAAGGAATTTGGGCGCCGAGTCCGGATTCGAGAAGATCATCATCAAGAACGGCATGCAGATCATGTTCTTCGTTTCCAATCCCATGTCCGGATTCTACAAGTCCAGGCAGTTCGAGCGGATTGTGGGGCGGATCAACGACCAGCCCGCCTTGTTCAAGGTCAATCAGGACAAGGGCAAGCTCCGGACGGTGACCCGGGGGGTGGATTCCATGGAAAAAGCCCTCGCCACCCTGCAAAGGTTGCAATAAACGCGTAAAATACTTACATTTGCAGGCTATGTCCAATCTGTTGGTGGAAATCGGAAATACGGCGCTCAAGGCAGCCTGGGCCGAGGGAATGACTCTCGGAAAGACTTTCCGTTACCAGGGGGAGAACCGGTTGGAATTCATCCTGTCACTTACCCGGCGGGACAAGCCGGAAGTGATGGTGGTTTCATCCGTCTATCCGCTGGGGTCCGACGAAATAGGGTCGCTTGAAAAGGAATGCAGGCATTTTCTTCTTTTGGACAAAAACCATAAAGAAATCCTTCTGAGCCATGGACTTCCGGTTTATCTTTCCTATGACCGGGCAGCTTCCGTCCTGGCGGCTCGTTACCTTTTCCGCGGAATGGCCTGTACGATCGTGGATTTCGGAACGACGCTCAGCGTGGATTTTACGGACAAGGACGGGATGTATATCGGCGGAAACGTATCCCTCGGCTGCCGCACCCGTTTCAAGGCGCTGAACCGGTATTCCCGCGCCCTGCCGCTGGTCAATACCCCCGTTTCCTGCGACGTGGTGGGCCATTCCGAATTGTCTTCCATCGAAAGTGGCGTCGTTTCAGGCATACAATTTGAAATAGAGGGATACCTGGCGCTTCATCCGGAAAACGTCCCCGTCTTCACGGGCGGAGACGCGAATTATTTTGCAAAACGGATGAAAAGTTCCATCTTTGTAATTTGTAACCTCGTGATGATGGGGTTGGCTTTAATAGCTGACGAATATGTCAAGAAACTGGTTTGACAGACTATGGATCACAGCGGCGGCCATTTTGATGGCCGCTTTGCCGGTATGTGCCCAGAACGGCACCTACAACGGCTACTCCCCGTATTCTGTCTATGGAATAGGTGACCTGCACGGTTCCGGAACTTCTTTCAACGCGTCCATGGGCGGAGTGGGTATCGCTACCCGTAACCGCCGGTTTGTCAATACGATGAATCCGGCATCGGCCACAGCCCGCGACTCCCTTTCCTTCATGGCGGATTTCGGTCTGTCCGGTAAGACTTCCCTTTTTACCGAAGGTGACCTGAAAGGAACCAAGACGATCTTCAACATCAACGATTTCGTGATTTCCTTCCCGATGTGGCGCAAGACCGCCTTCATGGTGGGCATCGCCCCGTTCAGCGACACGGGATTCTCGATGTCGTATGTGGACAAGATCACTTCGGGCGAGCAGAGCATCGGCTACACCGGCAGCCGGGCTTACGGAGCCTTCGGCGACGGAGGCATCTACCAGCTTTTCGCCGGCGCATCGGCCACGTTGTGGAACCGCCTGTCCGTCGGTGCCCATTACAACATGTTCTTCGGCACCATCAGCAAGTATTCCGCCAGTACTTTCACGGATGCGAGCTACCGGAGCGTCACCCTTGGCGATACCCTCCAGGTCCGGGCCCATACGGCCAAGTTCGGTCTCCAGTACGAACAGCCCGTCGGAACCGGGAAATTCACCTTCGGCGCGACCTATCGCCTCAAGGCGAAGGTGAGCGGCTATGCGGTCGAATACAGCAACATCTCGGAAATGGACCAGGGCAATCATTCCCTGAAGGAGGACCATATTTCCTTCGGTGACGAAATCGGCCTGGGCGTGGCTTATGGACAGGGTGAGAAATGGGCCGTGGAGGTCGATTACCTCCGGGGCGACTGGCGCGGCAGCAATTTCGACGCCGTCCGGGGATTCCGGAACAACGGTACCCATAAGTTCACCTCCGGCGTAGCGCAATCGGTGAAGGCGGGATTCGAAATCACCCCGAACCGGAGCGATATCCGCTACCGCTGGAAGCGCATCACCTACCGGGTGGGCGCCTATATGGACCAGTCCTATTTCCAGGTCGATGGACAGAACATCCTCTCCGCCGGCATCACTTTGGGAATGACGATTCCTGTTTATCAGGGCTACAACGGCATTACCTTTGCATTAGATGCCGGGCAAAGGGGTATCGGTGCCGGATTCGTGAAGGAAAACTACCTGGGATTCCACCTCGGATTCAACATTTTCGACATCTGGTTCCGGAAACCGCAATACCAGTAAAACGGACAAATACAAAATTCTGACGATATGAAAAAATTAACCTTCATCCTGCTGGCCGCCATGGCCGCCTTCCTGGGGCAGAACGCCTCCGCGCAGGGAAAGTATGGCGCTGACAGCGCAGAGTGCATCAAGTATCTCTCCTACTATCAGGAGTATTACAAGCAGAAGAATTACGATTCCGCCCTTCCCAACTGGAGAAAGGCCTATTCCATCTGCCCGGCTACCGCTTCGCAGAACCTGTTCGTGCACGGTTCCACCCTCATCAATCGTGAAATCAGCAAGAACCGCAAGAACGTCACCTATTTCAACGCGCTTGTGGATACCCTGCTCACCCTGCAGGACCAGCGCCTCCAGTTCTATCCGCGCACTCCGAAGGGTGTGGACCAAAAGCCTACCATCCTGAACAACAAGGGTCAGTACATGATCAACTTCCGTGGTGAGGATTCCCAGTACCTGTACGACAACCTCACTCCGATCATCGCCGACCTGGGCAGCGAGACCAAGGGCGGCATCCTGGTGAACAACCTCCAGGCCGCGATCAACCTCTATCGGGAGAACAAGCTTACGGCCGACGATGTGATCAACATGTATGATACCGTCTCCGAGGCCATCGCCGGCGCCACCGCCAAGAGCGATGCCGAGGCGGAAGAGAATCTCAAGACCAAGGCCACCATCGAGAGCGTCTTCGCGGACAGCAAGGTGGCTTCCTGCGAGAACCTCATCAGCATCTTCACCCCGCGCTTCGAGGCCGATCCGAACAACATCAATGTTGTTGCGAACATCGTGAAGCTCATGAACAACGCCGAGGACTGTGCTACCAACGACCTCTATTTCAAAGCCGTCACCCAGATGCACAAACTGGATCCGTCCTACCGCAGCGCCTATGGCCTGTATAAGCTGAACGCCGCCCGCGGCAATGTCGCCGACGCCTGCCAGTATCTGGACGAGGCCATCGATTCCGAGGATTCCGACGAGGCGACCGATGCCCAGTACCTGTATGAACTCGCCCGCTTCTGCTATGCGAACAATATGCGCGGCCGCGCCTTCGACGCCGCCGGCAAGGCGGTCCGTCTGGACAACGGTTATGCCGGCAAGGCCTACATGATCATGGGCAACCTCTGGTCTTCAGCTTCCTGCGGCGGCGATGTGGACAAGTACGCCCGCTACTGGGCCGCTACCGATTACTATCAGAAGGCCCGCGCGGCGGACGAGACGCTCGCCGACGATGCCAACGCCGCGATCGGCAAGGTGAGCATCTACTATCCGGAGGCCAGCGAAATCTTCATGTATGACCTGAGCAAGGGTCAGGTTTACACGGTCTCCTGCGGTGGCATGACCACCACCACCACGGTCCGCGTCCGGTAAGACAGTGAACGCAACCCGCATACTGACAACGATGGCAACCGCGCTTGCGGTTGCTTTCGTTGTCTATTCCTGCAAGGGCAACCTTTCCGAGGCGGAGAAGCTGGACCTTTCCGTCACGCCGCTCCAGGTCGTGGACAGCATGTTCTTCATCCAGACGGAGAACGGGAAACTGAAGATGCGCGTAGAAGCGCCTGTCATGGAGGTTTACGACCACGACAGTCTCTCTTACGAACTGTTCCCGAAAGGGATTTCCGTGTACGGATATACGGAGGAAGGATCCCTGGAAACGACGATCAAGTCCCAGAAGGCCCGTCATGACACCCGCAAGGACCAGGAGGACAAATGGTCGGCTTTCGGCAGCGTCGTGATCCGGAACATCGTCAAACAGGAGACGATGGAAACGGATACGATCTACTGGGACCAGAAGAAGAAGGAAATCTGGACCGACTGCTATGTCAAGATGTATTCTCCGGCCGGCTACATGCAGGGCTTCGGGATGCGGTCCGACGACATGGCCCGCAACGCCATGATCCAGCGTCCTTTCAACAGCTACGGCGTCGTGGAGCAGGATACGACCAAGGTTGTCCTGGATTCGATCAATTTCATCGGGCCTTTCCCCCGTCCGAAGGGGGCAAAAAGGGCTGATATGCGAAAAAATAGTGGTAAATTGAAAGAAAATCACTAAATTCGCACCCTTGACTGAAAATTGACGAAAATTTTAAAAAAGTAACGATAAAATGGCAGTTTTAGAGAAACTTCGCGGTTGGGGCATTGTCCTATCCATTCTGGTGGCCCTCCCGCTCCTCCTCTTCATCATCGATCCGAGCCAGATCATCCAGACGGTCCAGTCCGTCTCCTCCAAGTACGATGTTGGCAAGATCGCCGGCAAGTCCGTGTCCTACACAGATTTCCAGCAGGCGGTGGAACAGTATTCCCGTATCAGCGAGCAGCTTACCGGGAACTCTTCCTCCTCCGAGCAGCAGCAGCAGCAGATCCGCAACGCCGTCTGGCAGAACTTCGTGGACCAGAACCTGTTCATCAAGAACGCGAAGGCCGCCGGTCTCAACGTGGGCAAGGACGAACTCCTGGACCTGACCAACGGGGACAACATCTCCCCGATCATCGCCTCCGTCTTCGTGGACCAGAACGGGAACTACTCCCCTGCGCAGCTCCGTTCCTTCCTGGAGAATGTCGCCGACGGTGACGAGAATGCCCGCGCCATCTGGAACTACCTCCAGGACGCCGTCGTCACCAGCCAGTACTACAACAAGTACAACAGCCTGTTTGCCGGTTCCAACATCCAGAACGCCATCCAGGTGAACCGCAACATCGCCGACAACAACACGACGGCCGACGTGGACTTTGTCATGAGCCCTCTTTCCTTCGTGACCGACAGCACCATCGTCGTGTCCGACAGCGAGATCAAGGCTTTCTACAACGACCACAAGGATTTCTTCAAGCAGGTGGCCACCCGCGACATCGAATATGCCGTGTTCCAGGTGGTTCCTTCCGCCGAGGATATAGCCGCCACGAACGCGGACTTCGTCAAGCAGTATGACGAGTTCACGACGACGGACAATGTGCGTTCCTTCCTGCAGCGTCACTCCGACGTCCAGTGGAGCGACCGCTGGTACAAGGCCGGTGACCTGAAGTCCGTGAACGCGGAACTCGACACCTTCGTCGCCGAGCACAACGAGGGCGTTTCCCCGGTGTACACCGCCGGCAACACCTTCTATGCCGGCCGCATCATGGCCAGCGCCACGATGCCGGAGAGCGTGACGGTCCGTCACATGATGTTCTACAGCAACGAGGACGGTCAGCATCTGGCCGACAGCCTCCTCGGTGTCCTGCGTGCCGGCGGTGACTTCGCCGCCCTGGCCCAGGAGCACTCCCTCGACCGCGGTTCCAACGCGGACGGCGAGTTCGGCAAGATCGGCGAGATCACCCAGGCGACCGTTTCTTACCTGCCTACCGGCTTCGACGCCATCTTCACCGCGAAGAAGGGTGAGCCGTTCATCCTCCAGTCCAATGTCGCCACCCACATCGTGGAGGTGACCGAGACCGGTGCTCCCGCCCTGTTCAAGCAGGTCGCCCTCTTCCAGAAGGAGACCCTCGCGAGCAAGGAGACCTTCAACAAGTATTACAACGACGCGAACCGTCTGGCTACCCTGGCCGCCGGCAAGTATGCGAACTACCGCGCCGCCTGCGATTCCATCGGCACGTATTCCCACAACATGACCATCAACGAGGCGACCGATACCTACGGTGCCATCGGCCATGCGAAGGAGGTCACCCGCTGGGCTTTCGACAACAAGCCGGGCAAGGTGTCCAACATCATCACCGTGGACAACAACTACTTCTTCGTCGTTGCCGTGAAGGGTGCGCACAAGGAGGGTTATGCGGAGGTTTCCGAGGTTGCCGAGCAGATCAAGAACCAGCTCTATTCCGAGAAGTACGCCGAGAAGCGTCAGGGTGAGATCGCCGCGCAGATCGCCGGCATGGACGACCTGGAGGCCATCGCCGAGAAACTCGGTACGACCGTGAGCCACCAGAACGACGTCGCCTTCGCCGCGATGTCCGCCCGCAGCCTGGATCCGAAGTTCGTCGGTGCCATCGCCGCCGCTCCGGAAGGAAAGATCAGCGGTCCGGTCGCCGGCAGCTACGGTGTCTATGTGTTCAAGGTGCTCGGCCGTGAGACCGGTTCCTTCTACACCGAGTCCGATGCCAAGAACGCCGACGCCCAGCTCCTGAACTACGCCGTGCAGATGATCGTCCCCGTGATGATGCAGGATGCCGACGTGAAGGATAACCGCGCCAGATTCTATTAGTCTATGGCTCTGAAATGTGGAATAGTCGGACTTCCCAATGTTGGGAAGTCCACTTTATTTAACTGCGTCAGCTCCGGGAAGGCCCAGAGCGCCAATTATCCGTTCTGCACCATCGAGCCGAATGTCGGGTCCACCAACGTACCGGACAAGCGGCTGGAGGTATTGACCGAGATCTGCCAGCCGAAGCGGACCATCCCTGCGACGGTGGAAATCGTGGACATCGCCGGCCTGGTGAAGGGCGCCTCCAAGGGAGAAGGCCTCGGAAACCAGTTCCTGGCGAATATCCGGGAAACCGATGCCATCCTGCATGTCCTCCGTTGTTTCGACGACGGGAACATCACCCATGTCGATGGTTCCGTGGATCCGGTCCGGGACAAGGAAGTCGTGGATATGGAACTGCAGATCAAGGACCTGGAGACGGTGGAAAACCGGATCAAGAAGGTGGAGAAGCAGGCCACGACGGGAGGTGACAAGGAAGCGAAGAAGCTGCTGGCGCTGCTCCAGCGGTACCGCGAGGCTTTATTGCAGGGTCATTCCTGCCGGACCGTCGTTCCCGAGAACGCGGAAGAGGAGCAGATGGCCCACGACCTGTTCCTGCTGACGAACAAGCCGGTCATGTACATCTGCAATGTCGATGAGGCCTCTGCCGTGTCCGGCAATGCGTATGTCGATGCCGTTCGCACCGCCGTCGCCGCCGAGAATGCGGAGATCCTCGTCATCGCAGCCAAGACCGAGTCTGAAATCGCCGAGATTGAAGAATACGAGGATCGCCAGATGTTCCTCGAGGAGATGGGCCTGGAAGAGTCCGGTGTCGTCCGTCTGATCCAGGGTGCCTATCGTCTTCTGGGACTCCGCACCTTCTTCACGGCCGGAGCCGATGAGTGCCGCGCCTGGACCATCCATGTGGGCGACAAGGCCCCCCGCGCAGCCGGCGTCATCCATACCGACTTCGAACGCGGTTTCATCCGTGCCGAAGTTATCAAATACGAAGACTTCGTGCAGTACAAGACCGAAGCCGCCGTCCGCGCCGCCGGCAAGATGGGCATCGAAGGCAAAGACTATGTCGTCCAGGACGGAGACATCATGCACTTCCTGTTCAACGTGTAAATTTCGAGCGAAGCGAAGGACTCTGTTTCACAAATCGCCGTTCCATCAGTATGGAATGGCGATTTTCGTTATGTTTCTTTGAAACAACCGGAAAAGATTTCGCCACATTTTTACGTTTCCGGTCCCCGTTTCCACGCCAGCGCCCTAACTTGGGCGCATGAGAACGCACTTTCCTTGCTCCGGGCCGTTCCGCCCGTTATTTCATTTACGGAGAAAACTGCTCTTCGTTTTCCTTCTCCTTGTACATATTTCGTTTGTACAGGAAAACCCTTGTCTGGGTGCCTCCGACTGTTCAAATCAAAAGGAAAAGGCCAAAGACAAGCCTTTTTCGGGAGATTTGTACATAAACAGTTCGGTTGAAGGCAAAAAACTTGTTCAAACCACATTTGTACAGGATGGGGATGGGGAACCGGGGAGAATGCTGTCCGTGCTGTTCTGGAATGTGGAGAACTTTTTTGACTGGCGGAATGATTCGACGACGGTATCGGATGCGGAGTTTTCGGCGGCGGGGGAGCGGCATTGGACCTGGAAGCGGTTCCAGGCCAAGGCGAACGCTATCGCGAAGGCTTTGCTGTGGGTTGAGTCGGAGACGGGCCGGCTGCCGGATATCGTGGGTCTGGAGGAGGTGGAGAATGCCTTCGTACTCCGGCAGGTGTTGCAGAAGACGCTGCTCCGGAAACCGGATTACCAGTATGTCCACTATGATTCTCCGGACCGCCGCGGCATTGACGTTGCGCTCCTGTACCGATCCTCCGTTTTGGAACTGCTGGAAGCCAAACCATGTCACCTATATTCCGGAAGCATGGTCCGTCAATCAGAAGGAGCAGTATCCCCTTCGGATACCGTCCTCGCAACCCGCGACATCCTGCTCTGCCGGTTCCGCACCCGGGACAGCGTGGAATTCGCCGTTCTGGTGAACCATCATCCGTCCAAATACGGTGGAACAGCCGAGTCGGAACCCCGGCGGCGCATTGCGGTGCAACGGCTCCGGTTCCTGGCGGATTCCCTGGCGGCGGAGGGCATCGACAGGATCATTGCCGGCGGTGATTTCAACGACACTCCGGACAATCCCGTTTTCTGTCTGCTGGAGCCCTCCCTGTTACCCTTGCATCTGGCTTGTTTTCGGCGCGGAGAAGGGACGATCAAGTACGATGGAAAATGGGAACTCATTGACCATGTGTATGTTTCATCTGCGTTAATGAAACTTCCTTCCCGGCCCCCGACCCTGCGCATCCTCCGCATTCCCTTCCTCCTTACCCGCGATACGGCCTACACCGGCGACAAGCCCCTGCGCACCTATCTGGGCCCCCGCTACACCGGCGGCGTCTCCGATCATCTGCCTGTGCTGGTGGTTGTGAGGCTCCCTGGACAGCATATGGCCGCCGAGCCGCCATGACGGGGCCCTTTGTTTCGGCCGTGGATAATCCGGAGTCCCCCGTACGAGTCTCGTTTGTACAAGTATTTGTGCATGATAGACCGAAATCCTGTTCAAATCTCAGAGAAAACGCAGGAATCTGTACTGTTCGTGGGAGATTTGAACAAATAAACGATGTTTCAGCTGGAGTTGGCTGTACAAACCCAAAATGACATAGTATGCTCAAGACTTATCACCTTTGTTTCAGTTCCCATCGGGAAGTGATGTATCGGAATGCCGAGGATATGAACCATTCCTTCAATTGTTTATGCTCCGCATTATATAAGACGGGAAGCCGTTGCCTGGCGGAGAATGACATGCCGACCCATCATCATGGATGTTATGAGACGGAGTGTCCGGATGAATTGATCCGGACCAAACGCCACGCCTACACCCTTTATTTCAATGAAAAGTATGATCGCAAGGGACCTCTTGGGGACCCGGGATACTTTTCCCTCGTGCTGGAAGGCCTGCGGCATTTGTTGGCGGCCTTATCCTACATCATCAGAAATACAGTCCATCATGGCATTACATCCACGCCATTCGAGTGGCCCTATTGCTCGGCCAATGCGTTCTTCCGCAAGGAGTTGGGAAAGCTGTATTGTCCTGATATCCTGCTATCTCCGGCACAGATCGAGCGAACTTTGCCACGCCGTGCCGCTTTCGATCCGCAATGGAAGATGGGGGTCGAGGGGGTCTTTCTGCGCGAGTCCGTCCTGGAAGTGCCCATAGTGGAGAACCTGTACGCGACTCCAAAGGCTTTCAACTACTTGATCACCCGCCTCAGCGGGGAGGATTGGTCCAAAGAGCAGGAGGCCGACGGCAACGGCCTTCCGCCCATTACGCTGGAGAACATAGAGTCTTTGATCCTTCAACATGCCGCTTCCCGGGAGCAAGTCATCGCAGATATGCTCCGTAACGAAAAAGCCCGCTATGCCCCTGCCCGTCTGAATGATTTGCAACTATGTGAAATTATAGACAATCAATATGTTACAAAATATCATGCCTATTCCGTCTATCATCTTACAGCCTTACAGAAAAACGAGATTGCCAATGAATTGTACCGCCGCCATCGTGCAGGCGTCGCCCAGATCCGTCGTTGTCTGGTCATGTGACGGATTCCGCTCAGGAACAAACCTCGTTTGTACATCTTGAGCACAGTGGCGAGTGGTTTTCATGTTCAAATCTCTTGTTTTAGTCCGATTCTTCCGCTGATTCCCGAGGTTTGTACACGTATTCAATGTTTGAAGGGTAAATCGTTGTTCAAACGGGGTTTGTACAAAAGAGGGCAGGGCTCCTGATGTCCTTCATCAAGCTAAAGTGGGTCGGATAACTCCTAAAAAAACACGGAATACTCCTAAATAAATTAGGAGTGTGGAGAATTTTGTTTATATTTGCACCATGAAACAGAAACTGACTGCAAAGGAAGAGCAGCTGATGACCCTTTTCTGGGAGCATGGCGACCTTTTCATCCGCGACCTGGTGGCCTTGCTGCCGGAGCCGCGACCTCATTACAATACGGTGGCTACCCTGGTCAAATTCCTGGAGGAGAAAGGCTTCCTGGAGCGTGAGCCGATGGCGAATACGTTCCGTTACCATGTGAAAGTGTCCGAGAGACAGTATCGCGGGGAGACCGTGGGCGAAGTCGTAGCCCAGTACTACAACAATTCTTACGCGAGCCTGGTATCGCAGTTCGTGGAGGAAGAACGCATGGACCTGCAGGAACTCAAGGACCTGATTGCCCGGATCGAAAGCGCAAGGAAATGACCCCCTTCCTCTTATATATCGCCCGAAGCAGCTTGTACCTGGCTTTGTTCTACGCATTCTTCCTGCTGGTGATGCGGAGGACGACCTTTTTCCGCCTGAACCGCGTTCTGCTGCTGGCGGGTACGCTGGCGAGTTTCCTGCTTCCGCTTCTGCGGATCCGGACGGTGTTGCTTCCGTCCCTGGCGGCCGGGCCCCTGACGGAGACGGCTTCCGAGCCGTCCCTGACGCCCGGCCCTTCCGCTACCCCGTTCCCGTATCTCGAGATCCTTTACTGGGCCGGTTTCCTGGCCGTGCTGGGATGGACTTTGGCTGCGGTGGTCCGGATGTACCGAACCATCCGGAAAGGCTCCGTCACGCGCCTGGAGGACGGTACCAAACTCGTATTGACAGAAGCCCGGATTCCCTCCTTCAGCTGGGGCAAGACCATCGTCATGAGCCGGAACGACGCAGAAAAGGACGAGGTCATCCTGCTGCATGAAAAGGCCCATGTTCAAAAGAAACATACCCTGGATATCCTGCTGTTTACGGCCGTCACCCTGGTCCATTGGTTCAATCCCCTCGTTTGGATCACCCTCAGTGAACTCAAACTCCTGCACGAGTATGAGGCCGATGACGCTGTCCTCAACCATGGCATCGATGCTACCCAATACCAATTGCTGCTGGTCCGGAAGGCCGTCGGGGAAAAGCGCTTTTCCCTGGCCAACGGATTCCAGCACGCCAAACTCAAAAACAGAATCGACATGATGCTGTCCCATCCCACCGCCGGATGGCGCCGCCTCTCCTGGCTTGCCATCCTTCCCTTCCTCGCCGGGACGATGTTCCTGTGCAATCCCGTCCGTGCCAAGGTTGTTCCGGTGGAAACGACTCTGGATCAGGCTGTTTCCGTCGCTCTCCCCGATACGACGAAGAGCCATCCCTTCAACCTCGTCGACGTCAAACCGACCTTTAACGGAGGCGATGCCAACGAGTTCTCCAAATGGGTCAATGAAAACCTCCGGTATCCGAAAACAGCCAAAGACGCCAAGGTCCAAGGACGTGTGGTGTTGCAATTCACGGTCTATCCCGACGGCAAAGTCCAGGATGTCAAGGTTCTCCGGGGCGTTCATCCCGATCTGGATGCCGAGGCGCTCCGCGTGGTTTCTTCCTCCCCGGATTGGACGCCCGGCTACGTCAATGGCAAACCGGTAATGGTCACTTACATCTTTCCGGTCATCTTTAAATTGAAGGGAGGCGAATCTGGCCCCAACACCTCTAAAAAGGATCAAACCGTTGACGTAGTCAACATCACCGACGGCATCTATACCATCGAAGGCTTGCCGCAGGGGGAGGGAGTCTTCTTAGTAGGTCCCGACTCCGGGTCCGCGTTGTTCATCTTGGACGGAAAAGAAATCACGAAAGCACAATTGAAAGAAATCAATCCGGCAACCCTTGAATCTATCCAGATTCTGAAAGACGAAAAAGCCGTTGAGAGATATGGTGAGAAAGGCCGTAACGGCGTCGTTATTATTACTTCCATGAAACAATGAAACGCCTCCTCCTGACCGCCGCCCTGCTGGTCTGCGCCGCCACCCTTCAGGCGCAGACCAGGGGCGATCTGGCGCGTCTGGACAGCCTCCTGTCCGCCGCCGAACCCCGTGAAGTACGGGAGTTGACCCTCCGGAAAGCTTCCATGCTCAAGCGGATGTACCGATTCGATGAGGCGGCGGAAGTATTGGCGAACCTGCTGGAGCCGGGTCGCATGGACCCGGAGATCCTGGGAGAGATTGCCGACAATCACTATCAGGCCGGCAATGCGGAGGATGCATCGGCCCTGTACGGCATCCTGACGCAGTTGCAACCGGACAACATCGGATTCCGGGTCCGGTATCTGAATCTCGCTTTCCGGGCGAAGGCGTATAAAGACGTGGTTTCGGACGGCCGGGACATCCTGCAGCGGGATACGCTGCTATCCGTATTGACCCTGGTTGCCGATGCGTTCCAGAAACTGGAACAGCCGGATTCCGCCCTGGTTTACTACCGGGCCGCCCTTCGGAAAAAGCCCAAGAACGCTTCCGTCGTCAGCAAGGTGTCCGACATCCTGCTGACCCGGAAACTTTATGACGAGGTGCTATCCCTGGCGGAAAGCTACCTGTCGATGGATCCGGACAACATCCCGGTCGGGAAGGTCAAGGGCCTGGCGCTCTATCTGAAAAAAGAGTACAAACCCTCCAGCGAAGCCTTCGAACATGTCCTGGCCATGGGGGACGATTCCTATGGCTCTCACTATTATCTGGGACGGGACTTTCACGAGCTGCGCTTGCCCAAGGAAGCGGATGAACACTATCTGAGGGCTTGGCAGATCGATTCGTCCGACGTTTTCCTGGCGACCGCCATCGGCACGAACCGGTCCACGGGTTATTATCCCGATTTCGAAAGAATGGTCGAGCCCTGGTTCCGGAAGGCCCTTGAAATGATGGAACCGGACCAGGACAAGCTGGCGGTCATCTACCAAAGTTACGGAGAAGCGGCCTATGTCTGGAACCGCTGGGACGATGCGCTTCCGCTTTACCGGAAAGCGGCCCAATATAACCCGAAGAACCTGTCCTTCCTTTCCACGATCGGCTATATCTATGAGCAGAAAAAGGACTACAAGTCGGCCCTGGAATGGTATGAGCGCTATCTTGCTCTCGGAAAACCGGGGACGAAGGCCTATCGGTTCGTCGAAGAATCGGTCCGGTATCTCAAGGCCGAGAAATTCATGACGCAGGAGTGAGTTTTTTTCCGTAACTTCGCGGAAAAGAACGGACAATGAACAAGAATACGAAATCGCTCCTGTCGGCGGCGGCCCTGGTGGTGCTGTTCGCCACATGGCTTATCATCCAACGCACGGGAGGAAGTTCCGACCGCATGGCTACGCCGGTGGCTGCCCTGGATCCGGAGGATGACCTGCTGGAGCTCCCGGCGCAGAAACCGACCGACAAGATCAAACGTTACCAGGGCTATGTGACCTCCTACAATACGGAAACGCTCATTCCGGACTGGGTGGCTTACGAGCTCACCGCGGAGGAAACCCGGGGCGAAGCCCGACGGGCCGACAAGAACTTCTCCATGGACCTGAGTTTCAAGGGGAAACAGGCGATGCGGGAGGACTACATGGGCTCCGGCTGGACCCGGGGGCACATGGCGCCGGCCGGGGACTTCTTCTGGAGTGACGAGGCGATGGCGGAGACCTTCTATTTCCTGAACGTCTGCCCGCAGCGGGAGGAGCTCAACAACAAGGACTGGCAGTACCTGGAAAAGCAGGTGCGCTCATGGGCGAACCGCTACGGCAAGGTCTGGGTCGTGTCCGGGCCCATCATCGGAGACAATATCTACGGAACCATCGGCCGGGACCATGTGGTCGTCCCGGACGCCTTCTTCAAGGCGGTCCTGGTCCATGACGGGCGCCGCTACCAGAGCATCGCCTTCGTGATGGGCAACGATGCCGAGCGTTACTGGCTCCAGGACTGCGCGCTGTCCATCGACGAACTGGAGGAGTTGACCGGCCTCGATTTCTATCCGGCCCTTCCGGACGACGTGGAGGAGGATGCCGAATCGCGCTACGATTTCTCGGTCTGGGGTATCCGCAAGCGCTGAAAAATCGCTATATTTGTAAATCGACACTAAACGAACCACTGATATGATGAAAGAAAAAATCCAGGAGAAATTCCAGACCCTGTTCGGCGAGCACGGCGACATCTATGCCTCCGCCGGCCGTATCAATCTCATCGGCGAACATACCGACTACAACGGCGGTTACGTGTTCCCGGGCGCCATCGACTGCGGCATCATGGCCGAGATCAAGGTCAACGGCACAGAAAAGGTGAAGGCGTTCGCCCTCGACAAGGACGAGTTCGTGGAGTTCGGCCTGAACGAGGAGGACAAGCCCGAGCAGTCCTGGGCCCGCTATATCTTCGGCGTATGCCGGGAGATGATCAAGCGCGGCGGCAAGGTGGAAGGCTTCAATACCGTCTTTGCGGGCGACGTGCCCCTCGGCGCCGGCCTGAGCTCCAGCGCGGCCCTCGAAAGCACCTATGCCTATGCCCTGAACGAGATCTTCCAGAACGGGATCGACAAGTTCGACCTCGCGAAGATCGGCCAGGCCACCGAGCACAACTACTGCGGCGTGAAGTGCGGCATCATGGATCAGTTCGCCTCCGTCTTCGGAAAGGCCGGTTCCCTGATTCGCCTGAATTGCAAGACGCTTGAATACAAGTACTTCCCGTTCAAGCCCGAGGGCTATCGCCTCGTTCTCATCGACTCCTGCGTAAAGCACGAGCTCGCTTCCAGCGCCTACAACAAGCGCCGCGAGTCCTGCGAGAATGCCGCGGCCGCCATCCGCAAGAACCACCCCGAGGTGGAATTCCTCTCCGACGCCAAGCGTGTCTGGCTGGATGAGGTCCGCGAAGAGATTCCCGAGGAGGACTTCCTCCGTGCGGAATATGTCATCGGCGAAGTCCAGCGCGTCCTGGATGTCTGCGACGCCCTGGAGCGCGGCGACTACGAGACCGTGGGCGAGATGATGTATCAGACCCATTTCGGCCTGAGCCGTCTCTATGAGGTCTCCTGCGAGGAACTCGACTTCCTGAACAAGCTGGCCCGCAAGATGGACGTCACCGGCTCCCGCGTGATGGGCGGCGGTTTCGGCGGCTGCACGATCAACCTGGTGAAGGACGAACTCTACGACAGCTTCATCAACGCGGCCGTGGGCAAGTTCACCGAAAAGTTCGGCCATGCCCCGAAGATCTACAACGTGGTCATTGCCGATGGTGCCCGCAAGCTGTAGCCGCTGCGGCGGAACCCATTCCGTCGAGACTTTTCCGAGTATCAATACCGCCCTGGATCCGGACCTGAAGGCCCGGGTCCGGGACGGTTCCTTATTCGTCTGGGAATGCCCTTACTGCGGCGCCCGGAACCTCCTGAAATACGAAACGTTATACCACGATCCCGCGGAAAGGCTGATGGTCTGGCTGCTGCCCGGCGACGCCCTTCCGCCCGCCCAGGTGGCCGATGCCGTCAAGGATCTGGAGGGATATACGCTCCGCCTGGTCCGCGAAGTGGGCGACCTGGTGGAAAAAGTGAATATCCACGCCAGCGGCCTGGACGATGTCATCGTGGAAATGTGCAAATATGTGACCCGGATGGAGCTTTCCGACCAGCAGCGGAATCCGGCCATCCTGGAAGCGCCGCTTAAATTCTACCGCATGGACGGGCCAGACAACGACCTGGTCTTCTCTTTCCCGCTGGACGGGGACATGAAGACGGTGAACGTGGGCTTCCATGTATATGAAGACGCCCGGGGAATCCTCGGGCGCCATCCATCGGTCCGTCCCGAACCGGGCTTCGCGCAGATTGACGCGGCCTGGCTGGGACAGTATTTCCGTTAAAACTGAGGCAGTTCGAACAGGGAAGCGTCCACCGGACCTTCTTTGAGTTCCACGACGGTGGCCGTGACGGACATGCCCATGACCTCGGTAACGGTCTTCATCGGGATACCTTCCCAGACGGAGGCCCTGGCCTTTGCCGTCTGACCGCGTTCGCTCACCTCCATGGTAAAGACGAGGCAGCTCTTGCCGCCGACCTCTTCCGCGCCTTCGCTCTTGACCTTGTATTTCTTGACGGCTTCGTCGTTGAGGTTCATGTAATTGATGGTTTCCTGGGCGGGCATTTCCTGGACCTGCTTGTCTCCGTAGTTGATCATGTAGGTCTTGCCGTCCTTCATGAGGGTGCCCATGTCCAGATCCACGCCCATCATGCTCATTTTGGTTTTGGTGAGCTGGACGGCGCCGTATTGGTCGAAATACGTCGTGGCGGTGACTTTCTGGCCCATCATGTTGGTTTCAGTCTTGAACTCGCCGGACTTGATGCCGTACCGTTTGACCGCATCCTGGCCGAACGCCGCGGCCGCCACCAGCAGCACGGCGCAGAAAGTTGTGAGGAATCGTTTCATAATCAATGTTGTTTGGAACAAAGATACACAATTTTTCAAATATACCTACCCGTTACGCTGTCCGGATTGGCCGCTAGCTCAGCCGGCGTACCGACAGCGACGATCCGGCCGCCTTGGAGGCCGCCGCCGGGGCCCATGTCCACGATCCAGTCGGCGTTCCGGATGACGTCTAGGTCATGCTCGATGACGATGACGGTGGCGCCGAGGCCGATCAGGTGGCGGAAGACGCCGAGGAGCGTCTGCACGTCCAGGGGATGCAGGCCGATGGTGGGTTCGTCGAAGACGAAGACCGTGTCTCCCTGGCCGCGGCCCATTTCGCTGGCGAGCTTGAGCCGCTGCGCCTCGCCGCCGGAGAGGCTGGGCGTGGCTTCGCCGAGGGTCAGATACCCGAGGCCCAGGTCATGGAGGACCTGCAGCCGGCTCCGGACGAGCGAAAGGTCGTCGCATTCCGTAAGCGCCTCATCGACCGAGAGGTCCATCACTTCCGGAAGGGAGAGGTCCTTGTTTTTCCGGTGGACGCGGAAGGCCTCGCGGGCGTAGCGCGAGCCGTGGCAGTCCGGGCAGGGGATATCGACATCGGGCAGGAACTGGACGTCCAGGCTGATGGAGCCGGTGCCGTCGCAGGTGGGGCAGCGCAGGTTGCCGGTATTGTAGGAGAAGTCGCCGGCCTTGAAGCCTTTCGCCTTCGCTTCTTCGCTCCGCGCATAGACCTTGCGGAGTTCGTCATGGACATTGCTGTAGGTCGCGACGGTGGAGCGCACGTTGATGCCGATCGGGGTCGCGTCGATGAGCTTGACCTGGCCGATGCCCTCGGCCTCGATGCTCAAAACATGCCCTGGAAGCCTTTTTCCGGCGATTTGGGCCTGCAATCCGGGGATAAGGCTCTCCAGCACCATCGTCGTCTTTCCAGACCCGGAAACGCCCGTTACGACGCTCAGGCGCCCCTTCGGGAACGCCACCTCCAGCGGCTTCACCGTATGGATCGCCCCCGTCCGCATCTTTACCGCCCCGTAGGCGAAAACGTTGTCCTTTGTCATTCCGAGCGAAGCGAAGGAATCTCTTCCCTCTCCCAGGAACGCCCCGATCCTCGACGCCGGATTCCGGCAGATATCGGCCACAGACCCCTCTGCAATGACGTTTCCACCCTTCGCCCCCGCCTCCGGGCCCAGCTCGATGATCCAGTCCGCATGGGCAAGGATCTGTGTGTCGTGGTCCACCAGGACGACGGAGTTGCCGTCGGCCACGAGGTCATCCATCACGCCCGTAAGCCCCTCCAAATTAGAAGGATGCAGGCCGATGGAGGGTTCGTCCAGCACATACAGCACGCCCGTCGTCCGGTTCCGGACGGAGCGGGCCAGCTGCACCCGTTGGCGCTCCCCCGTGGACAGCGTCGAAGCCGCCCGGTCCAGCGACAGGTAGGAAAGGCCCAGGTCCACCAGCCGCTTGGCCGTATCCTGGAAGGATTCGCAGATGCGTTCGGCCATCGGGCGCATGGGTTCGGGCAGGGAAGCCGGGACGCCATCGACCCAGTCGATGAGTTCGGAAAGGGTCATCTGGCAGGCCTCGGCGAGGGAAATCCCGCGGAGCCGCGGCGCCCGGGCGGCCTCCGACAGGCGCGTTCCGTGACAATCGGGGCAGGGGTCCTCCTTGAGGAACTTCTCCACCCGCTTCATGCCAGTCTCGTCCTTGACCTTGGCGAGGGCGTTTTCCACGCTGTAAACGGCGTTGTAGTAGGTGAAATCCATCTCCGCGAAGTTGTTCGTCTTCTCGTTGCGGTACAGGATATGCTTCTTTTCGGCCGGGCCGTGATAGACGATCTCTTTCTCTTCGGGCGTCAAATCCTTGAAGGGGACGTCGGTCCGGACGCCCATTTCCCGGGCGATGTCCTTCATCAGGGACCACATCAGCGTTCCCCAGGGCAGGACCGCCCCTTCGTCGATGGTCAGGTTCTCGTTGGGCACGAGGGTCGATTCGTCCACAGTGCGCACGATTCCCGTTCCTCCGCAAGTGCGGCAGGCGCCTTGGCTGTTGAAAGCAAGTTCCTCAGCGCCAGGTGCATAGAAGTGCGCTCCGCAGACGGGGCACACCTGTTCCTGCTCGGCGGCGACGGCGAGGGACGGCTCGAGATAGTGCCCGTTGGGACACCGGTGGCTGGCAAGGCGGGAAAACATCAGCCGCAGGCTGTTCAGCAGTTCCGACATCGTCCCGAACGTGCTCCGGATCCCCGGCACTCCCGGTCGCTGATGCAGGGCCAGGGCCGCCGGCACATAGCGCACGTCATCGACCTGCGCCCGCGCCGCCTGCGTCATCCGGCGCCGCGTATAGGTGGACAGCGACTCCAGGTACCGCCGCGACCCCTCGGCATACAGCACTCCCAGCGCCAGCGAGCTCTTTCCCGAGCCCGACACCCCGGCGATCCCCACAATCTTCCCCAGGGGAATGTCCACATCGATATTCTTCAGGTTGTGCGTCCTTGCCCCGCGCACCTCGATACAGTCCTTTTTCATAGCGGGAACAAAGGTACGCATTTTTTGCGGGGTATGCGGCGGGGATGCCAGCCCCTAGCCCGTGGCGCGCTACGAAAATGCAGGAAAACGAGCCTGTTTATCGGCAGGCCTTCCTGACGAGCAGCCAGGCGAGGGCGGCGACGGCGAGGGCTTCGGAGAAGACGATGGTTTCGAGGGCGACCATGCCGGCGGACTTGGAGAGAAGGACGGTGCCGGCATCGACCCCGGCGTGGAGGAGGATGGCGGCGGGGAAAAGCCAGAGCCAACGGCCGCCTTTGCGGACGGCCAGCCAGACAAGGACGGAAAGGCTTACCTGCAGGATCAGGGCCGATGCACGCTCCCACAGGCCCAGCAGGTAGTCCCCGGGCTTGGAGGCGACGAGTTTGTCGATCTGCTCACTCACCTGCGCCTGCGCCTCGGCGGGAGTCTGGCTGAGGAGGGTATCGGCCTGGCCGGCATTGACCATGACCGCCATTGCGAGGTAGGAAATCATCGCCATGCCGAAGACGAGGATCATTTCCGCGCCTCCGTGGCCGATGCCGTAGGCAATCCCCGGCAGGGCAGTCGAGGGTTCCTTCTTGAGGAGGAACTTCATAGCGAGGAACCGGCCGGTTTCCTCAAAAAGGCCCGCCATCAAACCGCCGTACAGCGCGTAGTACCAGACATTTCCCTGAATGGCCGCTCCATGCGGCCCCTTCAGGACCACCTGATGCACCAGCGCCTCCAGCACCAGGGCGAACACAAAGAATGTCGCCGCGCCGATGAGGATCGTGGACCATTTCACGTGATACTTCCGGACCATCCACCAGGCCAGGCAGATGGGAACGGCGAACCCCAGCACGAGGTTCAGGACAATCATGAGGAGGGAAGCAGTGGGGACCATGGTTGTTCAAACAAAGGTTTCAGGACAAAGATAGTCATTTTTTATTGAAATACAACAAACAATATCGAAAATTCAACAAATCAAGGCGGGACTTTCCATTTCGTGTACAAATCTCGTTTGTGCAATCACATGCCGATCTTTCGCCGATTCTTTGTACAAACGGACTGGGAAACAAGGCAAAGTACAGGTTTCTTCTGAGATATGGACAGAAAAGGGCCCACAGGATGTCGAAACCGTGTACAAACGAGATTTGTACACCGAAAAGGCAGGACGATGAAGATGAAAATGCCTCCGAGTGAACGTGATTTGCCGAATTACCGCTATCTTTGCAGTCCCAAAAAGACAGAGACCATGAAAAAGATAGAACTGGACATCCATACCCATACCATCGCCTCCGGGCATGCGTACAGCACGCTGTCGGAGATGATTGCGGAGGGGCAGCGGAAGGGGTTGTCCATCCTGGGCATTACGGAACACGGCGAGTCCATTCCGGGAACATGCAACCGGATCTATTTCAGGAATTTGCATGTCATTCCGAGGCAGTGGGGCGAGATGCGCCTCCTGCTTGGGGCGGAGCTGAACATCCTGGATACGAAAGGGACGCTGGACATGGACGAGGATACCTGGAAGCGGCTGGATATCCGGATTGCGGGCATCCATCGGCTCTGCTGGACGGGCGGTACGGTGGAGGAGAATACGGCGGGGATGGTCGCGGCGATCCGGAATCCGTGGACCCATATCATCAGCCATCCCGGCGACGGAACGGCGGAACTGCTGTACGAGCCCATCGTCCTGGCGGCGAAGGAGACGCATACCCTGCTGGAAATCAACAGTTCCACGTTCAGGCCGAGCCGTCATTTCCCCCACGCGCGGGAAAACAACCTGGAGATCCTCCGGCTGTGCAAACAGTATGACGTGCCGATTATCCTGGGCAGTGACGCGCACTTTGCCCCGGACATTGCGAATTATGAATACTGCTATCCGCTGCTGGCGGAGACGGAATTCCCCGACGAACTGATCGTCAATTACGATCAGAAACGGTTCCTGGGGTATCTGGGGTTGCAGTAGCCTCCGCTTGCTCGCGGGCTTCCTTTTCTGCGGCGCGGGCAGCCTTTTCGGCCTCCTTGGCCGCTTTTTTCTCCGCGCGTTCGCGCTCCTTCTCCAGATACCGTTCAAAGATCCGGCGTTCCTTGGCGGCTTTCTTTTCGAGCTTCTGAAGGGCTTTGAGCTTGCGCTTGCGTTCCTTTTCCAGTTTCTTCTGGGCCTTGGCGGCCTGTCTTTCCTCGTACTTCCTGTCCTTCTCGGCCCACTTGGCTTCGCGCTCGGCTTGCTTTTCGGCCTGGATTCGGGCCTTTTCCTCGGCTTTCAGGCGTTTTTCCTCGGCCCGACGGGCCTTTTCGGCCTCCCGGGCGGCCCTCTCCATTTCCTTCTTCTGGGACAGCGGGTCCAGGGTCGGGTGCGGTTCCTCCTCCGTCATGAGGGAATCCCGGGCGGAAGCGACTCCCAGCGAGTCAGCCGCGGTCTTCAGCGAATCCAGCCCAACGGCCGCCCCCAGCGAATCCAACCCGGCTGCCACTCCCAGTGAATCCGGAGCCGGAACCCTTCCCAGGGAGTCCGGCACAGGGGCCGTCCGCAGCGAATCCAGGGAAGGCCTCGTGCCCAGGGAATCCATCGCCACCCGCAGGGAATCGTCCGTAGCGGAGAGCGGTTTCACCGGGTCCGCGACGACAGGCTTCTCCTTCGGTTGCCGGGCTTTCACGACCGCCATGGAGTCCCGATAGGCGATGTCCTTGTATATCTTGTTGATATGCCCCGGGAAATAGACATTCGTTTCCTTGAACTGCGCATGCGGGCGGGCCAGGTAGGAGGTTCGCTGGCTGGAGCGGGCGACGAGCGGGGTAATGTCCTGCGGCCCCTTGGGTTTCCTTTCCGGATCCCACCGGAACCCCTTCATGTATCGCTCGTCCTTCGGCAGCTGGACCACCGGATAGGCGTCGTTCTTGGCGTTGTCAAAGTAATAGATCTTGTCCAGGTTCCCCTTGTCGAAGAGGGCATAGAGCATCTTGGACTCCACCTTGTTCACGGTTGCCAGGGCGTTGTTCTCCGTGAGGAAGAACAGGGCGGTGGCCCCGCCCAGGGCGTCGAAACGCCGGAGCGTCCGGGTGCTGTCGAAATAGGCCATCATCTCGGCGCCCTTGATCTGGTCGTAGCAGAGCGTATCCTCCTGGGTGGTGATGAAGGCGTTGGACATGAGCCGCGCCCGGTCCGCCTTCCGGTTCTTGATGACGACATAGATGCTGTCCGCCGAATACTGCCGGTTCCCTTCGTTGAAGACAAGCGGATCCCGATACAGTCGGACCAGGGAGTCCAAATCATTATAGGCCAAGGAGTCACAGGACATCTGGATGTCCTTCCGGAAAAGCTTGACCCGGCCTTTCGCCCAGATGAAAGAGATTTGCGTCGTATCCACGACGGGCGGTACGGCGGCGAGGGAGTCCATCGGGGCGGTGGCCGTCGTGTCCATCGGAACGGTCGCGGTCGAGTCCATCGGCATCGGGGCCGTGGGATCAACCGGCATGGTCGCCGGCGGGTTGTCCGTCTTTCCCGGCGGATCCTCCTTCTTTCCGGCTCCCTTCATGCCATCGGGACCCAGGTCCCTCCCGGCCAGGGCGTTCGGGTTCTTCTTGGCCGCTTCTTCCGCCGCTTTCGCCGCCGCTTCGGCCGCTTTCCGGCGGTATTCGGTCACCGGATCGCCCGTGAGGTCTTTCAGGCGCACGTCCGCATCGACCTTCCACAGGGAGTCCACCAGGTGGCGCTTGATGCCCCGGTAAACGATCGTATCGCCCCCGAACCAGACGGTGTCGCGCTTCTCGTTCTCTTCGGAAATGCCCATGACGGCGGGCGTACGGGTCATTTTCACGCGGGACAGGGTGTCCGTGTATTCCAGGCGGCCGGCCAGGGCGAAGACATTCCGGGTCGTGTCCATCAGCTCCACCTGCCCCAGCATTTCCACGTCGTTCAGGGCACGGCGGTAATAGAGCGTATCGGACCAGGTCTCCTGGTCCTTGGTCAGCAGGTGCACGTTCCTCCGGAAGAAGAACAGCTCCTTGTCCCGGTCGTACCAGCCGTCATTGGCGGAGAGCATGTTGTCGTCCTGCCACATGTCGGTCCCGTAGCCGAAATAGGCCGTATTCAGGTCGCTGCGGTATTCCAGGCGGGAGGTTTTCACGAAGGTCGTGTCCATGTACATGTTCACCTGGTCGTTGAACACGAACAGGCGGGCCTTGGAATCATAGGAACCGTACAGGCTCTCGATGATCTGCCCGTCCTTGTCCCGCATGGACGCTCCGTTCTGGAAAATGGCGACGGAATCCTTGGTGTTGTAGTCCAGATAGCGCGTGCGGAGGGTATTCTTGTCCTTGTCCTCGAGCTGGACGAGTCCGCCGCGGAATTTCGCGAGGTTGTCATCCACGACATACTGCAGGGATTCGGAGGTCAGCCGGGTCCGGTCCTGGATGATCTGCACGTGGCCTATGGCGTCGATGATGTTGGTCGAGACGTTCCACAGGGCCGTGTCGCACAGGAGATAGGTGTTGTTGTGCAGGAACCGGGCGGGGCCCACGACTTTTCGGAAATTCTGTCCGCCCCGCTGGATGAGCTCGGCCGACCTGGCGCTGACCAGGGTGACGAGCGAGTCCTTCCTCTCCTGGGCCCGTAGCGGCATCGACACCGCCCAGAAGGACAGTGCCGCCAGCAGATATGGGACGAGCCGCCGCACTAGAACTTGGTATGCCAGACGGAGCGCCGGAAAGCGCAGTCCTTGTACATCGGGTCAATGACGATGTAGGTATCCTTGATCTTCTTTTCCAGGAATTCGTCGATCGCCGCCATCTGCCGCTGGTTGCGGACGCGGTTCTGCAGTTCGGTATAGTCGTTCGTGAATGTGGCGCTGTGGGCCGGAACGATCTTGTCCACCCGGATGATCTTGTACACGGTATTGCCCTGGCGGCCCTGCTGGACGCCTTCGTTGTCGGTGGATTCCACCGGCTCCGAAATCTCTCCTACCTTCAGGTCCTTGATGGCGGCATAGTCCGCCGGCTTGAGCTGGTCGATCTCAAAGTAGGACGAGCCCGTGTTGGGGTCGGCCATCTGGCCGCCGTTGGTGCGGGTGGCCGGGTCCTCGGAATAGAAACGGGCGGCGAGCGGGAACTCGATTTCTTTTTCCAGGATCTTGGTTCTCAAGCTGTCCAGGCGGGAAAACGCCTTTTCGCGGTCCTCTTCGGTGTACTTGGGCTTGAGCAGGATGTGGCGGGCGTTGAACATGTCCCCCTTCTTCTCGATCACCTCGATGATATGGAAGCCGTCCGGGGTTTCCACGATCTGGGAGATGGTGCCGGGGCGCAGGGCCAGGGCGGCGTCGGAGAAGGCCGGCCAGAAGATGGACTTGGAGGCCATGCCCAGCTCACCGCCCTTGCGGGAGCTGCCATCCTCGGAATAGATGCGGGCCAGGGTGGCGAATTTCTCTCCGTTGATGATGCGCTCCCGGAGCGAGAGCAGCCGTTCCTTCACCGCCAGGTTGGCCGCCTCCCGGTCGGGATAGATGCAGATCTGGCTCAGCTGGTACTTGATCGGGACGACCGGAAGGTCCTCCACGGAAACGGTGTCCAGGTACTGCTGGACGTCGAACGGGGTGATTTCCGGAATCGCCTGGGCGATGGTGCTCTGTTCCTCCTGGATCAGGCTCATGTCCTCGAACATCTGGCGCCATTCCTGGCGGAGGCGGTACAGCGGCTTGCCGAAGTACTTTTCCAGCTCTTCGTCGCCACCCAGATAGTAGCGGAAATTGTCGATCCGGTTGGTCAGCTCCCCCTCCACCATGTCGTTGTTCACGGTCAGGGAGTCGATGCGGGCCTGCATCAGGAAGATCTTGTTCTCCATCATGTTTTCGAGGATGGTGCAGCGCATGTCCCGGTCGGAGGAACGCCCTTGCGCGCGCTCCTGCTGCACTTCGCTCTCGATGTCGGAAATCAGAATCACTTCGTTGCCCACGACGGCGACGGTCTTGTCGATCAGGCCGCCCTCATACTTCTGGGCGGAAAGGGCCGTGCATGCAAGCAGGGCCGCCGTGAGGACGATCACTCTTGGCTTCATATCAATAAATCACAAATTTATCCTTGTTCTGGGCGTCTATCAGCAACTCCCGTTCCAAACCGGACACCAATTCATGCTTCCGGGCACTCAGGATGATGTCCCGGATCCGGTCCGCGCAATATTCCAGCGGCGCCGGCTCCCCTTTCCTGACGAGATCCACCACGTAGGCCACCCGGATGTTGCCGTCGTCCCCCTTGAACTCGATGAACTTGTTCTTCAGGGACTTCATCATGGATTCCTCGTCCGTTCCCAGTTCGCGGGCCAGCAGGAGGGCGTCCAGCCAGCTGTCGGAACTGTCCACATACCGGAGGGCGGCCGTAAAGGCCAGGCTGTCGGCCGCGATGGCGTCCATCGCATCGTCCGAGCCCATGAGTTCCTTGATGGTCCGGAAGCTCCTGGAATCGGCCGGGATGACCATGTAACGCGCTTTCAGGACCGGCCGGTCCAGGGTGAAGCGGTCGGCATGGGCCTCATAGTAGTTCCGGACTTCGGCGTCGGTGATGAGGGTGTCCAGCCGCTCGTTGATGTAGCGCTCTTCGTAGCGGTATTTCAGGAGCGTACGGCGGTATTCCTCCAGCTCCTTGCCCACATTCTTCTCCTCCTTGGAGAGCTGCGCTTCCGCCATGTCCAGGAAGAGAAGCTCCTCCGCCCAGGAGTGGATGTACTGCTGGGCCAGGGCCAGGCTGTCCTCGGACGAGGCGCCGGCGGGGATGTACCCCGCAAGCTCCGACCGGAACAGCTTGTGGTCGCCCACGCGGGCCACGACCTCGTCGCCGAACAGTTCGGCCGCCGTGTCGGAGACCCGGTGGACCAGCTGGCAGGACGAGACCGCAAGCAGAAGGAGCAGCAGACCCTTTTTCATAACCTGCAAATATAGGAAATATTTCCTATATGTCGAAACTGAAGACCATCTCGACGCTCCATGGCTTCCGGCCGTCGGTGGCGAGGGTGTCGTAATACGGGCCGCCGGTCCAGGTGGCAGAGACGCCGACGGAGCAAGGGAAGGGGACCCAGAGGAAGTTCGCGAGTTCCACCGTGAAGTCCGCTCCGGCGCTGAAAAGGGAAGAGGCGGTGACAGGGCCCTGTCCATTGCGGGCGCCGCCGAAGGTGGTCCAGTCCACGTGCGGGATTAGGAGGAAATGCGTGATATAGGCGACCGGGGAGAACCAGGAGATGTCGCCGACATACAGGGAAACGGCATAGTCCGCGGTGAGGCGGAGCGCCCGGGCGGAATGCCGGGCGATGGCGGTGCCGTCGGCGGGGGTGAAGCCGCGCGGAATGACGGAAACGCCGTATTCTCCGAAAGGTGCGCCGGAGGCGAACTGCTGCGCGCCAATGGCGGAGAGGCGCAGCCCCTGGGTGCGCGTGAGGCCCGGCAGATAGCCATAGACATAGCCATAGCAGGCCGGTGAATAGATCTGTGAGAGGCCGGGCCGGAAACCGGCGCCGGCTTCCGCGCCGATGCCCAGCCGGGGATAGACCTGGCTGTCGGCCGCCTGCTGCATCCAGTAGCCGCGGACCGACCCCCGGAGATTCTGCATGAGGATACGCTCGCCCGGATCGTAGCCGAGATAGGCGGCATGGGCCTCGTCCCGGATGAAATCGTCATGCATTTCCAGGTGGGTGACGCCCGTGTCGAAGGGGTTGTTCGAGACGCTCCAGCTCACCTGCGGGATCACGCCCCGCTGGATGCCGTCCTTATGGAAGCGGAAAGGAACATAGGCGGAGACTTTGCCGGTCCACGTGAGCCGGTCGAGGTCCCTGCGAAGGATGGCATAGCCCATGTGGTCCGGGTATTCCCGGTCCTGGAATTGATACAGGTACGCCCCCTTGTCATAGATGTCGAAGGTGGCCTCCAGGACGGGATACAGTCCCGTATGGGTGAAGTGCAGATGGCCGCCATGCCGCCATTCCCCCGCGCGATCCTCGTCCGGATGTGCGGAGTAACCGACTGCTCCCCAGGTAGTTCCGAGGTCGTTCTGGAACAGGCCGACCAGACCGGGCGAGGCCGTGTCGTAGCTGAAATCGCCGCTCATGGACTCGATCAGGTCATAGTTGAACCAGATCGGCGCCCAGGAATGGAACTTCATCCAGTGCAGCGGTTTCACGTACCGTTGAGGCTCGCTGACGACCGTCGTTCCCTTTTCCCGGTTCCCGGCTGCCTGCAGCAGGGCGTTCTCCTGTTCCGACAGCTTTTCCGCCACCCGGTCCCGGTGGACCTGCCGGAAGTCCACTTCCACGGGCTCCGGCGCCCGGGCCTTGAAGATGGCGTTTCCTTCCGGGGTCATGGACCGGAACCAGAGTTCCCCGTCGTCGCTCATGGAAAAGTCGTTGGCACCATAGCGGGTGTTCGAAAGCTGCCAGGCCTTACCGGTTTCCGGATCGTAGCGGTACAGTTCCTTGACGCCGTTCCGGTCGCTGACCAGCTCCAGCATGTCGCCGCCGTCCAGGTTCTCCATCATCTGCGGGCTGGGTTCCAGCACGCAGGTCCAGCTCCCCTCCCGGAGCCGCCAGATTCCGTATCCGCGGTCGTCCAGGCCCAGGCAGTGGATGTCGTTGCCGATCCAGGCCGATTCCGTGAGCTGGATTCCTTCCGGAGCCGGTGTCCGGCGGAGGATGGAGCCGTCCTTTTCGTTGACAATCAAAAGGTTGCATCCTCCGTTTACCGGATACTCCACCACGGCGAGGACTCCGTCCGGACCGGGCTGGGGATTGTACATCCTTCCCTTCACGGTCAGATCATGCCGGTGTTTTCCGTCCAGGTCCATCCATCGCAGGATGGATTCTCCGTCCAGGTCCCAGCGCACGCCCGGCAACGTTTCGGACCAGAAGATACGGTCCTCGCCCACATAGAAGGAACTGGTGCTGCCGGAGAAGGAGCCCATGTCGTGCTCGGTTCCGTCCGGATCCAGGCGGATCATCCGCGTCGCCGTCGTCTTGCCCTCCTTGATCACATAATATTTCCCGTCCACCCAGGTTCCGCCGGTGTAGTCGGTGGCGAAGGAGGGAGTCCGGGTCACCTGTTCCATGGGCATGAAGGGCCCCCGGGCGTCGGCTTCCTCGGCCCATTGGTCGCGGAACCCTTCCTGCAAGGTCCGGAATGTCTTTTTGAAGGACTGGCCGGAAAGGGTGCGGATATAGCGCTGCAAAGGCGTGACGGGGAAGGGATGGCGCGTGACCCAGTCGAAATAACCGGCCGTGAAAGCGGGCTGGTCATAGAAATACCGCATGCCCGCGATCGTCATGTAGCCGGTCGCATAGTAATCAGGGGCGGCCTTCTTGAAGGACCCGTAGATCCATTGGTACCAGTCGCGCCAGTCGCCGTCATCGAATGCGACATGGTAATAGTTCAGGAAATCCCCGTCCCGTCCCCTTCCGGAGTGCGTCAGGGCCGTTTCCGTGACGACTGCATCGCCTTCCAGGAACGGTTGCGGGGTGAAAAGGGCCGAGACGGCCCCGGGCCACATCTCTCCTACGAGGTAATTCACCCAGCGGAAGGGGCGGCGGTAGGCGAGTTGCATCTGGGCGACGTGGCGGGACTCATGGACCGTGAGCTGCGTCATCCAGGAAAGGGGCTGGGAACCATACGGTTCCGGGTGGGTATAAAGGTCCATGCGCTTGGGGGCCCAGGCGACCGACCCGTTGGAATGGGGATAGTAAGGGTGGAGGATGACCGGCAGCCGGCCCCATTGGAGTCCGACCGGGTCCATGCCGGCGCTGACGCCCACGGAGGGCTGCCACTTTTCCAGGTCCAGGATATAGGCCCGGGCCAGGGAGTCTTTCCCTTCCGGGTACATGATGCGGTAGTGCTCCGTGCTCATAGTGGACCATCGGCCGAACGGGTCGGCCCCGTTCTGGTAGAACTGGGCGCGGGCCGGAATCCCGGCGAGGAGGCCGGCGGCAAGCGCGAGAAGGAGGGTGTTCCTGGACGTCGTCATGATACAAAACTACTAAAATTTATTTATTTTTGCGTCATGCGACAGTATGTTAGTCTCATAGCGGTCCTTTTCCTGTGCGCCTGCGGGCCGCGGAATGCGAAGACGAACGCTCCGGTGCCGGCGGTGCGGGACTTCCCGCAGGTCGAGATTCCGTCCATGTACACCTCCGCCCAGGACCGGGTGGCCTATGCCGCCGGGCATTTCTGGGACCGGTTCACGGATACGGCGGCCGTGTACGCTTGCGACTCATCGACCGTGAACGGCGTTCCCGTCACGGCGCTGGAATCCCAGATGGGGATGTTTGCCACCCTCTTGGAACAACTGTCGCTGGACGAAGGCGGAAAGGCCGTCTCCCGGCTCTATGACCGAATCGAAGCCTTCGAGCGGAAGTCCCCGGAAACCAACGTGTTCGAGGAACTGTGCCGGCTCACGAAACACTATCTATACGATCCCAACTCCCCTGTCCGGAACGAGGATCTGTATCTCCCCTTCGTGGAAAAACTCGGGCAGTCAGACCTCATTGACAGCGGCTATCGGGCGGGCTACGAGTGGGATGCGCGCATGTGCCGGCTCAACCGCGTGGGCACCCCGGCGGCGGATTTCTCTTTCACCGATACCCGCGGCCGTGTCCGGACGCTCTACGGCGTGAAGGCGGAATACACGGTCCTGATCTTCGGCAATCCCGGCTGCAAGGCGTGTCAGGAGATCATGGATGCCATGGCCTCGACCCCCGAAATCGCTTCGCTCATCGACGAGGGGCGCCTGCAGGTCGTCGATGTTTACATTGACCAGGACATTGATGACTGGAAGGCGCATATCAGCGAGTATCCCGCCGCCTGGATCAATGGATACGACCACCATTACACCATCCGTACGGACCTTCTTTACAACGTCCGCGGCATTCCGTCCATCTATCTGCTGGACGCTTCCAAGACCGTATTGATGAAAGACGCCGTCCAGGAGAAGGTCCTGACGGCGCTCATGAATCTGTAAGGGACGGTTCCTACTTATGCGGTAAAGGCCCAGATGATGGCCTCCTCGAGCACCTCGCCGGGGCGGAGAAGCGTCGTGGGGAACTGCGGCTGGTTGGGGGCGTCGGGCGTGTGCTGGCACTCGATGGCGACGGCGTCGTAATCCTCGTACTCGCGGCCGGATTTGCCCTTCGGGCAGCCCTTGAGCCAGTTTCCGGTATAGACCTGGACCGCCGGCTGCGTCGTGAAGATCTCCACCTTGCGGCCGGACTTCGCGGCCCAGAGCTCCGCTGCGCTGGAAAGTTGTCCGGGCATGGCTCCGTCGATGAGCCAGCAGTGGTCGTAGCCCTTGCCGATCTTGAGAGCCTCGAAATCCGCGTGGATGTCCTGGCCGATGGGTTTGGCCTCCACGAAGTCCATGGGCGTTCCGGCGACGTCTGCCGGCTCTCCGAGCGGAATCTGGGTGGCGTCCGTCGGAAGATACTGGGAGGCGTTGAGTCCCAGCTTGTGGTCGAGAACCGTCCCGGAGCCTTCTCCGTCCAGGTTGAAATAGACATGGTTCGTCAGGTTCACGACGGTGGGGGCGTCCGTTTCGGCCGTCAGGATGAGCTTGAGTTCGTTCTCTTCGCTCCATTCATAATGGGCGATGACCTTCATGTTGCCGGGGTAGCCGGCCTCGCCGTCCTCGGAGAAATACATGAATTCCACGGCGTCTCCCTGGATGCGGCTGTCCCAGACCTGGTTCTGGAATCCCTGCGGACCGCCGTGCAGGTGGTTGGGACCGTTGTTGATGGGCAGGGTGTATTCCACGCCTTCCACGGTGATTTTCCCTTGGGCGATGCGGTTCGCGTAGCGGCCGGGAACCTTGCCGGCGCAAGGGCCGTCGCCAAAATAATCCAGAGCGTTCGGATAGCCCAGGACGACATCGTCCAGCTTGCCTTCCTTGTCCGGGACGACGATGGAGACGATGGCTGCGCCGACGCTGCCCAGCTGCACATAGGCGCCAGAGGCGTTCTTGAGGGTATAACGGAAGATTTCCTTCCCGTCCGGGGCGGTGCCCCACAGTTCTTTCGTGATTTCCATATCCGTGTTCGTTTAGTGTCGTGTACTATCTTACAAATATACTCTTTTTTGCGAATTATTCGTACATTTGCATCCTATGAAACAATACCTGGACCTCCTGAGACATATCCGCGCAAACGGCGTGATGAAGGAAGACCGTACCGGTACCGGCACGCAGAGCGTGTTCGGCTATCAGATGCGGTTCGACCTGTCGGAGGGTTTTCCCCTCCTGACCACCAAGAAGGTGCACCTGAAGTCCATCATCTACGAGCTTCTCTGGTTCATCGCCGGGGATACGAACGTGAAGTATCTCCAGGACCACGGTGTCACCATCTGGGACGAATGGGCCGACGAGAACGGCGACCTGGGCCCGGTTTACGGCCACCAGTGGCGCTCCTGGCCCGCCCCGGACGGACGGGTGATCGACCAACTTTCGATGGTCATCGACACGATCCGGCGAAATCCGGACTCCCGGAGGATGCTGGTCTCCGCCTGGAACCCGGCGGAGGTGGATCGGATGGCCCTGCCGCCCTGCCACTGCCTGTTCCAGTTCTACGTGGCGGACGGAAAGCTTTCCTGTCAGCTCTACCAGCGGAGCGCGGACGTCTTCCTGGGCGTCCCGTTCAACATTGCGTCCTATGCGCTCCTCACGATGATGATCGCGCAGGTGTGCGGCCTGGAACCGGGCGAGTTCGTCCACACGACGGGCGACACCCACATCTACCGGAACCATTTCGACCAGGTGGCGACGCAGCTTTCCCGCGAACCTCGTCCGCTTCCCCGGATGCGGATCAATCCGGAGGTCAAGTCCCTCTTTGATTTCACCTACGAAGATTTCACCCTGGAAGGCTACGACCCGTGGCCGGCCATCAAAGCCCCCGTCGCCGTTTAATCATATGGAAAAGAGCCTTATCGTCGCGATCGCCGACAACCATGCCATCGGCCGCAAGAACGCCCTGCTGTGGAACCTGCCGGGCGACATGAAGTACTTCCGGCAGCAGACCACCGGCAGCGCCGTCATCATGGGCTGGATGACCTACCAGTCCATCGGCCGTCCGCTCCCGAAGCGTCATAACATCGTCATCTCCCTCTTCCCCTGGCCCGAAGCCCCCGCCGAAGTCACCGTCGTGGACTCCCTGGAAAAGGCCTTCGCCGCCGCGGATAAGTACGACGATGATTCGGAGGTCCTCAAACGGGCTTTCGTGATTGGAGGTGCCTATACCTATGCCGAGGCGATGGAGGTGGTTGACAGCATGTATATTACCCATGTGCATGATGCGCCGGAGGATGCCGACGCCTTTTTCCCCGAGATCGACCCGGCCGTCTGGTATGCCGACTCCCGCAGCGAGTTGCAGACGGACCCGGAGACGGGCATCACTTACGAATTCGTCGTGTATCGGCGGAAAGCGTAAAAACCTGAATGACACGGACTTCCCCGACATGGTCCGTGAAACGGACTGACAAAGATGAAACAACGTGAACACTTCGGCGGCCGGACGGCCGTCATCATGGCGATGGCCGGATCGGCGATCGGCCTCGGAAACCTCTGGCGCTTCCCGTACCTGGTCGGACAGGACGGAGGTGCCGCTTTCATTGTCGTCTATATCCTCTTCTCCATCATCATCAGCCTTCCGATCTTCTTTGCGGAATCCATCGTCGGACGGCGGAGCGGGAAAAACTGCCGCGGGGCATTCGTCGCCCTGGCTCCGGACTCCAAGTGGCGGTTCCTGGGCTTCCTCATGGTTTTCACCCCGATGTGGATCGTCTCGTATTACAGCGTCGTGGGCGGCTGGTCCCTGGAATATCTTGTGCAGGCACTCCGGCTGGAATTCACCCACCATGCCCCCGAAACTTTGACCGGTTCGTTCGCCCGGTTCATCGCCCGGCCCAGGCTGCCCATTGCCTGCCATCTGGCTTTTCTGGCCGCGACGGTGATCATCGTCGCCCTCGGCGTGAAATCCGGCATCGAGAAATTCAGCAAGATCAGCCTGCCGATCCTGTTCATCCTGGTGGTCGTGATCGCCATCTATTCCATCTCCCTGCCGGGCGCACAGAAGGGCGTTTCCTATCTCCTGAAGCCTGATTTTTCGAAACTTACCCTGGATTCCTGCCTGGATGCCCTGGGACAGTCCTTCTTCTCGCTGTCGCTCGGCATGGGTATAGTCATCACCTATTCTTCCTATATCAGCAAGAAGGAGAACCTCCTGGTCGCCGGTGTGGGAACGGCGGTCTCGGACTTGCTGTTTGCGATGCTGGCGGGCTTTGCCATCATGCCGGCGGTGTTCGCCGCGGGCATCGAACCGGGCAGCGGCCCGGGGCTGATCTTCGACACCCTTCCCTATATCTTCTCCCAGATGGGCCAGACTATGCCCTGGGTCAGCGCCATTGCCGCCATCCTGTTCTTCCTGACCGTCCTCTTCTCGGCCCTGACCTCGTCCGTTTCGCTGATCGAGGTGGGAGTCGCCTACCTGACGGAAGAACGGGGGATGAAGCGGGGATGGGCCTGCGTCCTGCTGTTCGTCCTCACCGGTGCGGCGGGTGCGCTGTGTTCCCTGTCCTTCGGTCCGCTGGCGGACCGGACGATCTTCGGGATGACCCTGTTCGACTTTTTCGATACCGTCGCCTCCAATGTCCTCCTCACGATCGGCGGCCTGCTGGTCGTCCTGTTCGTGGGCTGGAAGATGAAGAAGTCCGATATCCGGGATGAGTTCACCAACGGAGGAACCAAGGTCTGGAACGCCCGGCTGTTCGACTTCTTCTATTTCCTGATCCGCTACGTCGCTCCCGTGGGTGTAGCTATCCTCTTTGTTTCGAATCTGTTCTGATGGCTCCGCGCGAAAACTTCGGCAGTCGTTTTGCCGTGATCATGGCGATGGCCGGCAGCGCCGTCGGCCTGGGCAATATCTGGCGGTTCCCGTACATGGTGGGAGAACATGGCGGTGCCGCGTTCGTCATCCTGTACATGCTCTCCAGTTTCATCCTGGTCCTGCCGATCTTCTTTGCCGAGACGATCATCGGCCGCCGGAGCCGGCAGGGGACCTTCGGGGCGATGGAGAAACTGGCACCCGGCACCCCCTGGAAGTGGCTGGGACTCTTTACGGTCGTTTCGCCCATCATCATCCTGAGCTACTACAGCGTCGTGGGCGGCTGGTCGGTGGAGTACCTCTTCAAGGCGGCCTGCCTGGACTTTACGAATGCGGAACCCTCTGAGATCCAGGGGTTCTTCGGCCAGTTCATCTCCTCCACCGGCGGTCCGATCGCGGTCCATACCATCTTCATGCTCCTGGTCGCGGGAATCGTCCTCGCCGGCGTGAAGAAAGGAATCGAAGGCTTCACGAAAGTGACGATGCCGATCCTGTTCATCCTGATCATCGCCCTGGCCGTCTATTCCATGACCCTGCCGGGCGCCTCGGAAGGCATCACCTATCTCCTCAAACCGGATTTCTCCGAGGTCGATGCGCATGCCGTCGCAGCCGCCATGGGACAGGCCTTCTTTTCGCTGTCGCTGGGCGTGGGCACCATCCTGACCTATGCTTCCTATATGCGCAAGGAGGAGAACATCCTCGCTTCCGGGGTGGGAACGGCCGTGTCGGACCTTCTGTTCGCCGTCATCGCCGGTTTCGCCGTGATGCCGGCCGTCTTTGCCGCCGGGATCGAACCGGGAGCGGGCGCCGGTCTTGTCTTTGACACGCTGCCGTTCATTTTCAACAAGATGGGCATGGGAGCCCCCTGGCTCAGCGCCATCATTGCCATCATTTTTTTCGTGACCATCCTCGTCGCGGCCCTCACCTCGGCCATCTCCATGATGGAAGTGGGCGTGGCTTACCTGACGGAGGAAAAGGGGATGCGGCGCGGTTCCGCGGTCCTGGCCATTACGGTGTTCGCCTGGTGCGTCGGCGTGCTGTGCAGCCTGTCCTTCGGTCCGCTGGCAGATGTCAAACTCCTGGGAAACAGCATCTTCGATTTCCTGGACAAGCTCTGCTCCAACTGGCTCCTCCCGGCCGGCGGCCTGCTGTTCACCCTCTTCGTGGGCTGGAAAATGTCCCGGGCCGACGTCTTTGACGAATTCACCAACGGCGGCACCCTGAAGGCGAATGTCGCCCTCTTCAACGTCGTCTGGTTCCTGCTGCGTTTTGTCGCTCCGGTGGGAATCGTCGTGGTGTTCCTGACGAACCTCTTCCTGTAAGGCTAGACCCCCAGCTCGTCTTTCATCGCCCGCAGGGCATCAAAGGCCTGCAGGGGTGTCATGTTGTTGAGATCCAATCCCTTGAGACGGTCCCGCAAAGATTCCAGCAGGGGATCGTCCAGCTGGAACATGGACAGTTGGATGGAGCCGTCCTTTTCCACGCGGCCCTCTTTCGTCGTGTGCGGCTTGATGGGGGTGAGGGCGCCGATGGCTTCCAGCGCCTGGGAATTCTCCAGGGCCTTGAGCGTGCGCTCGGCGCTTTCCAGCACCGGCTGCGGCATGCCGGCCATGCGGGCGACATGGATACCGAAGCTGTGGGCCGTCCCGCCTTCCTTGATCTTGCGGAGGAAGATGACCTCCTTCCCGACCTCCTTGACGGTCACGTGGAAGTTTTTCACGCGCGGGAAAAGGCCTTCCAGGTCGTTCAGTTCGTGATAATGGGTGGCGAAGAGCGTCTTGGCACCCTTCCCGTACTCGTGGATGTATTCCACGATGCCGCGGGCGATGGACATGCCGTCGTAGGTCGAGGTGCCCCGGCCGATTTCGTCCAGCAGCACCAGCGACCGGGCGCTGAGGTTGTGCAGGATCATGGACGTCTCCAGCATCTCCACCATGAAGGTGGATTCGCCGCGGGAAATGTTGTCCGTCGCACCCACGCGGGTGAAGATCTTGTCGAAATAGCCGATCCGGGCCGATTCCGCCGGGACGAAGGACCCCGTCTGCGCCAGGAGGACGATGAGGGCTGTCTGCCTCAGAAGGGCCGACTTACCGGCCATGTTCGGACCGGTCAGGATGATGATCTGCTGGGACTTGGAGTCCAGGAAGACATCGTTCGGAACGTATTCCTCGCCGGCGGGCATCAGGGTTTCGATGACCGGGTGGCGGCCCGCCTTGATGTCCAGCGTGAGGGAATCGTCCACGACGGGACGGCAGTAGTGCCGGTCCAGGGCCTGTTCGGCGAAGCCGGCCAGCACATCCAGCTTCGCGAGGATGCGGCTGTTCTTCTGGATGGCGACGATCCCGTCCTGGATATGGGCGATGAGGGCGGCGTAGAGCCGGGTCTCGATCTCATAGATGCGGCTTTCGGCCGTGACGATCTTCTCCTCGTATTCCTTGAGTTCCTCGGTGATGTAGCGTTCGGCGCTCACGAGGGTCTGTTTGCGGATCCACTCCGGCGGGACTTTGTCCCTGAAGGTGTTGCGGACTTCGATATAGTAGCCGAAAACGTTGTTGTAAGCGATTTTGAGCGAGGGGATTCCGGTGCGTTCAGCCTCCCGCTGCTGCATCTGCAGGAGATAATCCTTCCCGCTGCCGGACAGGCCGCGGAGCTCGTCCAGCTCTTCGTCCACCCCCTCCGCGATGACCGGGCCCTTGCCGATCTGGGCGGCCGGCTCCGGATCCAGGGTGTTCACGATTTCCTTCAGGATCTTCTCGCAGCCCACGAGTCCCTTCATGAGCCGGTCCACGGCGTCGCAGCCCTTGCCCATGCAGTTTTCCTGGAGCGGCTTCATCTGCGCGAGGCCGCGGCTCAGCTGCAGGACCTCCCGCGGGAGGGCCTTGCCGTTGGCGATCCGCCCGAGGATGCGGTCCAGGTCGCCGAGCTTCCCGAGTTCTTCCTGCACGGCGGCGAGGGTATCCGGCCGGTCCACGAAGAACTGCACGATGTCGTACCGCAGGTTCAGTTCCTTCCGGTCCAGGATGGGCATTGCCAGCCAGCTCCGGAGCATCCGCGCGCCCATCGGCGAGGAACAGCGGTCCACCGTCTGCACCAGGGACACGCCTTCCCGGCCCGATGCGGCCTGGAACACTTCCAGGTTGCGGAGGGTGAAGGAATCCATCCAGACCACCTTGGCTTCGTCGATGCGGCCGAGGGTGGAGATGTTGCGGAGGCCCGCATGCTGCGTCTGCTCCAGATAGACCATCAGGGCCCCGGCGGCGCAGATTCCGAGCGGCATCGTGTCCACGGCGAAACCCTTCAGGGAGTCCACGCGGAGTTGCCGCTTGAGCTTTTCCATCGCGGCGTCGTACACGAAGGCCCATTCGTCCAGGCTCGTCACGTAATAGTCGCCGAAGCGGTCCTTCACGCCCCGCTCGTAACTCCGGGGAACGACCAGTTCCTTGGGCGAAAGCGAGCCCATGAGGGTGCCGATGTACTCGAGCGAGCCCTGCGCCACCTGGAACTGTCCCGTGGACACGTCCAGGAAGGCGGCGCCGCAGCCGTCGCGGTCGAACGCCAGCCCGCACAGGAAGTTGTTCTCCTTGACTTCCAGCATGTTCTCGCCGAAGGAGATGCCCGGCGTGACGATCTCCGTCACCCCGCGCTTGACGAGTTTCTTGGCGAATTTCGGATCCTCCAGCTGGTCGCAGATGGCCACCTTGAAGCCCGCCCGGACCAGTTTCGTGAGGTAATTCTCGATGGCGTGGTGCGGGAAGCCGGCCATGGGGATGGGGCCCTTGTCGCCGTTGGATTTCTTGGTCTGCACCAGTCCCAGCACGCGGGAAGCTGTGACGGCGTCGTCCGAGTAGGTCTCGTAAAAGTCGCCGACCCGGTACAGCAGCAGCGCTTCGGGGTGCTGTGCCTTCACTTCGAAAAACTGTTTGATCAGAGGGGTGTCTTCCGCCAGTTTCGCCATTTGGGTGCTTCTAAAGGGTAAATGCAAAGATACTGTTTTTTTATTAACTTTGTACCTTGTATGAAGCGCGTCCTCGTCGTCACCTACTACTGGCCGCCCTCCGGCGGTTCCGGCGTCCAGCGCTGGGTAAAATTTGCCAAATACCTGCCTGCAGAAGGCTGGCAGCCGGTGATCTATACGCCGGAGAATCCGGAGTATTCGGCCATCGACCACACCCTCGAGGCGGAAATCCCGCACAGCGCCGAGATCATCCGCCGGCCCATCCTGGAGCCCTACGGCATCTACCGCAGGCTCATGGGCAAGGGAGCCTCGACCGACATGAAAACCCTGACGGCGGGCGCCTCCAAGGGGGAGGTCACCGAAATCTCCTCCGGCCGGAAGACCTTCAAGCAGCGCCTCTCGCTCTGGATCCGGGGCAACCTGTTCGTTCCCGATCCCCGCGTAGGCTGGGTGCGCCCCAGCGTCCGCTTCCTGAAGGAATATCTCAAGGAACATCCTGTCGATGTGATCGTTACGACGGGACCGCCCCATTCGATGCACCTCATCGGACAACGGCTGCACAAGGAACTCGGCATCCCCTGGATTCCGGATTTCCGCGACCCTTGGACCCGGATGTACTATCTCAAGCACCTGCCCATGTCGGCCCGTACCTGGAAAAAACTCCGGGCGATGGAGCAGTCCGTGCTGGACGAATGCTCTACCGTCCTCGCCGTCACGCCGCTTGTGCAGGAGGAGTTCCAGGCCCAGACATCGACCCCCGTCGCGATGATTACCAACGGTTATGACGGAGGCGATTTCGAGCAGGCGGTGGAGCCGGACGAGCACTTCAACATCGTCCATACGGGCCTTTTCGCGGCCGACGGCAATCCGCTCACTTTTTGGAAAGTGCTGGGAGCGAAGGCCTGGGCGGAGCCGGACTTCAAGGCGGCCCTGCGCCTGCGACTCGTCGGCAAGGTGGACCGGGAGGTGTATGACGCCATCGAGGAAGCCGGTCTCAAGGACAACGTCGTGGACCTGGGCTACAAGGACCACCTGACGGCGGTGCGCGAGCAGCTCGCGGCCACCGTCCTGGTGCTGCCGCTCCGGAACGATCCGGAGTACCGTCCCATCCTTCCCGGCAAACTGTTCGAGTATCTCGCTTCCCGGAGGCCCATCCTGGGAATCGGCCAGGAGGACGGCGCCATGGCCCGCGTGCTGGCGGACACGGGCGCCGGTGTTACGGCCGATTGGGACAACCGGGATGCCATGCGCCTTTTCATCGACCAGGCGTGGGAGCAGTTCCAGCAGGGCGGCGTCCCTTCCGTGGCCGGCGACATCACCCGTTTTTCCCGCCGCAGCATCACCCATGAACTCGCCGTCCTGCTGGAGCGGGTCTCACCAGAAAAATAAACCACCATGGATCAGAAGAAACTGTTGAAAAACATCGGGATAGGCCTCGGCGCCATCGTGTTCTTCCTCGTGCTCAGTTACGGCTTCATGCCGCAGGTGCTCGACGGGAAGATCGTGAACCAGAGCGACATATCGGGTTTTATCGGCATGTCGCACGAGATGAGCGAATGGAATGCGGCGCATCCCGACGATCCGACCTACTGGACGGACTCCATGTTCGGCGGAATGCCCACGACGGCCATTTCCACGCAGAACGGCGGCGACTATACGCAATCCATTTATAATCTGCTGCTTACCGGAAAACGGCCGGCGACTTACCTGTTCATCACCCTGCTGGGCGCCTTCCTGCTCATGCTGGCTCTCGGCATCAGCTGGCCGCTGGCCCTCGGCGGCGCCGTGGCCGTGGCGTTCTGCTCGTACAATTTCCAGATCATCCAGGTGGGCCACAACACGAAGATGCAGGCGATCGCCTTTTTCCCGTGGGTGCTGGCGGCGCTGGTGTACACGTACCGGAGCACGAAGGCGAAGTCCCGTTACCTGCCCAAGGTGCTCCTCGGAGCCGTGCTCTTCGGCCTGGCGCTGAGCATGCAGATCAAGGCGAACCATCAGCAGATCACCTACTATCTCGCGATTCTGGTGCTGCTGTATGCGCTCGTGGAACTGATTGATGTATTGACGAAAAGCAAGGACCGGATTGGCCGGTTCCTCATCGCTTCGGCCCTGCTTCTGGTGGTGGGCGGAGTCGGGATCGCGACCAATGTGAACAAGCTCCTGCCGCTGGCGAAATATACGCCGAACACGATGCGTGGCGGCTCGGAACTTACGCAGGACGGGGACGTGAAGGGCGGCGGCCTGGACCTGGACTATGCCACGGCGTGGTCCTATGGCTGGGAAGAGTTGCCGAACCTGATGATCCCGAACTTCAACGGGGGCGCATCGGCCCAGGCCGTGGATCCCGCGAAGTCCGAGACGATCCAGCTGCTGAGGCGTGCCGGCCAGTCGAACACCCGCGAAATCGCGAAAGCCCTGCCGATGTACTGGGGCCCCCAGCCCTTCACGGCCGGACCCATGTATATGGGCGCCATTACCGTCTTCCTGTTCATCCTGGGCCTGTTCTGCTACAAGGGAAAGGAGAAATGGTGGCTTGTCGCAGGAACGGTCCTCGCCGTCCTTATGGCGGTCGGAAACCATTTCATGGCCTTTACGAAGCTCTGCTTCAATATCCTGCCCCTTTATAACAAGTTCCGGACGGTGTCCATGGCCCTCGTCGTCCTGCAGGTCACTTTGCCCATGCTGGGCTTCCTGGCCCTGGACCGCATCGTCAAGGACGGGGTGGACCCGAAGGACTTCCTGAAAAAGAGCGGCCTCGCCTTCGCCCTCACCGGCGGCCTGAGCCTGCTGTTCTTCCTCATCCCGACGCTCGCGGGAGACTTCACGTCGGCTTCCGACGCCGGGCAGCAGGACGTCCTCGTGGAGGCCTTCCAGCAGGATCGCATCGCCCTCCTGCGCCAGGACGCCCTCGTGTCCTTCCTCCTCATCGCCGTCGCCTGGGGGCTTCTCCTTTGGGCAGTCTTGCCCAAGGACGCGCCCCGCTACCGCAAACTCATCGCCGGCGTGGCCATCTGCGCCCTCGTCGCGGTGAACCTCTTCTCCACCGGCAAGCGCTACCTGAACGCCGACCATTTCACCACGCCGAAGGACTTCAACAAACCCTTTGCCGAGCGGCCCGTGGACCAGATGATCAAGGCCGACCCGGATCCGTCTTACCGCGTCTTGGACCTCAGTGTCAATGTGTTCAACTCGTCCGTCCCCTCCTACCACCACAAGAGCGTGGGCGGTTACTCCCCGGCGAAACTCCAGCGCTACCAGGATCTCATCGAGCATTACCTGACGGGGGAGATCAATGCCATCTACGGGTCCATGCAGGAGGCGGAGACCATCGACGACGTGGAGGCCGGACTGCCGGCGACTCCGGTCCTCAATGCGCTGAACACCCGATATATCGTCATCGGTGGAGACTATGCGCCGGCATACAATGCGGGCGCCCTGGGCAACGCCTGGTTTGTCGATGAGGTCGTTCCCGCCGCCTCCCCCGACGAGGAAATCGCCTTCCTGGGCAGTGTCGATCTGCGGCATCAGGCCGTCATCGGCCGGGACATGCCGACGGTGAAGGCGGCTCCGGCCGATTCTACGGATACGATCGTCCTGACTTCCTACGCTCCGAATGAGCTCCGCTACCACTACCAGGCCGCCGGCGACCGCCTCGCCGTGTTCAGCGAGATCTACTATCCCGACGGGTGGAAGGCGCAGGTGGACGGTGCTCCGGCGGAGGTCTTGCGCGCGGATTGGACCTTGCGGGCGATGGCCCTGCCCGCGGGCGGGCACGACATCGTCATGCGCTTCGAACCCGACTCCTACCGCATCGGTGCCGGGATCTCCCGCGCTTCCTCCATCACGCTGATCCTCCTGCTGTTACTCTCGCTGGGCGGACTGTTCTGGAAAAAATAACTATTTCAGTCCTTTCTCGATCTGCTTCGCCAGGCTCTGCCAGTGGGCGTGGGTGGCGGCGTCGGAAGACTTGGCCTTGCCGGCCTTCTTCTGGATGTCCAGGAGCTGGCCCAGGAGGAGGGTCCGGCCGTCCGTCGTCTCGGCGGCGGGGCTGTTCACGACTTCCAGGGCGACCGTGACATAACGGCGCTGGAGATAGCGGCGGTAGCTGTCGGTGGCGCGGCCCTTATAGAGCTCCTCGAAGATCATGCCGGCGAGGTCGTCCAGATACTCCTGCGGGGCATAGTTGTCGGAGCCGTAGGTCGTAAACTGTTCCATCCGGGAGAGCTTCTGGATATTCAGGAGGTTGGAAGCGCTCACGACATTGTTCACGAGGGTGTACAGGTAGGTGTCCGGGCGGTCCGTGAGGTTGAAGATCCAGGGCTCGGCCACGAGCCAGGACGGCTTGCGGAACAGATTGTCGTTGAGCCAGTTCAGCGCTCTCTTCTGACGCTCCTTCGGCACGGGGGCGTACTTGTCCACGCCGGCCTGCTCGATGCTGTGGTTCGTTACGAAGCGGCCGCCGATATTGGCCGAGACATGGCCCAGGTAGCGGTTGTACTGGCCGGTGAGGGAGGTGTACATCCGGGAAAGGTTCTCGTACTGGTCGGCCTCCTCGGCATTCCACTCCGGAAGCTTGCCGATGATGCGCTTGAGGTTCGCGATACCGTAATTGCTGGCCGCGACGGCGTCGTCACCGAGGTCCTCCCGCTGGGCGCGCGGGTCGGAGTCGGTACCCTCGCCACCGAACCAGAGCTCGGGATGGTCCTTGAGCCGCTCGATGATCACCTTGTTCCAATACAGGTGGTCCTCCTTCGGGGTCTTGAACTCCGTGGGCTTGTAGCCGTATTCGATGGCCCACTTGTCATAGTCGTTGATCCGGGGATACAGGCCGTCCTTGCCGATGCCGTCCTCCGGCTGCGCCAC
>DETL01000014.1:160928-178972 GCA_002361625.1 Bacteroidales bacterium UBA3289 | reverse complement strand
TCCTTGTCGCGGAGCTTCTCCACCGGGGTGAAGCTGCTGGAGCCCATGTTGTGCCGGAGGCCCAGGGTATGGCCCACCTCGTGGGAGGAGACGAAGCGGATGAGGTCGCCCATGAGCTCGTCGTCATACTTGAAGGAACGGGCGCGCGGATCCACGGCGCCGACCTGCACCTGGTACCAGTCATGGACCAGGGTCATCACGTTGTGGTACCAGCCGATATGGCTTTCCAGGATTTCGCCGGAGCGGGGATCATGGACATTGGGTCCATAGGCGTTCGCCGTGGAGGAGGCGAGATAGCGGATCACGGAGAAGCGGGCGTCCTCCATGCTCATGTCGGGGTTGTCCTCCGGCCATTCCTCGGCCCGGATGGCGTTCTTCCATCCGGCCTGCTCGAACGCTTTCTGCCAGTCGTTTACGCCGGCGATAAGATACGGCCGCCACTGTTTCGGGGTCGCCGGGTCGATGTAATAGACAATCGGCTTGACGGGCTCCACGAGTTCGCCGCGCTTCTGCTTCTCCACATCCTCGGGACGGGCTTCCAGGCGCCAGCGGGCGATGAAGCGGACGCGCTCCACGGCCTGCTGCTCGTCGGAGAACTGGGTGTATCCGTCGGCGAAGTAACCGACGCGGGCGTCAAAGAGACGCGGTTGCATGGGCACTTCCGGGAGGAGGACCATCGAGGTGTTGAGCACCAGCGTCACCACACCGGCTTCCAGGCCGGCCGGAAGGATCGCGGACATCCGGGCGGGGCCACCGGCGCCTCCCTGGGGAAGACTGTATGTATAAGTCTTGGTGACCGTCACCTCCGTATTGATCGGATAGGTCCGGATGCTTTCGATGAAGCTGGCATCACCCTTGAGGTTGCCCAGGTTGTAGGCTCTCTTGGAACGGGAGCTCAGGGAGAAGGCCTGCGTGTCGCCCTCGAACAGGGAAGTGACTTTCACGCGGGTGCATCCCGGAGCCGACTTCTTCTCCGGCTTGAGCGAAGCGATGATCGGGTTCTCGGAGCTGGCACGGACGGCCCGGGCGATTTCATCGTCGCCGTCGGCATGGACCGTATAGGGATCGACGCGCAGGAGAAGGTTCCCGTTGGAGGCTTTCTCCCAGTAAATCATCTGGCTCTGAAGCATTTCACCGCCGTATTCGGAAGCGCCGGAAGTGTGGTTTACAAAGCGGGTGACGGCCAGGATACGCCGGCCCAGCAGGGAGTCCGGAACATCGAAATACCAATCTTTTTCATGATGGGAAACGCCGACGAGTCCGTTCGTTACGGTCAGTTCCGGCTCCGGTTTCTCCGGAGCTTCCTTTTTCTCGGTATCGGCTTTCTTGTCATTTCGGGGTCCGGGCTTCTGGGCCAGGGTGAGGGGAGCCGCGGCCACAAGCAGCGCCACCGTGGTGAGGAGGAGTCGTTTTATCATATCTATCAATATTTTCCGTGAAGATAAGGATATTTTTTGTAACTTTGACCTTGACCCATGAAAGAATCAGTTTCCAGTTTCCTGAGCAATGTCCTGTCCGTCATCCTGGGTATTGCCATTACGTTCGCCGTCCAGGGAATGATAGACCGTTCCCAGGTCCGGCGGGAAGTCCGTTCTGCCCTGAAGTTGATCCGGACGGAACTACAGTCCAATCAGGCGGATATCGCCACGATGGCGGAGTACCTGGACGCGGAGCGCGACGCGGCAAAGTATTTCCTGTCGCTGGACGACGGGTGGACCGGCGCCTCCCCGGATTCCGTGGACCTGTATGGCGGGATCCTGCTGGCCGACGCCTCCATCGCCTTGTCCGACGACGCCCTGGAGCTCCTGAAGATGTCCTCCCTGTTCCAGTCCATCGGCAACGACGCCCTGTCCATGAAGATCATCCACGCCTATGACACGTGCGACCTGATCGCCGCGGCGCTGAACCGGCATATCGAAGCCCGGAACGCCCGCCTGGGCGACGTGGAGGATATCCGGACGTTCTTCACGTCCGCCGAAGGCCGGAAGGCGCTCCGCCTGATTTCCCTCCAGGCCAATCCCGCCCGGATCGCCGATGCGGAGGACCTGGAGACGGCAATCCAAGCCATCGACAAATACCTGTAACACCCATACGATCATGAAGACGATCAAGAGCCCCTCCAAAGTAATCATCATCCCCCGTCCGCCCCAGCAGAACCAGCAGACGGAAGCGGCTCCGCAGCAGGCGGAGGAAACGGCTCCCAAGACAACGGCCCAGAATACAAAAGAAACGGCGTCTTCGGAAAAAGACACCGTCAGGGAAGAGAAGGAATAGGCTTTACTTCGTGCCGAAGATCCTGTCGCCGGCGTCGCCGAGGCCCGGGACGATGTAGGCGTTCTCGTTGAGGTGGTCGTCCACCGCGGCGAGGTAAATGTCCACATCCGGATGTTCTTCCTGCACCTTGGCAATGCCTTCGGGGGCGCCGACGAGGCACATCAGCCGGATGTGTTTGCAGCCGCGCTCCTTGAGCATCGTGAGGGCGTCGCAGGCGCTGCCGCCGGTGGCGAGCATCGGGTCGGTGACGATGACCGTGCGCTTCTGGATGTCTTCCGGAAGCTTGCAGTAATAGACGACCGGTTTGTGCGTCTCCTCATTGCGGTATAGGCCGATGTGGCCCACCTTGGCGACGGGGACGAGCATCTGCAGGCCTTCGACCATGCCCATGCCGGCTCTAAGGATCGGGACGATGGCGAGCTTGTGTCCGGAGACTCTCTTCGACGTCATCTTGCAGATGGGCGTTTCGATTTCCACGCTCTCCAGCGGGATGTCGCGGGTGACCTCGTAACCCATCAGGAGGGAGATTTCCTTGAGAAGTTCCCGGAAATCCTTGGGTCCGGTTTCCTTCATGCGCATGATGGTCAGCTTGTGCTGGATCATCGGGTGGTCGATAACATGCAATTGGCTCATAGTTTCGGTTACTTGTTGATTCGGTTCCTCAAAGTTAGCAAATAATCGTGAAAATGACTATCTTGTCCGCATGAAAACAAAAGCGTCGAAAACGATTTTCCGGGTCATGCTGGGCCTCCTTGCCGCCGCTATCGTCGGCGGGTGCCTCTACTTGAACTCCCTCATGCCCATCATTACGGGTTACGCCGCCAAGAATCTCGCCTCGGCCATCTTCGTTTCGGGGCGCGACCAGGCCGACGTGGAGGCGCTGGACCTCCACTTCTCCTTCATCAAGTTCAACAGGAACCAGGTGGACTACGAAAACAAGACGGTGACGAGCCGCTTCTTGTGGGCCAAGTCCACGGCCGTGTACCGGGAAGGTTACGGTGTCACGCTGCTGCGGGGAAAGACCGTTCAGGAGCTGCAAGCGGAGAAATATCCGTTGGCCATCGAAAATGGTCTGTTGGTCCTCGATTCCCTGTCGTTGGCCCATACGACAACGCTGTCCGCTTCGGAGGATTCGGCCCTTTGCAGCCGTTTGGAACCCTTGGCGAAGGCGTTGGTCGATGACCGGAGTTACAACGGAACGCCCTTTGCCTTCGTCGTGCTTCACGAGGGCAGGATCGTGGCGGAACGATATCGGGAAGGCATCACGCCGGAAACGCGGCTGCTCAGCTGGAGCATGGGCAAGAGCGTCACCAGCGCGCTGACCGGGTGCATGGTGGAAGACGGCCTGGTGGACCTGTACGCGCCCATGGACATTCCCGAGTGGCAGGGCGACGACCGTAAGAGAATTACCTTGAACGATTTGCTGCAGATGCAGAGCGGTCTTCAGTGGAATGAGAACTACGGTACCCGCTCGGACGTGAACCTGATGCTGCACCGGGAGAAGGACATGGGACTGTTCGCCCTGTCCAAGCCCTTGGAGCACCAACCGGGGACCTATTGGTATTATTCCAGCGGCACGACGAATATCGTTATGCGCTATCTACGCAGCCGGTTCGCTTCCGACGCGGAGTTCCTCGCTTATCTCCGTGACGAAATTTTCGCGCCCCTGGGCATCCGGAACCCCTGTTTCGAGCCGGACATGAGCGGGACTCCCGTGGGTTCTTCCTACCTGTACATGACGGCGAGGGATTTCGCCCGTTTCGGCCAGTTGTACCTGGACGGCGGCCACGTCGGGGACCTGCGTATATTTCCGGAAGGGTGGGTGGAATACTCTGCCGCACCCGCTTCCGGGAGCCAGGGAGAATACGGGGCCTTCTTCTGGTTGAACCGGGGAGGCAAGTATCCGGACGCCCCGGCCGACATGTTCGAATGCCGTGGACACGATGGGCAGGAAATTTTTATTCTCCCGTCCCAGGATCTGGTGGTCGTCGTGCTGGGCTACTCCCCGAAGCCGGACCATGTCATCGAGTGGAACCGGCTTCTGAAAGACATCCTCGCGGCTTTAGGGTAACTAAGACACAGCTATTTTACTGTAAATTTGCGGCATATTAGGGGAATTGTCCGACAATAGGTAGGTTCTTCCTACGGTTAGCTATTTGTCTTTAACTTACAATAGAAATGGCTATTTTGTTATCCAAAAAGTTCCCGTCCACGGGTCGGGTCATCCGGACACAAATATGTCATGGCGGTTGATACCTGTTGAGTACTGAGTCTCTAACTGATCCTTTTATAGTTTATAAGGGTTCGTCGGAGGATTTTCGCAAAATAATGTATATTTGTGGATGTTATGGAAACTCGACAGCAAAAAATAGATGAGGGAAAAACCCCTTTTGAGAGTCTTTTCAGGCGTTACTTTCCGCGTTTGAAGGCTTATGCTGTTAGGTTTGTTCAGGAAGAGGAAACAGCAATGGATATCGTGCAGGATTGTTTCCTCCAGTTTTATAGAAAGAAGTACGATGCAGCGTCGCCATCGGCACCATCCCTATTGTTTGCGATGGTGCGGAATGCGTGTATTGACGTATTGCGTCATAAGAAATTGGTCCGGTTTGAATCTATCGATTATTTACTCACATTGGACGGCGAAGAACGCCTGTATCATACGGATTTTGGTTTTACTCTACAGGATGTCCTGTTGTATGATGAGCTACAATCTCAAATTAAGGAGGTGATTGATTCTCTATCTCCAAAATGCCGTGAAGTATTTCTAATGAGCCGTTTTGATGGTCTGAAAAACAAAGAAATTGCAGAAAAGATCAACACCTCGGTAACCAATGTGGAAAAGCATATTACTCGAGCGCTTGCCGCTTTCAGTCGTCACTTCAAAGAGCGTTATCCGGTGGATGTTTACATTGTTATCCTCGCTTGGCTATTAAAAACGTATCTATAATTTTTACGAATTGTAAGTTGGGTAAAAGGCCTTTCATCCGTTTTATAGATGAAAGGCCTTTTGTTTTAGAGAGTCAACCATATGAATAATAAGCTTAACCAATTAGCCTTCAAGTATTTCGACGGAATTATTACTGGCGACGAAGAACGCAGTTTGTTTCAAATGATTCAGTCCGCAGAGGGCTTGAAAGAATTTCGGCTTGCAGAACAAAAATGGCAGGAATCGACAGAATCCTCCACACAAGTTAACCAACAGTGGAATCGGTTAAGGAGTAGGATAAGCGTCATTGACTCCATGAAAACAGTCGCACCCAGGCGACGTCGGCTTAATCCTTGGCTTTTCACTACCATCGCAGCCTCTTTCGTCATTGCCATCTTGGGAATAGTCATACTACAAACCCCCGAACCCTCATACATTACCTTAGAAGCTCCTCCCGGGTCTAAAAGCAAGACCGTTCTCCCGGATAGTAGCGTAGTTTGGCTTAACTCCGGTTCAAAGTTAGCTTTTGCTAATAGTTTTGGCAAGAATAATCGCGAGTTGAAGCTCACGGGGGAAGGATATTTTGAAGTATTCCATAACGAGGAAAGCCCTTTCGTGGTTCATACGGATGTTTGTGATATCACAGTCCTCGGCACTCGTTTCAATGTCACTTCCTATGAAGAAGATGACATAGTCAGAACCAGTGTTGTTGATGGAAAGGTGCGTATAAGCAACGGCATTCAGGCTATCTCCATCACAAAAGGACAGTCTGTCGAATATTCAAAAAAAGCCGCATCTTTCACGAGGAAGAATACGGGCATTTCAAGTATAGCAGCTTGGACCGAGAACAGGCTTGAGTATGCCGATATCACTCTACGGGAGTTGGCGGATATTGTTTCGCGTAATTACAATGTCCAGATTGTAATAACAGCCGATAAGTACGCTAATGAACACTTGAGTATTTCTCTTAGAAATAATGAAACACTGGATGAAGTTCTTGACGGCATTCGCCGTGTCTTACCCGTCACAGTCAAACGTCAGAACAATATCATTTATCTTCAATAACCACAAATAACTGCTTTATGAAACTAAAAACAAGAGCAATCTTCCTTCTTGCCTTCGTTTTTGTGCTTTTTTCTTTGGAAATGAATGCACAGAACATCACAGGCAAGTTCTCCCAACAGAAATTGGGAACAGTTCTCAAGGAAATCGAGAGACAAAGCGGTCTTTCGGTCATCTTCAACAAAGGCGAATTGGACGAATCCAAAATTGTCTCTGCCGCTTTTGACAACACTCCTGTAAAAGATGCTCTGAAGAGCATCCTTGGCGATAATGTGAATATCGTTATCACCGATAAGATGGTGACCCTGTCCCAGGTGAAGAAGCAACAATCAGAAACGCCCGCCTTTACAGGGAAGGTCGTTGATGATAAAGGAGATCCTGTACCAGGAGCCGGTGTCATGATTGTTGGTACATCCAAAGGGACGATTACCGACATCAATGGCACATTCTCAATGCCGGGTATGAGGGATGATTCTGAATTGGAAGTTTCATGCGTAGGATATGAAACGACCGTCGTTCGAGGCAAGAGAAACGCACGAACCATTGTTCTTCGCGAGGATATCCAACTGCTGGAAGAAACAGTTGTCATCGGCTATGGTAAACAGTCTCGTGCCAAAGTGACGAATGCTATTGCGAAAATAGACGGATCAAAACTGATAGAAGATATGAATGTCAGCAGTTTTGATCAGGCCCTCGGTGCCAAGCTGCCCGGTGTTGTTATTCAGCAGACATCTGGTGCCCCTGGTGCCGGTGTAAATATTAAAGTTCGTGGTACCAATTCTATCAATTATAGCGGATCTCCCCTTATTGTTGTTGATGGTGTCCCTCTGTCTGGAAATGCTTCTAACGATACTATGCAGGGTAGTGCGGATATTGTTTACAATCAATACACCGCTAATCCGTTAGCCCTAATCAATCCGGCCGACATTGCGAGTATCGACGTTCTTAAGGACGCCGCGTCCGCAGCTATTTATGGCTCCCGTGGCTCTAACGGCGTCATTATCATAACCACCAAACAAGGTCAGGAAGGAAAGACTCGTATCAACTTTGGTTCGTACTGGGGATTCTCCCAGATAACCAAGAAACTTGATGTGATGGATGCATATGAGTTGGCTGCTTTCACAAAAAATGCTCGTGACCTTGCCTATTTAGCCAACAATCCCGGAGCATCAGCAGACGATCCGATGAGCGCTCGCGCTAATGCCAACTGGCGGTACCCTGATTATATTATGCCATATGTCAAGGGCGTCCAAGGTCTGACTAATACGGATTGGCAGGATGAAATCTATAGGAATGCCTTTCAGCAGAATTATGACCTCAGCATCAGTGGAGGCAACTCCAAACTGAATTACTACGTATCGGGCAATTTCACGGACCAAGACGGTATTATCATCAATACCGGCATGAAGCGCTACGGCGTCCGAACCAACTTGAACGCAAAGATTACCGATCGTATTACCATGGGGCTGAGGATGAGTTCCTCCCGAACCGACAATAAGATGGTCATTTCTGAAGACGCCTGGTCTCGCGAGGCTTTGGTTATCGTAGCTCTAATGTACCATCCGATGCTTCCTGTTTACAATGAAGACGGCTCTTTGGCTACAGATCTGATGCTTCAGGAATCCGCAAAAGGCACCAATGTCGCTTCTCTCGTGAATCCGGTTGCTTTGGCAACCATGGTAAAGAACAACTTGATCTCCAACAATTTTAACGGCTCTGTCGATTTCAATTGGGCGATTACTGATGACCTTTCCCTCAAAACTTCCTTCGGTGTAGAGTCCGTCGGTATGAATAGGGAATACTATCGCCCGAAGTCCCTGTCTCACCGTTATCAGATGGCTCCGACGACAACCTACAACACGGGATTTGACACACGGTCATCCATCTTCAATTGGATTTCGGAGACGAACCTTACCTATAACAAGCAAATTGATGACCACAGTTTCGAAGGATTGTTAGGTTTTTCTGCTCAAAAGGAGCATTCTTCCTATGTGCAGGCGAAAGGAACGAACTTCCCCAACGACGTGGTGACGACGATTAATGCAGCCGCAACTACTACCGGTAAATCTTATGCGCAGGAAGCATCAATGATTTCTTTCCTCGGCCGTGTAATGTACTCTTATAAAGACAAATACCTTTTTACCGCTTCCCTTCGTCGGGATGGCTCATCCCGCTTTGCCGCCAATACCAAATGGGGGTGGTTCCCTTCTGTTTCTGCGGGTTGGAATATTAGTAGGGAAGACTTCTTCCCTAACAATAACGCAGTCACCGATCTGAAACTGAGGGCAAGCTATGGTCTCACGGGTAATGCTAACATTCCATTTTATGGAGGCACAGCCCTGATGGGTGCCAGTAACTATGTCTTTGGAAACAGTGCTAGTCGTGCCGCCGGTTTTGCTCCTTCGAATTCTCCTAATACAGATCTTTCCTGGGAGAGCACGGCCACCGTCAATCTTGGTATCGATGCGGCTTTTGCCAATAATATGTTTAAGCTGGCCGTCGATGCCTATCAGTCTAACACGACCGGCCTGTTGTTGAACGTGACTGTCCCCGCTTCTTCAGGTTTCACTTCTGCATTGCAGAATATCGGTCAGGTTCGTAATCGCGGTATAGAAGCCATGCTTTCTACTACGCAGCGTCTTGGGCGCGACTGGACCTGGGAAAGCTCTCTGGTAATGTCCTCTAACCGGAATAAAGTGCTTGCCCTTGGTCCAGGACAAACACAAATGACTCAACGTAGTGGCTTGAACGATTACTCTTACATTGTACGTGTCGGGGAATCCCTTGGTTCGTTCTACGGATATGAGATTGATGGTCGTTTCCTCACACAGGAAGAATTCGATAGCTATCCGCATATCAACGGTAGTCAAGGGGTCGGTGATTTCAGATATGTAGATACGGACAATGATGGCGATGTTGATGCAGATGACCGCGTAATACTCGGTAATGCCAATCCGAAATTTACGTGGGGTTTCAACAATACTCTTCGCTGGAAAAACCTTGACTTTACTTTCAATATAGAAGGGAAACATGGCCAGCAGATTTTCAATGCGACACACCGTTATCTGGCAGAAGCGTGGGGCAACAATTTGCGTTATTGGGGCTCCGCAGATGCACCGCGCCCGGTTTGGGCATATGGCACCGCTAGTCACACCCGTGCTTCCCGACTGCACGTGGAGGATGCCTCCTTCGTGAGAATCAGAAACATCTCTCTGGGTTATACTATCCACAATTTGCTGGGAATAAGTCGTGTCAGAGTCTATGCTTCTACCACGAATCCTTTCACCTTCACCAAATACTCCGGTTATAACCCCGAAGTGTCCAACCATGGAGGCGACGCCATCATCGCTGGTGAAGACTTCGGTAACTACCCGGTAAGCCGCTCTTACATTTTTGGTTTTAATGTTTCTTTTTAACGAGTGTGTCTTATGAAAAAAATAGCGATCATAATCCTTTGTGCCGCCTATGCCGTTGCCTGTAATGGCTTTATTGATTTGAACCCTATTTCACAGCAGAGTGCAAATGGTTTTTACAAAGGAGAATACGAAATGAATCAGGCACTTGCCGCCGTTTATGCTACTCTGCAAAGTGGAGACCAATACGGCTCTCAGAATGGTTATGCCTGTTTTATGGAGCTTCCTTCCGATAATACTTATAACCTTAATACCACCCAGAATGGAGGTCGATATGCAGATTTTGACAACTTCAGGGTAGCCCCCGATAATGCAGCCGTAGAGGCCACCTGGGTTTCGTGCTATAAGACTATCCAGAACGCCAATATCGTTATAGATCGATCCAATTCTTCGGAGGTAACCCTCTCAGAAACCGCTAAAGCCCAAATAACTGGCCAGGCATATTTCCTTAGGGCGCTTACTTATTTTAACATGGTTCGCATCTGGGGAAACGTCCCGCTTGTAACGTCGGAAGTTCTGAATGTCAATGACGCATTCAACCATACTCAGTCTGCTCCATCAGCCATTTATCCTGTCATTATTGAGGACTTGGAAAAAGCCATTAAGAGCCTTCCTGAGTCTTGGCCGGCAGCAGACGCAGGAAGAGCCACCAAGGGGGCGGCCTACACTCTTCTCGGAAAGGTGTACCTAACACTGGGGGACTGGAATTCGGCAATGACCCAATTCAAGGCCGTCATCGGAAAGTATAGTTTGCTTGATAATTTTGCAGATGTTTTCTCTGTTACCAACAAGAATAATGCAGAAACTATTTTTGCAGTAAAGTTTGACAAGACGGCAGAGGGCGAAGGTTACCCGAGTAGTTCTGATCCTATGCAAAATGGCAGTGATGTCAACAATCTTCCTTCCAAAAACCTGATTGCGCTTTTCAATGCTAATCCCGATGACAGAAAGGATGCTACTATCATTGATGCGGGAGCAAAGGGAATTCGCAATTACAAATATCACGATACTGTAGGTAGTAACAATGGATTAGGATTCGATATCATTGTTCTTCGTTATGCGGATGTTCTTTTGATGGCGGCAGAGGCGCTGAATGAGCAGTCTTACGGTGGAACAGAAGCACTTGGCTATTTAAACGATGTTCGTAAACGTGCTCATGCGACGGAATACAGCTATAGCGACCTGCCCGATCAGGTTGCCTTCCGTGAAGCAGTTGCAAAAGAACGCAGGTTAGAACTTGCTTTTGAAAACCACCGTTGGTTCGACCTAGTCCGTACGGGGAAAGCTCTTGAAGTTGTAAATGCCAATGACGGAGGTTCCGTGCTAGAAGTCAACGCCAAGGCTTACCAGCTTTTGTTCCCGATTCCTCAGGCAGAAATTGATGCCAGTGCCAAAAAGTTAGTTCCTAATGAAGGATATTAGTTTAAAAAGAGGTTGGTTGATCCTCTGTCTGTTCCTGGGGTTTGGTTGTACGCACAAACCCCAGGATACAGACAAAATCGATCTACTTCGCTCCAAGCAGCCCACGGATTATGTCTGGGTCGCAGCTCATCGGGCAGACTGCCTCTATGCCCCGGAAAACTCCATCGAAGCAGTTAAACATGCACTGTATTTCGGTGCCGATATAATTGAAACGGATGTCCGGATGACGAAGGACGGGCATATCGTCATCATGCATGATTATACCGTTGACAGGATGACAGATGGTACCGGAACCATCTCTGAAATGACACTTGCTCAGATCAAGAGTCTTCGTTTAAAAACCAACTGGGGTGGACGTACAGATTTCGAAGTTCCCACCCTGGAGGAATTCATTGAACTGACAAAAGGAAAGATATGCCTTTATCTAGACAAAGCCAGCTATGATATTCCGGGCAATGAACCAGGGACTTTGGTGCGAACATTACTGGAGATTCTTCGACGCTACGATGTTTTGGAAGAATCCGTTTTCGTCCTGGATTGGCCTTACGAAAAGGCAAAAAGAATCTTTGGAGAAGATCTGGAGAAGGTTATTTACTGTCCTGTAATCGACGACAAGATTGAGAACCTTGGCCCATATGTAGACGAATATCTCGAAAAACTACATCCAATAGCCTTCCAGTTTAGGATGAAATCGCTTGATTCCGAGACGTATAGGATGCTTCCGAAGATTCTGGATTCTGGGTCAAGGGCATTCATTGCTGCTACTTGGCCAGAACATACGGCTAACCATGATGACCAGACATCTATTTTTGACGACCCTTCAAAAGGTTGGGGTTGGCTTGTCGATCAAGGCTTTAATATCTTGGAAACTAACTATCAGAACGATTTGATTCGATTCTTAAAAAATGCGAAAAGACGCTAATAGATACAGGGCCGGTTTGCCGGCCCTGTTTTGCTGCCTGTTATTATTGACAGGTCCTTTTGCCACTGCTCAGTCGTTAACCAGACAAGAACTGGGAAGCATATTCCACAATAATCCGGAAATGCTTTATGGCTATTTTTTCAACTATTCGACGTCCGGAATTCATCAGGTCGCACCGCCCAAAGGATATAAACCCTTCTATTTGAGTCATTACGGAAGACATGGAGCAAGGAGAACACATCAAGAGGATTTATACAAAAACGTCCTGGGCGAGATGGACAAAGCATTTGAAACAGATGGTTTGACCGATCATGGGAAGGACGTTCGCGAAAAGGTGCTGTTGGCCTACGAAGAAGCACAGGGTCTATTCGGTGAACTCACACCTTTGGGTGTTCAACAACACAAAGAGATTGCCAGGCGCATGGTAGAGTATTATCCGCAGATTTTTCTCCGGAAAGGTGTTGTTATTGATGCTGTTTCCAGTAATGTCAGGCGCTGCATAATGAGTATGGCGGCATCAACCTCCCAGCTTTTGGTAATGAATCCCAGCATGAAGTTATCTCTTTCAACGGGAGATAAATACATGGATTATATTGCTTATGACTCACAGGAATGGCAATCTTTCAATGCAGACACGTCGGCCTGGCATCAAAAACTCTATGAATTTGAACATCAAAAGATAAAACCAGATAGGCTGCTATCTTCTATTTTTCTTTCGCCGGAAAAAGTGAAGGATCCGGTTGGCTTTGCTATTAGCCTTCGCTGGATTGTGGCCAATACCAATGCCTTGAATCTCGGAATTAATTATGATGACATTTTTACTGAGGAAGAACTAAAGGATATCTGGGAAACGGTTAATTATAAGTTTTATACGCTTTATGGACCAAATCCGGAGAATCGGGGAATCCCCAAGCAGGATGCTTGTCGCTTGCTTGCCGAGATGCTTGCTGACGCGAATGCTGTTCTGAAACAGAACGACGGGGGTGCCCATTTAAGATACGGTCATGATGTGTATATTATGAAGTTGATGAACTTACTTCAGAATCAGAAAAATACTTCTCTAACTATATGTCCAGAAGATGCTGCTTTAGTGTGGCAGGATTTTAGGATCACGCCTATGGCAGCCAATGTACAGTGGGTTTTTTATCGGAACAAAAAGGGAGATGTTTTGGTAAAACTCCTTCTCAATGAAGTAGAGACGAGGCTTCCTCTTGAGACGGAGTGTTTCCCCTACTATCATTGGACAGACTTTCGAACCTATTGCGAACAGTTGATTGACAAATGGAAGCCTCATCAATAAAGCAACTAATCTTTTTGGCCATTGTTGTGGTGGCTCTTTCGTGTTCCCACGAAAGAGCCAATAATTCATTTGTTTTGCATAATGGTATTTGTTTGCCTAATTGTTGGCCTCCCAAATATGATGAACCGGAACAGCGTGGGATGATGCCTATTCCTTATCTGGAGAAGAAACCGAATGTAATTCCTGTCGATGTTGGCAGGCAGTTGTTTGTTGATGACTATCTCGTTTGGGCTACTGATCTTGAAACCATTTGCCATACGCCTGAATTGTTTATTGGCAATCCTGTTCTATTTCCAGTCGAAGAGTGGGAAAAGACTAGCGAGGGTGTTCCCTATGCTGCGCCGTTCAGTGACGGTGTGTGGTACGATGAGGCGGAAGGAAAATTCAAGTTGTGGTATTTGACTGGAGGATATGCCGTTGGAAAGAGGTTTTGTACTGCGTATGCTGAATCGACAGACGGAAGAAATTGGATTAAACCACAATTGGATATAGTACCAGGGACAAACCTCGTTGACACATGCGAAAGAGATGCCTCAACAGTCTGGTTGGATAAACAGGAAATAGATCCTATCAAGCGCTATAAATTTTTTAATGTTGAGCGCAACATCGCCAACAACAGCTGGCAATTTGTCTTAAAATACTCCTCTGATGGCATTCATTGGACAAAGGGAGTAGCCCAAAGTGGGGATATCTTGGATCGATCCTCGGCTTTTTATAATCCTTTCAGGGGAGTCTGGTGCCTTAGCTTACGCCACAAAACAGCCGTATCGGCAAGGTCCAGGGCCTATTTGGAATCCGATACCGCGGAGGATGCTGTGTCGAAAGCACATAGAATAAAAGCAGACGCAGAGGATCAGAACGTTGTTTTTTGGTTCACACCGGATACCCTGGAATCCCGCCATCCAGAATACCCGGATATTGACCCGGGAATTTATCATTTCGATTGCATTCCTTACGAGAGTATAATCCTTGGACAGTATTCAGTGTGGCAGGGACCGGAAAATGCCGATTGTCAAAAATTTGGCGTGCAAAAAAGGAACGAGGTCATGTTAGGCTTCTCCCGAGATGGATTTCATTTTTCTCGGCCTTCACACCAAGCATTTATTGGTGTTAATCCAATAGCGAATGCCTGGAATTGGGGGAACGTACAATCGGTCGGCGGAGCCCCGCTCATAGTTGGGGATTCCCTATATTTCTACGTCAGCGGAAGACGATTGAATCCTTTTCACTGGGATGCATACTCATCTTGCGGGCTGGCAACGCTCAGGCGAGACGGCTTTGTCTCGCGAAGGGCTGGAAAGCATGGTGGCTATTTAATCACGGAGCTTCTTACCTTCAAGGGTAAATATTTGTTTATCAACGCTAATGTAAGAGGGTCCATTAGGGTTGAAGTCCTTTCGGAGCAAGGAAAGATCTTACAAGAAAGCCCCGTGTTCGGCCCTTTCAATACCACGAAAAAGATGGTACTTGACCTTTCGCGTTTCACGACAAAAAAAGTGAGACTCCGTTTCTCTCTTTTTGATGGCGATTTGTTTGCCTTCTGGGTTTCCCCATGGAGTAGTGGAGAGAGCTTAGGGTACACAGCTGGCGGTGGGCCAGGATTATCTTCTGATGGTGTAGATAAACATATATAGTTTGCCTTCCGAGTCCAGACTCTGTTTTTCGAAAAAGCATGTTTTGCCGCCTGTCTATAACGCCCCCAATACTGTGTTCAGAATATAAGCTTTGTAAGACCAAAACATCGCCGCCCCCACCATTCAAAGTGTGAGGTCTTTACGACTCGGATATTGGCTCCGCGCATGATCATAGTCGGTTCTCCTTTATGATTTTGTACGCATCCCGCACCAAACCCCTTTAAACGCCCCTTTCGCGGGAGATGCGAACAAAAATCGCCACGGGGCAAACCTTTCCGTGTTCACATCAGATGCGTACACAAGAAACAACTGGTTCGAGAGAGCAAAGAGCACTACTTATTTTCCCTGACGATCCACTCACGGAAGAATGGACCCTCCATTTCATAATGGTCAGAGTATACAAGTCGCTCCGCAATACAGTTACAGACCTAGCCCGATCTCCCGAAGAGACGATACCAGTCTCCCGGCCCCATCGACACCAGGGACGATCTCTTCCTGGTGAAAATGTCCGGTGGAGTTGATATTGCGATGTACAAATCTCGTTTGTGCATCGAAATACGCTTCCCTCTGGAGTTTTCTGCTCAAGTCTCTCGGAATCGGGTCGACAATCGGCTAAATCCGTGAGACTTGTACAAGAAAACGCCGGTCTGAGGATGTTTTCTTGTACAAACGAGGTTTGTACGCAACACGCCGGGAAGGGCCAACCCGCCAGGGCATAACAAAAACGCCCCGCATTCCTGCGAGGCGTTTGGAGCGGAAAACGAATCTCGATTCTTCACGTATAATACCAGTAGAATCAATCACTTGCGAAAACCAAGATGAAGCCGGGTGTAAAATAGGAGTAAAAATAACTATCCTTCAATTCCCATAGAGAAAGGGAATTCAAGGGAAGATGAACCGAAATAGAAAGGGAAAAGAAAGACGTTAGATCGGCAAGATGCGGTCAATTAACCGCAAATTTTGCGGTTTAATGGTTGCAAAAAGACCGAAAAACACTATCTTTGCGAAAAAGGACGTGTGATGAAGTATATCTACGACTCCCCGCAATGGCCGCATTTCACCTGGAATCACGAGCTGGTTTCCGATGCGTTGGCCAGGGTCAATAAAGAGGCGGGCTTCCTGGCAGGGAGGCTCAGCGCCATCGGTTTGGATGCGCGGATGGGAGCGGTCGTGGAGACCGTCACCCACGATATCGTGTCTTCTTCCGAGATTGAGGGGGTCGTCTTGAATACCGACGAGGTGCGCTCTTCGGTAGCCCGTCGTCTTGGGGTCGACATCCCGCAGAGCAGGGACTCTTCCCGGTACATCGACGGTATCGTGGACATGATGTTGGATGCTACTGTCCATTACACGGAGCCTCTTACCCACGACCGCCTTTTCGGGTGGCACAACACGCTGTTCCCGAACGGGCGCAGCGGATTGGCCGTCATCGATGTTGCCAAGTACCGCTCCGGAGAGATGAGTGTCGTTTCCGGCATGCTCGGGAAGGAGAAGGTCCATTATGTCGCGCCGTCTCCGGATAGGATAGCGAAAGAGATGGACGCCTTCTTGGATTGGTTCAATGCGGAGAGTACGCCCAGGACTTATCTCAAGTCGGCCATCTCGCATCTGTGGTTCGTCTGCATCCACCCCTTTGACGATGGGAACGGCCGCATCGGCAGGGCCATTGCCGACATGTCGCTTTCGCAGGCTGACGACAGCCAGATGCGGTATTTCAGCATGTCCCGGCAGATCAATGCCGACAAGAAATCCTATTACGACATCCTGGAGAGAACCCAGAAACAGGACGGAGACATCACCGCGTGGCTGATATGGTATCTGGACTGCATGTCCAGGGCCATTCACGCCTCCGACGAACTCCTTTCCCGTGTTCTTTGCAAGGCCGTTTTCTGGCAGACACATGCCGGCATTCCGTTTACGGATCGGGAGCAGCAGGTCCTGAATGTCTATCTGGATGGTTATGAGGGCAAGCTGACCGCCAAGAACTGGGCGAAACTCTCAAAGGTATCATTGGACACCGCGGCAAGAGACATCAAGCACCTGGTTGAGGCCGGTATCCTCATTCCCCAGCCGGGAAGGGTGCGCGACGTCTCTTATGGCATCCGTTGCTCGGCAGATTCTGTTTTGGTTCCCGGGCCGGAGCGGTCTTGATTATTCTTTTACTAGCGAAGCCACGTATGAGCAGGCACAAGCAGTCCAGAAGAATTGATGAAGGAGGAAGAAATTAGAAATGAGCAGACATCCAGATTCCGTAGATGGGACATGAACGCGTCTGAGACGGATTTGTATTGCTCTTTGTTTATCTGCAGAGCAGTAGTATCCACGAACGAGCTGATGGTTTGAGGGTTTTCATCGCCGAGGGAAGCAATGCCGATCAGCAGGTTATTATTCTCAATGAATCCGAGGAAATGTACCTCTGGATTGGCGAATTCATCTTCGTATAAAGCAATAGGCCCGGAAAGCACATAGAGGGAGTCTATTTCTCCGCGAAAGTCAAACCAGACGCTGGCGCAGACGACGGAGTCCGGATAGAGGTATCGACCTTGTTCTTTCTCTTCGTCAATGTGCATGGAGACTGCCAAATCAAGTTTTCCTTTTAGAATAGCTGAAAGGGATTGTTCAACCATTGCCACATGAGGCAGATCAGGATACTCCAAGACGCGGACTCCCCGTCCGCTAGAATCCGTTTCCAGGTAGATGGTAAAGGGTCCACGATCTCCGCCGGAGTTCCTGATTCGATAGATCTTGTGAGGGCGAAGATTCTGGATCAGAAGCGGTTTTCTACCAGCGTCATCGCCAGGGTCGAAGTGATAGTCGAACTCCAGCCCCTTGTCCGAACTGAAAAACTCAACATGTTTCAAAGCCCCCGTAGAATAAAGGCTTTGACTCTCCACGTCAAAGTCAATATCATTGTAAGACGAGCACCCGACAATGATCGATGTGCCCAAAAGAAAAAACAGAAGCAAAGTTTTTCGCATAAATTATTTGCTGCAAGAATGCTGCCACACAGGGTTGGCACCGCGCCGGCCAGAAAGTGCACAAACAAAAACGCCCCGCAGGACTGCGAGGCGTTTGGAGCGGAAAACGAGAC
>DETL01000014.1:94234-160836 GCA_002361625.1 Bacteroidales bacterium UBA3289 | reverse complement strand
AACTGAGCTATTTCCGCAGTATTTCAAAGACGTTCACGTGGAACGGGATTGCAAAGATACGGCAAAAATCTGAAACTCCAAATATTTTTTAAAAAATTATCCGATATACTTTGCAATCAGGCGCGCCAGGAGGTCGTTGAGGGGCTCGACCTGGAATTCGCCCACGGAGGGCTCTACATGGGAATTGCCCACACCGCTGTCGTCGGTGAGGAAGACGTAGGTGCCGCCGGTGAGGACGGCGAAGAAGCGGCACATGAATTCGCATTCCTTGGAGGGGCTGCTGCAGAACACGGGGATGAGCTTGATGCCCATGGCCGCGTAGGCCTCGATGGATCTCTGGAGGCTCTCCACGACGCCCTGATGGTCCTGGTGGGCGGGGGCGTCCAGGATGAGGAAGGCCAGGCGGGCACGGGCGTCCAGGTTCCAGTGGAGGTTCTGCAGCCCGGCTTCCAGGGCGGTATGGACCGCTTCGGGAAGGTCGCCGCCACCCGCGGCATACTGCTGTTTGATATAGTCGATCGTCTTGCGGTAGTCGCCCGTAAAGTCGGAGTGGCGGGTGACATATTCGTCACCTTCGTCCCGGTAAAAGAGGGCCCCGGTGCGAAGTTCGACGTCTGCCTGGCCGCCCTTGACGCGGTCCAGGATGTTCACGAGGTCTTTCTTGAGGAAGTCGATCTCATCGGCCATCGACCCGGTGGCATCGACGATGAATGCGACGTCGGCCTTCTTCCCGGCGGCTGGAACCGGACCGGTCTGGAGCTGGTAATAGTTGACGTCGGCTTCCGCCTGCTGGACATTCCAGGCCGTCACCTTGGGGGCGTCCGGCATGCGGACGCCATCGACCAGGATGCTCAGGCCGTCAATCCCGGCCTCTTTCTGGAAGGGAGCGACCCAGAGTTCCGCCTCGCCCTGGTTGTCCGTGAGGGCGCTCCAAAGGACCTGCTGGTCCTGCTCCAGGACGACTTTGACGGCGGAAAGGCGCTTTCCGGTGCCATCCGCCACCCGGACGGAAACCCGGCGCGGGGTGTATAACCGCCAGTAGGCCGACATTCCCTGGTACTCTTCCGAGCCCATGACCCTGCTCCAGAAGTCCCAGTGGACGAGATCGTTCCACTCTCCGGCCGTCAGGACGCCGGCCTGCCCGCCGGGGCGTCCCTGCCCGGCGTCCGCCGTGGACGGGCCGTCTCTCTTGGGGGCAAGCTCATCGGAATACGCTCCGTCAAAATATCCGTCAAAATAACCTTTGCTGCAGGAAACCAGCCCGAGAAGGGCGGCCAGGCATATCAGGAATCTGTTTTTCATCGTTTTTCTGATTAAGGACCATCCACAAAACCCCGATGTGGCGCAATCCTTGCATCAAACGTCGCAAAAAATTTGCGCAAAACGGAAAAAAAGGATAATTTTGGAAAGTCAATACGCGAGTAAACTCATTAACTCCTTAATAATTATGAAGAAATACATTCTTATGTTCCTGTGCGGAACGATGATTTTCTCCGGTTGCGGCATGTCCAACCTGGGTAAGGGTTCCCTGATCGGCTCCGGTGCCGGCGCCGCCCTGGGTGCCGGTCTCGGCTATCTGATCGGCAAGGACGGCAAGGGTGCCGCCATCGGCGCCGCCATCGGTACCGCCGTGGGTGGTGGAACCGGTGCCATTATCGGCAACAAGATGGACAAGAAGGCCGAGGAACTCGCTGCCCTGGAGAACGCCCAGGTCGAGACCGTCGAGGATGTCAACGGCCTTAAGGCCATCAAGGTCACTTTCGACAGCGGTATCCTCTTCGACTTCAACAAGTCCACCCTCCAGCCGAACGCCAAGAAGCAGCTGGACAAGTTCGCTGCCGAAATGGCCGACATGCCGGACACGGACATCACCGTCCTGGGCCACACGGACAACGTGGGCTCCGCCGAGGCGAACCAGAAGGTCTCCGACAACCGTGCCAAGGCTGTCTCCAGCTACCTCCAGAACAAGGGTATCGCCGCCAGCCGCATCATCGCCGAGGGTCACTCCTACAACGACCCTGTCGCTGACAACAGCACCGCCGAGGGCCGCGCCCAGAACCGCCGCGTCGAGATCTACATCTCCGCCAACGAGAACATGATCAAGGCCGCTGAGAACGGCACGCTGAAGTAATCGACTGCAGCACACACCGAAAGCCCGGACCGTGATGGCCCGGGCTTTTTTATGCGCCGGCTTCCGCGGCCGGTTTTTCGTCGTTGAACATCGGGAAGGCCTCCCCTTTCACCAGCCAGGCGAAGCCGAACAGGTGCAGGAGGAGGATTTCCACGACCATGACGGTCCAGCCCGGGGCCTTCAGGAGCCGGGCGGCGACGAAAACGACCATCAGCGCCAGCATCCCGTAGCCGCAGAAGCGGTAGATTTTGTTGCGGAGCTTCTTCTTTTCGGTCATCGTTTCGCCATGCTTGGTGAACTGGAACAGGCTGTTGAAGGCGATGGCGAGGAAGAAGAGGGCCGCGCAGACCGTGTGGATGACATTGGAGGTCTTCATGGGCAACTGGAAGAAGCCCACGGGGGTTTCGGGATCCATCCAGCTCACGCTGCACGGGAACAGCACGATTCCCAGGCCGAAGATGCCCGCCAGCGACGTAATCAGGTTGTCCGTCCAGTCATAGCCGATGTAGGAAATCAGGACGATGCAGGCCGGTACCAGCACGCCCACCAGGGCAGGACTCTGGTAATATGTGGCGGAGATGCTCCACCACCATTCTTTCTGGGCAGCGGGGCCCACATGTTCCGCGATCCCGGCGGAGAACAGGGCCAGCCACGGAAGGATGATCCCGAGCAGTCCGCACAAGTTTCGGATCCGCAGGTACATTTTTTCTTCTTTGGAGGAACGGGAAGCCATGGTTATTGAAAAGTTAGGGTTATTCGTGTGCTTCAATATAGTGGTTCCGGGCCACGAGGCAGGCCCCCACGATGCCGGCGTCCATGCCGAGGGCGCTCCGGCAGATGCGGGTGTCCTTGCTCACGAGGTGGATGGCATGCTTGTTCACGGCCATGCGCATCGGGTCCAGCAGGTAGTCGCCGGTCATGGCGAGTTCGCCGCCCACGACCACGAGTTCCGGGTTGAACAGGTTGATCAGGCCGGACGTCTTCTCGCCGAGCAGGATGCCGATTTTCTCGATGACATCGATGCACAGGACGTCCTCCCGCGCGACGGCGTCCATGATCTCGCTGAGCATCAGGGGCTTTTCGGATTCGAGGACACGCTGGCTCAGGATGGAGGACTCCCCGGCGCGGATGCGCTCCACGAGGTTCCGCTGGAGGGCTTGTCCGGAGATCTCCGTTTCGTTGCAGCCGCGCTTGCCGCATCGGCAGATAATCTGGTTGTCGAACCCATACACATGCCCAAGTTCCCCGGCGTATCCGGATTTCCCGGAATATAGTTTCCCTTCCATGACGATACCCATTCCAAGGCCCCAGTTAACATTGATCAGCAGCATGTCCTGTGTGCCAACTCCGGCTCCTTTTATGTATTCACCGCAGGTCATGGCGCGCGTATCGTTGAGCAGCGAGATCGGGAGTTTCAGTTGTTCCTGTAGGCGTAGGGCCAGAGCTTTTCCGGGTTCGTAGAAGTACGTGTAACTCTCTCCCGTGCGCTCGTCGATTCGGCCGGGAATGGCGAGGCACACACCCATGATCGGATAGCCGCTCTCCTGTGCAACGGCAATGGCCCCTTGCAAAATGGTGCAGAGTCGGCCAAAAGCGCCTTTCGATTCCAGCGAGAAGCCTTCTACGATGCGCTTTTCGCGCAGGTTCCCCTGGAAGTCCATCAGGCCTACATTGACATACCGGTCGTTCACTTCCAGGCCGAGGAACCAGCCGGTGTTGGCCCGGAGGCTGTACCGGTGCGGGCGCCGTCCGGTGACGGATTCCGTTTTGCCGCAATCTTCCAGGGCGTTCTCCTCCAGGAGAAGGCCCACATATTTGGTGGCCGTGCCGATACTGATTCCCAGCGCGTCCGCTATCTGGGGAATCGTGGCGCCGTCCCTGCGGGACAGCAGGGTCAGGATTTGACTTTCCGGGGTGTTCATCAGGCTTAAGTTTCAGATTTCAGGGGAAAAATAAGTAATATTATGGAATTATGAAAGAAATTCATATAAAAATAAATAAACATGTGTGCAAAAAGTGGTTTTTTGGCGGAATTCTCGTTGTGAAAGCGGATTTTAATGCATAATTTTGCCCCGTAACCAATTTATCAACCAAATAACCCAACTATGCGTACATCACAAAAATTGCTTGCAGTCCTTTCGCTGCTTGGCATCGTGCTCCTGGGAGGAGGCAACCTCTTCGCCCAGAACCGGACCTGCCAGGGAACGGTGAAGGACGCACAGGGCGAGCCGGTCATCATGGCCTCCGTCCTGATCAAGGGAGCTCCCGTCTCCACCGGCGTGGTGACGGACGTCGAGGGTAAGTTCGTCCAGCCGAATGCGAAGGTGGGCGACGTCCTCGTCATCTCCTGCATCGGTTACGCCACGACTGAGGTTGCCTGGAACGGCAGTCCGCTCAACGTCGTGATGGCCGACGACCAGAACCTCCTCGAAGAGACGGTGGTCACCGCCTACGGCGGCCGCCAGCTCCGCACGAAGGTGACGAACTCCATCTCCTCCGTCAAGGAGGACGTCCTCGCCTCCGGTATGCATACGAACCCGGCCCAGGCCCTCTCCGGTGCCGTCGCCGGCCTCTCCGTCCGGCAGACCTCCGGTGACCCGGGCGCCACTCCGACGATGGTTCTCCGCGGCGGTACCGACCTCGACGGTTCCGGTTCCCCGCTCATCATCATCGACGGTGCCCAGCGTTCCAGCCTCGGTGACATCAACCCGAACGACATCGAGTCCATCGAAGTCCTCAAGGACGCCGGTGCGACCGCCATCTACGGTGCCCGTGCGGCGAACGGCGTGGTCCTCGTGACCACCAAGCGCGGCAAGGAAGGCTACAGCGCCATCAACGTGCGCGCGAAGTTCTCAGCCAACTACTTCCATACGCCGTACGAGTTCCTCCCTTCCGACGAGTACCTCTGGTACATGCGTATGTCCTACAAGCGTGGCGCCGAAGTGGCGAAGCTCTCCGACGGCTCCTGGCGCGGTTTCGCCTCAATGGGCTCCCTCACCGGTGTCCAGCCTTACGGTACCGGCAACCTTTATTATGACAGCGACGGCAAGACCCCGCTCAACGGCCGCGTGAGCAACCGCGCCCTCTGGGGTGTGCTCGACAACTCCACCGGCGCCTATTCCTCCCTCCTTTCCGACCCGCGCTGGGGCGAAATGGTGGACCCGGTCTATGGCGGCAAGATGGTGTTCTGGCAGGGCGAGACCGTGTCCGACCTGAACTTCAAGTCCCCGGCCTTCTCGCAGGACTACGGCGTGGACTTCCAGGGCGGCAACGACAAGGGTTCCTACTATGCCTCCATCGGTTACAACCGTTCCGAGGGTAACGCCCTGGACAACGACTACAACCGGATTTCCTTCGTGTTCAACGGCGACTACAAGATCCGCCGCTGGCTGCACTCCAGCTCCTCGTTCAACTTCTCCCACAACACGTGGACCCCGATCAAGAACGGCAACAGCCACCGCAACTACTTTGCGCGCGCCCTGTCCCTGCCGCCCACCTTCCGCGTGTACAATACCGACGGCGAGTACAACCCGAGCCCGCGCGGCAACATCCAGGACTCCGCCGTGGCCCTGTCCAACCCGTACCGCACCTACGACTACAACACGGACAAGTTCAACATGAACCAGACCTTCACGGTCATCTTCGCCCCTTGGCTCAACTTCAAGGCCAGCGCCAGCTGGTACTATGAGGACACAAAGCAGGAGTACTTCATGCGCGACTATCTCCGCGGCCCGAACAACTGGTACCGTTCCCGCGAGTCCTACGACTACTACAACCGGAACCTCAACCAGACCTACAACGGCATCCTGAACTTCAACAACACCTTCGCCGAGTACCACAACGTCACCGCGATGCTCGGTGTCGAGTATCTGGACCAGGGCTCCAAGGGCTTCAACGCCTACGGCTACAACGCTCCGACCGACGACTTCCAGGATCTTTCCTACGCCGACAAGGACACCCGCGACATCGACTCCTGGCACAACCAGAACCGGATCCTTTCCTTCTTCGGCAAGTTGGACTACGACTACGATGCGAAGTACCTCCTCTCCCTGGTCGCCCGGTATGACGGCTACTCCCGCCTGCTGGACAACCGCTGGGGCTTCTTCCCGGGCATTTCCGCCGGTTGGGTCTTCTCCAAGGAGGATTTCATGGCGAACACCCGCGACGTCATTTCCTTCGCCAAGCTCCGCATGTCCTACGGCGCCAACGGCAACATTCCGATGTCCGGCTCCAACGCCATCGGCAACTACACCCTCCAGGGTGCCTACGGTTCTCAGACCGAGTACAACGGCAACAAGACCATCCTCCTCTCCACCCTTCCGAATCCGGCCCTCCGCTGGGAGAAGTCCTGGACATACGAAGTGGGTCTGGACATGAGCTTCTTCCAGAACCGCCTGAACACGAACATCACCTACTACAACCGCCACACGGCCGACAAGATCGCCCAGGTCACGGTTCCCACCCACACGGGTGTATCCGGCATCCTCTCCAACAACGGCGAGGTCCAGAACCAGGGTGTCGAGTTCGAGATCAGCGCCCGTCTCGTGAATACGCGCGACTGGAAGGTGAATCTGGGCCTGAACGGTGCCTACAACCGCAACAAGATCATCAAGCTCCCGTTCAACGGCTTGGAGAACAACCGCCAGAACGCGTTCCAGTGCTACGATCCCAACACGGGTGATCTCATCTGGGTGGGCGGCTACCAGGAAGGCCAGACTCCGGGCGACCTCTACGGCTTCGTCGCGGAAGGCATCTACCGCAGCTACGACGAGATCCCCGGCAACCTCGTGGACGAGTCCACGGCCGGCTGGGCCTCTTCCTCCATCCACCTCTACGGCCCGAAGGCCTGGGATGCGCTCTCCGACGCGGAGAAGAAGGCTGGCCTTCCCATCCAGCCCGGTGATACGAAGTGGAAGGACGTCAACGGTGACGGCAAGATCGACAACTACGACCGTGTGAAGCTCGGCAACACCGTTCCCAAGTGGACCGGCGGTTTCAATGCCAACGCTTCCTGGAAGGGCCTGACCCTCAGCGGCCGCTTCGACTACGCCCTCGGCCACAAGGTCTTCGACGGCGTCACTCCTTGGTTCATGGGTAACATGCAGGGCACCTTCAACACCCTCGTCCAGACCCGCGAATCCTTCAACCCGGAGACCGGCGAAGGCAAGTACCCGATGTACTACTGGGCCGACCAGCTCGGTAAGCGCAACTACTACCACGACAACACCTCCATGTTCGTGTACGACGCTTCCTACCTCGCCATCCGCGAGATCACCCTGGGCTACGACCTTCCGAAGAATCTCACCAACGCGATCCACATGCAGCGCGTGAACGTGTTCGTCTCCGGTCAGAACCTCGGCTACATCACCAAGGCCAAGCTCCTGTGCTCTCCTGAATACGGTGCCGACAACTGGGGTGCCTACTCCCTGCCGCGCACGGTCATCTTCGGTGTCAACCTTACCTTCTAATCCTAATCCAGCGACACATCATGAAAAAGATATTTTCCTATATCGCCATCGCCGTTTCGGGCATCGTTGCCTTCAGCGGCTGCAACGCCCTGGATCTGAGCCCGATCGACTTCGCTGCGTCCGGTAACTACTGGCAGAACGAAGCGCAGGTCGAGAGTGAATACTACGGTCTGATGACCCACATGCGCGGGATGTACAACTATCCCTTCGTGCTGGGTGAGGTCCGTGGCGGCACCCTCAAGCAGAATGCGACCATCGAGGGCGTGTCCACGTCCTACCAGACCATCGCCCGCAACGCCCTCTCCAAGGACGACACCGGCGTTTCCAACTGGGCCGGCTACTACGGCCGGATCCTCCAGGTGAACAACTTCATCGAGCAGGTCCGCGACCACTGCGAATTCTTTGACGAGAGCGGCCGCAACTACTGGCTCGCCCGCGCCTACGGTATCCGCGCGTACTACTATTTCATGCTCTACCGCACCTACGGCGGCGTTCCGCTGGAGGAAGACGTGGTCCTGTTCAAGACCAACCAGCTGGACGAGTACTACAAGGCCCGCTCCGGCGCTGCCGACATCATGGCCTTCCTGAAGGAGGAAATCGGCCGCTCCGAGACCGCCTTCGGTTCCGACCGCAGCTTCGACCCGCACGAGTGGAGCTACTATGCCACCGAGATGCTCAAGGCGCAGATCTACCTCTGGGCCGCGAAGGTCACGACCGACGACGGCATCGGCAAGTTCACCGCCACCGGCGCTGCCGACCTGAACACCGCGAAGTCTGCCCTGCAGAACGTCCTCGGCGGTCCTTTCCAGCTCCTGGACGACTACGCTTCCATTTTCAGCGCCGGCAACAAGGGCAACAAGGAAGAGATCCTCGCCCTGTTCTTCAGCAAGGACGAAACCACCAACGCCGGTACCCAGTTCGTGTACCAGGCCGCCATCTGGTGCAACTCCTTCTACGATGAGGACGGCAACCTCCTGGGCGACCCGCTCGACCTCAAGGGCGGCGGCATGCACCGCGACGAGTACATCGAGTCCTTCGTCAAGTCCTACGACAAGACCGACCAGCGCCGCGCTGCGACCTTCCACGAGTGCTACTCCTCCGCCGATCCGGCCGACCGCGTGTTCGGCTCCGCGATGCTCAAGTACATGGGCCACACCGAGGGTTCCAACCGCTACTATGATTCCGACGTCATCATCTTCCGTCTCTCCGACGCGATCCTGATGATGGCCGAGGTGGAGAACGGTCTGGGCAACCAGGGTGCCGCCGCGAACTACATCAACCAGATCCGCAAGCGCGCCTATGGTTCCAACTACTCCAGCGAAGTGGAGTTCAAGTCTGCCGATTTCGCCACGACCGAACTCGCCATCCTCCGGGAGCGCGACAAGGAGCTCGTGGGTGAGGGCACCCGCTGGTTCGACCTCGTCCGCATGCACGACGCCTCCGGCAACCCGCTGGCCTTCAGTGCTGCTGCGGCTTATCCCGAGACGCTCGGCGGTACCGCGACGCCGGTCCTTTCCTCCAGCGAGAAGTATAAGCTCCTGTGGCCCATCGACGTGAACGTCAAGAACGGCGACAAGCTCATCTACGATCCCGCGAACGGCATCGACCAGCAGAATCCGGGCTATTGATCCCGCGTTGACTTTCAATGAAGGGGCGGCGGCAGACACCGCCGCCCCTTTTTTCAAACACTAAACCTGAATGCAAATGGAAAAAATCATCGGTCTTATCGACGCACCTTTCACCCCCATGAAACCCAATGGGGATATCAACCTGGAGCCCATTCCGGCGTATGCCGCGATGCTCGCGAAAAACGGTCTCAAGGGCGTGTTCATCAACGGTTCCTCCGGCGAGGGATACATGCTTACACCGGATGAGCGGAAACAGCTGGCGGAGGCCTGGATGGCCGCCGTGCCGGCCGGGTTCAAGGTGATCGTCCATGTGGGCAGCTGCTGCCTGCGGGAATCCGTCGAACTGGCGAAGCACGCCGCTTCCATCGGTGCCTGGGGCATCGGGTCCATGGCGCCGCCGTTCCCGAAGATCGGCCGGATCGAGGAGCTCGTGAAGTACTGCGAGGCCATCGCCGCGGCCGCTCCGGAACTGCCGTTCTACTACTACCACATCCCTGCCTTCAACGGCGCGTTCCTGCCCATGCTGGACTTCCTGAAGGCCGTGGACGGGCGCATCCCGAACTTCGCGGGCATCAAGTACACCTTCGAGAGCCTGTACGAATACAACCAGTGCCGGCTGTACGCCGGCGGCAAGTTCGACATGCTGCACGGCCAGGACGAGACGTATCTCCCGTCCCTCGCGATGGGCGGAGCCCAGGGCGGCATCTGCGGTACGACCAACTACAACGGCCGCGAACAGGTTGCCATCGGCGAGGCCTGGGCGGCGGGTGACCTGGAGAAGGCCCGCGAGCTGCAGAACTTCTCGCAGGAGGTCATCAACGTGATCTGCAACTTCCGCGGCAACATCGTGGGAGGCAAGCGGATCATGAAGCTCATCGGCCTGGACCTCGGTCCCAACCGGGTCCCGTTCCGCAATGTGACTGACGAGGAGGAGGTGGAGCTCAAGCGCCAGCTGGAGGCGATCCATTTCTTTGAGCGTTGCAATCGTTTCTAAACTATGACTACTGAACAGATTGAGTATTTGCGTTCGTGCCGGCAGCGCGTCGGCATGGACATCGTCGCCGATATCCTTCCCTTCTGGCTGGAGAATGGCCTGGACAAGGAAAACGGCGGCATTTTCACCTGCCTGGACCGCGACGGAACCCTGATGGACACCACGAAGTCCGTCTGGTTCCAGGGCCGGTGGGGCTATATCGCTTCCCTGGCGGCGATCCAGCTCGGGAGCGAGGAATGCCTGGATGCGGCAGCGTCGGCCATCGACTTCATCGAGGCGCATTGCTTCGACAAGGACGGCCACATGTACTTTGCGGTGACGGCCGACGGCAAGCCGGTGCAGAAGCGCCGGTACGTGTTCTCCGAGTGCTTCGCGGCCATCGCGATGGCGGAGTACAGCCTGGCTGCCGAGGATCCCGAGTATGCCGAAAAGGCCGTGGCGCTGTTCAAGAAGATCCAGTGGATGCTTGCAGAGCCCGGATTCCTTCCGCCCAAGTTCGACTTCGAGGCCCGCGGGCACTCCATCACGATGATGCTCATCAATGTGGCGAACGTCTTGAAGCAGGTCTCCGACGACCCGGTGCTGGACGAGCAGATCGACAAGAGCATCCGTGAGTTGAAGAAGTACTTCATGAAGCCGGAGTTCGGGTCCATCCTGGAAATGGTGGGGCCCAACGGTGAGTTCATCGACACCCTCGCCGGGCGCGTCATCAACCCGGGCCACTGCATGGAGACGGGCTGGTTCATCCTGGACATCGCGAAGAGCCGCGGCTGGGATCCGGACCTCGTGAAGATGGGCACGACCATCATCGACTGGGCCTGGAAATGGGGCTGGGACGAGGAGTATGGCGGCATGATCAACTTCCGTGACTGCAAGGGCTTCCCGCCGCAGGACTACTCCCAGGACATGAAGTTCTGGTGGCCCCAGTGCGAGACCATCCTGGCGGGTCTGTACGCCTACCAGGCCACGGGCGATGACAAGTACCTGGAGATGCACAAGAAGGCGTTCGACTACGCCTACCGCGTCTTCCCGGACGAGCAGTACGGCGAATGGTACGGCTACCTCCACCGCGACGGCACCGTCGCCCAGCCGGCGAAGGGCAACCTCTTCAAAGGCCCCTTCCACATCCCCCGCATGATGCTCAAGGCCGCCGCGCTGTATGACGAAATCCTGGGGTGACGCTTGTCCCCCCCCGGTTTCGCCATCCCCGACGGTTCCTGAGCTTGCCGGAGGACGGGCGGGGGGCTGTCATTTCGAGTGAAGGACCTTGTCATTCCGAGCGAAGCGAAGGAATCTGTTTCGTCCTCAAAATCGACCTTATTTGAGGATGAGTAGCGCAAAATGAACACTTCGTCCTCAAAAATGCCTGTTTTTGAGGACGAGAACCGATAAACGGATGAAACGAATTGCCCACATGGCGGCCTTGGCCCTGTGCCTGGCCGCCTGTAACACGGAAACGATGAAAGTAACCGATTTGAAAGCCATCCCCGACGCCGCGTATGCGAAGGGGGTGTCTGCGCCGTTCTGCGGGACCATCCAGGATGTGCTGGTGGTGGCCGGGGGCGCGAATTTCCCGGACAAAAGCCTCCTTGATGGAGGCGCCAAACGGGTGTATGCCGATATCTGGGCCAAGGCCCCGCACGGCCGCAAGTGGGTCCATGCCGGAGTCCTTCCGGATTCCACGGCGTATGGGGCCACCTTTGCGGTGGACAGTGCACTGGTGCTGGCGGGCGGCAACGTCTGCGGTGTCACGACCGATAAAGTGTATGAACTCCGGTTGAGCTACGGCAAGGCGGTGCTCCGTACTTTGCCTCAGCTTCCCGTGCCCATGGAACAATGCGGCTGGACCCGCGACGGCGAAAACCTGTATCTGGTCGGCGGCGTAGGAACGACGGGCGTATATGCCTGTAGGATTGGCATTTATGAATGGAGTAAGATAGCCGATCTTCCCGAACCCCTGGTCCAGCCCGTGGCCTTTGCCTCGGCCGGCAAGCTCTACGTCTGGGGCGGTTTCAACCCAGAAACCCTGGAAGTTTCGGATCGCGGGATCGTGATGGACCTGACTGCCATTCCTAGCGTAGCGAAGGACTCTCTCTGGAAGGCCGCCCCCGCCATCCCTGATGACGGCACCTTCGTCGGCGCCACCGGCGCGACCCTTCCCGACGGTCGCCTGGTCGTCGTGGGCGGCGTGAACCGCGCCATCTTCGCCCGCGCCCTGCACAACACTCCGGAAGACCGCATCCCCTACCTCTCCAAGGAACCGGCTGAATATCAGTTCCGTCAGGACGTTTTCGCCTTCGATCCCACCGCGGCGGATGACACCATCGACACAGGAACCGTTTCGGGTGATGTTGCAGGAGATTCCGGGTCCATCGGCACAGGAGCTGTTTCGGAAGGTGCTGCGGGAAAAGCTGACACCATCGGCACGGGAGCTGCGTCGGGTGATGCTGCGGGGTGCGTCGCCACCTCGGGCGCATGGACCCGCCTTGGCACCGTTCCTGCCTGCGCGCTTGCCGGCCCCGGCGTCGCTGTCCGCCCGGCAGCCTCCGCTCCTGGTCACGGCTCTATCTACGTCGCCGGCGGCGAGCTCAAGCCCGGCGTCCGCAGCCCCCGGATCTTCTCCCTCGCCTGGTAAGAAGACCCTTTGGGGGCACAGACACTAGCATAAAACCTTGATACAGAAACGCTGAATGAAGGGTCTATGTCCCCAGCGGGACACAGACATGACAGTAGAGCATTGGTTTTGAGAGGTTTAACGAGAGGTCTATGTTCCAGACGGGACAAAGACGTGAACGTAAAACATTGACGCTCTGACGTTTGGCGTGGGGTCTATGTCCCCAGCGGGACACAGACATGACGGGAAAGCGTTGATTTTGAGAAGTTTAACGAGAGGTCGATGTTCCAGACGGGACAAAGACGCGAGCGTAAAACATTGACGCTCTGACGTTTGGCGTGGGGTCTATGTCCCCAACGGGACACAGACATGGCGGGAAAGCATTGGTTTTGAGAGGTTTAACGAGATGTCTATGTTCCAGACGGGACAAAGACGTGAACGTAAAACATTGACGCTCTGACGTTTGGCGTGGGGTCTATGTCCCCAGCGGGACACAGACATGAACGTAAAACATTGACGCTCTGACGTTTGGCGTGGGGTCTATGTCCCCAGCGGGACACAGACATGGCGGGAAAGCATTGGTTTTGAGAGGTTGAACGAGAGGTCTATGTTCCAGACGGGACAAAGACGCGAGCGTAAAGCATTGACGCTCTGACGTTTGGCGTAGGGCCTATGTCCCCAACCGGACAAAGACATGACGATAAAGCAACGATTTTGCGATGTTTAACAAAGGGTCTCTGTTCGGAAAGGGACAAAGACGAAAGATGAAAACATTGACTATAAGGAAAATAACGATTCTTTTTGCTGCCGTTGTGATGCTGGTTTCCTGCGCGAAGGGGCCGGAGGCGACGCTGCTGCCGTTGCCCAAGCAGGTGGAGTACACTGGCGGGAGCGTGAAGGCCGATGCGCCTGTCACGGAGACGCTGGTTGAGGCCATTCCTGAGGCGGCGCTCAACGAGAACGAGGCTTACCGGCTTACGGTTACCCGCGATGGCATTACGATCGAGGCTACAACGCCGCAGGGGTTGTGGAATGGGCGGCAGACGCTTAGGCAGCTGCAGATTTCTCCACGCATGTCGCTTGGTCGAAAGAACAATAGTTTGGCTTCACGTGGTCAAAATGACAGCGGTGGGCCGTCGCTTGGTCGTAATGACATGCGCGAGCGGATTCCCTGCTGCCGCATTGTGGACTGGCCGAGCTTCCGGGTGCGGGGATGGATGATGGACGTGGGGCGCACGTATGTGAGTCTGGAGGAGCTGAAACGGGAGGTGGAAATCTTCTCGCTGTTCAAGGTCAATGTGTTTCATCTGCATCTGACGGAGCATGAAGCCTGGCGGCTCGAAAGCAAGCGATACCCGCAGCTGAATGCGCCCGAGTCAATGCTTCGGCAGCCGGGAAAGTTCTATACGCAGGCGGAGATGCGGGAGCTGGACGCCTTCTGCCGCGAGCGGGGCGTCATGCTGGTGCCCGAAATCGACATGCCGGGCCATAGCCGCGCCTTCGAGCGGGCGCTGGGTTACGGGATGCAGACCCCGCAAGGGAAGGAGACCGTCAAGGCGCTCTTGGACGAGCTGATGGACACCTTCTCAAGTCCTTACATTCACATCGGCACGGACGAGGTGGGCTTCTCCGATCCGACCTTCGTGCCCGAGATGGTGGCCCATGTCCGGGCCCATGGACGCAAGGCCGTGTCCTGGAACCCGGGCTGGAAGTACGGCCCCGGGGAGATCGACGCGACGCAGCTTTGGAGCTACCGCGGCAAGGCCCAGCCGGGGATTCCCGCCGTGGACTGCCGGTTGCATTATGTCAATCACTTCGACCTGTTCGGCGACCTCATCGGCCTGCACACCAGCACCATTTATGGGCAGCAGGAAGGTTCCGACGACATCGCCGGCTCCATCGTCGCCCTCTGGAACGACCGTTATCTCACGAACGAGGAGAACATCCTCAAGGAGAATAACTTATACGCGAGCGTCCTGGCCCTGGCGGATCGCGCCTGGCGGGGCGGCGGCTATCAGTATTTCGACGGTTTCGGCACCGTCCTGCCCGATGAGGGCCCGGCCCGGGAAGACTTCCTGGACTTCGAGCGGCGGATGCTTGCCTACCGGGAAACGGCCCTGAAAGATGCGCCCATGGCCTATGTGGCGCAAGGGCAGGCTCGCTGGGCGATTTCGCCGGCCTACCCGAACGAAGGTGACTTGACGCAAGCCTTCCCGCCGGAGCAGGGCGAATGGACGACCGACCGCGTCGTCACCGGTTCCGGCATCTATTTCCGGCACGTCTGGGGACCGTCCATCGTGGCGGGCTATTATGCGGATCCCCAGCCGAACCAGACCGTTTATGCCCGGACGCGGGTCTGGTCCCCGAAGGAGCAGACCGTGGGCCTTCTCTTCGAGACTCAGAACTACAGCCGTTCCGAGCGCGACCCGATGCCGCCGCAAGGGCAGTGGGATTATCGGCACAGCCGCCTTTGGGTCCATGGTGCCGAGGTCCTTCCTCCTACGTGGGAAGGAAATACGGAACTGGCTGACTACCAAGAACCTTTTGGCAATGCCAATGCTTCCGGCCGGCCGCCGCAGCCCGTGAAGCTGGCCAAAGGCTGGAACGAAGTGCTCGTGAAGCTTCCCGTCGGCGCCTTCTCCACGAAAGAGAACCGCCTCACCAAGTGGATGTTCACCTGCGCATTCACGACTCCCGACGGGCGCGCGGCCGCCGACATCAAGTACGCAGACAAGTTATGACAAAAGAATAAGATATGGCAAAGAAGTTAGAAAAGATCTATCCCTGGATCGTGGTCGCCCTCCTCTGGGTAGTGGCCCTGCTGAACTACATGGACCGTCAGATGCTCTCCACCATGCGGGAGTACATCGCGATGGACATCGCGGAGCTGCAAAGCGCCGAGGCGTTCGGTGTGCTGATGGGCATTTTCCTGTGGATTTATGCCGTCGTGAGCCCCTTCGCGGGGACCGTGGCGGACCGACTCAGCCGCAAGTGGTTGATTGTCGGCTCTTTGACGGTCTGGTCGGCGGTGACGCTCCTGATGGGCTACTGCACGACTTTCACCCAGCTCAAGTGGCTCCGCGGCTTTATGGGCATCAGCGAGGCGCTGTATATCCCTTCCAGCCTGTCCCTGATTGCCGATTATCACTCCGGGAAGTCCCGTTCCCTCGCCGTGGGCATCCACATGACCGGCCTCTACCTGGGCCAGGCCCTCGGCGGTTTCGGTGCCAATTTCGCCAAGGCGCTTTCCTGGCAGCAGACCTTCCACTGGTTCGGTATCATCGGCATCGTCTATGCCGTCATCCTCATCTTCTGCCTGAAGGAAGCCCGTCCCGCCGCGGCGCCGGTGAAGACCGACAGCAAACCCGCCGCGAAGGAATCCATCTGGAAATCCTTCGGCCTCATCTTCTCCAACATCGCCTTCTGGGCCATCCTTTTCTTCTTCGCCTCCTCCTCCATGCCGGGCTGGGCCACCAAGAACTGGCTGCCCACCCTGTTCCAGGGGAGCTTGGACATTCCGATGGAAAAAGCAGGGCCGATTGCGACGATAACCATCGCTTTTGCGTCGTTCATCGGCGTTCTCATCGGTGGACCGCTCTCTGACAAGTGGGTCAAGAAGAACCTCAAGGGCCGCATTTACACCAGTGCCATCGGCCTTGGGATGATGATTCCGGCCCTCGTGCTGATCGGCCTCGGGCACGGCATCGTCGCCGCCGTCGCCGCCGGCCTGATCTTCGGCATCGGCTACGGTATGTTCGACACGAACAACATGCCCATCCTGTGCCAGTTCGTTCCGGGTCGCCTCCGCGCCACGGCCTACGGCTTCATGAACACCGTGGGCGTTGCCATGGGCGCCGTCTGCACCCAGGTCCTCGGCCGGATGCAGGATGGCGGCCACCTCGGCGCGGCCTTCGCCGTCCTGGGCATCGTCACCGCCCTTGCCCTCCTCGTCCAGCTCACCGTCCTGAAGCCCACGACCGATGATATGCAATAAGAAATACGCCCTGACGCTGCTCACCCTGCTGGCGGTTCTCATGCCGGCCGATGCACGGCGGAAGCCGAAGGTAGAGCCCAAAATCAAGGTTTCCTGCGTGGGAAACAGCATTACGTACGGAATGCGGATCGAAAACCGGGAGCAGGACAGTTATCCGGTGCAGCTGCAAAGGAAGCTGGGCGACCGTTATGAGGTGGGGAACTTCGGGAAGTCGGGCGCCACGCTGCTCAGGCATGGGCACCGGCCGTATTTCGAGCAGGAGGAGTTCCGGCAGGCGATGGATTTCGCCGGGGATATCGTGGTGATCCATCTGGGTATCAATGATACGGACCCGCGCAACTGGCCGCATTTCCAGGATGAGTTCGTGGGGGATTACCTCGCCCTGGTCGATAGCCTGCGGAGTGTCAATCCCAAGGCTCGCTTCCTCATCGCCCGGATGACGCCCATCGGCAGCACCCATTCCCGGTTCATCTCGGGTACCAAGGTCTGGCATGGACAGATCCAGGAGGCTATCGAGACCGTGGCCCATGCGGCCGGAGCGGAGCTGATCGACTTTTACGAGCCGCTCTACCGTTACCCCTGGATGTTCCCGGACGCCATCCACCCGAACGTCGAGGGTGCCGGTATCCTGGCTAAGACCGTATATAGCGGAATTACAGGGGATTACGGAGGCCTTCAAGTCTCGCAGATGTTCTCCGACCACATGGTCCTCCCGCGGGAAAAGCCCTTCCCGATCCGGGGCCGGGCCAATGCCGGCGAGCGCGTGAAAGTTACGGTCGATGGTGCTGTCTATCAGGCCGTTGCCGATAACCGGGGCGCCTGGTCCGTGACCATTCCGGCCCATCCGGTGGAAACCGGTGCGGAGCTCCGGATCGAGACGCCGGGCCGCTCCTTGGTCTATACCGACATTGCCTTCGGCGACATCTGGCTGTGCTCCGGCCAGTCCAACATGGAGTTCGAAGTGGGGCAGACGACGTCGGCATCCGATGTCGCGGCCGATCCGGACCTCCGCCTCTATGACATGAAGTGCAACTGGCGGACGGACAACGTGGAATGGCCGGCCTCGGCGCTGGACAGCGTGAACCATCTGCAGTATTTCAAACCCGCCTGCTGGACTCATGCAACGCCGGAAACGCTTCGCCGTTTCTCGGCCGTCGGATACTATTTCGGCAGGGCGCTGCGGGATAGCCTGCAAGTGCCCATCGGCCTGATAAACAATGCTGTAGGCGGTTCTACCGCCGAAAGCTGGATCGACCGGGAAACCCTGGAAACCCGCTACCCGGCCATCCTTCGCGACTGGACCCGGAACGACCTCATCATGGAATGGGCCCGGGGCCGGGCGCTGAAAAACATCGGAGCGCGGAAGGCCTTAAAGGAAGGTGAGCCGTGTTTGGGGGATAGCAGTCGTGTCTATGGAAGCGTCTATGCGACAGTTCCTTGTGCGGACCACATCACCCGCCATCCCTACGAACCGTGCTACCTCTTCGAGGCGGGCATCCTCCCGCTGGACCATTTCCCCATCACCGGCGTTATCTGGTACCAGGGCGAATCCAATGCGGACCGCGTGGAGGTCCACGAAGACCTGTTCCCCCTGCTGGTGGACTCCTGGCGTAATTACTTCTCCGACGTCCCCTTCTACTTCGTCCAGCTTTCCTCCCTTAACCGCACCTCCTGGCCCATCTTCCGCGATTCCCAGCGTCGCCTCCTGGAGAGCCGTCCCGGGCTCGGCATGGCCGTGACCTCCGACCTGGGTGACAAGACCGACGTGCACTACAAGAACAAGAAACCGGTCGGGGAACGCCTTGCCTTACAGGCACTTGCAAAGCATTATGGGCATCATGTCGCAGCGGATGGCCCGCTGGCGCGGGAGGCGGTCCTTGTGGACGGGAAGGTTCTTGTGGACTTCGGTCCTCAGACCGGCCTGCACGCTTCCGACGGCGGCTCCATCGTGGGCTTCGAAGTCCTGGATGCTGCGGATGGCCTGTATCATTCCGCCCAGGCCCAGGTACTTCCCGGCACGTCCGATATGATATGCCTGGATGCCTCCTTCCTTCGGGAACCGACCCTGGTCCGTTATGCCTGGCAGCCCTACACCCGTGCCAATCTGGTGAACGGCACCGGCCTCCCGGCATCGACCTTCCGGCTCAAACTGCAATAGGGTACGTTCTTTGCTGCATAGCAGACAAAACGGAACCATGAAAAGAGTCATTTTTCTGATATTGTCCGCCCTCCTGGCGTTGACTTCCTGCTCGACGGCGAGAAGGGTGTCTTCGGATCCGGCGCAGCCCTGGGTGGGGTGCACGACGGAGGAAATCATCAAGGCCATGGGCGACCCCAGCCGCATCGACAGTGACGGGAAGGGCGGAAGCATCGTCGTGTACGAGTCTGATCCGGGGTATGACGATCCGAATTTCGACATCCTGGACCCGGAAGCGTCCAAACGGCCTCGGCAGTATGCCCGCTTCTACCTGGACAGCGAAGGAACCTGCTACCATGTGGACACCAACCGTCCTCTTCCCGTCGCACCCTCGGCCACCAGCCCTGTACGGGTAAGCTTCGGAGCCTGGTTCGACTGGCTTTTCATGGGCCTCCTGCTCGTGGGTCTGTTGCTCTGAGAAGTTTAGGGTGCCGATTAAGTATCGACCTAGAACGCGAAGACGAAGATATAGAACAGCATGATGCCGGAGGCGACGAGCTTCGCACCGGTACCGAAAACAAAGCCGAGAAAGGCACCGAAGGCCGATTTGAGCGAGGTCGCGGTGTCTTTCTTTGCGAATACGAGTTCCGCGATGAACGCACCGGCGAGGGCGCCCAGGATCATGCCCACGGGCGGATAAACAAGCCCGACGAACAGGCCGATGATGGAGCCCCAGCCGCCGGCCTTGGAGCCGCCGGTGAGCTTCGTGAAATACGCCGGAACGATATAGTCGATGATGGTGATGACGATGGTGACGGTCAGCCAGACCAGGAGGAACCGCAAGGTCATGGGATCGCCGCCGCCGTCCGTACCGCCGCCCCAGAGATAAATGAGCAGCAGGCCCACCCAGCTGAGGGGCGGACCGGGCAGGCCGGGGGCGACGCTTCCGACGATTCCCACGAGCCCGAGGATGATGGCGACAACCGCGATAAAGGTTTCCACTTTGCAAAAGTATTGACTATATTTGTAGGGAACAAAACTCATACCGATATGTTTGCAAAAGAAGTATATGTACGGCGGCGCAAGGCCCTCCTCGAGAAGATGCGCGGAGCCGGAGCCCAGGGAATCATCCTCTTCGTGGGCAACGCCGAGGCGCCCGCCCAGTATAAGGACAACTGCTACAAGTGGCGTCAGGACAGCACCTGGCTCTACTACATGGGCCTGGACGATCCGATGTACGCGGCCATCCTGGACATCGACAGCGGTGAAGAGACCGTCTATGCCGATGACGTGGAGATCGGCGACATCATCTGGATGGGGCCGCAGCCCACGGTGCAGTCCAAGGCCGAGCGCGTGGGCGTAGCCAAATCCGCCCCGTACGGCGAGGTGGACAAAGCCGTGAAGGCCGCTATCAAGGCTGGCCGCAAGGTCCATTACATCGCTCCCAGCCGTTATTTCAACAAGCTCCGCCTGATGGAGATGATCGGGCGTGCCCGTATCGACCTGGGCGTTTCCGAGGTCCTGACCAAGGCCGTCATCTCCATGCGCCTCATCAAGGAGGACGTGGAAATCGCGGCCATCGACGCGGCCTGCGACCTCGGTTACGAGATGCATTCCGTGGCCCGGGACAGCATCCGGCTGGGCCTCATCGAACAGGAAATCGTGGGCAAGATGGAAGGCGTCGCCCTCGCAAAGGGCTGGGGCGTTTCCTTCCCCACCATCCTTACCCAGCATGGGGAAACGCTGCATAACCACCTGCATGACAAGGTCATCGAACCGGGCAAACTGATGGTCATCGACGCGGGTGTGGAAAGCAACGAGCACTACGCTTCCGACTTTACCCGCACCTATCCTACCTCCGGTAAATTCACGACGAAGCAGCGTGAGGTCTATCAAATCGTCTGCGACTGCAACAACCTGGCATTCAGCCTCACCAAGCCCGGCATCACCTATCGGGAAGTGCACCTCGCAACCGCCCGCAAGATGCTCGAAGGCCTCTCCGCCCTGGGCCTTGTCCATGGTGACCTGGACGAAATGGTCGCCCAGGGCATTGCCGGCCTCTTCCAGCCGCACGGCTTGGGCCACAACATGGGCCTGGATGTCCACGACATGGAGGACCTGAACGAAAACTGGGTGGGCTACGATCCCGACCAGACGCGGGCGAAGCAGCTGGGCCTTGGCAGCCTCCGCATGGCCCGCCGCCTGCAGCCCGGTCATGTGATCACGGACGAGCCCGGCATCTACTTCATTCCCGCCCTCATTGCGGACTGGAAGAAGGCCGGCACGGGCAAGGACTTCGTGAATTTCAGTAAGTTGGAATCCTATTATGACTTCGGCGGCATCCGCCTGGAGGATGACGTGCTCGTCACGCCGGACGGTGCCCGGAGGCTTGGCGCCCGCCGGCTCCCGATCACGCCCGACGAAGTGGAAGCGGCAATGGCCCGATGAACCGCGCGTCTCTTTTCTCCGGGATCCTCATCGGACTCGGAGCCACCGGTTACCTGGCGCTCGGAGGCATTCCGGGCGCCGTGATCTTCGCTTTCGGCCTCATTTCGGTGGTGCTGTTCGGCGTGCCGCTCTATACGGGAAAGGCCGGTGTCACGAATGACATCCCCGGCCTCGTGAAGATTTGGTTTTTCAACATCATCGGCTGTGCTCTCCTGGGCCTGCTGGTCTGGTCCCTCGGCGGCGCCTCCGTCGAGCGCGCGCAGGACATGGTGGCCGGCCGGATCGCCCAGGGTCCCTGGCGGAGCTTCCTGAGGGCCGTCGGCTGCGGTCTCATCATCGACATCGCCGTGTGGCTGTATAAAAACAAGGGGTCCATCCTCCCGATCCTGTTCGGCGTCCCCTTGTTCATCGTGTGCGGCTTCTACCATTCCATCGCGGACGTGACCTATCTCGTCGCGGCCATGAAATGGGATCCCGCCCTGCTGTGGTATTACCCCCTGATCGTCCTGGGCAACTACGTAGGCTGCAACGTCCGGCGGGTTACTCTGCCAGCTTCTTTTTAAGCTGGTCCACCCAGCGGTTGGACTCGGATTTTCCTAGCCCGAGTACGTTCTGCAGGAAATCCTGCACCGCACCGACATCCTGTTTAAGCACGTCCAGGAGGCCGCCGGCATAGCCGCCCAGGCCGCCCAGGATGCCGATGCCCTGCTTGACGCCATAGTCCACGAGCAGGCCGTGATAACGGCCGATGGCGCTCATGGCGCGCTGCTTTTCGGCGATGGAATAGGTGCGGTAATTCTGGACGTATTCGCGGATGAGGGCCTCATACTGCTTGTTGGCCCGTTCCCACTGCCAGGGACGGTAATGATCGCCGTTTCGCTCGACGCGGTTCACGAGGCGCTCCAGCTTGGCCGGCGCCCGTAAAGCGGCACAACTGACCGCAGTCAGCGCCACCATGATGATAACGAGATATTTACGCATAGTCATTCAGTGTTTTCCCGGTAAATATAGCAAAATATTTGCCAAGCAAACACCTACACCTCCGTCGCGGTGGCGAACTCGTGGAGGAAGCGCATGTCGTTCTCGAAGTAGTGGCGGAGGTCATTGACCTGCCACTTGAGCATGGCGATGCGCTCGACGCCCATGCCGAAGGCGAAGCCGCTGTAAACTTTGGAATCGATGCCGCTGGCTTCGAGGACGTTCGGGTCCACCATGCCGCAGCCCATGATCTCCAGCCAGCCGGTGCCCTTGCAGATGTTGCAGCCCTTGCCGTGGCAGATGTTGCAGCTCACATCGACCTCCGCGGAGGGCTCGGTGAACGGGAAATAGGACGGGCGCATGCGGATCTGGGTGTCCGGGCCGAACATCTCGCGGGCGAACAGGAGGATGGCCTGCTTGAGGTCCGCGAAGGTGACGTTCTTGTCGATGTAGAGGCCTTCCACCTGGTGGAAGATGCAGTGCGCGCGGGCGCTGATGGCTTCGTTGCGGAACACGCGGCCCGGGCAGATCACGCGGATCGGGAGGGGATGGGTTTCCATGGTGCGCACCTGCACGGAGGAGGTGTGGGTGCGGAGCAGGAGCGGATTCAGGTGGCCGGTGGACACGAAGAAGGTGTCCTGCATCTCGCGGGCCGGGTGATTCGGCGGGAAGTTCAGGGCCTCGAACACATGCCAGTCGTCCTCCACTTCGGGACCTTCCGCGACATCATAGCCGAATTTGCGGAAGATGTCCACGATTTCCTGCCGGACGATGGAAACGGGATGGCGGGAACCCAGTTCAAACGGGTCGCCGGGCATGGTGAGGTCCTGCTTCGGGGCCAGTTCCACGGCGGCTGCCGCAGCCTGCTCCTTGAGCTCCTCGATCTTTGCGGTCACGCTTTTCTTGAGCTCGTTGAGCTTCTGGCCGTATTCCCGCTTCATCTCCGGGGCGACGCTCCGGAACTGCTCCATCAGCGCGGTGACGGAACCCTTCTTGCCGAGGAACCGTACGCGGGCCTCTTCCACTTCTTTCTGCGAGGCTGCCTTCAGTTCGGTCAGTTCCTTCTGTATCTGTTCGATGGTTTCTTTCATGGTGCTCATACCTGCAAAATGCTAAAATCCCACAAAGATAACTATTTCCCCTCGTTTTTGAGCTCGGCCGAGGCTTTTTCGGCCTTGGCCTTGCGCTTGTCGCGCGCTTTCTGGTTGCGCTGCCCGGTGGCCTTCCAGTATTTCTTCCACTGCTCCTCGTTGAAGAAGCGCTTGTAGGAGTCGTCGATCTGCTGCATCCACTTGTCCTGGATGCTCTGGTACAGGTCCGTATTGCCGACCTTCGCCTTCTGCATCTCGTCCATTTCCTCCTGGAGGGCGTGGTAGTCGTGGGTGAGGGTGGAGTCCACGTAGAATTCCTGCCAATATTCGAGTCCGAGCTGGTCGGACAGGCGCTTGACTTCCTTGTCAATGAATTCGAGGAGCTGCTTTTCCTTCTGCTCCGGGGTCTGGGGTCCCTGGTTGTTCTGGGCCAGGAGGGCGGTCCCGCCGAGGAGGAAGGCCGCCGCGATTGTCCACAGATATTTCATCCCTTGATAAAATTTCATAAATTTGCAATCAGGCAAAATTAACAATAATTGAACAAACACCCAAATACGATGCATAAATCGCACCTGACCCTCTTCCTTTCCGCCGTCCTGGCCCTTGCGCCGGCCCTCGAAGGGAATACCTGCACCAATGTCATCGTCACCAAGGGAGCCAGCAAGGACGGTTCCACCCTGGTGACCTATGCGGCTGATTCTCACGCACTTTACGGCGAACTCTATTTCCATCCCGCCGCGGAGTGGAAGCCCGGTTCCCAGCTTCGGATCACCGACTGGGATTCCGGAAAATACCTGGGCGATATCGACCAGGTGACCCGCACCTGGCAGACGGTGGGGAACATGAACGAGAAGCAGCTCATCATCACCGAGACCACCTGGGGCGGACGGGAAGAGCTTGTTGACCGCCGCGGCCGCATCGACTACGGCTCCATCATCTATACGACCCTGCAGCGGGCCTCGAGCGCCCGGGAGGCGATTGCGGTCATCGTGGACCTCGCGAGCACCTATGGCTACGCTTCCGAAGGGGAGACGTTTACCATTGCGGACAAGAACGAAGCCTGGATCATGGAACTCATCGGCAAGGGCACGTACATCAAGAACGGCGTGAATGTGGACAAGGGCATTGTCTGGGTGGCCATCCGCGTCCCCGACGGCGCCATCTGCGCCCATGCCAACCAGGCCCGCATCGGCGCCTTCCCGCTGGACGATCCCGACAATTGCGTCTATGCGAAGGACGTCATCTCGTTCGCCCGCAAGAAGGGGTACTTCGACGGAGAGGACGAGGAATTCAGCTTCAAGAAGGCCTACTGCCCGGTGGACTTCGGCACCGTCCGCGGTTGCGACGCCCGCGTTTGGAGCGCTTTCAACATCCTGTCCGGCGGCTGGTTCTCCTACTATGACGCGGAAGGAAACGCCGTCACGAAGGACGCCTCCGATTTTCTGGACTATGCGATGGGTTACGACCTGAACGGCGACCTGCCGCTGTTCATCTATCCCAAGGAGAAGGTCTCCGTGAAGGCCCTGGCCGACGTGATGCGGGACCACTACGAGGGCACGCCCATGGACATGACGCAGGATATCGGTGCGGGTGGCAACGCGCTGCCGTACCGCTGGCGTCCGATGAACTTCAAGGCCGAGGGCGGCACCTACCTGAACGAGCGCGCCATCGCCACGCAGCAGACTGGCTTCTGGATGGTGGGCCAGGCCCGCGACTATGTCCCCGATGAGGTGGGCGGTATCCTGTGGTTTGGTACGGACGATGCGGCAACTTCTTATGTGACACCGATTTATACTTCCACGACCGAGGTTCCGGAATGCTTCCGGGTGGGGAACGGCGACCTGCTGCACTATTCCCCGACGTCCTCCTTCTGGATCAACAACCGCATCTCCAACGCCTGCTATAAGATGTACAACATCATGGCGCCGCACGTGCGGGCGAAGATCGACGCCTTCGAGATCGACCAGATGGAGCACAAGACGCATGCCGTGGACAGCGCCGCCTGCGTCCTCTATAATGAGGTGGCGGTGAGATTCCAGGAAAAGGCCGAGCGCGGGGCGATGATTTCCCGCAAGCCCTTCGCCAAGCTGACGAAATTCCTGACGGACTACACGGTGAACACGGCCCAGGAGCAGTTCGCTGCCTGGGTGAAGCTGGAAGAAGAGCTCCTCGTGAAGTTCATCGACGGCAACGTGAAGCCGCAGGATGAGAACGGCGCCTTCAAGCATTCCGAATATTCCGAGGGCCTGCCGGGCAAGATCGAGCAGCCGGGATATACGGATCTTTGGAAGGAAACCGTGGCTCGCGAAGCCGGTGAAGTCCTGAAAGTCAAGGAGTAATGGCGGTTACTGTCTTCCGTGGCGGACGCTTCCTCTTGCCGGAAGGCGTCCGGACTGGGATCGCCCTGGTCGTCCGGGACGGCCGGATCGAGGCTATCGTTCCCGAGGCCGAGGCGCCCGAAGGGGAAGTGGTCGATGCCGGCGGGCAGTGGGTCAGCCCCGGATTCATCGACATGCATGTCCATGGCGGCTGGGGGCACGATTTCCTGGACGGGACGGTGGAGGCCTACCTGGTTCCGGCCCGGCAGCACGCCCTGCATGGGACGACGACCATGACGCCGTCGCTCGCAACCGCTTCCTTTGCCGATTATGAGCGGGCCGTCCGGGCCTATCGCGAGGCGTTGCCCCGGAATACGGCCGGTGCCCAGTTCGTGGGAATCCATTTCGAAGGGCCTTACTTCGCTCCGGCCAAGGCGGGCGCCCAGGATCCCGCCTGGCTCAAGCGGCCGGTACCGGAGGAGTATCTTCCACTGCTGGAGTCGTTTCCGGAGACGGTCCGCGTGAGCGCCGCCCCGGAACTGGAAGGCGCCATGGGCCTGGGCGAGGAACTCCGACGCCGCGGCATCGTTGCGGCCGTCGCCCATACGGATGCCTCTTGCGCCACCTGCGAGGAGGCTTTCCGGCACGGCTACTCCCTGATGACGCATTTCTATTGCGCAATGTCCACGGTCGCCAAGCGCGGCTACAGCCGCTATGCCGGCGCCGTGGAGGCGGGCTACCTGCAAGACTATGACATCGAGGTGATTGCCGATGGCGTCCATCTTCCCATCGACCTGCTCCGGCTCGTGTACCGGATCAAGGGTGCGGACCGCGTGGCCCTGTGCACCGACGCCATCCGGGCCACCGGCCTTCCCGACGGCGAATACATCCAGGGCAGCTTGGAAAACGGGATCAAGTTCGTGGTGGACGGCGGTGTCGCCCTCCGTCCCGACCGCAGCGGCCTCGCCGGCTCCGTCGCCACGACGGACCGCCTCGTCCGCACCATGGCCCGCGCCGCCGGCCTGGAGAACGCCGTCCGGATGATGACATCGACCCCCGCCCGCATCCTCGGCCTTTCCCGCAAAGGCCGCCTCGCTCCCGGCTGCGACGCCGACATCGTCCTCTTCGACGACGACGTGACCATTTCCCGCGTCTATATCGCCGGACAAGCTATCTAGGCAGATAGGAAGGAGGGACTGTGGTCGCGGCCGATTTTTTCATGAGGCCGCGGCCACAGTCCCTTCTTCCGAAGAAGTTTGGATGATTCTTCCATTCGTACGGACGATTGTTTTATGGGCGGGGAGGATTAGTGCGTATCTTTGGAAAGCACTAAAAACCCTATGACCATGAAAGCGCGCCATCTTTTGAGCATCCTGCTGCTTATGACCCTTCCGGCCGTCCTGCTTCCCGCCCGCAGCGGAAAGAAAACGGCCAAGACAATCCGTGAAGTCGCCGCCGTCCGGGTGGAGGCTTCCGTAGGGAATGCCCCGCTCCTGCCGTATCAGGTGTGGGTAACCTATGCCGACGGAACCGGAGCCTGGAGACAGGTCAAATGGACCAATTCTCTTCGGGAGACCGAGGAAGAGGAGGCCGCGATGCCCGCCGGATCCACCTATACGGTCCGGGGTTATGTCCTCGGTGACAACACGACCGAGAACGGATATCCGCTGGATGCGCAGGTGACGGTGGTGGCGAAGGAAGCCCCGGTGCCCGCGCAGACGCCCGTGGCACGGCCGCTGCCGCTCGGGAGTGTCCGGCTCATCGGCGACAACCGGCTTACCGGGAACCGCGACCTGGACGTCAAGAACCTTCTTTCGCTGGACATTACCCAGCAGCTGTATAATTATCGTGACACCTACGGCCTTCCGACGGAGGGCTACACTGTCTCCGACGGCTGGGATTCCCCGACCACGAAGCTCAAGGGACACGGGACGGGCCACTACATGTCCGCCCTGGCGTTTGCCTTCGCCGGCACCGACGATCCGGCCACCAAGGCTGCCCTGAAGGAACGGATTCAGCGGATTGTCGATGAAATGCGTGCCTGTCAGGAACTTACTTTCGTTTGGGACGATGCCCTGGGCCGCTACCGCGAGGCGCGGGACCTGGTCCCCGAGGAGGAATTCGACAAGCTGGAAGGAACCTGGGCCGCCTTCAACGAGTACAAGAAGGATCCCCGGAGCTACGGATACGGCTACATCAACGCCATCCCTGCGCAGCATCCGGTCCTGATCGAGAAATACGCTCCTTATAATAATGAGAAGGGCGTGTGGGCGCCGTATTATACCATCCACAAGCAGCTGGCCGGCCTCATCGACATTTCCGAGAACATCGACGATCCCGAGATCGCCGTGAAGGCGCTCCTGATTGCGAAGGACATGGGCCTTTGGGTGTGGAACCGCCTGCATTACAGGACCTATGTGAAGATGGACGGCGACAAGGCGGAGCGCCAGGCACGGCCCGGCAACCGCTACGAGATGTGGAACATGTACATCGCCGGCGAGGTGGGCGGCATGCAGGAGTCCCTGTCCCGGCTGTCCGCCAAGGCGACGGACCCGGTGGAGAAAGCACATCTGCTGGAAGCGGCGCAGTGCTTCGATTCCCCGGCGTTCTACGACCCGCTTTCGAAGAATATCGACGATATCCGCACCCGCCACGCGAACCAGCATATCCCGATGATCGTGGGTGCCGTGAATACGTACAAGGTGGGTGGCGAAGCCCGTTACTATCACATTGCCAGGAACTTCTGGGAGATGGTCCAGGGCCGGTACGCCTATGCCATGGGCGGTGTGGGCAACGGCGAGATGTTCCGTCAGCCCTATTCCCAGATGATGAGCCTCAACACCAGCGTGATGTCCGACCGGCAGCGGAACCTCTTCCCGAATCCGGACATCAACGAGACCTGCTGCGCCTACAACCTGGCGAAACTCACCAAGGACCTGAACGGCTATGATCCGGATGACGCCCGCTATATGGACTACTACGAGCGCGTGCTGTACAACCAGCTCGTGGGTTCGGTCCATCCGACGGACTACGGCGTGTGCTACCAATACGCCGTGGGCATGAATGCGACAAAGCCTTTCGGCAGCCCCACTCCGCAGGAATCCTGCTGCGGCGGCACCGGCGCGGAGAACCATGTCAAGTATCAGGAGGCGGCCTACTTCGTTTCGGACAACACCCTCTGGGTGGCCCTGTACCTGCCCACGACGGCCCGCTGGGAAGAAAAGGGCGTCGCCCTGCGCCAGGAATGCCGCTGGCCGGCGGAGAATACCGCCATCACCATCGAAAAGGGCGGACGTTTCGCGATGAAGCTCCGCGTCCCGTACTGGGCTACGGAAGGTTTCTCCGTGAAGGTCAATGGCCACGCGCTGCAGGCCTCCTACCAGCCTTCTTCCTATGTGGAAATCCCCGAGCGCGACTGGAAGGCCGGCGACCGCGTGGAGGTGGAGATGCCGTTCGGCAAGCACCTGAACTTCGGCCCGGACAAGATGGACCTGGCCGCGACCGGTGTCAATGAGGCCCGCACCCCGTTCGCCCCGATGTGGGAAGGCGTCTTGATGTACGGCCCGCTCGTGATGGCCACCCCGGACATCACCGTCTGGGACCAGGCGGAGTTCAACCTGAATCCTGACCTTTCCGACATCGTCCTGAAGGGACATACCTCGGACGAAGGAACCCTGGGCAATGTCTATTCCCTGACCCTCGGTGACAAGACCTTCTATCCGGACTACTGGATGACGGACCACAGCACGCATTACCTGCGCCTGAATGTCCTGAACGAAGGGAAGAAGGCGAAGAAGACCCGCGGCGTGGACAAGACTTACCTGGACCAGGCCATCCGCATCGCACGCTCCCGCGTGACGGCGCAGGACGCCTGGAACGCCCTGGAAACCAAGGTGCCGGCCTTCGCCCCGTGGGCCCCGAACGGGTATGCCCGGATGCTGGAGCAGCTCGCCGCCGCCGAGGCCGTGAACAATGCCAAGCCTCGTTCCCTCAAGCAGGAGGATGTTACCAAGGCCACCTCGGCCCTGAATGCGGCCATCAATACGATGCGTCCCGGCAACCTGGCGGAACCGGAGGACCTGGACTCCCTGCTGCGCCTCGTGGTGGAGACCAAGGAGATCCCGAACAAGAACACCAGACTCCGCGAAGCCATCGACTTCGCCGACATGGTGATCCAGTATGTCAATGACGGCTCCGGCACGAAGGACCTCATCGACCGCGCCACCCGCGTCCTCCAGGATGCGCTGAAGACACTGTAAGGGACGGATTCCGTCACAGAAAAAAGGGCGTCTCCCGCGTTGGGAGGCGCCCTTTCTTCAGAGAGGAAGTCCTATTTTCCGTCCCAATTTCAGGACGAGTGCGTCTGCGCCCATTCGTGCGGGGGAACGCCGAACTGGTTCAGGAAACACTTCGAGAAATAGCTGGGGGACGAGAAACCGGTCATGTAGCAGATCTCTCCGACCGTGTGCTTCCCCTCGGAAAGAAGCTTGGCCGCCGTGTTTAGCCGGGCCTGGTTGATCAGGTTGTTGGGCGTTTCGCCGCAGAGCTCCTTCACCTTGGCGAACAGGCCGGAACGGGAGATGGCCAGTTCCTTCGCGAGGAAGGTGACGGACAGGTCCGGATTGGCCAGGTTTTCGGTAATGATCTTGTCCAGCCGGGTGAGGAGGTCCTCCTGGTCCGGTTCGGAACCGGGTTCCCCGTCCTCTCCCCGGAGCGTGCTCCGCATCTGCAGGAGATTGGCGGACACGTTTTTGAGCATACGGTGGTTTTTCTCGATGACCGTGAGTTCGGCCTTGAGGGGCAGGGCCGCTTTCGTCTTTTCCTTCAGGCGCTCGAGCTGCAGCCCGATCCCGGCAAGCGGGGCTTCGATCTGCTCCGCCAGGGAGGAAATGAGCTGGTACCGGTCGTCCCGTTCCTCTTCCTTCAGATGGGAGACGGCCTCGTCCAGCTGCCGTTCATATTTCAGGTGCGTCTTCTCTTCCGTCCGGCGGAGGTACCACCGGCCCAGCAGCCAGAACAGGATGCCTGCCAGCAGGATATACAAGAGCATGGCGACGCCGGAGAGCAACGGGTGGGAGCGGACGGTAAAGAACAGCGTGGCGCCGTCATTGTTCCAGACACCGCTGTTGTTGCAGGCGATGACTTGCAATCGGTAGCGACCAGGGGGTATCTGGCTTAGGGATAGGTAGTTCTGGTTTCCGATATCGTTCCAGTCAGAATGGGCCAAGCCCTCCAGGCGGTAGGCGAAACGGACTTTTTCCGGGGCGCCGAAGCTGAGGGCGGCGAAGGAAATGTTCACATCCCGCATCCGCCAGGGAATGGTGAGGCGCTCCCGGTCCTGCGTGAGGAAAACGTTCATGGACAGGCCGGGGCCGGAAGCCGTGAAGCGGGTGAACAGGACGGGCGGCGGCGTTGCGTTTACCCGGACGCTTCCGGGCAGGAAGGAAACGAAACCGTCCGAGGCTCCCAGGTAGATTGTTCCGTCCCGGGTGATGGTGCCGGCGTTGGGGGAGAAAGAGCCCGTGTAAATGCCGTCATTGGCCCCGAACTGTTCCCATCGGCGTTCGGAAAGGATATACCGGACGACGGCGGTGCCGGAGGAGAACCAGAGCTGGTTTCCGTCCGCGGCGAGCCGTATGACTTCCATCCCGTCCACGAGCCGTTCCGATTCCTTCTCCGAAAGCGCGGCCAGGCCTTGGCTGGTCCCGGCGAATACGCCCGTGGCACTGGGATGGATACAGTTCACATAATCGGAAGGAAGTGCGCCGTCCTCCGCCTGGAAAGACTGCCAGTCCCCGTCGCTGCTGCGGCGGAGTACGCCGTTGCGGGCCGTGGCGAACCACAGGGCGCCGTCCCCGCCGGTCCGGATGTCCATGACCCAGTCCCCGGCCGCCCGTTCCAGGATAAAGCGGTCTGTGGCGACGTCATAGCGGCAGATGCCCGAATTGGTTCCCGCCCACAGCGTTCCGTCCGGGTCGATGCACAGGGCATAGACGCTGGGGGCGTCCAGGCCGTCGGCTTCCCGGAACTCCCGGACCCGTCCGGTCCTGAGGTCGATCCGCAGCAGGTTGGAGGAATAGGTGCCCACCCAGAGCGACTCCCCCTCGCGGAGCAGGGCATGGACGTTCAGGGAAGCGAGCCGGTCCGTCCATCCGGCCGACCCGAGCCATCGCCCGACCTTGTTCCGGACCGGGTCGTACCGGAACAGGCCGCCGTTGTCGGACCCGATCCAGACCGTCCCGTCGTCCGGGTCCTCGCACAGGCAGCTGACGATATACTCTTCGTCCGCACCGGCCAGGTCCGACAGGGACACCGTCTGGAACTGGCCAATGTTGGGTGCTACGTAATTGACTCCGCCATAATAGGTTCCGATCCAGAGCCCCCCTTCATGGTCCCGGGTGACGGGATAGACGAACTTGTCCGAGAGGGAGGTCGGGTCCTTCCGGTCGTTCCGGTACAGGACCTGCTCTCCGGTCAGGGGCTTCACTTCCAGCAGGCCGTCATCCGATCCGACCAGGAAATTCCAGGCTCCGTCGTGTGTGATGGAATGGATGTGATTGAGTCCGTTTCCGGGCGGGACGGCGAGGTGGACCGTCCGCGAGGAGAGGTCCGCCCGGTAGATTCCATTGTCCCAGGTCCCCAGCCAGAGGTCTCCGTTTCCGTCTTCGTCCAGGGCGCAGATACGGGTCGGGGAGCAGTCTTGGAACGCCAGTCCGGGAGAAACGAAGGTCTGGCTGGCAGTATGGAAAACGAGCAGTCCTTCGCCGCTCGAGGCGTCGGTCAGCCAGAGACGGCCGTCGGAGCCCACCAGGAGGGCTTCCGTGAGATGGCCGTCCAGCCAGTTTTCCGCCTGGCCGTCCCGGAAACGGAAGACTCCCTTTCCCCAGGTGGCGACCCAGACGTTGCCGTCCCGGTCCTCCGCAAAGGCCGTGACCTCGGCGCCGGCCAGGAGGGGCTCCTGCACGATGTCGTCCCCGACATACCGGTACAGACCGCTGTCCGTGCCGATCCATAAAGCCTGCCCGGCATCTTCCAGGAGGCACAGCACGGAGGCCGCCACCCCGCCCGGCAGGGGATGATGGATGACCTCCCGGCCGTCGTAGCTGTCCAGCCCGTTCCCGTTGCCCAGCCAGATCAGGCCCAGGTGGTCCTGGACGATGGCCCGCACCGAATTCGACGCGAGTCCCTCCCGGGATGTGATATGGCGGAATACATAGTCGGATGCTCCTGCGGTCCATGGGTGGGTCGCCAGCAGCAGGGCCAGCGAAAGGATGATTTTTTTCATGTTTCGCAAAGATAGTCTAATTCTCGGGAAATACAATCGTCTCAATCTTGGACGATTTTACAAAAAGATTGGATTTCCCTAGCAAGGATTGCCTTCGTTAACGCATAATTTTGTACAGACCCTATTATCGGCACTATGACTAGAACATTCATCCCCTTCGTGGCCGGCCTTTTCGCCGCCGTTTCATTGCAGGCGCAACCTGCCTCCGTACCCGCATCCGGCGGCTATCCCATCGACCCGGTTCCCTTCACCAGCGTGAAGGTCACCCCGGATTCCTTCTGGGGACAGCGGCTCAAGGCGTCCCGGGAGGTAACCATTCCCCTGGCTTTCTCCAAATGCGAGAGCGAGGGCCGTTACGAGAATTTCGTGAAAGCGGAGAAGCAGATGCATTCCCCCGTGAACCTCGGTTACGAGGTCAAGGGCTATTCCTTCGACGACACGGATGTCTATAAGACCATCGAAGGCGCCTCCTACGTGCTCCAGACCTATCCGGACAAGAAGCTGGAGGCCTATATCGACAGCGTCCTCGTGATCGTCGCTGCGGCGCAGGAGCCGGACGGCTACCTGTACACGGCAAGGACCATGAATCCCGAGCATCCGCACGAGTGGGCGGGCGACCGCCGCTGGGTGAAGGATGAGGAACTCAGCCACGAACTGTACAACCTCGGCCACATGGTGGAGGGCGCGATCGCCCACTGGCAGGCCACCGGCAAGCGCAACTTCCTGGACATCGCCATCCGCTATGCGGACTGCGTGGTCCGCGAAGTGGGCCCCGCCTCCGGCCAGGCCCGGGTGGTCCCCGGTCACCAGATCGCCGAGATGGCCCTCGCGAAGCTATATCTCGCCACCGGTGAGAAGAAGTACCTGGACGAGGCCAAGTTCTTCCTGGATGAGCGCGGCAAGACCGAGTATCGGGATGAATACAACCAGACGCACCTGCCGGTCCTGGAGCAGAGCGAGGCCGTGGGCCACGCCGTCCGCGCCGCCTACATGTACGCCGGCATGGCCGATGTCGCCGCCCTCACGGGGGACCAGGGCTACATCGACGCCATCGACCGGATCTGGGATAACATCGTGTCCAAGAAGCTCTACATCACCGGCGGCATCGGGGCTACGAACAGCGGCGAGGCCTTCGGGGCTAATTACGAGCTCCCGAACATGAGCGCTTACTGCGAGACCTGCGCGGCCATCGGCAACGTATATGTCAATTACCGGATGTTCCTCCTGCACGGCGACGCCAAATATTACGACGTGCTGGAGCGCACCCTCTACAACGGCCTCATCAGCGGCGTGTCCCTGGAAGGGAACGGGTTCTTCTATCCCAATCCGCTGGAGTCCATCGGCCAGCACCAGCGCCAGGCTTGGTTCGGCTGCGCCTGCTGCCCGTCCAACATCTGCCGCTTCATCCCGTCCGTCCCCGGCTACGTGTATGCCGTGAAGGACAACGCCCTGTACGTGAACCTGTTCATGTCCAATACGATGACCCAGAAGGTGGGCGGCAAGGCCGTCACCCTGAGCCAGAAGACGGCCTATCCCTGGAACGGCGACGTGGAGATCACCATCGACAAGACCGCCCTCAAGAAGGAGATGGCCCTGAAAGTCCGCATCCCCGGCTGGGTCCGGAACGAGACCGTTCCTTCCGACCTGTACACCTATGTGGACGGCAAGCGCCTGGGTTACACCGTGACGGTGAACGGCGTCCCGGTGGAAAGCAAGCTCGAGCAGGGCTACTTCACCATTTCCCGCAAGTGGAAGAAGGGAGACAAGGTGGAGGTTCACTTTGACATGGAGCCCCGCGTCGTGAAGGCCCATGCCGAGGTCCGGGCCGATGCCGGCCGCATCGCCGTGGAGAAGGGTCCCGTGGTCTATTGCGCCGAATGGCCGGACAATCCGGGCTTCTCCGTCCGGAGCGTCCTCATGAACCAGGCGCCGGTATTCTCCGTCGCCCATTCGGGCGAACTCTTCGGCATCGACAAGATCACGACGAAGGCGCAGACGCTTGCTTTCGGCGAGGATGGACGCCTGGCGGCGAAGGACGTGGACCTGACGCTGATTCCATACTATGCTTGGTGCCACCGGGGCAGCGGCGAGATGACGGTGTGGCTCCCGCAGGAGCTGCGCGCCACCAAACCGTCCAAGCCGGCCACCGTCGCCTCCACCTCCAAGATCGGGGCTTCCACCCCGGCCCGCTCCATCGGCGCCATCAACGACCAGCTGGTTCCCGGCGACGAGTCCTCCCCTTACTATCACTGGTGGCCTAAAAAGGGTGGTACCGAGTGGATTACCTATACGTTCGCCGCACCGGCGACCGTTTCCCGCTGCTCCGTCTGGTGGTTTGACGACCAGCCGTGGGGCGGCTGCTCCGTCCCCAAGGCATGGCGCATCTGCTACCAGGACGCTTCCGGCAACTGGGTCCCCGTGGAGGAACCTTCCGGTTACCCGGTCCGCAAGGGGGCCGCTTGTGAAGTCCAGTTCAAGCCGGTGACCACATCGGCCCTGAAACTCGAGGTGGACCTTCCCGAGGAGCTTTCCGCGGGTCTTTATGAATGGGATGTGAAATGAGAAAAGGACTGACGCTCGGACTGACCGTACTGCTTTCCGCCGCGACGCTCCTCGCCCAGCCGCGGGGAACGACCCTGGTGGTGGATGACAAGGCGGAGGGGATTCCCATCCAGCCTACGATGTACGGCATCTTCCTGGAAGATATCAATTTCGCCGCGGACGGCGGCCTGTATGCGGAGAAGATCTGCAACCGTTCCTTCGAATACGACAATCCCCTGCAGGGGTGGAAGACTTTCGGCAAGGTGGAGGTCCTCTCGGAGGGCGGCCCCTTTGACCGGAATCCGCATTACGTCCGGCTGCGCTATCCGGGACATCCGGCCCGCCAGTGCGGGCTGGAGAACGGCGGCTGGCTGGGTATCGGCCTGGAAGCGGGCGCGGAGTACCGGCTTTCCTTCTGGGCCCGGACGGCAGGGAAACCCCGTACGGTAGGCCTTCTGGCCGCGCTCTGTGACCCTTACGGCAGTGCCGAGAATCAGGTCCTGGGTGCGGAGGAAGTGACGGTCACTTCTTCCAAATGGACGAAATACGAGGTAGTTCTTAAGGCCGACCGTACCGTTGCAAAGGGTGCTTTCCGGCTGCTGCTGTGGGATGAGAGCCAGGAGGCCGTGGTGGACCTCGAACATGTCTCCCTGTTCCCTTCGGACACTTTCCATGGGGATGAAAACGGCCTCCGGAAGGACCTGGCACAGGCCCTGGCGGACCTCCATCCCGGCATCCTCCGGTTCCCCGGCGGCTGCATCGTGGAAGGGACATCCCTGGACAACCGCTATCAATGGAAGAACACGGTGGGCCCGGTGGAGAACCGTCCCATCAACATCAACCGGTGGAACTACGGCACGTTCGAGCGGATGTTCCCCGACTACTACCAGAGCGGCGGACTGGGTTTCTACGAGTATTTCCGCCTGGCGGAGGAAATCGGCGCCGAGCCGGTCCCCATCGTCAGCTGCGGCATGGCCTGCCAGTTCCAGAACGATCCCGAGTGGCATCCCAACTGCTCCCTGGAGGACCTTGGGACCTATATCCAGGATGCCCTGGACCTCATCGAATTCGCCAACGGTTCCCCGAAGAGCAAGTGGGGGAAGGTGCGGGCCGAGATGGGCCACCCGGAACCCTTCGGCCTCAAGTACCTGGGGATCGGCAACGAGCAGTGGGGCGCGGAATTCATCGAACGGTTCGAACCTTTCATGAAGGCCGTGCGGGCGAAGTACCCCGACATCCAGATTGTCGGCACTTCCGGACCCTATCTGGGCGGAGAATGGTTCGACGACCTGTGGAAGGAAATGCGCCGGCTGGGGGTGGACCTCGTGGACGAGCACTATTACAGCTGGGAGGGATTCTACGAGAAGAATGCCAACCGGTATGACAGCTATCCCCGCACCGGCCCCAAGGTCTTCGCGGGCGAGTACGCCTGCCACGGCAGCGACGGCAAGAAGTTCAACCATTTCAACGCCGCCCTGCTGGAGGCCTCCTTCATGACCGGCCTGGAGCGGAACGCCGACGTCGTGGTCATGTCCAGCTACGCCCCGACCTTCGCCCATGTCGAGGGCTGGCAGTGGCGTCCGGACCTGATCTGGTTCGACAACCTGCGGGTGATGCGCTCCTGCAGCTACTACGTACAGCAGCTGTATGCCGCCAACAAGGGAAGTCGCGTGATTCCGCTCACGATCGACGGGAAACCGGTGGCCGATGTCCGGAACCTGAACGCCACCTGCGCCGTGGATGACGCGACGGGCGACCTGATCGTCAAGATTGCGAACCTGTCCCCGTATTCGCAGGTCGTCACCTTTGACCTGCCCGGCGGGCTGACCGGAGCGGAACGGACCGCTCTCCACAGCGACAATCCCATGGATGAGAATACGTTGGACGAACCCTCCCGCGTCGTTCCCGTTACGGAACAGCTGGACCTGACCCCCGTGGCCGACCCGGCCAACGAGTGGCTGCTGGGCGTCCGGCATCAGGAAAACGGCCGCATCGCCTACAGCGAACGGCTGGGCGGGCGGACCTTCGCCGTGTACAGATTCCATACGAAATGACGGAGAGACTGAAGATTCCGATCTGCGTTTTCCTCTTGGCGGCCGCCGTCTCCTGCGGAAAGGACAGGATCGAGGAGAAGACGGGGCCCGTGGCCCCTGCCGAAGTGACCTTTACCGCGGATGTCATCGCCCATATCGACATCATGACGGATGACGGCGTCGAGGTCGATTCCAAAAAACCGGAGGATTACCGCCCTTGCACCATCAAGGTGTCCGGGGAGGAATCCTACGCCCAGGAGACGCGGGGTCGGATCCGCGGCCGGGGCAACTCCACCTGGAACTGGTATCCCAAGAAGCCGTACCGCATCAAGCTGGATGCATCGGCGTCCTTCCTCGGGATGGCTCCGAACAGGGACTGGGTGCTGCTGGCCGACTACCGGGACGTCACCCACATGATGAATCTCGTGGGATTCTATCTGGCTCATGGACTGGGACTTCCCTATGCCAATAACGCCCGTTACGCCACCGTCACCCTGAACGGGGAGGACCTGGGCCTGTACATGGTCACCGAACAGGTGGAGGAGGGCGGTCACCGGGTGAAACTGGACCCGGAAGAGGGGATCCTGCTGGCCCTGGACATCAACGACGGACCGGACGACCGGCCCCGCGCCACGGACAACTTCTATTCCAATATCTACTGGATGGCCGCGGCCGTGAAGTACCCCGAAGATGCCACCAAGGCCGACCGGAACCGTGTCCAGGAGGAATTCGCCTTCCTGGAGCGCGCCATCAGGGACGGCGACTGGAAAGCCCTGCAGGAGGAACTGGACGTGGAGTCCATGGCCAAATACATCCTCATCCAGGAAATCATCTCCAACGTGGAGATGGACAATTACCCGAGCATGCGCAGCGGCTTCATCCACCGCTATGACGACGAATCCCGCTGGGTGATGGGCCCGCTCTGGGACTGTGACGGCGGGTTCAACTACAACTGGGGGGACATGTACGACCACCGGGGCAAAGGCCATACCTATTTCGAGAGTTACCGGACCCTGATCTTCGGAACCCGTCCCTATTCGCATGAAGGCGCTTACGGGAGCACCCCGTCCGACTTTTTCTGCGACCTGTTCGGCATTCCCGAGTTCGTGACCCTGCTGCAGCATATCTGGACGGACAACCAGGCCGATCTCCTGGCCGGCCTCCTGGACTGCCTGGCGGAGCAGGAAGCCCTCATCGGCCAGGCCGTGCAGGAGGACATGGACCGCTGGGAAATCGACAACTATACCCATGCGGAGGAATACCGCAAGCTGCGCACCTGGCTCACCAACCGCTTCCGCTACCTGGACGGGGTGATCCGGAACTATCCCAAATAATCCCATGAGAATCACAAGGTTATCACTCATTTCGCTTCTATGCGCGGCCGCACTCGCATCCTGCGGCGGAAAGAAAGACAATTCCTACCGGATGGACTATACGGTGGCCATGGATACCGTCGGGCATTACCTGCTGGTGGACCTGGATTTGTCCATGGCTTCCGGTTCCGGAACAGTTACGCTCAACATGCCGCGGTGGACGCCGGGGTACTATGAGATGCTGGACTATCCCAAGCACCTCTGTGATTTTTCCGCGGCCGATCCGGCCGGGAAGGCCGTCGCATGGGAAAAAAGCGGGATGAACCGCTGGGTGGTCTCCGTCCCGGACGACGGCCGGGTCCGGGTGTCCTACCGTATCTATGCCAACCGGCGGGATGTGGGTTCCAGCCGGGTGGAGAGCGACATCGCCTTCGTTTCCCCGGCGGGCGTGTTCATGCATGTGGACGGGGATTTGCAGCATCCGGTCCGCGTCCGTTTCGACCTGCCCGGAAACTGGGAGAAGATCTCTTCCGGGCTCCTGCCCGTGGAGGGGACGCCGGACACGTTCCAGGCCGATGACTTCGACCGCCTGTATGACTGTCCGTTCCTCCTGGGAAACTATTATACCTGTGACTTCGAGCACGAAGGGCATCCTTATCATTTTGCCGTCGAGACACCGGAGGGGATCGAGGAAAGCGGCTTCCGGGAGGACTTCTGCCGGATCGTGAGCGCGGCGACGCGGATGATGGGAGACGTCCCTTACGACAATTACTGCCTCATCCATATGGGAGCGGGCGGCGGTGGCCTGGAGCATTGGAACTCCCAGGCTTGCTACACGGACGGCACCTACCGGTTCGCCGACCGCGGGCGGCAGGTCTCTTTCCTGGCCTTTACCGCGCACGAGTATTTCCATCTGTATAACGTGAAATGCATCCGCCCGGCGGAACTGTGGCCGTTCAACTATGATACCGAAGCTGTTACGCCGATGCTTTGGGTAAGCGAGGGGCTCACTTGCTACTATGAGTTCCGCCTGCTGCGCACCTCCGGCGTGGCCACGCCGGACGAGGCGCTCGCCCAGCTTTCGGGCTATTTCTCCCGCTATGCGCCCTATGAGGGCCAGCGTCATATGAGCCTGAGACAGAGCAGTTATGATATCTGGCTCAATTTCATGAACGGGGATGCCAACGAACGGGATGTCCGGATCAACTATTATTTCAAAGGTCCCGTGGTGGGTCTGCTGATGGATATCGACATCCGGCGCCATACCGCGCAGGAGAAATCCCTGGACGACGTGATGCGCGGCCTGTACAACCGTTATTACAAGCAGCTGCAGCGGGGTTTTACGGAAGAGGAGTTCTGGCAGGAGGTGGAAAAGGCGTACGGCGGTCCCGTCCCTCATCTGCGCGCCCTCGTGAACACCACGGAGGACATCGATTACGACGCTTACCTGAAGGACGCCGGACTGTACGTGGACACGGAATCCTGGGCCATCCGGCGGGTGGAAAACCCCGATTCGGCCCAAATCGCCTTCCTGGAGCGCCTGGAACTGCTTTAAAGGTCTTTTTTTGGAGTATAATCCAAGAAAATTAGACAAATTTTACACACTTTTCAGCGGTGGTTTTGCAATTTTGTGACGAAGCAGCGAGCTGTTTTCGAACTTTTTTTGCTACCAACCTTAATTAACCACATAATGAAAAGCATTAAAAGTTGTTTCCTTTCCCTTGCCATCCTGCTGGGAGCCGTCCTTCCCGTGGCGGCGCAGCAGACAGCGGTAAGGGGAACGGTTTCCGACCCTGCGGGAGCCCCCCTGGTCGGAGTCACTGTGATGGCGGATGCCACGCATGCTACCATTACCGCAGCGGACGGTTCCTATTCCCTGCGCGTACCCGCGGATGCGGTTCTCACCTTCTCTTCCATCGGCTACAAGACCGTCGAGGAGTCCGTGGCCGGCCGCACGCTCATCAATGTCGTCCTTGCCGAGGATGCCGAGTATCTGGATGAAATCGTGGTCGTGGGCTACGGTGTCCAGAAGAAGGCGACCCTGACGGGTTCGATTTCCGCCGTGAACGGCGAGGAACTCAAGAAGGTCTCCACCGCCAACCTGTCCAACACCCTGGCCGGCAAGACGGCCGGCGTCATCGCCAACATGCGTTCCGGCGAGCCGGGCGAGGATGACGCCGTGATCCTCATCCGCGGCAAGGGAACGCTGGGGGACACCAGTCCGCTCATCGTGGTGGACGGCATCGCCGACCGCGACTTCTCGCGCCTGAACCCCGAAGACATCGAGAGCATTTCCATCCTGAAGGATGCTTCCGCCGCCATTTACGGCGCCCGTGCCGCGAACGGCGTCATCCTCGTGACCACCAAGCGCGGAGCGGAAGGAAAGGTCCGGGTCAGCTACAACGGCAGTTACACGCTGTCCCAGCCGACCCGCGTCCCGCAGATGCTGAACGCTTATCAGTATGGTACTTACGTGAATGAGTACGATGCCATTGAGCGTCATGCCCAGGCCGGTCAGACCTATACGCAGGACGTCCTCAACCACTATCTGTCCGGAGACGACCCGGTCAACTACCCCAGCGCCGACTGGTGGGGGGAGACCACCAGGAAATGGGCCGGCAAGACCCAGCACAGCGTCTCGCTGAGCGGCGGATCCGACAAGGTCTCTTTCTACACCTCCGCCCAGTACATGACCCAGGACGCCATCTACAAGGACAGTGCGTACGGTTATGACCAGTACCAGTTCGTCACCAATGTGGACGCCAAGCTCAACAAGTCCATCCGCATGTCGCTGGACATCCTCGGACGGCAGGAAAACCGCAAGCGGGGCAACGCCTCCACGGACTACCTGTTCACTTACTTCCTGACCACGTTCCCGGGATCGGCCCCCTTCTATCCGAACGGACTGCCGCGCGCCGGCTACGACGGCCTGACCAACAATGCGGCCGTCATGATGACGGACAAGCCCGGCCACAGCAACACCGTCCGGAACATCCTCACCCTGAAGCCGCTCCTGCATATCGACCTGGACGTCCTCACCCCGGGCCTGTACCTGGAGGGATATGCCGCCCTGGACATGATGTTCTCCAACACCAAGTCCATGGGCCAGCCTTTCGACCTCTACCAGTATGACCGTGCCGCCAACGAATATGTCAACCGTCACGACGACACGGGTGTCATCTGGGTGGACAATTCTTCCTCCAACTCCCGCACCGTGACCCTGAACGGGCGGATCGGTTACCGGAGGACGTTCGGGGAGGACCATCACGTGGACGCCTTCGCCGCCTACGAGCAGATGAAGTATGACTTCAGCTACCTGTCCGCCTCCCGGACGAACTACCTCTCCTCCGCGATTCCCGAACTGTTCGCCGGTTCCGCGAAGCCCGAGGACAAGGACAATACCGGTTATTCCACGGCCGAGGCCCGCGTGAATTTCTTCGGCCGCATGAACTACGACTACAAGGAGAAGTACCTGGCCGAGATCACCTGGCGCTATGACGGCTCCATGAACTTCGCCCCCGGACACCGCTGGGGCTTCTTCCCCGGCGTTTCCGCCGGCTGGGTCCTTTCCGAAGAGGACTTCTGGGCTCCCCTGAAGGACAAGGTCAGCTTCTTCAAGCTCAAGGGTTCCTGGGGCATGATGGGTAACGACAACGTCGCGGCCTACCAGTACATGACCCAATACCAGTTCACGGACTATGCCCCGTTCTTCGACGGTTCCCCGGTGCAGGGCTTCGAGAAAGTCCGTACGGCCAATCCGGACATCACCTGGGAAAAGGCCACGACCTACAATGTGGGCCTTGTCGCCGGATTCCTGGGCGGCAAATACACCCTGGAGGCCGATTACTTCCTGTCGAACCGCCGCGACATCCTCATCACCCGCAACGCTTCCATCCCGACCTATTCCGGCCTGACCCTTCCGCAGGAGAATCTCGGAAAGGTGCGGAACCAGGGCTTCGAGGTGATCGCTTCCTATCGGGACCATGCCGGTGACTGGGAGTGGGGCGTGAACGGCAACCTGACCTATGCCCGCAACAAGATCGTGTATATGGACGAGGCGGCCGATACGCCCGACTGGCAGCGCCGGGAGGGCTATCCCATCGACAGCCAGCTCCTGTACGATGCCGTGAAGATCTACCAGACCGATGCTGAAGCCGCCGGAACCGGCCGCGTGGACGATACGGTGGGCGCCGGCGACCTGATGTACACGGATACCGACGGAAACGGGACGATCGACGCCAACGACATGGTCCGCATCTTCTACACCGCGACGCCGCGCCTGATGTACGGTCTGACGCTCAATGCCTCCTGGAAGGGTATCGACGTGAACTGCTTCTTCCAGGGACAGGGACTGTCCAAGCGCCTGGTGATGCCCACGATGAACATGCCCGTGGACTTCTACGAAGGCCGCTGGATCGATTCCGACGCCTCCACCCACGCGAACGCCCGCTGGCCGCGCGCGCTCATCAAGCAGACCTACACCGACAAGTGGAACGGCCTGAGCAGCACCTGGTGGCTCCGGGATGCGTCCTTCCTCCGCCTGAAGTCCCTCGAAATCGGATACACCTTCCCCAAGGATCTGGTCCGCCGCATCAGCGTGGAGAATCTCCGGATCTACGTGAACGGCAGCAACCTCTTCACCATCGACAAGTTCAAGGTCGCGGACCCGGAAGTGGGCTATGTCAGCTCCAGCGACCGGTTCTCCGTCAGCAACCCTATCCTCGGCTATCCGCTCCAGCGGATGATCAACTTCGGCGTGAACCTCACTTTCTAAAATGGATCCGATCATGAAAAAGATATTCAAATACATGCTGGTGGCCTTCGCGGCCCTGTCCCTCGGTTCCTGCACGAGTCTCCTGGACCAGGAACCGCTGGATTCCTTCACGGACGAGGCGGTCTGGGGCGACCTTTCCCTGGCGGAGGTCTATCTGAACGCCCAGTACAGCTGCAACGGACTGCGGGGCGAAAACTCCAAGAACGTCCGGTACGCCTGCTTTGTGGACGAACTCTTCCACAAGCACGGTTACGGCACGGCCAATACGACCCATACCGAATATACTCCCTCCCAGCCCTACATCTGGTACTATGAGGAAGGCTGGCGTCCCTGGAATACCTTCTACGGCAACATTTCCCGGGTGAACCTGTTCCTGGAGAATATCGACGGCGTACCCGCCGAGGGCGAAGACAATGTGGACAAACGGAACCGCATGAAGGGCGAAGGCCTTTTCCTCCGCGCCTGGAACTACCACATGCTGTATGCCATCTATGGCCGGGTCGTGCTGGTGGACCACGTCTATGACCTGGACGCCACCTTTGACGAAGGCCTCTCCGACATGGATGCCGTGGCCGATTTCATCGTCAAGGACCTGGATGCGGCCATCGCCCTCCTTCCCCTCGAGAACGAGTCCGGCCGGGCCACGAAGGGTGCCGCCATGGCCCTGAAGGCCCGCGTGCTCCTGTACAAGGCCTCCCCGTTGTTCGGTACGCCTTCTTCCGCGAAATGGCAGGCCGCGTCCGACGCCGCCAAGGCGGTCATCGACCTGGGCCTGTACCATCTCGCCCCGGTGACCGGCTGGGAAGACTATGCCGCCCTCTTCTATGACAACGACAACCCGGAAGGGATTTGGGTCAAGCATTACGATCCGAACCATCCGGATGCCTGGAGTGACCCGGAATCCACGACGATGGGCGTCGTCCATACCGTTCCTCCGGGACCGGGCAACCTCTATGAGGGCTGGGGCACCTTCGACGTGACGCAGAACCTTATCGACAAGATCCAGATGGCTGACGGAACCCCCTATGTGAAACCTTCCGGCATCACCACGGAGAACCCTTGGGAAGGCCGTGAGATCCGCCTCAAGGCCAACATCCTCTGCGACGGCGACCTCTGGGGCTATGGCGACGACGAGCGCGAGGTGGAGGTCTATGTGGGCAGTGACGACAGCGTCGTCCCCGGCAAGGACAGTTCGGAGGGCGAATACTGGTGGAACGCTTCCAATACCGGCTATTCCATGCGGAAGGGCATGGACCCCGACTATGACATGTACGGCACCACTCAGATGGACTGGCCCTGGTTCTATTTCCGCCTCTCCGAGATTTACCTGGACTACGCCGAGTGCCAGATTGAGCTCGGGAACAACGCCGAAGCCGCCAAGTACATCAACCTGGTCCGCAACCGCGCCCTTCTTCCGGACTTCACCGGCGACATCCGCGCCGCCTACCGCTACGAGCGCCAGATGGAGCTGATGTTCGAGGGACAGTGGTGGTTCGACAAGCGCCGCTGGAAGGAGATGGACCAGGAATACAATGCGGCTCCGATCATCGGCTGCAAGATCGTCAAGTATCCGGACGGCCACAAGACCTATGACCTGAACAATGTCATCGACCAGCGTGTCTGGAACGGCGACCAGTGCTATTTCTATCCCATTCCGCAGGACGAACTGAACAAGTCGTCCAAGCTGAAGGAGCAGTACAAGACCTATCCCTTCTGATTGAAGATGAAACGATCTTTGAAACGAATCCTGACCGCCGTGGCCGCACTCTCCCTGTGCGGCTCCGGCCTTTGGGCGCAGGAGAAGCCTGTCCCCCTGTCCGACTCCCTGTACCGGAGCCTGGCGGCGACCCCGCCGATGGGCTGGAACAGCTGGAACAAGTTCGGCTGCAACGTGAGCGAGAAACTCATCAAGGAGATCGCCGACGCCATGGCCGCCTCCGGCATGGCCGATGCGGGCTACGAGTACATCGTCATCGACGACTGCTGGCAGGTGGAACGGGATGCCGACGGAAACATCGTCCCCGATCCCGAGCGCTTCCCTTCCGGGATGAAGGCTCTCGCGGACTACATCCATAACCTGGGGCTCAAGTTCGGCGTCTATTCCTGTGCGGGCTCCTATACCTGTCAGGGAAGGCCCGGCAGCAAGGGCCACCAGTTCCAGGACGCGCTCCAGTACGCAAAGTGGGGCGTTGACTATCTGAAATACGACTGGTGCTCCAACGACGGCCAGAATGCCAAGGCCGCCTACCAGACCATGTCCGAGGCCATCAAGGCCAGCGGCCGCCCGATCGTCCTTTCCATCTGCGAATGGGGCGAGAACAAGCCCTGGGAATGGGGTGAAGGCATCGGCCACCTGTGGCGGGTCACCCCGGATATCCGCGCCTGCTACGACTGCGCCTTCGACTGGGGTGGCGTGGGCGTTCTCCAGTGCATCGACGCCGCCGCCGACCTGTATCCCTATGCCGGTCCCGGCCATTGGAACGATGCCGAGATGCTGGAGGTCGGAAACGGCGAACTGACTTGGGATGAGAGCGTTACGCACTTCTCCATGTGGTGCATGCTGGCCGCTCCGCTGATGAGCGGGAACGACCTTCGCGAGATGGACTACAAGACCCTCCAGATCCTCACCAACAAGGAAGTCATTGCCGTTAACCAGGACCCGCTGGGCAAGCAGGGCATCCGCTTCATGGACATGGGCGACCAGGAAATCTGGGCGAAGCCCCTCGCGAACGGCGAAATCGCCGTCTGCTTCCTCAACCGGAGCTCCCAGGTCTGGAACCTGGACTACAACTGGCTGAACCAGACGATGTACTTCGCCCGGGACATCAACTTCCGGAAGAAGGTGTACACCGTCCGTGACCTCTGGGCCCACAAGGACCTCGGAACCAGCAAGGACCGCCTCAAGGCCGACATCCCGGGCCACGGTGTGCTGATGGTGCGCCTGAGCCCCAAGAAGGCCGATCCGGTGGCCCTTCCCAAGGGCAAGGCCATCTATATCGGCGAAGATGAGCGGAACATGGACTGGAACGATCCGGAAAGCAAGTGGAGCTACCACCGGATGTACTGCACGCCCAACGTGGCCATCTTCTGGGAGAAAGGCTTCGGGGACGACCCGGCCAAGGCCCCGCAGTGCGACGGTCACGATATGACCTGGGACCTGCCGAACCTGGCCGCCAAGCTGGAGGAATTCTACAAGGTCTATGCGAAGGACATGAAATTCATCCTCCCCGGCTCCAAGGCCGAAAAGTACCGGATGAACTGCTATGTCCTCTACGAGTACAAGGACGAGACGGCCTACGGCGGCTGCGTGGATGATGTCATCGGCGGCCTGTGGCTGACGCCCGGACGGATCCGTCGGACGGACGAACTCAATGTCGTGGCCCACGAACTGGGACACTGCTTCCAGACCCAGGTCATGTGCGACGGGAAGGGCGAGTCCGGAGGCGGCGGCCTGTACGAGATGGCCGCCCAGTGGATGCTCTGGCAGGTGAACCCGAACTGGCAGACCAGCGAGAAGTACCATTGGGAGGCCTGGAACACCTTGACCCACAAGGCTTTCATGGCTGGCGAGAATATGTATCACAGCCCCTATGTGCTGGAATACTGGAGCACGAAGCATGGCATCACCGTGATTGCCGACCTTTTCCGTGCCGGCAAACGCGGTGAGGATCCCGTCCAGATCTACAAACGGATGTTCAACCTGTCCCAGGAGGCGTTCAACGCCGAGATGTTCGACGCCTGCCGCCATTTCGTGAACTGGGACTTCGACCGGGTCTGGAAGGAAAGCCGTCCCTATGCCTGCAAGAACGTGACGGCCCTGACTCCGCTGGGTGACGGATGGATGCGGGTCGCCGCGTCCAACTGTCCGGAGAACTACGGATTCAACGCCGTGCCGGTTCCCGTCCCTGCCGTCGGAAAGACGGTGACGGTGGATTTCCGCGGTGAGGCCGGAGCCGAGGGCTTCGCCGCCGTGAATACGGACAAGGCCGGCTGGCGCTACGGATTCGTTGCCGTCGGGAAGGACGGAAAGTCGGTTTACGGAGACATGCATTCCGAGGTGAACGGCACGGTCTCCTACACGGCCGACAGGGAACTGACCCACCTGTATCTCGTGGTGATGGGAGCGCCGGCGGAGCACTGGCCGAATCCTTTCGGCTGGGGACGCAAACCGGAGCCGGCCGCCCAGTGGCCCTATAGCATTCGGATTCATTGATACGGTTGGTTCTGAATGGTCGGTGCGTTTCCTTCGGGGAACGCACCGTTTTTTCGTTTAACACAATAACTAACAAACCAACCGTATGAAACTGATCCAACATCTCTGTGTGGCCCTCGGCCTGCTCGCCGCGTCCATTCCCGCAATGGCCGGTGTCGTGGAAGCAGGAACGATCCGGCCAAACGATCTTTTCTGGAATATCTGAACTTGCTGTAAAAGGGGACTTTCAAATTGTTGTGCGCAAAAAAATGCAAAAATTTGCTTTTTTTTTGCTCAATTTGTTTATATTTGAGGTGCTTTACCTGATTGTCAACCAGTCCTATAAGGCTTTTTGGCCGGCAAAACGCTAACAATTTGAAACCAAAACTTGATGCATTCTATATTACTTTAAACAATGTCCCCTATGAAAAGAGCAATCCTTTTGATGGCGCTGGGCCTGGTCTCATGCCTGGCGTTCGCTCAGACGCGGGTGTCCGGAACGGTCATCTCCGCGGAAGACAACGCTCCGGTCCCGGGTGCAGGTGTCATCGTGAATGGTACCACCGTAGGTACCGTCACGGGCGCGGACGGCAAGTTCACGCTGACCGTTCCCTCGGGCGCAAAAACGCTCATCGTCTCCTGCCTGGGCATGAAGACCCAGGAGGTCGATGCCACCGACGGCATCGTCGTCGTGCTGGAGAATGACTTCAATGCCCTGAACGAGGTGGTCGTGACCGCCATGGGTATCACCCGTGAGAAGAAAGCCCTCGGTTACGCCATCCAGGAGGTCAAGTCCGACGAGCTCCTCGCCGCCGGCGCCCCGTCCGTGACGAGCGCCCTGACCGGCAAGGTGGCTGGCGTGCAGATCAACACCTTCGGCGGTTCCGTCGGTGCTTCCTCCCGCATCTCGGTCCGAGGCAATTCCTCCCTTTCCTCCAACCAGCAGCCGCTGATCGTCGTGGACGGCGTTCCGATCTCCAACGATACGCAGCGTACCGGTGACAACACCTACCGCGGCGTGGACTTCGGTTCCGGCCTGAACGACATCAACCCGGAGGACATCGAGTCCATCTCCGTCCTCAAGGGCGGTTCCGCGGCCCTCTACGGTATGCGTGCCGGTAACGGCGTCATCCTCATCACCACCAAGACCGGCAAGCGTTCCAGCGGCATCGAGGTCTCCTATGACGGTTCCGTCACCTTCGACCGCGTGGCGAACATCCCGAAGCTCCAGAACTCCTACGGCCAGGGTTATGACGGTGACGGTTACCACTACAACGCCTACCTCGCCGACGGCGGTACCATGGACCGCCAGACCTATGCGGAGACCTACAACTTCAAGTATGTCGATGGTAACTGGGGCGGTATCCAGGACGGTAACGACGAATCCTGGGGTGCTCCGCTCGACGCCGGCCTCCAGCTGGTCCAGTTCAACTCCAATGGCCAGAAGGCTCCCTGGGTGTCCCACCCGAACAACATCCGGGACTTCTTCCAGACCGGTATCACCCAGAACCACATGATCTCCCTGCAGTCCCGCGGCGAGAAATCCACGACCCGCGTGTCCCTGTCCTACCGTAACCAGACCGGTACCGTCCCGAACACGGACCAGACCCGCTACGGCGCCCAGTTCAACACGCAGATGACCCTGAACCGCTTCTTCTCCTTCGACTTCGCCGGCAACTACACCCGCACCGAGAGCGAGAACCTCGTGAACCAGGGTTACCGGGCGAACAACCCGATCAACTCCCTCGTTGCCTGGAGCGGCCGCCAGATCGACATGCAGCCCCTCAAGGAGAACTGGGACCAGAAGGACGAGTTTGGCAACTATACGATGTACAACTGGAACACCAGCTACCACATCAACCCGTACTTCAACGTGTACATGAACACGAACAGCTACCAGCGCGACCGTATGTTCGGAAAGACGTCCCTGTACTTCAATCCGCTGGACTGGCTCAAGATCGAAGGCCGCGTGGGCTTCGACTACTACAACTCCCGGATGTTCGAGAAGCAGTACTACAACCCGGACGACCCGGACGGTGCCTTCTATTCCACGGACATCGCCAACACGGAGTTCAACGCCGACCTCCTGGCTTCCATGAACAAGACCTTCGGCGACTTCAACCTCACCGCCATCCTGGGTGCCAACTACCGCGATACCCAGTACCTGTACGAGCAGATGGGCGCCGACGCCCTGGTCATCCCGGGTGTCTATACCATCGGCAACAAGTCCGGTGACGCCGTCACTTCCATGGACCACAGCCACATCCGTTCCAACTCCGTCTATGGGAACTTCTCCCTGGGCTGGAAGAACATGCTCTACCTGGATGCGAGCGCCCGTAACGACTGGAGCTCCACCATCCGCCAAGCCTTCTTCTATCCGTCCGTGTCCCTGAGCTGGATCGTCACCGAGTCCATCCCCGCCCTCAAGCAGGGGAACGTCCTCTCCTTCTGGAAACTCCGCGGCGGCCTCGCCCAGGTGGGTTCCGCCACCTCCGCCTACCGGAATTCCTACTACTACTATTCCAATTCCGCCGCGTACAATGGTGTCGCCCAGATGTACAAGAGCTATTCCTATCCGAACCTGAACCTCCGTCCGGAGAAGGTGACTTCCTGGGAAGTGGGTACGGAAATCGGCATGTTCGACGATCGTCTCCACCTGGATGTGGCCTACTACCAGAAGAAGACCGAGGACCAGATCCTCTCCGTCTCGACTTCCAATGTCGTAGGTTTCGGTTCCATGCTCGTGAACGCCGGCCGAATTGACAACAAGGGTATCGAGGTACAGCTCGTCGGCGAGATTTTCCGCAATCCCAACGGATTCAACTGGACCACGACGTTCAATTTCGCCCGCGACCGAAGCAAGATCGTGGAGCTCTATCCGGAGCAGCCTGACCTGAAGGATTACACCATGGGCTGGACCTGGGGTTACAGCACCACAGCCACCGTCGGTGACGCCTGGGGTAATATCCGTGGTACGGGTCTGAACCGCATCACGGAGAAGGATGTCGAGAAGGGTACCGCCACGAGCGACCAGATCGGAGCCATCAAGGTGAATGCTGCCGGTTTCCCGACTACGGCCAGCGACCAGGTCGTGGGTAATGTCGCGCCGGATGCCATCATGGGCTGGCGCAACGACTTCTCCTACAAGAACCTGAGTTTCGGCGCCATGTTCGACATGCGCCTGGGCGGCGACATCTGGTCCCAGACCATGGCCCACGCGTACAATGCCGGTCTGGCTTCCTACACCGTGGACGGTGATACGGGGAATGTCCGTGAGAAGGCCATCGTGGCCGGCCGGGACGTCTATTCCGGCGAACGTTTCGTCATGCAGGACGCGTCGGGCAAATGGGTTCCCAACACCCTCGAGACCAACGCCCAGGACTTCTTCGAGTGGGGTAACGGCGGCGGCGGCGAATTCGCCGTCTTCAAGGGATCCTACCTCAAGCTCCGCGAACTGTATCTGACCTATCAGCTCCCGAAGAGCCTCATGAACAAGGCCAAGTTCATCAAGCGGGCCACCGTTTCCGCCATCGCGGGCAACGTGCTGCTCCTCTGGGTGGACAAGTCCAATACCATGCGTATCGACCCGGAAACGGGCGGTGTCTCCAGCGATACCCGCGGCGTCGGCTTCGAGCAGGCCTCCGTGCCTGGCTCCCGCAGCTTCGGTGTCAAGTTGAACCTTACATTCTAATCAATGGGAGGATTTGAAATGAAAAACATTCTGAGAATATCCGTTTGGGCTTCCATCCTGGTCCTGGCTTTCTCCTGCACCAAGGATTTCGAGAAGATCAACACCGACCCGGACGCCTATACGTCCGTCCCGATGACGAACATGTTCGCGTATGTCCATTCCCGGACGGCCGTGCAGTTCGGCGATATCACCGGTCCCACGATCTGGGCAGGCTATATGTGCAAGCTCAGCTATATCGATCAGTACAACGACTACATCCCTACCAACAACACCTACGGTAACAAGTGGTATCAGGTGTATTGGGGGAGCACGCAGCTCAATGACATCATCGCCCGGACCGACGAGGATGCGACCAAGAACATGCACAACGCCGCCAAGGTGATGAAGGACTTCCTTCTTCTGTGGAACCTGGACAGTTTCGGCGACATGCCGTATTCCGAGGCCTTCAAGGGCGCTCCGGAGGATGGCGGCATCCTCTTGACCCCGTACGACAAGCAGTCGGATGCGTATCCTGCCATCCTGGAGGAACTCGGCAAGGTCGCGGACAGCTGGGCCTCCGGCCTGGGCTCGGACGCCATCGGTGAGGGCGACCTCCTCTTCGGCGGCGACGCGGAACTCTGGCAGCGCTTCTGCAACTCCCTGCGCCTGCGCTATGCCCTGCGCCTGTCCAATGTGTGGAGCGGCTCCAAGGCCCTGGCGGAATCCATCCTGAACAATCCGTCCAAGTATCCGGTCATCGAGGAGAACAGCCAGCGTGCCTACTTCTGGTGGCAGGGAAGCGGCGACTATTTCGAGCCCTTCCGCAGCACATTCCGTACGCGTCCCAACGACTGGTGCGCCTCCGAGATCTTCGTCAACCACCTCAAGGACATGGAAGATCCGCGCCTGAAGCTCTTCGTCCAGCCTTGCCGGGAAGATGGGGAAACCTACCGCGGCGGCGAGCACGGCATCGCCTCCCAGCAGCTTTCCAACCAGGTTCGTTACTCCTTCCTGGGCGAGGCTTACATGACGGCCAACAATGCCGGCTTTACCCCGTACTACAAGGCTTGCGAGACCTACTTCATGATGGCCGAGGCCGCCATGAAGGGCTGGCAGACCCCGATGTCCGCCAAGGATGCCTACGAGACGGCTGTCCGCCTGTCCTTCGAGGACGAAATGGACATCGCCAATGGCTGGGTACCTGCCGAGCGGAAGGTGACGGCGGGCGATGTGGATACCTACCTGGCCGGCAAGGGTGCCTGGGATGGCACTTTGGACCGCCTGTACTATGAAGAGTGGGTGGCCCTGTTCAAGGAAGTGAATGAGGCCTGGGCCTTCTATCGCCGGACCGGCTATCCCAAGTACATCCAGACGGCTGTCTATTCCGAGGAATCCGCCGCGATTTATTCGGCCGCGGGCTGCAAGGCCGGAGCGAAGCAGTATCTGGGCGACCGGGCCAATGCTTACTGGAAGGGCGCCCATACCGACGTTCCTTTCCGCATGCCGTACCCGGACAACCAGTTCAAGTTCAACAAGGCGAATGTGGAAGCCGCTTCCGCGGGTATCGTTGATTACTGCTGGGGCGAGCAGCTCTGGTGGGACACCCGTACCGGCGTGAAGTAACCGGTGACATCCTCATCTGCGAGGCCGACCCAGGTTCTGGGCCGGCCTTTTTCGTGTTTTGAACCCGATTACAAGAGATTTGGACAATTCTACCATTCGGGGACAGGCCGTTTTCCTACCTTTACACCGCCAACCCATAAAGAATGACACGCATGAATCTGCACCGCCTGCTTTCCATGGCCGCCCTTTTCGGCGCCTGCCTTCTCTCCGCCCAGGAGAAGCCCGAACCCTTGTCTGATTCCCTGTACCGCAGCCTGGCGGCGACGCCGCCCATGGGCTGGAACAGCTGGAACAAATTCGGCTGCAACGTAAGTGAGCAGCTCGTCAAGGAAATCGCCGATGCGATGGCCGCTTCCGGCATGGCCGACGCGGGCTATGAGTACATCGTTATCGATGACTGCTGGCAGGTGGAACGCGACGCCGACGGGAACATCGTCCCGGACCCCGAGCGCTTCCCTTCCGGCATGAAAGCCCTGGCGGACTACATTCACGGCCTCGGTCTCAAGTTCGGCCTTTATTCCTGCGCCGGCTCTTATACCTGCCAGGGGCGCCCCGGCAGCAAGGGACATCAGTTCCAGGATGCCCTGCAGTACGCAAAATGGGGTGTTGACTACCTGAAATACGACTGGTGCTCCAACGACGGCCAGAACGCCAAGGCCGCCTACCAGACCATGTCGGAAGCCATCAAGGCCAGCGGCCGCCCGATCGTCCTCTCCATCTGCGAATGGGGCGAGAACAAACCCTGGGAGTGGGGCGAGGGCATCGGCCACCTCTGGCGCGTCACCCCGGACATCCGGGCCGTCTATGACGCCGTCTTCGACTGGGGCGGTGTGGGCGTCCTCCAGTGCATCGACGCTGCTGCGGACCTGTATCCTTACGCCGGTCCCGGCCATTGGAACGACGCCGAGATGCTGGAAGTGGGGAACGGAGAACTCACCTGGGACGAGAGCGTGACGCATTTCTCCATGTGGTGCATGCTGGCCGCTCCGCTGATGTCGGGGAACGACCTTCGCGAGATGGACTACAAGACCATCCAGATCCTCACGAACAAGGAAGTCATTGCCGTGAACCAGGATCCCCTGGGCAAGCAGGGCATCCGCTTCATGGACATGGGCGACCGGGAAATCTGGGCCAAACCGCTGGCGGACGGTGAGATCGCCGTCTGTTTCCTCAACCGCGGCCACGACACCTGGAAACTGGATTACAACTGGCGGGACCAGACGATGTACTTCGCGCACGAGGTGAATTTCCGCAAATGGGACTATACCGTCCGGGACCTGTGGGCCCACAAGGACATCGGAAACACCAAAGACCGGCTCCGGGCCGATATCCCCGCCCACGGTGTCCTGATGGTGCGCCTGAAGAGGAATTAGACGATTTTCGCAGACGATTGGACTATCCTTGCATTTTCTGAGAAGGACTTTTCCCATCTTTGCGAACGCCACAAACGAAGTTTTTTAACTAACACAATAACTAACAAACCAACCGTATGAAACTGATCCAACATCTCTGTGTGGCCCTCGGCCTGCTCGCCGCGTCCATTCCCGCAATGGCCGACGTCGTGGTCAAGGGAACCGTCACCGACCCCAGCGGCGAACCCGTCGTAGCGGCCGGTGTCGTGGAAGCAGGAACGACGAACGGTGTCGTCACCGACCTGTATGGCAAGTACACCATCACTGTCAAGGGTGCCGCCTCCGTCCTGGAGTTCTCCTGCATCGGCTATGAAACCCAGTCCGTCACCGTCGGGAACCAGGGCGTCATCGACGTGGTTCTCGAAGAGGCCGTCTCCTTCCTTCAGGAAGCGGTTTCCATCGGTTACGGTACCCAGAAGAAGGCCGACATCACCTCCTCTGTCCAGAGCGTGAAGTCCGACGACTTCATCCAGGGCGCCGTGATCGACGCCGGCCAGCTCATCCAGGGCAAGGTCGCCGGCCTGCAGATCACCATCCCTTCCGGTGACCCGACCGCATCCTCCTCCGTGATGCTCCGCGGTACTTCCTCCCTGTACGGTTCCTCCGCTCCGCTCATCCTCGTGGACGGCATCCCCGGCTCCCTCGCCACCGTGGCGCCGGAAGACATCGAATCCATCGACGTGCTGAAGGACGGTTCCGCCACCGCCATCTACGGTACCCGCGGTACCAACGGCGTGATCATCATCACCACCCGCAACGCCAAGCGCGAGATGCCCGCCACCATCGAGTACAACGCTTATGTGACTGCTTCCCAGTGGCTTAAGCGCCCGGACTTCATGACGGCCGACGACGTTCTCGCCCGCCGGGCCGAGGGCTGGAGCTTCCAGGGTGCCAACGGCCAGCTCGCCGTGGAGGAACCCACCGACTGGCTGGGTCTGATCAGCCGGACGGCCGTCTCCCAGAACCACAATCTGTCCATCCGCGGCGGTTCCCGTCACAACTTCTACACCGCCAATGTGACCTATAACGACAACAAGGGTACCATCATCAACACCGGCCGGTCCAACATCCGCGCCCGCGCCCTCGTCTCCCAGTACCTGCTGGACGACAAGCTCAAGCTCACCGGTGAAGTGATGGCCAACGAAACCAACGTGGACTCCCGCGTGAACGCCTCCTACGCCTACCGCCAGGCCTGCATCCAGGGCCCGCTGCAGCCGGTGTACAACGAGGACGGTTCCTATGTGACCCGTGACATCTATCTCTATGCGAACCCGATGACCCTCCTCAAAGAGCAGCTGGGCATGTACCGCAACCGCAACGTCCGCTTCAACGGCACCGTCGAGTTCAAGCCGTGGGATCCCCTCACCCTCAAGATGATGTACGTCCGCAAGGGCCAGAGCGCCCTGGGCGGCTACTATAACACCCGCCAGGACGAAAGCACCACCAAGAGCGGTGCCAACGGCCAGGCCGGCCGCAACGCCTCCGACTACACCGCCAACATGCTGGAGCTCAGCGCCAGCTATGTGGGCGACTTTGGCAACCACCATGTGACCGGTGTCGCCGGTTATTCCTACGAGGACGGCTACAGCGAGAACTTCAGCGCCTCCAACTGGAACTTCCCGAATGACGGCTACCTCTGGAACGCCCTCGAAAAGGGCCAGGCCCTCAAGGAAGGCAATGCGAGCATGTCCTCCTACAAGAGCATGTCCAAGCTTATCGGTCTGTTCGGCCGTGTGACGTACAACTACGGCGACCGCTACCTCCTGATGGCCTCCCTCCGTATGGACGGCTCCACCAAGTTCGGTGCCGATCACCGCTGGGGCTACTTCCCGGGCATCTCCGCCGGCTGGCGTCTCAACAACGAGGACTTCCTCAAGGGCGTCAAGTGGCTGAACAACCTCAAGCTCCGCGCCGGTTTCGGTATCACCGGCATCGACATCAACAGCCCGTACCAGTCCCTGGCCTCCATCGACTACAGCGGCAACTATATGTACAACGGCAAGTGGATCCAGCCCATCACCCCTACCCGTAACAACAATCCCGACCTCCGCTGGGAAAAGAAGTACGAGTACAACATCGGCCTGGACTTCGCGGTCTTTGACGAACGCCTGAGCGGTAGCCTCGACGTGTACCGCCGTGACACCAAGGACGGCCTGTACTATTATTCCGTTCCGACGCCTCCGTACTACTACGGCACCATCATGGCCAATGTCGCGCAGATCCGCAACGAAGGCGTGGAACTGCTCCTCAACGCCACGCCGGTCCGCACCCGCGACTTCGAGTGGAACAGCTCTGTTACCTTCTCCCACAACCGGAACGAGCTCCTGTCTATTTCCAATGACCAGTTCCAGAGCGAGAACGACTACTTCGATGAGGGCTACACCGGTGAGCCTATCCAGAAGACCACGCACCAGGTGAAGGTGGGACAGCCGATCGGCAACTTCTTCAACCTCCGTTCCATTGGTCTGGACGAGAGCGGCAAGTGGGTCGTCGAGCGTCTCCGCCGCGATGCCGACGGCAACGTGGTGAGCAAGTACTACGGCCTCGCCGCCGACGCCGGTTACACCGACTGGCAGATCCTCGGAAACGGCGTTCCGGACATCTACCTGAACTTCAACAACAACTTCCGTTACAAGAACTTCGACCTCGCCGTCACCATGCGCGGCGCCTTCGGATTCCAGATCCTGAATTTCCAGAAGATGTTCTACGGAAACCCGACCATCCTGTACAACACGCTCAACTGCGCCTTCGACCAGTTCGAGGCTGTGGATGCCCGCACCGGCGAAAAGACCGGCAAGATGGTGAACCTTTCCGACACGCAGCGTATCGTGAGTTACTACATCGAGGACGGTGACTACTGGAAGATTGACAACGTGACCCTGGGTTACACCCTCAATTTCAAGAACAGCAACTTCATCAAGCGGTTCCGTGTGTACGGTTCCGTCCACAACCTCGCGACCTTCACCGGCTACACCGGCCTGGATCCCGAAGTCCGTGTCACCGGCTTCGATGCCGGTACCGACGAGCGTGACAAGTACCCGACCATCCGGTCCTTCACCTTCGGTCTGAACTTCACCTTCTAAAAAAGGATACAGTCATGAAAAAGATATTTTCTACCATAGCAATCCTTGCGGTTTCCGCCACCAGCTTCACGGCTTGTTTCAACCTGGACGAAATCGCCTATTCCGAGATCCTCCAGGAGAGCTTCGTCCCCAATGAGCAGGACGTGGCCGCCCTGCTGGCGAGCTCCTACTCCGAATTCGGTGCCTTCATGGACTGGTACGGCATGTTCGACGCCCAGGAAGAAGCGGCCGACGTGGTGATTACCCCGGCCCGCCCGAACGGTTGGGTGGACGGCGGCGTCTATCAGCGCATGCATGAGCATACCTGGTATGCCGACGATCCGGGTTCCCCTTCCTCCATTTACGGCTATGCTTTCACCGGCATCAACGCCGCCAACCGCGTCATGGACCAGATCAAGGACGGTTCCCTGAACGCCGGCGACCTCGAAGATTATGCCCTGGACGAGCTCAAGGCCGTCCGCGCCCTCTGGTATGCCGTTCTCCTGGATTCCCACGGTAACGTGCCCATCGTGACTTCCTATAAGGACACCGAACTGCCCAAGCAGAGCTCCCGCCGCCGCGTGTACGAGTTCGTGACCAAGCAGCTGCAGGAGGTCATCGACCATGGTGTGCTGTCCGAGGAACGCTCCGCCGCGACCTACGGCCGTCTGAATATGTGGGGTGTCAAGATGGCCCTCATGCGTGTGTATCTGAACGCCGAGGTCTATACCGCCACCGAGCAGAGCAAGGGTACTCCGGCTTACGACAAGGCCCTCGCCCTGGCGGAAGACATCATCCACAACGGACCGTACAGCCTGTCCGCCAAGTATCTGGACAACTTCCAGGCCTTCGACGACGCCACGGCCGTGAACAATACCGAAATCATCTTCGCCATCCCTTATGACAACACCTTCAACACCGGTGAGCACGTCTTCTGCATGGCGATGAAGTTCTATCCCCCGTCCGAGGGCAAGCTCCACTTCGGCTACACCCGCAATACCTGGGGCGGCAACTGCGCGAACCCGCAGTTCATTAACTCTTACCAGGAAGGCGATACCCGTCTCTCCGACACCTGGCTCTATGGCCCTCAGTTCGTGAATACGCCTGAGCGTTCCGACAACGACGCCAAGACCGCCAAGTACTTCCAGGATGTGGAAGACGGCGTGGAAGTGGGCAAGCGCGACCAGATTGCCTGGTGGTGCCTGAACTACCTGCCGTCCATCACCGGCGCAAAGGGCAAGGAGAGCATCACCTCCATCGACTTCGGCTGCCGCCAGGCCAAGTATCAGCCCGACTTCGATGCCGCTTACACCAACCAGTGGACCAACGACTTCCCTTGGTTCCGTCTGGCCGAGGCCTATTACACCGCCGCCGAGTGCATCCTCCGGGGGGCGAAGAGCAGCTACGGTGACACGCCGGACGCCCTCGTGAACGCCGTCCGTCAGCGCAGCGCGCCGGCCCTGACCCTGGCCGACCTCCAGTCCACCAAGTCCAAGATGGTCTATGGCAAGGCCAACTTCGGCGACATCACCACCGACATGCTCAATATCTACGGCAACGGTTATGCGAAGGGTGACGACGGTTGGTCCGCGGATGCAACCCGCCAGCCGCACGACTGGACTGAGGTGTACAAGGAGCTCGAAGCTTCCCAGAAGTACAAGTCCACCGGTGCCGACAAGGAGCCCATCCAGTTCGCCGGCATGTACGACGAGTGGGGCTGGGAGTTCGCCCTGGAGGGCCTCCGCCGCCAGCAGATGATCCGTTTCGGGACCTTCGGTACCCGCAACTGGTTCAACCACACGGCGATCGGTGACAACCACACCGCTCTCTTCCCGATCGACAAGAGCACCCAGCAGGACAACAAGAACATGGGTCAGAACCCGGGTTATGTCTCTGCCAACGGCGCCATGGCTGCGGATGTCGCCATCGACGATCCGATTCCCGACAACATGTAATGCATAAAGAGACGAAAGTAATATGAAAAAGATATTCGTATATATGGCCCTCGCCTCGCTTGCGCTGACGGCGTGCCATACCAAGTCCTTCTATGAGAATGACGGCATCCCCGTGGAACCGGAACCGGAGCCCGAAATCGTCTATGAGGGCGAAGGCAACCTGGAGAAGGCGAACAAGGACGGCGACATCGCCGAGACCAACAGCACCTACACCTGGAAGGCCGAGGGAAACACGATCACCATCGACGCTTTCATCGACACCGGCCAGTACATGCACGGTGACGACGAGTTCGCCGGCGGCGAATACTGCATCGGCTGGTTCACCCTTCCGATCGCGGCGATGAACGAGTTCCTGGGACTGGATGTCCGTTCGGACCTGACTGCGGCCACCTTCTGGGGTGTGAACCCGGACGGATCCAAGGTGGATTCCTTCAGCTCCTATGCTCCCGGCATGTGGGTGGACGCCGCCGGTGCCACCTCCAACTGGAGCGCCGGTTCCGCCTTCTGGCAGTGGTATGTCTGGGAAGGCCAGGGTGTCACCTATGACATGAGCCAGAGCGACTACCCGGGCATCATCTACCTGGGCTGCCAGCCGGCCAACGCCGGCGCCGTGGCGGGCAAGACCGTCACGTCCAAGGCCAAACTCACGGCGAACGGCACGGAGTATGACTGGATCGTCAACTTCCACTACAGCGAGACTGAAAAGCTCGTGGAAGGTTCCGGCAAGCTGCAGGCCTTCGTCTGGGACGACGACGACAATTATCATGCGGAGGAGCTCCTCAGCTCTTACAGCTATACGATGGCTGCCGAATCCGGCCTCGAGATCACCGTGGAGGTGAACACCGAGGAGTGGAAGAATTCCGGTGACTGGATGATCGGCTGGTTCGACTTCCCGCGCGACGCGTTCAAGGAAGTGGTCGGCTTCGATCCCGCCGAGCTGGATGAAAGCACCTTCTACGCCCTTGACGACTTCGGTGATCCGGTGGAGGAAATGACCTCCTACAAGCCGGGCATGTGGGTCGATGAGAAGGGCCTGCCGGCTCCCGGTTGGTCCGAGGGTGTCGCCTACTGGCAGTGGTACATCTGGGGTGGCAAGACCGACAAGAACGGTAAGGTCATCGGCTACGACTACGATTACGAGAAGCACCCTGACATCTTCGTCGTGGGCGGTAACCCGAACAACAACTCCAAGGTCACCTTCGACGAGCCTTTCACCGCCACGGCGATGATGAAGAGCGGCGACAAGGAGTATCCGGTGAGCATCACCTACATCTTCCATGAAATGATCCTTCCGGAGACCGAAGGCTATCCCGAAGGCGTTGCCGACGGCGTGGGCACCCCGTATCCGTACGGTGGCGGCGCCGACGGTGACCACACCATCCTGTGGTACTTCGACGAGGAAGGCCTGACCGTGGACGTGGATGCCTACCTGCCTACGATCAAGGAGAATGGAGACTGGATCTTCACCGCTGCGACCATCCCGACTGAGGTGATGACCGCTTACCTGGGCATCGACGACATCGAGAAACTCTTCGACACATCCTATTTCTATCCGCTCAATGCCGACGGCACCCCGTCCGGTGACTGGACGACCAACGCGCCCGGCGAGTGGGTGGATGCCGACGGCAATGCGACCGGCTGGAGCACCGGACATATGTACTGGTGGTACCAGTGGGGTGACCACAAGTATGAGGACCACTTCACGGAAGGTCTCTTCCTCGTGGGAACCAATGCGGGCAACGTCAGCGCCGAGACCGTCGTGTCCAAAGCGCAGCTGGGCGACAAGCTCCTGACCGTCAAGGTTACCTTCCACGATGCTTATCCGACGGCCAAGTCCGGCAAGGTGGGCCCGCACAGCTACAGCTGGGCGATTACCTCCGACGGCGTCCAGGTGAATGCCGAGATTTCCGCGGCCGCGATGGACGACAGCTGGGGCTGGATGGGCTTCCCGCTGAACGAGGTCTATGTGAACCAGGCCTTCGGCATCGATGTGGACGCCCTGACCGAGGACTATGAGGCCGGTTTCTATCCGGTAGCCAACGATGGTGCGACCAAGCTCGAGAAGTGGACGTCCTACATCCCGGGCATGTGGTTCGGGGAAGACGGCAATGCCGGCGGTTACAGCTTCTGGCAGTGGTACACCACGCAGGAGCACGAGTTCCCGGGCTTCTACAACATGTTCTACGTGGGCAAAAACCCTGGCAACACCTATACTCCTGGCACGGAGGTGACCTCCAAGGCCATCCTCGGCGGAAAGCCCTTCAACTTCACGATGAAGGTCGTTGAATAATCGGAATCCACCGTTTTCGGGGCCGGTGCTGAGCCGGCCCCGTTTCATTGCGACATGAAGCATCCGTTATACATTGCCTTGCTGACCGGCCTCGTCCTTTCGGCCGTAGCTTGTACGAAGGAGGATCCGGCGGAACCGGAAAGCCCGATTGCGGAGACATTCTCCGAGTGGCCTGCATATAAGGGCATCGATTACGATTTCCTGCAGGACTATACCATGCCCGAAATGCCCACGAAGAACATGACCGGTGTGGTGACGGGGGAGGCCTGGCGCTATGACGACGGTTGGTTCACGTTCGTCCAGGGCAAGCGGGCCAACAGTTTGGTGAAAGAGAAGGAGGCCTCGGCTAAGCGGATGCTGCAGCAGCTGAACGAGGACTTCCGCTACTTGCGCGAGGAGATGGGCTGGCTGCCGGACCGCAATGCCATGGAAGGCTACCGCAGCGCCGTCTATCTTTACGGAAGCGGTCTGAGTACCGACAACGAACCCAACACCGCCACCGGCGGCTGGCAAGGCTCCGTGTATCGGAACGGCAAGGAGTATCCCATGCTCCTGCTGTCCTATTATCCGGTCTATTGCTTCGATCCGGCCTGCACTTACAGCGATAAGGATTACCATACCTACAATGTGACCCATGAGGGTATCCACTGCCTCTTCTCATCCCGCCCCGGCGGAAAGAAGATCAGCTGGTTCCATGAGGGTTGCGACGTGTGGCTCCAGCGGGCGATGAATATCCGCCGGGGAACGACCGCTCCGAAAGACATCGAGTTTGGCTGGCTGGCTTCCGGTACCCTCCTGGCTCCGTTCATCCCCATCGAATGCTATGGCGGCTGGAAGAGCGACGGAACATGGGGGCCGCCGGATTGGATGCTGCCGTCTTCGGGCGACAACCGCCGGATCCTGGGTGGCGTGCAGTATTCTGAGGTGTTCCCCTCTTTCCTGGAAATCAGCGTGGGCGACGGTGCCATCAAATGGATCTGGGAATATTGTCAGGGGTATCTGCTGCAGAGCCTGGCTCTTTCCTCCCCCATGGGGCATGACCAGGTCAAGCGCATGATTCTGGAATTCCGCTCCCGCGTGGCCCTGTGCGACCTGGGTATCTACTCCGACGCCGCCAGGAAACTTTCCAACCAGTACTTCGGTACTACCGTGGAGTCGGAAGGATCGCACAAGTGCCTGCCCTGGAAGATGACCCCCTATGTGGAAACCTATCCGGCCGATAACGGCTGGATCATTCCCGAAAGCAGCACCCTTCCCGGTTGGACCGGTGCCAATGTCATTCCCATCAAGGTGAAGGGAGACAAGGTGACGGTGTCCTTCGAAGGGACGCCGTGGCCGTCCATCAACGGGGTCAACGAACCGCTGGATCTGGTCTGCCAACTCTGCTGGAGAACGACGGACGGACGTCCTGTCTATGCCCAGCCCTTTGAGGGTGGGGATTGCACGGTGAGCCTGGATGGACAACAGCCGGCCAACGGTGTCATTTTTGCGGTGGTATGCAACCGCACTTACAAATTCAAGCCGGAACTCCTGAAATTGAAGTATTGGTATAAACTCAAACTGGGCGAGGGAACGGACGGAACCGCATCGACCCAGGTCAAATGGTTCAATTACGACCAGAAACTATAACTGCGACTCATGAAAATAGAGAATGTATGTCTTTGGGCCATGCTGGCCATTGCCGTCACGCTGTTTGCAGGTTGCGACAAGACGCCCCGGCCGGAACCGGAACCAGATCCGGATCCCCAGGAAAAACCGACACCGGTCACTCCTGCGAGCGGCGACCTGAAGGCTTCTGACGTCCCGAACTACGACAAGATCTACATGACCACCGAGTTCTACAAGAAAGAGCGCGGCTGGGACGTTACGAGTACCTTCTACGACCCGCTCAAACAGGAGAGCCTTTGGTATTTCGGACGCAGCAAGCAGAGCGAGCATTTCATCCTCTTCTGGGACAAGGACTACAAGACGGTGACGCCCGATGATGCGGCGGCTCCGTACCACCTGGACACGGACACCTTCCTGGCCTGGTGCGAGGAAATCTATGCGTACTATGTCAATACGCTCAAATTCGCGCATTACACGGACGCGGACAAGTCCTACCTGGACCAGTACAAGTTCCAGATCTACCTGTGGCACCAGACGGAGTGGGCGGCCTATGGCTCCGGTCCGGACGACAACATCACCGGGTGCCTGTGGGTGAATCCGGAGGCGGCGAACAGCCGCGCCACCGTGGCCCATGAGATCGGCCATTCCTTCCAGTACCAGACGGCCTGCGACCTGGTCCTGAACAAGAAGACCAGTGACATTTACAGTGTGGCCTTCCGTTACGACCAGGGCCAGGGCAGCACCTTCTGGGAGCAGACCGCCCAGTGGCAAGCCTATCAGATGGTTCCGGAAGAAACCTTTACGAACTATAACTTCACCGAATTCTGCGACAACTGCCACCGGCACTTTGCCCATGAGGACATGCGCTACGGCAGCTACTTCTTCCACTACTACTGGGTGGACAAGTACGGAATCGACGCCGTGGCCAATGTCTGGCGCTCGGCCCGGAAACCGAAAGACGCGCTGGAGTCCTACATGGCGGCCTACGGGATCGGGATCGACGAGTTCAATGCGCAGGTCTATGACTATGCCGCCCGCGTCGCCACCTGGGATTTCGAGCAGATCCGCACCGAGGGCGCCCGCCATGCGGGGGCCGTCTCCTGGAAGGGGGCGGACGACGGCAGCGGCTACTGGAAGGTGGATCCGTCCAAGGCACCGGAAGCGACCGGATTCAACATCATCCGTCTCGCGGCCGTTCCCGGACAGGAACTGACGCTGGATTTCGCCGGCATGCCCAATGCGGCTGGCTACAACAAGAGCGGGGATGCCAAGCAGGCCGGTTGGACCATGGGCTTCGTCTCCCTGGGAGAGGACCTTTCCACCCGGACCTACAGCGAGTCCTCCACCGCGACGGCCGCTACGAACAATTACGCTACGGTCAAGTGGACCGTTCCCGCCGGCGCCAAGTATGTGTGGGCCGTCATCGCCTGTACACCAACGACTTACATTACCCACCTCTGGGACGAGAACAATGCCAACGACCGCCATTGGCCCTACAAGGTCAAGTTCCTGGTCGATGGGGAAACCCTGGACCTGGCGGCTCCGCCTTCCGGCTCCCTCGAGGGTCCTGACGGCGCCATGAGCCCGCACACCTATGCCTGGAAGATGGAAGGCAGCACGATCTCCGTGGAGGTCGATATCGACGCGGAGCAGGCTGCGGCCCGGGGCGGTTACGAGATTGGCCATTTCGAACTCCCGGTGGACAAGGTCAACGCCTTCATCGGCACGGATGTCCGGAACCTGGACGAAAGCAGTTTCACCTCCTACAACCCCGACGGCAATAAGACGGACATGACCTCCTACAAGCCGGGCATGTGGGTCGATGCTTCCGGAAAGTCCTGCAGCTGGGACAAGGGCACCGCCTTCTGGCAGTGGTATGTCTGGGGCGGCAAGAAGGACAAGAGCGGCAAAGTCATCACCTACGACGGCGACCCGAACGGCACCGGCGCCAACCAGGGCCGCTTCATGGTGGGCATGCATCCCGACCGTGTCGCCGCCGCCAAGGGCAAGACCATCACCTTCAAAAACAAGATTGCCGCGAACGGCACCTCGTTCGATTTCATTATTACGTACAAGTACCATTGACATCTTTCTTTTATTGTAAAAAATCCGTATTTTTACAGATTGGAACAACCAAAACACAAAACTGATATGAACAACGCAATCCTCAACTTCCCGGTACCGGCCAACGAGCCGGTCAAGTCCTATCTTGAAGGCTCTCCGGAGCGCATCGCCCTTGACGCCGAGCTCGAGCGCCAGTGGAACACCGTCCTGGATATTCCGATCATCATCGGTGGCAAGGAAATCCGCACCGGCAATACCGGCAAGGTCGTGTGCCCGCATGATCACAAGCACGTCCTCGCGACTTTCCACAAGGTAGGTGAGAAGGAAGTGGAAATGGCCGTGGAGGCCGCCATGGAGGCCCACAAGGTCTGGTCCGAGACCCCTTGGACCACCCGTGCCGCCATCGTCCTGAAGATGGCCGAACTCCTCGCGACCAAGTACCGTCCCATCCTGAACGCAGCCTGCATGCTGGGCCAGTCCAAGAACATCTACCAGGCGGAGATCGACAGCGCCTGCGAGACCATCGATTTCTTCCGCTACAACGTGCACTATGCCTCCAAGATCTATGGCATGCAGCCCAAGGACGGCGTGGGCAACATCAACCACACCGAGTACCGCCCCCTCGAGGGCTTCATCCTGGCGGTGACCCCGTTCAACTTCACCTCCATCGCCTCCAACCTGTGCATGACCCCGGTCCTGATGGGCAACGTCGCCCTCTGGAAGCCGTCCACCACCTCCACCCTGTCCAACTACTACCTGATGAAACTGTACAAGGAAGCGGGTCTTCCGGACGGCGTCATCAACTTCCTCCCGGGCAGCGGCGCCCTCATCGGCAAGGTCGCGACCTCTTCCAAGTGGTTCGCAGGCATCCACTTCACCGGCTCCACCGGCACCTTCAACAGCCTCTGGCGCCAGGCCGGCGAGAACCTGGGCAAGTACGTGAGCTACCCGCGCCTCGTGGGCGAGACCGGCGGCAAGG
>DETL01000014.1:65185-94189 GCA_002361625.1 Bacteroidales bacterium UBA3289 | reverse complement strand
GGCGGCAAGGACTTCATCTTCGTGCACCCGAGCGCCGATGCGAAGGCCGTCGCCACCGCCGCTTTCTGCGGTGCCTACGAGTTCCAGGGCCAGAAGTGCTCTGCCGCTTCCCGCATGTACGTTCCCAAGAGCCTGTGGCCGGAAGTGCTGGGCATCATGAAGCAGTACGCCTCCGAGGTCAAGATGGGCGACGTCCGTGACCACTCGAACTACATCAACGCCGTCATCGACGAGGCTTCCTGGAACAACATCGACAGCTACATCAGCTACGCCGAGCAGTCCCCGGACGCGAAGATCGTCATGGGCGGCGGCCGCGACAAGAGCGTGGGCTACTTCGTGGAGCCGACCATCATCGAGACCACCGATCCGCACTTCAAGTCCATGGAAGAGGAGATCTTCGGACCGGTCCTCACCGTGTTCCCGTACGACGACGACAAGGTCGATGAGGCCGTGAAGCTCTGCGACACCACCTCCCCGTACGGCCTCACCGGCGCCGTGTTCGGCAAGGACCGCCTCGCCGTGGAGAAGATCACCGACGCTCTCCGCTATGCGGCCGGCAACTTCTACATCAACGACAAGCCCACCGGTGCCGTGGTCGGCAACCAGCCGTTCGGCGGCGCCCGCGCTTCCGGTACCAACGACAAGGCCGGCGGCGAGTTCAACCTCATCCGCTGGATCATCCCCAGAGTGATCAAGGAAACCCTCGTTTCTCCGACCGACTACCGTTACTCCTACATGAAGTAACTTTCTTCCAGGCACATCCTTCCGTGGGGAGGGTGTGCCTTTTTTCTCCCCCATAAACCCCGTAATTGATAACACGTCCATGAAAAAGTTGTTTGTTTATGCCGCCGTGGGCGCCCTGCTCGTCCTGTCCTGCGGCCGGCCGGCCCCGAAGCAGCAGGCCGAAGAAGTGGATTTCGTGAAGGCCCTCGGCATTCCCGAGTGCGTGATCACGACCCCGCCGGATTCCCTGCACCTGGATCCCTGGTACAAGAAGTATGTGGATGTGAACGGCATTCCGCTGTGCTCGTCCTGGCGCTGCCCGGACAGTGCGCTCGTCGCCGGTCATAACACGCTGTACGCCATGACGTCCATGCTGTCGGACGACGTGATGAACGCCCTCCGCAAGGCTGGCACCCGCGTGACGATGATGGGCCGCTACGAAGGTACCACCGACGTTCCGGAGCACCACTACCTGATCAACGACACGACCCTGAACTGGGACCTCCGGGCCCGCGGCCTGGGCGGCGACCTTGAGTTCCCGCTCACCTCCTGCGCGGAGGAGAACGTGCTGGGCTACCAGATCGACAAGTATCACGCGGAGGACATCCTCATCCACGAATTCGCCCACTCGATCCACCTCGTGGGCATCGTGCAGGTGGATCCGGATATCAACGACAAGCTGACGGCCCTCCTCGAGAATGCCAAGGCGAAGGACCTCTGGTGGAACACCTACCGCCTCTCCGACATCGCCGAATACTTTGCCGAGGGTGTCCAGGACTGGTTCAACGTGAACGCGGAAATGGACCATCCCGACGGAAAGCACAATTACGTGAACACCCGTGACGAGCTCAAGGAGCGCGACCCGGGCCTCTACGAACTCCTGGCCAAGTACTTCCCCGCCACCGACCAGCAGATCTCCAAGCACAAGTTCGTGAACGAGTGCACCAAGGAAAACAGCAGAACCCGGTAATATGTTCGACAAGAATACGTATGTCAACCGCCGCGCCCGCCTCGTGAAGGAGGTGGGCGACGGCGTCCTGCTGTTCCTGGGGAACCAGCTCGTGGGCATGAACTACCATGACAACGAGTATCCGTTCCGGCAGGACAGCACGTTCCTGTACTACTTCGGCCTGGACCAGGCCGGGCTGGCCGCGGTCATCGACATCGACCGGGGCGAGGAAGTGATCTTCGGCGACGAACTTACGATCGACGATATCGTCTGGACCGGGACCGTGCCGACGCTGGAGCACAACGCGCAGCTGTGCGGCGTGGAGAAAACCATGCCCCTGAGCGCGCTCAAGGGCTATCTGGCGGGCCGGAAGGTCCGGTTCCTGCCGCCGTACCGCGGTGACCACGAAGTGTGGCTGCAGCAGCTGCTGGGGATCGCCCCCGGGGAGCAGCGGGCCGACGAGGCCTTCATCAAGGCCGTCGTGGACATGCGGAACCACAAGACCCCGGAGGAGGTCGCCGCCATCGAAGAGGCGGTGGACATCTCCACACGGATGCACCTCGTCGCCTACCGGATGGCCCGCCCGGGCGTCCACGAGGCGGAAATCGCCGCTGCGGTGCTGCAGGAGGCGAATTGCCGGCCGGGCTGCGGCCTGGCGTTCCCGACCATCGCCACGACACATGGACAGATCCTTCACAACCACGGGTTTATCCATACTTTGAAGGAGGGGGACATGTTCCTTCTGGATGCCGGTGCGGAAAACCATCTGCATTATGCGGGCGACCTGTCTTCGTCCATGCCCGTGGGAGAGCGCTTCTCCGAGCGGCAGGAACGCATCTACAACATGTGCCTCAGGAGCTTCTATGCTGCGGTAGATCAGCTGCGTCCCGGGAATCCGTACCGGAATGCGCATCTCGCTGCCGCGGAAGCGATTGCCGAGGGCATGGTGGACCTGGGCCTGATGAAAGGCAACCCCCGCGACATCGCGGAGAGCGGCGCCTATGCGCTCGTGTTCCCGTGCGGAACGGGCCACATGATGGGCCTGGACGTGCACGACATGGAGAACCTGGGCGAGCAGTTCGTCGGCTATTCCGAGGGGATGGTCAAGAGCAAACAGTTCGGCTTCAAGTCGTTGCGTCTGGCACGTCCGCTGGAGCCCGGATTCGTGTTCACGGTGGAGCCCGGCATCTACTTCATGCCCGAGCTCATCGACTACTGGAGGGCCGAGGGCCGCTTCAAGGAATTCATCAACTACGACAAGTTCGAGGCCTGGAAGGATTTCGGCGGCCTGCGCAACGAGCTGGACTACCTGATCACGGAGGACGGCTGCCGCTTGCTGGGTACGCTCAAGAAACCGATGACTCTCGAAGAAGTGTATGCCGCAAAACTTGGATAATTGACCGAAGGTCATTATCTTTGCGGTCCAATTTGGAATTGTTCAAAACATGAGCTTTACGATCAAGCACCCCGAAAATGACGGGGGAATGAATGCGAGGATCAAGCGCCTGCGCGAGGAGAGCATCTCCACGCCCGCGACCCTCACCATTGAGCGCGCCCTCATCGAGACGGCGTTCTACAAGGAGAACTATGGGAAGTATTCCATTCCGGTGCTCCGCGCGAAGAACTTCTACGAGATCTGCGCGAAGAAGACCATCTACATCGGCCCGGATGAGCTCATCGTGGGTGAGCGCGGCCCCAAGCCCAAGGCGGTCCCGACCTTCCCGGAACTCACCTGCCACTCCGTGGAGGACCTCCATGTCCTGGACACCCGCGAGCTGCAGACCTATCACATCAGCCAGGAGGACATCGACACCTATGAGCGTGAGGTGATTCCCTACTGGAAGGGTAAGACGCAGCGCGAGCGCATCTTCGGCCACGTGTCCAAGGAGTGGGAAGAGGCGTACCATGCCGGTGTTTTCACCGAGTTCATGGAGCAGCGCGCCGCCGGCCATACCGCCATGGACGGCCGGATGTACCGGGAGGGCCTTCTGGACATGAAGGCCCGGATCGAGAAGAACATCGCCGCCCTGGATTACATCAACGACCCCGAGGCCACCGACAAGGAGCAGGAGCTGGACGCCATGCGCATTTCCTGCGACGCCGCGATCCTTTTCGCCGAGCGCCACGCCGCCCTGGCGGAGGAGATGGCTGCGAAGTGCACCGACCCGCAGCGCAAGGCCGAACTGGAGAAGATCGCTTCCGTCTGCCACTGGGTCCCTGCCCATGCCCCCCGCGACCTCTGGGAGGCCATCCAGATGTACTGGTTCGTGCATCTCGGGACGGTCACGGAGCTGAACGGATGGGATTCCATGAACCCCGGCCACATCGACCAGCACCTCTATCCTTTCTACAAGAAGGGCCTGGAGGAGGGTACCTTCACCTACGAGAAGGCGAAGGAGCTCCTGTGCTGCCTGTGGATCAAGTTCAACAACCAGCCGGCCCCGCCCAAGGTGGGCATCACCGCCCGCGAGTCCGGTACCTATAACGACTTCACGAACATCAACATCGGCGGTATCGACAAGTACGGCAACAGCGGCGTGAACGACCTGTCCTACATGATCCTCGAGATCCAGGAGGAACTGCACGAGCTGCAGCCGGGCCTCTCGATCCATATCGCGGAGAACACCCCCGACGAGTTCCTGGAGGCCGGCGTGAAAGTCATCCGCCTGGGCCACGGCTATCCGTCCGTGTTCAATCCGGACACGTACGTGAAGGAGCTGGTGCGCCAGGGCAAGTCCCTAGAGGACGCCCGCGAAGGCGGCTGCTCCGGCTGTATCGAGGTGGGTGCCTTCGGCAAGGAAGCATACCTGCTGACGGGTTACCTGAACACCCCGAAGATCCTGGAAATCACTTTGAACAACGGCGTGGACCCGGAAACGGGCAAGAAGATCGGCCTGGAGACCGGCGACCCGCGCGGCTTCAAGACCTTCGAGGAGCTGTACGCCGCCTGGCACAAGCAGATGGAGTACTTCGTGAACCTGAAGCTCGCGGTGAACAACTACATCGAGCGGATGTTCTCCCTCTATGCCCCGGCCACGTTCCTGAGCCTGTACATTGCCGACTGCATCGACAAGGGCAAGGACTACTACAGCGGCGGCGCCCGGTACAACACGACGTACATCCAGTGCACCGGCCTCGGTACGATCACGGACTGCTTCACCACCCTGAAGAAGCATGTCTTCGAGGACGGTAAATACACGATGGACCAGATGCTTGCTGCCGTTGCCGACGACTGGAAGGGCCACGAGCCCATGCGCCTGTACATCCGCAACCACACCCCGTTCTTCGGCAATGATGACGCTTATGCCGATGATATCGCCGTGCGCGTGTACAATGATCTGGTCGCAGCTATCGAAGGCCGTCCCAACACCCGCGGCGGCAAGACGCAGCTGAACATGCTCTCCACCACCTGCCACAACTACTTCGGCCAGGTGTGCGGCGCCTCCGTGAACGGCCGCTTCGCGCATTTCGCCATCTCCGACGGCACCTCGCCGGCCCACGGCTCCGACACCAAGGGCCCGACCTGCGTCGTGCGCTCCCTCGGCAAGCTGGACCAGACAAAGAGCGGCGGCACCCTGCTGAACGTCCGCTTCATCCCGGCCCTCCTGAAGACCGATGCGGAAGTGAAGAAGCTCGGCCAGCTCATCCGCGAGTACTTCAAGCTCGGCGGACACCACATCCAGTTCAACATCGTGGACACGGAAACCCTCTGCGACGCTCAGCAGCGCCCGGACGAGTACCGTGACCTCCTGGTGCGCGTCGCCGGCTACTCCGACTACTTCAACGACATGACCGCCCAGCTCCAGAACGAAATCATCGCCCGCACCGAGAACGACGACCTGTAGCAGAGTCTGTCATTCCGAGCGAAGCAGACACAATCGGGGCACGATCTGTTTTTAACGACAGACCGTGCCCTTTGTTTCTACCCTGGAGATACCTGAAAGGCCGATTCGGTGGGCATGGTCTGCACTCGAGAATCAAACCTTGCCCATAAAAGAGACAGACCTTGCCCAAAATCAACTATCTTTGTATAGGAATCATTGACAATCGAACCATTATGCTTAAAGTCGGAGACAAGATGCCGTCCTTTGAGGTCATCGACCAGGACGGAAAGACGGTGAAGTCGGAGGATTTCATCGGCAAGAAGACCATCATCTATTTCTATCCCAAGGATAACACCTCTGGGTGCACGGCCGAAGCGTGCTCGTTCCGTGACAATTACGCCGCGTTGACGGCCGCGGGGTACAATGTCGTGGGCGTGAGCAAGGACAGCGCCAAGTCCCATACCGGTTTCCGGGCCAAACACGGCCTGCCGTTCCGGCTGCTGTCAGACACTACCACGCAGATGCTCCAGGATTTCGGGGCCTGGGGCGAAAAGAAAATGTACGGGAAAACCACCTACGGTACCCTCCGCCGCACCTTCATCTTCAACGAGGAAGGCATCCTCGAACGCATCATCGAAAAGGTGGACACCAAGAATGCCGCCGGGCAGATCCTGGAAGCATAAGCCAACACGTCACCGGATCACCACGTCACCGGATCACCGGACTATTGGACTACCGTATCGCCGGACTACCGGGCCACCAGACCACCGGACCACTGGATTATCGGACTACCGGACCACCGGGTCACCGGGCAAGGCCTGTCGTTCTTTGGGGCAAGGTCTGTCAAAGACTTGGGCATGGTTTGTTTTTTAACAACAGACCGTGCCCATACTTTCTGCCCTGGAAATACCTGAGAGCCCGATTCGGTGGGCAAGGTTTGCCGCCCCAAAACAAGCCTTGCCCAAAACTGCCTCAGACCTTGCCCACGCACCCGTAGAATAGGAGAGCTGGATCGATACGGGAGGTGCCGCGTTTTCGGGTTTGGAAAGGAAGTGCAAATCAACAGAATCATTAAAAAGCATACTGAAACAACACAAATCGACGCAGGAGAATTGTTTTTCTGAAGGGTAAGGCGTATGTTTGCCGGGAAGGCGGGCTTTTCCCCCTTGAGTAAAAATGGAGCGAAGTGTTGTGCGGAAACTGCCCGACGGAAGTGTCAGGCGCGTGGAGCCTTATCACGTATGTGTGAAAGGGCTTGAGGATGCGGTCCTGTGCCGGGATGCGGAGGATTATGATTTGATGGTGAAGACGCTGGCAGTGTGTGCGTGGAGGCACAATGTGATCATCATTACCTATAACGTTGTTTCCAACCACAGCCATACGGCAGTGCTCTCACATCGGCAAGAAGAGGCGCAGGCCTTCGGTGAGGATTGTAAGAAGGTGTATTCGATGTATTTCCGGCGGAAGTACAACGAAGAGGGGGTCCTCCGGCGGGTGAAGGTGAAGGCGCTTTGGCTGGACAATCCGTTTTATCTGAGGAACACATTGGCATATATCCCCCGTAATGCGCTGGACAACGGTTGCGACATTGCCGACTATCCCTGGTCCGGACACCGGGCGATGTTTCGAAAGGACTGTCCTTCGGGACGGCCGGTATCGGCCCTCACTAAAAGGGAGCGCAGGGAACTGCTTCATACGGGGAATTCACTGAAGGGCGTACCCTGGCTTTTGGACGGAGAGGGGCGCCTGATTCCCCATAGCATTTGCGACTACGCCTACCTCGAGCAGGCCTTTGACGGGGATCCGGCTTTTTACCTGAGAATCATCGGCAGTCTCAATGTCGCTGAAATGCGCTACCTTCTGGAAGAGAAACCGTACCTCCGCCTGCCGGACTCGGAATTCTATAAAATGGTGGAGGAAGTGAGTGAACGCTGGTTCAAAACCGGCCTCTCCACGCTCTCGCTGGAACGCAAGATCCGCCTTCTTCCCTACATCTACCGCACCTCGAAAACGACGATCCCCCAACTCGCCCGTGTCTTCGGCCTCAGCCGCGACCGCGTTGCCTCCACCCTGGGCAAGGCCAAATGAGCCCATGGCAAGCCCCGCAAGGTTCGGGGTCATCGGCCAAGGTCTGTTGCTCTTATGGGCGAGGTCTGTCGTCCTTCTGGCCAAGGTCTGCCAAATAATTGGGCACGGTTTGATTTTCAGCGACAGACCGTGCCCATGTTTTATGCCCTCCACCCACCCCTGAGGCCGATTCAGTGGACAAGGTCTCCAGCCCAAAAACGGACCTTGCCCAAAAATCCCTCAGTCCTTGCCCGGATAGGCTTATCCGCGTCCCGGTCCATCCAAGCCATTCTGCCATTCGACGTGCCTGCGCCTCAAATCCGGGGCTTCTGGATTAAGCGGATAACGAGGGAGATGAAATAGACGACGAGGCCGTACAAGACGGGAATCAGGGTGGCTTTGAGTCCGCCGCAGATGAGGGAAGGGCTGATGTCTCCGACGATCTGGAGGACACCGAGCGCCTGCGACAGGCCGCTTAACATCCAGAAAATGCCGACGACAAGTGCGCCGATTCCGATTTCCTTCACCCAGTTGGGCGCTTTCCAGGCGGCGATGAACAGGGCGATGAGCAGGAGGGTGATGACGACCATGCCGGCCATGCCTCCATCGACGAACGTTTGGGAGAGGGACCAGCCGGCCTTCTCGAAGGTCTCCGGGTGCGACACGCCCAGGGAGTCCGTTACGTAAATGATCTCTTCTTTCATGATGCGCTGTGTTTTGGTTTTTGCAAAGGTACGGAAGCCCCGGCTGATTCTCCAAAGTTGAATCCCCTTCCGGTCCCGTCAAAACCCATTGCAGGACGCCCGGGTTTGCAGGTCCTGCGGAAATACCCTATTTTTGCGGAGAAATGAGAATCGCAGGACGTATCTTGTACTGGCTGGCAGCCGTCACCCTGGTTGCCGCCATCCTCTCCAGCCTGGACTATTCACCGGCCCAGGCCATGCTCGTGGGCCTTATCTTCTGTCCCTGTTCCCTGGCGCTGGAGTACTGGATGCCCAAGGCCCGGAAACCAATGGACAAGGTCTATCTGTCCCTGGCGGTCCTGGTCTCGGTCATCCTCGTTATCCTGTTCCTGCATCATTCCGTCTGGGTGACCCTGACCCAGGAGGGCTATTCCCGGCCGGAAAGAGACGTTGCGCCCATGCTCGTCAATCCCGCTTTCCTGGGGCTTGTCCTCACGGCACTTGCCATCGGCGATTACTTCTGGTCCAAGTGGCTTGTCGCGCGCTTCAAGGCGAAGGGCAAGAGCGTCACATTTTTCTCCGAAAGAAAAAGCGTTACGCTTCCTGTCGCCGATATCGCCTATGTGGAATCCAACGATACGGAAGTCCGCATTGTGACCGTCTCCGGTGACACCTATCGTAACAAAACCGGGATCACTCAATGGGAAAACCTGTTGGGAGAGGGTTTCCTGCGTATTCACCGGTCCTTTTTGGTCAATGCTTCCATGGCTACATTGACTTCCCCGGATACCCTTTCCGTCCTGGACAAGAAACTTCCCGTTTCCCGAAAGTACAAGGAGTTCGTCAAGGCTGCTTTCCCATCCCCGGAAGTGCCGAATGGGCACGGTCTGTAAACAGTTTGGGCACGGTTTGTTTTTCAGTGACAGACCGTGCCCATGCTTTATGCCCTTGAAGCACCTGAGAGGCCGATTTGGTGGGCAAGGTCTGCCGTCCAAAAACATGCCTTGCCCAAAACCACCGCAGACCTTGCCCGCGCACGGATATACGGGAGAGGTATGGGGAACCTACCCCCCGATCGTGACGGTGAGGCCGGCGTCGGCGAGTTGGCGGAGGCAGCGGTCCTGGTCGTCCTTGGAGGGGGCGGAGAGGGAGAGGCCGGCGGGGTTGTAGACCGTGCCCAGGCGTTCGTGCTTGCCTTTGCCGATGTCGTGGTAGGGGAGGAGGTCCACCTGGTCGGGCTTGCGGTCCAGGGAGCAGAGGAAGGCGGCGGTGGCGGCGATGTTGGCCTCGGAGGCGTTGACCTCGGCGATGAGGGGGATGCGGATGCGGTAGGGGTGGCCTTCGGGGGCCGAGGGGCTGAACGAGGCGATCATGCGCAGGTTCTGCAGGATCAGCTCATTCGGGACGCCGGTGTATTGCCGGTGCACCTCGGAGTCCATGGCTTTCAGGTCCACCAGGAACAGTTCGCACTCCGCAGCGACGGAACGGACGACCTCCGGGGCGGCGAAAAGGGTGGTGTCCACGGCGCGGTGGAAGCCCCGCCGGCCCAGTTCGGCCAGCAGCTCCAGCGTGTACGAAGGATGCAGCAGCGGTTCGCCGCCGCTCAGGGTGACACCGCCGCCGGAGTCCGTCATGACCCCGCGCTCCTTCTCCACTTCGGCCATCAGTTCGTCCAGGGGCCATTCTCGGCCGCAGATTTCCATGGCGAGGGCAGGGCAGACCTCCGCGCATTCACCGCAGACGATGCAAGGTTTCCCGGTCGGCTTGATCCCGTCCGGGGTGAGCATCAATGCCCCTTGCGGGCAGGCTTTCACGCAGGAGGAGCAGCCGATGCATTTCACTTTCTTATAGAGTCTTTGCTTGCCGGAAGACCAGCTTTCCGGGTTGTGGCACCAGACGCAGCGGAGCGGGCATCCTTTCAGGAAAAGGGTGGTGCGGATGCCGGGTCCGTCATGAATGGCATAACGTTTTAAGTCGAATATCAGTCCCATATTGCGAAGATACGAAAAAATGCCTATCTTTGGAACAGAAGAAAGCATGTTGCTAATAACCAGTCACCCAAACCATGCATCGACGTCTTAGTCTTCTGCTTCTGAGCGCAGCCTATCTGGCCGCTCCTTCCTTGTTTGCCCAAAGAACCATCACCCTCGACGACTTCCTGAACGGAGAACGCGTTACCGGCGTGGAACTCTCCGGCAACGGGAATTACGTCCTGGAGCATTTCACGGTCACGGACGGACCCAAAACCACCCGGCACACCCTCCTGAAAAGCCTTCCGGACGGCACTCAGATCGCCCGTTACGATACCGTCGCCCCTACCTGGATGCCCCGCACGGAGGCCCTCCTGCTGCACAGGGGAGACTCCCTCGTGAAGATCGACCCGAAAACGGGTGCGAAAACCGTCATCGCCCGGAACCTTCCCAAGCGGAGCCGTGTCACGATGGCGCCCACGGAGGATTACCTGGTCCTGAGCCGGGTCAAGGAAGGGCTCAAGGAGGATCCGGACATCGTCCGCATCGTGGAGCCGGACGACCGGCAGCCCGGCTGGCGCGACCGCACCTACCTTCTGAAATGGGACCTTGCCACCGGTGACACCACCGTCCTTGCGAAGAGCCGCTATTCCAGCTACCTGGAGGACATCACCCTCGACGGAAGCAAGCTCCTCATCGCCAGTCCCCATTCCCGTCTGGCGAAACGCCCCACCACGGTGGAGAATGTCGTCCTCATGGACCCGGAGACCGGGAAGGCCGATACGCTCTTCCACGACGCTCCCTTCCTGGAGACGATGTGCTTCTCGCCCGACGGGAAGCAGCTCATCGTCCGCGCGTCGCCCGAAGCCTTCGACCGGATCGGCGAGCATATCAAACCCGGACAGACCTCCAGCATGATCTTCCAGGTCCTGTATCGGGTGGACGCCGCGACCGGAAAGGTCACGCCGCTCACGGACCGCATTCCGCAGTCGGTCCATGATTTCGTGTGGTCCCCGTACGACGGGCAGGTCTATTTCATGGCGGAAGACCGTGACTATCAGGCCCTTTTCTCCTTGAATCCCAAGAACGGAAAGGTTACGAAGCTCCCCGTGAAGGAAGAGATGATCACCGGTTTCGATGTGAAGGCTGGCAAGCTCGCCTATGTGGGCGAGGGCGTTTCCAACTCCATGCGCTGCTGGCTCCTGGACGTGAAGAAGGGGACGAACACCCTCCTGGAGGACTCGTCGAAAAAGATTCTGGAGGGCATCGAACTGGGTGAGGTCCACGACTGGAACTACACCCACAGCCGCGGCGAAACCATCTACGGCCGCTACTACCTTCCGCCGCACTTCGACCCGGCGAAAAAGTACCCGATGATCGTCAATTACTACGGTGGCTGCTCCCCTACGGGCCGCAATTTCGAGAGCCGCTATCCGCACCATCTCTATGCCGCACGCGGTTATGTCGTCTATATCGTCCAGCCTTCCGGTGCGACAGGGTTCGGGCAGGAATTCGCCGCCCGTCACGTCAATACCTGGGGTGAAGGCGGGGCCGAGGACATCATCGAAGGCGTGGAGAAGTTCTGCCAGGAGCATCCCTTCGTGGACAAGGGCCGCATCGGCTGCATCGGCGCCTCCTTCGGCGGCTTCATGTCGCAGTACCTTGTGATGAAATCGGACATCTTCGCCGCGGCGATCAGCCATGCCGGCATCTCCGACATCACCAGCTACTGGGGCGAGGGCTATTGGGGCTACTCCTACTGTGAAGTGTCCACGGCGAACAACTATCCCTGGCAACCGGAGGCCCAGAAGATGATCCTGAGCCAGAGCCCGCTCTTCAATGCCGACAAGATCAATACGCCCATCCTCTTCCTCCACGGCATGTCCGACACGAATGTTCCCGTCGGGGAGAGCATCCAGCTGTACACGGCCTTGAAACTCCTCGGGAAAGACACCTCCATGGTGCTCGTCAAGGACCAGGACCACCATATCCTGGAATACGGCAAGCGGCAGAAATGGCAGAAGACCATCTTCGCCTGGTTCGCCAAGTATCTCAAGGACGATCCCTCGGAGTGGGACGAACTCTATCCACCCGTAGAACTCTAATAACCAATTCATAATGAAACGCTTACTTTTTTGGGCAGCCCTCCCGCTGCTTCTCCTTTCCTGCGCCCAGAAGATCCATGATCCCGGCAAGGACGACAAGGGAGACCAGAATCCGGACGGACTGGTGGCCGTGAAGGGATTCTATACCCTGAAGCATGAAGGATTCGAGTTCAAGATCCGCGAGGAGGTGTATAACACCAGCGCGGCGCAGGATGCCATTGCGCACTTGAAGGAGGACCTGGAGGAAATCAACGGACTCATTCCGGAATCGGCCCTGAAGGTGATGAAGAAGAACCCGATCTGGCTCGAGAAGGACCTTACCGACGGCGCCGCCTGGTACCATGCCAACCGGGACTGGCTGGCGGAACAAGGCAAGACCGACGCCCGGTACATGACCGACAAATGGCACTGCGTGGAACTGTGCAATTATGTCAACTATGTGAGCTGGTCCGACCAGAACCAGCCCTACATGGTCCTGCACGAGCTCTGCCACCTCTATCACGACCAGGCGCTTTCGGGCGGCTTCGAGAATCCGGACGTGAAGGCGGCGTACAACCACGCCAAAAGCAGCGGGATGTACAAGAATACGCCCTACCGTCTGGATTCGAAGACGACATACAATATTGATGTGGCCTATGCCATGAACGACCAGATGGAGTACTTCTCCGAAATCTGCGAGGCCTACTGGGGTGAAAACGACTACTACCCCTTCAACTACGACGACCTCAAGGCCTACGACCCGCAGGGCTTCGCCGTCATGGAGAAGGTCTGGGGAAAACGCGAAAACCACTAATCCACAATTAATAACACTTTAAAACATCCAGCCCATGAAAAAGATGAAGATCTTATTCACAGCCCTGGTATGCCTGGCCGCGACCCTCGCTGCCTCCGCACAGAACATCGATGTGCGGGGATCGGTGAAGGACGCCGCCGGGAATCCGGTCGTGGGTGCAGGCGTGGTCCTGCGCGGTAACAACCGGGTGTATACCATGAGTGACGCCACGGGTGCCTTCAGGCTCTCCGTCCCTCAGGACGGCGTCCTGCATGTGACCTGCCTGGGGTATCAGGAACAAACCGTACCGGTCAATGGCCGGCGGCAGATCGACATCGTCCTCCAGGACGACAGTCAGATGCTCGACGAGACCATCGTGGTCGCGTACGGTACTGCTTCCAAGTCCTCCTTCACGGGATCGGCCACGGTCGTCAAGAAAGAGGACATCCAGAAGATTGCCACGTCCAACGTGACGCAGGCCCTCCAGGGCCTCAGCGCGGGCGTTCAGGTCATCAACTCCAGCGGTCAGCCGGGTGACGGCGGTTCCATCAACATCCGCGGTATCGGCTCCATGAACGCCTCGAGCTCTCCGCTCTATGTGGTGGACGGTGTGGCCTATTCCGGCTACATCAACGCCATCTCCTCCAGCGACATCGAGTCCATGACCGTCCTGAAGGACGCGGCTGCAACCTCCCTGTACGGTTCCCGTGCCGCAAACGGCGTCATCGTGATCACCACGAAGAAGGGCCAGAGCGAGGACGGCAAGATTTCCTTCCGTTCCAACCTGGGCTTTGCTTCCATGGCCGTTCCGCTGCCCCGGCAGCTGGCTCCGACCGAGTACGCCTGGATGGCCTGGCAGGGCCTGTACAACGCGGCCATCGACGGCGGCAACACCCCGGCGGAAGCCGGCGCCCTAGCGGCGAACAACCTCGCGAACGAACTCAAGGTGGTTCCGTGGAACACCCGCAACATCATCGACGCCAACGGCAACCTGCTCGTGTCCGATGACGACCTCCTGTGGTACGGCGACTGGCGCGGCGAACTCCTCAAGGTCCGTCCCCGCCAGGAGTACAATGTGGACCTGAGCGGCCGCAAGGGCGACACGAACTACTATTTCTCCGGCGGCTACCTGAACGACAAGGGTATCTACACGACCCAGCAGTTCGAGCGTATCTCCGGCCGTGCCAACGTCTCCACGCATGTGAAGAAGTGGCTGGAAGTGGGCACCAACACCTCCTTCTCCCATTCCTACACCGACGCCCCTGCAGGCGACTCCGTGGTGTGGTTCCTCCGTACGGTGCCTTCCACTTTCAACATTTGGCAGTATGACTATACGAAGGGCGGCTACGCCACCGACGCCAACGGCGACTACATCTACGAGTACGGTTCCGACCGTCCCAACTGGTCCGGCTGGAACGTGCTGGCCGATGCGGCCTACAACAAGTATGTCACCAACGTGGACCAGATCTCCACGCGAAACTTCGCCGAGATCACCTTCATCCCGAACCTGACCTTCCGCAGCACGGTTTCCATCGACTACTATATCACCAAGTACGACGGTTACGGCAGTGCCGAGCACGGCTACTCCGCCGGTGAGGGCGGCAACGCGCAGAAGTCCTACGACCGCAACGTCGCCACCACCTGGACGAACATCCTGTCCTACAATCCGACGTTCGGCGACCATTCCATCGGCGTGATGCTGGGCCAGGAAAGCTACAGCCGGAACGTGGCGGGCGTTTCCGCCGGGCGCAAGGGCTTCCCGTTCGGCGGCCTGTACGAACTCAGCTCCGCCGCCGAGCCGGACTATTCCAGCTCCTATGTGGACGATTACCGGCTCCTGTCCCTGTTCAGCCGCGTGGAGTACAACTATGCGGACAAATACTACGTCTCCGGCTCGGTCCGTACCGACGGTTCCTCCAAGTTCTCGCCCGTCTCCCGCTGGGGTACCTTCTGGAGCGCCGGCGCATCGTGGAGAATCAACAACGAGGATTTCATGAGCGGAGCCACCTGGATCGACAACCTCAAGCTCAAGGCCAGCTACGGTGCCGTAGGTAACGACAACCTGTCCTCCTGGTACTGCTACCAGGGCCTGTATGCCGCCGGTTACAACGACCTCTCGAACGCGGGCGTCGTGATCTCCCGTCTCCCGAACGAGACCCTCAAGTGGGAGACCAACCTTCAGTTCAACACCGGTATCGACTTCTCCCTGTTCCGCCGCCTGACCGGTTCCATCGAGTACTTCGACCGGAAGTCCAAGGACCTCCTCTTCACCATGCCGATGGCCCTTTCCACCGGTTTCTCCGGCATCGACCGCAACATCGGCGACGTGAAGAACTACGGTGTGGAGGCCACCCTCGACTGGGCCGTCGTGAACCGGGACTCCTTCAAGTGGAACATGAATTTCAACGCCACCCACTACCGCAATATCATCACCTCCCTCCCGCAGAACGAGATGAACGCGGGCGTGTTCAAATGGCGCGAAGGCCGCAGCCGTTACGACTACTGGGGTCCGGAATACGCCGGCGTGAACCCGGCTGACGGTAACGACCAGTTCTGGATGAACATCTTCGACACCGATGCCGAGGGCAACCAGGTGGTCGTGGACCGTGTCCTGACGGAAAGCACTTCCGATATTTCCGGCGACGAGCAGAAGAAATATCTCGGCAGCTCCATTCCGGATGTGTTCGGCGGCTTCACCAACACCTTCCAGATCGGCGGCGTGGACCTCTCCGTGATGCTCTACTACTCGATCGGCGGTCTGATGTACGATACGGACTATTCCCAGATGGCGGCCTACCGCCAGGGCTTCCAGCTCCATCCGGACCTGCTGAACGCCTGGACCCCGCAGAACACGACTTCGAACATTCCGCGCATCAACCGGAACACCGTGGACGTGTTCTCCACCAAGTACCTGTTCAACAACACCTTCCTCCGCCTGAGGAACGTGACGCTGGGCTATACCTTCCCGAAGCGCCTGATGAACAAGGTGGGCATCGACGTGCTCCGTCTCTATGTCCAGGGGGACAACCTCCTGACCTTCGGTAATGCGGCCAAACGCGGCACCGATCCCGAGCAGAGCGTATCCGGTACCACCGGCAACCGCTTCCCGACCACCAAGAACGTCTCTTTCGGCGTGCAGATTACATTATAGGAGGACCAAAGCATGAAAAAGATATTGACTTGGGCCATTGCGGCCATCGCCACCCTCTCCCTGGTCTCCTGCAAGGATTTCCTGGAAACCAATCCGACGAGTTCCGTCTCCGACAACCAGGTGTTCACGTCCATCCAGGGCGCCAATGCGGCCCTGAACGGCTGCTACAACCTGTTGCACTTCAATGATGAGGGCTACGGCCGCGGAGACGTCTCCGGCTACATCAGCCAGATATGCACCTTCGACACCACCGGCGAGGACATCATCGTCAACGGCGGCTGGTACGGCTACGACTACAACTACTGGGGCCACCAGCGGGGCGACATCTTCAAGACGTACACCCTCTGGAACTACTACTATGTGCTCATCAACAACCTGAACAGCGTGATCAAGTACACGCCCGAGATCGAGGGCGCCGCCGAGGCCGACGTGAATGCGGTCGTGGGCCAGGCCCTCACCCTCCGCGGCTGGTCCTACTTCATGCTCGCCCAGCTGTTCCAGCACACCTACCAGCTCTCCTCTCCGAGGGACATGCCCGGCGTTCCCATCTACACCGAGCCCACGACTGACGAGACCGAGGGCAAGCCCCGCGGCACCATCAACGATACTTACAAGCAGGTCCTGGACGACCTGACCGCCGCGGAGACGATGCTCTCCGGATACAGCCGCCTGGCGAAGAACCATGTGGACCAGTCCGTGTGCCAGGGTATCCTCGCGCGGGTGTATCTGGTGATGCAGAACTGGACCAAGGCCGCCGAGTATGCCGCCAAGGCCCGTTCCGGCTATTCCCTCACGAGCAATGCCGACTACACGTCCGGCTTCAACGACATCAACACCGGTTCCTGGATGTGGGGCCTGATGCAGGACAAGGAGAACAAGCTCTACGGCAACGGCGACTACGGTCCCTTCGCCCTCTGGGCCAACTGGATCACCCGCAACGGCGGTGACCTGTGGTCCTTCAACTGCTTCTTCCTCCCGGACGCCTTCGTGAACCTGTTCGAGGAAAGCGACATCCGCCGCCAGCAGATGTTCTTCCGCTCCGACCAGGGCAACGGCCTCTGGTGTTCCGGCAAGTTCTATGACAACCTGGACCTCACCGGTTCCTTCGTCTATATGCGTGCGGATGAGATGCTTCTCATCGAAGCCGAGGCCAAGGCCCGGGGTGGCGACCAGGCGGCAGCGCTCGCCCTGCTGAACCAGCTGCAGTCCATGCGTGGCGCCACGCCCACGGTGAAGACCGGCGACGGCCTCATCGAGGACATCCTCATCGAACGCCGCAAGGAACTCTACGGCGAAGGCTTCGGCTGGCTGGACATCGTCCGCAACTGCAAGCCTCTCCTCCGGGAAGGCAACCATGCCGACTACAGCGGCCACACGCCCATCCCGGCCAAGTCCTGGGCCTTCGTGTACCAGATCCCGCAGAGCGAGATCCTGAACAATCCGAACATCAACGGCGAAATCTGGCCCGCCGGTGACCAGAACCCCTTCGCCCAGTATTATGACAACAAAATCCTGGAGTAAGTTATGAGAGCCATCCATACAATCATGCGGACCCTGGCCCTCGCGGCCGTCCTGCTTCCGCTGGCTTCCTGCGTGCAGAAAGAAGTGCAGCTGCCGGCGCTTTCCCAGCCGGGAAACATCAGCTATGACGCGGACTTCGGTTCGCTGAGCCTGACCTGGGCACCGGTGGACAATGCCGCCCAGTACTATTATAAACTGGAGAATGCCCTGGGCTATACGGTCGCGAAGGGCACCACCCGGAACACCTATGTCACCGTGGGATCCCTGCAGCCTGCCACCACCTATACGGTGCGGATCAAGGCGATCCCCGCCGGCGTGGACGCGAAGACCTACGCCGCCTCCGATTTCTATGTCACCGAGGCGACGACCGCCGCTCCGAAGTCCTACGACTTCGAGTGGTCCTATCCCGCCACCATCTGGTGGTACTACGACACGGACGTCTATCACGAGACCAAGGGAAAGACCACCTTCGGTTACGACAAGACCCTGCAGGCCTATGTCATCCAGGCCTGGGGCGGCGTGATGGGCATGGACATCGTCTTCACCCTCTCCGACAGCGGCGAGTGGCTCATCAACTACGCCGAGTCCACCGCCTACACGGGCGGGCCGGACGGCAACATGGCCGTGGGCCTGGCCCATGGCATCGGCGGTACCGCCGCCACCACCTGCTGGTTCTATACGAACAATACCGGCAGTTCCCTGGAGCTCAGCTCCACGGGCGGCCGCGGCTATGCCTGGATGTACAATCCGGACGGCAACTGGTCGGGCTATTGCGTGGAATTCGGCGAATACACGCCGGATCCGCCGGCACCGTTCGTCCCGACGGCCGATGCGACGGAATCCTGGGCCAAGGACGGTACGGCCTATTTCGAGGGCGAAGAACTGGGTCCGGTGTCCATCGCGTTCGACGTTGCCACGGGCCAGTACACCATCGAAAGTTGGTACGGCGTGGAAGGCCATGGCATCGCTTTCACCCGCAACGCCGAAACCGGTCTCTGGCAGATGAATACCGAGGCCTCCTCCGCCTACATCGACGGTCCTTACGAGGGCACTGGCCTGTATGAACTTTCCCACGGCAAGTACGGCAAGGGCCTCGCCTCCACCCTCCTGCTCGATCCTTCGGACAGCGGTTATGACGGCGACGGCGAAAACGGCAATGTCTGGGCCCGCGTCACGGATCCTTCCGGCAAGACGGGAACCTACGAAGTCCGCTGGGTGACCGACCTGTCTCCGTTCAAATGGGCCTGCGACATCTATGTCAACGGTGCCAAGCTGGACGGCACGGGCGTCATCTCCTACGACGGCCAGGGAACCTATACGCTCCAGTCCTGGTACGGTGTGCCCGGGTACGACCTGGTCTTCACGCTGGACGGCGGATGGATCCTGGACCAGGAGAAATCCACGGCCCTGGTCCCTGACTCCTACAACAGCGGTTACTGCCATCTTGCCCATGGTCTGAGCGACGCCGCAGTCGATTACTGCGAGTTCTGGGAAGGCGGTAACGGATATGGCTGGGTCGATGGAAACAGCTCCGCCGGCACTGCCGGATTCTGGCATATCAGCGCCTTTGGCGACTGGTGTGAATACCGCATCGAATGGAAGGAAGGCAGCTGGAGCGCCGATGCCGTCGTCTCGGAATGGGGCGGAGAGGTCCCGGACTACACGGAACTGGGCACGGCCACGATTTCCTATGACATCGAAACCGGCCAGTACACCATCTCCAACTGGCTCGGTGCCGAGGGCTATTCCATCGTCTTCACGCTTGTGGACGGTGCCTGGCTGCTGGACTGGGAACATTCCAACGCCGCGCAGGGCGAGCCTGACGCAAACCAGGCCGTGAGCCTCCTGCATGGCCGTACGGACGGCGCCCAGGCCAACTGCTGGTACTGGATGAACGGCAACTACAGCTGGTTCGAAGGCGGCCCCGCGGCCGGCAACACCGGCTGCTGGCTCCGTGACCACAACAATGCCTGGACGGAATACCGCATCACCTGGTAAACCATCCGGCATCATGAAACAAGGACCGGTCCCATCGCGGGACCGGTCCTTTGTCATTCCGAGCGGAGCGAAGGAATCTCTATTCCTTATTCACCGCCGCGGCAAGCTTCTGCGCCAGCTCCAAAAACGCCAGCGAATCCGGCCGCGTCCCGAGGGCGACAGGCTCGCCCTGGTCGCCGGCTTCGCGGATGGACTGGACGAGCGGAATCTGCCCCAGGAGCGGAATCCCGAAGTGCTCCGCCATCGCAGCGCCGCCGTCCTTGCCGAACAGGTAGTATCTCTCGTCCGGATGGGCCTCCGGGGTGAACCAGGCCATGTTTTCCACGAGGCCGAAGATGGGACGGTTCACGGACGGGTTCCGGAACATGTTCACGCCCTTCTCCACATCGGCGAGGGCCACGTCCTGCGGGGTCGTGACGATGACGGCGCCTTCCATGGGGATGTCGCCTACGAGGGAGATATGGATGTCGCCGGTTCCCGGGGGCATGTCGATGAGGAGGTAGTCCAGCGGTCCCCACTTTACCTGCAGGATCATCTGCTTGAGGGCGCTGCAGGCCATGGGACCGCGCCAGATGAGGGCCTGGCCGGCCGGAGCGAAGTATCCGATGGACATCCACTTGACGCCGTACTTCTCGATGGGGATGAAGAGCTCGTGCCCTTCTTCACCCTCCGCCTCGGGAGCGAAGCCTTCCGTTGCCGTCATGATGGGCACGGAGGGGCCGTAAACATCGGCGTCCGCGAGGCCCACCCGGTAACCCAGGCGCGCCAGCGCGACGGCGAGGTTCACCGCGACGGTGGACTTGCCCACGCCGCCCTTTCCGGAGGCCACGCCAATGATGTGCCCGACCTCGTTCACCTGGTCCAGGTTGAGGTCCAGGGCCGGATTCTTGGGCTTCGGGGCTTCCTTGACGACGGTCTTCACCTCCACCTCGGTGCCGCCGGGGGCCTGCCGGTAGATGGCGGCCCGCACGGCACCCACGAGATAATTCTTCAGCGGATCCGGCCGCTTGCCGAAAGCGAGCGTCACCGTCACCTTCCCTCCGGACACCACGACCTCCTCGACCATGCCGAGGGCGACGATGTCCTTGTCGTCCCTGCCGGGATGCTGCACCTGGGTCAGCCAGCCGAATACTTCCTTTTCAGTCATTTATTTCGCAAAATCAAGTTCCTGGATGATGTTCGTGGCGCCGCCGAGCTTCTCCACGAGGAAGAGGACGTAACGGATGTCCACGCAGATGCAGCGCTGCAGGTCGGGTTCGAACATGACGTCGGAAGACATGGACTCCCAGTTGCCGTCGAAGGCGAGACCGATGAGTTCACCCTTGGCGTTGAGGACCGGGGAACCGGAGTTGCCGCCGGTGATGTCGTTGTTCGTGAGGAAGCAGGCGTGCACGAGGCCGTCGGACGGATCCGCGTAGCGGCCGAAGTCCTTCGCCTCGATGAGCTCCTTGAGTTTGGAAGGGACGATGAACTCGGGATCGTCCGGATTTTCTTTCTCCAGGACACCCTTCACGGTGGAGTAATGCTTGTAAAGCACGGCGTCCTTCGGGGAATAAGGCAGCACGTGGCCGTAGGTGAGGCGCATGGTGGAGTTGGCGTCCGGATAGGAAGGCTTGCCCTTCTCCCATTCGAGGAGACCCTTGGTGAAGGCCTTGCTGCCGGCGCGGAGGTCGTCCTCACCGCCGAGCATGGCGGGATAGCGCTCCATGACCTCGGTCATGATGGAGTTGAACAGGCGCACGGCGGGATCTTCCCAGACCTTTTCCCAGTTGCCGGCCTCCACGAGGGCGGCAATCTTGTCGTAGGAGGTGAAGGCGGATTCGTCGAAGAGGTAATCCACATAGGCCGGGATGTCCATCGTGGCGAAATCCTCGAAGTCCACGCCCAGGCTCTTCAGGTAATCCTCCTGGTCGGCCCGCTCCCGGAAGAAGGTGAGGAGGGCGACGGCTTCCTTGCGGTCCAGGTCCACGACATAGTCGCGGTAGGCGCCCTTGAGCTGGTTCAGGACCTCGGGCTTTTCTCCCAGGCGGGAAACGGCCTGCGTCAGGCGGCCGGCCAGCCCCACGAGCTCGATGCGGTAAGGGGCTTCGGAAATGAGGGAGACGGCGTTCTCCGCCTCGGCGGAGGCTTTGACCGCATTCTCGATCTTGGAAAGGGCGTCGCCGTACTCCTGCTGGCGCTGGGGCTTCTGGTTCACCCAGGCCATGAAGTCACGCTCCTTCTGTTCCTCCCGGCCGATGATGTTCAGATTCTCGAAGGCGAGTTCCTCGCCCTGCCACTTCTTCCAGCCGTTGGCGGAGCCGGCGTACTTGTTGGCGTACTTGAGCTGGACGGACGGGTCGGCGCACATGGCTTCCCACATGATGTCCTGGCGGACGGTGCGGGCGTCGATGGCGATGCGGTTCGTCGCGATCATCTGCTTGAGCTGGGCGGCGGTCTGGAACCGCTGGGTGCGGCCCGGATAGCCCATGATCATGGTGTAGTCGCCCTCATTCACGCCGGCGAGGGAGATCTTGAGGTGGTTCTTGGTCTGCAGGGGACGGTTCTCCGGGCTGTAGTCGGCCGGCTCGTTGTCGGGACCGGCATAGACGCGGAACATGGAGAAGTCGCCGGTGTGGCGCGGCCACATCCAGTTGTCGGTCTCACCGCCGAACTTGCCCACGGATGCCGGCGGAGCGCCCACGAAGCGGACGTCCGTATAAGTCTTCGTGACGATCAGGTAGGTGAAGTTGTCGTTGTAGAAGGTGGTGAAGCGGGCGCGGCAGTTCTTGTTGGCCTTGAGGGCCTTCTCCACGAGGGCGTCGCGTTCGACCTTCATCAGGGAATCCACTTTCGCATCATCCGTGACCTTCTTGCGGATCTTCTTCTCGGCCTTCGCCAGGACGTCGGTGACATCCGTCATGGACTCGAGGAAGGTGATGGAGAGGCCCTTGGCAGGAAGTTCCTCGGCGCGGGTCATGGCCCAGTAACCGTCCATCAGGTAGTTGTGCTCGTCGGTGGAGAGCGCCTGGATGTTGCTGTAGCCGCAGTGGTGGTTTGTGACGATGAGGCCTTCGGCGGAGATGATCTCGCCGGTGCAGCCGCCGCCGAAGTGGATGATGTTGTCCTTCAGCGAGGAATGGTTGATGCTGTAGATTTCCTCGGGGGTGAGCCGGCAGCCGGCCTCCTTGAGGGCTTTCCCGTTCATTTTCTGCAGGAGCGGCAGCAGCCACATTCCTTCATCGGCAAAGGCGGTGAGCGAGATGCCCAAGGCCGCCACGATCGCTAAGATTCGTTTCATATCGACATGGTTTAAAGATGTACAAAGGTAGGAATAATTCGTAAAATTGCGGCCGAAATATAACAAGCGTACATTTTTTCGTTTTCCCGATGGTACTTTTCGCCTGGCTGTGCGTCTAGGAAGTGTATGAAAGGAGTTATTAGAAAAACACTTGTTGCTCTTGTGCTTCTGACGGCCGGATGGACGGCGCAGGCCCAGGCCACCCTGCTGGAAGGGATGCGGCAGCTGGAGCACCGATATGGTGTCTCATTTGTGTATGACGCCAAGCTTCCCGTAGAACATCCTTACGGAGGCAGACCGCTGGATGGCCGGAAACTGGAAACCAACCTGGACCGTCTCTTCCGCAGAAGCGGTATCGAATGGAGGGTCCGTGGGAAGTCGGTGATCCTCAAAGCCGTGCCGCGGAAAGACGCCGCAGGGACAGCGCCCGTGACGCCGGTCGTCCTGGATTCCGCCAAGATCGTGGACTCCCGCCAGCCTCTCCTTTCCGAGACGCAGCCGGGGCGGCTGGACCTGCCGGCCCGGACGGTGTGGAAGATGCCGGTCCTTTTCGGGGAACGGGACGTGCTGAAGTCCCTGCAGCTCCTGCCCGGCGTCCAGCCCGTGCACGAGGGCTTTTCCGGAATCAGCGTCCGGGGCGGGTATGCCGACGAGAACCTGATTCTCCGGGACGGGATTCCCCTGTACGGGGCGGACCACATGCTGGGTGTCATCTCCGTTTTCATGCCCGAGTCAGTCCGGGAGGTTTCCCTGTACAAAAGCGCTTTTCCGGCCCGGTTCGGGGGACGAGCGTCCGGGGTCATCGACGTCCGGACGGCCGACGGGAACGCCAGCCGGCTTCGGGGAAGTCTCACCGTGGGCCTGTTGACGGACAAACTACATCTGGACGGCCCTGTCGGGGAGCGGACGACCTTTTCCATAAGCGGAAGGATCCTTCATACGGTCCTGGCGGAGCCCGTTCTGAAACAGCTGGACCGGAGCACCAACTACTGGTTCCATGACCTGGACGTCTCGGTGAAACACCGGCTGGGTGCGGCCGACGCCCTTCGCCTGACCGCTTACTCCGGACAGGACCGCTACCGGAGGGACGAGCGGTCAAAGACGCCGGAGCCGGGCGCCGGGTCGGTCCATCACATGGCTTTCGGCTGGGGAAATACGCTTGCCGCCCTGTCCTGGCTGCATGAACCCGGAAGCGGCCCGACCGGCGAAACGACGCTGGCCTGGACGAAGCACAAGTCCGGCATGGACCTCCGGAATGAGAATGGATCGACGGCGGCCGCACTCCGCTCCCAACCGTCCCTGCAGGACTTTACCCTGCGTTCGGACTGGACTGCCGGTCGTTTCCGCTTCGGCGGGAGCTATATCCTGCACCGGGTCTATTGGGGCGGGGAACAGTCGGACATCCGGGAAACCGTCGAGGGAAGGATTGTCCGGGACACGACTTTTATACTGGCTGCTCCGGAGGTGATTCCCCTTCACGAAGCAGCCGTCTATGGAGAGGCGGGCTGGTCCCTGTCCCCCTTGGTCCGGTTGGACGCCGGTCTGCGGCTGACCCTGTACCATACGGCCGACAAGACCTTTGCCGTTCCGGAGCCCCGCCTTTCGCTCCGCTGGGACCGCGACTCCCGTTGGACGGCCCATGCTTCCTATACCCGGATGTCGCAGGGCCTGCTGCGGCTCTCCTCTTCCATGACGACCCTTCCCCTGGAACCGTGGATGCCCGTCTCCGGGGCGAGACCGCCGATTGTCGCAGACCAATGGAGCATCGGCGGCGCCTGGCACGGACTGCCGGGCTGGTCCTTTTCGGCAGAGGCCTATTACAAGGGGCTTCAAAACGTGGTCGATTACACCGTCTCCTACCATACCTTTGTCAGTTCCGACCAGTGGAAACGGATGACGGCATCCGGCCAGGGCCGTTCCTACGGCGTGGAGCTGCTGGCGCAGAAAACCGCCGGCCGCCTGACCGGCTGGCTGGGGTACACGCTTTCCCGCAGCGACCGGATCTTCCCGGACGGTCGGGTAAACCGCGGGATCCGGTATCCTGCCGTGACGGACCGGCGGCACCGGATCAACCTCGTGGCGGATTACGCCCTGACCCGTCGGACCGACTTCACGGCCTCCTGGACTTTCGCCTCCGGTGCGCCCGTGACTATTCCTTCGCTGATGGCGGATGTCGGCAGTGAGGACGGAATCAAGAACATCCGGTACGCTCCGCTCCGGGGAAACGACCGCTTCCCCCCGATACACCGGCTGGATATCAGCATCACCGTCAACAAGGAGCTCCGCCGGGGAAGCCGCAGCTGGAGTTTCGGCATGTATAACCTGTATGGGGCCAGGAATCCCGACCTGGGCTGGTTCTCCTCCGTGGGAGAATCGGAGGCGACGGAGAAAACCCCGGCCGGAACCCTTTATTATCACCGGATCTCCCTGCTCCGTTTCATCCCTTCCGTTTCCTTCACCCGATCGTTTTGACCATGAATCACCGTCTTGTCATCCTGATCTCCCTGCTGGTCTCCGTTTCCTGTGAGGACCGGCTTTGGTTCTCCACCCCGAAAGAGGAGAAAGTACTCAATGTGAACGGTTTGCTGGATACATCGGACTCCCTGCACACGCTCCGTGTCGCCTATGCGACCTCCGAAAAGGCTATTCCGGCGGAGGACGTCTCCGTCCTTTGCCACGTGAACGGACGGGAAGTCCCTGTCGATGCCGGCGAGCGGAAAGGGGATTTCCTTTTCCGGTCGGAACTCCGTCCTTCCGACCGGGTGTCTCTCCGGGTCGTGTCGCCCGGCACGGAGGCCTTTACGGAATCCGTCGTCCCCCGGCAGGCTGAAATCGGTACGGTGCAGGTGACGCGGGACGGCGAGGTCTTTGTGTGCCGGATCGAAGTCCGGGATATCCCGGAGGAGGACTCCTTTTACCGATTGGATATCCGGGGCCGTCAGCGCGCCTATGGGCGCCAGAGCGGCCTGGAATACAAAGAAGAGAGAACCCTGGCCGTGGACCCTTCCGGCGATCCGGTCCTGGGAAAGAGCCGGGTGTCGGACCGGTATTCCTATCAGCATCTGGAGTATGACGGTGTCATCTTTTCGGACGAGGCGTTCCGGGACGGCAGGATATCCTTCACGGTACGGGTTGGCCTGAACCAGTTGGACGAGCCTTACTTCTGGTATTCCCTGGAGGGATCTCCCGTCGATTATCATGGCGTCAGCTCTTTGGTGGTCAAGCTGTCCTCCATTCCCCGGGAGGATTATGAGCTGACGGAGTATTTCCGTTTCCAGTGGGATGACCTGTACGACAACCTGGGCTTCCTCTCCTATTTCGAGGAGGAAGGCGTCTATCCCAACAATGTGGAGAACGCCATCGGAAACGTATTCGTCCGCAGTTCTGTCAGCCAGGCCGTGGATATCCTGGAGATGGATTATACCTCCGACGATCCCGGCCATCCGTCCATCACCTGGAAGGTTCCCTCAGAATAGCGTAGGTTCCAGTTCCTTGACGTGGAAGGATTTCCGGTGCCAGGGGGTGTAGCCATAGCGCCGGATCGCTTCGATGTGCTCCGGGGTGGGGTAGCCCATGTTGCGGTCCCAGCCGTATTCCGGGAACTCGGCGGCAAGCTTCCGCATGAACTCGTCCCGATAGGTCTTCGCCAGGACCGATGCGGCGGCGATGGATGCGAAAGTGGCGTCGCCGTGGACCACCGTGCGGAAATCCTTGAACCCATATCGGCCGAAAGGACGGAACTTGTTGCCGTCGATGAGGAGGAAATCCGGGGCCGGATCCAGCTTTAAAACCGCCTGCTGCATCCCCGTGACGGAGGCCCAGAGGATGTTCAGCCGGTCGATCTCATCGGCCTGGACGGCCTCCACGGCCCAGGCGACGGCTTCGGCCTCGATGACGGGCCGCAGCTCCTCCCGCGCCTTCTCGGTCATCTGCTTGGAATCGTTCAGCAGCGGGTGGTGGAAATCCGGCGGCAGGATCACCGCGGCGGCATACACGGGACCGGCGAGGGGACCGCGTCCGGCCTCGTCGCAGCCCGCCTCCAGCCGTCCCGGCTCCAGGCATCCCGACAGGTGAATTTCCTTCATAGGACCCAAAGGTAGCCATTTTTATTGGATTTGCCGGAAAAATCGTTATCTTTGCGGACTGCGCGTAATAAGTGCGGAAAACGCTGAAAAATTAGTAATCCAATATCATTGCAATGAAAAGCTACACTACTGACAAAATCCGCAACGTGGTCCTGATCGGTGCCGCCCGCTCCGGTAAGACTACGCTCTCCGAGGCCATGCTTTACGAAGGCAAGGTCATCGACCGCCGTGGCAGTGTCGAGGAGAAGAACACGGTTTCCGACAACACCGAGTTCGAACAGACCAACCAGAAGTCCATCAACGCCACTCCCCTGTACGGCGAGTTCAACGGCTGCAAGATCAACTTCATCGACGCGCCGGGTTCCGATGACTTCAGCGGCGGTGCCCTTTCCGCTTTCAAGGTTGTCGAGAGTGCGATCCTGGTGATGAACGGCGCCGCCGGCGTGGAGGTGGGAACGACCATCTTCTCCCGCTACGCGGACCAGTACCACAAGCCCGTGGTCATCGCCGTGAACCAGTTGGACCACGACAAGGCCAACTGGGAAGGTGTCCGTCACGCCCTCAGCGAGGAGTTCGGCAAGAAGGCCGTCATCTGCCAGTTCCCGGTGAACCCGGGTCCGGGCCTCGAGGGTTTTGTCGATGTGATCACGATGAAGTACTACAACGCGAAGAACGAGGAGCTCGACATCCCCGCCGCCTATGCCGACGAGGCCGAGGAACTCCGCGCTGAACTCATGGAGAAGGCCGCCGAGGGTTCCGACGAACTCATGGAGAAGTTCTTCGAGACCATGGAACTCAGCACCGACGAGATCCGCGAGGGTATCCGCGCCGGCCTTGTCAAGTGCGAGACCATCCCCGTGTTCTGCTGCGCCGCGAAGGCCAACATCGGAGTCCGCCGCCTGATGGAGTTCATCGTCAATGTGTGCCCGAGCCCCGCCGGCACCGTCCAGAAGACCATCGACGGCAACGACGTCGTTTGCGATCCGGCCGGTCCCGTGAGCATCTTCATCTACAAGACTTCCGTGGAGCAGCACCTCGGTGAGGTGTCCTACTTCAAGGTGATGAGCGGCACCCTCAACGAAGGCGCCGACCTCGTGAACCCCGAAACCGGCAACGGCGAGCGCCTCAGCGCCATCTACGCCGTCGCGGGCTCCAAGAAGGAGAAGGTTTCCTCCATCTGCGCCGGTGACATCGGCTGCGTCATGAAGCTCAAGGCCGGCAAGACCGACGTCACCCTCGCCGCCCCCGGCCAGGAGGCCATCGAGCACATGGTCTTCCCGGATGCGAAGTACCGCTGCGCCGTCAAGGCCGTGGACAAGAACGACGAGGCCAAGGTGGGCGATGCCCTGAACAAGATCGCCGCCCAGGATCCGACCATCACCGTCGAGTACTCCAAGGAACTCCGCCAGACCATCCTCTCCGGTATGGGCGAGCAGCACATCAACTACGTCAAGTGGAGAGTGAACAACGAGTTCAAGCAGAACATCGAGCTCTATGCTCCGAAGGTGCCGTACCGCGAGACCATCACCAAGGTGGCCACCGCCCAGTACCGTCACAAGAAGCAGTCCGGCGGCGCCGGCCAGTTCGGTGAGGTCCACCTCCTCGTCTGCCCGTACGTCGAAGGCCAGGAAGCCCCGAAGAACTTCAAGATCGACGGCAAGGACACCGTGTTCAACTTCAAGAGCCAGGATATCACCGACCTCGAGTGGGGCGGCAAGCTGGAATTCTACAACTGCGTCGTGGGTGGTTCCATCGACCTCGGCTTCATGCCCGCCATCCTCAAGGGTATCAAGTCCAAGATGGAGGAAGGCCCGCTCACCGGTTCCTACGCCCGTGACATCCGCGTGTATGTCTATGACGGTAAGATGCACCCGGT
>DETL01000014.1:53934-65117 GCA_002361625.1 Bacteroidales bacterium UBA3289 | reverse complement strand
AAATCGCCTTCATCATCGCCGGCCGCAACGCCTTCAAGGAGGCCTTCAAGAACGCCGGTCCGAAGATCCTCGAGCCTATCTACAATGTGGACATCATCACCCCGAACGAGTATGTGGGTCCTTGCATGAGCGACCTCAACACCCGCCGCGGCATGATCATGAACCAGGACATGGACAAGGGCTTCACCGTCCTCCACGCCCGCGTTCCGCTCGCCGAGCTGTACCGCTACTCCACCATCCTGAGCTCCCTGACCGGTGGTTCCGCCACCTTCCAGATGAAGTTCGCGGAGTACGTCCAGGTCCCTGCCGACGTGCAGGCCAAGCTCCTCGCCGAGTACGCCGCCCAGGAGCAGGAAGAGGACTAATCCCTTCTTACGAAAAGCCAAGAAGAGCGACCCTTTCGAGGGCCGCTCTTCTTGTTTGGGTCTCCGGGAGTGAATCTACAGCTTCCGGGACAGGGCCGCGATCTTTTCGCCGGTGCCGATGGTGTAGCCCTGGGAGGCATAGACGGCGCGGCCGTCGGTATGGACCACGGAGACGAGGGGAAGCTGGTCGGTACGGAGGCCGAGGCGCTCGCTGAGGCCGGAGAGGATGCTGCCGTCCGTGTCGATGCCGAAGACGACCGTCTTGGGAAGCGTTCCGAAACGTCCGCCGTCAATCTCGCTGTGGAGACGCTCCAGCTGGGCTTCGCTCGTCGCGATCAGGTAGATGGGACGGCCCCAGGCCTCCAGGGCGGCGCGGGCGGCGGAAAGGTCGTTCAGCAGGTGGTTCGTGGGCTCCAGGCCGACATCCAGGACGGCGACGGTGTAATAGCCTTCATCGACAGCAGTCAGGACGCCGCAGGGCGGGAAGGTTCCCAGCACCTTCACCTCTTCGGGCATCGTTTCGATGACCAGCGGAATCTGGAGGTTATCGCCTGCATTCACATGGAACAGATTGACCGTCACCGGCGTAGAACCGTCGGAAAGGCGGTTGCCGCTGGCAAGCAGGTAGTTTCCTTCGGGAAGTTCGCCGCCGTAGCCGCCGTTACTCCGGGCCGCTCCGCGAGGGCCGCCGCCCATGCCGAAGAACACCATCTGCGGACGACCGTCCACGATGCGGCTGAGCGTGAAATGTCCGCCGTATTCCGGCCGTTCAATGCCCTCGACGGGCGTATAAGTGAGTTCCACATGCCCCGTAGGCGCATCGGCCACTTCCGCCGCTTGCTCCAGGTCCAGGGAGCGCCAGTCTCCGCGCGGTCCGAATCCGCGTCCGGAGGCGGGCGCCGCCTCCCCGGCTGGGGCCGCGTTGTACATCATGGCACCGGACAGGCGGTCACGCCGGAGTTCGACGCCGAAGGTCCGGCCCAGGGCGATGGCCAGCAGGTCGCGCGAGCGCGGATTGGCCGTCCGGGCCTGCCAGACGCCGACCGGGGACATGGGGATATCCCAGAAGAGCGGATCCTCATCCACTTTCACGTTGTCGCGGATCCAGCCCAGGATGGCGCGGGCGCCCTGACCCGGGTCGCCGTTTCCCCGGAAAGCGGCCTGGATGTCCGCCGGGACGTTCTCCAGGAACCAGCCTTTGTACGGGGAAAGGAATTCGCTTTCGATGCGGGGAGAGAGGATGCTCTCCGTCGCGTTGTAGCTGTCCCAGAGAATATGTCCGGGAACGTCGGACAGGTCCTTGCGGCTCAGGGAAGCGAGCAGGCGGAGCGCCCGCTCCTTGTCGGGAGCCTGGCGGAGGAAGGACATGATCGTCGCGCCGTTGCCGGCGGACGCTTCCACAAGGCGCGCGGCCTGGGCAGGCAGCCCCAGTTCGGCCACGAAGGCCTCGGCGGCAGTGCGGTTCGGAAAACCGGCCATGTAGGCCTTCCGGACACTGTCTTCATAAGCCATGCGGCGGTCGTTTTCCGCCCGCTGCGCCGGGGTCACTTCCGGCAGGGTGACATCCTCCACCGGCGGGACGATGGCGAGCAGTTCGGAAACGCCGGTCGGAGAATCCAGCGTGATGGTCGCCTCGGCGTCTTCGCCGAAATGGACCTTCACATAGCCGTAGGCGCCGTCCTTGGAGGCCCAGACGAGCATGTCACCGAGACCGGCGGAAAGCGCCGTGTGGCCGTCGGCATCCGTATATTTGGACACGGCCGGATAGAACTGCGAAGAGTTGTAGATGCAGAAGTCCACGCGGGCGCCCTCCACCGGGGCACCGCTCTCGGAAAGTACCCGGAAGGCGATCTCCGCGGACTTCGCGTAATTGTCGATCAGGTTGATTTCCGTATAGCCCGGCGTGCGGAGGACCACTTCCTCCGGTCCGTCATAGTTGCCGAACACCTTGGTGTGGGTAAGCATGGCGCGGGAGGCGGGGGCGTTGAACCAGCCGAGATTCAGCACGGGCTCGGGCTCGCAGGCACCGATGAATACCCACTCTCCGTCGGCCCAGGCCTCCACCCAGGCGTGGTTGCTTTCCGTATGGGCCCAGCGCGGCGTATAGACCTGGCGGGCCGGGATCCCTACGGAGCGCAGCGCCGCGACGCAGAAGGTCGATTCTTCCCCGCATCGGCCCAGGGCGTTCTTCACCGAGGCCAGGGGGGCGTGGGTGCGGCCGTCGGACGGTTGGTAGGTCATCTTCTCGTGGCACCAATGGTTCACTTCCAGGACAGCCTCCTTCATGGACATGCCCTTCACCCGCGCCTTCAGCTCGTCGTAAAAGACCAGCCGGGCGGAATCCAGGTCCTCGTTGTTGGTCCGGAGGGGCAGCACGAAATGGCGGAACTCCCGCTCCGGAACATTCCAACCCATTTCCTTTCGCGCCTGGAGGGATTTCCGCACATTCGCCAGATAGAATGCAGCCGGGTAATCCGTCACGTCCGCGAGCGGCATGTACGCATAGAGGAATTCCAGCGCCTCCCGCTCCTCGGCGGTCAGCGACTCTCCGGCACACTTGCCGCCCTTGTCCACGGGCATGAACGCCGCCGGCAGCGCCGCCATGCGCGTCTCATAGTCTTTCCGCACCTGGTTGCGGTACGCTTTCTCCTCCAGGAAATGGGAGGACCCGCAGGCGGCCGCAAGCAGCGCGACCGCGAGGGAGAGGACTGTCAATTTTTTCATATCTTCCTGATTGGTTCACAAATATAGTCAGAAAATCAAACCTCTGCAACAGGCGTTTTCCCGGAAGGGAAATCCACGGGCGTTTGCAAATACCGACGAAAATGCCGTACTTTGTGTAGATAAACACAGATGATATGAGAAAGCTATTGATTCCTCTCTTCGCGGCGCTCGCCGTTCTCGTCTCCTGCGCTGAAAAGAAGCCTGCCGTGCCGCTGTACGGGTGGCAGGGCATGGGCAAGAATCCTGACCTGAATGAGGTCCGGGCCCAGTTTGAGAATTGGAAATCCCACGGTTTTACCGGCGTGTGCATCCAGGCGTCCGTGGAGGACACCCCGGCCATCGCGAAGATCGCCCATGAGCTCGGGCTGGAATACCATGCCTGGAAGCCCTGCATGCTCCAGGGCGGGAAGCCCCACGACTGGTACTGCGTGAACCGCTTGGGCCAGAGTGCCGACGAGTTCCCGGCCTATGTGAATTACTACAAGGCCCTGGACCCGGCGCATCCCGAGGTGCAGGACTTCATCGTGTCCATGATCAAGGAATACGCCGCCATCCCCGAGGTGGACTATGTCCAGCTGGACTACATCCGCTACGTGGACGCCATCCTGGCGCGCGGCCTGTGGGACAAGTACGGACTGGACTTCTCCAACGGCCCGTATCCGGCGGCGGACTGCTGCTACTGCGAGCGTTGCGTGAGTGAATTCAAGGAACTTACGGGTATCGACATCCTTCAGGCGGAGGATCCGCAGGCCGTTCCCGAGTGGACCGCCTTCCGCTGCAAGAAGGTGACGGAGCTCGTGACGAAGATCTGCGACGCCGTCCACGCCATGGGCAAGAAGGTCAGTGCCGACGTGTTCCCGGGTCCCGACTCCCACGCCGTCCCGATGGTCCGCCAGCAGTGGAACGAATGGCCCATCGACATGGCTTTCCCGATGAACTACAATGACTTCTATCTGGAGCCGGCCGAGTGGCTCGCCGAGATTACGGCGGAGGAAGTGAAGGCGGTGGACGGCAAGATGCCGGTCATCTCCGGCCTCTTCATCTGCCACGACTGGCAGCGCAAGGCCGAGATCAAGGATCCGGAAGGCCATGGCCTCCTGCCGTCCGAGATTGCCACGGCCGTGAAGGGTTCCCTGGACGCCGGTGCCGCCGGTATCTGCCTCTTCACCCCCGGGTCCATGACCGAGGAGCACTGGGCCGAATTGGACAAAGTCCTTCTTGCGAAGTAGCGGAGCTTACAGATTCAGCAAGACTCCGAAAATGATATCCCGAGCTTCGAGGCGTGCCTGCCATCCGGAGCTCGGGTTTTTGTTTCCGTCGTCAATGCGGGACCAGCCGAAGAAGCCGATCTGCGTGGAGATGGTGACGTTGCCGATGGGGAAGTAGATGCCCGGCCGGAAACCCAGCGTCTGCGTGGCGATGAGGGGCTCATACCCCCGCCGACGGGTCCAACGGGCGGAAAAGTAGGTGTCGCCGGTCAGGCCGAAGCGCTGATACACGGGAAGATATCCCCTCACATGCGGGATGAGACCCATCGTGAAGTCCGATTCGCTGGCGATGTTGTTCCAGTCGAACCCGGCGGCGAGGCCCACCATCAGGTAGTCGTTGATCCTTTTACCCACTTCCGGATAGAAGACGACGCTGGTGCCGTAGTTGCTGGCGCCAAGGGAAATGTTTCCGCCGACGTAGTAGCGGTTATTGACCTGTGCCTGGGCCGCGAGGCTCCCGAGGAGGGCCGCTGCGATGAGAATCCACTTTTTCATGGTTACAAAGATAGACCATCCACCGGATTTTACAAAAAATTCGTAACTTCGTACACTTGGAAACATTACGATCACAATAAGATGAGACGTCTATTCAAAGCCTCTCTCGCGGGGCTCATCCTGATGGCCGTTGCGGCCTGCTCCGGCGGGCGCGAGGCGCATTTCATGACGGACCAGGCGTACCGTGCTCAGGTGGAACAGGATTTCAACGCCCGGATGACGGCGAACGGAGGGGCGCTGGCCCAGTTCGCGGCGATCCCGGCCGATGCCACCCTTCCCGAGCAGGAAGCCCTGCAGTTCCTGTATGCCTACATGCCGCTGGCGGATGTGACGGATTATCCGACGGAATACTACCTGGACCAGGTGCGGGCTTCGTTCAAGACCTGGGAGGAGATGGGCTGGAAGGTCCCGGAGCGGGAGTTCCGCCACTTCGTCCTGCCGATCCGGGTGAACAACGAGAACCTGGACACGTCCCGGGTGGCGTTCGGCCGGGAACTGAAGCCCCGGGTGCAGGGGATGTCCATGGCGGAGGCCATCCTGGAAGTGAATCACTGGTGCCACGAGAAGATGTCCTACCAGCCGTCCGATGCTCGGACAAGCAGCCCGCTGGCCTCACTGTGCAACGCCCTGGGCCGATGCGGGGAAGAATCCACCTTCTGCGTCGCTGCGCTGCGCTCCGTCGGCATCCCGGCCCGCCAGGTCTATACCCCGCGCTGGGCCCACACGGATGACAACCACGCTTGGGTGGAAGCCTGGGCCGACGGCGAGTGGCACTTCATCGGCGCCTGCGAGCCGGAGCCGGTGCTGGACCTCGGCTGGTTCAACGCTCCCGCCTCCCGGGCGATGCTCATGCACACCAAGGTCTTCGGCCGCTACGACGGCCCGGAAGAGGTCGTGCTGGAGAGCCCGAACTATACGGAGGTCAATCTCATCGACAATTATGCCACCACGGCCCGGGCGGATTTCCGGGTGGTGGATGCCGCCGGCAAGCCCGTGGAAGGGGCCCGCGTGGACTTCTGCATCTATAATTATGCGGAGTTCTATCCGGCCGTCTCCAAGTACACGGACGCGGAAGGCCGCACCTTCCTCTCCTCCGGCCTCGGCGACCTCCTCATCTGGGCCTCCAAGGACGGCGCCTACGGCTATGCAAAGTGCTCCTTCGGGAAGGATACGGAAGTGACCGTCACGCTGGGTGCGGCGCCGGAGCAGGAAGCGGTGGACATTGTTCCTCCGCCGGAGAATGTGAAGATGCCGGCCGTGACGCCGGAGCAGCGGGAGGAGAACGGCCGGCGGTTCGCCTATGAGGATTCGCTCCGGCATGCCTATGAGGCAACTTTCCCGACGCATGACGAGGCTTTGGCCTTCGTGCAGGAGCACGGTTACGGCCACCATATGGCAACGCCCATCGAATGGTCCCGCGGCAACTGGCGCACCATCGAGGCCTTCATGGCGCAGGCGGAGGACCACGAACGCGTGGAATCCCTGTTCCTCTCCCTGAGCCGCAAGGATTTCCATGACATCACCCTGGAGAACCTCATGGACAGTTACAACGATCGGAACGCCGTGATCGGCCCCCGGGTGGAAAACGAGTTCCTGAGCCCGTACAAGGCCTTTTTCCGGAATTATCTCACGCCGGAGCAGCAGAAGGCCATCTCCGATCCGCAGACGCTGGTGCAAACGGTCCGGCAGTATCTGACGGTCCTTGACAATCCCAAGGCCTGGGATATCCCGATGTCTCCGATTGGTGTCGCCAAGAGCCGGGTGGTCAGTCCCCGTTCCCGGGGCATCGCCTTTGTGGCCCTGGCCCGCACGCTGGGCATTGACGCGCAGAAGAATCCCGTGAACGGCAAGATCCAGTACCGCCAGGACGGCGGCGACTGGCTGGACGTGGACTTTGACGGCGCCGCCCCGGCCGTGGCCGCCCCGAAGGGAACCCTCAAGCTTACCTACACCCCGGACAAGGTCGTGGACAATCCCAAGTATTACAGCCATTTCTCCCTCTCCAAGATCGAGAACGGCCGGCCCCGCCTGCTGGAATTCGACGAAGGGGAAGTGGATATGGGAGGCGGCGTGGACTGGGCCCATGTCTTCCGCAAGGGCTTCCCGCTGGAGGCGGGCCGCTATCTCCTCGTTTCCGGCAACCGCCTGTCCAGCGGTGCGGTACCGGTGACGATGGCTTTCTTCGACATCGTGGAGGGGAAGGAAACGGTTCGGCCGATCGTCCTCCGCGCCGGCGAGGGGGAAGTTCCCGTCATCGGCCAGTTTGACGCCGAAACGAAGTTCGTTCCGGTGGCGTCGAAACTGACGGAGGACGGTGACGTGCTTTCGGTGGATGCGAAGGAGCCTGCCAGTCTTCTTTCCGTCACCGGTCGCGGCCACTATGCCCTGGCCCTCCTGGATCCTGGCAAGGAGCCTACGAACCATGTCCTCCGCGACCTGGCGGCCGCGAAGACGCAGCTCGAGTCCTGGGGCCGTCCGATCGTCCTTGTCTGCTCCACCGAATCGGCCATGCACCGCCTTCAGGTGGAGATGTCCGAAGGGCGTTACGGCATCTTGCCCGGAACCATCGTCCTTGGTCTGGATGCGGATGGCGCGATCCAGAAGGGGATTGAGAAAGGCATGAAAGTGGGCCCGGAAAGTGCCGGAGGCCAGCCTTCCCGACTCCCGCTGGTGATTCTGGCGGATTCCTTCAACCGGGTGTTCTTCCTTTCCGAGGGTTATACGATCGGCCTCGGCGAGCAGCTCGCGGGCACGGTCGCGAAACTTAAATAAGCAGTTTCTCCAGCGTCAGCTTGGGAACGAAGTGAACCCCGTCCTTGCGGTAATACCGGAGGTCGGGGTTTTCGCCTTCCGCCGGGAGAAGGTAGATGTTCTCGGCGGGTTTGCCGATGGCGATGATGGCGATGGGGTCCAGCGGGAGCGCCAGGCTTTCCCGGACGGCCTGTTTCCGGAAATTGAGGATAAAAATGCCGCCGAGGCCCATCTCCACGGCTTTCAGGAGGATGCTCTGTCCGGCGAAGCCCAGGTCGATGTCAGCGACCCGGTCCTCCGGGACGCTGCTGCAGATGACGATGAAGGCGCGGGGCTCCGTGCCGGGTTTAGGCAGATGCTCTTCCGGCAGGGCGGCGCCCAGGGTGATGTGCGGAAGGACTTTGTGGGCATCGGCTTCCGTAACCAGCCGGTATCGGAGGGGCTGGCGGTTCATGCCGGTGGCGGCGAGGGTGGCGGCGGAAACGAGCTTGCGGAGTTCTTCCTCCGTCACCTTGCGGGACGGATCGTAACCCCGGTAGCTGCGGTTCCGGTGCAGGAGCGTGTCCAGCGAGGGGTTCGTCCGGCGGACGACCTTCCGGCCGCCTTCCGCGATTTCCGCCTGTCGCTTTTCGAGATAGTTGTCGGCCATGGTTCAGCGGTTTTTCGTGTCGATGCAGATGGTGACGGGCCCGTCATTGACCAGGGCCACTTGCATGTCGGCCCCGAAGACGCCGGTTCCGACCGGTTTGCCGATGGCGTCACTGAGCCGTCGGCAGTAACTTTCATAGAGGGGGATGGCCACTTCCGGCGGGGCGGCGGCGATATAGGCGGGGCGGTTGCCTTTCTTCGTGGCGGCCATCAGCGTGAACTGGCTCACGACGATGATGTCTCCGCCGGCATCCACGACGCTGCGGTTCATGACGCCGGCCTCGTCGTCGAAGATGCGGAGGGCGGCGGTCTTTTTGACCAGGTAATCGACATCTTCCTCGCTGTCTTCGTGTCCGACCCCCAGCAGGACGAGGAGCCCCGGGCCGATGGCGCAGCGGATCTTTCCGTCGATGCTGACGGAGGCGGAAGTGACCCTTTGGATGACTGTTTTCATATCCTGCGAATTTACGCATTTTGCCCGGGATGAAAAAATTTGCAAAAAAAACGAAATATCGCTTGCGATATAAAAACAAATGCTTACCTTTGAACTGGCTCATCCAGCAGCTTTAATGTCATTGTAAAACGAACTTAACTTTTTTCCCATGGCAAAGATCTACGACTTCAAAGCCCTGAACAACAAGGGTGTCGAGGTGGACTTCAAGCAGTATGAAGGCAAAGTCCTCCTGATTGTCAACACCGCTTCCAAGTGCGGATTCACCCCTCAGTACGACGGCCTCGAGGCCCTGTACAAGAAGTACAAGGACCAGGGCCTCGTGGTGATCGGCTTCCCTTGCGACCAGTTCGCCCACCAGGAGCCCGGTACCAACGAGGAGATTGCGGAATTCTGCCGCGTCAACCATGGCGTCACCTTCCCCCTGATGGCGAAGATCGAGGTCAACGGGGACGGCACCCATCCGATCTACCAGTACCTCAAGACCGCTGCCCGCGGCACCTTCGGCAATGCCATCAAGTGGAACTTCACGAAGTTCCTGATTTCCCGGGACGGCGAGAAGGTGGAGCGTTTTTCCCCCACCACGACCCCGGCTGCGATGGAGGACAAAATCAAAGCGCTGCTGTAAGATGCTCCCTCAGCTCTCCCTGGACAACCAGCTCTGCTTCAGGCTGTACACCGCTTCGCGCCTGATCACGCAGGCCTATCATCCCTTCCTGTCGGAAATCGGGCTTACCTATCCGCAGTACCTGGTGATGATGGTCCTGTGGGAACGGGACGCACAGCCGGTGAACGACATCGCCAAGCGGCTGTACCTGGAGACAAACACCGTCACCCCGCTGCTCAAGCGCATGGAAGCGGAAGGCTTCGTGACGCGGGGGAGAAGCGATACCGATGCCCGGCAGGTCATCATCTCGCTCACGGAAAAAGGCCATGCGTTAGAGCGGCAGGCCGCCACGGTCCCCGTCTGCCTGGGCTCCGCCGTTTCCTGCCAGTCCATCACGCCGGAAACCCTCCCCAATCTCTTCGCGACCCTGGACGACCTGATTGCAACGCTCACCTCGGGAGAATCTAAATAGCGGTATTTCAACCTTTTAACGTGCGGTCTATGTCCTTTTTGGGACACAGACCGCACTTTAATATGCTCACTCTCAAACGTTTAACCGGGTGTCTGTGTCCTTTTCGGGACACAGACCGCACGTTAAAGTGTTCATTATTAAGAGCTTAGCCGATGGTCTATGTCCTTTCGGGAACATAGACTACACGTTAAAATGCTGACGTTCAGATGCTTAATCGAGTGTCTGTGTCCTTTTTGGAACATAGACCGCACGTTAAAATGATCACTCTCAAACGCTTAACCGAAGGTCTGTGTCCCGGAAGGGACAGAGACCTTGAGGTAAACGGCTGGAAATCAGCGGATTGAAGGAATCGTTCTAGGCGAGGAAATTCGTCAGGGCGACGAAATCTTCCACGGAGAGGGTTTCGGGACGGCGTTCGAAGACCGGGTCGGCGAGGACGGCGGACAGGGACGTGGCCTGCGCCGTGCAGATGGCCGGCGCGGGACGAGATGCTTCCTTACGCTTCTTCCCTTTTTTCCGGTCGATGCGGCCGTCGTCCTCGAGGAGCATCAGCTCCAGTTCGGGGGCGTCGGCAGCCTCGTCGGAAGCGTTGCCCATGAACTCGGCCGTGTCCCAGCCGAGCCGTTCGGCTTTTTCCAGGATGATGGGTTTCAGTGAGTTGCGGAGTGTCTTGCGGCGCTGTCCGAAGGCGGTTTTGACGATGGCTTTGAACAGGCTTTCGTCGCAGCCGAGCGAGGTGCGGCCGTTCCGGGTGAGGCGGATGACGGCGGAATCGACCTTGGGCGGCGGGGCGAAGCATCCCGGACCCACGCCGAAGAGGTACTCGATGTCATACCAGGCCTGCAGCAGCACGGACAGGATGCCGTAGGTCTTGGACCCCGGACCTTCGGCGATGCGCTCGGCCACTTCCTTCTGGATCATGCACACGACCTGGGGAATCTGCTCCCGGTAATCGAGGATCCTGAAGAAAATTTGCGAAGAGATGTTATACGGGAAATTGCCGATGACGGCGAACTTTCCCGGGAAGATCCGCTCCAGCGGCAGGCGCAGGAAATCGGCCTGCAGAAGCCGTCCCTGCATTCCCGCAAAGTGCGTAAGCAGGTACTCCACCGACTCCCCGTCGATTTCCACGAGTTTCAGGTCGATATCCTCGCGGGGGAGCAGGTATTGGGTGAGGACGCCCATGCCGGGACCGACTTCCAATACAGATTCCTTCGCTCCGCCCGGAATGACGAGGGCATCGACAATGGCCTGCGCGATGCGCTGGTCGGTGAGGAAATGCTGGCCGAGGGCCTTCTTCGCGCGTACTTCCATATCAATTCGGTTAACCCTGCAAAGATACTCATTTATTTTTGCTATTTTTGCAGATTACTATGAGAAGGGGAAGGGTAGTCCTTCCGGG
>DETL01000014.1:53224-53853 GCA_002361625.1 Bacteroidales bacterium UBA3289 | reverse complement strand
CCCGGAAGGACTACCCTTCCCCTTCCGGAGAGACGAAACAAAAAACAGAAACAGCATATGTACCGTACACACACCTGCGGAGAACTCCGCATCGCGAACAAGGGAGAGCGCGTGACGCTCGCCGGATGGGTCCAGAAAGCCCGCAAGCTGGGCGGCATGACCTTCATCGACCTCAGGGACCGTTATGGCATCACCCAGCTGGTGGTGGAGGCCGATGCACCCGCGGAGCTGGTGGAGACCGCCACTTCCCTCGGCCGTGAATTCGTAATCCAGGCCACCGGCGAAGTTGTGGAACGCCAGGCCAAGAACGCCAAGATGCCCACGGGCGACATCGAGATCAAACTCTCCGGCATCACCATCCTGAACAAGTCCGTCACCCCGCCCTTCACCATCGAGGACGAATCCGACGGCGGCGACGACATCCGGATGAAATACCGCTACCTGGACCTTCGCCGCGGACCGCTTCGCCGGGCTCTCACCCTGCGCCACCGCGTGGCCCACGAGGTTCGCAACTATCTGGACGCCAAGGGCTTCATGGAGATTGAAACCCCGTACCTGATTAAGTCCACCCCGGAAGGCGCCCGCGATTTCGTGGTTCCTTCCCGCATGAATCCGGGTCAGTTCTACGC
>DETL01000014.1:32125-53130 GCA_002361625.1 Bacteroidales bacterium UBA3289 | reverse complement strand
TATGACCGCTACTTCCAGATCGTCCGCTGCTTCCGCGACGAGGACCTCCGCGCCGACCGCCAGCCTGAATTCACCCAGATCGACTGCGAAATGTCCTTCGTGGAGCAGGAGGATGTCCTGAACACCTTCGAGGGCATGATGCGCACCCTGTTCAAGAATGTCCTGGACGTGGACATTCCCAACCCGCTGCCGCGGATGACCTGGTACGACGCCATGGACAACTACGGTTCCGACAAGCCGGACGTCCGTTTCGGCATGACCATCCATGAGATCACGGAAGTCGCCAAGGGCAAGGGCTTCGGCGTGCTGGACGGGGCCGCCTACATCGGCGCCATCGCCGTCCCGGGTGCGGCCGAATACACCCGCAAGCAGGTCGATGAACTCACCGAGTGGGTCAAGCGTCCGCAGGTGGGCGCCAAGGGCCTCATCTATATCCGGGTCAATGCCGACGGCACCTACAAGTCCTCCATCGACAAGTTCTACGGGGCCGAGGATCTCGCGAAGATCGCCGCGACCGCCGAGGCGAAGCCCGGTGACCTCCTCCTGGTGATGTCCGGCGACAACAAGCGCAAGGTCCAGACCATGCTCGGCGTCCTCCGTCTGGAGATGGGGAACCGCCTAGGCTTCCGCGACCCGAAAGTCTTCGCTCCGCTGTGGATCGTGGACTTCCCGCTTCTGGAGTGGGACGACGAGACCCAGCGTTTCTACGCGATGCACCATCCCTTCACCGCTCCCAAGCCGGAGCACGAGAAGTGGTTCTACAGCAATAAGAAAGAGGACCTGGAGCGGGTCTGTGCCAATGCCTACGACTTCGTCCTGAACGGCAACGAGCTCGGCGGCGGCTCCATCCGGATCCACAATGCCGACATGCAGAAGCGCATGTTCGAAGTGCTGGGCATCGGCGAGGAGGAGGCGGAACTCAAGTTCGGCTTCATCATCAACGCCTTCCAGTTCGGCGCCCCGCCGCACGGCGGCCTCGCCTTCGGCTTCGACCGCGTTTGCGCCCTCATGGGCGGTTCCGACTCCATCCGTGACTACATCGCCTTCCCGAAGAACAACCAGGGCCGCGACGTCATGATCGACTCTCCTTCCGAAATCGACCAGACCCAGCTGGACGAGCTCCAGATCGCCCTGAACGTGAAGGCGGAGTAAATGGTCACCCGCTACCCGGCATACGATCTTTCGCGGCGGAACACCTTCGGCATGAAGGTGTCCTGCCGTTTGTATATGGAGATCACGGAGCCGGAGGACCTGCTTGCGCTTGACTTCGATGCCCTCCCGCAACCCGTTTTCGTGATGGGAGGCGGCTCGAACCTGCTCTTCACCGGAGACTATCAGGGCACCGTAATGCATCTGGGTAATGCCTCCTGTCATGCTGAGCGAAGCGAAGAATCTGTTCTGGTTACGCTCGGCTCCGGCGTTGTCTTCGACGACTTCTGTGCCTGGGCCGCTGCGGAGAGTCTCTGGGGTCCGGAGAACCTGTCGCTGATTCCCGGCGAGGTGGGCGCGAGCGCCGTGCAGAACATCGGCGCCTACGGCGTGGAGGCGAAGGACATCATCGACACGGTCCATGCCTTCGACCTTCGGGAGCGCCGTTTCGTGGACATTCCCGGTGCCGACTGCGGCTACGGCTACCGCACCTCGAACTTCAAGACCACCTGGAAAGGCCGCTACATCATCACCGCCGTCACCTTCCGCCTTTCCCTTGTCCCCACGCCTGTCCTGGACTATAGCGGCGTGCGCAAGGCGTTGATTGATAGGGGGAAGGGTGTTCCTTCGCCGATCTCTGGCCACCCTCGGCCAGATAAGAGGGAGGGGCCCGCCGGCTTTGCCGGTGGGAGGGGCCGGAGCGAAGCGGAGGCGATCGGCGAAGGAATACCCTTCCCCCTGACCCCGCAAATCATCCGCGAAACCATCATCGGCATCCGGGAAAAGAAGTTGCCGGATCCGGCAAAGATCGGGAGCGCGGGGAGCTTCTTCTGCAATCCGGTGATCGAAAAGGATCATTTTGCGCGCATCGTCGCCCTTGCGAAGGCGGAGAACGGACCGGAGTACGAAGTGCCTCATTATGAGGCCGGCGAAAAAGTGAAAGTCCCCGCCGCCTGGATGATCGACCAGTGCGGCTTCAAGGGAATGCGGCTCGGCGGGGCGCAGGTGTATCCCAACCAGCCGCTCGTGATCGTGAACGCCACCGGAGACGCCACCCCGCAGGACATCATCACCCTGGAACAGCGTGTCATCGACACCATCCAAGACAAATACGGTATCACCCTCCACCCCGAGGTGGAACACGTTTAAAGCTTATGGGAAGATTCATCATCGAAGGCGGACACAGGCTGTCCGGTGAGATTACCCCGCAGGGGGCGAAGAACGAGGCGCTGGAAGTCATCAGCGCCGTGCTCCTGACGGCCGATCCGGTCGTGATCTCCAACGTGCCGGAAATCCTGGACGTGAAGAACCTCATCGACCTCCTCAAAGGGATGGGCGTGAAGGTCCAGCGGCTGGAGAAAGGAACCTACCGGTTCCAGGCCGATGCCGTGGACACCGCCTACATCGAGACGGAGGAATTCGTCCGCAAGTGCGCCGCCCTCCGCGGGTCGGTGATGGTCGTGGGACCGCTGCTGAGCCGATTCGGCCACGCCTGGTTCGCGAAGCCGGGCGGGGACAAGATCGGCCGCCGGCGGGTGGACACGCACCTGGACGGCATGGTCAAGCTGGGCGCCGCCATGGACTATGACGCCAATCGGCGGGCTTTCCACCTGACCAGCGACGGCCGCCTGACAGGCCGATACATGCTGCTGGACGAGGCCTCCGTGACCGGCACGGCCAATATCGTCATGGCCGCGGTCCTTGCGAAGGGAACGACCACCATCTACAACGCCGCCTGCGAGCCCTATCTGCAGCAGCTGTGCAAGATGCTCAACCGGATGGGCGCATTCATCGACGGCGTGGGCTCCAACCTCCTCCGGATCCACGGCGTGGAGAAGCTCTACGGCACGAACCACCGGATCCTTCCGGACATGATCGAGGTGGGCTCTTTCATCGGCATGGCCGCCATCAACCAGAGCGAAATCACGATCAAGGACGTGTCCTGGTACGACCTGGGCATCATTCCCGATGCCTTCCGCCGCCTGGGCGTGAACCTGGAGCAGCGGGGCGACGACATCTATGTGCCGGCGCAGGAGAGCTACGAGATCGAATCCTTCCTGGACGGGTCCATCATGACCCTCGCCGACGCCCCCTGGCCGGGCCTCACCCCGGACCTGCTGTCAGTGATGCTGGTGGTCGCCACCCAGTGCAAAGGCAGCGTACTCATCCACCAGAAGATGTTCGAATCCAGGTTGTTCTTTGTCGATAAGCTCATCGACATGGGCGCCCAGATCATTCTCTGCGATCCGCACCGGGCCGTCGTGATCGGCCATGACCACCGGCTGCAGCTCAAGGCCGCCCGCCTGGTCTCCCCGGACATCCGCGCCGGCATTGCGATGCTCCTCGCCGCCATGAGCGCCAAGGGCACCTCCACCATCGACAACATCGAGCAGATCGACCGCGGCTACGAAGACATCGAAGGCCGCCTGAACGCCCTCGGGGCGCATATTACGCGGGAATAGTTCCCATTTCCCTATCATTCTGAGCGAAGCGAAGAATCTATGGACTATCATCATCTATTCTCGGAGGACGTGCCGTCCTTTATGCGGAGTCCGGTCCGGGAGATCTTCCGGAAGGTGGACCTCAGCGCCATCTGTTCGTTCGCAGGTGGGTATCCGGCGGCCGTGACTTTCCCCGTGGAGGACCTGCGCCGGCTTCCGGGGCTGGTACTCGATAAGTACGGCACCAAGGCCTTGCAATATGGTGCTACCCAGGGTGTTCCGGAGCTTCGGGAAGCCATCGCCGCCCGCTACGACGTGCCGGTCTCCCGTGTCCAGATCACGACATCCTCCCAGCAGGGTATCGACGTGTGTACCCGCATCCTCTGCAACCCGGGCGACATCATCCTGACCACCGAGCCTACGTATCTCGGGGCACTTCAGTCGTTTAAGGCTTATCGGGCCGATGTGAGGCCTTTGGCGGGGGCTCTGCCCCCGAATGACCCCCGCGGCTCCCGACCTATAAGTCCTTGGGACAAGCCCTCGGACCCGGTCTCCGCCGGGCCGTCTGATGACGGCCTGAATTCCGTTCAAGACCGGAATCCCGCAGTCAAGTTCATCTACGTCATCCCCGACTTCAACAACCCTTCGGGGGAAACGATGACGCTGGAGGAGCGGAAGGAGATCGTGGCCTTGGCGCGGGAACTGGATGTGGTGATCGTGGAGGACAGTCCGTACCGGGAACTGCGGTACAGCGGGGAGGAGGTGCCCACCATCTATTCGCTGGCACCGGAGCGGACGCTGCACCTGGGGAGCTTCTCGAAGATCTTTGCGCCAGGATTTCGGCTGGGCTGGATCATCGGCCCGGAGGAGCTCCTGGAGCAGATCTACATCTGTAAGCAGGCGCTGGACCTGTGCCCGCCGGTGTTCGACCAGTATTTGGCCACGGAGTTTCTGACGAGCGGGGCGCTGGATGCGAACCTCGTGAAGACGAAGGCCGAGTACCGTCGCCGCAGGGACTTGATGGTGAGTCTTTTGGAAAAGTACATGCCGGAAGGGGTGACATGGACCTACCCCGAAGGCGGCCTGTTCCTGTTCCTGACGCTCCCGGAGGGAGTCGATACCATCGACATGTATGACGAGGCCTTGTCGAAAGGTGTTGCCTACGTCGCCGGCTCCTTCTTCTTCCTGGACGGCAGCCACCGCAACACCATGCGGCTCAATTTCTCCTTCATCGCGGAGGAAAAGATGGAGCCGGGCTTGAAGCTGCTGGGGGAGATCATTGCGGGTGTGATTCGTAAGTAATTGACTGTCAGAGAAATGAAAAAAACGGTTCTCTATAAGTTTTCCGGTGCCGGGAACGATTTCGTGGTCATCGACGGCCGCGAGGGGGATGTGACGGAATACCGGGAGGTGCCGCGTATCGAGGCGCTGTGCCGGGAATTCAAGACCGACGGGCTGATGATCCTGGGTGCAGGAGATGCCGAGGTCGATTTCACCATGGAATTCTATAATCCCGACGGCTCCGGCGGGATGATGTGCGGCAACGGTGGCCGCTGCATCGTGGCCTTTGCCGATTACCTGGGCGTCAAGCTCTCCTGTCATGCTGATAGCCCCACCTGTCATCCTAAGCTTGCCGAAGGATCTTACCTGTTCCGCGCCCCCGACGGCCTCCACACGGGCGAAATCCTGCAGCACCCGGAGGACGGCCTTTGGGAAGTTCGGATCAAAATGATTGATGTCCATGGCGTTACGCCCATGCTGGGTGGGCTGTTCCTGAACACGGGCACCCGGCATTTCGTGAAGTTTGTGGACGATGTGGAAAAGGTGGACATTGACAAAGAAGGCAAGGCCCTTCGGTGGGACCCTGCCTTTGCGCCTATCGGTACGAACGTGAACTTTGTCCATGTGGCCCCGGACGGCCTCCATGTCCGCACCTTCGAGAAAGGCGTCGAGGGCGAAACCCTCGCCTGTGGCACGGGCCTTACGGCCTCGGCCATAGCGGCTTACGCCGCCGCTGTCATTCCGAACGAAGCGAAGGAATCCGTCCGCCTCCGTGCCCGGCAGGACTGGCTCTCGGTGGACTTTACGGCCGGTCCGGACCAGATGTTCACCGACGTGTATCTCACCGGACCCGCCCGGCTTGTGTCCGTGACACAGCCCTAAGGGCCGTCGAATGGAACCGCCTGTGAATCAAACGAATATCAAAAAGTACCCGGGAGAAAATTCCCGGGTACTTTTGCGTAAGGCACTGTGCGTAAAGCGTTTCCATTCGACGCGCGTCCCTACACACGCATAGAATAGCGGCATTCCCTAAAGCGACTCACTCCTTCGCGGCCTCGGCGATGAGGGCCTCCAGCTGTTCGCGGGGCATGGTGCCGTCCAGGCAGATGAAACTGGTTTCGGAGGCGTCGCGGGAGAGCATGACGAGGCTGTTCACGATTTTATCGTCACCGACTGTGTACATCCGCATCACTTCGCCGTTGTCCTTGGCCTCCATCAGGAGCTCGTAGTGACCTTTCGTGACGAAATGGTTCACTTCGTCGGCCAGCTGGGCGGCTGCTTCGGATTTCGGGATGTTCAGGATATAGAGGCCGCTGAGGCTCTTGATGATGGGACCGAAGTTCACGGAGCCGTCCTGCATTTCCACGTCGGGAATCTTGCCGATGAGGCGGAACATGGCCGGGGAGATGTACACGGCCTCGACATCCGGGAGGTCGGAATACTTGTTGTACAGGGAGCGCCCGTTCTGGGCGAGGGCGGAGAGGCTCACGAGGAGCATCAGGACAAGGATATAGAACTTTTTCATTTCCAATAGCTTATTTTGTCAATGCGGGTTTCGGTATCTTCGATTTTCCCGGCCCCATAGGCGACGGTGTCGGAGATTTTGGCAAACACGGCTTCCACTTGCGCGTAAGCCAGGTACGGATCGTCGAACGTGTCGGCCGGTTCCGAATCCCGGGTCAGGCCGATGCCTACGGCGACGAGGGCGGCCAGGGCCGCAGCGACAGGGATGGACCACAGGATGTGCCGGCTCTGGGAACGTGTGACGCTGTCGATTCGAGAGGCGAGTTCCTCCGGAACGGGGATCTTCTCGTCCAGCGAAATGCGCTCCAGGTCGGAGGCACTCAGCCGGGATATTTCATCAAGCTTTCTCATATCGTTTCAACTTTTTGCGGGCCTGGCTCACCTGGACACGGATGTTAAGGGGGGTAAGGCCGGTCGCGGCCGCGATCTCGTCGTAGGTCATGCCCTGTAACAGGTGCATTTTCAGGATTTTCCGTTGGCTTTCGGGAAGCTTTTCCATGGCTTGGAACAGGGTCCCGAGGGTTTCCCGGAGCATCAGCGTTTCATCGGGCGGCGGTTTTCCGGGGAGGTCGTCCTCGAGCGGTTCGGAAGGCCGTGCCCGCCGGATCCGGTCGATGCAGAGGTTTCGCACGAGAAGCGCCCCATAGGCCCCCGGATTTTCCACCAGGTCCAGCGAATCGCGCATCTTCCAGAGCTTGACGTACAGGTCCTGTACGGCGTCCAGGGCATCGGCCCGGTCCTCCAGCAGATAGAAGGCGACGCGGTAGAAACGCTCCTGCAGCGGGATCCAGACGGTATGGAACCGGGCGTCGGTCATTTCGAGGCCTGTTTCATGAGGGCTTCGACCTGGTCGGTGCGGATGGATCCGCGGACGCTGATGAGGGCGTCATCGGCCCGGATGATGATGTCTTTGATCTGACTGCCGTCCTTGGAGGAGAGGCCGTAGATGGCGACTTTCTCGCCGCCGTCCTTGGCTTCCATCAGGATCTCCTCGCCGTCGAGGATCCGGTCCAGCTTGCGCAGGAACTTCTCTTTTTTCTCCGGCGCGGCCTCGGAAAAGTCGATGACAGTCAGCCGTCGGAGATTGCGGAACAGGTCCATGGCGGCGCGGTCTTCGGGATCATCGGCCTCGGCGCGGGCCGCGGCCTTCAGGAGGAGCAGCGCCGGACCGCCCAGGTCCACGACGTCGAACCCTTCCGTCCCCTTGAAGGACGATACCAGCGAGCGGAGTTTTCCGCCCGGGTTTCCGGCCCAGGCCTCGCCCACGAGGCAAAGGGCCATGCAAAGTGTGATCAGTATTCTTTTCATAAACAAAACTCAGCCGACTGCACTCATAAGACGCAGCGGGCTGAGAAAAGTTAAAAGGATTTTCAGATTCTTCGCTTTGCTCAGAATGACATTACCGAAGCAGGTCCTCGAGCTGCACGCTGCCGGAGGTCTTTTCGTCGCGGTATTTGACGATGACGGGGCAGTAGAGGTGCACGCCGGATTCGAGGGGCTTGCCGTCGCGGATGATGGGCTTGGAACCGGAGACGACCACGGCGCCGCGGGGGACGACCACGCGGCCGTCGGCGTTGCGGCGAATGAATTCGCCGGTGGTGGCGTCGAAGATAGCGGTGGAGGAGGTGATGATGACGCCGGAGGCGACGACCGCGCCCTCTTCCACGATGGTGCCTTCATAGATGCCGCAGTTGCCGCCGATGAAGGCGCCGTCCTCGATGATCGTGGGCATGGCCCCGGCGGGCTCCAGGACGCCGCCGATCTGGGTCGATGCGCTGATGTGGATGTGCTTCCCCACCTGCGCGCAGGAGCCGATGGTCACGTGGGAATCGACCATCGTGCCTTCGCCCACGTACGCGCCCACATTGACATAAGCCGGGGGCATGACGATGGAGCCGGGGGCGAGGTAGGCGCCGCGGCGGATGCTGGACCCGCCCGGAACGATCCGGACGCCGTCTTCGGCGGTGAACTTTCGCACCGGGAAAGTGGTCTTGTCGTAGAAGGAGAACTGTCCTTCGGACATGTCGGTAATGGCGCCGAGCTTAAACCCGGCGAGGATCACTTCCTTCACCCATTTATTGACAACCCACTGGCCGTCAATCTTTTCCGCTACGCGGATCTCGCCTTTTTCCAGTCCGGCGATGACTTCGTTGAATCGTTCGAGGGTTATTTCCATAATTCGTCAAGAGTCTTGTTGATCAGTTCTTCCGTTCGGGCCGAAGCCGGGACGAGCGGCAGGCGGAGTTCGTTCTGCATGAGGCCCAGGCGGGCCATGGCGGCCTTGCCGGGGATGGGATTCGGCTCAATGAATAGGGCCTTGAAGAGGGGTGACAGGAGGTGGTGGTAGGCGCGGGCCTTGACCATATCGTCCTGCTGCAGGGCTTCCACCAGCGCCACCATTTCCTTCGGCGCCACATTGGAGGCGACGGAGACGACACCGTCGGCCCCCGTAGCCATCAGTGACAGCGTCTCGTCGTCGTTGCCGGACAGCACGCTGAACCCTTCGGGTTTGCAGCGGATGATCTCGCTGATCTGCTTATAGTTCCCGGAGGCTTCCTTGATGGCGACGATGTTCGGAATCTCTTCCGCGAGGCGGAGCGTCGTTTCCGCGGTGATGTTGTCGCCCGTACGGCCGGGGACGTTGTAAATGACGATAGGCTTGTCGGTGGACCCGGCCACGGCCTTGTAGTATTCGTACAGGCCCGTCTGGTTGGGCTTGTTATAGTAGGGGACGACGATGAGGTAGGCATCGGCATCGGGAAGCTGCGCCATGCTCTCCAACGTCGCTGTGAGCGAATTGGTTCCACCGCCCACGAGGAGCGTCTTCCCCGGCGCATTCTCCCGGGTGATCTCCAGCACCCGCTGCCTTTCAGCGACGGACAGGCACGGCGTCTCCCCCGTCGTCCCGAGCGGCACCAGGAAATGGATCCCGGCCTCCACCTGCCTTCTGACGGTCGCGGCCATCGCCGCCTCATCCACCTTTCCATCCCGGAACGGCGTGAACAGCGCCGTCCCGCATCCCTTGAGTATCAATGGTTTCATATCTCTGATTGTCAATTAACTCCGCAAGTTACGAATAATTTGCCGAATGGCAAACAAAACACCGACCGGGAGCGGGACGCATCCCCACAAATCGGGATTGCACCCTCGGAAGAATAATCGTAACTTTGCGGTCGATAAACGAAAGACTATGGTAAAACGACTCCTTTTCGTCCTGACGCTCATCGCGGCGACCGCGGCAACGACATCCCCGGTGAAAAAGCATGCCGACGGCAGCGTTACGATTGATACCAGCACACTTAAGACTGCAGAGGGGTATATGGGCCCCACGCCGTTGGTCATCCATGTGGATGCGCTGGGGCTGGTGAGCCGCATCGAGGCGCTGCCCAATGAGGAAACGCCCGCGTACTGGCGACTGGCGATGGAGGGTCTTTCCAAGGCGTGGAACGGGGTGCCGGCCGACGAGGCCGTCAAACTGGAGGTCGATGCCGTCTCGGGCGCGACCTTTTCCTCGGACGCCATCATCTCCAACGTCCGGGCGGGAATCTCCTGTTATCTGGAATCAAAGAAGCACTAGCATCGCCTCGCACGCCTCCAGGAGGTCCTGGAACGTGGTTTCGAAGTCGCCGGTGTACCAAGGGTCGGCCACATCCCGGCCGATGCCGGTGTAGGACATCATGAGGTGGATCTTGCCTTCCGGATCGTCCGGAATGATGCGCCGGATGAGCCGGAGGTTGGATGCGTCCATGCAGATGATGCGGTCAAAGCGGTCGTAGTCCCGCCGCGTAACCTGCCGGGCGCGTTTGCCCGGATCGAAGGGAATCCCGTGCTGACGCAGGCTCCGCTGGGCCGGGGGATAGATGGGATTGCCGATTTCCTCGGTCGATACGGCCGCCGACTCGGCATACACCGCCGTGCCTTTCGCCTGGGCCAATGCCTTGAAAATGAACTCTGCCATCGGGGACCTGCAGATATTCCCGTGGCACACGAAGAGGACCTTCATCATAGCAGGTCGCGGAACTCGTGCACACCCTTCAGCCCTTCGGTCATGAGTGCGGCGGCGACGGCGCCGGCGGCCAGACCTTCGCGGCCGAACGCTTCGTGCGTGAGGGTGAGCTTATCGACATCGGACGTAAAGGTAACCGTATGGATACCAGGAACTTCGCCGATACGATGGGCCGTGATTTCCGGCTCGGTGCCGAGGTTCGCCTCCACCAGTTTCCCCAGGCTCTTGGCCGTGCCCGAGGGGGCGTCCAGCTTATGGATGTGGTGCGTTTCCTCCACGGCGGGGGTGTAGCCGTTCCCCTTCAGCATGGCGCTCACGCGCTCCACGGCGGCGAACAGGGCGTTCACCCCGAGGGAGAAATTGGACGCATAGATCAGCGGCGTCCCGGCCTCCTCGAAGGCGCGGAACACATCGGCCTCGATGTCGTTCCAGCCGGTCGTCCCCACGACGGCCGCCTTGAAATGCCTGGCGATGAATCCGTAATTGGCCTTGAAGGCGTCCGGCCAGGTAAAGTCGATGACCACGCACTCCTTCGCGACCTCCGGGTCCACGCTGCAAATGTCCTCGCTGGCCTCTGCGAGTTCGATCCCCCGCTTGGCCAGTTCCTTTTCCACCATATGGCCCATCCGGCCGTATCCGCTGATGATGACTTTCATATCGTCTTGTCGATTGATTAACTTTTGTTGTTACTCGGGAACGTTTTTGGCCTTTTTTGTGCCCTGCGCCGTGCTGCAACATGTGTGAGGGCACGTTTGGAGCCTATTCCGTTCCCAGCGCCGTGCTATAAAGCACGAGGTACTGCTCTACGGCCTTCTCCAGCTCGGCGATGAGCATGTGTTCGTCGTCGCGGTGCGCGACGGTGATGCTTCCCGGTCCGCAGATGGCCTTGTGCGTGAAGTTCTTGAGGTGCGGCGCATCGCTGCCGAACGCCACGGGCTTGGACGGCAGGCCTTCGACGGTCCAGTACGTCGCCGGCGTGTCGCCGCCGCGGGGCGTGACGGTGAGACGACCGGAAGCAGGCCCCAGGTTCGCCATCCAATTGCACACCGCCTCATCAGAAACGAAGGTCGTGCGGAAGTAGATCCGGCAGGTCAGCTCCGGCGAGAGGATGTTCTGCGGATTGTCGCTATGCACGAGGCCGATGTTCCAGGTGGTCGCCCCCAGGATCGGGTCCATGCCGAAGTCCTTCGCTTTCAGCTTGTTCACGAAATCGACAAACAGGTCCACGGCACTCACGCCATACTGCGGATAGCCCGAATGGAAGGCCTCGCCGGTGAACTTGAGGTCGAACGACTTGGTCCCCTTGGATGCGCTCACCATGCAGTTGTCCGTCGGCTCGCCCACGACCAGGTACGAGGCCCGGAAGTCCGTCTTTGCGAACGCTTTGGCTCCCCAAGAACCTGTTTCTTCTCCCGCGAGCAGCAGCAGCCCGAAGTCCGTCTTTCCTTCCTCCGCCAGCCTCTGACAGGCCGTCACCATCGCAAACACCTGCCCCTTCGCGTCGCAGGAACCCCTTCCTTTGATGACGCTCTCCGGGAATGTTGGCTCAATGTACGGAGGAACAGTGTCCAGGTGCGAGCAGAACACGATCCGGGGCTCGCCCCAGGTAAGGAGAAGGTTCAGGGTGCCGTCACCGACCTCATCGACCCGCAGGACAGGCCGGTTCGCTGCCGGAAACATCCCGGGAAGCGTTTCGGAGAGCCACTCGGCCACCTTCCGCTCCTTGCCCGAAGTGGAATCGATACTCAAGAAATCGTGGAAGAAACCGAAGTCCATGGTAAAGATCTCCCCTAGTCCTTGATCAGTCCCTTCTCCAGCAGGAGCTGGGCGATCTGGACGGCGTTCGTCGCGGCACCCTTGCGCAGGTTGTCGGCGACGCACCAGAAGTTGAGGCCGTTCTCGACGGAGAAGTCGCGGCGGATGCGGCCCACGAAGACCTCGTCCCGACCCTCGGCAAAGCGGGGCATGGGATAGACCTTGTTCTCGGGGTCGTCCTGGACGATGACGCCCGGCATGGACGCCATCAGGGCGCGCGCCTCGGAAACTTCGAAGGGACGCAGGAATTCAACATTGACACTCTCGCTGTGCCCGCCCCAGACCGGGACGCGGACGGTGGTGGCGGTGACGGCGATGGTATCGTCCCGGAAGATCTTCCGGGTCTCGTTGACCATCTTCATCTCTTCCTTGGTGTAGCCGTTCTCCAGGAAACTGTCGATATGGGGGAGGGTATTCAGGTCGATGGGATGGGGATAGAAGTCCCCTTCGCCGCCGGCACGCTCAGTCTTGAGCTGGTTCACGCCTTTCTGGCCGCTGCCAGACACGCTCTGGTAGGTGGACACGACGATGCGCTTGATCCCGTAGGCCTTGTGGAGCGGGGCGAGGGCCATGACCATCTGGATGGTGGAACAGTTCGGATTGGCGATGATATAGTCGTCCGGGCCCAGGACGTCGCCGTTGATTTCGGGGACGACGAGTTTCTTGGTCGGGTCCATGCGCCAGTAGGACGAATTGTCCACGACGCGGCATCCTGCGGCGGCGAAAAGGGGCGCCAGCTCGCCGGAGGCGGCTCCGCCCGCGCTGAAGATGGCGACGGCGGGCTTTTTCGCGATGGCCTCTTCCGCGCTCATGACCGTCCACTCACGGCCCTGGAACATGACTTTTTTCCCGACGGACCGGGAGGAAGCGACGGGAAGGAGCTCCGTCACGGGGAAATGACGCTCTTCGAGCACCTTCAGCATTTTGGAGCCCACCAGGCCGGTGGCTCCCACGACTGCGACTTTCATACGATTCGTTTTACAATTAACCAGCTGCAAAGATACGAAAATAGTCCGCATTTCCATTTCCTTCCCCTGCTGAAAATGCGAAACGTTTGACGGACAGCGGTTTCCTCGCCGGTCTGTGTCCTTTTGGGGACACAGACCACACCGCAAGCCGCTGATTAACAGCGCAATGACTTCGGGTCTGTGTCCCCGGAGGGACATAGACCTTTGTGCAAAGTGCTGAGAATCATCGTTTTGACTCTGCGTCTATGTCCTCAAAAGGACACAGACCGCACCGCAAGCAGCTGATTAACAGCGCAATGACTTCGGGTCTGTGTCCCCGGAGGGACATAGACCTTTGTGCAAAGCGCTGAGAATCATCTTTTTGACTCTGCGTCTATGTCCCAAAAAGGACATAGACCGCACCGCAAGCGGCTGATTAACAGCGCAATGGCTTCGGGTCTGTGTCCCCGGAGGGACATAGACCGCGACGGAAAGCATTGAAAAGCAGCACTTTGCAATGCGAGGACGTGAGATGCAGAGGAACGCGAAATGCCGAGGACGAGAAAAGCAGGGAACGAGAAATGCAGCGAGGCGAAGGTCAGCGCAGGATGTCGTTCAGGAGCGAGGCGGCGGCCTGGCGGGCGCCTTCGCCGGGGCCCTGGATGACGATGGGCGTAGGGTGGAAGGCGCTGCGGATGAGGATGGCGTTCTCCGTACCTTTCAGGTAGTAGGCCGGATGGTCCTCGGGCACTTGCTGGACGCGGATGCCGGCGCGGTAGCCGGCGGGCGTCTTTTCCAGGCAGGCGACGAAGCGGCGGTGACAGCCGGCGCGGAGCGCCTGGCGGTGCGCCTCGGCAAAGACGGGCTCCATCTCCTCGAGTCCCCGGTAGAAGTCCTCCAGGGGCACGCCGAAGAGGGCGGCCGGGATGATCGGCCGGATGTCCACGTCCTGCTCCTCCAGTTGGACGCCGGCCTCGCGGGCGAGGATCAGGAGCTTGCGCAGGGCATCCCGTCCGCCGAGGTCCAGGCGCGGGTCCGGCTCGGTGAGTCCGGCTTCCTGCGCGGCCCGCACCAGCGAGGCGAAAGTGGGCCCTTCCCCATAAGCGCTGAGGATCTGGTTCAGGGTGCAGGAGACGACGGCCTCGATGCGTTCCACTTCATCGGAACTGTTGGCGCCGATGGCCAGGGACTCCAGCATCGGAAGCGCCGCGCCCACGGTGGTCTCATAGCGGAAGAAGCAGCCGTTTTCGCGGGCAGCGGCCTGCAGGGCGGCATATTCCACATAGGGGACGGCGAGGGAGCGCCGGTTGGACGAAACGACGTTCAAGCCCGCCCGGAACAGGTCCGGGTAGCGCCGGTACAGGGTCTCGCTGTCGGTGCAGTCCACGAAGACGGCCCCCCGGGGCGCCAGGTCGATGACCGCGTCCACGAAGTCGCCGGCGACGCCTCCGTCCAGGGAGGTGACGCCCCCGCCCAGGTCGATGCGGTAGTGCCGGCTGTCGGCCAGACCCGCCACGCGGAGCGCCTTCCCGGTGCGTTCGGACACGGTTGCGGCCGTGTTCCCGACCATGGCGACGAGGGCCCGGCCCACCGCCCCGGCCCCGGCGATGAACAGGCATACTTCCCGGACCGGATGCGTCTCGAAGAAGGACCGGTGCAGGGCCCGGAGCGTGGGCTGCGCCACGGCCTTGCGGACGCGGACCAGGAGGTTCCGCCCTTCGGGACGAATGTCCAGGGCGGCGACGCCGGCCGTGCGGAGCGCCTCGCGTACCTGGCCGGTCGCAGCGCCCGGATCGGCCTCCTGGGAGCCTACAAGGCAGATTTCTTCGCCCGACGAAGTGACGCCTACCCAGGGTGTGGCATCCGCTACCGCCGCGATGCGGGTATATCGGCCTGCGGGCGCGAAGGTGTTTCGGATTTCAATGTCGATGCCCGCCTCCATCGCGGGAGCGACGGTGGGGGCGTAGAGGACCTTGGCCCCGTGCTCCGCCATTTCCAGGGCGGCGCGGTAAGACATTTCGGGGACGGTCCGGGCGGCGGGAACTTCTTTCGGGTTCGCCGTCATGATGCCGGGGACATCGGTCCAGATCTGGAGGGATTCGGCCTGCAGGGCCGCCGCATACAGGGCGGCGCTGTAGTCGGAACCGCCCCGGCCCAGGGTGCATACTTTCCCGGTGGCATCGCTGCAGATGAAGCCCGGCGCCACGATGACGGCGGCGCTTGTCGCCTGCACGGCATCCCGGATGCGCCGGTAGGTCTCCGGCAGGTCGTCCTTGACGACGAGTTTCCGGGAATCGACCCACTGCGTCTCATAGCCGTCGCAGGCGAGTTTCCGGGCGAGGATCCGGGTGGAAAGGAGTTCGCCGAAAGTGACTTTCTCGTCGGACGGAGCGGCGGCCATCTCATCGAAGAGGCGGTCCAGCTCAGCGATGGCGTCGGCCCGTTCGCTTCCGGTGAAAAGGCGCCGGACGATGGCGACATGCCGGTTCCGCAGGGCCGGGAGCCCGGAATCGTCTCCCGCCGCACAGGCGAGCAGCCCGTCCGTACATCCGCTGATCGCGGAACTGACCAGCACGACGTGTCCCCGGGGCGTTTCTCCGCCCACGATGTCCAGCACACGCGACATCGCCGTGGCATCCGCCACCGACGATCCGCCGAATTTCAAAACCCGAAATGCCATCTCGTTTCCTTAAAGTGGTCAAAGGTACGAAATCTTTTGCTAACTTTGCCTTTGAATGGCGAAAGTGCTGGGCATATTCGGTTTCCTGCAGTTCGGGGTGGCGGACATCCTGGACATCGCGATGGTGGCCCTGCTGGTCTTCTTCCTGCTGCGCAGCATCCGGGGAGATTCCACGGTGATCAACATCGTGCTGGTCCTTGCGCTGCTGCTGGTGGCGCAGGTGGTGGCGTCGGTCCTGAACATGCGGATGATGACCGTCCTGCTGAATGCCCTCCTGGACGTGGGTGTCCTGGCGATCATCATCATTTTCCAGCCGGAAATCCGGCACCTGCTGAACCGCTTTGCCATGCAGACGGGCATTTCCCGCCGCACCGGCGACCTGTTCAACCGGCTCCTCGGCATCAAGGAGGAGCGGCTGGGAAGCCGGAGCGTGGAGGAACTGGCGGAGGCGGTGCGGGCCATGTCGGCGGAGAAGACCGGCGCCCTCATCGTCATCCAGCACAAGAGCTCGATGGACGAGTTCATCGACAGCGGCGACCGCTTCGAGGCGGAGATCAACCGCCGGCTCATCATGAACATCTTTTTCAAGAATTCTCCCCTGCACGACGGGGCCATGGTCATCGTGGGCAACCACATCGCGGCGGCCCGCTGCCAGCTGCCCATGACCAACCGGACGGATATTCCCGCCCATTTCGGGATGCGTCACCGCGCGGCCATCGGCCTGACCGAGGACACGGACGCGGATGTCATCGTGGTCTCCGAAGAGACCGGCGGGGTGCGCTTCGTCCGTAACGGCGAGGCCCGGGAGGTGGAGTCGATGCAGGAACTCCGGCAGCTGCTCCAGGGTGCGATGGACCCGGCGAAAGACGAGCCGGGCAAGGAGGAATAGCGTATGGACATGTCGATGGAGAGACTGGAGGGCAAGCTCGGGTTCGACCGGGTACGGGCGCTCATCGCGGACCGCTGTTCCACGGAATATGCGACCGACCGCGTGGCGGAGGAGTCTTTCTCCACGGATCCGGCGGAGATCCGCCGCCGCCTCCAGCTCACCGACGAGATGCGCCTGATCCTCATGTTCGAGGAGAATTTCCCGACGAGCGGCTACATCGACTGCCTGCATTTCCTGGAACCCATCGGCAAGAATGCCTCCATCGACCAGCTCTCCCTGGGGCGGCTCCGTACGATGCTCGACACGCTCCGGAAGGTCACCGGATTCTTCCGCGGGATCAAGGACGGCATCTATCCGGGGCTCAAGCATATCGCCGCGGCCATCCCGGCCTTTCCCGAGGTGCAGCACCGCATCGACGGGATCCTGGACCGGTACGGGGAGATCAAGGACACCGCCTCGGACAAGCTCTATGAGATCCGGACCGCCATCCGCGAGAAGGAGATCAATGTGTCCCGGCGGATGAACGCCATCCTCCGGAAGGCGCAGCAGGAAGGCCTTGTGGATGCCGACGCCAGCGTCGCCATCCGGGACGGAAAGATGCTCATCCCGGTGGCCTCGGCCAAGAAACGCCAGTTCCCGGGCTTCGTCTATGACGAGTCCGCCACCGGCAAGACGACCTTTATCGAACCGGCCGAGATCGTGGCCCTTTCGAATGAAATATCCGAACTGCATTTCGCGGAGACCCGCGAGATCGCGCGCATCCTGCACGAGTTTGCGGAGTTCCTGCGCCCGTATGTCCCGGACCTGATGGGTGCCGCGGCCTTCCTCGGGGAGATCGACTTCCTGATGGCCAAGGCGGGCGTGGCCCTGGATTTCATCGCCGGGATGCCCGTCCTCTCGGAAAGCGGGGAACTGCAGTTGCGGAAGGCGCGCCACCCGCTCCTGGAGCGGGCGCTCAAGAAGGAGGGCCGGCCCATCGTTCCGCTGACCGCCACCCTCACCCCCGCAAAGCACATTCTGCTCATTTCCGGCCCCAATGCGGGCGGTAAGTCGGTGTGCCTCAAGACCGTGGGCCTGCTGCAGTACATGTTCCAGTGGGGAATGCTCATCCCGACGTCCGAGACTTCGGAACTGCCGGTCTTCGACCGGATCATGGTCTCCATCGGCGACGACCAGTCCATCGACAATGACCTTTCCACCTACAGCTCCTTCCTGTCGGATATGCGTTCCGTCCTGGAGGAGGCCGATTCCCGGACCCTCGTCCTGGTGGACGAGTTCGGCTCCGGAACGGAACCGGCGGCCGGCGGGGCCATTGCGGAGGCCATCCTCGCGGAACTGGACCGCCGGGGCGTCTATGGGGTCATCACGACGCATTATACGAACCTGAAGCTGTTCGCCGCCGGAGAAAATGGTGTGGTGAACGGCGCAATGCAGTTCGATGCCAAGAACATCGCCCCGCTCTTCCAGCTGGAGATGGGCCTGCCGGGCAATTCCTTCGCCTTTGAGCTGGCCCGGAAGATGGGCCTGCCGGAAACCATCGTGAAGGATGCCGAGGACCGCGCCGGCGAGGAGTATGTGGGCATCGAGCGGAACCTCCGCAAGATCGCCCGGAACCGCCGTGCCCTGGACGAGAAACTCACGAAGATCCGGGCGACCGACAAGACCCTCGAGGCCGTCACCGACAAGTATCAGAAGGAGCTCCAGGATATCAAGCAGCTGCGCAAGAACATCCTGGACGAGGCCCGCAAGGAGGCCGAGGAGATTGTCCGGAACGCCAACCGGCAGGTGGAGAACACCATCCGTACCATCAAGGAAAACCAGGCGGAGAAGGAAGCCACGAAAGGGGCCCGCGGGCAGCTGCAGGATTTCCTGGGCGCCCTCGCGGAGAAGAAGCTGGACGACAAGCGGAACCGGGAAGAGTACCTGGACCAGAAACTGAAAGCCCTGCAGGAGCGCAAGGAGCGGGAAAAGGCCCGCCGCGCGCGCCGGGGGGCGAAGGACGATACCCCGGCCTCCGGGGAAAGCGAGGCGGACAAGATGGCCGCTTTCCGCAGCGCACCCCTGAAGGTGGGGGAGAAGGTCCGTGTCAAGGAAGGCGGCATGGTGGGCGAAGTGTCCAAGGTGTCCAACAAGGCCGTGACCGTCATTATCGGCAACCTGTCCACGAAACTGCCGCTGGACCGGGTGGAGCGGGTGACTTCCAATGAATATCGCGCGGCCGTGCGCGAGACCCCGAAACCCCGGCAGGTGTATGACGCCGGCATTTCCGAGCGGAAGGCGAACTTCCGCCTGGAACTGGACGTCCGCGGCCAGCGGGTGGGCGAGGCCATCGAGAATGTCATGCGCTATATCGACGACGCCATCATGCTGGATGTCGGCTCGGTGCGCATCCTTCACGGGAAGGGCACGGGCGCGCTCCGCGAGGAGATCCAGAAATATGTCCGGACCGTCCCCGGTGTCCAGTCCGTCGCGGACGAGCACATCCAGTTCGGCGGTTCCGGCGTCACGGTCGTCAAATTCGGATAGGCCCATGGAGACACGGGGAAAACGGGCGTTGGGTGTGCTGGGAGAGGAGAAAGCCTGCGATTTCCTCCGGGAAAAGGGGCACCGGATCGTTGCGCGGAACTGGCGGGGCGGACATTTGGAGGTGGATATCATCTCCGAGGACACGGACGGCCTGCATTTTGTAGAGGTAAAGACGCGGCTCGCTCCGGAAGGAACGGCCCCCCAGGAAAGGGTGGACGGCCGCAAAAGGCAGCGCATCGGCGCCGCCGCCCTGAAGTTTTTGAACGAATCCGGATCCGACCGGGAAGTGTTCTTCGACGTGGTCTCCGTCCTGTTCGACGGTTCGCGCACCGAGGTCCGCTATTTTCCCCAGGCCTGGATACCGATGTATGTATAACTACATCATTGCCTGTATGAGCAATCACAGATACTGTGTCATCATGGCGGGAGGTGCCGAACTTTCCGCTTATCTGAGAATGACTTATGATCGCTTCGCGAGCTTCCTTCCCAAGGAGAACATCCTCGTGGTGACCCTGGAAAAGTACGCCGCGACGGCGCGGATCCTCCTGCCGGAGCTGCCGGAGGAGAACCTGCTGCGGGAACCGCACGCCCGGAAAACCGCCCCCTGCATGGCCTATGCCGCCTATACCCTGCTCTCCCGGGATCCGGAGGCCCTCATCGCCGCCACCCCGTGCGACCTGGTCATCCGGGACGAAGCCCTGTTTGCCAGGACCATCGGGGAAATGTTCGGTTACGTGGAACAGCACGACGTGCTGATGACCCTCGGGATCGTTCCCAGGAATGCCGATGTGAATTTCGGCTACATCCAGGTCAAGGAAGGCAAGAATGCCTGGGAGCTGGGCTGCCCCCTGCAGGTGAAGACCTTTACGGAAAAGCCGCCCCAGGAGCTGGCCGACGTCTTTTTCCGGACCGGCGAGTTCTTCTGGAACTCCGGTATCTTCCTGTGGAAGGCCTCCGTCATCCGCGAGGAGATGGAACGCTACGTCCCCGACGTGACCGAACAGTTCAGGGGCTGGGAGGCCGGCATCGGCGATCCGGCCTTCATCGAGCGCGCCTATGCCGAGTGCCCCAAGATCTCCCTGGACTACGGGGTCATGGAGCGCACCGACCGCGCCTGGCTCTATCCGGCCAAGTTCGGCTGGGCCGATGTGGAGAGGCTGTAACCTTGTTGAAAAAGTTGTTGAAAACCGCTGAAGTCATTTGGAAATCAGCGGTTTTCTTCGTACCTTTGCGGTCCGCAAAAGTGTGCGGGCCGTGTTTTTTCGCGGTTAAAGTACTTATAAACAATTAATTAACAAACACCAATGCCTGGTTTAATTGGAAAGAAAGTCGGAATGATTTCCGTCTTCGGTGCTGATGGAAAGAATGTTCCATGCACCGTCGTTGAAGCTGGTCCTTGTGTTGTCACGCAGGTTCGCACGGTCGAAACCGATGGTTACGCCGCCGTTCAGCTTGCCTATGACGAAAAGAAAGAGAAGCAGACCAGCAAGGCTCTGAAGGGCCATTTCGAAAAGGCAGGGACCACCCCCAAGAAGAAGGTCGTCGAGTTCGAGGCCGATTTCGCGGGTGAGCCCAAGCTCGGTGACATCCTCACGGTCGCCGACGTCTTCACCGAGGACGTCAAGTTCGTGGATGTCGTCGGTACCTCCAAGGGTAAGGGTTTCCAGGGCGTCGTGAAGCGCCACGGATTCGCCGGCGTCGGCGGTGCGACCCACGGTCAGCACAACCGTCTCCGTCACCCCGGTTC
>DETL01000014.1:30249-32057 GCA_002361625.1 Bacteroidales bacterium UBA3289 | reverse complement strand
CTTCCCGCGTTTTCCCGGGAATGCGTATGGCGGGTCACATGGGCAACGAGCGTGTGAAGGTTTTCAACCTCGAGGTCCTGAAAGTCATCCCTGAGAACAATCTCATCGTCGTCAAGGGTTCCGTCCCCGGAGCCAAGGGTTCTTATTTAATTCTGGAGGCTTAAATTATGGAATTGTCTGTTTACAAGATCGACGGAACTGAGTCCGGAAAGAAGGTCGTCCTCGACGAGAAGGTCTTCGGCATCGAGCCCAATGACCACGTGATCTATCTGGACGTTCTCCAGTATATGCGCAACCAGCGCCAGGGTACCTCCAAGACCAAGGACCGCAGCGAAGTGGCTTATTCCACCAAGAAGCTCGGCCGTCAGAAAGGCGGCGGCGGTGCCCGTCACGGTTCCCTGAAAGCCAATATCTTCGTGGGCGGCGGCCGCGTGTTCGGTCCGAAACCCCGTACCTACGAAAGCAAGCTCAACAAGAAGGTGAAGAGCCTCGCCCGCTGCTCGGCCCTCTCCTACAAGGCCGCCGAGGGTAAGATCACCCTGGTGGAGCCTTTCACCATGGAGGCCCCCAAGACCAAGGAGCTCCTCACCATCCTCTCCAACATCAAGGCCGGTGACCGCAAGGTCCTCTTCGTCCTTCCGGAGAACTCCAACAACATTTTCCTGTCATCCCGCAACCTTCAGGACGTGAAGGTCATCACCGTCGATGAGATCAACACCTATGCCATCATGGACGCTCACTCCCTCGTGCTCGTCGACGGCGTTCAGGATATCCTCGCGGCAAGAGTAAAATAAGGAGAAAAAGCAATGGGTATCTTAATTAAGCCAATCGTAACCGAAAAGATGACGGCTCAGGGCGAAAAGCTGAACCGTTACGGTTTCATCGTCGACCGCAAGGCGAACAAACTTCAGATCAAGGCTGCCGTCGAGCAGATGTACAACGTTTCCGTGGCCGAGGTGAACACCCTCAACTACCACGGCAAGCGCAAGCAGCGCTACACCAAGGCCGGCCTGCTGAAGGGCCGCATGAATCACTTCAAGAAGGCTTATGTCACGCTTGCAGGTGAGGACAAGATCGATTTCTACGCTAACATCTAAGAGGAGGAAGCATTATGGCAATCAAGAAATACAAACCGGTGACTCCTGGCCAGCGCAACAAGGCCATCAGCTCTTTCGAAGAGATCACTGCGAAGAAGCCGTACAAGAGACTCCTCGAGCCCATCAAGTCCTCCGGCGGACGTAACAACACCGGTCAGATGACCGTGCGTTACCGTGGCGGCGGACACAAGAGAATGTACCGCATCATCGACTTCGTCCGCAACCGCGACGAATTCAAGGCCACCGTGCTCACCATCGAGTACGATCCGAACCGCTCCGCCCGCATCGCCCTCATCCAGTATGAGGACGGCCTGAAGAGCTATATCCTCGCCCCGAACGGCCTGAAGGTCGGTCAGGTGCTCGAGTCCGGCGCCAATGCCGCTCCGGATATGGGCAACTGCCTCCCGCTTTCCGCCATTCCGGTGGGTACCCTGGTCCACGCCATCGAACTTCGTCCCGGACAGGGCGCCGCGATGGCCCGTTCCGCCGGCACCTTCGCCCAGCTCGCCGCCCGTGAAGGCAACTATGCGATCCTGCGTCTCCCTTCCGGTGAGACCCGCATGGTCCCCGTCACCTGCCGCGCTACCGTCGGTACCGTCTCCAACCCCGACCATAATCTGGAATCTTTCGGTAAGGCCGGTCGCAACCGCTGGCTCGGACGCCGCCCGCACAACCGTGGTGTCGTCATGAACCCGCACGATCACCCGATGG
>DETL01000014.1:29300-30201 GCA_002361625.1 Bacteroidales bacterium UBA3289 | reverse complement strand
CCCGATGGGTGGTGGTGAAGGCCGCGCTTCCGGTGGTCATCCGCGTTCCCGGAAGGGTCTGCCTGCAAAGGGCTTCAAGACCCGCAATCCGAAGGCCACTTCCAACAAGTTCATCATCGAAAGACGTAAGAAATAACGGAATAAACTAACAGATTATGAGTCGTTCACTTAAAAAAGGACCGTACATCCAGGAAGCCCTGGAGAACAGAATTCTTGCCATGAACGAAGGCAGCAAGAAGAAAGAGGTTGTCAAGACTTGGTCCCGTGCCAGCATGATTTCCCCTGACTTTGTCGGCCACACGATCGCCGTCCACAACGGCAACAAGTTCATTCCGGTTTACGTTACGGAGAACATGGTGGGTCACAAGCTCGGTGAATTCGCTCCCACGAGAACTTTCAGAGGCCACGCAGGCAACAATAAGAAGTAATGTTTAAAGGATTGACATTATGGGTAAGAGAAAAAGACTGATGGCCGAGCGCCTGAAAGAGACCAAGAAGCAGACCGCTATCGCCGTATTGAAAGATGCACCTACTTCCCCGCGGAAGATGCGCCTTGTCGCTGACACCGTCCGTGGTGTTGAGGTGAACCACGCCCTCGACCTCCTGCACTACTCCAAGAAGGAGGCTTCCATCCGCCTGGAGAAGCTGCTCCGCAGCGCCATCGCGAACTGGGAGGCCAAGAACGCGGAGCAGACCCGCGAACTCGAGAACGGTAACGTCTTCGTGAAGACCATCATGGTGGACGAAGGCCGCACGCTCAAGCGCATCCGCCCGTGCCCGCAGGGCCGTGCCGGACGCATCCGCAAGCGTTCCAACCACGTTACCATCATCCTTGACGTCAAAAAAGCAGTGGAGGAATAAACTATGGGACAGAAGACTAATCCTATCAGCAACCGAATCG
>DETL01000014.1:7313-29247 GCA_002361625.1 Bacteroidales bacterium UBA3289 | reverse complement strand
CCCGTGGTTGGGACTCCAACTGGGTCGGCGGCAACTATGCCGAGAAGATCGCCGAAGACTACAAGATCCGCAAGTACCTGGGAAGCCGCCTCGCGAAGGCCAGCCTGTCCCGGATCATCATCGAGCGCACCCTGAAGGTCGTCACCGTCACCATCCATGCCGCCCGTCCGGGTGTCATCATCGGCAAGGGTGGCCAGGAGGTGGACAAGCTCAAGGAAGAGCTCAAGAAGGTCACTGGCAAGGACGTCCAGATCAACATCTTCGAGGTCAAGCGCCCCGAGGTGGACGCCACCATCGTCGCTGACAGCATCGCCCGTCAGATCGAGGGCCGCGTGAGCTATCGCCGCGCCATCAAGATGGCCATCGCCACCGCCATGCGCGTGGGCGCCGAGGGCATCAAGGTCCAGATCAGCGGCCGCGTGGGCGGCGCCGAAATCGCCCGCTCCGAGATGTTCAAGGAAGGCCGCACCCCGCTGCACACCTTCCGCGCCGACATCGACTACGCCCTGGCCGTGGCCAACACCCAGATGGGTACCATGGGCATCAAGGTGTGGATCTGCAACGGTGAGAAGTACGGCAAGCAGGATCTTTCCCCGAACGCCGGTTTCGCTGCCGGTGCCCAGGCTCCGACCAGTGGCCGTCGTGAAGGTGGCCGTGGTGAACGTCGTGGCCGTGGTGGCCGCGGTGGTGACCGCCGGGACCGTGGCGAGCGCCGCGACCGCGACGACCGTCGCTAATCCCCCTTCCATCGACGCATCTTTGACGCGTACTATACTTGAAGGCACTCCTCCTCGCGGGGGAGTGTTTTTTTTGTTTTTGTACATCGGCCAGCCCCGGTGAAAGAAAGCTTGTCCGGCGGGGCGGGCTTTCCGAGGCTTGTCGCCAAACAGCCGCACAGAGGTTGCCTTCTCTGCGATTTTTTTGATGGCCCTTGTGCGCGGGAGGCCCAAATCAGCCTCTGGCGCACGGAAGTTTCCATTCTGTGCGTTCTGACCCATCTTCATGTGCGCCTGCTTGGCGGCAGGCGAAGCGATGACGTGGCCTCGGGCACGGAGAAGGAGTATCAGAGGACGAAGGTACGGATTTCGGTTTCGGGAAGGCGGACGAGGGTGGCGAGCTGGCGGAAGGTCAGACGGAACCGCCGCCGAAGTTCCTGCGCGAGCCGGATCCGCTGCCGGGTGTCCAGACGGCGCGGGTCGCGGGTGCCGAAAAGCGCCCGGCACACGTCCCCGCACACTTTTCGCGCCTCGAGGTCTTCCATGGAAACGCCCCGTTGTTCCGCCATCCGCGCCAGCATCATCTCCTCACGTTTGCGGGGACTGGACAGGAATACCCGAAAACGGTTGTGCGTACCGTAGATGGATTCGAAACGGGCGACATCCACGTAGTTGGAGGGGAGGATGATGCCGTTGCATACTTGCCAGTCATCGGGAATGGACAGTTTCCGGGTATGGAGCAAGGACCGCCGAGCGCGCGTGCCCAAGTCGCCGAACGGTATGGGCCGGCAGATGTGCCCCTGCTTGTCGAACAGCCACACGGGGATGAAATGCCCTGTCCGGAATACCATGGATCCCGTTCCCCAGTAATAATCGTAGGGCATGACGGCTTTTCCGTCCTTCGTGGCTTGGATGACAGTATAGACGGCAACGTTAAGAAGATAGTCCTCGTCTCCGTCGATGGCATACAGTTCACAGTGAAGCAGCAGGTCTGCACCGCCTTTTCTCGTTGCCGCTGCATAATGGACGTACAATGTCTCAAACATTGCCTTGAACCGGGAACAGTCCTCCCGGGTTCCCCATAGAAGGATGTGGGGGTGGCTGTCTTCAATGGAAAAGGAAACGACGACAACCTGTGGCACATTGGCCGCGCAGACACCGATCAGGTTGAAAGCGGCATAGTAGTCCGCTTCGCAGATAATGAAATTCCGGGCATCGGCGCCCTTGGCGGTTATGTGGAAATAGTCTTCAGGGACTCCTCCAAACAAAACCGGCAGAATCTTACATCCTGCCAAACAGCCGCACGCTGCTCCCTTCTTCGGACCATCTGGAGGGGCTCCCGGTGCGCCATAGGCTGATTTCCGGGCCAGGAGCACCGTGCCCCCGCTGAAAGCCGCCTGGTTTGTCTTGCGATGTGCGGCTGTTTGGCGAAGGCTCGGAGAACGTCTGGCGTGAGGGGAGGAGAAGGATGAACAAACGCCAGTCAGGCTTGCCCGAGAGCGATTTTTTGCGTATCTTTACCTGACTAAATCGTGAACATGTTAATTAATCAAAATGGATTTGTTTTACCCTGGTGGCGGCGCTGATGCTGGTTTCATGTCACAAAACGATCATTTCTGAAGACGTTGGATACGATATATGTATGGTCTATACCAATGATTTGAAGGTTGACTGTGTGATTTCCTGGAAGGATCCCATCCATTTGGAGGAGGAGGCCTCGATACGGGAATTGTTGCCTGGGAAAGCATACATTCAACATTTGAATACCAATGCGCATGACCCTTGGGATGAGATGGGGGAATGCCGTCTTCTGCGCGGTGGGAAAGATATCCGTATCACATTCGGGGACGGGACCTGTTTCAGCCTTGATCAGGCGGATGATGATTTCTGGAAGACGTTGCCCCGGTATAGCCAGACGATTCAGAAAAGGGAGGATGGAACGATCAGGGAACAAAAGATCGAAATACTCCTTTCCGATATCCATGTCCTGGCAATAAAACCGTAATAGTACGCCAAAGTGCTGCATGCTGGCGGAAGGCCGGCAAAAGGGGGCAATGTCCAAAATAATCGTTATCTTTGCGGGACTAGATGCAAAGAACGATGAAACGTGTGATTTTGAGCCTGGTGGCCGTGGTGGCCGCCTTGTCGGTGCAGGCGCAGGTACGGACGCAGACGAACCATACCATTTCCACGACCCTCGGGGCGGGGCTGGAGTATGCGTTCGAGTGGGCGCCTGGACTGGGGAATGCGACGCTCGTCGCGCGGGCCGGAGCGGCGTCCAGGACCTGGACGCTTTCGAGCGCCCTGGACGATTTCTTCTGGTCCACGACGATGGCGCCGGCCGTGACGCTGGAGCCGCGTTACTATTTCCTGATGGACTGGCGGGACCGGCACGGGAAATACACCCGGGGCAATTCTGCGGAATTCGTGGGCGTACCCGTTACGGCGTATTTCAACCAGAAGGGCTTCGGTGAGTTGGTCGTAACGCCCCAGCTCGGGGTGCGCAGGGCCTTTGCGAAGCACTGGTTCCATGAATTCACCGCCGGGGCGGACCTGCTGTGCCTCCCCAGTTTCAAGGCGACGCCCCATGTGGGCTACCGGATCGGATTCTTATTTTAGCTGACATATGAAAACCCAGATGATGTATCTGGCCGCAGCGGCAATGCTGCTCGCGGCCTGCACGCCGAAGGCCGGCAAGACCACCAAGGTCGTGGGCCAGTTTGGTGAAGACGCCCCCGAGTCCGTACAGATTTCGATGGGCGAATCCCTTGATACGACCATTACCGTCGAGAACGGCCGTTTCGAGGCGGAGATCCCGACCGATCCCACCCAGATGGTCGTTGTCGATGCCGGACTGTCCCCCGTCACCTTCGTCGCTGACGGTTCCACCATTACCGTGGACCCGGCAGCCGGTACGGCCACTTCCTCTGACAAGAAGGGTGTACAGGCCCGCTATGCCGCCTACAACGACTGGATGCAGCAGTTCATGACCGACTACCGTGCCAAGATGGCCGGTTTCGGCGACGACGAGGCGGCTGCCGAGGCCTACTACGATGAGGTCATCGGCCAGTTCAATGCGTATCAGAAGGAGACCGTCAAGGCCAATCCCGACAACATCCTGGGCCTCATGGCCCTTTCCCAGCTGATGGAGGACGACCCCAACGAGATGATCGCCCTGCTGGACGGCCTGTCCGAGGACATGAAGGCCATTCCCGAGGTCGTCCAGATGCGTGCGACCTACGACACCAAGGCCAAGACCGCCGAAGGCACGCCTTTCGTGGACTTCACCGTGGTCCAGGACCCGGAGAACCCCGAGACCTCCACGGTCAAGTTCTCCGACTACATCGGCAAGGGGAAGTACGTGCTGGTGGACTTCTGGGCCTCCTGGTGCGGCCCCTGCAAGGCGGAGATGCCGAACCTGATCAACGTGTACAACACGTATCACGGGGATCAGTTCGACATGCTCTCCGTCGCGGTTTGGGACAAGGTGGAAGACACCGTCGCCGCCGCTCCGGAAGTGGGCATCGTCTGGAACCAGATCATCAACGCCCAGCGCATTCCGACGGACCTGTACGGCATTGAGGGCATTCCGCACATCATCCTCTTCGGCCCGGACGGCACCATCCTCAAGCGGGGTATCCGTGGGGAGAAGATCGGCGAGGCCGTGAAGGAAGCCCTGGGACTGTAGATTCTTCGCCCGGATGGGCTCAGAATGACAGTAAGGGAGAAAATAGCGCTCTTTCCGCATTCCCCCGGCGTCTATCGGTATTATGACGCCGAGGGGAATGTCATCTATGTGGGAAAGGCGAAGGACCTGCACAAGCGGGTGGCGCAGTATTTCGTACCGCCGGAGCGGCTGAACACGAAGACGCGCATCCTGGTGTCCAAGATTGCCGACGCGCAGTATTCGGTGGTGGATACCGAGGCCGACGCCCTCCTGCTGGAAAACAACCTCATCAAGCAGTACAAGCCGCGGTACAATATCCTCCTGAAGGATTCCAAGACCTATCCGTGGATCTGCGTGACGGGGGACGAGTTCCCGCGGGTGTTCATCACCCGGCATATCGACAAATCCAGAGGGAACCGGTATTTCGGCCCTTACAGCTCCGTGATGCATGCGCGGAACCTCGTGGATTTCTTCCGCGAGGCCTATCCGCTCCGTTCCTGCAACCTCAACATCACCTCGGACGCCATCCTCAAGGGGAAGTTCCGGCCTTGCCTGGACTTCCATATCGGCCGATGCAAAGCCCCTTGCGTGGGCAAGATTTCCCGGAAGGAATATGGCGACAACATCGAGGAGATCATCCGCATCCTGACCGGCCGGGGCGGGGACGTCATCCGTCATTACAAAACGCTGATGACCGAGGCGGCGAACCGGTTGGATTTCGAGGAAGCCCAGCAGTACAAGGAGAAGGCGCAGTCCCTGGAAAAACACTACGCCAAGTCCATCATCACCTCCGCAGTGGACACCAATGCCGATGTCTTCTCGCTGGTCCTCGATGCCAACGAGGCCTTCGGCAATTTCCTCCGCATCCGCGGCGGTGCGATCGTCCAGTCCCTGAACCTGGGATTCCGCTGCCCCATCGAGGAAGAGCCGGCGTCCATCCTCGCCACCTTCATTGCCGAGATCGAGTCCAAGTTCGGCGAACTCTCCAAGGAAGTCATCGTCCCGTTCCTTCCGGATGTGGAGATCGACGGGGTGGAGTTCAAGATCCCGGTGCGGGGCGACAAGCTGGCCCTGCTGGAACTCAGCGCCAAGAACGCCAAGGAGTTCCATTTTCACAGCATCAAGCAGCGGGAGCACACGGACCCCGACCAGTTCCGCCTGAGCGTCATGGAAGAGCTCCGGAAGGCCCTGGAGATGAAGGAATTGCCCCACCACATGGAGTGCTTCGACAATTCCAACATCCAGGGTACGAATCCGGTGGCTTCCTGCGTCGTTTTCCGGGATGCGGAGCCCTCCAAGAAAGACTACCGTCGTTTCAAGATCAAGACGGTGATCGGGGCCAATGACTTCGCGTCCATGAAGGAAGTGGTGAACCGCCGCTATTCCCGGATGCTTGCCGAAGCCCCGGACGACCTGCCGCAGCTCATCGTCATCGACGGTGGCAAGGGCCAGCTGGATGCGGCCTACCAGGCCCTGGCGGAACTGGGCCTCACGGAAAAGCTCACGGTCGTCGGCCTCGCAAAACGCCTGGAAGAAGTCATCCGCGTCGGCGACCCGTATCCCCTGTTCATCGACCGGAATTCCCAGGCCCTGAAGGTCCTGCAGCATATCCGCGACGAGGCGCACCGCTTCGGTATCACTTTCCACCGGAATCTTCGTTCCAAGGCTGCCATCCAGAGCGCCCTGCGGGAAATCAAGGGCGTGGGCGAGAAGACGGAACAGCGCCTGCTCCTCCATTTCGGCTCCGTGGCGAAGATTGCCCAGGCCCCCCTGGAGGACCTTTCCGCCCTCGTGGGGGCGGAACTGGCGGTGAAGATCCACGATTATTTGAACGAATAGATCCTTCACGACGTTCAGCATGACAGACGACAAGACATTCAACAAATGGTTCAACACCTTCATCCTCGTGGGGATGGCGGTGGTGACGGTGGTGGTGACCGCCATCAAGTTCCAGGATACGGAAAGCGGCCGGGCGATGCTCGTGATCTCGGCTTTCGGATCCCTGATGGGCGTGCTGAGCACGGTGTGCGCGGCGAACGGACGGATCCTGACCTTCCTGTTCGGGCTTATCGACGTGACGATCTACGGGGTGATGTGCCTCATCGGCACCCGGTACGGGAATGCAGCCCTGCACCTGCTGTATTTCCTGCCCATGCAGTTCGTCGGCTATTTTCAGTGGAAGAAGCGCGGGGCGCATGCCGAGGAGAAGGTCCGCGCCCGGAGGCTGGACGGGAAGCAGTGGCTGCTTTATGGGAGTATCTTCCTCGTCGGCCTCATTGCAGCCTATTTCATCCTCGCCGCCCTGGACAAGACGGAGGCGGCGGGCGTCGTAAAGTGGCTCGTGATGATGGACGCCTTCTCCATGATGTGCAACATCCTGGGCCAGTACCTGCTGTCCACGGCCTATATGGAACAATGGATCTTCTGGATCGGGGTCAATGTCTCCACGATCGTCATGTGGGTCCTGACGCTGCGCGCCGAGCCGGATTCGGCCTTCGCCACCATCTATGTCGTCAAATACAGTTTCTACCTGCTGAATTCCCTCAACGGCCTGCGGATCTGGCTCAATCTGAGCCGGCAAGAGGCCGCCTGATGTCGGTTTTCCCGGGGGAAATTTCATTTTATGGAAAATTTTTTCTTACTTTGCACTATTATTGCGATAAACGGTAATAAAACTATAAACTAAAATCTGACTGTTATGACAAAAGAAGAAATCGTAAAGCAGGTCAAGGACATCATCGTCGACAAGCTTGGCGTTGAGGAGTCTGAGGTCACCGAGACCGCCAGCTTCACCAATGACCTGGGTGCCGATTCCCTGGACACTGTCGAGCTCCTCATGGAGTTTGAGAAGGTCTTCGGCATCAAGATTCCCGATGAGGAAACCGCCGGTATCGCCACTGTGGGCGACGCCATCAACAAGGTCACCGAGAAGCTCGGCGAGTAAAAGCCGGCCTTCTGGGCGAAATTAAAAATCCGACTCGAAAGAGCCGGATTTTTTTGTCATCCCTTGGGGACCGAGAAGGTCACCACCAGGGTCGGGATCCTGAGCGCGCCGGTGTTGGCGTCTTTCTCCGTGGCGTCGGGGCCGTTGAGGATGGCGCGGTAGAAACGGTCCTTGTCCAGTTCCTGTGTCGTGGAGTAGGTGGTCCGGTTCATCTGGGACATCAGGGCGGACATCATGTACATGTTATAGTAATTGGAGTATCCGCCGTAACCGCCGTAGCCGCCGTAGCCATATCCATATCCACCATAGCCGCCATATCCGCCGTAACCGCCGTAGCCGCCATAGAGGTTGTTATAGTACATGGCGTACATCATCTGCTGGTAGTAGGCTTCCTGTTCGGCGTTACCGGTGGCTTGCTCCACGGTTTCGCTGTGGACGGTGAGGAGCCAGATGTCGGCATCGTCGTCGGTATCCAGGTCGTCACGCAGGAGGATTTCCTGGAAGTGGTAGGTGATGTCGGGGGCGTAACGGAGGTTCGCCCGGTCCAGGTCGCCCTGGTTCTCGGAGGTGGCGCTGGCATCGGTGAGGCCGGCGAAGGTGACGGTCCCTTCCTCCTCGTCCGTGACCATGCGGATGGTCGGACTGAGCATGGACGGGAAATAGTCCACCTGGACGTAATCCTTGGGCTGCTCATAGGGGAGCAGCAGCGTGGCTTTGTTGATGATGGTCTTGGACGGGTTGCCGCCGCGGGAGACGATGGCATCCTTCACCTTCTCCACCAGCGGAGCCATCGGGAAAACGGGCTTCAGGCCGCCGCCGCCCTCGATGTAGATGTTCTTGTCCGCCATTCCTTCGGGCGCCTCGTGCGTCGTGTGGTTGAAGGCATACTGGTAGAAGAGCTTGTTGTCCTTCAGGTACTTGCCCTCGTCGTAGAAGATGGGCTCACCCGGGATGAACAGGAAGGTGGTATCCTTGCGTTCGCCATCGTAGGTGGAACGGACCGTCAGGGTGGCGACGTTGTTGTTCCGGTAGTAGTAGCTGTCGTTCACCGAGAGGACGGACAGGTTGAACAGGTTGATTCGTCCGCCGATGCCCTGGGGGACGTCGGTCTCGATATAGATGCCGGGAACGGCCGTGATGTATTCGGCGTACTTGTTCACCGTGGCCTTCTCGGACTGGTCCATGAGGACGGGGCCGATGCGCTTCAGGACGTCGATGTATTTCTGTCCATACGCGGCGTTCAGCTCGAAGCTCAGGGAATCGTCGCCGTCATACACGGGGATTCCGCGTGTGACGATCTCGTCTCCGTGCGGGACGGGCCGGTTGGTGCCGGATTTCTTGCTGGAGAGGGAGTCCGTGAGCGCATACACATACAGGTTCTGGAGGATACGCTCGTTGCCGGGGGTGGCGACGGAGATGGTATCGGCCTCGAAATGGACCTGGAACTTCACGAACTCGGGATTGGTTCCCAGGTCGATGGTGTCCAGGGCCGGGATGAGCGAGAATGCGCTGGACCGGGTGGTGAGGCCGAAGGTCTCCTCCCGGATGGCGCCGATGGTGATGCGCGAATCCGAGAAGCCCGACAGGTCGTCGGCCCGGCGGAGACGGATGTCCTCGATGGGGATTTCGATGGTATAGGTGTCGTAGAGGAGGCTCTGGTCGATGAGGTCCTTGCCGAGTTCCGTGCTGGTCTTCACGCAGGCCGCCAGTGCGAGCGGAAGCAAAAGGAGGAGTGCTTTCCTGAAAGCAGAGTTCATTACAATAAACTGTCGTAAAACGCGTTGTACTGGTCCATGTAGGTTCCGTCGGCGAGGGCTGCGCCATCGAAGGGAAGCAGGGGCTTCCCGAGGGCCTTGCAGGTCTCGATGAGCCGCGGGGCCACGGCTTCGGAGCCGAGGATGATGCCGTCGGAATACTGCGCGGCAAGTTCAGCAAGTTCCATGCCACCGGCCTTCTCAGGCAGGGGAACGTCCTTGGGCTTGATGCCGCCGAAGAGGATGGTCTGGCCGAAACCGTCGGCAAAGGGCTCGTCCGGGGTGTCGTCGTACAGGGAGAGGACTACCTTCGCTCCGGAGAAGACGGGATCGCCCTTGTAGGCCTTCTTGAGGTACAAGGGAAGGACCTGGGAGATCCAGCCGTGGCAGTGGATGATGTCCGGGGCCCAGCGAAGCTTCTTGACCGTCTCCAGGACGCCGCGGGCGTAGAAGATGGCGCGCTCGCCGTTGTCGGCGAAGAAGCGGCCGTCCTCGTCCCGGTAGATCTGCTTCCGGCGGAAGTAGTCTTCATTGTCGATGAAATAGACCTGGATGCGGGCGGAGGAGATGGAGGCCACCTTGATCACCAGGGGACGGTCCACGTCGGAGATGATGATGTTCATCCCGGACAGGCGGATGACCTCGTGGAGCTGGTTCTTCCGTTCGTTGATGCAGCCGTACTTGGGCATGAAGGCACGGATCTCCTTGCGGCGCTCCTGGATGCCTTGCGGGAGCTGCCGGCACAGGGTCGCAATGGGGCTCTGCGGGAGGTAGGGCTCCATCTCGGAGTTGACGAACAGGACTTTCTGGACGGAATCAGCCATAATCTATTTATTTAGCATACAAAGTTAAGAATAATTTTTGAGATTCGGTGCGAATGACTAACTTTGAGGCGAAATTGGGGTATTATGCCAAGTCCGAGTAACAGATTAATCCGGCGCCGACTGGCCGGAGCATGGGTGTCCACGGTGATCAGCATCAGCCTGGTGCTGCTGCTGGTGGGGATGGCTTCGCTCCTGCTGCTGAACGCCCGGAGCGTGTCGGACTACTTCAAGGAGAACATGCAGGTGTCGGTCCTGCTCAAGCAGGATGTGACGGAGGAGCAGGGGCTTCAATACCAGTCCAGTCTCGAGGGGGTCCCCGGCATCCGGTCCACGACCTTCATCTCCCGGGAGCAGGGCGTGGAAGAGATGGCCCGCATGCTCGGACGCGATTTCCTGGACGTCTTCGCCACGGCTCCGGTTCCCATCTCGGTCGATGTGAACCTGGAGGCGGCCTATGTGACCCCGGACAGCCTGGAGGTGGTCCGCGGGAAGCTTGCCGCGTCGCCGCTCGTGGACGAGGTCGTGTACCAGACCTCCCTGGTCGAGGCCCTGAACGCGAATCTCGAGAAGATCGGCCTCGTGCTGGGCGTGCTGATCGTCCTGCTGCTGTTCATCTCCTTCGTCCTCATCGGCAACATGGTCCGGCTCAACGTGTTCGCACGCCGGTTCACCATCCACACGATGCAGCTCGTGGGCGCGACGCGGGGATTCATCCGCGCCCCGTTCATCGCGCAGTCCGCCGTCCAGGGGCTTTTCGCCGCCCTCGTGGCCATCGCCATGCTCGTGGGCGGGCTGTTCATCCTCCGGAAGGAGTTCGTCCAGCTCTTCGAGATTTTCCAGCTCCCGACCCTGCTCATCGCGATGGGCATCGTCGTCGTGGGCGGCGTCCTGATCTGCGTGGTGAGCACCTGGATCGTCGTGGGACGCCTGGTACGGTATGATCGGGACCAGCTGTATGCGGCATAGATTCCCCGGCAAGCCCGAAATGACAAGGAACTATGAGTAAAGAAAACGATAAGATGGCCGTGACGGCCGGAGGCCTGAAGCTGATGATAGCGGGCCTTCTCGTGATGGTGGCGGGGTTCATCCTCCTCGCCGGGGGCGGGTCCGACGACCCGCAGGTTTTCAATTATGCGATGTTCGATTTCCGCCGCCTCGTGGCCGCGCCCATCGTCATCGTCGCAGGAATCGTCGTGGAGGTGGTCGCGATCATGCGGCGGCCCGGAAAAAAGGAGGAATAGGCGATGGATTGGTGGCAGGCATTGCTCCTGGGCATCATCCAGGGTCTGACGGAGTTCCTCCCGGTGTCCAGTTCGGGGCACCTCATGATTTTCAAGGAACTGCTGGGCGTGGACGGGGAAGGTTTCCTCGACTTTACGGTGGCGGTTCATTTCGCGACGGTCCTCGCGACCATCGTGGTGTTCTGGGGCGCCATCTGGCAGCTGCTCAAAGGTTTCTTCCAGTTCAAGTACAATGACGAGACGGACTACGTGTGCAAGATCCTCGTCTCGCTCATCCCGGTCGCCCTGGTGGGCTTTCTGCTGAAGGACCAGGTGGACGCCCTGTTCAGCGGGTCGCTGAAGCAGGTGGCCGTGGGCCTGTGCATCACGGCGCTCCTCCTGCTGGTGTCCGACCAGGTGGGGAAGCGCATCAAGGCGCCCAAGGCGAAAGATACCCGGAACGGTATTTCCTACGGGCAGGCCGCCATCGTGGGCGTCGCGCAGGCGTTTGCCGTGGTCCCGGGCGTGTCCCGGAGCGGCAGCACCATCGCAACCGGCCTCCTTTCCGGCGTGAAGCGGGAAGTGATGGCGCAGTTCTCCTTCCTGATGGTCCTGATCCCGATCATCGGCGAGCAGTCCTTGGACCTGCTGAAGGTCGCCATGGGCAAGGAGGTCTTCGGAAGCGGTGTCGGACCGGTCGCCCTCATCGTCGGTTTCGTCGCCGCCTTCTTCGCCGGGCTTTTCGCCTGCAAGGTGATGATTGCGATCGTCCGGAAGGCGAAGCTCACCTGGTTCGCCGCCTATTGCCTCCTCGTCGCCCTCCTGATCTTCATCCTGGCCTGACCGTTGCCGAGAAAGCTCACATACTTTGTCTCCGACGTCCACCTGGGCCTCGATGTCGCCGACCCTTCCGGCCGGGAATCCCGTTTCGTCGCCTTCCTGCGCGGAATTCCGGCCTCCGAGACGGAAGCCCTGTACCTCCTCGGGGACATCTGGGACTTCTGGTATGAATACCGGGATGTGGTGCCGAAGGGCTATACGCGCGTGTTCGCGGCCTTGCAAGGCCTCATGGACGCCGGCGTGAAGGTCTATTTCTTCCAGGGGAACCATGATATCTGGACCTATTCCTATTTCGAGGAACTCGGGATGACGCGCTGCGTGCAGCCCTATGTGACCGGGATCGGCGGAAAGACGTTCTGTCTCGGCCACGGTGACGGCCTGGGCCCCGGCATGTGGGGGTACAAGTTCATGCGCTGGGGATTCCACAACCATTTCCTCCAGCGCTGTTTCAGCACCCTGCATCCCTGGCTCGCCTTCCGGATGGGGAACGGCTGGTCCCGGAAATCCCGGCTCGGGAAGAGCATCGGCTATACCTTCAAGGGGGAGAAAGAGCCCCTGTACCGGTTCTGCGCCTCCTTTACGGAACCGGTCGATTTCTTCATCTTCGGCCATTACCACTGCGCCGTGGACCTTCCGGTCGGGAAGGCCCGTCTCCTCATCCTCCGCGACTGGATCACCGTTTCCAACTGGCTGGTCTATGACCGGTCGGAGGAGTCTCTGTCTTATGTGGAATGCTGACAGGCGCGCTTTTTGCACACGGCATACTCCGCATGTCCGTATGAGCTTGTGAAGCGTCTTTTTGTCATATCGGCCCTGATCCTGGCGACGGTCCTTCCCGCCGCGGGGCAGCACGTGGAGAAAGCGATGCGGCAGGCCCGGGAACGGCAGGAGGCGATGGCCCGCCGGATCATCATGGGAGAGGACGGCAAGGGGAACAGCGGCTACCTCAGTTACCGGGTGATCCAGGGGGACACGCTGTATTTCGACTCCCTCGACCCGGTCTGGATCTTCGCGCGGAAGCAGAAGAAGGACTGGCGCAAGTACTACAAACTCGTCTATAATTTCGCCCGCGTGTACCCGTATGCGGAAGCTTCCGGAAGACTGCAGGAAATCGTGGACAGCACCCTGGCGGCGAACCAGTACGGCCGGATGAAGAAAGACCGCTACATGAACGAGGTCCAGAGCATGCTCTTCAAGGATTTCGAGGGAGCGCTCCACAAGATGACGATCTCCCAGGGGGCGGTCCTCCTGAAACTCATCGACCGGGAAACGGGGCAGTCCTCCTATTCCATCATCCGCGACTACAAGAACGGGATCGCCGCCGGGTTCTGGCAGGGGGTCGCCAAGATGTTCGACAACAACCTCAAATCCGAGTACGATCCGGAAGGGGAGGACAAGGACCTGGAACAACTGGTCCTCGCCTGGAAGGACGGGACCTTCCCCGCCCTGTACTGGTCCATCTTCTGGGAAGACCCGCCGGTCGTGGAAGTCCCGGATTTCTACAAGAAATGAGCGTACCGCCTCCCGTCCGGGGGGCGTTTTTCGTGGGCAAAGATACGCGTCGGAGCCCGCGGTCGAAAATGCGGTCAAATATTTTTCAACAAAATATGTAACTGCCGATAAAACCAGTATCTTAGGTTTCAAAATCGGCGGTAGAAAAGTTTGAAAAAATTCTCGAAAAAAGTTGTCAATTCAGATTTTTTTCGTAACTTTGCAATCCCTAAATCGGGACGAAATGCACCCAACCAGCTGAGTACCAATGAGTTAGGGACGATAAAGGAAAATTTTAAAACATTACAGCAATGTTACAGCCTAAAAGAACAAAATTCAGAAGGGAACAGAAAAACCGCATGAAGGGCAATTCCGGTCGCGGAAACCAGCTCGCATTCGGTTCCTTCGGACTCAAGAACCTGGAGAACTGCTGGCTGACTGCCCATCAGATCGAGGCCGCCCGTCAGGCGATTTCCCGTCGTATGAACCGTGAAGGCCAGATCTGGATCCGTGTCTTCCCTGTCAAGCCGTTCACTGCGAAGCCGCTCGATACCCGTATGGGTAAGGGTAAGGGCGATCCCCAGGGCTTTGTCGCCCCGATCACTCCGGGCCGCATCCTCTTCGAGGCCGAGGGTGTCTCCCTCGAAACTGCCCGCGAGGCCATGCGCCTGGCCGCCCACAAGCTCCCGGTCGCCACGAAGTTCGTCGTCCGCAGGGATTATGTCGAAGAATAATTTAACGGAGTAACGAAAATGAAAATCACTGAAGTGCGCGAAATGTCCATCGCCGACCTCCGCGACCGCATCGAGATCGAGAAGAACAATCTCGACACCATGAAGCTCAACCACGCTGTCTCTCCCCTGGAGGACACGTCCAAGATCAGAAAAACCCGTCAGGATATTGCCCGTATGATCACTATCCTTGCCGAGAAAGAAAAACAGCAGAACTAAAACAGAGTAGTCCTATGGAAAGAAATCTTCGTAAGGAAAGAGTCGGAATCGTCGTTTCGAACAAGATGGACAAGACCATCGTCGTCTCTGTCGAAACCCACGAGAAGCATCCCATTTACGGCAAATTCATGAAGAAGTCCACCAAGTTCGTCGCTGCTGACGAAAAGAACGAGTGCTCCGAGGGCGATACCGTCCGCATCATGGAAACCCGTCCGCTCAGCAAGACCAAGCGTTGGAGATTAGTTGAAATCGTTGAAAAAGTCAAGTAATTATGATACAGCAGGAAACACGTTTATCGGTGGCTGACAACAGCGGAGCGAAGGAAGTCCTGTGCATCCGCGTCCTTGGCGGCACCCGTCACCGTTACGCCTCCGTGGGCGAGACCATCGTCGTCACGGTCAAGAGCGCCATTCCCGGCGGCGAAATCAAGAAAGGCACCGTCACCCGTGCCGTCGTCGTCCGCACCAAGAAGGAAATCCGTCGCGCCGACGGTTCTTACATCCGTTTCGACGACAACGCTTGCGTCCTCCTGAATGGCGCCGGCGAACTCCGCGGCACCCGTATCTTCGGCCCTGTGGCCCGCGAGCTGCGCGAGAACTACATGAAGATTGTCTCCCTGGCCCCGGAGGTCCTTTAATCAACAGAGCAACATGAAAAAGTTCAATATCAAGAAAGGCGATACCGTGTATGTGAATGCCGGTAACGACAAGGGCAAGACCGGTAAGGTTCTCGAGGTCATCCGCGAGAAGGACCGCGTCGTGGTCGAGGGAATCAACATGGTTTCCAAGCACACCAAACCCAATCCGAAGGCTCCCCAGGGCGGCATCGTCAAGCAGGAAGCCTCGATCCACATTTCCAACGTCAACCTGATGGACGCCGCCGGCAAGCCGACGAAGGTCGCCCACAAGGTGGTGGACGGAAAGAAAGTCCGCATCGCTAAATCAACCGGAGAGGAGATCAAGTAACTATGGCAAAGAAAAGCAACAAGCCCGCGGAAGTCCAGGCACTTCCGAAAGGATATGTTCCGGACCTGAAGAAGGTCTATAAGGAGGAGATCATTCCCGCTCTCATGAAGCAGTTCTCCTACACCACCGTGATGCAGGTCCCGAAGCTCGTCAAGATCACCCTCAATGAAGGTGTCGGCGACGCCACCCAGGACAAGAAGCTGGTCGAGGAGGCCGCCGAAGAGCTCTCCATCATCGCCGGACAGAAGGCGGTCATCACTGCTTCCCGCAAGGATATCTCCAACTTCAAGCTCCGTAAGGGAATGCCCATCGGTGCGAAGGTCACCCTCCGCGACGTGAAGATGTACGAATTCCTCGAGCGCCTCATGCGTGTCGCCCTCCCGCGTATCCGTGACTTCAACGGCATCGCCGAGAAGATGGACGGCCAGGGCAACTACACCCTCGGCATCAAGGAGCAGATCATCTTCCCTGAAATCGAGATCGACAAGAACCCGCGCATCCACGGTGTCGAGATCACGTTCGTGACCACCGCCCGGACCGACGAAGAGTGCCACGCCCTCCTCAAGGCCTTCGGTCTCCCGTTCAAGAAACATAATAACTAAGATAGAAGATGGCAAAGGAATCAATGAAAGCACGCGAGGTCAAGCGCGCGAAACTCGTAGCCAAGTATGCCGCCAAGCGGGCAGCCCTCAAGGAGGCCGGTGACTATGCCGCCCTCGACAAGCTCCCGAAGAACGCGAGCCCGGTCCGTCTCCACAACCGCTGCTCCCTCACCGGTCGTCCGAAAGGATATATGAGGGACTTCGGCCTGAGCCGTATCCAGTTCCGCGAGATGGCTTCCGCCGGTCTCATCCCCGGTGTCAAGAAGGCCAGCTGGTGATAAACTTAAAAAGACAAGAACAACATTATGACTGATCCTATTGCAGATTATCTGACCAGAATCCGGAACGCTTACCTCGCCGGTAAGAAGATCGTCGAGATCCCCGCTTCCAACATGAAGCTCGCCATCACCAAGATTCTGTGCGAGAAAGGTTACATCCTCAGCTACAAGTGCGTCGAGGGTACCCCTTCCAATACCATCAAGATCGCCCTCAAGTACCACCCCGAGACCAAGGCCCCTGCCGTGAAGAGCATCGTCCGCGTCTCCACCCCGGGTCTGAGGAAGTACGCCGACGTGAAGAACATGCCGCGCGTCCTGAACGGCCTCGGCATCGCCGTGCTGTCCACCTCCAAGGGCGTCATCACCGACAAGGAAGCCAAGGACATGAATGTCGGCGGCGAGGTGATTTGCTATGTTTATTAATCCAAAGAGAATTCCAAAGATATGTCTAGAATCGGAAAACTGCCTGTAGTCCTTCCGGCCGGTACGAAAGCTGAGCTTCTCGACGGCAATATCGTGAAGGTGAAAGGCCCTCTTGGTGAGATGTGCCAGAAAGTGGATCCGGACATCGAAGTCACCATCGAGGGAAATGAAATCAAGTTCACCCGTCCGAGCGACCTTCCCCGCTTCCGGTCGATGCACGGCCTGTACCGCGCCCTTGTCCACAACATGGTGGTGGGTGTGAGCGAAGGCTTCACGATCAAGCAGGAGTTCGTGGGCGTGGGTTACCGTGTGGCGGCCCAGGGCCAGCTCCTCACGATGTCCCTCGGATATTCCCATGATATCCAGATCATGCTCCCGAAGGAAGTGACCGCCGAGACCCCTCAGGTCCGTAAGGGTGAGAACCCCGTCCTGATCCTCAAGAGCGCCGACAAGCAGCTCGTGGGTGAGATCGCGGCCAAGATCCGTTCGTTCCGTCGTCCTGAGCCTTATAAGGGCAAGGGTATCAAGTTCGCCGGTGAGACCCTGCGTCGCAAGGCCGGCAAGACTGCATCCGCTAAATAAGTAGGAGGAAAGAGTTATGGCATTGAACAGAATTGAAAGAAGAAGAAGAATCCACTATCGGATCCGCAAGCATGTCAATGGCACAGCCGAGCGTCCCCGGATGGTTGTCTTCCGCTCCAATAAGCAGATTTATGTCCAGGTGATCAACGACCTCGAGGGCAAGACCCTCGTCGCCGCCTCTTCCAACGACAAGGCCCTTGCCGCTGAGACCAAGGGTAAGAACGGCATCGAAACCGCCGCCGTCGTCGGTAAGGCCATCGCCGAGCGCGCCCTCGCCGCCGGCATCACCAAGGTCGCATTCGACCGCGGAGGATACCTCTTCCACGGCAGAGTTAAAAGTTTGGCTGACGCTGCCCGTGAAGGCGGCCTCGAATTCTAATCATTGAGACTATGGCAAATACTAACGTAAAGAGAGTCAAGACGTCTGACCTCGAACTCAAGGACAGACTCGTCGCCATCAACCGTGTGACCAAGGTCACCAAGGGTGGTCGTCACTTCCGCTTTGCCGCCATCGTCGTCGTCGGTGACGAAAATGGTGTGGTGGGCTATGGTCTCGGTAAGGCCAACGAAGTCACTGCCGCCATCGCGAAGGGCGTCGAGGACGCCAAGAAGAACCTGGTGAAGGTTCCGGTCATCAACACCACCATCCCGCACGAGCAGGTGGCCCGTTTCGGCGGCGCCGAGGTGTTCATGAAGCCGGCCGCTCCCGGTACCGGTGTGAAGGCCGGTGGTGCCATGCGCGCCGTCTTCGAGTCCGCCGGCATCCAGAACGTGCTCGCGAAGTCCAAGGGCTCGTCCAACCCGCACAACCTCGTGAAGGCGACCATCGCCGCCCTCACCGAGATGAGAGACGCCTACACCGTAGCCGGTCTCCGCGGTATTCCGATGAGCAAGGTGTTTAACGGATAATAAGGAGAGATACTATGGCAAAGCTTAGAATCACCCAGGTCCGGAGCAAGAATGGCGAGACCAAGCGTCAGATCGCCAATCTCCACACGCTCGGCCTCCGCCGGATGCATCAGACCGTCGAGGTCGAAGACACCCCTATCACCCGCGGTATGCTGGAGAAGGTGCAGCACCTCGTATCTTATGAAGTTATTGACTAAGGAGGAGAGAGAGATGAAACTTGAAAATATGAAGCCCGCCAAGGGCGCAACACACAACAGCAAGAGAGTCGGTCGCGGCCAGGGTTCCGGTAAGGGCGGCACTGCCACCCGCGGTACCAAGGGCGCCCAGGCCCGTGCCGGTTACGAACACAAGATCGGTTTCGAAGGCGGTCAGATGCCTATCCAGCGCCGTCTCCCGAAGTTCGGTTTCAAGAACCCGACCCGCGTCGAGTACAAGGGCATCAACGTCGCCACGATCCAGGGCCTCGCCGAGAGCAAGGGCCTGAAGGAGTTCGACGTCGAGACCTTCATCGCCTGCGGTCTCGCCTCCAAGGGCGAGCTGGTCAAGGTCCTCGGCAACGGTGAAATCACCGCCGCCGTGGAGGTCAAGGCCAACGGATTCTCCAAGTCCGCTATTGCAAAGATCGAGGCTGCCGGTGGTAAAGCAACTGTAATCGAGTAAGCAAAATGGCAAAGTTTGTAGAGACCATCAAGAACATCTACAAGATCGAGGAACTCCGCACGAGGATCGGGTACACCCTCCTCCTCGTGCTGGTTTACCGTCTGGGCTGCTACATCGTCCTCCCGGGTCTGGATCCGGAGGTCCTCAAGGGCGGCATCAGCGGCACGCAGGAAGGTCTCGTCGGACTGCTCAACATGTTCTCCGGCGGCGCCTTCGGCAATGCGTCCATCTTCGCTCTTGGCGTGATGCCGTACATCTCGGCATCCATCGTGGTCCAGCTGCTCGGCATGTTCGTTCCCGCTTTCCGCAAAATGCAGATGGAAGGCGAGAGCGGCCGCCGCAAGATGAACCAGATCACCCGCTACCTCACCCTCGCCATCCTCGCCATCCAGGGCCCGGCTTACGTTACCGGTATGATTCCGCGCAACGCCATCGCCGTGGGCTGGTCCGGCTTCATGTTCAACCTCATTTCCACCATCGTCCTGATGGCCGGAACGATGTTTGTCATGTGGCTCGGCGAGCGCATCACCGACCGCGGTATCGGCAACGGTATCTCCCTGATCATCATGATCGGTATCGTGGCCCGTCTCCCGTACGCCCTCGTGGCTGAAATCGGCCAGAAGTTCACCGGCAACGGCGTGGGCGGTCCGCTCATCCTCGTCGTCGAGCTCGTCATCTGGTTCCTCGTCATCATCGCCGCCATCGCCATCGTGCAGGCCGTCCGCAAGGTCCCTGTGCAGTATGCGAAGCGCGTGATCGGCAACAAGCAGTACGGCGGTGTCCGCCAGTACCTCCCGCTCAAGATCAACGCCGCGGGTGTCATGCCGATCATCTTCGCCCAGGCCCTGATGATGTTCCCGATGCTCCTGGGCCGCTGGGATGCCACCCGTGGCATCGCCGCCGCCTTCTCGAGCTACACCAACGTCTGGTACAACATCGTGTTCGCCATCCTGGTGATCGTGTTCACTTACTTCTACACCGCCGTTACCGTCAACCCGACGATGATGGCCGAGGATATGAAGAAGAACGGCGGCTTCATCCCGGGTGTCAAGCCTGGCAAGAAGACGGCCGAATACATCGACGCCATCATGTCCCGCATTACGCTTCCGGGCTCCATCGCATTGGCTTTCATCGCCATCATGCCGGCGTTCGCGAACATTTTCGGTATCAACAACCAGTTCGCCAGTTTCTTCGGCGGCACCTCGCTGCTGATTACGGTGGGCGTGGTCCTCGATACGCTCCAGCAGATTGAAAGCTACCTGCTGATGCGCCACTATGACGGATTGATGAAGACCGGCCGCCTGACCGGACGGTCCGGAATGTAAGTTCTTTGATAAGAGAAATCACAGCGTCGAAATGGTAAAGCCCAAGACAGCGGAAGAGATCGAATTGCTCCGGATCAACGGAGAGCTGGTGTCCCGTACACTGGCGGAGGTCGGTAAGTGGGTCGCCCCTGGTGTGACAACTGAGAAGTTGAACGAGGTGGCCGAGACCTTTATCCGTGATCATGGTGCCATCCCTTCCTTCAAGGGTTTCGAAGGCTTCCCGGCAGCGCTCTGCATCTCGGTCAATGATGTCGTCGTGCACGGTTTTCCGTCCGACTATGTCCTCAAGGAGGGCGACATCGTGTCCGTGGACTGCGGAACCCTGTACAAAGGATACAACGGTGATTCAGCGTACACCTTCCCGGTCGGGGAGGTGGACGCTGAGACCCGGAAGCTCCTGGACGTCACCAAGGCGTCCCTGTACAAGGGCATCGAAGCGGCCGTGGCAGGCAATCGGACCGGCGATATCGGACACGCGGTGCAAACGTATGCGGAAAGTTACGGATTCTCCGTCGTCCGCGAGCTGGAAGGCCATGGCCTCGGCAGGGAAATGCACGAGGCGCCCGGCGTCCCCAATTACGGACGTCCCGGACATGGCGCCCGGCTTCCGGAAGGACTGGTGATCTGTATCGAGCCGATGATCTGCGCTGGCGGCAGAGGTGTGTATCTTGCAAGAAATGGTTGGGCAGTACACACCGCCGATCACAAGAACGCGGCTCATTACGAGCTTACGGTTGTTGTCCGCAAAGGCCGGGCCGAGCAGCTTTCGACCTTCGATTTCATCGAGAAAGAATCCAAATAGTACTGATGTCGAATTATAAAAAGTGAACTGAGCATGTCCAAACAAGTAGCTATCGAACAGGACGGAGTCGTGATTGAGACCCTCCCCAACGCCATGTTCCGCGTGGAGTTGGAGAACGGTCACGTCCTCCTCTGCAACATTTCCGGCAAGATGAGGATGCACTTCATCCATATCCTCCTCGGTGACCGCGTGAAGGTCGAGATTTCGCCTTATGATTTGACAAAGGGAAGAATTTCTTTCAGATACAAATAAAAAAAGATAAAGACTATGAAAGTCAAGACATCCATCAAGAAGCGCAGTGAAGACTGCAAGATCGTCCGGCGCAAGGGTCGCTTGTATGTGATTTGCAAGAAGAACCCCAAGTTCAAGATGCGTCAGGGATAATAATGTGTAACCAAAAAGCTTAGCAAAGTAATATGGCAAGAATAGCCGGTGTTGATTTACCGAACAACAAACATGGAGAGATAGGCCTGACCTATATCTTCGGCATCGGCCGCAGCTCCGCCCGGAGGATCCTGGACGCCTGTGGTATCGATCGCACCATCAAGGTCGGTGACTGGGACGATACCCAGATCGCGGCCATCCGTAACCTCATCAACGAGGAGTACAAGATCGAGGGTGAGCTCCGCTCCTCCGTCCAGATGGACATCAAGCGCCTGATGGACATCGGTTGCTATCGCGGCATCCGTCACCGCAGCGGTCTCCCTGTGCGCGGCCAGAGCACCAAGAACAACGCCCGTACCCGCAAGGGTAAGAAGAAGACCGTCGCCAACAAGAAGAAGGCCACCAAGTAAAGACTGAGAGTTATGGCAAAGAAAACGAATACCACCAAGAAAAGAGTTGTCAAGGTTGAAGCCTATGGCGAGGCCCATATCTCCTCGACCTTCAACAACGTGATCGTCGCCCTGACGAACGCCCAGGGCCAGGTCATCAGCTGGTCTTCCGCCGGCAAGTGCGGTTTCCGCGGTTCCAAGAAGAACAC
>DETL01000014.1:0-7260 GCA_002361625.1 Bacteroidales bacterium UBA3289 | reverse complement strand
CCGTACGCCGCCCAGATGGCCGCCGAGGATGCCTCCAAGACCGCTTTCGACGCGGGTCTGCGGAAGGTCAAGTGCTATGTGAAGGGTCCGGGCGCCGGCCGTGAGTCCGCCATCCGTACCATCAACAACGCCGGAATCGTCGTTACCGAAATCATCGACGTCACCCCGATGCCGCACAATGGTTGCCGTCCGAAGGGCCGCCGCAAAGTCTAATCATCTTAAAGAAGAAGAACCATGGCAAGATATACTGGTCCTACCACCCGCATCGCCCGTAAGTTCGGCGAGCCCATCTATGGCCCTGACAAGACCTTCGAAAAGAGAAATACCCCTCCGGGACAGCACGGTCTCGCTTCCAAGCGCAAGAAAGTGAAGGAGTACGGTACCCAGCTCAAGGAGAAGCAGAAAGTGAAGTACATGTACGGTGTCCTGGAGCGTCAGTTCCGCAACACCTACGCCCGTGCCGCCCGCATGAAGGGCCAGACCGGTGAGAACCTTCTCTTCCTCCTGGAGTCCCGTCTGGACAACCTCGTGTACCGTCTGGGCATCGCCCCGACGCGTGCCGCCGCCCGCCAGCTGGTCCTCCACCGCCACATCACCCTGGACGGTGTCGTGTGCAACGTTCCTTCCTGCCAGGTGAAGCCCGGCCAGGTCATCGCCGTCCGCGAGCGCTCCAAGAGCCTCGAGGTCATCCAGGCGAGCGTTGCCTCCGCCACGAAGTATTCCTGGCTGGAGTTCGACCCCAAGACCCTCGTGGGCAAGTACCTGAACATCCCGGCCCGCACCGAGATCCCGGAGAACATCAACGAGCAGCTGATCGTCGACATCTACTCCAAGCAGTAATCGAATTTAACACCAAGAAACAAAAGTTATGGCAATCTTAGCATTTCAGAAACCCGACAAGGTGATCATGCTCGAAGGCACCGAGACCGTGGGTCGTTTCGAGTTCAGGCCGCTTGAGCCCGGCTACGGACAGACCATCGGCAACGCCCTCCGCCGCATCCTCCTCGCCTCTTTGGAAGGTTTCGCCATCTCGCAGATCAAGGTGAGTGGTGTGGACCAGGAGTTCCAGACCATTCCCGGCGTGATCGAAGGGATGCAGGACATCATCCTGAACCTGAAGCAGGTTCGCTTCCGCAGGATGGTGGACACTGTGGACACCGAGACGGCGAATATTACGATCAGCGGTAAGCAGGAGTTCACCGCTGAGGACATCTCCAAGGGATTGTCTTCTTTCAAGGTGTTGAATCCCGAGCTTCACATCTGCTCCCTCGAGCCCTCCGTCAAGTTGGAAATCACCCTCGTCGTCACCAAGGGCCGCGGCTTCGTTCCGGCCGAGGAGATGCGGGATGAGAACACGCCCATCGGCATCATTCCCGTGGACGCCATCTACACCCCGATCAAGAAGGTGAACTGGACGGTGGAAAACTTCCGTGTCGAACAGAAGACCGACTACGAAAAACTCCTCCTGGAGATCGTGACCGACGGGTCCATCTCCCCGGAAGCCGCCCTGCAGGACGCCGCCAACATCCTCATCTACCACTTCAAGCTGTTCACCGACGACAAGAAGATCTCCCTGGACAGCGCCGTCGAATCCGACACCAAGGAGCTGGACGAGGAATCCCTCCGGATGCGTCACCTGCTGCTGACGAAGCTCTCCGACATGGGTCTTTCCGTGCGTGCCTTCAATTGCCTGAAGGCCGCCGACATCGACACCTTCGCTGACCTTGTGTCCTACAGCCGCGCCGAACTGATGAAGTTCCGCAACTTCGGCCGCAAGTCCCTCAACGAAATCGACCTGCTCGTCGAGAAGATGAAGCTCAATTTCGGAATGGATGTCACCAAGTACAACATTGAACCTAAGAAAAAGATCGTTTAACAATGAGACACAATAGAAAATTCAATCATCTTGGGCGCAAGAGCGGTCACCGCAAGGCGATGCTCTCCAACATGGCATCCTCTCTGATCCTGAACAAGCGGATCGAGACCACCGAGGCCAAGGCCAAGGCGCTCAAGCCCTACGTGGAGCCGCTCATCACCAAGTCCAAGGAGGACACCACCCACAACCGTCGCGTCGTGTTCAGCTACCTGAAGGACAAGAACGCCACTTCCGAGCTCTTCCGCACGATCGCTCCGAAGATCGCCGACCGTCCGGGCGGATACCTCCGCATCCTCCACACCGGCTTCCGCCAGGGTGATGCATCCGAGATGGTGCTCGTCGAGTTCGTGGACTTCAACGAGGCCGCCCTCACCGCCCCGAAGGAGAAGAAGACCACCCGCCGCAGCAGCGCCAAGAAGGCCGAGACTGCTGCCGAGGCCGCTCCCGCCGCCGAGACCGAGGCCCCCGCTGCCGAGTAATCACGGACAACACACGTTGAAAGACACTTCCCTTTGCGGGGGAGTGTTTTTTTGTGCCGGATTCGTTATCTTTGCCCTATGACAAAGATTCGATGGATATGCGCCCTTGCGGCGGTGGCTGGGGTGATGGCCGGATGCGAGAAGCCGTCGCCGGTTCCGGAGGAGTACCGGGGCTTGGACGAGGAAACCCGGGCGCAGCGGAAGTATGTGAACCTGTTTGCCTGGAATGCGATGAACACCTACTACCTGTGGCGGGACGAGGTGTCCGCCGCCCTGGAGAAGTGGGGGGATTGGGACGAGCCCATCCAGAAGGTCGCCGATGTCCGGTACAAGGATGCCCAGGGACATGATATCGACCGATGGACGATGCTCACGGACGATTTCTCCTCCTTCAGCGGGGGCGTTTCCGGGCATACCCGGACGAACGGGATGGACTTCGTGCTGTATTATGCCGATCAGGCCAAGACCCGGATCTGCGCGGTCGTCACCTATACCTATGCCGGCTCTCCTGCGGAGAAGGCCGGTCTCAAGCGCGGGGACGTCATCCTCACCCTGGACGGGCAGGAGATAACTCCGGACAACTATCAGGAGCTGGTCCGGGACCGCCTTCTCGGGGGAGGGACGGTGAAAGCAGGCCTGAGAGGCGGCGGAACCGTCACGCTGACCGCCGTGGACATGTATGAGGATCCGGTCCAGACGGTCTGTGTCCTGGAAAACGCCCGGGGCCGGAAGGTGGGTTACCTGCACTATACCTCCTTCACCCTGGATTCCTGCGACGACCTCGTGGAGACCTTCCGGGGATTCACGCAGGCAGGAATCGACGACCTGGTCCTGGACCTTCGGTACAATGGGGGCGGTTATATCATCACGGAGGAATTCCTGGCTTCGCTGGTGGCGCCGGTCCGCGAGGTGGAGGCGAAAAGCATCCTGTCCCGGGAAATCTACAACGCCACCCTGACGAAAGAGATCGGAGCCGATACGACTTTCTTCCGGACGGACTTCTCCTTCCGGGACGGAGGAGAAACGCACGTCGTGTCCACCCAGGGGGCGAATCCCGACCTGCCGCGCCTGTACGTGCTGGCAACCGGGTCCAGCGCATCGGCCTCCGAAAGCCTCGTCTGCTGCCTGAAGCCCTATATGGACGTGATCCTGCTGGGAAACCGGACCTCCGGCAAGTATTGCGCCGGGGTCATGCTGGAGGCATCCTCCTGGTATGCCGGCGTCAAGGACGACCTGGAAGAAGGGGAGTACGAGAAGGCCAAGCCCTATGTGGACAACTGGGGCCTCTATGTCATGTACGCGCGTTATGCGGACCGCGATGGCGTCACCCTGAGCATGCCGGACGGCATCGCTCCCGATCATGAGGTGAACGACAATCCCTTGGACGGCTATCCCCTGGGCGACCCGCGCGAGACCATGCTGGCTGCGGCGCTGGAACTGATGGAAGGCGGTACGCGTGCCATCCAAGGCGAAAACGGACCGATTCCTTGTCTAGAACCTGTTCCAGGGGACTCGCATCCCCGCGGAACCCAACTCCTTATCCGGCTGTTATAGTAAAATTTTTGTGGAAGGTGCTCATTATTACGAAATTATTCTTACCTTTGAGTTATAGAAGCACCTAAAACACTAACTAATAACAGCTATGCGTAAATTATTTTATTTGATGGCTGCCCTGTTGCTGTTGTCGCAGGCGGCTTTCGCGCAGAAGGCGGTCAAGTACAACCAGTACGGCGTCGCCGTCCAGTCCGACGTGCTGGATGTGGAAGCCCAGGACGGCATCCTGGTCTTAGCCTCCCCGACCACCAAGTACAAGCTCTGGTTCGACATCCGTGTCCAGGCCGACGGCGCCGCGTTCTTCGGTGCGCCCGAGTATGCCGACCCCATCGGCAACGGCACCAGCATCCGCCGTGCCCGTTTTGCCGTGAAGGGCCAGATCGACGAGAACTGGTACGGTGAGTTCGACATGGACCTCGCGAACGGTCTGGTGGAACTCAAGGACGCCATCGTCCGTTATACCGGGGTTCCGCATCTGGAACTCCAGGTCGGTAACTTCAAGGAGAATTTCTCCATCCAGCGCAACACCACCTCCCGGTACCTCCAGTTCATGGAGCGTCCGATGGTCTGCTCCGCCCTCACTCCGTCCCGCCACCTGGGCGTGAACGCCAAGTGGGCCAAGGACTGGCTCTGGTTCTCCGCGGGCGCCTTCACCCAGGAGGTCGCCGGTGCCGAGGAATGGACGAACGTGGCCGACAACAACAAGGACTTCGGCCGCAACGCTGGTTATTCCCTCACCACGAAGCTGGTCCTCCGTCCGCTGTACAAGCTGGACAACGCCAGCCTGCACATCGGCGCGGCCTATTCCTACCGCACCACCAAGGTGAGCATGGCTACGGGCGAATGGGGCACCTACCGCGCCAGCGCGCGTAACTCCACCAGCATCAACCGCAAGAAGTACCTGGACACCAACAACCTCAAGGACTTCGACCACAACAACCTGTGGACTGTCGAGCTCGCCGGTCACTGGGGCGGTCTCCGCTATGAGGCGGCCTATGTGGCCGACAACGTCCGTTTCAAGGCCAAGGATGCCGTTCCCGCGAACCTTAGCGGCTGGTATGCCCAGGCCGGCATGCTCCTGTTCGGCGGCCACCAGCGCTATGACGCCAACGGCGGCAAGTACACCAAGATCAAGCCCGGCAAGAAGTGGGGCGACGTGGAACTCTGCGCCCGTTATGAGTTCTGCAACCTGAACTGCCCGGCCGCGAATGTCTATGGCGGCGCCGCCGAGGCCTACGCCGTGGGCCTGAACTGGTGGGTGAACAACAACGTGAAGATGCAGCTGAACTACCAGTTCAACAACAACGACCGCTATGCCAACGGCAAGGACAAGCTCTATGTGGGCCTGGACACCGCCGGACAGCCTACCCGCGACTACACGAAGGTGGCCACGGCGACCGGCAAGGCCGGCGTGGACTACCACATGCTCGCCGTCCGTTTCGAAATCGACTTCTAGTTCCACCCCTTAAAAGAATCGCATCATGAAAAAGATATTCTTCTTTGCCGCAGCGGCCGTCCTGGCCGTCACCGGGTGCGTGAAGGACGAAATGTACAAGGGCCCTTCCAGCATCGACAAGGTGGTCTTTACCCCGGAAGCCCCGACCTCCATCTCCGACGTGACCGTGACCGCCACCGTGTCCGGTCTCCAGAAGGTGACGGAAGCCTCCCTGAAATACAATGGCACCAGCGTGCCGATGTCCGGTTCCGGCAATTCTTTCTCCGCCACCATCCCTGCCCAGCCTGACGGGACGAGCGTGGAGTTCACCGTGACCGTGAAGAACGAGGCAGGTTTCGAGACGGTGTCCGACAAGTTCTCCTACAAGGTGGGCGACCCGGCGACCGACTGGAGCAAGCTCAAGCTGAACGAAGTGTACGGCGCCGGCGCTGATGAGGAAAAGTTCTTCGAACTGTACAACGCCGGCGACTATCCCATCAAACTCACCGGCGTGACCATCAGCAAGGATGAGTCCACCTGCTGGACCGGCATCGACGGGGAAGTGGTGCCCGCCAAGGGCTTCTTCGCCATCATCGGCGCCAAGGGAACGACCGAGCGCGGCTTCTCCAGCGGTTTCTCCGCCAAGAAGAGCGTGCTGGTCGAGCTGTTCGACAACAAGGGCAACAAGATCGACCAGTTCCAGCGCGGCGAAAAGATGGACACCGGCGAATGGGGTGCCTCCCTCAGCAACAACAAGGGTTCCTGGAGCCGTATTCCGGACGGAACCGGCAAGTGGATGATCACCGAGTCCTTCACTCCGGGCGCAGCGAATTCCACCGCCGGCACCGACGATCCCGACGTGAAACAATAACTTAAACCAATTACACACACGACATGGCAGAACTGAAAATCGGCGAGCAGAGCAAGCCTCGCTTCGAATTCCGCAGTTTCGGCCAGTGCTTCTGTGAGCAGCACAAGCGCATGGCCCGTCTCTCCGTCCCGGTCCCCGAAAAGGTCTGGGAGCGCACGAGCGACGAAATCTACATCATCTCCAAGAAGAACGACATCAACAACACCAAGATCCGCGGCGGCAAGATGGACATCAAGACCTATGTCCAGACCGTCGATGGACTCGAACAGTGGAATCCCCTGATGAAGGGCGAGTTCCCGATCTCCCGCGAAGTGCTGGAGAAGGAGGTGTTCCCCGCCTTCATGGTGGAGATGCCGGCCCTCGACAAGGATACCTATACCCTGGACGAGTTCCTCGCGATGGTCAAGGCCAATCCGGACCTCGCCGCCGTCCGCGTGCACAAGCAGCGCTTCGGCTACATGGTGAACAACACCATCTGCGAGGTGGGCAACGTCCTCATCAACGGGGCGAAGGTCGTCACCATCAACTCCGAGTCCACGGAGATCGAGGACATCAAGAAGACGATCGCGGACTGCGGTCTGGAAGGGGTGGAGAACATCAACTACCTCCAGGCCATCAAGCGCGTGATCGGCATGATCGACAAACCCTTAGCAAACGAGTAAGCGACTATGGCACAAGAGATTGAGAAAAAATTCCTCGTCAAGGGCGACTTCAAGGCCGACGCCTTCAAGGCCACCCGCATCACCCAGGGCTACCTCTCCAGCGTTCCGGAGCGCACCGTGCGCATCCGCGTGAAGGGGGACAAGGGCTTCATCACCGTCAAGGGTATCGGCAACGCCTCCGGCGCCGCCCGCTTCGAGTGGGAGAAGGAAATCCCCGTGGAGGACGTGAAGGCCCTCCTGGACCTCGCCGAGCCGGGCGTCATCGACAAGACCCGCTACCTGGTGAAGAACACCGACGGCAAGCACGTCTGGGAAGTCGATGAGTTCTACGGCGACAACGACGGCCTCACCGTGGCCGAAGTGGAACTCGCCGACGAGAACGA
>DETL01000026.1:35504-81579 GCA_002361625.1 Bacteroidales bacterium UBA3289 | reverse complement strand
CAAGGGTACTTTGTCGGAGGCTTACGACTTACTGATTCCTAAAACGAATGGATCTCGGAGTGAGAAGCGCCACAATCATTCAAGGTTATCCTTTTTGCTGATCTTAATTTTGAATGGAAGTGAATGTCACTGCGACAGCCCATTTATGTTTTTCGATTGGAACGGTCTTCACGAGATCATTCTTCGTTTCATATCTATATGTTCCAATCTGCCGAACACACTGCTTGGACGAAATCTTTATTACTTGATTATCATAATAAGATGTTCCCTCCACTCGGAGGAAAAGTACCACAGTCTCGGTACCTATTTGACCGTTAACGCCGGCACATTCATCCTGCTACCGGCAATAGAAGCTTCCGAATTGAGATTTACCCGTCTATTTTTTCCACTTACTATCCAGGCGGTCAAATAACCAGAACATAACACAATACACGACAGCCTGTACTACGTACTCCCAGAAAGAGTGCATATTCCCAAAAAGAAGATCCAGCAACAAGGTGACGATAGTGAGAGTCACCGCAGAAACAATCGCTTTGACAATGGAGTTCTTCATTTCAATTATCGGTTTATTGATGTAAAGATAATTCATTTGGCCGAAAAGAAAAAGTATCGAAACACTGTCCCGTCTTTCTTCCATTTACATTCAATCCTCTATATCCATGAATCTGGTGACTATACTCTATCGCGAATTCTGTCAAATCCCAAATCCTATTACACTCCAGAATCCTACAGAATCAGCACAAACAGGGCATTTTGAGCCCGATTACTTCTCCTATCCCCCTCAGGCTCATCGGTGTCTGCAGCAACGCCTCAATCGTATATCGCTGCTCCCTTGCTAAATGTTTGTATCCCATCCACTGTCGCTTTTCTGGTTATGACAGTAAAGATACACTGTCAGGCATCAACTGCACTTCAAAGTAGAATCCAGCCAGTTGTTTTTGCGTTGATTAAGATACACGTTCGCATGTAAACAGATTATTTGAATACCTATGCAACATGTAAACGAGATGATTAATCAGCTATTTTACTTTACTGAAATAATAGCCCTCACCGAAATAGAGGCGATTCCCGCAATGAATCTTAAAAACCGTTACGAGATCTTTGGGGTCACCATCAATATGACATCGGATTTCTCCATCCTTTGTTTCGTATGATCCCGATTCCCCGGCAAAGCTCATACGCCCTTTTTGGCCATCCCCTTTGATTATGAGTGTAATCCGGCCGAATTCTGGTGTATTCACAGACCAGGTTCCAACAAGCCAGGCGTATTCATTGACTAATGTGGACACCCGCTCTTGTGTCACGTGGCTCTTGCTCCCATCAATAGGTTCACCTAAGAATTTAAGAGTTCCCTCATTTAAATTTCGGGCGACAAGCGTGTAAGAGCATAGTGCTAAGACAAGTATGGTTATCAGTTTCTTCATAATGCTATTCGTTTGAGCACAAAGATACTTACAAAGGCCGTGTTTTCAAATTGGCCATAAAAAACGCCCACCGTTTGGTGAGCGTAAATAGATTTGGAAATCAATAGTCTTTCTTCTTGCCAAAATACATCGAATATCGGTACATACGATACCGTTCTTATTGGAAATTGCGAAGCAAAATAGTCCCCATGTTTTCTTGTAAGTGCCCCCTGTTCCAATGCAAAGTATCCCCCTGATCATAAGAACGAAATCATAAGGAGAATGCAGGCTAGTGCGGTTTATCTTCCCTACAGCCTGCATTACTAATTTCGATGAGAAGAAAAGATAAAGGGGGGGGTACTTAGGTGCGGAATGAATGGGTTACTTTACAGCGGATTCTCCAACAAGCGCAAATTCCCATTTTTCACCATTGAGGCTTACATATCACAGTCAGCCGCTCCTTTACTGGTACTGCGAAGATAGTGAATTCCCATCGTTCTTGCACGGTATCCTATTTCGCGCTACGGGTTGTGCCCATTTGCTCACCGCGGTCGGTACCTATTTAGCGTTACAGGTGGTGCTCCTCACATGCCCGCGGCAATATATATCTCTTTTTATTTTGGGTATTCTATATCAATCATATTCCCATCAGTTTTTAAGTGGGACATCCACTGTTCATGACCACCCGCATCTGCCCTGACAAACTCTTCATAATCATAAGTCCAGGATTCACCTTCAGACCACTGCATGATATGCTTGTAGATAGTCTCTCGAGAAGGGGCATTGAAAGGTCCTCGGAGTCTCATGATGCTATCAAAAGTTGGCCGATAAATAACAGTTGATGATTCACCCGCACCTTGGAAGACACCGATACCCTCTTCGTAATAACGGGGATCTGAGATAAAGTGTGACCAAAGAACCTCAGAGGGGTCACTGTGATAATCTACATTAGTATTACTACCTTCTGAGTGATGCTGGTCTAAACCATTTATTAACGCATCGGTAAGCTCCGTTATTCTATCACTTGTGATATATTCATCATCAAGCCAGCCAAAACTATGACCGAACTCATGAGGAATCGAATACATTGAATAACAGATGGCCGCCCCCCAAGCCTTTCTATGCGATGCATGAGAACGGCCAATTGCAAGATCTGTGTTAAAAAGTACGATTATGTTAATTGGAGTATTATGTGGATTGGAGATCTTCTCGATACTTGAAAGGATGTTGTCATAATTATCGATAATGTTAACTGGTTTTGTATCCCCGACGGCATCCGAAGAAAAGCGCCTCTCCATGCCAGGAAGACCGTAGTTATTGGAGGAGGATACGCTCTTGATGGTGTAGATGTTGAATCTGTCACGGAACGTCTTTAGCGGTTCAAGGCAGAACAGAATCTCCATACCGCGACGCATCTTCTGCTCATACAATCCGTCTGTATTCATGTCCTGATCTGTGAAACCATCTCCAAGAAAAACGACATTGATGCCTCTCCCGACAGTTGCCTTCTGGAGCAGGACTACTTCACCGTCCCTGGAATAATCCGTAGACTTGTACACAAAGGAAGTCAATGGTTTGCCACTCTTCGTAAAGAGCCTTGTAAGATAATCCTTCCATCCAATAGCTCTGGCATAATCCTCTGCAGCCTCGTCTGGGACATATAACTTCCCGGAAAACAGATCTTTATTATACGGACGCCCCAGTGGGCCATAACCGCCTTCATCTGGATCAACAATAATACATATAGGAGGATCTATAGCGTTAAGTTCAACCCTTTCGATATTATCACAACCGTCGAATACGTTATAACCAATTCTCTTCAGACTCGAAGGAAGTGTGACTGATATCAGATTGTTGCATTCATAAAAAACCATCCCACCAACTTCTTCCACACCCTCCGGTATCTCGATGGTTGTAATGTCTCTATTATTAAATATATCATTAGGAACGGTCTTCAGAGCGTTTTCGAAAACAATGACTCCTTTCCCATTTTCGTACGTATTTGATATAATACGATTGCCACTCCAATAGGATGCATCGACTGGTTTTCCACTGGCAGTCGTGTACCAAATCTGATTTTTGGGAGCTCGATTTAGCACGGAGACATTACAAGAAGCGTATTTACCATTGACCGCTTGGGCTATTATCGTAGCTGTTCCTTCTGAAACCGCAGTTACTAATCCCTGACCATTAACTGTGGCCACCTCCGGGTGATCTGATTCCCAGCTTACAGCAAGATCAGAGGCATTGTCGGGTCTGACAATTGCAATTAACGTTTCAGATTCTCCCAGCGCCAGATTCAAGCTGGCGATATTCAGTTCAACAGAACTCACCGCTATCCGCCCAGCTTGTTTAATTGTAAGAGTATGGGAAAGAGATCCATCTTTCTGTTCAACCACAACCTTTCCATCTCTGGATTGATAAGAATGATTCTCATCCACGGATAGGTAGACAGTCGAAGATCTCATAGCTCTGGATTGAACATAATGGATCCACTCCGAATCAATCTTCACCTCAAACTCAACATTTGCATCCACCTTGACCTCGACAGCACCTCCACCGTATGGCATATCATAGATGGTATCATTCACAATCAATGCATCCTTCCCCGACTGAATAATGCGGATAACCTGATCAGGAACATCCCCTTCAATAGCCTTGACGGTAACACTCCCTTCACGTTCATTGATGGAGGTGTTTTCTTCAATACTGAGTGTTAGAGTGCCAGAAATCAAGCCTTTGGTTTCCACTTGTTTGATCCAGCCGGCAGATACTGATACGGAATACTCCACATTAGCTTGGACTTCAATCTCCAATGTGTGCACCTCTGAGGCAAGACTGAAGGTCTTAGTGGGGACAATGAGACCTTTGTTTGCAGGTTGAAAGACATTCACTACCTGAGTGAATTCTTCCATCCTAATCGTAACTGTAGCTGTTCGGTCTTCGTATGTCGTGTTTGGGTTGCAGCACACAGAGACTGTGATTGGTCCATCCGATGCTGAACCGGATGATGGAGATACTGAGACCCATGAATCAGATGTGCTTACAGTCCAATCACGATTCGCTGTGAAAGAGAGTGGAGAATTGCTCCCATCAGCCTTCGATTCAATACTGCCTGGACCGGTATAAGTAAACTCTGGAGCCTTTTGACAGGACCATGAACAGATTATTGAGATGAGAATTGAGAAAAAAGATATTATGCGTTTCATTTTTGGGGAAATACTACATTTTTTCAAAGGAGAGAATTCTTTCATTTGGTGAATTCAATTTAGAAGTGCAATACACTTCAGAAGTCAAAGTTAAATAATTGTTTACAATATTCCAACGGGTCCTGTAGTCCGACGATTTACGAGGTCTGTGATTCAGTTTCCATTCTATCTCAGCAAGCATCTCATCCGTCAGCTTGCTAAAGCCCGTCCTTTTCGGGGTGTACTGGCGTATCAACCCGCTTGTGTTTTCAGGCTCTCACCCATCAGAGCTTACCGAAAGAAACGAATAATGGCATTCAAGATTAAGGAAGTAAAGCCCTTGTTTACGAGCGTCATCACCCATTTAGTCCGATTTCAAACTACCCCTTTTGCCCGAAGAGAATGACCCTTTAGGGTATGAGATAGGAATCCTTATTAGAAAGCAGGCTGAGGAGGTTTTTGCTCTCTTTAGCTTACTTTTCGTATTTCGATAAAAGAAGGGGGGGGCAATTATGACCGAACCAAAGGGGGCAATATAGAGCGGATTCACCATCATGACTATACGGGCCGTTCTAGTCGATTTCTACTCCGCCTAGCCAGTCATCAAGTTGATGATCGGAACCAACTCGGTGACGAAAACTTGAAGAGCGGCAATCCGCCCCTGACGAGCTATATCGAGGATCAGCGCTCTTCAGGCACCTTCCAGGAATAGGCTGAAGAGCACTCAACCGCATTCTACGGCGTTCCAGGGCCTATCGGTGCTCTTTAAGTTTTCACGGAGTAAGGCGCTCATCAGAGCGCCCGGCGGAGACCGGGTCCGAGGAACGAGGACTTATAGGTCGGGAGCCGCGGGGGTATTAGGGGGCAGAGCCCCCTCAAAAGGTCGGTAGATAGGGTTCAAGCTCCAGGCGGCCAGACACAAAAAAGGCAGGCCGAAGCCTGCCCTTGTGTCTGGATGACTGGACTTGAACCAGCGACCTCCTGGTCCCTAACCAGGTGCGCTACCAACTGCGCTACATCCAGAGGTCCCCCGAAAGGGATTGCAAATATCGGTATTCTTTTCCGAAAAAGCAAGAATTTTATTTCAAACTTTCTTGACGGGCCTTCAAGGCCGCTTTCAGGGCCGATGCCGCCCGCATTTTCCGGATGGGTCCGTTCACCAGCGGGAAGCTGTTCAGGTTCTCCTTCAGCTCTTCATAGGTGAAGCTCGGATAGAGGCGGGCCAGCTCCGTGGCATAGAGCTTCAGGCGGTCGCCGGTGCCCAGGGGATGTTCCTCCCCGAAGTAGCGCTCCGACCATTGGAAGAAGGAGAGGCGGGCACGGACATCCTTTTCCACCTGGGACGGGTCATCGGAAACGGCCGGGGCCGTGTAACCGATGCGCTCCCAGCGGGCGGAACGGATCGCGGTCTTCTTCGCACCGGCGAATACGGTGGAAAGGTCCATGCAGGCCGCCTCCGGATCGGCCTCGAAGGCCTCCCGAAGTGCCTGGGCCCGGAAGACGAAGGAAGAAAGCGGGGCGACTCCCCCATCGACATACAGCAGGGTGAACAGCTTGTCCGGACGGGTTTTGAGTCTGTATTTCCGAAAAGGCTCCGCCAGATTCCAGTGAAAGACATCGTAACCGTCATGGTCGTCGATGCAGCGGGACATCCGCTTGACACTGGTCGGAGTCAGGTCCACGTCCGGGCTCAGGAAACAGACCCACTCCGCCGAAGGGACGGCAGCCAGAAGCTGCTGGTACAAAGGCTCTCCGGTTATTTCCACCTCCACGACATCGACGGGAATCCGCGTGTCGAACTCCGCCACCATCGCGCTGGAGGCCGACGAGCCGGTCAGGTCCACGACATGGGCGCGGAAACCGTGATCCTTCTGGAAGGCGAGCATGGATAGCGTCCGGTGCAGCGTATCCACGTTCCGGACGGGGATGATGAAGTCAATCTGGGCCATCTGTCAAGTCTTATTCTTTGCAAAGATAGTGAAAATAGTTAACTTTGTAAGATTACAAATCAAAGCGAAGGATGCGTGAATTCATCAAGATGATGAGGCAGTATGCCTCCCCCTACAAGCCCTATCTCGCGGGGGCGGTCCTCCTGAACATTCTGTCGGCCATCTTCAATATCTTCTCCTTTGCGGTGATCGTCCCCCTGCTGAACATCCTGTTCCGGCTGGATACGGCCCAGTACGCATTCATCCCCTGGGGAACGGAAGGGTATTCCTTCAAGGACATCCTGGTCAACAACGCCTATTGGCTGGTATCCGACTTTTCCGCCCAGCACGGAGCCGTCACGGCCCTTTTGCTGCTGTGCGCGGTCATGATCTTCTTCACGGCGCTCAAGACCTCCTGCTATTTCGGATCCGCCGCCGTGATGATCCCGATCCGCACCGGCATCGTCAAGGACATCCGCAACCGCATCTACAACAAGATTCTGAACCTGCCCATCGGTTTCTTCTCCCAGGAACGCAAGGGCGACATCATCGCCCGGATGAGCGGCGACGTGAACGAGGTGGAGACCTCCATCACCGCTTCCATCGAGATGCTGATCAAGGACCCGATCCTGATCGTCCTCTATTTCGGGTTCCTGGTGTTCCTGAGTCCGGAAATGATGCTCGTGATGCTTACTTTCGTCCCCGCCTTCGTCTGGGTGATGGGCGTTATCGGCAAACAGCTCAAGCGGCAGTCCCTGGAGGCGCAGACCCTTTGGAGCGACACCATGGCCCAGGTGGAGGAAACCCTGGGCGGCCTCCGCGTCATCAAGGCTTTCAACGCCGAGAAGAAGATGTCCGACCGCTTCGAGGGCGTCACCGACCGGATGCGCCGGAAGATCAACCGGGTGAACACCCGCCAGGCGTCGGCCCATCCCGTGAGCGAATTCCTGGGAACCGTGATGATCATGGCGGTCCTGGCCTTTGGCGGCTACCTGATCATCCGGGGAAAAGGTCTTTTCGGCGGAAGCTTCATGGACGCCTCGCAGTTCATCTTTTTCATGATCATCCTCTACTCCGTCATCGAGCCCATCAAGGAACTCTCCCGCGCCACCTATGGCATTCCGAAGGGACTCGCGTCGATGGAGCGCATCAACCGCATCCTGGAGGCCGAGAACCCCATCCAGGAAGCCCCGGACGCCGCCGGCATCCAGGAATTCAAGGACAGGATCGCCTTCGAGGGAGTCCAGTTTTCCTACGAAAGCGGACGCGAAGTGCTCAAGGGCGTGGACCTGGAAATTCCCCGCGGGAAGATGGTCGCGATCGTGGGCGAATCCGGCGCCGGCAAGTCCACCCTGGTGGACCTCATCCCCCGTTTCTATGACGCGACAGGCGGCCGGATCACCATCGACGGAAAGGATGTCAAGAAGCTCAAGGTCAAGGACCTGCGCTCGCTCATGGGCAACGTGAACCAGGATCCGATCCTGTTCAACGACACCATCTTCAACAACATCGCCTTCGGTGTGGAAAACGCCACCGAGGAGGAGGTCATCGCCGCGGCGAAGATTGCCAATGCCCATGACTTCATCATGGAAAAGCCGGAAGGTTACCAGACCAACATCGGCGACCGGGGAACGAAACTCTCCGGCGGCCAGCGGCAGCGTCTTTCCATCGCCCGGGCCATCCTCAAGAACCCGCCCATCCTGATCCTGGACGAGGCGACTGCCTCCCTGGACACCGAATCCGAACGCATCGTCCAGGACGCCCTGGACCATCTGATGAGCACCCGGACCACCATTGCCATCGCCCACCGCCTGTCCACCGTGAAGAATGCCGACGAAATCATCGTCCTGCACGAAGGGAAGGTGGTCGAACGCGGACGGCACGAGCAGCTCATCGCCCTGGACGGCTATTACAAGAAACTCAACGACATGCAATCCTTATGAAACAGATACGCGTACCCCTTATCGCCGATTTCGAGGAACTCGACCTCGACACCGCCCTTGAACTTCATGGCGCCCGCTTCCAGGTGGACCAGGTCAACTGGCCGGCCGACTTCCCTTACGCTCCCTTCTGCGCCGGCCGCATCGCCCGGACGGAGGAGGGCCTCATCGTGGATTTCCGCGTGAGCGGACTGGACCTCCGGGCCCAGAATACGGAGGACAACGGCCGCCAGTGGGAAGACAGCTGCGTGGAAGTATTCCTCGGGAATCCCGACGGAACCGAATACTACAATTTCGAGATCAATCCGCTCGGAAAGGTCCTCGCCGCCAAGGGTGCAGGCCGGGAGAACCGGGTCAAACGCCCTGCCGAAGAAATGGAGGAAATCATCCGGACCGCGCAGTTCGAAGGGCCTCAGGAGTACGACGGCGGCATCTGGAACTGGCGCGTCACGGTCGTGATTCCCTTCGAACTCATAGGCATCGACCCGGAAAACCTTCCGAAGGCGGTCCGCGGCAATTTCTACAAGTGCGGAGACAAGACCGCCCATCCGCATTTCGTGAGCTGGAATCCCGTCGGCACGCCCTCCCCTGACTTCCACCGGCCGGAATTCTTCGGCGAGCTCCTCCTCGGATGAGTCCGCGGAACCGGCTGCTTGCCGCGAGGATCGCGTTCTTCCTGTACCTCGCCGCCGTCGTCTGGCTGTGCTTCGGCCACTTCGACGGCATGCCCGACGTACAGCGCTCCTTCTGGGGCATCCCCATCGACAAGATCGTCCATTTCCTGATGTTCTTCCCGTTCCCGATCCTCGCCTTCCTCGCGTTTGACGGGTATTCCGCCAAGCCCTGGCTTTCCGTCCTCGGGACCGTGGCGACCTTCGCAGCCGGCATCCTCCTGGCTGTCGGAACGGAAGTGGGCCAGGCACGGCTCACCACCTACCGGAGCGGGGACGTCAACGATTTCAAGGCCGACCTCCTCGCCCTCGGCATCAGTTCCCTCATCGTTCTGCTCATCAACTTTCGGAAACTACGCAAATGACCGGAAAAGCACTCCCCATCCTCCTGGCTGCACTCCTTTCCGCCAGTGCGACCCTCCATGCCCAGACCGCCAGCGAATTCCGGGTGGCGGCCGATTCCCTCCGGGCCCGTATGGAGCGGCGCACCCGGGTCAAAGTCCCCCTCAAGCTTTCCAAAGTCAAGAAGCGGGGTACGACGCTGGATTTCTACTTCAGCCAGGAACTGTCCGACTTCCCCTGGCGCAAGGCCGACGTGGAGTGGTTCCGGGAAGAGCTCCGCAGCCTGGCACCGCCGGCTTACCGGGCCTATACCCTGGGCGACATCTTCGCCAAGGAAGTGGACCTGAACCGACTGCCGATGCCTGAGATCGGCAAGAACGGCGGTCCGGTGGAAACGGACCTGAGGACCGGAGACCCGAAGGGGCGGACCATCCCCCTCGTCCGGACCGACGAGAAATGGAGCCGGGGGCTTTCCGGCAGGCACATCGCCCTCTGGCAGAGCCACGGCCGCTACTACGAAGCCAAGACCGACCGGTGGGAATGGCAGCGGGCCGCCACGCACCGGACCGTGGAAGACATGTACACGCAGGGGTATGTCCTCCCCTACCTGATTCCCATGCTGGAGAACGCCGGCGCCGTGGTGGTCACCCCGCGCGAACGGGACATCCAGAGCTGGGAAGTCGTCTGTGACAACGATCCGTCCTTCAAAGAGGAACGGACCGGAAGGATGCGCCGCACCGGGCTCTACAAGGAAACCGGTCCCTGGGAGGCCGCCGGACCCGGTTTTTCCGACACGAAACCGGTGTACCACGTCTATGAGAACCCCTTCGAGACCGGAACCGCCCGCATCTGCGAGACCTCTTCCGGCGAAGGGAAGGCTTCCGCCACCTGGCGCCCCGACATTCCGGTACGCGGAGAATATGCCGTCTATGTTTCCTACTGCTCTTTCCCCAACAGCACGACCGACGCCGTCTATACCGTCCACCACCTGGGCGGAGAGAGCGTGTTTCACGTGAACCAGCGGATGGGAGGTTCCACCTGGGTCTATCTCGGGACATTCACCTTCGACGAAGGCGACGCGGGATATGTTCTCCTGACGAACCAGAGCACCTCCGGCGGGATCGTCAGTGCCGATGCCGTCCGCTTCGGCGGCGGGATGGGCAAGATCGAGCGCGGCGGGACGACCTCCGGCTATCCGGCTTTTGCGGAAGGAGCCCTGTACAGCATGCAGTGGGGAGGGATGGATGTCCATGAGTTCGACGACTGGGAGGACGACTACACCCGGGACTATGCCGGGCGCGGACGCTGGGTATCCCGCCTTTCCGGCGGATCCCGCGTGAATCCTTCCGTCTCCGGACGACGGATCCCCTTCGACCTGTCCCTGGCATTCCACAGCGATGCCGGCGTAACGCCCAACGATTCCATCGTAGGTACGCTGGGAATCTACACGCTTGTTTGCGAGAACAAGGAAGAACTGCCCAACGGAGAGTCCCGGATGAACGGACGGCTCCTGACGGACCTCGTCCAGACCCAGGTCGTGAACGACATCCGGGCCCAGTTCAATCCGAAATGGTCCCGCCGGCAGACCTGGGACCGTTCCTACAGTGAATCCCGGACGACCGGTGTTCCGGGAATGCTCATGGAACTGCTTTCCCATCAGAACTTTGCCGACATGAAATACGGTCTGGACCCCACATTCCGGTTCACGGCCTCCCGCTCGGTGTACAAGGGAATCCTCAAGTACCTCAGTGCCCGGTACGGATGCAATTACACCGTGCAACCGCTGCCGGTCACCTCGTTCCGGGCCGAGATCCAGGACGGGAAGGCCGTGCTGAGCTGGACGGACCGGACGGATCCGCTGGAACCGACGGCCAAGCCCGCCGGGTACATCCTTTATACCCGGGAGGACGACGGGGCCTTCGACACCGGAGTCATTCTGGAGGATGTCCGGAAAGACGGGAAGCGGCTGAGCGTGACCGTGCCGATCCGCAAGAACCGGCTGTACAGTTTCCGGATCGTCGCCTACAACCAGGGCGGAAAGAGTTTCCCTTCCGAGACGCTGACGGTGGGAACACCCGGGGACAACACGAAGAATATCCTGATTGTCAATAACTTCACACGCATATCAGCTCCAACCTGGATCGACACGCCCTCCTACGGCGGATTCTTTGATGACATCGACAGCGGAGTACCGGACCGGTACGACATCACGTTCGTCGGGCAGGTGAATCAGTTCGACCGCGGCAAGGCCTGGACCGATGACGATAATCCCGGTTTCGGCGGCTCGTACACGAACCGCGCCGGACGGATCATCGCCGGCAACACCTTCGACTACCCCGCCCTCCACGGGCGCTCCCTGCTCGATGCAGGCTACACGGTCTGTTCCACCAGCGTGGACGCCTTCCCGGAGATGGAGACGTCGGCCTATGCGGCGGTCGATGTGATCTGCGGCAAGCAGGTGACGACGAAAATCGGGAGCGGAGCCGTCCCGGACCGCTATACAGTGTTTCCCGCCGCCCTTCAGGACGCACTCCGCGCCTACGCGGAGAAGGGAGGAAGCATCCTGATTTCCGGCGCCTATATCGGCACGGATGCCTGGGACAACGTGTATCCGGTCACTTTCAACGAGACGGCCCGGGAAAAGACCCGGACTTTCATCCGCGACGTACTGGGCTACAAGTGGGTGACCAATTACGGAGATGTTTCCGGCATCGTCGTCCCGAAAGAGGGCGGTCCCGTCCAGTTCGGCGGCCCGATGACCTACAACCGCCTGTTCACGGACAAAGTGTACCGGGTGGAGAATCCCGACGGGATCGAACCCGCCTCGGACAAGGCGATGACCCTTCTCCGCTATGCCGGAACCGCCATTCCGGCCGCTACGCTGCTGGATGACGGCAAGCACCGCACGATCGCCTTCGGCTTCCCTTTGGAAACGCTTACGACGGAAGGTGCGTTGGACATGGTCCTGCGCATCTCGATGCAGTATCTGGTGAAATAAAGAGGCCGGTCAGAACAGGTCCATGACCTGGATTTCGGGCCGGATCGAAGCCTCCTTCCGGAACTCGGAAGGGGTCATGCGGGTGTATTTGCGGAAAAAGCGCGAAAAATAGGACGGGTCCTCGATGCCGATGGCGTAAGAAATGTCCGCGATGGAGCGTTCCCGATCCTTCAGCAGGGTCTTTGCCCAATTGACACGGGCGATTTCCACCCATTCCATGGCACTGTGCCGGGTTTCCGTGCGGACCAGTTTGTTCAGGTAGCTGGGCGAGATGCCCAGTTTGGCGGCATAGCCCGATACGGAACCCATCGGGACGGAACGGTCGAAGATGAGTTCCATGAACCGGTTCACAATGGGGTGCGTCTTTCCACTGGCCGGGAATTCCAGCGAGTAAAGCAACAGGTCGAAGGCGCGGATGATGTAACCGTCGTCCCCGCGGACAGAGGCCGTGACGATCTGGTCTAAGAGCTCTCCTACCATGGTGGCCCCGTCGAACCAGAAAGTATGGAGGACCGGTTTCCCGCAAGTCAGGCAAGGATAGTTCGCATCCCGGAGAAAGGAAATGTCAAAAGAGCCTGTATAACCCACGATGTTCTTGAAATAACGGATGGAAAAAGGCATGTGATCCGGAATCATGAGGAAATGGCCGCCCCGGATGAGGCAGTTTTTCCCGTCGATTTCGGCCAGCACTTCTCCCCCCAGCAGAAAAAGGAAGGAGAACATCGGCAACGAAGCCTGCGGAATCTCCGTCGCTTCAATCGGAGCATGGGATTGCAGTTTGTGGATGGAAAAAGACTTTTGGTTCCATTCAGATCCCTTTTCCCAATATGGAATAACCCTTTTCATAGCAACGAACGGTTTAGAGATCGCTTCTGAAGCACAAATATACAAATTTTCGATAGTTTTTCCTATCTTTGTGTCATGGCACAACCTAATCCTCTATTCAAAGACCTGTGGCGTTCCCTCCGCGAAAAACTCAAGGAATCCCTTGTCTCCGTGGTCCCGGTGAGCCTGATGGTATTCCTGCTCGCGATCACTCCCTGGGTGGATATCTCCAGGCATGAACTCCTGGTCTTCGGCGCCGCCGCGCTGCTGCTGATCGTCGGCATCGGCCTTTTCAACCTGGGGGCCGACATGGCCATGACCCCGATGGGCCAGTACATCGGAGAAGGCCTCACCAAATCCCGGAAGCTGGGCATCCTGCTTTCCATCTGTTTCCTGATGGGCCTGCTGATTACCATCGCGGAGCCCGACCTCTCGGTCCTTGCCGGCCAGGTAGGGGCCGTCATGAACGGGACGCTGCTCATCTTGACGGTCGGCGTCGGCGTGGGCTTTTTCCTGCTCCTGGCCGTCCTGAAGATTGTTTTCCACAGCGACCTGACCTCGATCCTGATGTTCTGCTACATGATCCTGTTCAGTATCGCCGCCCTCCTCTTCGACAGCGGCAAGGGCTCTTTCCTGCCCCTGTCCTTCGACTCGGGCGGCGTGACCACAGGTCCCATCACCGTACCGTTCATCATGGCCCTGGGCGTCGGCATCGCCATGACGGTAGGCGGCCGGAACGCCAGTGAGAACAGCTTCGGACTCATCGCCCTGTGCTCCGTGGGCCCCATCGCGGCCGTCCTCCTGCTGTCCCTGACGGCGAAAGGAGACCTTTCCTTCACCATTCCGGACTATTCCATGGACACGGTCCTGCGCGAAGGATTCGGGGGGCTGTTCGGCGAGATGGCTGTAGAAGTAGGCAAATCCCTGATACTCGTGGTCCTGTTCTTCTTCATCCTCCAGTTCGCCATCCTGAAGCTTCCGAAGACCAAGATTATCCAGATCCTGTTCGGAATCCTCTACACCTTCCTCGGCCTGGTGCTTTTCCTCGCGGCGGTCTCGATGGGATTCATGCCCGTGGGTTTCAAGATCGGGACCCAGCTCGCCGCCTACAATCCGGTCATCCTCATCGTCTTCGCCTTCGTCCTGGGCATGGTGGTGGTCCTCGCCGAGCCGGCCGTCCATGTCCTGAACAACCAGGTGGAGGAAATCACGGGCGGAGAAGTGTCCAAAAGGCAGATGATGATTGCCCTGTCCATGGGTGTAGGTGTCTCCATCGGCCTCTCCGTCATCCGGGTCTATTACGGCTTCTCACTGCTGTACTACCTCATTCCCGGCTACCTGCTGTCTCTGGGACTGTCATTCTTCGTTCCGAAACTGTACACGGCCATCGCCTTCGACTCCGGTGGCGTCGCGAGCGGTCCCCTCACCTCCAGTTTCATCCTTCCGCTGGTCGTGGGTGCCTGCTGCACCCTCCAGGGCGAAACGGCCGTGCTGGATTTCGCCTTCGGCGTCGTGGCCATGGTGGCGATGACCCCGCTCATCACGATCCAGACCCTTGGTTTCCGGTCCGTCCTCAAGGTCCGCAGCCGGGACAACGCCGCCATACAGCGCATCCTCGCCGCCTCGGACGACCAGATCATCTATTTCGAGTAAGCCCATGGAAAATACCAGGAATATCGCCCCGATGAAGCTGGAAGTCGTCATGGCCATCGTCCACAACGACAAGGCCGCCTACTTCACCAGTCTCATCCAGTCTTACCAGGCCAACGTCCACCTGACAATTCCGGCCCAGGGAACCACGCACCTGATTCTCAACTATCTGGGTCTTACAGAAAGGCCCAAATCCCTCATCCTCAGTGTTGTCCGGGCCGATGAGAGTGCAAAGCTCATCGAACTTCTGGACCAGACTTTCAAGAAAGGGAAGAATTACAAGGGCATCGCTTTCACCGTTCCGATGACCAGCGTCATCGGCACCCTTGTATATGGATTCCTGAGCAACGACAAGAGAACCGTCAAAGAGAAAGAATAATATGGCAGAGAGCAAATTCGAACTCGTCGTCTGCATCGTGAATGCAGGCTTTTCGCAGAACGTGATGGAAGCGGCCCGCGCGGCAGGCGCCAAGGGAGGGACGATCCTGCGCGCCCGCGGATCGGCCAATCCCGAATCCGAGGAATTCTTCAACATCACCGTCCAGCCGGACAAGGAACTCCTCATGATCCTGGTTCCCAAGGCCATCAAGGACGATGTCATGAAGGCCGTGTACAAGCAGGGAGGGCTGACCACCGAAGCCCAGGGCATCGCTTTCTCCCTGCCCGTCAACCACGCCACCCCGATCAAGGAATAAGCCATGCTCCAGGTTTACTGCAAGAACACGAAGACCTCCCGCAAGTATCCGGAGGGGACTTCCCTCGCCCAGATGCTGGAGGATTTCGACTTCGAACGTCCCTATCCCATCGTCTCCGCCAAGGTGAACAATGTCTCCCAGGGACTCAAGTTCAAGGTCTATCAGAACAAGGACATCGAATTCATGGATGTCCGGGAGTCGAGCGGCGCCCGGGTGTACTGCCGTTCGCTCTGCTTCCTGCTCTTCAAGGCCGCGACGGACGTCTTTCCAGGGAGCCGCCTGTTCATGGAGCATCCGATTTCGGGAGGATTCTTCTGCCACCTCCGGAAAGCGGACGATACGGACCTCACGCCCGAGGACCTCACCCTCCTGAAAGCGCAGATGCAGGAAATCGTCCGGAAAGACCTTCCCTTCCACCGGTACGACGTCCAGACCGAGCGCGCCATCCGGGAATTCCGGAAAGCCGGCTATGACGACAAAGTGCGGCTCCTGGAAACGAGCGGCGAAGCCTATACGGACTACTACACGCTGGACAACACCTCCGATTACTATTACGGAAAACTCGTTCCCTCAACCGGTTACCTGACTGTATGGGACATCCAGCCCTACTATGACGGCATCCTTCTCCGGGTTCCCGACCGGAACGATCCTTCTGTCCTGGCACCCTTCGTGGACCAGCCCAAAACCTACGGGATGTTCAAGGAGAACCTCCGGTGGAACATCATCATGGGCCTGAACACGGTCGGCGACGTGAACCACGCCATCATCGAGGGACACGCCAGCGAACTGATCCAGATCGCGGAAGCCCTCCAGGAAAAGAAGATCGTCCAGATCGCCGAGGAAATCGACCGCCGTTACCGGGCGGAGGATCCCGTGAAGGTGGTGCTCATCACCGGACCGTCCTCCTCGGGCAAGACGACCTTCTGCAAGCGTCTGTCCATCCAGCTCAAAGCCTGCGGCCTGAAGCCCCTGTCCATGTCCACGGACGACTATTTCGTAAACCGGCTGGAAACGCCGCGTTTCCCCGACGGCAGCTTCGATTTCGACAACTTCGACACGGTGGACCACGCCCTCATGGAGAGCGACATCATGAAGATGCTCGCGGGAGAGGAAGTGAACGTTCCGGAGTTCAATTTCGTCACCGGCCTCAGGGAGTATAACGGCAAGAAAATCAAGCTGGAACCGGGTTGTATCCTCATCATTGAAGGGATCCATGCCCTGAACCCGGGCCTGACCGCGGAGATTCCCGACGCGTCCAAGTTCAAGATCTTCATCAACACCCTCACCGGCATCCTGCTGGACAACCACAACTGGATCCCGACGAGCGACAACCGGCTGCTGCGCCGGATCGTCCGCGATTACAACAAGGGCGCCTTCACGGCCCGGGAATCCATCAGCCAGTGGCCCAACGTGCGCAGCGCCGAAGAGAAGTGGATCTATCCTTTCCAGGAGACGGCCGACATGATGTTCAACTCGGCCTACCTCATCGAGTTCGCCGTACTGAAGAATCACGCGGAGCCCATCCTGCGGAGCGTTCCCCAGAACTGCCCCGAGTATTCCGAGGCGCACCGGCTCCTGAAGTTCATCCACTACTTTACGCCGGTTCCCGACAAGGAAATCCCCGCCACGTCCCTCCTGCGGGAGTTCCTCGGAGGTTCCAGTTTCAAGTAAGGGTCATTCCCCGGCGGGGACGATCGGAACGGTCGGATCCACGACGAGGGACTCCACCAGACGCGACAGCGAATCGAGGCGCTGCTGGATCCGGTCCAGCTGCGCTTCTTTTTCTGCCAGTTCCTGTTCCGTCCGGTCATAGATATCCCGGATCATCTGGTTCATTTCCTCATCGGTCATCCCCAGTGCGTGTTCCTTGATGACGATCTGATCGGACTTGATGTGGTGGGCCAGGGCGGAAGCGAAAAAGTCCGTCTGGGTCTCATAGGACATCGGTTCGCCCGTCAGGGAGATCTCCACCTTCCGGCCATGGTCGCTGTAGATCCGGTAATCGTAGATATAGGAACGGGATACGAGTTTGTTTTCCTGAACGAAAGCATTCACGTTCCGTTCAAAATTGTTGTCCCGGACCATGCCGATGGCGGAGAAGAGGCTCGGGATCACGACGATGAGGATAATGGTGGAAATCAGGCTGCGCCGCTTGGAAACGAGGGCCGGATCCAGGCCGGTCACTGTCTTGAAACGCAGATACTTCACCATCACGAAAGTGGCCAGGGTGATGAAAACGGTGTTGATGATGAACAGGTAAAGCGCCCCGAAGAAGAAATGCGCGTTCAGGCAGGACAGGCCGTAACCGGCCGTACACAGCGGCGGCATGAGGGCGGTGGCGATGGCAACGCCCGCAATGGCGGTACCACGTTCCTTCCGGCTGTTCTCCAGGATGCCGGCCAGACCGCCGAACAGGGCAATGAGGACGTCATAGATGGTCGGGCTCGTCCGGGCCTCCAGTTCCGTCGGATTCGTCAGGTTGAGCGGGGAAAGGAGAAAAAACAGGGTCGATGCCGCCAGGGAGATGAGAACCATCACCAGAAGATTCTTGAAAGCCAGTTTCAGGAGGTCCACGTCGTTCGTCCCGAGGGCGAGGCCGAGGCCGATGATCGGCCCCATGAGCGGGGAGATAAGCATGGCGCCGATGATGACCGCTGTCGAGTTTACGTTCAGGCCAACGGAAGCGATGACGATGGAGAATGCGAGGATCCAGACATTGGGGCCGCGGAACCAGATGGCGCTTTTGATCCGCTGCGCGGCGTCATCCGTGTCGATATGGTCGTAAATATTTGCGTAATAGCGGAATGTCCGCTTCAGGTAATCCTTGTCCCACTGCATAGTCCGTTCGTTTTACGAAAAGCAAGATAGCAATTTTTACGGGATTTCGCTACATTTGCATCCGAAATGACATTTTCCGAGACCATTCTGCATTGGTATGCCCTGAACGGGCGGGACCTTCCCTGGCGGAGGACCCGGGATCCCTATGCCGTCTGGCTGAGCGAAATTATTCTCCAGCAGACACGGGTGGCGCAGGGGCGCGCCTACTGGGAGCGGTTCCTCGAGCGTTTCCCCACCGTCGAACAACTGGCTGCCGCTACGGAGGATGAAGTCCTGCGCCTCTGGCAGGGCCTCGGTTACTATTCCCGGGCCCGGAACCTGCATGCCGCCGCGAAACAGATCGTGTCCATGGGCGGTTTTCCTTCCACGCTGGAAGGCATCCGATCGCTCAAGGGCGTGGGCGATTACACCGCCGCCGCCATCGGCTCCATCGCCTTCGGACTGCCTGCGGCCGTGCTGGACGGGAACGTGTACAGGGTGCTGTCCCGCTACTTCGGCATCGCCACCCCGGTGGGAAGTACGGCGGCCAAAAAAGAATTCACCGCCCTGGCACAGCGGCTGCTTCCGGCAGACTCCCCTGCCGCCTTCAACCAGGGGATGATGGATTTCGGCGCCACCTGCTGCACGCCGGTGAATCCCTGCTGCATGACTTGCCCGTTACAAGCTGATTGCCAAGCATTTGCCAGCGGACGGGTGGATCTCCTTCCCGTCAAGCAAACCGCCGGCAAACCCGTCGAGCGCCACCTGACTTATGTCTATGTGCGTTCTCAAGGCCAGACCGCCATCCACCGCCGCGGCCCCGGCGACATCTGGCAGGGCCTCTGGGAGCCCTGGCTCACGGAAGAAGTCCCGGAAGGCGCCCGGCTCGTCGTCTCCAGCTTCAAGCACCAGCTTACCCACCGCACCCTCTTCGCGGATTTCTGGATTTGGGAACCCGCGGTCCGTCCTCCCCTTCCGGAAGGATATATCTGGATACAAGAAGCGGAGCTTGACCGCTACGCCAAGCCCCGCCTTATCGAACTCCTTTTGGAAAAGGTTCAACCTTCCGGCATCGACTTGATGTAAAGGTCGCGCTGCGGGAACGGGATCTCGATGCCGTGGGCATTCAAGGCGTTGTAAATCAGTTCCTTCGCCTTGGCCGGATAGGTGTAATGCTCGTCCACGGTGATATACTGGTACACGGAGAGGTTCACGCTGTTGTCCCCGAAGTCCTTGAACCGGACCTGGATGCCATAGGCGGGATCCACGATGTCGCGACCGTACACGTCCTTGGTCTTGAGGGGCTCCAGGGCTTCCTGGATGACCGAGCGGACATCGTCCACATTGACTCCATATTTCACACCCACATCGAAAGAAAGCAATTCGTAGGAGTGGTTCCGCGTCAGGTTCTTGAAGTTCTTGTTGAACAGCGTGGTATTCGGGAAGGCCATCACCGAACCGTCGGAAGCCACAATCTGGGTACTCTGGTACGAAATGGCGTCCACCCGTCCGCGAATGCCGTCGCATTCGATGAAATCACCCACGCGGAGACGGCCGGACATGAGCTGCACCCCGTAGAAGAAGTTGTTCAGGATATCCTTCATGGCGAAGCCGAGACCGGTCGCCAGACCGGCTCCGATCACCTTCACGGCCGACGTAGGAATCTGCAGAAGCACGAAGATCGTAATGACATACACGCCCCACAGGCCGATGGCAATCATATTCTCCACCAGCGTGAAATTGGCCTGGTTCTCGTGGAACATGCGCCCGGAGGAACCTTTCATGATGGACCGGACCTTGAACAGCCGGTAGAGCGCCTTGCCCAGATACACCAGGTAGCGGAACAGGAAGAACAGCGTCACCACCAGGATGATCTTGGAGAAAGACAGATGGATATATCCGGTTACATTCAGGAACGGATACGTGTAATAGTCGTTGAACACGCCCTGCAGGTCAAATACGCTGGAGGCCATGTACAGGCTGAACGGAACGGACAGGACGATGGCGATGGGAAGAAGGGCCTGCTTGAAGAAGGAATGGGGCCAGGTCACGGCGATGAGGTCCTCGTCCGTCCGGTGCGGGAGATTGGAATGGTCGGCGATATAGCGCTCCTTGGTGGCGCGGATATGCCGGACATAGTAGATGTGCACCAGATCATATACCGCCGTAATAGTCTGAAGGAGCGTCAATTGGAAGATCCACCAGATCAGGAGCTGGACCCCGAGGAGGACATAGCCGAAGAAGGCGACGACGGTAGTCACGATCAGGATCAGGAGGGAAATCCAGCCGTAGATGACATCCCAGTACGGCAGGGCCTTCGCATACCGGCGCAGCGTCCATCCCTGAAGCAGGGTAAAGAGCAGCAGGAGCGGCGGGAACAGGATGTTCAGGAGACTGTTGGGGATGAAGGCGATCCGGAGCGAGATGACGATGAGGCTCAGCAGCAGGATCGGCACGTAGAGCCGGATACCCTTCCGGACGGCGTCTCCTTCCAGCCGGATGACCAGGGATACAAGGATCGCCGCCAGCATCCAGGCGAACTCCACGAGGAGTTTCGACGCCATGGCAAAGAAGTTCTGTTTCGAGAAAGCACTCGCAACCATGATGGACACGGCAAAGATGACGACACCCGTGATCAGGGTCATTTCGAAGCGGTGCTGGACAAAGGTTTCCTTCCGGAAGAACGGGACGTTCCTGACCAGGAACGATACGATGCCCAGGCTCAGCAGGGCGGCAATCACCAGATACACCAGGACGAAGAGGGAGAATCCCGTGACCATGGGCCCGCGCCACTGGCTGCGGACGCCGTTCAGGGCATCCGGGCTGTACTTGTCATGCGCATCGGTCACCGCCTGCCGCCAGTACCGCGGGAAGGAAGTGAGGATCGTCCAGTAGTCGGTCTGTCCATCGATGAAAATCTTGTTCTGAACGTTCTTGTACCGCTGCTGCGCATAGTCGTAGGTGGATTTCAGGAGGGCCGCCGTCTCCGCGTAATGCGTACTGTCACGAACCAGCTGCTCCTTTTGGCGGATACTGTAAGTCAATAGATTCTGCGCATAGAACAGGCAGCTGTCGCGGTCTTGCTGTCCCAATGAACCCAAGGTGAATGGACGCGTCCGGCCTGTCGTATCGAGGACCCTTCGCGTAGCCTCTTCCCCGCGGGAGCGCCGGATGGAATCCCGCCGGGCCCGCCAGAGGGCGGCATCCATGTACACCAGCTGGCCGGTGCTGTCCCGATAAGCCATCTCCAGAGCGGGCGGCAGGCGTTTGAGGGTCCGGGCCAGGCGATCGTACCGGTCGATATCGATGTCCAGCCGGGTGATGATGTCGTCGAACGGAAGCTTCTGCGCCGCAAACTCGTGATACTGGCGCGACACTTCGTTCAGGGCATACGTCATGTCGAAGGTATAGTCCTGCTTCTGCGAATAGAGCATCAGGGACAGCTCGTTGCTCCGCTGCATCATCTCCACGAGCTGGGCATGCTGCCGCTGTCCCCGTCCGCGGGTGCGCTCGGACCGTGCCTCGGCATTCTTCCAGGCCGCCTCCAGCTCATAGCGAAGGACCGACAGAGTCTGCGCCAGGTCCTTCTCGTTCAGGACGGCGAATGCCGGAACCAGGACGAGAAGGGCCATGACCAGGGTAATTATCTTTTTCTTTCTCATACGTTTAACCTATATTCGTTTGAGAATGCAAATATAATCAACTTTTCGCGCAACGAGTCACGAAGAAGCCTGGTCTCTTAATGATTATTGGGTAGCGGTCGAAATCCTGACGCCCGGTCATAGGTCAGGTTGCCGATGGAGTTGTAGGTGCGGATCGCATTGCACGCGAACTATCCTAATATGACATCCAGGACCATCATGAGGGCGAAGCCCAGGGCGAAACCGATGGTGGCGATATTGGAATGAGGCCCTTCGGAGGCCTCCGGAACGAGTTCTTCCACGACGACATAGAGCATGGCGCCGGCCGCAAAGGCCAGCATGTAGGGCATCGCCGGGGTCACGAGGGAAGCCAGCAGGATGACGAGAAGGCCACCGATGGGCTCCACGATGCCGCTCATCGCCCCGATCAGGAAGGACTTCCAGCGGGAGTTTCCGGCGGCCCGGAGGGGCATGGAGATAATCGCTCCTTCCGGGACATTCTGGATGGCGATACCCAGCGACAGGGCCAGGGCGGCCGCGGCGGAGATGCCCGCATCGGCCTGCATGGCTCCGGCGAGGGCCACACCCACGGCCATTCCTTCCGGAAGATTGTGGATGGTGACGGCGAGGGCCAGCATCGTCGTCTTGGACAGATGGCTCTTCAGGCCTTCCGCCTCCCCCGTCACGTGCAGGTGCGGGGTGATCTGGTCGATCAGGAGCAGGAAGGCGAAACCGCCCAGCAGGCCGATGGTCACGGGCCACACATTCCCCCCGCTCATTTCCATGCCCGGAATGAGCAAGGACCACACCGAGGCCGCCACCATCACACCCGAGGCAAACCCCAGGAGCACCTTCTGCAGCATTGCCGACATCTCTTTCCGCATGAAAAAGACGAAGGCCGATCCCAGCGCCGTTCCGGCGAAGGGAATCAGCAGGCCGATCAAGATTGCATCCATACTACGTTCATTTACGGTGCAAAGATAATGATCTTTTCCTGCAAACAGGTTGCAAACGGCCATTCCCTTTTGGGTGACGGAATCTTTTTCGTACCTTTGCGAAAAGGATTTGCCATGGCCGAATCGAATTTCATAGACTACGTAAAGATGTTCTGCGCGAGCGGGCACGGCGGGGCCGGGTCCATGCACCTGCACCGGGCGAAGTATGTGCCCAAGGGCGGACCGGACGGCGGCGACGGCGGACGGGGCGGACACATCATCCTGAAGGCGAACCCCCAGCTCTGGACGCTCATCCACCTGCGTTACCGCAAGGTCGTGCGGGCGGAGAACGGCGACCCGGGCGGAGCGGCGCTCCGGAAAGGGAAGAACGGGGCGGACATCGTCCTGGAAGTTCCCCTGGGCGTGGTCGTGAAGGATGCCGAGACCGAGGAAGTCATCGCCGAGATCGTGGAACCCGGACAGGAGTACATCCTGTGCGAGGGCGGCCGCGGCGGCTGGGGAAACGACCATTTCAAGTCCCCGACCAACCAGACGCCGCGTTATGCACAGCCCGGCGAGGAAGGCGTGGAAGGCTGGTTCATCCTGGAACTGAAGGTCTTGGCCGACGTAGGCCTCGTCGGATTCCCGAACGCCGGGAAATCCACCCTGCTGGCAGCCATTACCTCCGCCAAGCCCAAGATTGCGAACTACGCCTTCACCACCCTGGAACCGAACCTCGGGATCGTCCGCTATTACGACGACCGTTCCTTCGTGATGGCCGACATCCCCGGCATCATCGAGGGGGCCCACGAAGGCCGCGGCATCGGCACCCGATTCCTCCGGCACATCGAACGGAACTCGGTCCTGCTCTTCATGGTGGCGGCCGACGAACCGGATGTCGCCAAGGCCTATGAGGTGTTGCTCGGCGAACTGAAGGAATACAATCCGGAACTGCTGGTGAAGGACCGCGTCCTCGCCGTTACGAAAACGGACCTCATCGACGAAAAACAGCGGAAGAAGATCGAGAAGAAGCTGCCGGAAGGGATTCCGCACGTGTTCATCTCCTCGGTCGCGCAAACCGGACTCGTCGAGCTCAAGGAAGAGCTCTGGAAAGCCTTGACCAAGTAGCGTCATGCTGGAGCAGCTCATTGGTATCGACCAGGACATCACCCTGTGGATCAATGGATTGCACACTGCGTGGAGCGATCCCTTCTGGATGTTCCTCTCGAATATCAGGGTCTGGTTCCCGGCCTATGGTGCCATCATGGGCTTCATGATCTGGCGGCTCGGCTGGAAAAAAGGGCTCTTCGTCATCCTGACCTGCATCCTGACCGTCGTCCTCTGTGACCAGATTTCCTCCCATGTCAAGGACACCGTCGGCCGCCTCCGGCCGCTCTACTCGACCTGGATGCTGCAGCACGGCCTCCACTGGCCGCTCGGACGCTACGATTTCTACGGATTCTTTTCCGGACACGCCAGCAATTCGTTCGGATTCGCGGCCTGCTCCTACCTGGGATTCCAATGGAACGACCGGAATCATCGTTACAAGGTATATGGCATCTGCGCCCTTGTCTGGGCAGGCCTGATGTCCCTGAGCCGCATCATGCTGGCCGCCCATTACTTCGGAGACGTCCTGGTAGGAACCATTTTCGGCCTTTCGGTCGGCTCGCTCTGCGCCCTGCTGGGAAGATTTGCGATCGTCAGAATGAAACTATGAAAAAACTGCTTGTACTCTTTTCGCTGGTGGTTCTGCTGCCGGCCTGCTCGAAACCGCTGGAAAACAAGGCCTGGGACCCTGCTGTGAAAAGCGCCCTGAACACGCTGATCCGTGAGGAAAGCGGTCAGGACGCCTATGCCGTCTTCGACTTTGACAAAACCTCCATCGTCCATGACATTTCCAATGCCCTGATGGTCTATCAGATTGAGAATCTGTGTTTTGGCGATGCCCCTAAGCATGATTTCCTGGACGGTATCGAGGCGCCGGACACGCCCATGGAAGGAACGGACCTCACTTTTGCGGAAATGGGCGCCCTGCTCCGGGACGAATACCTCACGCTGAAATCGCAGAAGGAAGGCGGTGCGTCGATGGAAGCGATCCATGCATCGCCGGTGTATCTGGATTTCCGGGCCCGGATGTGGGCCTTCCTGGAAGCGATGGACACGACTTTCGGAGAATGGGTTTCCTACTGCTGGATGCCGGGTCTCCTGACCGGAATGACAGAGGAAGATGCCCGACAGGTCGTCCGGGCGGCCATTCAGCAGGAATATGGACTCGAAAAGCTGAAAGTGGAGGAATGGACCTCACCGGATGGTCAGACCCGCGTCACGGTGGAACGCGGGATCTGGATGTCCGATGCGATGAAGGAACTCTATCAGGCCCTGATCCGGAAAGGCATCACCCCTTATGTCTGCTCCGCCTCCCTGGAGCTCATTGTCGAGGAGCTTGCCTGCGATCCGGTCCTGGGCCCCGGACTCCCCCGGGAGCAGGTTTTTGGACTCCGTTTCCTCCCCGAAGAGCCGCTCCAGGCCCGCTTCGACCCCTCCTATCCGCAGCCTATCGGCCCCAGTAAAGTAGAGTGCATCAAGACTTTCATGGCCCCTGCCCATGGGAACTCCGCTCCGGTCCTCGTCGGAGGAGACAGCAATGGCGACGTGCCCATGCTCACCGCCTTCCCCGAAACCCGCAAAGGGCTCATCATCGATGTGGGCCGGAAACCGGAAACACCCGTCGGCCAGCTGGCCGCCCAGGCACGCAGCGAGAATAACCAGGGCCGCTTCCTGCTCCAGCCGGCCTTTGCCAAGGCCGACGGAGCCGTCGAAGGTGGCGGAATCTAGGAAACGCCGTATTACAGCGTAGGAATCACTTTTTCCATCCGGATGCCGCGGGATCCTTTCACCAGGATGGCGGCACCGCTTACCGGTTGTGCTGCCAGGGCGGCAGCCAGTTCATCGGATGTTGCGAACAGCCGGATGTAAGGACGCATGCCGGCCTGTTCCACGGCCTTCCGGAACTCGTCACCGACCAGACAGGCGTGCGTGAGGCCGCAGCCGTCCAGTTTCTCAAGGATTTTCACATGCTCCTTCACGGAGTCCTCCCCCAGTTCGCGCATATCGCCCAGCAAAGCGATTTTACAGGGATCCTGCAGCAGGGCGAAATTGTCCAGGGCGGCGGACATGGAGGAAGGATTGGCATTATAGGCATCCTCGATGACCACGTTGCGCTCCGTCCGGGTCATCTGGGAACGGTTGTTCGCAGGGACGTAAGCCGCGATGGCTGCCATGCCCTTTTCCAGCGGAATCCCGAACTGCCTTCCCACGGCGAGGGCCGCCATCACGTTGGCGGCATTATAAGCACCGACGAGCTTGGTTTCCAGGACCTTGCCGCCGATCTCCATCCGGAGGTAGGGCTGTTCCGCCGATGAAGGCAGGATGACCGCGTCCTCCCCTTCCACCCCATAGGGGATGATGGACAACGGGCGTTGGAGTGCCATCTCGTAAAGATGGTCGTCATCCACATTGACAAAAGCCTGCCCGTCATGCTCCGACAACCAGTCGTAGAGCTGTCCCTTGGCCTTTTTCACCCCTTCGAAGCTGCCGAATCCCAGCAGGTGGGCCTTGCCCACATTGGTGATGAGGCCGTAATCCGGCTGGCTGACCCAGGTCAGGGCGGAGATGTCGTCGGGATGGCTTGCGCCCATCTCGACGACGGCGATTTCCGCGTCCGGACCGATGGACAGGACCGTCAGCGGAACACCGATGTCGTTATTCAGGTTTCCCTGCGTCGCCGCCACCCGATAGGCCGAGGAAAGGACCGTCCGGATGAGTTCCTTCGTCGTCGTTTTCCCATTGGTGCCGGTAAGACCGATGACGGGGATTTCCAGATACTTCCGATGGCAGGCGGCCAGCTCCTTCAGGGTCTGGAGCGAATCCGGGAAACGGAGGATGCGGGGATCGTCGCCGGAAGCGTAGTCATTGGCGATGACATAGGAGGCACCGGCTTCCAGCGCCTGGAGGGCATAATCGTTTCCGTCGAAATTTTCGCCCTTGAGAGCGACGAAGATCTGTCCGGGCCGGAGGGTCCGCGTATCCGTATTCACGCCTTCAGAGGCGAGGAAAATGGTATATAGTTCGTTGATTTCCATAGTATTATCTTCCAGTACTTCCAAATCCGCCCTGTCCGCGCTGCGTCTCGTCCAGCACCTCCACTTCTTCCCATTCCACCCGTTCGTGGCGGGCGACGACCATCTGGGCGATGCGCTCCCCCGGAACGATCTCGAACGGCGTGTCCGACAGGTTCACGAGGATGACCTTGATCTCGCCCCGGTAATCCGCGTCGATGGTTCCGGGCGTATTGAGGACGGTGATTCCGTGTTTGGCGGCCAGGCCGCTGCGGGGACGCACCTGGGCCTCATACCCTTCCGGAAGGGCGATGAAAAGGCCGGTAGGGACCAGGGCGCGCTGGAGCGGAGCGAGCGTCAGCGGCGATTCGAGGTGGGCCTTGAGGTCCATGCCGGCGGAAAGCGGCGTCGCATAGAAAGGTGCCGCATAGGGCGATTGATTGACGATTTTGACTTTCAGCATGTCATTCTGAGCTTGTCGAGGGATCCTATTTCGGGGCAATGATATACAGGAAGGCGGCGATGATGGCATACAGGATGTTCGGAATCCAGGTGGCGATGCCGGCGGACAGCGTGTCGGTCACGACGAACATCTTGCTGAACTGCTCGAACAGGACATAGGAGAAACCGAGGGCAAGTCCCACGGCCATGTTCCAGCCCATGCCGCCCCGTCGTTTCTTGGAACAAAGGGACACGCCGATGATCGTGAGGATGATGGCCGACAGCGGCATGGAATACCGCCGGTGCTTCTCCATCTCGGCCACCTTCACGGTCGCATCTCCCCGGGATTTCTGGGTTTCGATAAGCTGGTCCAGCTGGCCCTTGTCCAGGCGTTCGATCGTGTATTCGTTGTAGTAGAAATCGTCCACGGTCAGGCTCAGGGTGGTATCCAGCTGCTTGCCGGAGCGGATCCGGTCCGTCAGGCCGTCCCCGTATTCGCGGATGAACCAGTTCTTCAGTTTCCATTTGCCGGAAAGGCTATCCCACTGGGCCGATTCGGCGGAAAGCTTGGAAACCAGATGCTCTTCCGAAATCTGCTCCAGGGTGAAATTGTAGGCCGTATTGTTCCAGCCGCTGAAGGATTCGATATAGACGTACTTGTTGTCCTCCAGCTTGTAATGCATATCGCGTCCGAACTTGACCTTCGCCCGGGGGTTGTATTTCTGCTCGAACGCCACCCTCGTCACGTTCGCCCGTGGGATCACCCACAACCCCAGTCCCAGGGACAAGAGCGCGACCAGGGCCGATGACACGAGATACGGCACCATCATCCGATGGAAACTGGTCCCGCAGGAGAGGATGGCGACGATCTCGGAATTCTGCGCCATCTTGGACGTGAACAGGATGACCGTCAGGAACACGACCATCGGGCTGTACATGTTCATGAAGTACGGCACGAAATTCAGGTAATAGTCCACGACGATGGCCTTCAGGGGCGCCTGCTTCGCGACGAAGTCGTCGATCTTCTCACTGATGTCGAAGATGATGACGATGACCGTCAGGAGGCCCAGGGCGACGATGAACGACCCCATGAACTTCTTGATGATATACCAGTCCAGTTTCTTGAGTCCCATCATAGCCGTTGCATCAACCGATTGACTGTCATGTTCTTCCAAGTCGCAAAGTCCCCTGCCTCGATGTGACGCCGGGCCGTGCGGACCAGATCCAGGTAGAAGGCGAGGTTATGCTCCGTCGCCACCATGGCGGCAAACATTTCCTTCGCGACGAAAAGATGGTGGAGATAGGCCTTCGTATAGTAGCTGTCCACGAACGAGGTCCCGTCCGGGTCCAGCGGGGTGAAGTCGTCCGTCCATTTGGCGTTCCGCATGTTCATCACGCCGTTCCAGGTGAACAGCATGCCGTTCCTGCCGTTGCGCGTAGGCATCACGCAGTCGAACATGTCGATGCCGCGGGCGATTCCTTCGAGGATATTGGCCGGGGTGCCGACTCCCATCAGGTACCGGGGCTTGTCCTGGGGCAGAAGCGGGCAGGTGACTTCCAGCATCTCGTACATCTTCTCCGTGGGTTCCCCGACCGCCAGGCCGCCGACGGCATAGCCGCCGCGATTGTCATTGTCCAGGGTGAGGGCGTGCTCCACCGCCTGTTTCCTCAGGTCCGGATACACGCAGCCCTGGATGATGGGGAACATGGTCTGGGAGTAGCCGTAGAGGGGTTCCGTCTCATCGAACCGGCGGGCGTAGCGCTCCAGCCACCCCTGGGTCAGTTTCAGGGATTTCGCCGCATAGCGGAAATCCGCGTCGCCGGGACAGCACTCGTCCAGGGCCATCATGATGTCCGCGCCGATGATGCGCTGGGTATCCACATTGTTCTCCGGCGTGAAAGTATGACGGGAGCCGTCGATATGGGAAGCGAAGCGGCACCCTTCCGGAGTCAGTTTCCGGATGGGGGCCAGGGAGAAGACCTGGAAACCGCCGCTGTCCGTGAGGATGGGACGGTCCCAATGCTCGAACCGATGCAGGCCGCCCGCCTTGCGGAGGGTGTCCAGACCGGGACGGAGGTACAGATGGTATGTGTTGCCCAGGATGATCTCCGCCTTCACATCCTCTTTCAAGTCCTTATGATAGACGCCTTTGACGGAGCCCACCGTTCCTACCGGCATGAATATGGGGGTGTGGATTTCGCCATGGTCGGTCGAAATCACGCCCGCCCGGGCGGCGGACTGGGGGTCGTTGGCGGTCCGTATGAATTTGAACATCTAATTTCCTTTAATCCGTCAAAGTTACGGATTTTTTTGTACTTTTGTATGATGTTGAAACAATAACCCGACCCATACAATGAAAATCAAACCCATCACCCTCAAGCTCATTCTGATGAACTTCCTGGAGTTCGCCGTCTGGGGTGCCTACCTCACTTCGCTCGGCCGCTACCTGGGACAGATCGGACTCGGACCGCAGATCAAATGGTTCTTCGCCATGCAGGGTATCGTGTCCATCTTCATGCCCACGCTCATGGGCATCGTGGCCGACAAGAAGATGGAGGCCCAGAAGGTCCTCTCCCTGTGCCATGGCCTGGCCGGCGTGTTCATGATCGGCGCGGGACTCTACTGCATGAGCGCCGGTGATGCGGTCGCCTTCGCTCCCCTGTTCATCCTGTACAGCCTGAGCGTGGCGTTTTTCATGCCCACGATCGCCATCGCGAACGCCGTGGCCTACAACGCCCTGGCGAATGAAGGCATGGACCCGGTGAAGGACTTCCCGCCCATCCGCGTGTTCGGAACGGTGGGCTTCATCTGCTCGATGCTCCTGACGAATTTCCTCGTGATCGGCGGCAAGTCCATGCAGGACTCCTACACCCAGCTTCTTTCCTCCGGCATCCTCTCGCTGATTCTGTGCGGCTACGCCCTCACGATGCCGGCGTGCCCGGTAAACAAGTCCAAGGGGGATGAAAGTTTCGCGGAAGCGTTCGGGCTCAAGGCCTTCTCCCTGTTCAAGGACAGCCAGTTCGCCATCTTCTTCATCTTCTCGATGCTGCTCGGCGCCTCCCTCCAGATCACCAACGGCTATGCGAACACCTTCCTCGGTTCCTTCGCTTCGGATCCGGCCCTGGCCGACACCTTCGCCGTCAAGAACTCCAATGCACTGATCTCCATCTCGCAGATTTCCGAAACCCTGTGCATCCTGCTCATCCCCTACTGCATGAAGAAGTTCGGCATCAAGAAAGTGATGCTGATCGCGATGTTCGCCTGGGTATTCCGCTTCGGCTTCTTCGGACTCGGTTCCCCGGACTTCCCGGGCGTGCTCCTGTTCATCCTGAGCTGCATCGTGTACGGTGTCGCCTTTGACTTCTTCAACATCTCCGGTTCCCTGTACGTGGAGCAAAACGTCCCCACGGACATCCGTTCCAGCGCCCAGGGCCTGTTCATGCTCATGACCAACGGTCTCGGCGCCACCATCGGCACCCTCGCCGCCGGCGCGGTCGTGGATGCGACCGTGTACAACGCGGCGAATCCCTCCTGGGCCAAGGCCTGGTTCATCTTCGCCGCCTACGCCCTCGTCGTGGGCATCCTCTTCATGATCCTGTTCAAGGACCCGCAGAAGGAAGGGAAAGCGGCCTGATTCATTCCTCGTCCCGCCAGGCAAAGCGGTCGAAAGAAATGTTCCGAAGCCGGGATTCGGTCTCCTCGTAGCGGATGTCGAAGCAGCGGCAGACCATCCTGTGGCCCACCTTCCGGCAGGAGGTGAGGAAATCCAGGTTGTACCCCATCTGGACCAGGTCGGACTTGAGGGCGTTTTCCACCCCGAGCTTGATCAGGCTTTCCAGGATCCCGTAGTTCGTTTCCAGGATCCCGATGATCCGGGCGCAGCGCCGGTGCCAGCGGCGCGTCTCCCGGTTGTGGTAGCGGTGCCGGCATTTGTCGGAACAGTATTTCCGGTCCGACCGCCCGTATGGGATCGGATCCCCGCATTCCAGGCAGTACTGGCTGCCTTCATCCAGTTTGTACGCATTCATGTCGCTAAGATGGGCACTTCTCCGCCCAACGCCAAGGAAAACCGGAAAAATAGCCGGTTTTTTTCTTTTTCCGTAAAACAACAATCCAAGCAGGCGAACGGTTTTTTTCCGGTCCCGCCCGTTTTTCCGTACGGTTCATGAACGGAAAAACGCAATCTGGACCGGAAACATAAAAACTTGCACCCCGGCAGCGCACGGGGCGGGGCGCCTCGTGTTTTTTGCCCTTACTTTGCCCTCGCCGGTCGCCGGAGCGCGCCAGGGACCGGACGGAACAAGTAGAACAAAAAACAACGCTCGCCATGGAATTCATGAACAAGATTGAACTGAGAGGCATCGTCGGGACTTCCTCCCTCAACCGGGTCGGAGACTCGGAAGTGTGCCGCTTCTCCATCGCCACGGACTATTCCTACAAGGACCGGGACGGAAATCCGGTCGTGGACACCACCTGGTTCAATGTCACCGCGTGGGAAGGAAAGAACATCCAGGACCTGAGAAGGGTCGTCAGGGGCGCCATCGTGCAGGTGTCCGGCCGCGTCCGCACCTACAAATACACGACGGCCGACGGCGTGGAGAAAAGCAGCTGGGAAGTGTTCGCCCGCAGGGTCTCCATCCTCGAGCCGGACGACGATCCCGTGCAACCCCAAAGATATCTGTAAAGATGGACAGACGGATGATCTTTTCGGCCGTCGTAGCCCTCTGCTGCTTCGCCGGATGTGCGTCCCAGGGAAAACTGGACCGCATCCGGAGGCAGCAGGTGGCGGCGCGGATGACCCTCGCCGACGACAAGGAACTGCCCGAAATCGCCATGGGCACCGAGCCCCGGCGGGATACGATGGTCGTGGAGGATCCGGACGGGAACCAGGTACTGATCATGCGGGCCGTAAAGGATGAGAACGGGGAGATGGTCGCGACGGACGTGCTCCAGGCGGCCAAGGTTACGGCCCGCTTCCGGAACGTCGCCGAACGGAACGGGAAAGTGGATCTCAATTTCCGGATCATCGTCCCGGAGGCGATGCAGGACCGGAACTGGCAGCTGCGCTTCTACCCCGACCTGTTCGTGCAGGAAGACAGCGTCCGGCTGGATCCCATCCTGATCACCGGGGAAGGTTACCGGAAGGCCCAGCTCAGGGGGTACCAGCAGTACCGGCGCTTCCTGGAATCCATCGCCGCCGATTCCACCCATTTCGTGGACCGGTTCCAGCTGGAGATGTTCCTGCGGAGAAACCTGCCCGACATCTACAGGTTCAAGGCCGATACGACCCTCGTCTCCGACGAAGAGTTCCAGTCGCATTTCGGCGTCACGGAACAGCAGGCGCTCCGGCACTATACCAATGACCTCATCGTCCGGAGGAACCGCCGGAAAGTGTCCCGGAAGGACGAGATGTTCCGGAAATATGTCAAGGTGCCCATCGTCACGGAAGGCCTCCGCCTGGACACGGTCATCGTGAGCCCCGACGGGGACATCCTATACGACTACGTCCAGTCCATCAACGTCAAGCCTTCCCTCCGGAAAGCGACGGTGCTCCTGGCCGGAGACATCTTCGAGGAGGACCGGCGGATCTACCGGGTGCCCCGGAGCGAACCGCTCACCTTCTACATCAGCTCCATCAGCGGCCTCAGCGACGACGCCGTCCGCTACAAGACCATCGTGACCGAACGACGGGTCCAGGCCAATACCGCCTGCTACATCGACTTTGAACAGGGGCGCGCGGAGATCCGCCAGAGCGTGGGACACAACCAGGAAGAAATGGCGCGGATCGAAGGGAACCTGCGGAGTCTCCTGCAAAACCGGGACTTCGACCTGGACTCCATCGTCGTCACGGCATCCTGCTCGCCGGAAGGAAGTTACGAGGCGAACCGGAAGCTTTCCTCCAGAAGGTCGGAAAGCGTATCGGCTTACTTCGACCGGTTCCTGAAACATTACCGGGACTCCGTCCGGAGAAGCGGCTTCTCCATCGGCCTGGATGAGACCTATGCCGAGGAAAAGCCGGCCGAAATCCGGTTCCTTTCCCGGAACGATCCGGAAAACTGGGCGATGCTGGACGTCCTCGTCCGCGAAGACAACAGGATGGCGGAAAAGGAAAAGGACGAATACGGGAAGATCGCCGCCATCTCCCAGCCCGACCTCCGGGAAAAACGCCTCCAGTCACTCCCCTCCTACCGGTACATCCGGGAATCCCTGTACCCGCGGCTCAGGACCGTCCGCTTCGACTTTCACCTGCATCGGAAGGGGCTGCAGAAGGATACCGTCCATACCACCGTGGTGGACAGTGTCTATATGCGGGGCCTCCAGGCCATCCGGGACCGGGAATACAAGGAGGCCGTCACGCTCCTGAGGCCCTACAAGGACTACAACACGGCCGTGGCCTACTGCGCCATGGACTACAATGCCTCTGCGCTGGAAGTGCTGGAGCCGATGGAACGGACCGACCGGGTCCTGTACCTGCTCGCCATCCTATACAGCCGGCGCGGGGATGACCGGAGCGCCGTGGAAAGCTATCTCAAGGCATGCCGCCTGAATCCTTCCTTCGTCCACCGGGGAAACCTGGATCCGGAAATCTCGGCCCTGATCCGTCGCTATGGACTGGATAAACAAAGGGAAGAAGAAGACGATAATCAATTGACATTCAATCATTAATTTCTTATATCCATGAAAAAACAACTCCTTTCTATCGCGGCGTGTGCCGCAACCGTACTGGTCTCCTGCCAGCAGGAAGCCCTCCGGACCGACGGCAAGCCGGTCGAAGTGAACGTCACGATCCAGGGCACCGCCCCAACCAAGGCCACCGGTGTGGAATACGCCTCCGAATCCCGGGTGGAGAATCTCCAGGTCTATGTCTTCAACGACGGCAAGCTGGAAGACTACCGGGACGCCGGGGAGGCGATGACCGCCCAGCTCACGGCCACTTCCGGCACGCGCACGGTCTGGGCCCTGGTCAATGCGCCTGCCATTTCGGATATCACGACGGAGACGGAACTGAAGGGACGCGTCAGTCTCCTCAGCGAGAACAAGACCAACGGCTTTGTCATGACCGGTTCCACCACGCAGGAGCTCACGGACGGCGGTTCCGTCCCGGTGACGGTGAAACGGATCGTTTCGCGCGTGTCCATCGGCAAGATCACGACGGCCTACCAGTACTCCCTGGCTTCCGAAACCCTGACTGTCGATGGCATCTACCTGATCAACGTGGCCGCCGACAACACCTACGCGGTGGACGGAACCCCGTCGGTCTGGGCGAATCAGCTGGGGCACAAGGACAATGCTTATGACGCCCTGCTGTACGACGCGGTGAACGCCAACCTCGCCAACGGCACGTCCCATACCACCGAGCACGTGTTCTACCCCTACCCCAATCCGACCGAAGCCGCCTCTTACGAAGACACCTGGAAACCCCGCCATACGATGCTGGTCGTCGAAGTCACCTTCCAGGGCAAGAAAGGATATTATCCGGTCGAGCTGCCCGTCCTGGAAAGAAACAAGACCTATGTCATCGACGAACTGGTGGTCAAGCACCGTCCGGGCGACAAGCCTTATGTTCCGCTGGAGACCGGTGATGCGACCGTGCAGATTACGGTCAACGAATGGGAGACCGGCCTGAACCTCGGCACCGTCAGCCTGTAAGGACGGATCAATCCGGACGGGCCTGACCGTCCGTCCGGGTTCCAAAACCTTGGAGAAAATGATGAAGCATTTCTTGAAAACACTCCTGCTATTATCCTCTGCTGCCTGTCTTTCCTCATGTCAGGAATACGATTCCTCAGCAGTGGGAAACCGCCCTGTCAAGGTGACCTTTTCCATCACGGACCAGCCGGGATATACCCGCGTTTCAGGGGCCGGCGAAGAAGACGAAGCGGCCGTTCTGCACTGGTCGCTCCTCCTGTTCCGGGACGGAGAACTGGCCGATTACGGCTCCTCCGATTCCACCGAGCCCATTACGCGCGAATTGGAAGGCGGCACTTATACGGCCTGCGCCGTCGTCAACGCCCCGGCCTCCTTCCAGCCGGGGACCGTCCAATCACTGGAAGGACTGGACGGTACGGTTTCCGATCTGGAAGACCATGCCTTGCCAGGACTCATCATGGTCGGGAAACGCTCCTTGCGGATCCCGGAGGATACGGAGGATGGCATCCAGACCATCCACGTGGACCGTCTGGTCTTCAAGGCGGGCGTCCGGAAAATCTCCGTCCGGATGGAGGATCCGGCCGTCGCCGCCCGCACCTTCGTCCTCCAGGGCGTCTATCTGACCAACTGTCCCCGGAGAACCCGCCTGGGGACGGATTACGCCCGGACGGAAATCCCGTCCGATCAGAGTTTCTGGGCCAACCGGATGGGCTTCCAGAGCGATGCTTCCGTAAATGGACTCCTCTCCAATACCGGCATCGACGCGACCCTTCCCTCCGGTTCTTCCCACAGCGTCCCGCATTATTTTTACGGTTGTCCCAATCCGGTCGGAACGGGCAGCGACACGCGGTCACGGAGTTCCTGGTCGCCCCGATGCACGCGGATCGTCATTGAAGCGACCATCGGGGGAACCACCTACTATTACCCGATCACCCTGCCGGCCACCTCCAGGAACAAGACCTATATCGCCGAAGAAGCGGTGATCCGCGGCCTGGGGTCCCTGGACCCGGAAGAAGAGGTTCCCGGAGCCTTGGAGGTCGATTTCTCGACATCCATCGAGGATTGGGGGCCCGAATATCAAATCAACGAAAAGTCGTAGGATGAGGAAAGAAGGAACACTGTTGCGGGGCATCCTGGCCATCGGGATGCTGGCCGCCCCCGCCTGCTCCATCAAGGAGATACGCGAGGATTGTCCCTGCTACCTGCAGGTGACGTTTACCGACCCGGAGGCCACCGGGGAAGCCTGCCTGCTGGGCTGGCGGGAATCGGTCCTATTCCGGGAAACGGTCCGGATCGAGGATTGCCGCCCCTGGACCCGGGGAGTCGAGAAGGGCTATCTGACCGTCGCCGCCTGCAAGGGCATCCGGGAGGGTATCCTGGAATCGCACCGGGTGGGAATCCCTGCCGGAAAGGACGCGGATTCCCTCTATGCCGGCTTCGCGGAGGTCGATGCCACCGGCGAACTCGCCCTGGCGGAAATCGCCCTCCGCAAACAATTCGCCACCGTTTTCCTGGACATCCGGAAGCCGGCTTCCGCCCTGCAGGACTATTCCTTCCGGGTGGACGGGAACACCAGCGGTTTCGACCTCCTGGACCACTCCCCGGTCCCGGGACTGTTCCGCTGCGAACCGAAGGTGCGGGACGGAGAGGGCATCGTCACCTTCCGCCTTCCGCGTCAGAAGGACAACTCGCTGACGGTCACCGTGCGCTCCGGCGATGGCGTTCCGGCCACCTTCCCCCTCGGGGAATTCATCGCCGCCCTGGGTTACAACTGGAAGGCGGAGGAGCTGCAGGATATCTATGTCGCCATCGACCTGGTCAATGGACTGGTGGACCTCCGGGTGGCCGACTGGGAAGACGGGATGGTATTCCCGCTCATCGAAATCTAAACAGGAACAGATACTTATGCGTAAAGTCAGACCTTTTGCCGCCCTGGTGCTCCTCCTCCTGCTGTCCGGCTCCTGTACCGGGGACCGTCCGGATAAAGCCGTCCTCTTCCGGACGGCCGATACGGACATCGCCACCCGTTCGCTCCTGAGCGCATCGGGGATCGAAACCAAGAAAACCTGTATCACCCTCGCCGCCTACGAGGATGGCTCACTCGTCACCTCCGCCCACTTCACGAGCCGGCTCGATGCCATGACGATGACCCTGGAGAGCGGCGTTTCCTATACCATTTACGCCCTGGTGAACATGGGCGACATGAGGAGCGAACTCCCCGCATCCGAAAGCGGGCTGTCCGCACTCACCTACCTGATTCCTTCCTATACATCGGGGAAGACTTCCCTTGCCACCCGGGGATTGCCCATGGCCGGGAAGCTGGATTACAACGGCAAAACGTCCGTCATCCCGGTGGAGCGCCTCCTGGCCAAAGTGACTGCACACCTGACCTGCGAATGGGAAGGAGCCGCTTTCCGGGAAGTGAAGGTATGCAACCTGAACCGGGTGCTCCGGCCTTTCGGAACGGGAAAAGCGACCGGCGCCCAGGACATCCTGGACGAACAGGAGTTCCAGGACGGAACCGGAACGTCCTCGGGCACTTTCGTCTTTTATGTGCCGGAGAACTGCCAAGGCAGCATGTCGGGCATCACCAGTTCGTCCGGAAAGAGTCCGGACAAGAGCAGCGCCGTAGCCGCCGTCCGGGACCGGCTTACCTATCTGGAAGCCGTCGTGGATGCCAGCGGTCCGTACAAGGGATCCATCATCTACAGGAGCTATCTAGGAAAAGACGCCGTCTCGGATTTCGACATCCTGCGGAACACCCACTACATCTGGAAAGTACGCTATCTGCAGAACGGGCTTCAGTATGACGACTGGAAACACGAAAACGACCTGCTGGATCCGTCGGGAATGGAAATCGACGGGGAGTGGGATGACGGCGGAGAATCCGAACTTCACTGATACTTTCTATAATCAACGATAGAATTATGAATATCAAGACATTGATCGCGATTGTCGGAGGGGCCGTCATCGGTACCTCGGCCTGCCGGCAGGCCCTGTCCGAAGAGCCGATGGACAAGACCCTGTACCGGGAAGTGACCGTCTCCCTGGATGAAGGGATGGAGGATACCGGGACCCGGTCCATCGTATCCATCGAAATCGAAGACTTCCAAAAAGCGGCCCTGTTCGCTTTCGACCCCGGCACCGGGACCCTGCTTACCTATGGGGCGGATGCAGGGCTGGATGAAGGGCGTCCCGTTGCCATGGAAACCACGAAGCAAAGCTTCAGTTGGTTCCTCCCAATCGACACGAAGATGGACATTTACGCCATCGTCAACTACGGTGAACTGGACCTGGCCTCCTACATGCGTTCCGGCCTGAAGGCAAGCGAACTGGAAGCGCTCCGGTTCACCAGTTCGGGGCCGACCGAACTCAAACGCCTGGAGACCTCCGGAGCCGGCATGCCCATGGCCGGTATCGAAAAGGGTGTCCGTCTGACCAGCGCCGGACAGGGACTGACCGTCCATGTGAAGAAGCTGTATGCGAAGTTCAACATCTGGTTCGACCTGTCCCGGGTGGAGGCGGAAGGATGGCATGTGCAGGCCATGCACATGATCGTGGAGAATGCCAATACCGAAGTGCCTTACTTCGTCGAGAATTTCCGCCAGGACGATCCGGCCAAGCTGGTGGAATACGACCGCGCCACCGAGGAGGACCTGGACGAAATCCAGCAGGGCGGGAACGGGCATGCCGTCACCCTGTACATGCTGGAGAACTGCCAGGGCATCAAGGAAGGCGCGGAAAGCTGGAAGACGGTGTACCAGGACCTGGGCTTTGAAGCGGTCCGCAACTGCACCTATATCGACCTGTCCGTCAAAATCCGGCGGGGCAGCGGCGAATACCAGGATTTGGGATACGCCATCTATTTGGGAACCAGCGACATGCGATCCGACTTCGACATCCGGCGAAACCTGTTCAAGACGGTCAAGATCGTCCTTCCCGGACCGGAAGACCCGATCCCCGCCTCCCGTTTCTTCAAGTTCTCCGGGACGGAATCCCCCAGCATCATGCCCGGAGAGACCCTCGACCTGTACTATGTCACCAACCTGGAAAAGGACGACATCGCGGCATCCTTCTCCCCCGAAGGCCGCCTGAGCCTGGAAGGGATTACCTGGAAGGCCGATGAGGAAGGGATCGCCACCGGCTCCATACGGGTCCGTGCCGCCCTGGACCTGCAGGAAGGAGACACCTGTACCGTGACGGCCGGATCGGAATCGAAACAGGCGACGGACCAACGGACTGTCACGGCTTCCTGGCCCACCGTCCTGGAAGTGGACCTGTCCCATGCGCCGTCGTATGTCGCCCAGGCCGGATATCTGGAAGTCCAGCCGGCCACCGGCATCACCCGGGTGGACGCCGAGGTCAAATCCGGCAGTGAAGGCGTTGTGGAAGTACGCCAGGCAGGCGTGGAAGGTTCCCTGATGAGGATCGGCCTAGCAGGCCTTGCGGCCGGAACGGGGACCGTCATCCTGCACCACTACAATGCCGCCGGTGCCGAAACCGGCTCCCAGGAGGTGGAAATCACCATCCTGGCCCCGGTCCTGCGGTTCAGTTCCTCCACATACGAGCTTCTCCCGGACGGAACGGCCGTAAACGGGACACTCGCCTACGTCCCCATCGACAGTCACGCCTTCTCCCCTTCGGAGCTGGAGCGCTTCGACCTGGACCTCGTCAAACGCCTCCTGTTCCCGACCGACTGGATCTCGGTAGTAACCTGCACTCCGTTCGTGGAAGCGGTGTTTAGCCGGAAAACGGAGAATGAACTGCGCCAGCTTCGCCTCCCTGTCCAAGTCCGCGTCAAACAGCTGTTCTACCAGAACCGGGAGCTGGACTGGAGAGAGGGCGGCACGGTGGGACTGATCTCCTACCAGGGAGCCGTATCCACCCGTATTCCCCATGCCGAGGCCGACATCGTCGTCGTCAATCCTTTTGCGTCCTTGCAAGGAACCTGCCTCGGAGTCATCGACAACAACCTTCCGGTTTATGAGGCGTTGAAAGGCGTTCCCGATTACCTGAACGCCCTGGGAATGCAAGCGACGCTGGCGCTGAACTTCCATTCTTATAAAAACGGTAATACATTTGAAATCAATAATGGAAAGCTTTCACTTGAAGTTAAGCTTCCTGTATCGCCCCAGGTTTCGGTCCAACTGTCCGGCCCCGAAGAATTCTCGATGGAACTCCAGGGCGACATACTCCGGATAACAGCCGTGGAGAACCCGGAACGCTATACCGGATATGGGCGCCATACGCTCCAGGCACAGGTTGTCCACAGCGGGACCGGAGAGAAATCCTCCCCGATGGAGATGGGATACCTGGACATCTATCTGATCGGCGCCGTCGGTCCGTATATCCAGGGTTCCGATCCCTATCAGGTCGGCGGGATGGTCGTTCCAGAAGGGGACCGCTCCCCCATCGCCGAGCTGGCCGCCTCTGAGATCTATATCCGCGAAAACGCCAATACGACGAAGAAGTCAGGGTATTATCTTTCCTCGTCCGGACAGGGATACAACCTGTATTACCAGAGCGTGGAGATTGACGACCAGGGCAATGACCGCTATGCCGAAAAGGGAGAGACCTCCTACCTGAACTCTTACCGGATCAAATCCGGTTCTTTCCGGCCGGGCGAGGATGTCATGGAATACCGGTTCGGATCCATCTTCCGCGGGCATGGAAGCGGACTCATCGTTGCGGCGAAGGAATGTGACCGGATGCTGGAGGCCTGGTTCCAAAGAAGTTACCGGAGCGGACAGCTCATGCATTTCCCGGCGGCACCCGACAGCGGGAAAGACGATGCCGGATACTCCTGGTGCGCGGTCATCAACCTGTTCGGCGGGAACGGCGGTCCGGCCTATGACCTCTTCCTGAAAACGACGGGAGAGTAGTCGGTCTGATTTTTGCAGATATCGGGGGATTTTGCGACCTTTGCAACCATGAAACGGATCGGAATCCTCCTGTTGACCGCCTTGGCGGTGGCGTCGTGTGGGCTCATGCGACGCACACCGTCGTCTCAGGAGCCGGATGCCCCGGTCATCCTTCCCCTGACGGATTCGGCGGATATCGCCCGTTCGCGGGAAAGGGCACAGGTCGTCATGGATTCCATCGCCCGAGTCCAGTCCGGGGCGCAACCGTCATCCAGCAGCCGCATCGCCTCCAAGGCGGAATCCGGGAAAAAGACGCCGGCCGTCCGGAAAGAACTGGTGGACGACCTCCTGGACTATGCCAAGACCTTCATCGGCACCCCCTACCGGCTCGGAGCCTCCGGTCCCAACCTGTTCGACTGCTCCGGATTCACCAGCTATGTCTATCGGGAATTCGGCTATGAACTGCCCCACAATTCGCAGGCCCAGCTCAAAACCAGCCGCCCCGTGGAGAATTTCAGCGACCTCCGGAAAGGCGACCTCGTCTTCTTCGGCGCGCGCGGCAGCATCCGCAACGTCGGCCACGTAGGAATCGTCGTGGATGTGGACCTGGATCACGGCTCCTTCCGTTTCATCCACGCCTCCACCTCCAACGGCGTGGAAATCCAGCGTTCCACCCAGCCCTACTTCATGATGCGCTACATGGGCGCCGGCCGCATCCTCCCGGACTGACCCGTTCTCGCCAACACGCCAGTAACATCGCCATCCACAAAAAAAGCCGTCATCAGACAGACGGCAGAGCGGAGGCCGTGTCCGTCATAATGGAACTACGATAGAATGGAGCGAAGCGACACAGGGGGTCTGGGGGCCTTCCCCCAGCAGCCCCTCGGGGCAGCCGCAACTGCGGCGGGGGTAAGAGAGGTATCACCTCCACAAAAAAGAGAACCGTCTAGTTCTCTTTTTTGTGGAGGTGAGCGGACTCGAACCGCTGTCCAAACGCCGCACCAGGCAGCTTTCTACACGCTTATCTTTCCTTTGATTGTCGGGATCGGGCTGCCGGAAAGCGGGCGACCGTTCACCTTAGCCTTTGGTCTTAGCCGGCTTTAAAGGCGTCCGCCGGAGCGTCCCGTCTTGGTGATACCCCTGGATCGGAAAATTACGGGCGGAGTTTCCGAGGGATACTCGTCGGCGGCGCAGCCTTGGCGTCGCGGATTAAGCTAATTGACTGAGTCGAATTAGGCAGCGAGTGCGTAGTTGTTGTTGGCAACTGATTGTTCGGGATCTGAGATTTACGGGCAAGGTCCCAACGCCCGGCGTGCTTACTGTCCGACACATGCGCTGTCAAAACCAAAACACCCCCAATGATATCGGGTGGAAGATGGCGGATTCGAACCGTCGACCCCCTGCTTGTAAGGCAGGTGCTCTAAACCAGCTGAGCTAATCTTCCAAAAGGATTGCAAATATAATCCTAAAAAGCGGAAAATCCAAATCACAGATACCGAACGATCCGCTCCAGCCAAGTGCGGTCCTCCTCGTCGAAGGTAGCCAGACGGTCACTGTCGATGTCCAGGACGGCCGCCACCACACCGTCCGGGCCGAAGACCGGAACGACGATCTCGCTTCGCGAGGCGCTGCTGCAAGCAATGTGTCCCGGGAACTGTTCCACGTCCGGGACGACGACGGATTCCTTCCGGGCCCAGGCCGTTCCGCAGACGCCCTTCGCATACGGGATATGCATGCAGGCGACGGGACCCTGGAAAGGACCCAGGATCAGCTCCTCACCGGCCACCCGGTAGAAACCGGTCCACCAGAAGCCGAAGGTTTCGTGCAGGACGGAAGCCATATTAGCCATCTTGGCAATGACATCCGTCTCCCCTTCCATCAAGGACGCAATTTGGCGTTCCAAGAGGGCATATTGAGCCTCTTTAGACATGTTAACAAGAATGTTATAGCTTAAAACAAAAAAGTTTTATCCGCTGAATATAAAACAATTCGGCACTCTAAGCCAAAGCTCGGAATGCCGAACCGTAAACGAGGCAAAATTATTTCTGCGGAGCGGGCTGACCCGGCTGGCCGGGCTGGACCGGGGCCTGCTGCGGGAGCGGACGGCCCGTCATCTGGGCGACGATCTTGTCGAATTCGGCTTCGGAGATCATCCGGCAGTTGCCGTTGAACTTGGCGTCCAGTTCCACCTGGAGGCGCTTGATGTTCAGGTCGCCTTCCACGGTGCAGCCACCCTTCAGGGACAGGGTGTCCTTCACATAGAAGTTGCCATGCATGGTACCGGTGAAGTCCACGTTCTGGCAGATGATATCGCCCTTGATCTGGGCTTTCTCCCCGACAACGACACGGCCCTTGGAGCAGATCTTGCCCTCATAGGTACCGTCCACACGCAGGTCGGTGGGCGTGGTGATTTCACCCTTGAAAATGGTGCCGGCGGAAATCCGCGACACTTCGTTCACATTGACAGGTTCCATTGTCTTAGCCATTTTATATATTATTATTGTTTGCTATACGAGTCCCTTGCCGTGGCAGTTCTTGTATTTGAGACCGGAGCCGCAGGGGCAGGGATCGTTGCGACCCACCTTCTTGTCCACATGGACCGGCATCCGGGACTTCTGCTCGCCGTTGGTGGAGAGCTGGGACGGATCGTTGGTCCGCATCTGGGTAAGGTCGCGGCGGGGCTGCGGGGCCGCCTGACGCGGAGCCTGGGCCTCATTGGCGTCCCGGAGCGGGATGAAGGCACGCAGGAGGAAGGTCAGGACCGCCTCGTTGAGTTCCTCCAGCATCTGGGAGAAGAGGTTGTAGCTTTCGAGCTTATAGACCACGAGCGGATCCTTCTGCTCGTAAGCGGCATTCTGGACGCTCTGACGGAGGTCGTCCATGTCGCGCAGGTGCTGCTTCCAGTATTCGTCGATCTGATAGAGGATGATCGTCCGGCTCAGGGCCTTCGCAATCTCCCGGCTCTCGGTCTCATAGGCCTTCTTGAGGTTCACGGACAGGTTGAGCATCCGCTTGCCGTCGGAAATGGGAATGGCGATGTTCTCGTACATGCTCCCCTGCTTCTCATAGACCTGCTTGATGATGGGATTCACTTTCTCCACCATCGCATCCATACGGCGGTTGTACACCTCTTCCATATGGACACAGAGCTTCTCGGCGATATCCTTGGGCTTGGCATGCTCGTAGAAAGCCTCGTCGAAGCCCAGGTCGATGGAGAGCGTGGCAATCACGTATTCCTCGAAGGAAGCGTAGTCCATGCCCTCCGCCTTCTCGGCGATGATGTTGGCCGTGTCGGTCATCATGTTCTGCACGTCGATCTCGATGCGCTCTCCGGAGAGGGCGTTGCGACGGCGGGCGTAGATGGCCTCACGCTGATAGTTCATCACATCGTCGTACTCCAGCGTACGCTTACGCCAGCCGAAGTGGTTCTCCTCCACGCGCTTCTGAGCGGTCTCGATGGACTTGGAAAGCATTCCGGAAACGAGGGCTTCGTCCTCCGCCATACCCAGCTTATCCACAACGCCGGCAATCCGCTCAGAGCCGAACTTACGCATCAGGTCGTCTTCCAGGGAGATATAGAAGGTCGATGAACCCGGGTCGCCCTGACGGCCGGCACGGCCGCGGAGCTGACGGTCCACGCGGCGGCTGTCATGCCGGGTGGTGCCGATGATGGCGAGACCGCCGGCGGCCTTCACCTCGGGAGTAAGCTTGATATCGGTACCACGGCCCGCCATGTTGGTGGCGATGGTGACCTTGCCGCTCTGACCCGCCTGGGCGACGATCTCCGCTTCCCGCGCGTGTTCCTTCGCATTCAGCACATTGGGGTGCAGCCCGCGGAGGCGCATCATACGGGCCAGGAGTTCGGAAGTCTCCACGTCCGTAGTACCCACGAGGACCGGACGACCGGCCTTGGTGAGCTCGACCACGCGGTCGATGACGGCGTTGAACTTGCCCTTCTTGGTCTTGTAGATGATATCGTCCTGGTCGTCACGGATGACGGGACGGTTGGTCGGGATGGACACGACATCCAGCTTGTAGATGCTCCAGAACTCGCCCGCCTCGGTCTCGGCGGTACCGGTCATGCCGGCGAGCTTGTGGTACATCCTGAAGTAGTTCTGCAGGGTAATGGTCGCAAAGGTCTGGGTAGCAGCCTCCACCTTCACATTCTCCTTTGCTTCCACAGCCTGGTGCAGACCGTCGCTCCAGCGGCGTCCTTCCATGATACGGCCGGTACTTTCGTCCACGATCTTGACCTTGTTGTCCACGATCACGTAGTCGATGTCCTTGGTGAACATCGCATAGGCCTTGAGGAGCTGGATGACGGTATGGACACGCTCGCTCTTGAGGGAGAAGTCCTCCATGAGGGCGTCCTTTTTCTCCGCCTTCTCGGCCGCCGACAAGGTGGCATCATTCTGGATTTCCGCAATGGCGGAGCCCATGTCCGGAAGGACGAAGAAATTCGGGTCGGAAACCGCATTGGCCAGGACTTCGTGGCCCTTGTCGGTCATGTCCACGCTGTTCTGGATCTCGGTGATGACGAAGTAAAGCTCGTCGGTGACCTGCGGCATCTCGCGCTCGTTGTCCTGCATGTAGTAGGATTCCGCCTTCTGGAGGAGCTGCTTCATGCCGGGCTCGGAGAGGAACTTGATGAGCGGTTGATACTTGGGAAGACCCTTGTTACAGCGCAGGAGGAGTTTTCCACCCTCCGCCTCGTCACCGGCGGCAATGGCCTTCTTGGCTTCGTTCAGGGTCGTGTTGATGAGGGCGCGCTGCTTGTTGTAGAGGTTTTCCACGTACGGACGGTACTCCATGAACTGCTCGTCGTCGGCTGCCTTCTGCATCGGACCGGAGATGATGAGCGGGGTACGGGCGTCGTCGATGAGGACGGAGTCCACCTCGTCCACGATGGCGTAGTGGTGCTTCCGCTGCACGAGGTCCGACATCCGGGTGGCCATGTTGTCACGCAGGTAG
>DETL01000026.1:0-35445 GCA_002361625.1 Bacteroidales bacterium UBA3289 | reverse complement strand
GTTGTTCGTACCGAAGGTGATGTCGCAGTTGTAGGCGCGCTTGCGCTCGTCGGAGTTGGGCTGGTGCTTGTCGATACAGTCCACGGAAAGGCCGTGGAACATGTAAAGCGGGCCCATCCACTCGGAGTCACGCTTGGACAGGTAGTCGTTCACGGTCACCACGTGCACGCCCTTGCCGGCGAGCGCGTTCAGGAAGACCGGAAGCGTCGCGACGAGGGTCTTGCCCTCACCGGTGGCCATTTCGGCGATGCTTCCCCGTTGCTCCTTGTTGGTCTTGAGGGAGCCGTTCAGGACGATACCGCCGATGAGCTGGACGTCGTAATGGACCATGTCCCAGGTGATCTCGTTGCCGCCGGCGAGCCAGTGGTTCTGCCAGATGGCCTTGTCCCCGTCGATATGCACGAAGTCGCGGCCCTTCGCGGCGAGTTCCTTGTCGAAGTCCGAAGCGGTCACTTCGATCAGTTCGCTCTCCTTGAAACGGCGGGCGGTGGACTTCATGATGGCGAAGGCCTCGGGAAGGACTTCGTCCAGGATCTTCTCGATGGCGTCGTCCTCGTCCTTGACGAGCTTGTCGGATTCGGTCGCCAGGGTCTCTTTCTCGGAGACGGGAATGTCCTTCGCGAGCTCTTCCTTGATTTCCGCAATGCGCTTTTCGAAAGGCTCTTCCACCGCGAGAATACGGGCGCGGAGGGCCGCGGAGCGGGCCCTGAGCTCATCGTTGGAAAGCGCGTCGATCGCCGGATACGCCGCGAGGATCTTGTCCAGTATGGGCCTTACGAGCTTCATGTCCCGGTCGGACTTGGAGCCGAAAACCTTCTTGAGTATATCAGTCAATGCCATAGTTTACAAACTTAATCCTACAAATGTACATATTTTCCTGCGGAATATCAAATCCGGGAGGAGATTAGAACGACATCTTGTATCTTTCACAATTTATGCCTATCTTTCGGTTCAAACTAGTAACCACAAAACAACGCATATGAGCAAGAATCCGAAAATCGGCATCCGGCCCACCATCGACGGCCGTATGAACGGCGTCCGCGAATCCCTCGAGGACCAGACCATGGGCATGGCCCAAGCCGTTGCCAACCTCCTCACTTCCAAACTCCGCTACGCCGACGGCACTCCCGTCGAATGCGTCATCGCCGACTCCACCATCGGCCGCGTCGCCGAAACGGCCGCCTGTGCGGAGAAATTCGCCCGCGAAGGGGTTGCCGTCACCATCACCGTCACGCCGTGCTGGTGCTATGGCAGCGAAACGATGGACATGGACCCGCATACCATCAAGGCCGTCTGGGGCTTCAACGGAACGGAGCGTCCCGGCGCGGTGTATCTCGCCGCCGTCCTGGCCGCCCACGCGCAGAAGGGCCTTCCCGCCTTCGGCATCTACGGACATGACGTCCAGGACGCTGACAACCAGACGATTCCGGCCGATGTCGAAGAGAAGCTCCTCCGCTTCGCCCGCACCGCCGCCGCCGCCGCCTCCATGCGGGGCAAATCCTACCTTTCCATCGGCGCCGTATGCATGGGCATCGCCGGTTCCATCGTGAATCCGGACTTCTTCGAGGACTACCTGGGCATGCGTGTCGAGGGCATCGACGAAGTGGAGATCATCCGCCGCATGGACAAGGGCATCTACGACCACGAAGAGTTCGAGAAAGCCCTCGCCTGGGCCAAGGCCCACTGCAAGGAATACGACGACATCTGCAACCGCGAGGACCTCAAGAAGACCCGCGCCGAGAAGGACGAAGACTGGGCCTTCGTCGTCAAGATGGCCCTGATCATCCGCGACCTCCTGCAGGGCAATCCCAAGCTCAAGGAGATGGGCTTCGGGGAGGAATCCCTGGGCCACAACGCCATCCTGGGCGGTTTCCAGGGCCAGCGCCAGTGGACGGACTTCTATCCCAACGGCGACTTCGCCGAAGCCATCCTGAATTCCTCCTTCGACTGGAACGGCGTCCGCAAGCCCTTCGTCCTTGCGACCGAAAACGACTCGCTCAACGGCGTTTCCATGCTGCTGGGACACCTCGTTTCGCAAGGTCCCGCCATCTTTGCCGACGTGCGCACCTACTGGAGCCCCGAGGCCGTGGAGCGCGTGACCGGCAAGAAACTGGAGGGCCAGGCCGCCAACGGAATCATCCACTTGATCAACTCCGGCGCGGCCACCCTCGATGGCAGCGGCCGCTGCATGAAGGACGGGAAACCCGCCATGAAACCCTTCTGGGAGATCTCCCAGGAAGAGGCCGATGCCTGCCTGGACGCCACCGTCTGGGTTCCGGCAAACCGCGAATACTTCCGCGGCGGCGGATTCTCCTCCAAATTCCTCTCCCGGGGCGGCATGCCCTGCACGATGATCCGCCTGAACCTCATCAAGAACCTGGGACCCGCCCTGCAGATCGCCGAGGGCTGGACCGTAGACATCGACCCGGAGCAGCACCGCATCCTGGACGAGCGCACCGACAAGGGCTGGCCTACGACCTGGTTCGCCCCGCGCCTGGATCCCACCCGCCGTCCGTTCAAGGACGTGTACAGCGTCATGGACAACTGGGGAGCCAACCACGGCGCCATCGTCTATGGCCACGTGGGTGCCGACCTGATCACCCTCGCCTCGATGCTCCGCATCCCCGTGTGCATGCACAACGTACCGGAGAAGGACATCTTCCGCCCGTCCACCTGGCGTGCCTTCGGCATGGACCCGGAAGGGGCCGACTATCGCGCCTGCGCCGCCTACGGACCTCTGTTCAAGAAATAGTCCATGAAAGAGAAAAACAGTTTCTTCAAATATGAAGGCGTAAATTATTTACTGCCATTCATTTTAATCACCGCCTGCTTTGCGCTGTGGGGGTTCGCCAACGACATCACCAACCCGATGGTGAAGGCATTCTCCAAGATTTTCCGGATGAGCGTGACGCAAGGGACCCTCACGCAGGTGGCCTTCTACGGAGGTTACTTCGCGATGGCCCTCCCCGCCGCCATGTTCATCCGCCGGTTCACGTACAAGAGCGGTATCCTGATGGGCCTGGGCCTGTATGCGGCCGGTGCCTTCCTGTTCATCGCAGCGCGTTCCACGGGCTCTTACACGCCTTTCCTCATCGCCTATTTCATCCTCACCTGCGGACTCAGTTTCCTGGAGACCAGCGCCAATCCGTACATCCTCGCGATGGGCGACCCGGCAACGGCCACCCGGCGCCTGAACTTCGCCCAGTCGTTCAACCCCATCGGCTCCCTGTGCGGGATGTTCGTGGCGATGAACTTCATCCAGGCGCGGCTGAATCCGATGGATTCCGCCGCCCGGGCGAACCTGCCGGAGGCCGAGTTCGAGGCGATGAAGCAGGCGGACCTAGGCATCCTGATCAAGCCCTACGTCACCATCGGTATCGTCATCGTGGTGATGTTCCTGCTGATCCTGCTGGTAAAAATGCCTAAAGTGAAAGAGGAGAACACCAGCAGCATTGGCGAATCGCTCAAGCACTTGCTTGGAATCCCCCGCTACCGAGAGGGCGTGCTGGCCCAGTTCTTCTACGTGGGCGTGCAGATCATGAGCTGGACCTTCATCATCCAGTACGGAACGCGGATCTTCATGGAACGGGGCATGAGCGAGATCGATGCGGAAGTGCTTTCCCAGAAGTACAACATCGCCGCCATGATCATCTTCTGTTGCAGCCGCTTTATCTGCACCTACCTGATGAAGTTCTTCAAGCCCGGGAAGATGCTCTACTGCTTTGCCTTTGCGGGCATCGCCTGCACCCTCGGCGTCATCTTCCTGCAGGGAATCGCCGGCCTATACTGCCTCGTCGCCGTCTCGGCCTGCATGTCCCTGATGTTCCCGACCATCTACGGCATCGCGCTGGAAGGTCTCGGGGAAGATGCCAAATTCGGTGCAGCGGGCCTGATCATGGCTATCCTGGGCGGATCCGTCCTGCCCCCGCTTCAGGCGCTGGTAATCGACCAGGGCGTCGTGATGGGCATGCCGGCCGTGAACGTCTCGTTCTTCCTGCCCATGCTTTGCTTCGTCATCATCGCCCTGTACGGGCTCCGGGTGCACTGGAAACGGATTTGAAGTCCTGACGGGCTTTCCTGACCTCGGGAAGCATCCTGCACAGAGAGCGGAAATGCTTGAAGGGCAGGATGCTTCTGTATTTTACGGTCTTCACGAGCGTGAACAGGCACACATACAGGAAGCGCTCCCAGAGCGGACGGTTGATATCGCACAGGCGCACGAGCGAGCCCATGTAATAGTTTCTGAAAATGACCTTTTCCTGGGGCTCCTGCCGATACGCCCGGTCATGGACCGCCCGGGCCGTGGGCACGATTCCCACCTTGAATCCGTGATACCGGGCCCGGTCGCACCAGTTGTCGTCGTTCCCGTAGATCGGGAACAGCCCACTGAACAGCCCGACGGTTTCCAACGCTTTCCGAGGTACCAGCCAGTGTGCCGCCATCACACGCTTGACGCAGTCATTCTGAGCGGAGCGAAGAATCTTCCCGAACTGCCGGTCCAGGGCGGTAAAACCGTCCGTCATCTGGAGCGGGCTCAGGACGCCATATTCGGGATGGGCCTGGTGCGCGGCAACGAGGGTGCCCAGGGTGGAGGATTCGATCCAGGCATCCTGGTTCAGGAGATAGACATAGTCGTACCCCTTGTTCAGGGCGTATTGCATGCCCTTGTTATTGGCCTCGGCAAAGCCCAGGTTCTCCGCGCTGCGGATGAGTTTCGCTTCCGGGAAACGGCTCCGGACAAAATCCGGGGAGCCGTCCGTGGAATCGTTGTCCCAGACAAACAGGTCCGCGGGAAGCTCGGAGGCCCGGACACTCGAAAGGCACCGGTCCAGCCACTTCAGGCCATTGTAGGTGACGACGATGACGAGGATCTTCATAAGCCTTTCACTTCGTGGTACAAACGGGTGAATATCTCCTTGGAGGAGCGCCGGGTGAAGATGGAACGCATGACGTTCCGGGCCGTAGCGTCCATGATGGCCGCCCGGGAGGAAGGGTCGGACTTGTCCGCAAACAGGTATTTCAGGCGCCGGAGGGCTTCCACACACCAGACAAAACCGCCCAGGAGCGCGTATTTCACCGGATTTCCGCCGCTGTAGAACTGCAGCGCGCCCCGCACGCGGGTGGGCTTGATGGCCGCTTCCATCCGGGACACGGTGCCGCCCGCAAGATGGGTGATGGAAACGTCGGCATCGGCCCAGACGGAGTAGCCCATCTTGTTGACCTGATGGCCGATGGCGATATCTTCGGGCGTAAAGGTGTAGGTTTCGTCAAACCAGCCGGCCTCCCGGAAAACGGCGGTCTTGATGAGGAAACAGGCCCCGTTCACGGTCCAGGTCCGGAAGAGCCTCTCTTTCATGGACCAGGCCGAGGGAACCGTCTCGTCCACCAGGTGCAGGTAGTGCTTCACGTAGCGCCAGGCCGTCCAGGGAGCTCGGCCGCAGGTCTGGACCTGCCCGTCCGGGAAGACGATCTTCGGGGAGACGATGGCCGCATCCGCCGGCAGCCGGTCGAAATCCGCCACCAGGCGGTCGATGACCGGCATGGACAGGAGCGTATCGTCATTGACAATGAAGCAGTACTCCCCTGCCGCCAGCTTCAGGGCCAGGTTGTTGTTCTCGGAGAAGCCCCGCAGTTCCCGGCTTTCGACGACCTTCACCTCCGGCCAGTCCGCCCGGAGGGCCGCCAAATGCTCCGGCGAGAACAGATATGCCACCACCAGCACCTCATAAGGCACCGTCGTATGGGCACGGATTCCCTCCAGGCACGGATACAGCAGATCCGGCCGGTCCATGCACACGATGATGACACTTACCCGGCTCATCCGATCACCCATTTGCTCCCCGGAATCAGGGAGATCAACTTCGAGGTCACCGCACAGCAGAGGAAGGTCAGGACGGCGATGAGCGGGATGGCGAGCCAGACCGGGACGGAAGGGTTCGCCACGTCACCGCCGATGATCCAGCCGGCGATGGGGGCCAGGAACAGCAGATGCATCAGGTACATGCCGAAGGAAAGCTTGGACAGTCCGGTCAGGAGCGCCGGAGCTTTCTGCTGCCGGATGCAGGTGAAAAGCAGGAAGACGCCGAAGGTGGCGAGGAGGACGTTCGGCGTGCAGAACAGCCAGGCCCATTCCAGCGTGGGGGTGTCGATCACCTGTCCCGGAACCCCCTTCAGCCAGAAGGACCAGGCCGTGAAGGCGCCGCCCACGAGGAAACTGATCCATCCCACCGTCAGTTTTTTCCGGCGGGACCAGTCCAGATGGACCCGGATATAGTGGGCCAATACCAGGTAGCCCAGGAAGCCCGAGCAGTACCAGAGGCCGTGGAATTCATTCCAGAAACACTCGCCCCAGAGCTCATCCGACACGAACCGGTGCAGCCAGGGCATGAAGGTGGAAAGGATGAACAGGCCGATGAAGATGCGTTCCTCCTTCGCCGATGCCTTCTCCACCCAGGGCGACACCACCGGGATAATCAGATACAGGCTGATGAGCGGGTACATGAACCAGAGATGCCCCGCCATGGACGGGAAATTGAACGGCAGGCGCTTGAGATCCGCCAGGGACTGTTCCCAAGTCATGCCTCCCCAGAGAAGCGGCAGGAAGGTGTAGATGAGCATGAACGCAATCATCGGCGGCAGGATGCGGGTAAAGCGGCGGCGGTAGAAAGAGCCCATCGTCTGTCCCGGCTTCAGGGGCACCAGCAGGAAGGCCGATACGATCATGAAGAGCGGCACGCTGATGCGCCCCAGGAATCCATCATAGAAGGACACCCAGAAACGGTTGGCCTCGCTTGCCAGCATGGACACGTTCCCGGCGAGACCGGAGGCGTCGGCGGCGTAGAAATTCTCGCTGGCATGGACCAGCATCACCAGGAAGCACGCAACCACGCGGATCCAGTCGATGAAGACGATTCTTTCCTTTTCCATCGTTTATCCGATAATCCATTTTCCCACGCGGGGAATCCGTTGGACAAGTACGCACACGACAGCGACGGCGACGAACGAAATCAGGGCCGTTCCGAGGATCTGGACCGGCGTCGTCCAGACGCCCAGGACTCCTTCGGCCCCCAGCCCCAGCGAAGACCGGAGCCAGGCCGATACCAGCCCCAGCACCAGCATGTGGCACAGGTACATCCCGTAACTGGCCTTGCTGACAGGAAGCAGCACTTTTTCGTAGAACTTGCCGCCGGTCCGGATCTTCCTGAGCAGCAGGATCCAGCCGATGGCCATGAGCGCGACGCCGAAGGTGTCGTTGAGCCACGGTCCCTCCCACAGGGCGGCCAGGCCCACGGGGCCCTCGATCGGGAACACGCCGCCGCAATCGGCCCAGACCCTGCGGAGGAAGCCCACGGAGCACACGGAGAATCCCGCCAGGAACACGGGCAGCGCGATGCCCAGCGTCTTCTTCCAGGACAACTCACCCACGAATTTGCGGAAATACAGTCCCAGCAGCAGATAGCCCACGAAACCGCTCAGGTAATAAAACACCCCGTAGGTGTTCCAGCTGGCTTCGCCCCAAAGGGGATACTTGGCCGCATTCGGGATGCCCGAGGGGCCGTAAATGACCGGCGCCGGGCCGCCCGCCCACTGCCGGATAAGGGGGATGAGCGTCGTAAACAGCCAGATGAGAAGGTACACCTGCAGTTCCCGCTTCCCTACTTTCTCCGCCCAGGGAGACAGCAGCGGCATGATCAGATACAGACCCACCAGCATGTACACGAACCACAGATGCCCCGCCGCGTAATTGAAATTGAGCAGCATGTCCTTGAAGTTCTGCACCGGCTCGCCCCAGACGAGCGCATAGACGACGGTCCACACGGCGAAGGGAATCAGGACCCGCGCCGCCCGCCGGCGGAAGAACTCGCCCGTGGAATAGTGCAGCGGGAACTGCAGATAACTGGACGCCACGACAAATAGCGCCACGCAGGCACGCGGGAGCACGTTCAGGAAGGACAGCCAGAGGGCGTCGGACCTGGTTAGGATCAGGGAACCTTCCCCGCCCAGGTAAAACGGTTCACAGCTATGGGTAACCATCACCAGGAAGCAGGCGATGACCCGCAACCAGTCGATCCAGATTTCACGGATTCTGTTCTGCTCGTTCATAATGCGAAAATAGGGATAAATTGCTAAATTTGCAATCTATGCCGTCGAACGCGAACATACGGATCGCCCGCAACACCGCCATCGTGTATGTACGGATGGCGGTTACCATCGTTGTGGGACTCATCACCAGCCGCCTGGTGCTGCAGGCGCTGGGAGCCTCGGATGTGGGCATCTACGCGGCCGTGGGCAGCGCCGTCGCGCTGGTTTCTTTCATCACGGGTGCCCTGACGGCCACGACGGTCCGTTTCATGAACATCGAGATGGGCAAGGCCGGCGGAGACACGAACCGGATGTTCAACATCTGCCACGTGATCCACATCGGCGGGGCGCTCGTGCTGCTGCTGATCCTGGAGACCGTAGGCATCTGGTACATCCACCATTACCTGAACGTACCGCCCGGGAAGGAAGCCGATGCGATGTTCGTCTTCCAGATTTCCACCCTCGTCGCCTGCCTGGGCATCGCCAATGTCCCGTTCCAGAGCCTGTTCACCGTCCATGAACGGTTCGCGACCATCGCCGTCGTGGACATTGTCAATGCGCTCGTGAAGCTGGGACTCGTCATCGGCCTGCTGTACTGGAAGGGCAACGGGCTCCGGATGTATGCGGTCCTCATGAGCGTAACCACGTGGATTTCCTTCATCGTGTATCACGGACTCTGCCATCGGCGGTGGCCCGCCCTCATCCGCTGGAATCCCGTCCGGGAACGGAAGGCCTACCAGGAGGTCCTGGTGTTCAACAACTACAACCTCCTTTCCTCCGCGTCCATGATCGCCCGTTCCCAAGGGTCCAACATGCTCATCAACGCCTTCTTCGGCACGACGGTCAATGCCGCCTACTACTACGCCGCCACGGTGCAGAACTATGTCAACCAGTTCATTGCGAACTTTGACACCGCCGCGGCGCCGCAGATCACCCAAAATGTCGGCGCCGGCCACGCGGAGCGCTCCGTCGCCCTCACGGAAAGGGTGTGCCGGATCTGCATCCTGCTTTTCCTGCTGCTGTTCTTCCCGCTTTGGAGCGAACTGGATTTCATCCTGAACCTGTGGCTGGGCGCGAAGATCCCGGAAGGGACGGTCCTGATGTGCCGGTGGACCCTCCTGGTCGCCGCCGCCTCGGCCACGTCCGCCGGCCTCACGCAGCTCATCAACGCCTTCGGCCGCATCAAGTGGTACAAGATCGAGTTCAGCGTCCTGTACCTGGGCTGTCTCCTGGCGGGCTGGCTGCTCTTCCGCAGCGGCTATCCGGCCTACAGCATCATCGTCTGCTTCGTGGTCGCGGACCTGCTGAGTCGGGTGATCCAACTGATCCTCCTCCGCGTACAGTTCGGCTTCAACGTCCGGAAGTTCCTGCAGGAAGCGTATCTGCGACCGGCCGTCGCTTCGCTCGTCCTGACGGGATACCTGTTCCTTTACAAGCTGTTGCCGCTGGAATCCGGCTGGGCGAAGCTCCTGGGGCTTGTCCTGACCGGCTGCACGACGGTCCTTGTGCTGCTGTTCGTGGGGCTCAAGCCAACCGAGCGCACCGAAATCCGCCGGTTCCTGGGCCGCAAACGGCATGAATGGGAACTGGACCACCGCTACGAACGGGTGGCCCGACGCGAATGGAAGAAACGTTTCGGCACGGAGCTGGACCTGGATCATCCCCATGACCTCAACGAAAAGATCCAGTGGCTGATGTGCCGTTCCGACACCTCGGCCTGGACGCCCCTCTCCGACAAGGTCGCCGTGCGGGACTATGTCGCCGGAAAGGGCCTGGGGGACCTTCTGGTCCCGATTCTCGGCACCTGGAAGCGCACCAGGGACATTCCCTGGGACACCCTCCCGGAAAAGTTCGTCCTCAAATGCAACCACGACAGCGGGTCCACGCACATCATCGGCCGGGACACCGACCGCGCCGCCGTCTCCGCAGCCCTGGACGAAGCCCTGCAGGTCAAATACGGCTACCGCCACGGTGAAATGCATTACAACGGCATCGAGCCCTGCATCCTCGCGGAACAGTATCTGGACAGCGGCGAGAGCGTTCCCATCGACTACAAAGTCTGGTGCTTCGACGGCAAACCCTACTGCATCTGGGCCTGCCACGGCCGCACCGCGGAGCACGTGTATGTCAACGTTTATGACCTTGACTGGACTCCGCGTCCGGAAGCGTCGGTCTTCACCGACCATTACCGGGACGGCGGCTGCTCCCTCCCGAAACCGACCACCCTGCCGCAGATGCTCGAGGCGGCTGCCCGTCTTTCCGAAGGCTTCCCCGAGGTCCGTGTCGATTTCTACGAAGTCCAAGGCAAGCTCTACTTCGGCGAGATGACCTTCGCGTCCCTGATGGGCCGCATGGACTTCTATACGCCCGCATTCCTCCGGGAACTGGGCGACCAGGTAATCCTTCCCCGTCCATGAACAGAAAAGTCATATACACCTGCCTGACGGGTGGTTACGACCGCCTGGAACAGCCCGCCGCCATCGCGCCGGATTGGGACTACGTCTGTTTCACGGATCGCGAAGGGCAGGACGGAGTGTGGCAACTCCGGAAGATTCCGTCCGACTCGCCCGACCCGGTGATCCGGTCGCGATACCCCAAGATGCTTCCGCACCAGGTGCTACAGGAGTATGACTACAGCGTATATCTGGACGCCAACCTGTGCATCACCGGCGCGGAATTCTATCGCATCGTGGACCTTTGCATCGTGGACGGCGTCGATTTCGCCCAGGTGGAGCATCCGAAGCGGGACTGTGTGTATGAAGAACTTAGCTACTGTTACCTAAAGGACAAGATCGACACACGGACAGCCTTCCGGCTGCATCGGCAATGGACCGCCGAAGGGCTTCCCCGCCACACCGGGCTCTATGAGAACAACCTCATTTTCCGGGCGCACAACGAGCCGGAAGTCAAGACCATCGACGAAGCCTGGTGGCAGGCCTTCTCCGCCGGCATCCCCCGCGACCAGCTGTGCCTCATGCCGGTCTTCCTCCGGCACCGCTCGCATCCCTCGCTCCTGCTCGGGCCCGGCCTCAACGCCCGCAACGTCCCATACCTGCAATACACCCTGCATCCTCCGACCGGGAAAGAAAATACCCCGGGCCGGGTGACCTGGGGCAATTTCGTGTATCATATCCGGCTGATCTTCCGGAAGATCATGCTGCATTTCTTGCAATAGACTATTCCGGCTTGTAGGAATCCTTCAGGGCCGTGGTCTTGTTGAAGACGGGTTTCTCCGGGGTGGAGTCCTTGTCCTTCACATAGTAACCGGTGCGCTCGAACTGGACGGCGATGCCGGAAGCATCCTCCAGGAGGGCAGGTTCGGCGTAACCGCCACCGATCACCAGGGATTCCGGATTCAGGAAATCCTTGTAGTCCTTGTCCTCGGGGACCTGGGACATGTCGGCAAGGGTGAAGAGGCGGTCGTAATTGCGCACCTCGAGCTCCTTCGCGTGCGGGACGGAAACCCAGTGGATGGTTCCCTTGACGGAACGCCATTCGCCGGTCACCGGATGGGTGGACGGATCATAGGTGCACTTAAGTTCAATCACCTTACCCTCAGCATCTTTAATAACCTCATTGCACTTGATGATATAAGTGTATTTGAGGCGGACTTCGCCGTCCGGCTTGAGGCGGAAGAACTTCTTGGGCGCTTCTTCCATGAAGTCGGCCCGGTCGATGTAGAGCTCGCGGGAGAACGGGACGCGGCGGGTGGCACCCTCCGGTTCGGCCGGATTCAGCGGGCAGTCGAACCATTCGACCTGACCTTCCGGATAGTTGGTGAGGGTGACCTTGATCGGATCCTGCACCACCATGTAGCGGTTGGAACGGGCGTTCAGGTCCTGGCGGACGCACCATTCCAGGAGCTGGATGTCCATCAGCTGGTCGCGCTTGGAGACGCCGATCTTCTCACAGAACATCCGGAGCGCCTCGGCCGTGTAGCCGCGGCGGCGGACACCGCACAGGGTAGGCATCCGGGGATCGTCCCAACCGGAGACCAGTCCCTTCTGGACCAATTCGAGAAGCTTCCGCTTGGACATCAAGGTGTACGTGAGGTTAAGTCTCGCAAACTCGTACTGATGAGAAGGATAGATTCCCAGCGTCTCGATGAACCAGTCATAGAGGGGACGGTGCACGTCGAACTCCAGCGTGCAGATGGAATGCGTGATATGCTCGATGGAGTCGCACTGGCCGTGGGTATAGTCGTACATTGGATAGATGCACCACTTGTCGCCGGTACGGTGATGGTGCGCGAACTTGATGCGGTACAGGAGCGGGTCGCGGAACATCATGTTCGGATGGGCCATGTCGATCTTCGCACGAAGGACCTTCTCCCCTTCCGCGTATTTGCCGGCCTTCATCTCGCGGAAGAGTTTCAGGTTCTCTTCCGGGGTCCGGTCGCGCCAGGGGCTCGGCGTTCCGGGTTTGTCCACGGTGCCGCGGTTCAGGCGGATCTCCTCCTGCGTCTGGTCATCGACATAGGCAAGTCCCCGTTTGATCAGGTCCTCGGCCCATTCGTAGAGCTGGTCGAAATAATCGGAGGCATAGAGTTCCTTGTCCCAATGGAAGCCCAGCCACTGGATGTCTTCCTTGATGGAATCCACATACTCGGTGTCCTCTTTCGTGGGATTCGTATCGTCGTAGCGGAGATTCGTGACGCCGCCGTACTTCTGGGCAAGGCCGAAATTCAGGCAGATGGACTTGGCGTGTCCCAGATGCAGGTAGCCGTTCGGCTCCGGCGGGAAACGGGTGATGATGGAATCCACCTTGCCGCTGGCAAGATCCGACTCGATGATTTCTTCGAGGAAATTCAGTTTACGTTCTTCCATAGCTGTGTATCAAATAGGGCACAAAGATACGAATTTTCGATAATTTTTACTAACTTCGCGCCGTACTAAAAGAAAGACCAAATGGGTTTATTACATGCCAGGCTGGCCAAGTATGACCTGCCGCAAAAAATGATTGAAAAGGGAGTCTATCCCTATTTCCGTGCCATCAAGAGCAAACAGGGCACCGAGGTGGAGATGGATGGACATAGCGTCTTGATGTTCGGTTCCAACGCCTATACGGGCCTCACCGGTGACGAACGTGTCATCGAGGCCGGCGTGAACGCACTCCGCCAATATGGTTCCGGCTGTGCCGGTTCCCGTTTCCTGAACGGGACCCTGGACCTGCACGTCCAGCTGGAGAAAGAACTCGCCGAATTCGTGGGCAAGGACGAAGCCCTGTGCTTCTCCACCGGCTTCACGGTGAATTCCGGCGTCATTCCGCAGCTCCTCACCCGGAACGACTACATTATCTGTGACGACCGCGACCATGCTTCCATCGTGGACGGCCGCCGCCTCTCCTTCGCCAAAGCGCTGCATTTCAAGCATAACGACATGAAGGACCTGGAGCGCTGCCTCCGCCGCTGCCCCAAGAATACCGTCAAGCTCATCGTCGTGGACGGCGTCTTCTCCATGGAAGGCGACCTGTGCAAGCTCCCGGAGATCGTGGAACTCAAGCACAAGTACGACAACGTCGTGATCATGGTGGATGAAGCCCATGGCATCGGCGTCTTCGGCCGCCAGGGCCGGGGCGTCTGCGACCACTTCAACCTCACGAACGAGGTGGACATCATCATGGGCACCTTCTCCAAGTCGCTTGCTTCCATCGGCGGTTTCGTCGCAGCGGACAAGGTGATCATCAACTACCTCCGCCACACGGCCCGCACCTATATCTTCAGTGCCTCCGACACCCCGGCCGCCACGGCCAGCGCCCTGGAAGCCCTGCACATCATCCAGAAAGAGCCTGAGCGGATTAAGGCCCTCTGGGATGTGACCAACTATGCGCTCATGAAGTTCCGCGACGCGGGCTTCGAGATCGGCGAAACCGAGAGCCCCATCATCCCGCTCTATGTCCGTGACCTGGAGAAGACCTTCATGGTCACGAAGATGGCCTTCGACGAAGGCGTGTTCATCAACGCCGTTATCCCGCCGGCCTGCGCCCCGTCGGACACCCTCGTGCGCTTCGCCCTCATGGCCACGCACACGAAGGAACAGGTGGACCGCGCCGTCGCCGCCCTCTCCAAAGTATTCAAGGAACTCAATATCATCAAGTAAATGATCCAGTCCATGACCGGCTACGGCAAGGCCGAAGCCCAGCTGAAAACCGGAAAACTGACCGTCGAAATCCGCACTCTCAATGCCAAGAGTGCGGATATCAATATCAAGACACCCCTGCTTCCCAAGGACAAGGACATCCCCGTCCGGAAGAAGCTCGCCGACCGCCTGCAGCGGGGCACCATCGACTTTTTCCTGACCCTCGAGGCCGCAGGGGCCGATTCCGTCCGCCCCATCAACACCGACGCCTTGAAGGCCTACTACAACCAGGTGCTCCAGCTCCGGCAGGAACTTCCGGGATTCATCGCCCCCGGCGACGAATCCAACAGCGAACTGCTCGCTTCCCTTCTCCGGCTCCCGGATGTCGTGGACGCGAAGAAGGTCGATGCCATTTCCGACGAGGAGTGGCCCGTCGTGGAAGCCGCCATCGACGAGGCCCTGGACCATCTCCAGCAGTTCCGGAGCCAGGAAGGGGCCGTCCTGTACAGGGACGTCACCGGCCGCGTCCAGACGATCCTGGGTCTCTACGACGAGGTGGAAGCCCTGGAAGGCGAACGCATCGAAACGGTCAAGGCCCGTCTTCTCAAGAATCTCGAGGAACTCGCCCAGAAGCCCGATCCGGCCCGCTTCGAGCAGGAGCTCATTTTCTATCTGGAAAAGTACGACATCAACGAGGAGAAAGTCCGCCTGCGGCAGCACTGCCGCTACTTCATGGAGACGATCGACAACGAGCCCAACCCGGGAAAGAAGCTCGGCTTCATCATCCAGGAAATGGGCCGGGAGATCAACACCACCGGTTCAAAAGCCAATCATGCGGGCATCCAGAGACTGGTTGTCCGCATGAAAGATGAGTTGGAAAAGATCCGGGAACAGTCGATGAATATCCTATAGGCGGTAATCGACCTGCCCCATATACACGCCCATCCACCCGTCCTGCACGACGGGGACCATCACGCCGTCCAGATTCGGATGATACACCATCTCTTCCAGGAAGGTGTGTGAATGGCCCGTGACGAAAAGGTCGATGTTCCGCGTCTTGGAACACAGGACCGGGTCGATCACGTCGCCCGGATTATGCTCCGTGTAACCGATGTGCGTCAGGGCGATCACGAGGTCGCACTTTTCCTCCAGTTTCAACAGGTCCGCATACTTCTGGACCGTTTCCACCAGCGGGAACTCGGGCACACGCTCGGCGATATCGCCGGCCACCATGGACTTGAGGTCACAGAGTACGCCGAGGATGCCGATCTTGAGTCCCGCCTTCTCCACGGTCACATAGGGTTTCACGTACTTACCGATCTCGAAGGGCGAGAAGTCATAGTTGCACACCACCACGGGCATTTCCAAAGAGGACAGCCGCCGGCCCAGGTCCTCCAGGCCATTGTCGAACTCGTGATTGCCCAGGGTGACGACGTCGTACCGCATCGCATTCATGGCCTGGATCTCCAGGTCTCCGTGCAATTCCGAGAAATAGGTCGTTCCCTGGGAGAAATCCCCGGCGTGCAGCAGCAGTACGTTTTCCGGGCCATCTGCCTTCCGGACGCTGTCCACGAAGGCCGCCCGCTCGATGATGCCGCCCATGCCCGCATACGCTCCGGAACGTTCCGGCTCGAAATGGCTGTGGGTATCGTTCGTGTGCAGGATGACAAGGTGATGCTCTACCGTCTCCCTGCCCTGGAACCAGTATGCCACTCCGGCCGCCAGGGCCACGGAGAGGCAGATGAAAAGAATTCTTGCCGTTTTGTCCATACCTTAGTCCTCCATGACCACGCGGCCGTCTTTCTGTCCGTCGATCACCTGTCCGGCCGCCTCCAGCTTCCGGACATGCTCCAGCATGACATCCCGGATGAGGACCGGACTCAGCACCACGTCCTCCGCCAGGGCTCCGATCGCGATCTGGTCGCCGCCGGAAAGGAGGAAGTCGATGGTCGTGATATGATATAACCGATTCGGATCGATGGGCTTTCCGCCCACCTCCGCCTCGACGAGCTCATGGGCCTTGACTTTCACCCGGCAGCCGCTCACGGCCTGGAAAGCCTTCGTCTTCGCGAGCTGCTCCAGCAGGCGCTGAAGGTTCTTTCCCCGGACCTTCGCATAGCACATGTAGTTCTTGAAAGGGAACATCGCCTCGATATCGTCCATGAGGACAGGACCTTCCGGAAGCGGAATCCGGATACCTCCATAGTTGGTGACGGCGAAATCCATGGGCACCTTGTAGTACTCGCTCCCCTTTTCCCGCAGCGCATCAGCCACGATGTTACCCAGGGGGAGGTCGGGTTCCGTCCGGAGATTCTCCAGCATCCGGGCGCTGTGTCCGACGACTTCCTTGAGGCGGGCCATCCTGGGCTGCGCTTCCATCAGGAGCATCGCCACCTCGGGCGTGGCACCGTCCGTGAAATGCTTTCCGTTCGGAGCGACATAATCGTCCTCGAACGTGCCCAGGGCGGTGTCCACGTTCTCGGCCGTGACCGGCACCACACCGGTCCGGCTTCCGTCCATCGCCACCCGCTTCCAGGTCATCTGCGGCCCTTTCTGCGAGCAGGCGACAAGCGCGAGAAGCGAAAGGGCAACTAGCTTTGCTTTAACCATTTCCAAAGGTCTTTGAAGGTCGATTTCTTACCATACATCAGGACACCCACCTTGTAGATCTTGGCCGACGCCCAGGCGCAGGCCACGAAAGTGAGCACCAGCAGGCCGATGGACAGGACCAGTTCCCAGGTCGGGACGCCGAACGGCAGACGGGCCAGCATCACGATCGGCGAGGTGAACGGGATCATCGAGAACCACCACACCAGTTGGCTCTCCGGCGCCCGGAAGGCGTAGAAGGCCACGAAGAAGCCCACCAGCAGCGGAATCGTCACCGGAATCTGGAGCTGCTGCGTGTCCGCCTCATTCTCCACGGCCGAGCCGATGGCCGCGAACAGCGACGCATACAGCAGATACCCGAACAGGAAGAACAGCAGGAAGGACACGATGATTTCCGTGTAATTCAGGGAGCCGAGCGTACCCATCACGGCCTCCATGCCGGTCGGGCCTTCCGCCACGGCCGTCGTATCGGTCAGGGCCTGGAGGTCGAGGGTCGTTCCGCCCATGCCGGTTCCCGCCATTTCCTGGACCATCTGCGTCTGGGACTCATCCATGCTGCCGGTGATCTTGTCCAGGCCCACGATGCCGCCGATGACACCGACGATCAGGCCCGTGAGCACGATCCACAGCAGGAACTGCGTCAGGGCGACCAGGGCGACGCCGATGATCTTGCCGAACATCAGTTCCGTCGCCTTGACGGAAGAGACGAGGACCTCCACAACGCGGCTGGATTTCTCCTCGATGACGCTCGTCATCACCATGCCGCTGAAGATGGCGATGAACATGTACAGGGCCATCGCCAGGACCATCGAGATGATCATGAACACTTCACTCTGGGAAATGGTCTCCTTTCCTTCCTCATCCACCGTATAAGAGGTCAGATGGATGTTGGAGTGGATGTCGGAGAGGATCTGGCCCAGCCCCTCGATCCCGTAGGAGTCGATCCGGTAGGCCTCCACGGCATCATTGATCCGGTTCTCGATCACCTCGGCCGTTTCCATGCCCATGGGCTTGTCGGCATAGGTCGTGGCAGTCACGGATTTCGTGGCGCTGTCCAGCGGGGAGATATACAGGAGGATGTCCGCATCGTACTCTCCCAGGCGGTTCTTCACGGCCTCCGGGTCGCTCTCCGGGATCTGCGTGAAAGTCAGCTGTTTCGTATTCTCCAGCTTCTCCATGACGATGCCGGAATTGTCGATGACGGCGATGCGCTTGGAATCGCCCTCGGTCCGGAGCATGATGAAGATCATCAGGGCGTACATGGCCGCAAAGAGGATCGGTACGCCGAAAGTCGTCAGCAGGAAGGACTTCTTCTTGACCTTGTTCAGGTATTCCCGCTCGATGATGATGCCTAATTTCTTGAAATCCATACTATTTGCCCTCCCCTTCCGTTACGAGTTTGATAAAGATGTCGTTCATGCGCGGAACGAGTTCGCGGTAGGCGTTGATCCGGATGCCGCCCTCGATGAGTTCCGTCAGCCGGGCCGGCGCCTTGTCGCGGGAAAGGACTTCCTGCTTGCGCACATAGTCCTCCGTGTACTCGATTTCCACGTTGTCCTCGCCGAAACGGTGCCGGATGTCGTCCGTCCCGCCGGTGATGACGAGTTTCGCTTTGTTGATCAGTGCGATTTCATCGCAGAGCTCCTCCACGGACTCCATGTTGTGCGTGGACAGGATGATCGTGGCACCCTCCTCCTTGAGCCGGAGGATCTCCTTGCGGATCAGGTCGGCATTGACCGGGTCGAAGCCGGAGAACGGCTCGTCCAGGATCATCAGGGACGGCTTGTGGACGACGGTGGTGATGAACTGGACCTTCTGGGCCATGCCCTTGGAAAGCTCCTCCACCTTCTTGTTCCACCAGTCCTGGATTCCGAAGCGGACGAACCACTGCTTGAGTTCATAGGCCGCCTCGCGGGCGGACATGCCGCGGAGCTGGGCCAGATACATCGCCTGGTCCCCTACCTTCATCTTGCGGTACAGGCCACGCTCTTCCGGAAGATAGCCGATATGGGCCACGTCCTCGTCGGTGATGGGTTTTCCGTGGAAGAGGACCTCGCCGGCGGTAGCGATCGTAATGCGGTTGATGATGCGGATCAGGGTGGATTTCCCCGCTCCGTTCGGCCCCAGCAGACCGAAGATCTTCCCTTCGGGAATGGAGAGGGACACGTCGTCGAGCGCCACCTTCTCCCCGAAGTGTTTGGTCACATGTTGGACATCGATAATGGACATACGTCGATATTTGCTAAATATTTAAGATTTTCGTCACCAGTTCCACCAGCAGTTCCCCGGGCGTGGCTTCTCCCACGTCTCCTCCCTTGCCCTTGTAGTCATAGTCGGACAGGAGGGAGATGACCCGCATCGCTTTGGGAAGCGGGAAATTCCGGACGGCGGAATCGTATTCCTTATAAAAGTAGGGGTTCACGCCCTGGAGGACCTTGGCCTTCGCCTCCCGGTCTCCCCCGCGGCCGCTCTGGATCAGGGCGTCGTACTTGAGGACGCGGTTGAAGAACAGGAAAAGGGCGCTCACGGCCATGGGCATGGCGAACTTGGCGTCCTGCCCGATCCGGCCGGCAAGCCGGACCGCCTTCCCCGGATCCCGGTAGGCCAGGGCCTTGGTGAGCTCGAAGACGCTGAACTGCCGGCTCACGCCTACATTCCGTTCGATGTCCTCCGGAGTAATGTCCTTCACCCCTTCCGGGAGATTCTTCAGGAGCTTGTCCGTCTCCACGGCAATCTTGCCGAGGTCCGTGCCGGCCGCCTCCACCAGGAGCTGCGTCGCTTCCGGATGGATGTTCAGTCCCCTTTCACCATAGTAATCGGCCACCCACTGGGTCGCCTCGTAATCTCTGAGCGGCAGGGACTCCACGATGACACCCTGTTTCAGGACCGTCTTATAGAGCGCCTTCCGCTTGTCGGCCGAGGCGCCGTGCATCAGGATGACCAGCACGGTGGAATCCAGCGGCTTCTGGCAATACAGGGCCAGTTCCTCCAGCGATTTCATCTGCTGGGCTTCCTTCACCACCACCAGCTGCCGGTCCGCCATCATCGGGAAGCGCCGGGCGGCGGTAATCACCGTATCGGCATCCACGTCGGCCCCGTAGCAGATGGTCTCGTTGAAGTCCTTCTCCCACTCCTGCAGGCAGTTGTCAATGATGGCATCGCACACGAGGTCCGGATAGTACGGCTCCTCCCCCATCAGAAGATACACCGGTTTGAAGGAGCCGGCCTTCGCCTCCTCGATGAGATTCCTGACCTGCCGGTCCGTTTCACGATATGACTTGGAAGCTGCCATTACTTGAGCGTAAATTCCACCGTTCCCTTGACATCCTTCGCCGAAGCGGCGATGAGCGCCCGGAAACTGCCTTTTTCCGCCACCCAGACATGCTGCCGGGCATCGAAGAAGCTGAGCGCGTCCTTGTCGATGGTGAAAGTCACGACGGCTGTTTCACCGGGCTGGAGCGTCACCTTGGCAAAACCCTTGAGCTCCTTCATCGGACGGGGAACGGAGGCCTCCACATCGGAGATGTACAGTTGAACGACCTCGGACCCGGTCACCCGGCCCGTGTTCGTCACCGGGACGGTCACCTCGACGCTGCCGTCTTCCGTCGTGATATGCCTGTCGATATGCGGATCGCCATATTCGAAGGTCGTATAGGAAAGCCCGTGACCGAACGGGAAAAGCACGCCGCCATGGATGTCATACCAGCGGTATCCCACATAGATCCCCTCCGTGTATTCCATATCCAATATCGGCATGCCGTCGATCGTGGAATCCCTGGGAACGCCTGGATACTGGGCCTCCGTCTGGACGGGATTGTCGGCATAGGAGATAGGGATGGTGAAAGGCAGACGGCCGGAAGGATTCACGTCGCCGGAGAGGACATCGGCCAGGGAGTGGCCGGCCTGGGTGCCCAGGTACCAGTCCTGGAGAATGGCGGGGACCTGCTCGACCCACGGCATCGCGACGGCATTGCCGGAGATGTTGACGACAATCAGCCGCTTCGTCACCGCAGCGAGGGCCTCGATCACGTCGTCCTGGCCGTACGGGAGGCCGTACTGGATGCGGTCCAGACCTTCCGAATCCTGGTGGTCGGACTTGTTCAGACCGCCGATAAAAATCACGTAATCAGCACCTTCTGCTGCTTTAACCGCATCTGCGACAAGTTTTTCTGCACTGCGGGACTCCCGCAGGTCCTGACCGGTGGTAACACCGTTGTACTCACCGCCGGTATCCCCCACATAGCCGCGCTCCCAGACGACCTCGGCCTCGGGCCAACGGGCCTTGATGCCGTCCAGCGGAGAGACTTCCAGTTTCGCTTTCAGCGAAGAGGAGCCGCCGCCCACGGTCATCATCTTGACGGCATTCTCGCCTACGACCAGGATTTTGCCGGGATTCCCGACTATCGGCAGGAGTCCCCCCTCGTTCTTGAGCAGGACGATGGACTCGGCGCCGATCTTGCGGGCCGCCGCATAGTGTTCCGGCGATGCCTGGCTGCCGAAGGGACGGTTGCGGTCCATGCCGGTCCGGAAAATCAGGCGCAGGATCCGCTTCACGCGGGCATCCAGTTCTTCGGTACCGATTTCACCCTTCCGGATGGCTTCCTTATAAGGATCGGCCAGATAGTAACTGTCGTAGGCATTGGTCTTTCCCATGGTAAGGCCATCGGTCCAGGAACCGTATTCCAGGTCCACGCCGTGCTTGGCGGTCTGGAGGGTGTTGTGCACGCCGCCCCAGTCACTGATCACCACGCCGTCAAAGCCCCATTCCTTGCGGAGGATCTTGTCCAGCAAGACCTCGTTGGAGCACAGGTACTGATTGTTATAGAGGTTGTAGGCAGCCATCACAGACCAGGCGTGGCCCTTCTGGACCGCCGCCTTGAAGGCCGGCAGATAGATCTCATACAGGGTACGGTCATCCACGATGGTGTTCGCGACATGGCGGTTCGCCTCGCTGTTGTTCAGGGCGAAATGCTTCACGCACACGGCAACGCCGTTGGACTGCACGCCCTCCACGTAAGGAACAACCATTTCCCCGGCAAGATACGGGTCCTCGCCCATATACTCGAAATTGCGTCCGTTCAGCGGGAAACGGTAGATGTTCACGCCGGGGCCCAGCAGGACGGTCTTGTTCCGGTAGCGGGCCTCCTCGCCGATGCTCTTGCCATACAGGCGGGAGAGTTCGCGGTCCCAGGTGGCAGCGAGGCCGCTCAGGGCCGGAAACGCTGTGATGGAGTCATTGGTCCATCCGGCCTGGTCCCACTCGTCCCAGAGGACCTCGGCCCGGATTCCGTGAGGACCGTCGGTACACCACACTTCGGGGATGCCCAGGCGCGGGACACCCGGGGAACTGAACTTGGATTGGGCGTGGACCATCGCGATCTTCTCGTCCAGCGTCATGCGGGAGAAAGCATCGTCCACCCGCGCCTCCAGCGGCTGGGCATCGTCCAGATACACGGGGATGTCCGAGGTCTTTTGGGGAGGCTGCCCGCATGCGACGGCGGCGAGGGCGAGGCCTAAGAGGAGAAAGGATTTGCAATTCATCACGTTCAACATTGTTTATAACTTACAAATATACGAAAAAAGGTGTATTTTTGCATAGACGAAGCCATGATCGACGCTTACATCACCCATATCCGCAACATCCGGCGGTTCTCCCCCCGGACCCAGGCCATCTACCGGGATGTTCTGGAGGATTTCGCGCGTTTCAGCGAGGGGAAGGTGGTGGAGTCGCTGGTGCCCACGATGCTGCGTCGCTACGAAGCGGACCTGATGGAACGGGGGATGAAACCGAGGACGGTCCATCAGCATATGTCGGTCCTGTCCGGATTCTGCCGGTTCCTGATGCAGAAAGGCGTCCTGCAATCCAACCCGGCCCGTAACGTCAAGCGTCCCAAGATGGAAAAACGGCTGCCGGAGTACTACCAGGTCCGGTCGATGGACGCCTATCTCGACGCCACCGAACACTGGGCGGGGGAAGATGAACTGGAAATCCTCCGCAGCTATGGCCCGCTACCTACGGACAAATCGGCCGTCGAGATCTACCGTCACCGGCTTCATCGGCTTATTATCAGCCTGTTATACTGTACGGGAATCCGGCGGGCGGAACTTATCGGCCTTCGACGCGAGTCTTTCGACGAGGGGCGGCAGGTGCTCCGCGTTGTCGGAAAAGGAGACAAAATGAGAGAAATTCCGCTCATCCCATCGCTTTGTCACGAAATTTGCTTATATTTACAAGCAGTCGAATCGATGAGAGGAGGCGCAAGCCCTGCGGACGGGCCGCTCCTCGTGACGGAAAAGGGCCGCGCCCTGTACCCCGTCTATGTGGACCGGACCATCAAGGAGGAACTCGACGGATACGGCATCACCGGGAGGAAATCCCCCCATGTGCTCAGGCATTCGGTCGCTACGGCCCTGCTGGACAACGGCGCCGACCTGAATTCCATCAAGGAGATGCTCGGACACGCGAACCTGGCCGCCACGCAGGTGTACACGCACAACTCCGTCGACCGGCTGAAAAAAGTGTATAACCTGGCCCACCCAAGGGCAAAAAACGGAGGCTCAAATGATTAATGTGAAGTCCCTGAAGTTCGATGCAGGCAAGGAACTGCTCGACTACGTGGAGAAGAAGGTCGGAAAGCTCGAGAAATTCTTCGGCAATCTCGGCGACATCGACGTCACCCTTTCCCTCTCTCCCGACCCCGAAAACAAGAACGTCCGGCTCCAGACCCGTTTCCCGGGCGATGACCTCGTCATCGAGCGCAACGCCAAGACCTTCGAGGAAGCCGTCACCGAGGCGGTGGATGCGATGAAGGAAAAGATCGTCCGTGCCAAGGAGAAACGTTTCGAGAAATAAACTTCGCAAGTTTCTGAGGCGGCCTTTCGGGGCCGCCTTTTTTATTTCCGCCAAATTTTCGTAATTTTGGATGATGACTGTTTCCCTGGACATGTACATGACGGCAGGAGCGGGCATGCTGGCCCTGTTCCTGGGGATCCTTTTCACCCGGGCGATCCCCCTCCTGAAACGGTTCTGCATCCCGGCCCCGGTATCCGGCGGCCTGGTCGTATCGCTGCTTACGCTGGCGCTGCACGGCCTTTTCGGGCTGGACTTCCAGTTCGACGGGACCATCAAGGACATCGCCATGATGCTGTTTTTCACCTCGGTAGGCTTCCAGTCGGACCTCCGCGCGATCAAGGAGGGCGGACGGCCGCTGCTCATCATGGTCCTGCTTGTCGCCGTCCTCATCGTCCTGCAGAACGGCCTGGCCGTCGGCATCGCGAAGGGAATGGGGCTGGATCCGCTCCTGGGGATGGCCGCGGGGTCGATTCCGATGTGCGGCGGGCACGGGACGGCCGGCGGATTCTCGCCGGTCCTGGAGCAGATGGGCCTGCAGGGAGCCTCCTCCATTACGATGGCGGCCGCCACCTTCGGTCTCGTGGCCGGTTCCCTCATCGGCGGCCCGCTGGGCGAATGGCTCATCCGGAAGCGTCGGCTGGCAACCGTTTCCGGGGAAAGGGATGTCATCAAGGGCATCGAAGGGAACGAAGCGGCGGAGGAAAAACGCATCGAACACCCGGGAACCGAGGAACAGGCGTACCGGCGGTCCCTGCTGGCTGCCTGCCAGATGCTCCTCACCATGGCCCTCGGCATGGGCCTGAGCAAGCTGCTCTCCCTGACCGGCATCACGTTCCCGACTTATTTCGGCGCACTCATCGTAGCGGCGCTCATCCGGAACCTGTCCGCGCCGAGGGAAAAACAGGGGAAGAGCCGGCTCGCCCTGGACCGGATCGTATCCATCGGCAACATCTGCCTGTCGGTCTTCCTTGGAACGGCCATGGCCACCCTCAAGCTTTGGGAGCTCTCCGGCCTGGTGCTGCCGCTGGTGGTCATCCTGCTGGCGCAGGCCCTCCTGATCTTCCTGTACGCGGGATTTTTCGCCTTCCCTGCCCTGGGCAAGGATTACGACGCAGCCGTCCTCGTGAGCGGCCTCTGCGGGTTCGGGCTCGGCGCCACGCCCAATGCCATGGCCAACATGTCGGCCGTGTGCTACAAGTACCACTACGCGGTGAAACCCTTCCTCATCGTCCCCATCATCGGGGCGATGTTCGTGGACATCATCAATACGGGGGTGATTACCCTGTTCCTGAATCTGCTCTAATCGACCGGTGTCAGCCCCAATTCCGCCGCCTTCTCGCGCATGAGGCGGTCCGCCGCCTCGAAGTCGTTGGGGATGACCCCGTCCAGGATGGCGTTCTTCACGGCCTCCTTGATCTGGCCGATCAGGTTGCAGGGCTCGATGCCGAAGACTTCCATCACGTAATCGCCGGTGATGGGATTCTTCCAGTTGCGGATGGCGTCTTTCGCCTCCACTTCCACCAGTTTCTCCTTCACCAGTTCAAAGTTCCGGTGCAGCCGGGCCACCTTGGCGGGGTTCTTGGACGTGATGTCCGCATGGCACAGGAGCATGAGGTCGTCGATGTCGTTGCCGGCATCGAACAGCAGGCGCCGCACGGCGGAATCCGTCACCTCGTCGTCCACGAGGGCGATGGGACGCAGGTGCAGGCCCACTAGCTTCTGCACGTACTTCATCTTCTCGTTCAGGGGCATTTTCAGACTCTGGAAGATCTTCGGAACCATCCGGGCGCCGATGACTTCGTGCCCATGAAAGGTCCATCCCTGCCCGGGAGTATAGCGTTTGGACGCCGGCTTGCCGATGTCATGCAGCAGGGCGGCCCAGCGGAGCCAGACATTCGGTTTCGTGCGGACGGATTCCACCCAGCCGTCGCCGTCCAGTTCGGGTTCGTAGTCGTGCAGGCGGCCTTCGGCAATCGCCTGGATCTCACCGGCCGCGACGTTGTCGACCACTTGGAGAGTATGGGAGAAATTCTCCTTATGTCCCTTCCCGTCAATGGTTTCCGCCCCCTTCAGCTGGACCAGCTGCGGGAGAAACTGCTCCAGGAGTCCCGTGTCGTCCATCAAGCGGAAAGCCATGGACGGGCGGGCTGTCAGGAGCATCTTGTTCACTTCCTCGACAATCCGTTCGCAGGAAAGGATCTTGAGCCGGGACGCCATCGTACGCATCGCCTCCAGCGATTCCGGAACGATGGTGAAAGGATGTTCGGGGGTGGAGAGCTGGGCGGCGAACCGGATGGCGCGGAGCATCCGAAGCGGATCGTCGCTGTAGGTCTGTTCGGGCTGGAGCGGCGTCCGGATGATGCCGGAGGCGAGGTCGCGGATTCCGCCGAAGGGATCCACCAGCGCACCGAAGTCCTCCTTGCACAGGCTGAAGGCCATGGCATTGATGGTGAAGTCCCGCCGGAGCTGGTCCTCCTCCAGGGTTCCGTCTTCCACGATGGGTTTCCGGGAATTCCGGTTGTAAGACTCTTTCCGGGCCCCCACGAATTCCACTTCGATCCCTTTATAATGGAGCATCGCCGTGCCGAAGTTCTTGAATACGCTCACCCGCGTATGGACCTTCGCCGCCACGGCTTCCGCAAGGACGATCCCGCTTCCTTCCACGACGATGTCGATATCCGTATTGGGACGTCCCAGGAAACAGTCGCGGACATAACCGCCGATGACGAAGGCGCGTACGCCCAGCTCACCGGCTACGTCCGAAACCAGCTTGAACACGGGGGCGTCCAAGTATCCTTCCGTTATCGTTGACATAGCATTTCCTCCCAAAGCGGGGCCTTCTCCACAAAGGAGAAGCCTTCGTCCTTCCGCTCGAACATAAAGGTCTTCAAACCGTTGGTAATCACGATGTAACGCACATCCAGCGCGTGGTTGTACCGGATGGCCTGATCCACGACTTCCTGCGACAGTTCCACCTCCGGCCGCTTGCATTCCACGACCATGAGCGGATGCGCCTGCCGGTCATAGACGACGATGTCGGCCCGGTAATCCAGACCGTTCCACTGGAAAGCGACCTCGCTCCCCATCATGTGCTCCGGCACTTTCATCCCTTCGTGCAGGACGGAAATGAACCACTGCCTGACCTCCTCTTCGGGGGTCAGCCGCACGCTCTTTTTCCGGAGCGGGTCCCAGACCATGTCACTGTGAATCGGCATAACGAGCGCAAAGATAGCAAAATTATCGCAGCGGAGCGGCATAGATCCGGAGCACCGCCTCCCGGAGTCCTTCCGGAACCTCCGCGAGATGGGCCTCGAAGGCCGCCTTTTCCTGCTGGGTATAACCTCCCTCCGAGACATTCCGGAGGATGTCCGACGCGATCCGGCTGTTCGGCCAGATGCGGTAGCCGTCCCGGATCCGGCGGTCGATGACCGCCGCCACCTCCCGGCAATACATATTGAGCGGGAGTTCCCGCAGCGGGGCGTAATCGGCCTCCGTCAAGGGGGCGCACATCGTATAATGGACCCGGCCCTTGGGCTGCATGATTCCCGAAAGGATACTGTTCAGGTCCTCGCCGGGCTTCTTGTCATAGTGTCCGTCCCGGGCCAGGGCGGTCGTTTCCGCCGCCTTCAGGATATCGCAGGGCTCCCACTCATAGGATATGGCGACCGGGGCGATATTCAGGTCTTCGATGCTGCCGGCCATGCCGAACATCTTGACGATGCCCTGGTCCGTCGCGTCCACCCCGTCCTTCGTCCGCCCGTTCCGCTGGGCGATCCAGACGGATTCCCGCTTTTCCAGGAGGGTCCAACGGATGTATTCGGACAGGTGCTGGGAACTCCGGAGGAATTCCCGGGGCGAGGAGACCGTCGTCGGGCGCTCCACCCGGAACATCTTGTTGGACTTGCCGAAGTCGATGATGAGTCCGCCCTGCATCAGGTTGGCCCCGAAGGTAATCTCGGAGGTCCGGAGACCGGCCCGCTTCAGCAGGACCTGCAGGAACGTGGCGTCCAGGGTGATGTCGCGGTGGTTGGCGACGAAAAGATACCGTTTCCCCGGGTCCAGCCGCTCCATGCCTTCCACGGTCACCCCGTCCGTCGTCCCGGCGATGAGCGCCTCCACGGCCGGAACCATGAACCGGGTCTGGAACTCGTCGATGGTCCGGCACGCGGCTACCTCGGCAGCCACCTCCCCGAAAGGACGTTCCGGGAACAGGTAGCCGCAGACGGGACGGAATTCGGGATACCCGACGAGCCGCTGCATCGCGGCCGGGATCTCCGCATCGGTATAGGGCCGGATATCGTCAAACATGCTTGGGGCGGTTGTCGATGAATTTCACGGGTTTCCGGGACTTCGCGGGGAAATTGACGGCAGCGATCTCCGGAACCGGCAGGATCTCGACGCGCGGCGCAACCCGGATGCGGGAACGGAAGCGGTCCTTGAGGTCCTTGACCGGGTCGAAGTCCGGCTGGTACTTGAGGCCCAGCTTGACGATGACATCGTCCGTTCCGGCGTCGCTCTCCTCCACCACGACCACATAGTTCTCCACATAGTCCGTATTGTCCAGGACATCGTTCACGGCCGGCGGATACAGCGTGGTGCCCTTGAGCTTGATCATGTTGTTCTTGCGGCCCACCAGCGGCGTGAGCCTGTATGACCAGCGGCCGCACTGGCACTGGTCCGTGATCTTCGCGGCCATGTCGCCCGTGCGGAACCGCAGCAGCGGCATGCCTTCCACACCCAGGGTGGTGACGACGATCTCCCCCACCTCGCCGTCCGGTACCGGCAGGTCGTCCTCGCCGATGATCTCCACGATGATCAGTTCCGGATGCACGTGTCCGCCACAGCCATAAGGACACTCGGAGAAGGTGGCGCCCATTTCCGTGGAGGAATAGGTGGCGAACAGGTCCACGTCCCATTTTTCCTTGATCCGGCGCCCCAGGAGGTTCAGCTCGAAATGCTGGTCCCGGAGGCCTTCCCCGATACCGATGATCCGCCTGACGGAGGAATTCCGGTAGTCGATGCCGTGCTCTTCCGCATACTGGATGAGCCGCAGGATAAAGGAAGGGACGCACATGATGGTGTCCGGCTTCAGGCGCTGGATCGTATCCCACTGCAGTTCCGGGATCCCGTTGCCCACGCGGATGATGCTGGCGCCAAGTTCCCGGATTCCCAGGAAGTAGGCCAGGCCCGCCATGAAACGCTTGTCGATGGTGGTCATGAGCTGGACGATGTCGCCGGGCTTCACCCCCGCGCAGGAGAAGGATTTCTTCTCATTGAAAGCGAGGCGCTGCAGGTCCTTGTCGGTGCAGCCGAAGGTCACGGGATCGCCCAGGGTGCCGGAGGTCGTGACATAGTCCACGATCTTCGCCTTGGGGCAGCACAGGAAATCGTCGTTGAACAGCTGCAGGTCCTTCTTTTCCGTGAAAGGAATCTTCACGAGGTCCTCCAGCGTCCGGATTTTCGTGATGTCGATATGGTAACTGTCGAACATCCGCTGATAGTACTTGGAATGGTCCGCCAGGTACCGGAGCGCCTCCGCAAGGAGCCCTTCCTGATAGGCCTTGATCTCTTCCGGCCTCTTGAATTCAATGTCCATAGTCAATCTCTTTCAACCAATCGAGGAACGCCGCCTGCCAACGGGCGGTCTCCGCCGTAAACTTTTCCCTGTCGGATCCAAACCCATGGCCGCCGGCATGATAGCGGACATAGCGGTGCAGGACGCCTTTTTCCGTGAGCGCCGCATCCAGCAGGTCCGAATTCCGGGGATCCACGACCGGATCGTCGTCACAGCACAGCAGGAACACCGGCGGGGTATCCGGCCGCACATGGCATTCCAGGGACAGGGAATCCCGGAGCGCCTGCTGACCGGTCCTTCCGTCTCCCAGCAATCCCCTCCGGGAACGGGCGTGCGTGCAGGGTTCCCGCATCGACACGACCGGATAGATGGGGGCCACGAAATCCGGCCGGAGCGAGGTATCCAGCCCCAGGCCCGTGAAATCCGTCCCGAAGAACTCTCCGGCCGACATCACCAGGTGTCCCCCGGCCGAAAAGCCCATGGCGCCCACCGGACCGTCATACTGCGCCCGGACGAGCTGCAGCGCCCGCTGCAGGTCCGAGATCATGTCGGGATGGCGGTTTCCGCCGAAGAGGGCCCGGGTATGGAACGTGAAATGGAACCAGCCGCCGGTGCGGTAATGCAGCACATAGGCAGCAATGCCCTGCGAGGCGAGCCACTCGCCCACAAGGCTTCCCTCCCCTTCCTTGTCCAGCCAGAAATAGCTGCCGCCCGGACACACGACAACCGCGGCCAGGGGCTCTCCTTCCGGAAGATACTCCGTCAGGGTGACGGAAGCGGCCCGCACCGGCGTCCCTTCCCAGACTTTCACGGTCCGGGCCCGGAGGCCGAGCGGGATCCAGAGGATCAGCAGGAGCAGCAGGTAGGTTCTATTTTTCATTCCTTTCCGCAAATATACGTCAAATTGTCCGGAACACCCGCACAGCGGACAGCCGTCAGATACTTGTCTTCGTCTTCCTCATAGGCCAGCACCTGCATTTCCGGATGCGTCAGGGCCACGAGGAGGGCATAGACGCCGCAACCGGCCTCCGGGATGGTGAGTTCCGTTCCCGTGAGGGCATCGACCCGGGCGATGGTTTCCGGGATGAGAACCCGGCGGCATTCCGCATCGGCATCGTGTCCCTTGTACAGGTACTGGTAACGGACATAAACCGCATTGTAGGCCGCCGTCTCCCGTTCCCGGCGGATCCGGGCATATTCGGCCTGATACCGGTGACGGACTTCCCGGGTAAAGGCGGCCAGATCCCCTTCCGGCACCTCAAACCGCTTCCCCACCTCCATATACAGGCCGGCCTTCCGCAGCAGGAAGTCCTTCTTGGGCAAGGCATAGCCGAAACCGTGGATGTACAGCGGCAGGACGGGCAGTCCCAGCTCCCGCGCGGAAAGGAAAGCCCCCCGGTGGAAGCGCTGGATCCGGCAATCCGGACTCCGCGTCCCTTCCGGGAAGATGACGATGGAGTAGCCGCGGGCCGTCAGGTCCTTCATGTGTTCCAGGTTCTTCTCCAGGCCTTCCATGACCGGGTAGAACTCCGCCTTCCGGATCAGGTATCCGTAGAACGGACTGTTCCAGACCCACTCGTTGGTCATCAGGATCAACTTCGGATGCAGGGCCAGGATGGCCAGGACATCCAAATGCGACTGGTGGTTGCAGATATACATGGCCGGCTTGGAGAAGTCCTCGCCGTACGGGTTCGAGTAGGTGTAGGGACAACCGGGAATGGCCTTCAACGCCAGCCGGGCCGTCTTCATCAGGGCATTCCGATAGCGCTCCTGCTTCCGCTGCGTCCGGCCACCCAGGAACAGGAAGAAGGTCCACACGGACAATCCCAGCATCGCCAGGAGGAACACGACGAAGATGTAACCGGTCCGGAGCGAGCGCCCGAGGGTCCAGGCCACTTTCCGGGGCTCCCCTTTCTTGCGGGTCAGGAAGCGGAATACCAGCGGTGGCAGGTAATAAGCCATGACCACGACGGTAAACATACCGATGACCGTCACTTCCGCCAGCGACCGCAGCGCCGGGTGCCGGGCAACGACAAGGGCGCCGATGCCGATGAACATGATGAGGGCCGACAGGACCACGGCGTTCTTGAAAGAGCGCAGGATCCTTTTTCCCGTCGCATATTCGTACATCAGCCCCTCGGTCATGAAGATGGTATAATCGTCCCCCTGGCCGAAGATGAAGGTGGCCAGGATGATATTGACAATGTTGAACTGCAGGCCGAACAGACGCATCGTCCCCAGGATCCAGACCCAGCCCACGGCCAGCGGCAGGAAAGAGGCGAGGCTCAGTTCCAGCCGGCCGAAAGACAGCCACAGGAAGAAAAAGACGATCATCGAACAGAGCAGGCCGATCCGGTCGAAATCCTCCGACAGCAGCCTCACCAGCGTCCCCGACACGTCTTCCGTCGTAAAGGCGAAAGCCCCCTCCGGCAACCGCGCCCGAAGCGCCTCCACATCCGTTCTCAAGTAATTGACCACCTGCACCTTCCCCTCTCCCGGCAAATACATCGCCTGCCCGATCGTTTCCGTAATCGGCGCGAAATAATCCACCTCCTGCACCGTCAGGTCCCGGTCCAGGAGGTCGAAGAACGGCTGGAAGGCATGGGCCGTGAAATCCGCCTTCAGGCCCTCGTCGATGATACGGTCCGACAGGTCCGGATGCCGCTCCAGGAAAGCATTCCAGCGGGCCAGGCGGACGGCCTGTTCCTTTCGGGACGGCAGGAAAGCGCCCAGGCCGGTGGCTCCTTCCAAAGGAAGGGACTCATTGACTTGCAGCGCCTCCTCGGCCGTAGCGCCGGTCGCAACCACATAGACGGTGGAGACGCCGTCCCGGGAAGCGCCCATCCCCTCCAGGAGGGCGAAACCGCGGGACTGCTCCGGGGTCATGTAGTTGATATGGTGCATGTCCGCGTCGAAGGAAACCTTCGTGGAAAGCCAGCCCAGGAGGGCGGTCAGGACCAGAAAACCTGCAAAAACGGCTTTCCGGGCCTTCTGAGAAAGATGGATGTGCCGGTCCAGGTCCAGTTTCAGGGTCGTCCGGGGGCGGGTGGCTTCCGGAACGAACACGGGCAGGAAAACGAGGACGAACAGGATCGTCCCCACCAGCATCATCGCCCCGATGAACCCGAAGTCATGGAGCGCATCGGCCTTCAGGAGGAGCAGGGACAGGAATGCCCCCACGGTGGTGATGTTGCCCACCAGGAGCGGATTCACCTGTTCCGCCAGGGCTTTCCGCTTGTCCGGCTGATACTTCAGGTGGTCCACATAGTGGAGCGGATAATTCACGGCGATGCCGATGATCATGGACCCGATGCCTAGCACGATCAGGGAAACAGAACTCTTGAAGAGGGCGATGATCCCGAGGGCGAACAGGGATCCGGAGAGGATGGATACCAGGATCCAGAACACGTCGACAACGCGTTTATAACTGAGCCAGAGGACGATGCAAATGAGGATCGCCGCCAGGGCCAAGGCCAGGAAAGAATCTTTCTTGATGCGGGAGGCATTCCCGACAGCCACTTCCGGACCGCCGGTGGAGGTGACGGCGATGTCCGGGAATTCCGCCTCCGTCCGGGCCTTGACCGTCTGCAGAAGAGCCACCAGCTCCGCATTCCGGCCCGATTCGCTGCCTCCGAAGGGCGAATTGAAAAGGACGACGCCGGTGCGGCCGTCCCCCGTGAACAGGAAACCGTCCTCCACCCGGCTCCGGGTAGAGGGATTCAACGCTTCCAGGCGCTTCAGGACCGGCGAAAACAACCCCAGCGGATCGCTCCTGAAATAGGTCGATGCAAATCCGGAAGCCAACGAATAAAAACTCCGGCGGTTTTCCTCCATCCGGTCGTGGACATAGCCGGGAAGGGCCAGGAGGGAGTCCATGCGGGCATAATCGGCCTCCGTCAGGAAATAGGGCCAGTTCTCCCGGATGAAGCCGAAGACCGTTTCGACCGCATCGGCATCGGTACTCACCCGCAGGTCCGGGACGAGGCGGGCCGTATCGGCATCGGCCCAGATCCCGCCGAAGGCGGTCATGGCGTCCATCAGGCGGTAGGGATCGGTTTCCGCCGTGTCGCGAGCCTCGAAGAAAACGGCCATCCGGTCCTGTCCCAGGCGGTTATAGACCTCCGAATACCGCTTGCTTTCCTCCGACTGCGGCAGGAAGGCGGAGATGTCCTCCTCGTAGTCCATCCGCAGGGCGGACAGGGCGCAGAGGCCTATGAGAACGGCCAGCAGGACCACCGCCAGCCCTTTCCGGGCCGACAGGAAATCGTAGATATGCAGGATGATCCGCTTCATCGGCCGATGAGCATCCGGGGATAACCGTACAGAAGCGCCAGGACACACAGGACGGTGTTCAGGACGCTGATCCGGAAAAAGTCGGCGAAGGGCCGGAAATGGGACACGCGGTCCTCGGGATAATAGACCTTCACCGGGACGGGGACCAGTTTCAGCCCCTTCCAGGCGGAAAAGACAAGCAGGGTAAGCTCGGCTTCATACCGGGCCGTCAGGAGTTTCAGCGAGGGCAGGTCCTCCAGCGGGTAGATCCGGAAACCGGTCTGGGTATCCGGCAGCTTGTGGGCCGTCTGGAGCGTGAACCAGAAATTGGAGAACCGGTTCGCGAAAGTACTACCGGAAGACATGCCCTCGGCGGCGATATTCCGGCTCCCGACGACGAGCGTCCGCGGAGCGGCGGCCGAGACAAGCGCCGGGATGTCCGACGGATCATGCTGTCCGTCCGCGTCGATGGTCAGGGCCTGGCGATAACCCAGCCGCCGGGCCTCCTCCAGGCCGGTGCGGAGGGCGATGCCTTTCCCCCGGTTTTGACTATGTCGTAAGATTTTGATATCCAATCCGTTCAAAGCGTCCTGCGTACCATCCGTACTGCCATCGTCCACAACGATGACCGGCAGTCCCTGCTGCAGGACCCGACGCACGACTTCCGCAACCGTACCGCCATTGTTATAGGTAGGGATCACGGCACAGATATGACGGGGATCGGTCATGAGACGGTCAGGCTCATTTTGGCACAAAGGGTGTCGCCTTCGTACACCTCCACGCTCCAGTTTTCGCCCGCTTCGGAAAGGTTGAAACGAAGCCGGGTATCCGCCCCCGGAAGGATGGGACTCGTAAACTTGATGTTCTTCGCCGCCACGAGCGTCGCGGGACGGCCCGTCCGGTCGCCGATCAGTTCCAGGGCCATCTGCACCAGGCACACCCCGGGCGTGATGGGATATCCCGGGAAATGTCCGTGAAACACCGGACATTCCGGCAGGAGACGGACCGTTGCGCCGGTCGCATCGACCTGGATGGTCTCATAGAGGGAGAAACGAAGCATCTTACTCTTTTTCAAACAGTTTCGGGTCAATAGAGTGCCCTGTCCGGATATGCTTGAACTCCAGTTGGGTCCAGTCTCCTTCCGGGGTAACCAGGAGGACGGAACGGATCAGGAGGGACTTCTTGTCGGCATGGACGATGATTTCCCGGAACATCTGTTTCATGTCGCGGCGCAGGGGAACCAGTTTCACGACGACATCCTCTCCTTCCAGCACCGTCGCCGTAAAATCCTTGTCCGTCGGAATCCGGAACCGGCGGCCCTGTACCGGAATCTCCCCTTCCGTGACAAACACGCTCCGATACGGCTTCAGTACCTCCCAGCGCAGTTTGTCCGGACTCTGGAGCGCCACGGTTCCTTCACTCACGAGATCCTTCGTGAGCATCTGGCTATGCCGCGTCTGGACGAAGTCCGCCTGCAGCGTCCCGAAGGTATTCGCGGCCTTCAGGCGTTCCAGGAGAGCGTCTTGCGCAAAGGCGGCCAGCGAAAGGAGGACGCCGGCAAGTATGAGGACCAGCCGTTTCATCGGGCAATCAATACGCAGCCGCTTATCAAGAGGAAGACACCGACCCACTGCACCCAGTCCACCTGCTCATGGAAGACGAAGATCGCGGCAAGCATCCCGAAGGCATAACTCAGGCAGGACAGCGGGTAAGCCAGACTGAAGGGATAATGCTTGAGGATGTACATCCAAAGGACGGTAGCCACCCCGAACGAGAGGCCGCAGGCAAGGAACCACCAGTTCGTAAGCTGGTTGCGGAAGAAGCTCCACGACCAGCTGAAAGGTCCCGACGCGGCCAGTCCCAGCTTCAGCAGGACCTGGCCCCCGCACAGGAAGATGCTTTGGGTAACGGCAAGGATAATCAGTCGCAGCATAATTTACAAAATTACGAATAATTGGTCTATTAGACAAATGGGGTGA
>DETL01000006.1:28101-36125 GCA_002361625.1 Bacteroidales bacterium UBA3289 | reverse complement strand
GGTTACGGCTATGGTTATGGCTATGGTTATGGCTATGGTTACGGATACGGTTATGGCTATGGCTACGGATACGGCAACGATGATGATGAGGATAAGAAGGGCAAGAAGAAGAAAAAGCATCATCACAAGTCTCAGGATTCCGAAGACGACGATATCTAGCAGTTTATGGCTAATTTTGCATTGATCGGGGCGGCGGGTTACATCGCCCCCCGTCATATTAAGGCGATCAAGGATACGGGGAACAACCTGCTGGCGGCTTACGACAAGTTTGACAGCGTGGGGCGTTTGGACAGTTTCTTCCCGGACTGCTCCTTCTTTACGGAGCACGAACTCTTCGACCGCTTTTGCTCCAAGCAGAAGCAGACGTCGGAACCGCTTGAGTGGATGAGCATTTGCACCCCCAACTACACGCATGATGCCTTCATCCGCTACGGCCTTCGTTTAGGGTGTGATGTCATCTGCGAGAAGCCGGTGGTCCTGAATCCGCACAATATCGACGCTCTCCAGAAGGTGGAGGAAGAGACCGGTCACAAGGCCTACAATATCCTCCAGCTCCGTTTGCATGATTCCATCGTCGCCCTCAAGAAAAAGGTGGACGAGGGTCCTGCTGATAAGGTCTATGACGTGGATCTGACCTACATCACTTCCCGGGGTAAATGGTATTACACGTCCTGGAAGGGGGATGTCCACAAGAGCGGCGGCATCGCCACCAATATCGGCGTGCATTTCTATGACATGCTCCAGTGGATTTTCGGCCCTGTGCAGGAGAACATTGTCCATGTCATGAGCTTCGACCGGGTGGCCGGCTATCTGGGCCTCAAGAAGGCGCGGGTACGCTACTTCCTGAGTATCAATGCCGATTGCCTCCCGCCGAATGCAGTGGAGGGGGAGAAGCGCACCTACCGGACTCTGTCCATCGATGGCAGTGAATTTGAATTCTCACAGGGCTTCACGGAACTCCACACCGAGAGCTACCGGAAGATCCTCTCCGGGGAAGGATTCCGCATCGGCGAAGCCCGTCCCTGCATCGAGATTGTCAGTCAGATCCGCAACGCCACGCCTGTGGGGTTGGTAGGTGACTACCATCCGCTTGCCAAACTCCCGCTGGCCCATCATCCGTTTGGTTGGGATGACCGCAGATAAGATATGCTTCCTTTCCGTAAACTGATTCTGATTACCATGGGGCAGGCCACTTCCTTCCGGAAGGACCCGTCGCCGCGGGATTGGCGCGAAATGTACCAGTTGTCCCGTCAGCAGGCACTCGTGGGCGTTTTGAACGATACGGTCCATCGCTTGCATGCGGACCAGACGCCGCCGGAGGCACTGCTCCGGGAATGGGATGAAAACACGGCGAAAATCGGCCGGATCTATCACCAGCACGAGGAACACGCCAAGGAACTGGAAGCTTTGCTTACCCGTCTGGGGCTGCATGGCTGCATCCTGAAAGGGACCGGACTGGCTCGTCTGTATCCGAATCCGGAACGGCGGATGTGCGGGGACATCGACCTCTGGATCAAGGGGAAGCGCGATGATATCATCGAGGCCTTTGAGGATGCGGATATTCCCATCTATGATATCATCTACCAGGAGTGCAAGGCCGGTGTTTTCCTGGACACGGAGGTGGAAATCCATTTCCACCCCAGCAAGATGTACAATCCCTTCTCCAATGCCCGCCTGCAGCGGTTCTTTGAAGAGAATTCCCCAATCCGGGACGATGTGCCCATCACCTATCCGAGTGCCCGCTTCAACGCGGTCTTCTGCATGGCCCATATGTTCCGCCATTACCTGGAAGGCGGAATTGGAATGCGCCAGATGTGGGACTATTATTATATCCTCCAGGATCTGCCCCGTACCTTCAAGAAGCCGGTAATGAAGACGCTGAAGCGGCTTGGCATGGGAAAGTTCACGGCCGCTGTCATGTATCTGATGAAGACCTGCTTCGGGCTGGATAAGCACAGTCTCCTCTGTCCTCCGGACGAGAAGCGCGGAAAGAGGTTGGTCAAGGACGTGCTTGTCATGGGCAACTTCGGCGTGATGGACGAGCGGAACTATGAGCGGGAAGGGGAGGGCAAGTGGGCCCGTTTCATGCGCAAGAACCGCCGCGTCTTCTCCAACCTCCGTTTCTACCCCCGCGAAGTCATCTGGTCGCCCTTCGCCCGCGTAAGCCAGTATATCTGGCGCTGGTTCAAGGGGTATTTGTAGCCCCTTCCACCGCCACCACGTCCCCCCGGGTGATCGTGATCCGAGTGCAGATGAGGGACTGGATGGCGACGATCAGGGAAACGCCGTTCGGGGTTTCCTCCACTTCTCCTTCGATGCCCTTGAGTGGTCCGCGGACCACTTTCACCCGCGTCCCCTTGCTGATGGGGACGTCGGAGGTGACGGGCGTATCGGGATACTCCGTTATCACGCGGATGAAGGCATTCACCTGTTTCTCAGGAACTTCCAAAAGGGTTCGGGTGCCATGGTCCACGATGAAGCGTCCATGGATCTCGCCGGCATTGACCAGGTTCAGCGCCCGCTCCTTTTCCGTCCGGAGGAACAGAAGGGTGTTGTAGGTCTTGGGGATGAAGAACGGGATTTTCAGGGCCGATAACCGCTCGGAAATCTTTTTCCACTGCCCCCATCTGGTGATGATGGCAAACCAGCTGATATGACGGGCGGCGCCGGGCATGATTCGAACGCAAAGATAGGAAAAAATTGCTATCTTTGTAAATTGTAAGATGAAAGCATTTCGTTCCATAAGGCTCCTCATCCTCCTGGTGGCGACCGCCGTGGCCGTCTCCGGCTGCAACGTGGCCAAGATCAAGGACCTGAAAGTGACCTCGGTCGGGGTCAAGTATCTGGTCCCCACGTCCTCCAGGTCGATGGATGCCGTCCTGCTGCTGGCGCTGGACAATCCGTCCGTGGATTTCACCGTGGACGATGTCCGCGGCGTGGTCCGGTATTACGATCGGGAGATGGTGCATTTCACTGCCGGGGAACTGCCGGTCCAGGCCCGCAGCATCCAGGTGTACGAACTGCCCTGCACGGCCCTGCTGGCGGAGAAAGTGTCCCTGCTGGACCTTCTCGCCATCGCGGCGAAGCGCTCCCTGGACGGAATGACTGCCGATGTCAAGCTGCATGTGAAACTCAAGAATGGGGCAGGGACGACGTTGTCCTTCAACAACCTGGACCTGTCCTCGTTCAGCCAATAAGATATTGACGATGAAAAAGATACTTCTCACCCTTCTCCTTGTCCTGGTTTCCGGAGCCGTGCTTCGGGCGCAGGAGTTCCGGGTGGATACGATGAAGGTTTCCCGGGTGGATTCCACCCTGGTCGGGCGCAATGTTCTGTCGGTCCTGGGCTCCGGCGTCACGGTGAACCAGTCGTCCGCCATGCGGTCCGCCCTGGACCGCTATGTGCAGAACAATGCGAACAAGAAGCTCTCCGGTTACCGGATCCGCGTCTATTTCGAGAACGGCCAGAATGCCCGGGCCCGCTCCGAGGCCATCGCCCGTTCCGTCTCCAATGCGTATCCCGGCATGGGTGTCTATCGGACTTTCGAGAGCCCGAACTTCAAGGTGATGGTGGGGGACTTCCGCACGAAAGACGAGGCCCTCAAGGTGTACCAGTCCCTGAAAGCGTCCTATCCTACGGCCCTTCTCCTGAAAGATACGATCAATTATCCCCGGTAGCGCCATGCCCACATCCATCAAACAGGGACTTGAACAGAAGCTTCAGCAGAAGCTTTCGCCGCTCCAGATCCAGACCATCAAGCTGATCGAGATGCCGGTGCAGGCCCTGGAGCAGCATGTGCGCGAGGTGCTCAACGACAATCCGGTCATTGACGATACGCCCGCCTCGGGCGGCGATTCGGACGAACCCCGCGACATGTCCATCTCCGAGATGGAGGACCGCGAGAACAGCGGCGGTTCCCTGGAGGATACCTATACTTCCTATGCCGATGACGACCCTACTCCGTACTACAACCGTTCCGTCAAGAACTGGGGTCCGGACGAACGGCCGGAGTACAATACTTTTTCTGTCAAGCAGAGCTTTACCCAGAGCCTGATGGAGCAGCTGGGCTACCGGAACCTCACCGACCATGAGCGTTCCGTGGCCACCTTCATCATCGGTAGTCTGGATGATGACGGTTACCTGCGCCGCGACATCGAATCCCTTGTGGATGACCTGGCCTTCCGGGCCGGTGTGGAAACCAATGCGGAGGAGGTGGAGCGCATGCTCAAGGTCGTGCAGGAGTTCGAACCTTCGGGTGTGGGAGCCCGCGACCTGCGGGAATGCCTCCTGCTTCAGCTGGAGGACAAGAAGCAGACGGATTCCGTCCGGAACGCCATCCGGGTGCTCCGGGACGGGTTCGACGAGTTCAAGGGCCGCCATTTCCAGCGTCTGATGACGCGTCTCCACCTGGATGCGGACGAAATGAAAGCTGTTCTGGAGGAGATCCGGAAGCTCAATCCCGCCCCCGGCGGCCAGATCGACGACAGCTATGACGACCAGGCCTCCCAGATCGTTCCCGACTTCCGCCTGGACTACGAGAACGGCGAACTGATCCTGTCCATGCCCCGTTTCTCCATCCCGGAACTCCGCGTGAACCGCAAATATGCGGAGATCCTGGAAACCGGCCGCTATGCCACGGACCGTTCCCAGAAGGACGCCGCCCTTTTCGTGAAACAGAAACTGGATTCCGCCAAATGGTTCGTCGAGGCCCTGCGGCAGCGCCAGAACACCCTCGAAAGCACGATGCGGGCCATTATCGAGTACCAGCACGACTACTTCATCGACGGAGACGAATCCTCCCTGAAGCCCATGGTGCTCAAGGACATCGCCGAGCGTACCGGCTTCGACATCTCCACCATCTCCCGGGTAGTGAACAGCAAGTGGATCGAGACCCACTTCGGCATCTTCCCGCTCAAGTACTTCTTCTCCGAGGGCCTGGAAAACAGCGACGGCGAAGAGGTCTCCACCCGCGAAATCAAAAAGGTCCTCCGAGAGCTGGTCGATGGTGAGGACAAGCACAACCCCCTTACGGACGACGACCTGGTCGATGCCCTCACCGCCAAAGGCTACAAAGTCGCCCGCCGCACCATCGCCAAATACCGCTCCCAGCTGGACATCCCCAAGGCCCGGCTGCGCCGCGAGCTCTAGGGTGCTTTCCATGATTTGTGTAATTGGCCACTCCTGACATGCGGTCCTTTTACACATTTTTTGTTATGCCGAGCGAAGTCGAAGGGTTAGAAAAGCATAAAGAATCAACGGAAACATAAAAATCGAACTGAAACAACGGCTCCGGCGTTTGACGGGAAGCAGGTTTTGCGTATGTTTGCCATCGGACAGAAAGATACGAAGCGATGGAACAGTACGTAAAACAGCCGCCGATGACCGAGCGGCAGATCGAATGGATGCAGGAGCAATTGTTCGAGGAGTCCGGCCCTTTTTATCAGCTCAGTACGAAGCCGCTTGAGAACGACCTGATCTTCACGGAAGATGAGGAGCGACGAGTGGCAGTGAACCTGATGGCCATTTCTGCGAAGGAGTTCCGGATAGAAATCCTTGCATATGCCCTCATGAGCAATCACTTCCATTTTATTGTCCGAGGGGAATTGGTGGAAGGACTCGCTTTTTTCAACAGACTGAAGAAAAGACTGTCAAACTATTTTTCAAGACGCGGACGATCCGGTATTCTGGACAAAGTGGAGGTCAATCCGGAGACACCGGCCATCGAGACATTGGCGCAACTCCGGAACGAGATTGCCTACGTCATCCGTAACCCCTATGTCGCCCGGACTGACGTCAATCCACTGGCTTACCCTTGGTGCAGTGGATTCTTGTACTTTAACCCTTTGCTTTCTCTCTTGTTTACCAGAGGGGTGGACGAATTGACCTACAAGGAGAAACGGGGAATAACCCGTTCTCCCAATCCTGTGATGGATCCGTCATTTCGTGTCCGTGACGGGATGATTGCTCCGGAAACATTCGTGAATTACACGTTGGTGGAACAGTTGTTTCCAAACGCCCGCAAATTTACCTGGTGGGTATTCAAGCATGTTGAAGGACAGGTGGAAGTAGCCGCCAGACTGGGAGAAAAGCCCAACTTGAATGACGATGAACTGTACAAGATAGCACAGCAGACATGCCGATCGCGATTCCGTTGTGACAGTGTGAATGAACTGCCTTTCCCGCAGCGCAAGGAACTGGCTCTCGAATTGAAGAACAAATGGAGTGCCTCCAACAAGCAGATCGCCCGGATCGCCCGGTTGGAACAGCGTGTCGTTGACTCCTTGTTTCCCATGGCCGCAAAATAGTTGTGCATGGCCCTCCGTTTTTCACAATGATCAGCCATTTTAATCGGAATTTGTGTGTGGGACCGCGTTATACACAATTACTCCTCGAAAAGCGTAATAATTGTGTCAGCGCAGGTGTTTTGCACATTTTTCATTAACTTTGTACAACATGAAGAAAGCCTATATCGAAACATACGGGTGTCAGATGAATGTGAATGACACCGAGGTCATCTTTTCCATCCTGGCGAAGGAGGGATATGAGAGGACGGAGAACATGGAGGAAGCGGACCTCATCATGGCCAATACCTGCTCCGTGCGGGACAATGCGGAGCAGCGGATTTGGGGCCGGATCGAGCAGTTCAACCTGCAGCGGAAGAAGCGCCCGGGAACCGTGGTGGGGATTGTCGGATGCATGGCGGAACGCTTGAAAGACAAGCTGTTAGACACACGGAAGGTGGACCTCGTCGTGGGTCCGGACGCCTACCGGTCGCTCCCTCGGTTGCTCCAAGCCATCAAACCGGACAGCCCCCAGATCGACGTCCTTCTCTCCCGTGACGAGACCTATGCCGATATTACGCCCGTCCGCACGGACAAGAACGGCGTCTCCGCCTTTATCTCCATCATGCGCGGCTGCAACAACGTATGTTCCTACTGCGTAGTTCCTTACACCCGCGGTGCCGAGCGCTCCCGCGACCCGCACTCCATCGTCAGAGAGGCCTGCGACGTGTTCCAGAAGGGCTACAAGGAAGTGACGCTGCTGGGCCAGAACGTGGACAGTTACCTGTGGAAGTCGCCGGAAGAGACGGTGAATTTTGCGGAGCTGCTCCGGAGGGTCGCCGCCATCGACCCGGCGCTCAGAGTCCGTTTCGCCACTTCCCATCCCAAGGACATCAGCGACGAGGTCATCGAAACGATGGCCGCGTATGACAATATCTGCAAGCACATCCACCTTCCCGTGCAGTCCGGCAGTTCCCGGATGCTGGAGAAGATGCGGCGGAAATACGACCGGGAATGGTATCTGGACCGGGTCCGGAAGATCCGGAGCGTCATGCCCGACTGCGGCCTCACGACGGATGTCATCGCCGGTTTCTGCTCCGAAACGGAGGAGGATCACCGCGAGACACTGAGCCTGATGGAGGAAGTGGGGTTCGACTGGGCCTTCATGTTCGCATATTCGGAGCGCCCTGGAACCCTCGCCGCCCGGAATTACCCGGACGACGTACCGCCCGAAGTAAAGACAAGGCGGTTGAACGAGATCATCGACCTCCAGAACCGGAAGTCGCTGGAAAGCTACCGCCGCGACATCGGCAAGCGCTTGACGGTTCTGGTCGAGGGCCCCTCCAAGCGCAATCCCGACGACCTGTGCGGCCGCGCGTCCAACAGCAAGATGTGCGTCTTCCCCGGCGCCGGCCAGAAAGCCGGCGACTACGTGGACGTAGAGGTGGTGGACTGCACGAGTGCAACGCTTATCTGTAAATTGACCACATAATGACCGACAAGTTCATCCTGGCCCTGGATCAGGGGACGAGTTCCTCCCGGGCCATCGTCTTCGACCACGAAGGCAACATCCGCTCCACCGCGCAGATGGAGTTCACCCAGTATTTCCCGAAACCGGGCTGGGTGGAGCACAATCCCATGGAAATCTGGTCGTCCGAGGCGGCCGTCATCGCCGAAGCCATCACGAAGATGGGCATCAACGGCAAGTCCATTGCGGCCATCGGCATCACCAACCAGCGGGA
>DETL01000006.1:0-28011 GCA_002361625.1 Bacteroidales bacterium UBA3289 | reverse complement strand
TACAACGCCATCGTCTGGCAGGACCGCCGCACCTCCGAATTCTGCGACACCCTCCGGGACAAGGCCGAATGGATCCGGGAAAAGACGGGCCTCATCATCGACGCCTACTTCTCCGGCACCAAGATCCACTGGATCCTGGAGAACGTTCCCGGCGCCCGCGAGAAGGCCCAGGCCGGGAAACTCCGCTTCGGCACCGTGGACAGCTGGCTCGTGTGGCAGCTCACCCGCGGCGAGGTCCATGTGACCGACGTTTCCAACGCATCCCGCACGATGCTGTTCAATATCAACACCTTGCAGTGGGATCAGGAACTGCTGGACATGCTGGGCATTCCCCTGTCCATGATGCCTTCCGTCCGTTCCAGCTCCGAGGTTTATGGCGTCACGAAGACCACCCTCTTTGCCCATGAAGTGCCCATCGGCGGCATCGCCGGAGACCAGCAGGCCGCCCTCTTCGGGCAGATGTGCACCGAGCCCGGCTCCGTGAAGAACACGTACGGCACCGGCTGCTTCCTCCTGATGAACACGGGCGAAAAGCCGATCCTTTCCAAGAACAATCTCCTCACCACCATCGCCTGGAAGATCGGCGACAAGGTCAATTACGCCCTGGAAGGTTCCATCTTCGTAGGCGGATCCGTCGTCCAGTGGCTCCGGGACGGTCTGGGAATCATCCGGAGTTCCTCCGAGATCGAGGCTCTGGCCCGCACGGTGGAGGACAACGGCGGCGTGTATTTCGTCCCGGCCCTGACCGGCATGGGCGCTCCGTACTGGGACCAGTATGCCCACGGCACCATCTGCGGCATCACCCGCGGAACCACGGCGGCCCATATCGCCCGCGCTGCCCTCGAAGGCATCGCCTTCCAGACGATGGACATCGTCGGCGCGATGGAAAAGGACGCCGGCGTCCCGCTGTCCGAGCTCAAGGTCGATGGCGGCGCTTCCCGCAACAACCTCATGATGCAGTTCCAGGCCGATATCCTGGGCGCTTCCGTCATCCGTCCGCAGGTCACCGAGACCACGGCGATGGGCGCCTGCTACCTGGCCGGCCTCGCCGTCGGCTATTGGAGCTCCCTGGACGAGATCAAGGCCCAGTGGCAGGCGGAGCGCGTCTTCGTCCCCTCTGGCGCCGATGTCACCGAGCTGAAGGCCGGCTGGGCCGATGCGATATCCAGAACGTTAACCAAATGACTATGAACGCATATATTTTCGAATTCATCGGCACCCTCGTCCTGGTGCTCCTCGGCGACGGCGTATGCGCCGCCACTTCCCTGAACAAGTCCAAAGCCAAGGGCGGCGGATGGGTCGTCATCGCCCTCGCGTGGGGCCTCGCCGTCATGATGGGCGTCCTCATCGCCGGCCCGGTTTCCGGTGCACACCTGAATCCGGCCGTGACGCTGGGCCTGGCCATCGCCGGCAAGTTCGCCTGGTCTTCCGTCTGCGGTTACATCGTCGCCCAGATGCTGGGTGGTTTCGTAGGCGCCCTGCTGGTCTATGTGTTCTATAAGGACCACTACAAGGCCACGTCCGACGAGCCCGACACCATGCTCGGCACCTTCTGCACCATGCCGGCCATCTGGAATCCCTGGCGGAACTTCCTCTCCGAGCTCATCGCTACGACGCTCCTGGTGTTCGTGATCCTCGCCATCGGCTTCGAGGGCAATGCCTTCCAGATCGGCGGTACGGCGGCCTCCACCGGTGCGATCGGCGCTTGGCCTGTCACCTGCCTCATCATGGCCCTGGGCATGTCCCTTGGCGGCACCACCGGCTATGCGATGAACCCCGCCCGTGACTTGAGCCCCCGCTGCGCTCACGCCATCCTGCCCATCAAGGGCAAGCGCGACAGCGGCTGGAACTACAGCTGGGTGCCCGTCGCCGGCCCGATGGCAGGCGGCTGCCTCGCGGCAGGGCTGTTCCTGCTGGTGTTTTAAGAGAATAGCCACTTACGAAAATCGGGGCGCGGTTATCCGTGCTCCGATTTTTTGTGATAAACAGGGTGTTTTACACAATGATTGGCTGATAGGATGAAAAACTGTGTGTAAAGGGCTATAACACACAAATATTGCTCGAAAACTTAGATATATGTGTGAATCGGTCCGTTATGCACAATTATAGGGGCTACCGGGTTTAGTCGCGCCGATGCCCTTACCGTTTCCCCCCGTAGGCGAGGTCGCCGGCATCGCCGAGGCCGGGGACGATGTAGCTGCGGCCGGTGATTTCCTCATCGACGGCCGCTACCCAGAGGGAGACCTCGTCGCCGTAGCGGATGGAGAGCTGCTCCACGGCGTAGCTGCTGGCGATGGGGGTGATCAGGTGGATGGCTGCCGGATGGCCGCCGTCCTCGATGAGCTTGTCGATGCACACGCCGATGGAGGCGCCGGTGGCGATCATCGTGTCTGCCAGGACAAGCGTCTTGCCTTCCAGGGAAGGCGTCATGCAGTAGTCCACCCGGAGCTCGAAATAATCGCCGGCCCCATACTTGCGGAAGGTCGCCAGGAAGGCTGCCTCGGCATGGTCGAAGAATTTCATGAAGCCCTCCTGCAGCGGCAGTCCGGCCCGCAGGATCGTCGCGATCACCAGGGGCGTATCACAGGTGTTCACCGTGGCGATGCCCAGTGGTGTCGTCACTTCTTTCGGAGAGTAGGCAAGTTCCTTGGACAGTTCCAGGGCGAAGACGGCGCCCACCCGTTCCAGGTTGGTCCGGAAACGCAGCCGGTCTTTCTGGATGGTAGCGTCGCGCATTTCTGCGAGGAAATTATTGAGAACGGTGCCGTTCTCGCCGAGATGATGGACCTTCATGGCTTCGTGGATTTGTGGTTGGTCTTACAAACATACACAAAAATCCGTCGAATTACAAGCCTCTTTTCACGACTCGCTCATCCTGGAAAGAATAATAGCCCCCGTCCGCGATGACCACATGGTCCAGGAGCAGGATGTCGAAGGTCTTGAGGGCCTGCTGTACTTTCCGGGTTTCCCGGATGTCCGCTTCGCCGGGCAGCGGGCTCCCGGAGGGATGGTTGTGGACGAGAATGACGGCCTTGGCCTGCTGTTCCAGGGCATGGCGGAGGATCTGCTTGCTGTCGATCAGCGTGGATTCCACCGTGCCGGTCGTCAGCTTTTCCCGCCGGGTGACCACGTTGGCCCGGTTCAGGAACAAAGCCCAGCACTCCTCATGGGGAAGTCCTTTCAGGAGGGGTAGCATCATCCGGAACACCTGTTCGGGGGAGTGGACGCTTTCCAGGACGGCCGCTTCTTCCGCCATATACCGGCGCCCCAATTCCAGCGCTGCCGTGATGGCGACCGCCCGCGCCTCGCCGATCCCTTTCTGTTCCATCAGCTTCCCGACCGGCTGTCCCACCAGGTCGGACAGCCGTCCGCCCACGGAGGACAGGAGCCTCTGCCCCACATCCACGGCATTCGTTCCCGGAACGCCCGATCCGATGAAAATCGCCAGCAGTTCCGCATTGCTCAGGTTTCCCGCCCCGCGCCGGAGCATCTTCTCCCGGGGCCGCTCGTCCAGACTCCAATCCTTCATCTTCATGCCGTCAAAGATACGGCGGCCCATCAAAAAAACAACACAAACCGTCCGGGTTTGTGTTGTTTCAGTATGCTTTTTAATGATTCTTATTGTACGAAGGCGACGATCTCGCCCTTGGCGACGTTCTCGCCTTGCTTCCCGAGAACGGCAACCACATGTCCATCGACGGCGGAGACGATCTCCTCCATCCCGTACCAGGCCTGCACGTGGCCGATCACCTGGCCCGCCTTCACGGCCGTTCCCACGATCGGGGCGGCGGAGGCGTCGTCCACGTCCACCTGCCACAGGAGCTGTCCCTTGACGGGAACCTGCACCGGCGTAGCCTTCGGGTACTTGGCGACGTATTCATCGACGGAGAACTTGGGCATCTCCACAACGGGACGGGTGATGACGATGGGGGCGCCGGCCTTCGCCTTGAGCTCGGCGAGTTCCTTGTTGAACCGCTCCTTGGCGATGCCGCTCTTGTAGTCGCGGTACTGGCGCTCGTGCATGGCCATTTCGAAGAGTTCCTCGTCGTCCTCGCCGTAGTCCCAGCCTTCCTCGTCCATCATCTTGCGGAACTTCGGAAGCTCGTCCGGGTAGTTGTCCTGCGGATTGCCGGTGGAGAATTCCAGGCCCTTTTCCTTCGCCAGGGCGACGATCTCCGGAGCCAGTTCGCCCGGGAGCTTGCCCATGTTGCCGAGGATCATGCCCCAGGTGTCCTTGTCGATGGTGGTCCAGCGCGGCTTGCCGCTGAGCATGTTGAACAGGTTCATCAGCGCCGTGTTCTTCACGTACTGGCTGAACGGGGTTACGAGCGGCGGATAGCCCAGGCGCGGCCAGACATACTCGACCTCTTCGAAAAGCTTGACCATGAGCGTGTCCAGCGACATCTCCGGACGGCCGTGCGCCCGCTGGGTGGCGTTGATCGCACCCTGGAAGCCCTTGAGGTCTGCCATCATGGACCCCATCATGCCGCCGGGCAGGCCGCAGCCCACCAGGAGGGAGGTCATCTTGGCGTTGGACGGGTTGATCCAGTAGCCCAGGAAGTCGTCGATGAACTTCTGGGTGAGACGGCGCACTTCCATGTAGGCGTCCATGTTCAGGTCCTTGACCAGGAAACCGTCGCAGCGGAGCATTTCGCGGATAGTGATGACGTCCGGATGGACCTTGCCCCAGGAGAGAGGCTCCACGGCGACATCCAGGTAATCGGCACCGGCGCGGGCCACTTCCAGCATCGAGGCGGTGGAGAAGCCGGGACCGGTATGTCCATGGTACTGGACCTTGATGTGCGGATATTTCTTCTTGATGTCGTGAACGAGCTCACCGAGGACGTTCGGACGGCCGATGCCGGCCATGTCCTTGAGGCAGATCTCATCGGCCCCGTAGCCCACGACCTTGTCCACGATGTCCATGTAGTAGGCAACGGTATGGACGGGGGAGTGGGTGATGGAGAGGGCGACCTGGGAGATCATCCCGCCTTTCTTGGCGCCGAGGACGGATCCCTTGAGGTTGCGGTGGTCGTTGAGGCCGCAGAAGGAACGGGCGATGTCGGTGCCTTGGATCTTCTTGACCTTGAACATGAGCTCGCGGACGTCGTTCGGGACGGGGTTCATGCGCAGGGCGTTGAGGCCGCGCTCGAGCATGTGCGTCTGGATGCCGGCCTTGTGGAAGGGGGCCGTCCAGGCCCGGACCGCCTTGTTCGGATTCTCGCCGAACAGGAGGTTCACCTGCTCGAAGGCGCCGCCGTTGGTCTCCACGCGGTCGAAGCAGCCCATGTCGATGATGGCCGGGGCCACTTCCACCAGCTGGTCCACCCGGGGAACATACTTGCCGGAACTCTGCCACATATCCCTGTACACCAGGGAGAACTTGATTTCTCGCTTTGCCATATCTGTTTTTTGTCAATTCACAAAGTTAGCAATTTATTCCATTTCCTCCGCGAAGAAACGTACCATCGCATCCCGAATTTCGTAGAACCGGCGGGTGTAGGACAGGTCGTCGGCCAGGTGGAGCCGGTGCCGGGCCTCCTCGCAGGGATGGTGCTCGGCCTTCAGGCCGATGGACACGGCCTTCTCGTAAATGGCCTGCGTCCCGTACATCTTATCGACGAACAAAGGGGTCACCAGGGACAGTTTCGGGAAGGGGTATCCGGCTCCGTACGGCATGACCGGATCGTTCGGGGACTGGAAGGAAAGGATGGGAACGGATGCGTTTTCCAGGACGGAAAGATCTGTGACAGAGCCCCAAAGGTTCGCGACGGCGCGGATACGGAAGTCTTTCGGAAGCCGTGGATGTACCGTCGTCAGCGGTTGCTCCCCATACAGCCGGAAGGCCAGGTTCAGGGCCGTGATGGCCCCGGCGCTCGTCCCGCACAGGAATACGCGGTCCCTGTCGATGCGGAGATCTTCCCGCCCCAGCAGGTACTCGAGGGCTGTATCGGCATCCTCCAGCGCCCGGTATTCCGCTTGCCGGATCTCTTTTTTCGTGGCGTGGAAACCCAGCCGGTAGTCGATGGACACGGCCACATATCCCAGGGACGCGAAATACTCGCCCCATCCCTTCTGTCCGGGTTCCGCCTTGTTGCCGATGAAAAAGGATCCGCCGTGCATCAGCAGAAGCAGGGGGCGTTTCGCCGCGGCATCGTCTCCGACCGGCGTATAGATGTCCATCTCCAGAGTGACGGGTTTCGGCGTACCGCTGTGTAACAGGAGTTTGAAGGTGGATTTCTTGTCGCCGATGGGAGCATGGGTATAATACCCCATGGCGGTCCCGTAAGGAACGTCCATGTCCACCTTCACTTCATAAGTGGGTGTCGTAAAAGGTAATGCCATGGTGAGAAGAACCGTCAGCAGGCTCATGATCAGAAGGTTTCCGCCAGTCGGAGACCGAAGCGGGTCGCCGACTCGATCTTCTCATCCATCTCTTCCAGCGTGCTGTAGTCCAGGTTCCAGGCTGCGACGGTGAGCACCGTCCCCAGGTCCCAGAGCCGGGACAGGGCCTGCAGGTAGGAGGAACCCTGCTCCCGGGAATCGCCGGTAGGGATGTTCATCCCGCGGGTGGTGATATACATCACTTTCTCGCATTTGCACAGACCGACGCACGACCGCCCGTTGTCCGTGAATGTAATGTCGAACAGCGAGATATGCTCGAAGAAGACCTTCACCACCGCCGGGAAACTCATATCCCAGAACGGGGCGGCGACGACGATCCGGTCCGCCGCAGCAATGGCCTTGGCCGCTTCCACGGCCCATGCCGGTACGTTCCCGGCCTCCCGCTGGGCATAGGTCTCCGGCGTCAGCGGCTCCAGGGGCATCTGTGTCAGGTCATACCGGGTGACCTCATACCGTTTGGCAAGTTCCCTGATGATGGGATCCGCAATCCGCCGCGTCCGGGACACCTCTCCCCGGATACACGCGTCTATGACGACCAGTTTCTTCATATCCAATGCTTTTTGCAAAGATACAACAAAAAAGCCGCCCGTAAAAGGCAGCTTTTGCAAGAGGGGTGGATGATGGGGCTCGAACCCACGACACTCGGAACCACAATCCGATGCTCTACCAGCTGAACTACATCCACCGTATGTTGGACTGCAAAGGTACGAAAAAAATCGTTCCCTGCAAGGCGTTCATCCAAAAATCAGCAAAAAATCAGGATTCGGGCTTGTAGGAACCCGTCCGGCCGTACAGCTTGAGGGGACCGTCCTTCGACTCGTACCAGCTCCACTGCAGGAGGACGTCCACCGGGAAGTTGGCGAGGGCGCCCTGCCGCTCCTTGTAGGCGTTCACGGGCGCTTCCATGGGAATGGACAGGAAAACGTCGTTGCTCTTGCTTCCGGTGGGCCCTTCGTGGCGGAGTTGAATCGTGATTGCACGCGTATTGACCGAGTAGGAGACCGATGTCGAATGCCCGGAGGGATTCTCGCACGGATACGAAGCCAGGATGTTCAGATAGTTGGCGCTGAACCAGGCGTCCGTCACCTGCAGGGGACTGCCGGAAGGCGTGTCCGGAAGGGTGACTGCCGGTTCCGGGTCGATGATCCCGGCATCCCAGATGTTCAGAACGTCGATATCCACTTTCCCGGAACTCATCAGGGAGTGGGTCTGGTACTGCAGGAGGACCCGGCGGGCCGTCGTCACGTCCAGGTTCCCTTCATTGCCGACAACGGTCATCGGAACGCCGCTGTCACTCTTGAACAGACCGCTGTTCAGCCATCCGGACTCGACGCCGGAATAGAAGACCGACTCCTGGCGGTTGCATCCGGCCGCGACGGCGAGGATGCCCAGAAAGAGGAGGAGGTAAACCGTTCTTTTCATACGCTTTTGCTTTTTCGGGTGGGACGGGCGATCAGCTGGATGTCGATGTCCTCCACGGTGAAGCCCTTGAACTTGCGGCGCTTCAGGTGGGTCTGGACCAGGTCCATCAGTTCCTCGTCGAAGACATCCCGGTAATGGTGGTTCTCCCGGTCGTACAGGTGGATGTGACGGAAGTTGTTCACATCGAAGTACATCTTGTTGTTTCCGCTGAGCCGGCGGTTGTAGATTCTGAGGTCCGCCAGCTGGGAAAGGATATTGTAAACCGAGGCGACCGTCACTTTGACGTTCCCCCTGCGGCCGATTTCCTCGGAGACCATGTCTGCGGAGGCGTGGCCGAGGGAACGCATCGCCTCATGGACTTCCAGGCGCTGGCGGGTGGCCTTGAGCCCATGCCGCTTCAGACGGGTGCGGAACTCGTCCAGGGTGGGCATGGTGGGGTTCGTGCTTTGCGTTGCCATAGGGAACAAAGATACGATTAATTTGGAATCATTCCAAATCAGTGGGCCAGAAGGGCTTTCGCATTGGCCATGGCGGCTTCCGTGACGACGGAACCGGAAAGCAGGCGGGCGATTTCACGCACGCGCTCATCGGGGGAGAGGCGCTGGATGGAGGTGACGTCGTCTTCCTTGGTCACCAGATAATGGGCCTGTCCCTTGGCCGCCACCTGCGGAAGGTGGGTGATGGCGAGGACCTGCATGTCGGCGCCCATCCGGCCGATCAGCTGGCCCATCCGGTCGGCGGCGCTGCCGGATACGCCGGTGTCGATTTCGTCGAAAATCAGCGTGGGCATGGCCGTATAGCGGGCCATCATCGCCTTGAGACTGAGCATGATCCGGGACAGCTCACCTCCGGAAGCGACCTTGGCGAGGTCCTGCGGGGCCTTACCGGTCGAGGAGAACAGGAACCGGACGGCATCCCGGCCGTTCGGCCCTTCGGGTGCCTCCGCCAGTTCCACCGAAAAGACGGCGTGGTCCAGTTCCAGGAATGCGAGCGAGTCCACGATGGAGGCGGCAAAACCCGCTGCGGCCTTGTCCCGGCTTTCGTGCAGGGCGGCCGCCGCTTTCCCATAGGTCCTGGCGGCCTCATCGACCTGATGCCGGAGTTCCTCGACCCTTTCTTCCAGGGCCGTGGTATCGGTCAGGTCGCCGGCGAGGCGGTCGCGGATTACGATCAGTTCCGGGATGGAAACCGCTCCATGCTTTTTCATCAGGTCATACAGGAGGGACATCCGGTCCTCCACCTGTTCCAGTCTTTCGGGGGAGACGTCCAGCTTTTGGTTCGTGTCCGTGACCTCTTCCACGATGTCCTCCAGTTCCAGCCGGGCCGATTCCAGCCGGGCTCCCAGCGGCTCCAGCGAAGGGATGAAACGTCCGGCACGGGCCAGCAGTTTCTCCGCTTCCTTGAGCTGGGCGGTGATGGGGGAGCGGTCATCCGAGGGAGAGACGATCTCCTGGGCCGCGTTGAGGTATTCCTTGAGTTCCTCGGCATGGGCGAGCTGCTTCTGCTCGGCTTCCAGTTCTTCCAGTTCTCCCTCGCGCAGCCGGGCTTCGTCCAGTTTCCGGTACAGGGCTTCGTTGTATTCCTTCCCGGCCCGGAGCGATTCCAGCCGGGCGGTGGCCTCGGAAAGGGCCTTGCGGTCCTCCTGAAGCGCCGACCAGGCGATGCGGCAGGCCGTCAGTTTCCCGCCGTTCCCGGCATAGTGGTCCAGCATGGACATCCGGAACAGGGGATCCGCCAGCCGGAGCGTTTGGTGCTGCGAATGGATATCTACCAGCAGCTGAGACAGTTCCTGCAGGACGGGAAGGGGGACCGGCTCGTCGCTGACAAAGCTGCGGGAACGTCCCGAACGGTTCACGACCCGTCGGATGGTCAGGGTGTCGGTTTCCTCCAGGTCGTTCCGGCGCAGGGTCTCCTGCAGGGCGTCGTATCCGCCGACGGAGAATTCCGCTTCCACGACGCAGGTCTCTCCGTGCGCTCCAACGAGCGTGGCATCGGCCTTGCCGCCGAGCACGAGCTCCAGGGCGCCGAGGAGGATGGACTTTCCCGCCCCGGTCTGCCCGGTTATAATAACGAGACCCTCCGGAAAATCAATTTCCAGAGAGTCGATCAGTACATAGTTGGAGACGTGGAGGGAGCGGAGCATTACTCGCCGTTGATGTCGATCGGGTTCTCGCTCTGCGCCCGGCGATAATAAAGCTCGCCGTTCTCGAATTCGGAGATGGCCACGAGGTCCGGTTTGGGCTGGCGCTCGTAGTACTTGGAGATTTCGATCTGCTCCTTGTTCTCGAACACCTCTTCCATCGTGTCGCGGTCGTTGCGGAAGTCCTCGAGCTTTCTCATGAGCTCCTTCTTCTCGGCAGCCGCAATCTGGTTCGCACGCTTGTACAGGATGACGACGGATTCGTAGATATTTCCGGTCGGGGCGGCGAGGTTCTTGATGTCGCGGGTGATGGTGTTCTGGGGAACTTTCTTCTTGCTGTTAGCGTCCATATCTGTCAATCTTTTTTTTGTATCCATAAATAATTACTGCCCTTTTTCACCGCGGGTTTCAATTATTTTCCATTTGCTTTCTCCAGGGCCTGGCGTTCCTTCTCGAAGTCCTTGGCCTTGAGCTCGAGTTCCTCGTCGGCCCCTTGGTACTTGCCCAGTGCGCGCTGGGAGCGGCGGTACATCGCGTCCAGTTCCCGGCGGTACTTGGATTCGGGGTATTCGCCGATGAAGTTCAGGTAGTCGTCGGCAAAGGTGAGGTAGCGCTCCTGCTGCTTGGCCGGGACGCTGAGCCGGGCATAGTGGTAGGATGCCATGGCGGTATAGTACAGGATGTCTTCCCGGTAGCGGTTGTCGGCATTGTCTTTCAGGACGTTCCGGAGGGCGACGCGGGCGGCGAGATAGTCCTCCATCTTGTAGTAGAGACGGGCGTTCTCATAGGCCTTCCGGTCCAGCCGGTCATACAGGTCGTCCATCATTTTCTGGCAGGCCTCCATGTGCCCCTTGTCCGAAGGATACTCCTGGATATACTGGGCGATGGCGGCGAGACAGGTCTTGGTAGGCGTCTGGTCCAGCTCCCAGCGGTAGGTCGCCCGGTACAGGCAGTCCAGGCGGAGGAAGATGGCCTCGCCCGTGAAAGGGCTGCGCGGGTAGTTCTGGATGAATTTCGCGAAGTTGGACTCGGCCGTGTAATAGTCCTTGTAGCGGTAGTTGGACAGGCCCCAGTAGAACTGGACCGTGTCGTCCCGCGAGGTCCCGCTGGTCAGGACGGACATGGACTCGAACAGCTGGGCCGCCTTGAGGTACTTCTTCTGGTTGAAATAGTCCATCGCCGCCTGGTACTTGGCGTCCACGTCGTTGGACGAGAGGAGCGTTTCATACTGCGACTTGCAGGAAACCGCTGCCACGAGGGCGAGGAGGGCGAGGACGATGTTTCTTCTAAACTTCATAGTCTTACCTTAAACTATTGTCAAATCTCGAGCAGGAACTTCTCCGCGTCACGGGCGGCCATGCATCCCGATGCGGCGGCCGTGATAGCCTGCCGGTACTGGGAATCCTGGACGTCGCCGGCCGCAAAGACGCCCTCCACGCGGGTGCGGGAGGACTTCCCTTCGGTCACGATGTAGCCGTTCGCATCCGTCTCGACCCAGGGAGCGAACAGCTCCGAGTTGGGATGGTGTCCGATGGCGAGGAAGAATCCGTCGATGTCGATATCAAAGACAGTGCCATCCTTGCGGAGAAGACGGGCGCCGGTGACGCCGAAACCGTCTCCCAGCACTTCCTGCGTATTGCAGTTCCACAGGATTTCGATGTTTTCCGTGTCGAAGACCTTCTTCTGCATGGCCTGCGAGGCGCGGAAAACGTCCCGGCGGACGATCATATAGACTTTCTTCGCGAGTGAGGCCAGGTACAGGGCCTCTTCGCAGGCCGTGTCACCTCCGCCCACCACGGCGACCGTGCGCTTCCGGTAGAAGAAGCCGTCGCAGGTGGCACAGGCGGATACGCCGGATCCCTTGTATTTCTCCTCGGAGGGCAGGCCCAGGTAGCGGGCGGTCGCTCCGGTGGCGATGATGAGGGCGTCGGCCTTCAGTTCCTTCTCCCCGTCGATGACGATCTTGAACGGCCTTTCGGACAGGTCCACGGAGGTGGCGACGCCGCTGCGGATGTCGGACCCGAAACTCCGGGCCTGTTCCCGCATCTGGTCCATGAGGGTATTGGCGTCCACACCGCCGGGAAAACCGGGGAAGTTTTCCACGATCGTGGTGGTGGTGAGCTGGCCGCCCGGCTGGAGTCCCTCGTACAGGACGGGGGAGAGGTTGGCGCGTGCGGCGTAGATGGCTGCGGTGAATCCGGCGGGACCTCCGCCGAGGATGAGGAGGCGGATATGTTCCATCTTATCTGTCAAGTTCTGTGGAGTAATCGGTTCTGTAAACGATGCGGCGGACGGCCGTATTGCGGAAGGCGCCTTCGGGGGTGGCCTCGAAGTGGAAATCCGTATGGAGACCCTTCGCATCCACGCGGGTGAGCGCCTTGGTCCAGCGATGACCGTACTTGCTCACGAGCGAGGCGAAGTAACGGGCCGTATCATAGCCCTGGAAAGCGAACTGGCTGGGCTCCGTCTTGAAAAGGGCCCGGTAGGTGCGGACGAAGGACTTGGCGCGGGAATCGGCATAGTCCACGAAGTAGGACGAGCTGATGTGCAGGGCGCACTGGTGGTAGGCCGCCCCGTCCACGGAGTCGAAGGTCCGGACCCGGGAAGGGGCATACATGACCACGTCGTATCCGCGTCCCCGGAGGATGCCGAGGTTGCGGACCAGGTCGGCCACGAAGGATTCTTTCTCCGAGGCGACGATCATGCGGTTCTCGCCGCCCTTGGTGAGCTGGGAGAGGAGGTTGGAGGAGAGGGAACGGGTTTCGCCCTGTCCCAGGCTGACTCCGTGGAAGGGGATGCCGGCTTCCGTCAGGGCATTCCGTACGCCGATGGCCGGAGCGGTGGCTCCGGATTCCGTGACGAGGATGATCCGGTCGCCCGAACGGAGCCCCTGAGCCGCCCAGGCGGCCAGGTCCTCATACTGGTTCTGTGCGGAGGACGGAGCCTGGATGAAGTTCGGATGGGTCTGCGTGAGGGAAGCTGCGCGCTGGTCCAGCGGGGAGATGACGGGCACCCGTCCTTCCGAGCGGTCCAGGACGGAAGACAGGTCGGCGGTCGTCACCGGTCCCAGGATGAAATCGTTCCGGTCCAGTTCGGAAGCGTTCGGGAGGCCGCTCTGGAGGTCATAGACATTGAGTTTGGCCTTGATGCCCTCCGACTCGAGGTCCCGGAGGGCCAGGAGGACGCCGGAGTAGAAATCCATGTTCGTCTCGCTGACCTTGCCGGCGGCGTTGAAGGGGAGGATGAGAGCCATCTCCACGTTCCCTTTCCCTGTGAGCCAGTCCAGGATGCCGTCCTCTTCTTCCTCTTCCACGGCCGTCTCTTCCTTTTCGATCTTGTCCACTTGCGCCACGACGGGTTGGTCCACGCGGATGGGATCATTCTGTTCCACGACGGCGATTTCGGTTTCGGGGATGTCAGGATCCTCGATGACCGGAATGGTGGGCGGCGGGGTGGCCTTCTCCGCTTCCTTGGCGGCCAGCCTCCGGGCCTTTTCCGCCTCGGAGAGGACGGGGACATACAGGATCTGGCGCTTGGAGATACGGCTGGACTTGAGCCCGTTGGCCTCCATGATATCCTGCGGGGTGATCCCATAGGCGTTCGCTACATCGTAGATGTCCTCGAACCATTTGACGGTATGCTTGATGAATCCTTCCTTGTCCGGGAATTCATCCTTCGGGTCCTTCGGAGCCGGTTTCGTAACGACGGCCGGTTCCTTTTTCGGCTCTTTCGTTTCTTTCGGCTCGGCCTTGGTCTTCGTTTCGGTCTTGGTCTTCGTCTCCACGGTCCGGGTCTTGGACGCGCCCTGGGCGGCCTTCTTGTCCACGGGGATGTAGATGACGGTGCCGGATTTGAGCCCTTCCTCCTTCAGCCGGGGATTGGCGGAATACAGGACTTCCTCCGTGACGTCATAGGCCTTGGTGATGCCGAAGATCGTCTGCCTTTCCAGGACGATGTGCGCGTAGTAGCTCTTGCCGTCGATGTTTACGGTGGAACGGGAAATGGTCACGGGAACCGGTGTGTACTCCTGGGCGTTCAGGGCGGATCCGCCTGAGAGGGTCAGGCAGAGGATCGCTGCGAGAAGGACCGTATTTCGGTTTTTCATCATGTCGTGTCAATTAAAGTTGCTCCGCAAAGGCGGTCAGGTCGGCTGCAAAACGGTCCCAGGAAAGGCGTTCCTTTTCCCGGCGGATGGCTTCGATGCAGCGTTCCCGGAGGGTGGGGTCCGCAAAGTAGCGGAGGATTTCCCGGCGGATGGATTCCGGTTCGGCGGCAGGAGCGACCAGTCCCGTGCCGCGGTCGCCGATGGTTCCCCGGAGACCGCCCACGTCCGTGACGATCATCGGAACCTCGAAGTGGTAGGAAACCGAGCTGATTCCGCTCTGGGTGGCGCTCCGGTAGGGAAGGACGGTCACGTCGGCGGCGGAGAAATACCGCTTCACCTCGGAGTCCTTCACATAGTCCGGGAACACATGCACCCGGTCCTTCCCGGGCAGGGTGTCCAGGATGGCCTGGTACTTGTCGAAGGAGCCGTAGGGCTCTCCCGCCACCACGAGCTGGTAGTCGTCCGGCAGGCCTCGGAAAGCCTCGAGCAGGATGTCCAGTCCCTTGTAGTCGCGGATCAGGCCGAAGAATAGCAGGGTCTTCCGGGCCGGGTCGATACCGAGGGCCCGGGCCGCCTCTTCCCGCGGAAGTTTCTCTCCGAAGTGGGAATACAGCGGATGGGGAAGCAGAGCATAACGGGCGTCGGGCCTGAGGGAAAGCAGGTCGTCCGTCACGCTCTGGGACATGGTCACATAGCCGTCGCAACCGGCCAGGAACCACTGGGTAAGGGGTTTGTCAAACCAATGGGGCTCGTGCGGGATGACGTTGTCCAGCACGGGCACCACCTTGCAGCGAGGGCCCACATGGCGCTCCACCCATCCCAGGGACGGGGCGAACCAGGACATCCAGTATTTCATCACGAGGAGGTCCGGTTCCCAGGCGCGGATCGCGCGGGCCGTGCGCGCGTACGAAAAAGGATTGGCCGTGTCCAGCAAGGCTTCCGCCTCCACCGGAACGGCCTCGTCGTCGGGCGTGACATACTGCGTCTTCCCCGGGAAGAGGATTTCAGGGTACTGCCGCTTGAAGCTGAAAGCCCTGACATCGTGCAACTTTCCCAGTCCCGCGAGCAGGCTCGCGTTGAACTGGGAAATGCCTCCCCTGAGGGGGTAGAAACTGGACAGTATGGCGACCTTCATCGACTACTTGTTCCCGGTCTCGGCAGCCTTGGTCTTCACGTAGGCCGCGTTCAGGCCGGCGAGGATCTCGTCGGTGATGTCCAGGGCGGGGGCGCCGGTCACGACGGGAGCCGGGAGGATGTCACCGGAGGTGGTGAGGATGAGGGCGTACTGCTTCTCGGCGTTGTACTCCTTCACATACTCGGCGATGGCGTTCATGATCTGGTTCAGCATCACCGTCTGCTCCTCGTTCATCTCCTGCTGCTTGCGGACCACGTACTGCTGGTACTCGTTCTGCTGCTGCTGGAGCTTCTGGTACTGGGCGTTCGCGACGGAAGTGGTCAGCAGGCCCTTGTCCACCTTGTTCTGGAAGTCGTTGGCATCTTTCTGGAGCTTGTTGCCGCGACGGTCGATCTCGGACTGGATGCCGCCCACCTTGGTCTCCACGGCGCTGCGGAGGTCGTTCGCCATGTCATAGCTCTCGACGACCTTGTCGATGTTGAAGAATACGATGCTGCCGGCGACGGCGGTGGTGTCGGACTTGGTTTCGGCGGCGGGAGCCGTGGCGGCGTTGTTGCAGCCGGTGAGGGCGAGGCCGGCCACGAGGACGGCGCTCAGGATGGATGCAGTCTTTTTCATTATTGTGCAATTAATATTTTCCATGGTACAAGAATGCAAAGATAACTATTTTTTGCGAATTTGCGCAAGATAGGCCGCGATGGTCGCTTCCAGCCCCAGGTACAGGGCGTCGCAGATGAGCGCGTGGCCGATGGAAACCTCGGCGGTCCAGGGAATGGTCTGTATGAAATAGGCCAGGTTCTCCAGGGAGAGGTCGTGCCCGGCGTTGAGGCCCAGCCCCGCGTGGCGGGCGGCTTCCGCCGCCTCGACGTAGCGGGCGATGGCGGCTTCCCGTCCGAGGGCGTACTTCGCCGCATAGCCTTCCGTGTACAGTTCCACGCGGTCCGCCCCGCAGGCGGCGGCGCCTTCGGCCATGGCCGGATCCGGGTCGATGAAGATGGAGGTCCGGATTCCCCGGGATTTGAACTCCCGGCACACTTCGGTCAGGAAGTCCCTGTTTCTCAGCGTGTCCCATCCCTGGTTGGAGGTGATGGCATCCCGGGCGTCGGGGACCAGGGTGACCTGGTCCGGGACGACTTCGTCCACCAGGTCGATGAATGCGGGGATCGGGTTCCCCTCGATGTTGAATTCGGTCTTCACCAGCGGCCGGATGGTCCGGACGTCGCTGTAGCGGATATGCCGCTCGTCGGGACGCGGATGGACGGTGATGCCCTCCGCGCCGAAGCGTTCGCAGTCCAGGGCGGCCTTCGTCACGTCGGGCATGTTGCCTCCGCGGGCGTTGCGGAGGGTCGCGAATTTATTGATATTGACACTGAGCCGAGTCTTCATAATGGGTACGGTCTAATCGTTTTCGCGACAAAAATAGTGATTTTTATAATTTAAAGTGTTATTTTTGGCGGCTGAAATGAAAGTGCCCGAATGAAAATAGGTTATTTCGTCCTGAAAGACGAGTTGCGGGATGAGCCGCGCATGCGCGCCCTGCTGAGCGAACTGGAATCCGCTTCGTATGAAGTGTATGAGATCAAGACCAAGTCCGACATCCGTCCGGAAACCGACCTGGTCCTTTCCATGGGTGGTGACGGGACCTTTCTGTCGGCCGCGCACATCGTCTCGGACATCGGCCTCCCCATCCTGGGGGTGAATTTCGGACGTATCGGCTTCCTGTGCGAGAACCGCCCGGAGGCCGTGCTGAAGGCCCTCATGGAAGGGGATTTCAGCATCGAGTACCGGACCGTCCTCAATGCGACCCTCAAGGGCCCCGGCGCCCGCAAGAGCATCGGCATGCTGCCTTATTCCGTGAATGAGGTCGCCATCCACCGCAAGGGACCTTCCGTGCTGGGCATCCGCGCCAGCGTGAACGGCGAAACCCTTCCGACCTACTGGGCGGACGGCCTGATCGTTTCTACCTCCTCCGGCTCCACGGCCTACTCCCTGAGCGTGGGCGGTCCTATCTGCATGCCGGACACCAAGGTCCTCATCATCGCCCCGATTTCCCCGCACAACCTCAACGTGCGGCCGATCGTCCTCCCCGAAACCGCGAAGGTGGACATTTCCTTCGAGAGCCGGGACGGGGTGGCCATCATGAGTACGGACAACCGTACGATGGAAATCACCCAGGAATGGAGCATCCATGTCGAGATGGCACAATTTTCGCTTAAGCGTATCCGTCTCGCCGAGTCCGGGTTCGTCCGGGCCCTTACTTCCAGGCTGTTCTGGGGCGAGGATATGAGAAACAATGGATAAAGCATGAACGCAGTACCCGAGCACGTGTCCATCATCATGGACGGCAACGGCCGCTGGGCGAAAGCCCGGGGCCGTGAACGCGTATATGGGCATGTGGAGGGCGTGGAAAGCGTCCGTGCATGCACCGAGGCGGCCGTGGAGGCCGGTGTGAAATATCTCTCCCTGTATGCCTTCTCGGAGGAGAACTGGAACCGGCCCGAAGCGGAGGTGAACCGTCTGATGGAACTGATGATGGAAGCCATCCACAACGAGGTGAAAACCCTCCTGGACAATGGCGTCCGCTTCGTCGTGCTGGGGAACCGCGCCCGCCTTTCGGACAAGCTGAACGCCGCCATCGACCGTCTGATGGAGAAAACCGCCGGCTGCACCCGGATGACCCTCATCGTCTTCCTGAGCTACAGCGGGAAGTGGGATATCCTCCAGGCCATGAAGCGTGCGGCTGCCGAAAAGGGGGCCGAGGGGATCCAGGACATGGACATCGCCGATTTCGACCAGTACCTCGTGACGGCCGGAATCCCGGATCCGGACCTGCTGATCCGCACCTCCGGGGAACAGCGCATCTCCAACTACCTTCTCTGGCAGTGCGCCTACACGGAGTTCGTGTTTACGAACACCCTGTGGCCCGATTTCCGGAAACCCGAGTTCCGCGCGGCGCTCGAGACGTACGCTTCCCGGGACCGCAGATATGGAAAAGTCAAATAAAAGAGTTATCTTTGCAGGATAATGGCTGATTTAACGATGAAGATACGCAAGACCGTCTGCCTGCTGCTCGCCGTCCTCACGGGATCCTCCCTGTGGGCGCAGAACACGGGCGGCACGATCGACGTCGATTATACGAATCCCCGGAAATATGTCATCGGGGGAGTAGGGGTCGAAGGAAACCAGTACTTTGGCGAGAACCAGATCCTGCAGCTGACAGGATTCCAGAAAGGCATGTCCGTTACCATTCCGGGCGAGGACGTGACGGGTGTCCTGAAGCGCCTGGTCGCCCAGCGCTATTTCGAAGACGTCGCCATCCGGATCGATTCCCTGAGCGCCGCCCGCGACACGGCCTGGCTCAAGGTCGTGGTCAAGGAGCGTCCGAGAGTCTCCCGCTGGACCTATTCGGGTGTCAAGTCCGGGGAAAGGAAGGACCTCCAGGAGCGCCTGAACCTCCGTCCGGGCCGGGAATTCTCCGACTATGTGAAAAGCACCTCCGTGGACATCATCAAGCGCTACTACAAGGAGAAGGGTTTCCTCCTCTGCGACGTGGACGTCCAGGTCCAGAAGGATACGATGATCCGCAGCGCCATCCGGGTGAACTTCGATGTCAAGAAAGGCGAGAAGATCCGGATCAAGGACATCAATTTCGTGGGCAATACCGACATCTCCGAGTACAAGCTCGCCAAGTCCATGAAGGACACCCACTCCAACAAGTGGTACAATTTCTTCAAATCCAAGAAGTTCAAGGAAAAGGAGTATTACCAGACGGACCGCAAGACCGTCCTCGAGGCTTTCAATGAGGCCGGTTACCGCGACGCCCGTCTCGTCCGCGACTCCGTGTATTATGTGGACCCGAAGCATCTGAACATCGACATGGTTTTCGACGAGGGCCCCAAATACTATTTCCGCAACGTGACCTGGACCGGCAACTCGGTCTATCCTTCCGAGGTCCTGGACGAAGTCCTACAGATCAAGAAGGGCGATGTCTATGACATGGTCACGATGGAAAAGCGCCTCCGCGGCGGCGGCAAGCAGACGGACTATGACGTAACCAAGCTCTACCGGGACAACGGCTACCTCTTCTTCAATGTGACGCCGGTGGAGATCAACATCCAGAACGACTCCGTGGACGTGGAAATGCGTATTTCCGAAGGAAAGCCCGCCACCCTGAACAACATCGTCATCAACGGCAACGACCTGACCAACGAAAAGGTGGTCCGCCGCCAGATCATGACCCGTCCGGGTTACCTGTTCAGCCAGTCGGATTTCGAGCGTTCCATCCGTGAAATCGCTTCCCTGGGCCAGTTCGATGCGGAAGCCATCATGGGCCAGGGCGGTTATTCCGTCATCCCCAACCAGCTGAACAACACCGTGGACCTGGTGTACAACGTGACGGAGAAGCCTTCCTCCACGCTGGAACTCTCCGGCGGCTGGGGCGGCAACACCTTCGTCGCGACGGCGGGCGTGAGTTTCAACAACTTCTCCACCCACCGGATGTTCGAGAAGAAGGCCTGGCGTCCGGTTCCGCTGGGCGATGCGCAGACGCTTTCCTTCCGTTTCCAGACGAACGGACGGTACTATACCACTTTGAGCGCCAGTTTCATGGAGCCTTGGCTCTTCGGCAAGAAGCCTACTTCCCTGAGCCTCTCCGGCTACTATTCCAGGATGACGGACTCCTACCTGTACATCGGCATCCTTTCCACGGACCGCATGTTCGAGGTGTTCGGTTTCAATGCGGGCCTGGGCAACCGGCTCAAGTGGCCTGACAACTACTTCGTCCTGTACAACAGCCTGAGCTGGCAGACCTATAAACTCACGAACTGGTACAACAGCTATTTCGCCTTCAACGACGGTATCTCCCATAACCTGAGCTACACCCTCTCCCTGAGCCGTAACTCCACGGACCAGCAGATCTATCCCCGCGTGGGATCCGATTTCTCCGCCTCCGTGCAGGTGACTCCGCCGTATTCCCTGTTCCGCAAGTACACTTACAAGAACGGTGAAAAGGTCAAGGTGGGCAGCTGGAAAGACGTGGACTACAACGCCACTTACCTGGACAAGACAGGTACGGTCCAGAACGAATGGAGTTCCGCGAACCGCTACAAGTGGATCGAATACCACAAGTGGAAGTTCAACGGCGCCATCTATACGAAGCTGGTGGGCGATCTCGTGCTGATGAGCCGGGCGCAGTTCGGCTTCCTCGGATACTATAACCGCAACTGGGGCTATTCCCCGTTCGAAGGCTTCCAGGTGGGCGGTGACGGTATGTCGGGCTACATGACCTACGGTGCGGAAATCATCTCCCTGCGTGGTTATGAAGACTATTCCCTGACGCCGATGCGTGTCACTCCGTACAGTTCCACGGGTACCTATGCGGGTAACATCTATGACAAGTTCACGGTGGAACTCCGCTATCCGGTGATCCTCCAGCCGCAGTCCACCATCTACGTCCTGGGCTTCCTCGAGGGCGGTAACTGCTGGGCGGACATCCGCGAATTCAACCCGTTCCAGATCAAGCGGAGCGCCGGTGTGGGCGTGCGTGTCTTCCTCCCGATGATCGGCCTCCTGGGTGTTGACTGGGGCTATGGCTTCGACGACACCAAGAACGGTGGCAGCCAGTTCCACTTCGTCATCGGACAGCAGTTCTAGAGATATTGGTACAACATTTGCGATGACCCATTCCCGAAACGAAATCTAAAAACTACAACGTAATATGAAAAAGATTCTTGTTATCGCCGCCATGGCGCTCCTGACCCTCTCCGCTTCCGCCCAGAAGCTCGGTCGTGTCAACTTCACCGAACTCTATCAGCTCGCCCCCGAGGCCGATGCCGCCCGTGAGCAGATCAACGCGATGCAGAACGAAGCGCAGGAGACCTTCAACTCGATGGTGGAAGAGTATCAGACCAAGGCCAACCAGTATCAGCAGAAGTCCGCTTCCTGGACCGCCGCCATCAAGGAATCCAAGGAGAAGGAACTCGTCGAGATCCAGAACCGGATCCAGGAATTCCAGCAGACCATTTCCCAGGAACTCCAGCAGCAGCAGGCCCAGCTCATGAGCCCGATCATGGAGAAGGCCCAGAAGGCCGTCCAGGACCTCGCGAAGGCCCAGGGCCTCGCCGCCGTCTTCGATTCCTCCAGCGCCCTGTATTTTGACGAGACCGCCGTCGTGGACCTCACCCCGGCTGCCCGCAAGGCCCTCGGTATCAAGGAAGGCCGCACCCTCGAGCAGCTCCAGCAGGAGCTCCAGGCTGCCGCCCAGGCGCAGACCGCTCCCGCCGGGAACTAAGCCGGTCTTTCCGCGTCAGACAAAAAACTCCGACCCGTCCGGGCCGGAGTTTTTTTGTCTTCTGGCTTTTGCCTAGCTCTTGACGGATCCCGCGAACGGAAAGCCCAGGATGGAGAAGGAGTCCGTCTCCACGATGTCGTTCATGTCTTCCACGAAGGTGTAGCAGTAGAGGATCCGGTTGCGGAAATCCACGCCTTCGATATAGACGTATTCGGGCGCGGTGAAATCCAGGGTCTTGACGGTGAGCTCGTAGAGCAGTTCGCCGGAACGGAACTCCACGTTGGTCACTTCGCCGCGGGTTTCCCGGCGGAGAATGTCCACGAAACGGCTGACGCGGGGGTCGTCGGCTTCCAGGTTCCATGATTCCACGAAGTCCCGGACGGCGGCGTAGGCTCCGAAGAGCGTGACGTCCCCGGCGGCGATGTCCACGTCGGCCACCTTCAGCTGGTCGGGGAGCTGGGAGAGGGACACTCTCGCATGACCCCGTCCGGGAACGAGCACGATGCTCACTTTCCCGCCTTCCTCATCCACGGTGACACCCTTCACTTCGGCCCCGGTCAAGTCTTTGACGCAGGCGGCCAGCCTGTCCTTGAAATCCTTTTTCATTCGCTTTTCTGCTTGAAGGCACAAATATACGATATTTCCTGAAAACCGCCTTTTTTCGCCGAATGTTTCGTTTGCTTGAAATTTATTTGGCAATTGCTTTTTATTGGTTAAATTTGTATGCTATTTTGGATAGCTGACTTTAAACACATAACTAAAACACCAAACAAAGCATTTCATCATGAAGACACAAGACATCATGGCAAAGCTCCAGGCCAAGTACCCGCTCGAGAAGGAGTACCTTCAGGCCGTGCAGGAAGTCCTCGAATCCATCGAAGAGGTCTATAACCAGCATCCGGAGTTCGAGAAGGCAAAGATCGTGGAGCGGATGGTCGAACCCGACCGCATCTTCACCTTCCGTGTGACCTGGGTGGACGACAAGGGCGAGGTCCAGACGAACCTCGGCTACCGCATCCAGTTCAACAGCGCCATCGGTCCCTATAAGGGCGGTCTCCGTTTCCACAAGGCCGTGACCCCTTCCATGCTCAAGTTCCTCGGCTTCGAGCAGACGTTCAAGAACGCCCTCACCACCCTTCCGATGGGCGGCGCCAAGGGCGGCTCCGACTTCGACCCCGTGGGCAAGTCCAACGACGAGATCATGCGTTTCTGCCAGGCTTTCATGCTGGAGCTCTGGAACTGCATCGGCCCGGACCAGGATATCCCTGCCGGTGACGTGGGCGTGGGCGGCCGTGAGATCGGTTACCTCTATGGCATGTACAAGAAGCTGGCCCGCCAGTACAACACCGGCGTCCTGACCGGCAAGGGCGGCACCTGGGGCGGTTCCATCCTCCGTCCGGAAGCCACGGGCTTCGGCGCCCTGTATTTCACCCAGCACCTTCTCCAGAAGGCGGGCAAGGACATCAAGGGCAAGAAGGTCGCCCTCTCCGGCTTCGGCAACGTCGCCTGGGGCGCCGCCACCAAGGCTACCGAACTCGGCGCCAAGGTCGTCGCGATCTCCGGCCCGGACGGTGTCTGCCACATCCCGGACGGTATCACCAAGGAGATGATCGACTACATGCTCGTCATGCGCGCCTCCAACCGCAACATGGTGCAGGATATGGCCACCAAGTTCCCGGACAAGGCGTTCTTCACCGCCGGCAAGAAGGCGTGGTCCATCCCGGTGGACATCGCCCTCCCTTGCGCTTTCCAGAACGAACTCTCCGAGGACGATGCGAAGGAACTGGCTGCGAACGGCTGCTGGTGCTGCTGCGAAGTCTCCAACATGGGCTGCCAGCCGGGCGCCATCCACTATTTCCAGCATAACGGGATCCTCTTCGCTCCGGGCAAGGCCGTGAACGCCGGTGGCGTTGCCACCTCCGGCCTCGAAATGACCCAGAACGCGGAGCATATCTCCTGGGATGCCAAGGAGGTTGATGACAAGCTCCACTTCATCATGAAGTCCATCCACGAGCAGTGCGTGAAGTTCGGCACCCAGCCGGACGGCACCGTGGACTATGTGAAGGGCGCCAATATCGCCGGCTTCATGAAGGTCGCCCAGGCCATGCTTGAGCAAGGTACGATTTAAACTGAAAAACTTCAATCATGCAAGCCCGGTGCAGTCTTTGCACCGGGTCTTTTTTGTCCTGAATTTCAAGGTATTTCCGAATAGAAATGTTACCTTTGTCTGATTATTCGGAATCAAACGAAAAAAATATGAAAAAACTGACAGTCGCATGGGTCCTCCTCGCCCTCACCGCCGTTTCCTGTGGAGAACACAGGACCAAGGCGGCCCGCCTCATGGAGAACTATGCCGAGGTGACGATCCCCGCTCCGGACCTTTCGGACATCACCGACAACGGAAAGGAGGTCCTGAACCTGTACCGCTTTGCGGCGGACGAAGTGGACAAGATTTATTGGCAGCAGAATTTCGGTGACAAGGCCTCCCTCCTGGATGCCCTGACCGATCCTGCCGCCCGGCAGTACGCCGAGATCAACTACGGCCCCTGGGACCGGATCGACGGCAAGCCCTTCGTGAACGGGTACGGCGCCAAACCCGCCGGTGCCTGCTTCTATCCGGCGGACCTGACGGAGGCAGAGTTCTCCGCCTACCGGAATCCCGACAAAATGAGCCCCTATACGCTCATCGTCCGGGACGGAGATTCCCTGAAGACGGTCTGGTATCACGACGCCTACAAGGAGTCCATCGACAAGATCGTCGATTATCTGACGGCGGCGGCGGACATCACCATCAAGCCCAGTGTCCATGACTACCTCCTCAAGAAGGCCGAGGGTCTGAAGACCGACGACTACTACGCGAGCGACAAGGCCTGGCTGGAGATGACCGACAGCAAGATGGACCTGGTGATCGGCCCGAACGAGGCCGTGGACGATGCCCTGTACGGGGTCAAGAATTCCTATGGCGCCTATGTGCTCCTGAAAAACCTCAAGCGCACGGAAGAGCTCAATGCACTTTCCGCCCGTCTCCCCGAGTTCCAGCAGATGCTTCCCGGCGACCCGGCCTACCACCAGTTCGTTCCGGGCAGCGAGTCGGACATCTTCTCCTGCAACGTCATCTACTACGGCGGTTACACGAACGCCGGTTTCAAGGTGATCGCCATCAATTTCCCGTACGACGCGAAGGTCCAGGAAGAGCTGGGCACCCGTACCATCCTGTTTGACAACATCATCCGCGAGAAGTTCAACCGGACCGTCTTCCCGGTGGGCATGACCCTTTTCGAGGGTGCCTACCAGGCCCATCTGGATGCCAGCGCCTTCTACTGGAACATCGTTTTCCGCGAGATTGCGAAGGGACTGGGCGTGAAGGAAACGGTCAATGGCAAGGGTACGGTGGCCGAAGCCCTCGGCAACGAAGCGCTTGTCTTCGAAAAGGCCAAGTCCAATGTGCTGGGTACCTGGCTCTGTGCCCAGGAAGTCTCCGCGCATCGCATCTCCGCCCTCATCCAGCGTGACGATGTCCTTGCCACCTTCATCGCCAATATCATCCGTTCCGCCCGCTTCGGCACGGCCGACCCGACGGGTGAGGCGAACATCGCCGTGTATAACTACCTGATGGAGAACGGTGCCATGACCCGCAAGGCCTCCGGCAAATACGCCATCGACTATGAGAAGACGATGGAATGCATCGAGACGCTCGGCGCCGAGATCCTCCGGATCCAGGCCCTCGGCGACATCGACGCCGCCCGTGCCTTCGTGAAGAAGTACTGCGTGGTAGGTCCCACCATCGAGGCCGACGTGGTTTCCCTCGGCCTGGAGAGCATCCCCGTGGACATCCGCTTCAAATATGAGAAATAAAACGAATCAATAATGGCTAAGAAGTTCAATTTCAAGTACTGTGTCGCCCTGCCGATCGTACTTATCATCACCATCTTTCTCTGGGCGGTCCCGGTGTCGTTCTTCGGCATCGAGGCCTTGACTGTCGTGCAGCAGCGCGTGATCGCCCTTTTCGTGTTCGCCGCCCTGATGTGGATCTTCGAGATCATCCCCAACTGGAGCACCTCGCTCCTGGTGATCGTCATCTCCCTCCTGACGGTATCCAACAAGGGCATCGGCCTGTTCTGTGATCCGCAGTACGGGACGCTGGTTCCTTATGCCCGTATCATGTCCTCCATGGCGGATCCGGTCGTGATGCTCTTCCTGGGCGGTTTCGTCCTCGCCATCATGGCGGAGCGCTACGGTCTGGACGTCACCCTGGCCCGGGCCCTGCTGAAACTCTTCGGCACCAAGCCGGAAATCGTCCTGCTGGGCTTCCTGCTGATGATTTCCGTGTTCTCCATGTTCATGTCCAACACGGCTACCGCCGCGATGATGCTCGCCCTTCTCACCCCGGTGCTTTCCAAGCTCCCGGCCGATGACAAGGGCAAGGTGGGCCTCGCCCTCTCCATCCCGGTCGCCGCGAACCTCGGCGGTATCGGCACCCCGATCGGCACGCCTCCGAACGCGACCGCGAAAGGCGCCCTGGAACAGGCCGGCATCGACGTCTCTTTCGGCGAATGGTGCGTGCACATGATCCCTTACGTGTTGATCATGATCCTGATCGCGTGGGTTCTGCTGCGTTTCTTCTTTCCGTTCAAGACCAAGAAGCTTGTCCTCGAGATTCCCGAAAGCAAGCAGAAGAAGGACTGGAGGCTGTACGTGGTGTGGATTACCTTCGTCGGCACGATCCTTCTCTGGGCTACGGAGCAGATCACCCATATCAACTCCAACATCGTCGCCCTGATCCCGCTGGGCGTGTTCACCGCTACGGGTCTGTTCGGCAAGGAAGAGATCAAGGAAATCAACTGGAACGTCCTCTGGCTTGTCGCGGGAGGATTCTGCCTCGGATACTGCCTGCAGGACACCGGTCTTGCGAAGGTGCTGATCCAGGCGATTCCGTTCGGCAGCATGAAGGTCTGGGTGGTCCTGGTGGTCGCCGGCCTGGTGTGCTACCTCCTCTCGAACTTCATCTCCAACTCCGCCACCGCCGCGCTGCTCATCCCGATCCTCATCGTGGTTGCGAACGGCATGGCCGATCCCGAGGCCGCCAACAACGCGCAGTTCCTCGCCATGGGCGGTACCAGCGCCATGATCATCTTCATTGCCGTGTGCGCCTCCATCGCGATGCTTTTCCCGATTTCCACGCCGCCGAATGCCATCGCCTCCGCGACCGGCATGGTGGAGACCAAGGATATGACCAAGGTCGGTCTCATCATCGGCTTCATCGGTTTCATCCTCGGCTACTTCTGGCTTACCAAGATTTTCCCGTTCTGATAATCTTTACATGATTTTTTTATGAAAAAGACTCTCTTTTTATTGGCAGCCCTTTTGTCCACGGTCGGTTTTACCGTTTCCGCGCAGGAGAACCAGGCGCCCCGATACGGCTACAAAGTGTCCGATTTCATGAGCAAGCCCAAGGTGGGCGGCTACATCATCGGCGGCTACAAATACAGTGATCAGGAAGGTGCGCACGGCGGCCCGGGGTTCAACTGCCGGCTTATCCGTCTGTATGTGGACGGCAGCATCTTCAACGACTTCAAATACCGCATCCAGTTCCAGGCCAACGGTACGAGCCCGCACGTGAAGGATTTCTACGTCGAGTGGGCGAAGTACAAGGAGTTTTCCGTCAAGCTGGGTCAGTTCAAGCGTGCTTTCACCTTTGAGAACCCGATGAATCCCTGGGATGTGGGCGTGGGCGATTTCTCCTTCCTGGTCCAGAAGATGGCCGGCATGGGAGACCGTCTGGGCGAGGCCAACATGGGCGGCCGTGACCAGGGTATCCAGATCCAGGGTGACCTGTTCCCGATGGCGGACGACCAGTTCCGGCTGGTCCATTACCAGTTGGGCCTCTATAACGGCCAGGGCATCAATCTGGCTGACGCCAACAAGTCCAAGGACATCATCGGCACCCTCCAGTTCCAGCCCGTCAAGGGCCTGTACATCGGTGCATTCGGCTGGAAAGGCAACTGGGTGAATTCCACGGGTACCACGCTCAAGCGTGAGCGTATCAGCGCCGGCCTCAAATATGATGTCGACAATTGGACGCTCCGTGCCGAGTATGCCACGGCCGTGGCCGGTGAAATTGACCAGAGCGGTGCCGCCGATGCCTTCTATGTCACGGCCGGCATCCCCGCGACGGACTGGCTCAAGGTCTATCTCAAGTGGGACGAGTTCCGTGCCAAGGGCAATGCCGACAGCAGCCATGACATGTATTCCGCCTGCCTGAACTTCCGTCTCCACAAGAACCTGAACTTCCAGCTGGAGTACCGTCATCACAACAACAGACTCCTGGGAACGCCTCAGTTCAACGAACTTTGGTTCATGTCCTATATCCGTTTCTAACGGAAGTTCCGGACAAAAAAATGAGCGCCATCCCTTGCGGGGTGGCGCTTTTCGTAATCCGTCGATTCCTACCTGACCCTCAGTCGTCTGCCGATCTGGAGGGTAGTGGTTTCCTTGATGCCGTTCAGGCGGCAGAG
>DETL01000033.1:86417-106757 GCA_002361625.1 Bacteroidales bacterium UBA3289 | reverse complement strand
CACCCGAAATGTCTAATAACCCGAATAATTCCCTTCTTTACAAAAAACGGGCAGCCCGTCAAAGGCCGCCCGTTCGCTTGAAAGGGGGTTGGGAACTATTTCTTTCCGCCCAGGATACCACCGAGGATGCTGCCGGCAATGCTGCCGAGACCGCCGGTGCTGGCTTTCTTCGTCGCGCCGCCCGCAAGGACACCGCCGAGAACGCTGCCGAGGATGCTGCCGCTGCCGCCCTTGAGGGTCAGGAGAACATCGTTCAGGTCCACGTCGCCGTCACCGTCCTGGTCCTTGATGATGCCCTTGAGGCCGCCCATGATCTTGGGAATGAAGGCGAGGAGGGCCGCTCCGGCGGCGCCGAGCTTGAGCTTGGAGAGGACGTTGGAGTTGAAGATGTTGCCGGCGAGGTTCGTTACGGGGCTCGCGGCCGCATCGACCTTTCCGGTCAGGAGGTCCTTGATGGAATCCAGTCCGCCCGGAGCCGTCGCCGTCTTGGCGAGGCTGCCCAGGATGGAGTCGGAAAGGCCGCCCAGAACCTGCTGCTGAAGATTCTGCGGGATCTGAATGTTGCTGCCGGCGACGCTCTTGGTCACCTGGTTCAGGATAATGTCGCTGAGATTCATGATATAAAAGTGTTTAGTGTTGTGTTCGTTTGGACAAATATAGTGATAAAAACGAAAAAAGACCGGAAAAATCCGATCTTTTTTCAGTACACTCTCAGGGGCTCGAACCCTGGACCCGCTGATTAAGAGTCAGCTGCTCTACCAACTGAGCTAAGAGTGCATCAAGTTGTCTGTCGGAAGACTCGCTTCCTTTGTGACCCGTTCGGGGCTCGAACCCGAGACCCCAACATTAAAAGTGTTGTGCTCTACCAACTGAGCTAACGAGTCCTCCTTGTTTTCCCAAACGGGATTGCAAAGGTAGCCATTATTTTTGAATCCGCAAGGATTTTTTTAATTTTTTTCGGCCGAAAACTCCTTGATCCGTTGTTCCTCGGACAGGCGGCAGACCAGCAGGCGACCGGCCGATTCCGCAACGATATAACCATCAAGGCCTTCCACGACAACCGTCTTTTCTCCGGCGGCATGGACGAAACAATCCCGGCATCCGAAAAGACGGACATCACCGCCGATGACGGCATTTCCGCCTTCATCCGGGACGATATGGCCCTTGACGGAACCCCAGCTGCCAAGGTCGCTCCAGCCCAGGTCCTCCGCGATCACATGGATGTTCCGCGACTTCTCCATCACGGCATAGTCGATGGAAACCTTCTCGCAGGTCGGGAACAGGCGGCCGAGGGCCTCCCCTTCCCCGTCCGTATAGAAGGAGGGAGCCAGTTCATCCATCACCCCGGCGATCTGCGGTGCGAAGGTCCGGAGTTCCCGGACGATGGTCCCGACATTCCAGACGAAGATGCCCGCGTTCCAGAAATAGTGCCCGTCGGCAAGATAGGATTCGGCGGTGGGGAGATCGGGCTTCTCCTTGAAAGCATTGACCTTCACTACCTTGCCCCGGATCGGTTCAGACGCCTGGATATACCCGTACCCCGTCTCCGGCCGGGTGGGAGCGATGCCTACGGTGACGATCGCGTCGGATTCCGCCGTCACCGCCAGGGCTTTTCCGATGGTTTCCGCAAATTCCGCCGTCTTCAGGACCAGCGCATCCGCGGGCGTGACGACGATATTGGCATCGGGATACTTCTTCCCGATCTTCCAGGAAGCATAGGCGATACAGGGGGCCGTGTTCCGTCCCACCGGTTCGGCCAGGATCTGGTCCTCCGGAACGGAAGGGAGCTGCTCCCGGACGATATCGACATACCTTTCCGACGTGACCACCCAGAAATGGTCCGGTGCACAGACGGGAAGGAAGCGTTCCACCGTCAGCTGGATGAGCGATTTCCCCACTCCGAGGATGTCGATGAACTGCTTCGGGCGCTCGGGCGTGCTCAAAGGCCACAGCCGGCTGCCGATTCCTCCGGCCATGATTACTACGTGTGTATCCATCATACTCAAAAAACGTCCATTTTTTTGATAGGAGGGGACAAAAATAGCGATTTTTATTGATTACACTGAAAATATTGACGTACATTTGCAATACCAAACAAACACCATCATGAAATTCAAAGCCATCCTTTGTGCCACTGCGACCCTGCTCTTGGTCGCATGCAACAACAAAACCGTGCAAACGGTCCTGAAGACCGACGTTCCCGTGCGCCCGGCCGGACAGGAGAATGTCATCGGCCTCACCACCGAACCGCTCGAGACGGTCCGCGTGGGCGTCGTGGGTCTGGGCATGCGCGGCGGCGACGCCGTGGAACGCCTCACCTATGTGCCCGGTGTCGTCATCACCGCCCTGTGCGACATCCTGCCCGAGCGTGTCGCCGCCAGCCAGAAGTTCCTTGCCGACAAGGGATTGCCCGCTGCGAAGGAATATACCGGAACGGAGGACGCCTGGAAAGCCCTCTGCGAACAGGAGGACCTGGACGTTGTATATGTGTGCACCGACTGGAGCCACCATGTCCCCGTATCCCTCTATGCCATGGAGCAGGGCAAGCACGCCGCCGTCGAGGTGCCTGCCGCCGGTACCCTGGAGGACATCTGGGCGCTGGTGAACACCGCCGAGCGCACCCGCCGGCACTGCATCATGCTCGAGAACTGCTGCTATGACTTCTTCGAAATGGCCACCCTCGCGATGGTCCAGGCCGGAGCCATCGGCGAACCCATCCATGCCGAGGGTTCCTATCAGCACAACCTGGATCCTTTCTGGAAGGCCTATGCCGGCAACTGGCGCCTGCAGGAGAACCAGAAGAACCGGGGCGACCTGTATCCCACGCACGGTCTCGGCCCGGTGGCCCAGGTCATGAACCTGCACCGCGGCGACCGCATGAAGACGCTCGTCGCCATGGACACGGAACCCTTCAACGGTGCCAAGATGTCCGAGAAACTCTATGACAAGCCCGACGCCACCTTTGCAGCCGGTGACCAGACGTCCACCCTCATCCGTACGGAGAAAGGCAAGACCATCCTCGTGGAGCACGACGTGATGACTCCCCGCCCCTACAGCCGCATGTATCAGATTGTCGGCACCGACGGTTATTCCGCCAAGTACCCCGTCCCCATCCTGTGCTTCCGCGAGTTCAAGGAAGGCGAAGAGGTCAATGCCCATACCGTGGGTACGGAGAAGGTCTATCGCGGCGAATCCGTGAACGAGATGCTGGCCAAGTATCCCAGCCCCATCCTCACCCCGGAACTCGAAGCCCTCGCCAAGGAAGTGGGCGGCCACGGCGGCATGGACTACATCATGGACTACCGCTGGGTCTATTGCCTCCGCAACGGCCTTCCGATGGACATCGACGTCTATGACCTCGCCGAATGGTGCTGCATCACCCCGCTCTCCCGCCTCTCCATCGAGAACGGCAGCATGCCGGTGGAAGTCCCCGACTTCACCCGCGGCGCCTGGGATCAGGTAAAGGGTTTCTCCTACGCTCTCGCGAAGTAGTTAGAGGCTGTCGATAAAGGCCTTCATCTGCGGCACCTTCGCATAGGCCGCATGGAAGAGGGCGACTTGATTGCGTGTCCGGACCAGATTATGGTCCGGATACTTTATTTTGTAATACGTGTCCCCGTTGATGTAGTCCGCGAAGAAGCGGACGGCCTGCATATACGGGAACAGGCATGCCGCGTAAGGAAGGTTTTCCTTCTCGACGGGAGTCAGGAACACCTTGGCGGATTCCACATAGCCGCGGGCGAAGGCCTCGAAGATGTCCATCCGGAGGTCAACCTTCTCCACGGCGGGGTCGTCCTCGGGGACGGTGCTGCCGGCCGTGCGCATGAAATCGCCGAAGTCCGAGAAGACGAAGGACGGCATCAGGGTATCCAGGTCGATGACGCAGAGGACGTTCCCGTCCGCATCGAAGAGCATGTTGTTCACCTTGGTATCGCAGTGGCAGATGCGTTTGGGAAGCAGGCCTTCGCGATACATCCGCTCGGCCTTGCACATTTCCTCTTCATAGGCCTGCAGGTCCTTCAGGATGGCCTGCACCTCCGGCTCGGCCATCCGGCCGACGGGATCCGCCGCCACCGCGTCCCGGAGCTGACGCGCCCGCAGTTCCATGTTGTGGAAATCCGGGATGGTTTCGCCCAGCGTGTCGGGAATATCGGACAACATGGCCTCGAAAGCGCCGAATGCCTTGCCGGCGTCATAGGAAGAGGCGGGATCCACCACCTCGTGCGTATAGGCATCCCGGATGAACACGGAAATGCGCCAGAAGGTTTCTCCGTCGGTCCAGTAGGTTTTTCCCGTCGCCTTGCAAGGGACGAAAGTCAGCACTTTCCGGTCGATGTCCGGATCGCCGGCCAGCTTCCGGCGGATATGGGCCGTCGCGCAGTCGATGTTGTGCTGCAGCAGTTCCACATCCTGGAAAATGGCATGGTTGATCCGCTGGAGGACATAGTTGTCGGGGCCATTGGTCTTCACCAGCAGCGTATCATTGATCAGACCGTTCCCAAGTGGCTTGATTTCCAGGATATTGCCCCGAATATCAAACTGTCCGGCGATGGATCTCAGTTCTTCGAAGGATTTCATAAGGCACTAAATGTTAGGTGTTTCCCATATTTTCGTTTCGGTGCAGCGAGCCATTACGCCCTGACCGCCGCAGGAAATGCGGAAGTCGCCGGCCTCCAGACGCCACTTGCCGTCGGCACCGACGAACGCAAGCTCATGGGCCGGGATTTCGAAGGTGACGGTCTTGCTTTCACCCGGCTCCAGCGCAACCTTTTCGAATCCGCGGAGGCGCTTGACATCCGGGATGAGGGAAGCGACCAGGTCGGAGCTGTACACGAGGACGGCCTCCTTGCCGGCACGGTCGCCGGTGTTCGTGACCTTCACGGAAACTTTCAGGACATCCCCTGCCTTGAAATCGGCCGGGCTTTCCAGCTTGAGGTCGCCGTAGGAGAAGGTCGTGTAGCTGAGACCGAATCCGAACGGCCACTGCACGTCCATGATGGCGTCGTAATTATAGGTTCCGCCCATCACCTCGCGATGCTCGGACACCTTGTAGTCGTAGGTGTGGAGGGAATTGATGTGCTTGGAGTAGGTGAACGGGAGCTTGCCGGAGAAATTCTCGTCACCGGCGAGCAGGGCGGCGAGGGCGTCGCCGCCATAGTTGGACGGGAGCATCACGTCCACGACCGCCTTCGTGAGCGGTTCGATGTCTCCGATGATCCGGGGACGGCCGCCATTCAGCACGAGGATGACCGGCTTGCCGGTCGCAGCCAGGCCGCGGACCAGGTTCTTCTGGTTTTCGGACAGGTTCAGGTCGTCCATGTTGCCGGGCGTCTCGCAGTAGCTGTTCTCTCCCACGCAGGCGATGACGACATCGGCCCCGCGGGCGGCGGCGACGGCCTTCGCGATGCCGGAGGCGTTCTCGCCCTGCCAGTCACGGCCTGTATAGACGACGCCGGGTTCGTAGGTCACCCGGGAGAAACGGTTCTGCAGGGCCTCCAGGATGGTGTTGTACTGAGGGGCATACGCATCGGCATCCCCCTGCCAGGTATAGGACCAGCCGCCGTTCAAGGAACGGAGGGAGTTCGCGTTCGGACCGGTTACGAGGATGCGTTCGGTGCCCTTCAGCGGCAGGATTCCCTCGTTCTTGAGGAGCACCTCGGACTCCACGGCCGCGGCATAGGACTGCTTCGCGAAGGCCTCGGAAGCGAACTCCGGATAGTCATGCTGCCAGGTCGGATTCTCGAACAGGCCCAGGCGGACCTTCAGCCGCAGCACGCGGCGGACGGCATCGTCCAGGCGCGCCATCGGAATGTCACCGGCCTTCACGAGGTCCACGATCACGTTGCAGCACTCGGGATCATACGGATCCATGATCATGTCGATACCGGCGTTGATGCCCATCGCCACGGCCTCCCGTTTGTCCGCGGCCACATGGTCCCGGGTGTAGAGGTTGTCGATGTCGGCCCAGTCGGTCACCAGCAGGCCGTCCCAGCCCAGCTGTTCCTTCACCCAGCCGGTGAGGAGAAGCTTGTTCGCGTGCGTGGGAACGCCGTTGATGGAGGCGGAATTCACCATTGCCGTGAGGGCGCCGGCCTGGAAGCATTCCTTGAAAGGACGGAAGTACTTCTCGCGCAGGTCATTTTCCGCAATGTAGGCCGGCGTACGGTCCTTGCCGGTAAGTGGTACGCCATAACCCATGAAGTGCTTGATACTCACGGCCGCATGTTCCAGGTCGATGTGGTTGGGATCCTCGCCCTGGATGGCCACGGTCTCGATGCGGGCCATCTCGGACTGCAGGTACGGGTCCTCGCCGAAACTCTCCCACTGGCGCGGCCAGCGCGGGTCGCGGCCGAGGTCCATCACCGGGGAGAACACCCACGGGCACTGCGCGGCGCGGGTCTCATAGGCCATCGCGTGCCCCATCATCGCGGCGTACTCGCGGTTGAACGTGGCGCCCAGGTTGATTTCCTGCGGGTAGAAGGAACCGTCGGTCAGATAGGACGCGCCGTGGATCATGTCCAGGCCGTAGATGCACGGGATGCCGATGTGCTTCATCGAACTCTCCTGGATCTTGGAAATGAATGCGGCGGTATGCTCGCGGTCCAGGGCGTGGTCGTTCATCACGTTCAGGATGGAGCCCACCTTGTATTTTCCGAAAATGACGTCCATCTTCGCAGGATCCACGTCGTCCGCCCCTTCGGCGGAGATGACGCCAATGGAAAGCTGGACGAGCTGTCCCGCCTTTTCCTCCAGGGTCATTCCTTTCAGGACCTGTTCCACTTTCGCCTCCACCTCCTTGTCCGGGGTGATGGCGGGATTGACTTTCGGAGTCGTCGATGTCGAGCAAGCGGCCGCAAGGAGGGCGGCCAGCGGGAAGGCGGCGGCCTTCAGCAGGGTTTGGATTCGGGTCATGGTATCTTGATATCAGTGTTATCCAATCATCAAAGGTAATCATTATTTGGTTTTCGACCAAAAAGGGGCTACATTTGTGTCCGAACCACATTTTGAGAAGCCATGACTGACCGCCAAGCCGACATCATCGGCCTGATCCACAAGGAAGTGAAGCCCGCCCTGGGCTGCACGGAACCCATCGCCGTCGCCCTTGCCGTCGCAAAGGCCGTGGACATCATTTCCGAGAACTGTTCCCATTGCGGCGACTGCCCCCTCTGGCGGCAGACGGCCGATTTCCGCATCGCAGTGGAAGTGTCCGGGAACATCCTGAAGAACGGGATGGGAGTAGGAATCCCCGGTACCGGGATGGTCGGTCTCCCCATCGCCGCAGCCCTCGGTGCCGTCTGCGGCGACGCCGCCAAGGGGCTGGAAGTCCTCCAGGGCGTTTCCGCCAGCGCCGTCTCCCGCGCCAAGGAACTGGTGGCCGCGAAACACGTCACCATCTCCGTCGCGGACATCGACCGGCTGCTCTATGTGAAAGCGACCGTCACCATGGGCCATGGCGTGGAAGCATCGGCCGAGGTAAATCCCCATGCCTATGCCGTTATCGAGGACGACCACGACAAGATCGTGGAAACGAGTTTTGCCGACAAGATCCTGATGAGTTCCGAATCCGGCGCCGCGGCGAAAGAGCGCACGACCCGCGACTACGGACTGACGGTCCGGGAAATCTACGATTTCGCCAGAACAGTTGATTATAAAGACATTGCATTCATCCTGGAAGACCGGACGCTGAACCTCGCCCTCGCCCATGAAGGGCTGGAGGGCGACTACGGACTCCGCGTGGGCAAAGCCATCCGGGAAAACCAGCTGGAAGTGTTCGGGGACGATTTCATGAGCTATGCGATGGGCCTCACCGCCGCGGCCTCCGACGCCCGCATGGCCGGCTGTACGCTGCCCGCCATGTCCAACAGCGGCAGCGGCAACCAGGGCATCACTGTCAGCATGCCCGTCATCGCCTATGCGCTCAAATACGGCATCGCCGACGAGCCCCTCGCCCGGGCGCTCATCCTGAGCAACCTCGTGGCCATCCATATCAAAGGGTATCTGGGCAAACTGTCCGCCCTGTGCGGATGCGTCGTTGCGTCAACCGGTTCCGCCTGCGGCATCGTGTACCTGCAGGGCGGAACCTATGAACAGGTGTGCGCCGCCATCAAGAACATGATCGGCAACATCACCGGCATGGTGTGCGACGGAGCGAAAGTCGGTTGCGCCATGAAGGTCGCCTCCGGCGTCTCCTCGGCGGTCCAGTCCGCCGTCCTCGCCCTCCGCGGCACCTGCATCCCCTCCACCGACGGCATCATCGAGGACGACATCGAGAAAACGATCCGCAACCTCGGCACGATCGGATCCGTGGGCATGCAGGCCACGGACAAGATGATCCTGGATATTATGCTTTGCAAGTAATCTCCGCTCCTTCGTAGGCCACTTCGGTACCGGAAGCATCCGGCGCGAAGCCGCTGGGATGCGCCGGATCCACGACGATGACCGTGAAGGTGCGGCTTTCCAGCATCCCCGGGAAAGTCCCCTTGCGCTCGCCGATGGTAAGCGTCCGGGAAGCATCGTCCCAGTGGATCGGAATGGTCGCACAGGCCCCCTTCTCATAACCGTAGGTCACGCCGTCGTCCTCGTAGAGGGTGAAGTCGGCGTCGCGGCCGGCATAGACATAGAGGCGGATGTTGTCGGCGGGTTTCTCGTCGGACCACTGCATGTCGGGGCCGAAGGGAATGATGGAACCGGCACGGACGTAGAGCGGGATGCGCTCGTAAGGAGCATCGACCGTAAGCGTCTGACTACCTGCAATGTATGCACCCGTATAGAAGTCATACCAGCCGCCTTCCGGGAAATAGACCGCGCGGCTGCGGGCCTTGTACTCATACACCGGACAGGGCATGAGGGCGGGCCCGAACATCCACTGGTCGGAGAGGTCGCGCACCTTCGGGTCGCCGGGGAAATCCATCGGCAGGCCGCGCATGATCGTGTAATCCTCGAAGTGCACGGCACCGGCCAGCGAGTACAGGTACGGCATCAGGTTGTAGCGCAGTTTCATGTAGGAGAGGATGCTCTCATAGGCCTGGGAGCCCTCCGGAGCGATGTTCCAGAGTTCGCGGCGGGGATACTGTCCATGGGTACGGAACAGCGGCACGAAGGTACCGAACTGGTGCCAGCGGGTCTGGAGTTCCTGCCACTCCTCGGCGTTGCGGGGATCATGGAACTTGTTCATCACGGAGAACCCGCCGATGTCCATGCCCCACATTGGAAGGCCGGACATCGAGTAGTTCAGACCGGCGGCCATCTGCATGCGCATGTCGTACCAGGAGGTGCCGATGTCGCCGCTCCAGGAGGCCGTGGAATAGCGCTGGAGGCCGGCAAAGCCGTTCCGGGTCAGGAGGAACACCCGCTTGTCGGGATCCACCGACCGCTGGCCGTTGTAGATGGCATCGGCGTTCACGAGGGAATACGCGTTCAGATACTCCGTGGACGGACCCAGGGCCGTCGGAGTCAGGAGCCACTTGAGGTAGTCCATGGGCAGGCAGTCGCGGAGGTTCGGTTCGCTCGCGTCCATCCACCAGGCGTCGATCTTCTTGCCATAACGGCTGTACAGGGTTTCGTCTATCTGGCGCCAGAACATCTTCCGGCCCCCCTCCGAATAGGCGTCATAGAAGGACTGCCCGTGGCCCAGCCAGTCCACGATGGCCGTATCCTCGGCGTGGGTGTAGGCGTAGCCCGCTTCCTTGAGCTCCTTGTAGTGTTCGGTGTTCGTGTAGAACTTGGGCCAGACGCTGATCATGAAGCGGCCGTGCATCGCGTGCACGTCGTCCAGCATCTTTTCCGGGTCGGGGAAACGGGCGGGGTCGAACTCATGGCTTCCCCACTGGTCCGGCAGCCAGTACTGCCAGTCCTGGACGATATTGTCCACCGGAATGCCCCGGCGGCGCATCTCGGCCAGCGTGCCGACAAGTTCATCCTGCGTCGTGTAGCGCTCCCGGCTCTGCCAGAAGCCCAGGGACCACTTCGGATACAGGGAGGCCTTGCCCGTCAGGGTGCGGTAACCGCTGATCACCTCGTCGTAAGTCTCGCCGGCCATGAAATAGAAGTCCACCTGCGGCTCGAACTCGGACCAGAAACTCAGGCGGGACTGCTCCTCCGCGCTCTGGGGAACCTCCACTTTCAGACTGAAATAGGACACGCCGCCGTCCGGCTGCCAGAACACCTCCACGGGCTTCCGTTCCCCGGCCTCGAAATGGACGCAGTAGCGGTAGCTGTTGGGGTTCCAGGCCGGACGCCACCGGCGGGACATCACCTCCTCGCCGCCGATCTTCGTACCCTGGAATCCGGCGTAATACTGGGTAAAGTAGTAATCTCCGGCAACGGGCGCCTCGATCTCCCCCTCATATTTCACGAAGGCACCTTCGAGCGGCAGCTTGGGCAGGTCTGCGATCAGGCGTTCGTTCTCATAGTCCAGCGTTTCCTCCCGCTGGACGAGCGTCTGGCCGTCCCGGGTATGGTAGGTGCCCGTAAGGGCGCCTTCCTTCCCGTCCTTGTCATAGAGTTTGAAGACGTCTCCCAGGTGCTGATATGGATTGGGATTGCCCCAGCGGCTCAGGGAATAGGCATCGAACAGGAGGCCATACCCCTTAGATGAGACGATGAAGGGAATACTGATCTTGGTATTGTACTGGTACAGCTCTTCATTCAGGCCCTTGTGGTCGAACTCGCCCGTCTGCTGCTGCCCGAGGCCGTAGAAAGCCTCATCGGCCGGGGAATCGAAAACGACCTGCGTGGAGTAGGCCTTCTTCCCTTCCACTTCGATGGGAGCGAAGGACATCCGTCCGCCGCTGCCGGAAGCGAGGAGCTGCTTTCCGGAAGCATCCGTGAAGGACAGTTTTCCGTCCTTCGGGTCCACCCGGGCGACGACTTCTCCGGTCGATACTTTCACGACCCCCTCCTCCATTTCCACGGAAAACGGCGTCTTCTCCTTCGAGGGCAGGACGACCAGGCTCTTCCGGTCGTGGAAAGCGCCGTCCGGAGTCGCGGACACCCGGATGAGTTTCGGGCCCATGACCTGCAGGCGGACCTGCGACGGAGCGCCCGCCTGAACGTTTTCCAATTTCACGGTCACGGTGTCGCCCTTGACCTTGTAATCGCTTTGGCACCCCTGCATGGCCAGCAGGAGTCCGAGTCCTAAAATCCAAGTTCTTTTCATAGGAACAAATATACTGATTATTTTGAATCTTGCGCATTTTCCCGTAACTTCGCTCCATCTAGAAACCCTTTCGATATGGAAAGAACTTGGCGTTGGTTTGGCCGGAAAGACAAGATCACCCTGGCCATGCTCCGGCAGATCGGTGTGGAAGGCATCGTCACCGCCCTGCATGACGTTCCGCTGGGACAGGTATGGACCCGCGAGAAGATCCGCGACCTTCGGGAATACATCGAAAGTTTCGGCATGCGCTGGAGCGTCGTGGAGAGCCTGCCGGTCGTGGAGACCATCAAATACGGCGGTCCCGACCGGGATGAGCAGATCGAAGTGTACAAGCAGTCCCTCCGGAATCTCTCTGCGGAAGGGATCCACTGTATCTGCTACAACTTCATGCCCGTGCTGGACTGGGCTCGGACGGACCTGCTGCACCGCAATCCCAACGGATCCACGAACCTGTATTTCAACTACGCGGAGTTCGCCTACTTCGACATCTACATCCTCAAGCGTCCGGGTGCCCGGGAAGAATGGGCCGCCCTCAAGTTCCCGGCGGGAGTCGGGGAAGGCCGCAACGTCCTGGCCGAGGCCGATGCGCTCGCGAAGACCATGACTCCCGAAAAGGACCACCAGCTGGTGGAGAACATCGTCATCAAGACACAGGGATTCGTCTCCGGCAACTTCAGCGAGGACGACGAGGCTCCCGTGCAGAAGTTCCGCGAGTTCCTGGACCTGTACAAGGGCATCGACAAGGCGCAGCTCCGCGCCAACCTGAAATACTTCCTCGAGGCCATCATGCCGGTGTGCGAGGAATGCGGCATGAACATGTGCGTCCATCCCGACGACCCGCCCATCGAGATCCTGGGCCTCCCCCGCATCGTCCGCACCGAGGAGGACATCCAGTGGTTCCTGGACGCCGTTCCGAACAAGCACAACGGCCTGACCTTCTGCGCCGGATCCCTGTCGGCCGGGGCCTACAACGACGTGGTGGAGATGGCCCGGAAGTTCGCCTCGCGCACGCATTTCGTGCATCTGCGTTCCTGCCATATCTTCCCGAACGGGGACTTCACCGAAGCCTCGCACCTGGGCGGCCGAGCGGACCTCATCGAACTGTGCCGGATCTTCGAGAAGGAGAATCCGGCCCTGCCCATGCGGGTGGACCACGGTATGACCTTCACCGACGAGCCCGGCGGCATCATGGACGAGTCCGCCCACGGGCACAACGCCGGCTATACGCTCCTCGGGCGCATGTTCGCCCTGGGCCAGGTGCAGGGCATCCTGGCCACGGTGGACCGTGAACTTGGCATCCCCTACAAACAACCCGGATTCTTCGATTGACATGAAACTCACCGACATCTTGAGCGGCTCCTTCGACGCCTCGGCGTGGGAACGGAAAGGCTACGAAGTTCCCCGTTTCGACATCCAGGTCCTCCGCGAAAAGACCTTCGCCAAACCTGCCTGGGTCCATTTCGGCGGCGGTAACATCTTCCGCGCCTTCCCGGCCGCCATCCTGAACGACGCCCTGAACACGGGCAAGTACGACCGCGGCGTCATCGTGGCCGAGACCTTCGATTTCGAGGTCATCGACAAGGCCTACAAGCCGTACGACAACCTTTCCCTGCTGGTTTCCCTCCGCAGCGACGGGACCGTGGGAAAGAAGGTCATCGCGAGCGTCACCGAGGCACTGAAGGCGGACCGGCAGTTCGAGGACTGGAACCGCCTGGAGGATATCTTCCGGAATCCGTCCCTGCAGATGATCTCCTTCACCATCACCGAAAAGGGTTACGGGTTCAATGAGGTGGACCTCGCACGCGGCCTGGACGCCGTCTTCGCCATGGGCAAGGTCACGGCCCTCCTCCTGGAACGGTTCAAGGCCGGCGCGCTGCCCCTGACCGTGCAGTCCATGGACAACTGCTCGCACAACGGCGACAAGGTGAAAGCCGGCGTCTTCGCCTATGCAGAGCGCTGGGTCCGGGACGGGCTGACCCCCCAGGCCTTCCTGTACTACCTGAAAGACGAGAGCAAGATCACCTTCCCGTGGTCCATGATCGACAAGATCACGCCACGTCCGCACGTGAAAGTGAAGGAACTCCTGGCTGCCGACGGTTTCGAGGACAACGACTACATCGAAACGGAAAAGCACACCTTCACCGCCCCGTTCGTCAATGCGGAAGAGGTCCAGTATCTGGTCATCGAAGACCGATATACGAACGGTCGTCCGCCGCTGGACCTGGGCGGTGCGCTCTATACCACCCGGGAGACCGTGGACAAGGTGGAGACCATGAAAGTCACCACCTGCCTGAATCCCCTCCATACGGCGATGAGCATCTACGGCTGCCTGCTGGGCTACACGCTCATTTCGGCCGAGATGCAGGACCCGGACCTCCGCTCCTTCATCCAGAAGCTCGGCTACATCGAAGCCATGCCCGTCGTGACGGATCCCGGCGTCCTGAACCCCTACGAATTCATCGGCGCCGTCATCGGCCGTCGCCTGCCCAATCCGTTCATGCCCGACGCGCCGCAGCGCATCGCCAGCGACACGTCGCAGAAGCTGTCCATCCGCTTCGGCGAGACCATCAAGAAGTACATCAGCCGACGGCTGGACATGGACAACCTCGTCCTGATTCCGCTTACCCTCGCGGGCTACGCCCGGTATCTGAAAGGCATCCGGGACGACGGAACGCCCTTCGAGCCGTCTCCGGACCCGATGCTCCCCGAGCTGCAGGCGCTGGTAGCCCCGCTGGAAATCGGTCGGGAGAACCAGGATTACAGCTGCCTGAAAGCCCTTTACAGCCGGAAAGACGTCTTTGGGCTGGACCTGTATGAAGCCGGACTCGGCGAAAGGATCGAGGGCATGGTAAAGGAACTGTTCGCGGGCCCCGGTGCCGTACGCCGCGTCCTGCACAAATATGTAAGCGAACGATAAGGAGCCGGACATGGCGAATATGAAATCCCTGGCCAAGGATACGGCCATCTATGGACTCAGCAGCATCATCGGGCGATTCCTGAACTACCTGCTGGTTCCCCTCTATACCTACAAGATCGCGGCCGCCAGCGGCGGCTACGGCGTCATCACGAACCTGTACGCCTATACGGCGCTGCTGCTGGTCATCCTCACCTACGGGATGGAGACGACCTTCTTCCGCTTCGCCAACAAGGAAGGAGAAGACCCCAAGATGGTCTATTCCTCCATCCTGCGGATGGTTGGATTCACCTCGATGCTGTTCGTGGCGCTGGTGCTGGCTTTCATCGGCCCCATCTCCACGGCCATGGGCTATCCGGAGCATCCGTCCTACATCTGGTCCCTGGCGATCGTCGTGGCCCTGGACGCCTTCCAGGCCATCCTGTTCTCCTACCTCCGGTACCAGAAACGGCCGCTCAAGTTCGCCGCGCTCAAACTCCTGTTCATCGGGCTGAACATCGCCCTGAACCTGGTGTATTTCGTCCTGCTTCCGCACCTGTACGAGGGGAATCCGGACCTGTGGGGACGCCTGTACGACCCGGCCGTCGGAGTGGGTTATGTCTTCTATATCAACCTGTTCTGTACGTCCATCGTCACTTTCTTCTTCGCCAAGGAGTTGAAAGGGATCGGCTACGGATTCGACAAAGCCCTGTGCAAGCGGATGCTTTCCTACAGCTGGCCCATTCTGGTGCTGGGGATCGCCGGCATCCTGAACCAGACGGCGGACAAGATCCTGTTCCCGAAAGTCTATCCCGGGGCCGATGCCAACGCGCAGCTGGGCATCTACGGGGCCGCCACCAAGATCGCGATGATCATGGCCCTCATCACCCAGGCGTTCCGCTACGCCTACGAACCGTTCGTCTTCGGGGCTTCCCGCGACAAGGACAACAAGGAGACCTACGCGAAGGGCATGAAGTATTTCGTCATCTTCACACTCCTGGCCTTCCTGTGCGTGATGGCCTACATGAACATCCTCCGCTACATCATCAAGAGCGACTACTGGGAAGGTCTCCGCGTCGTCCCGATCGTGATGGCGGCGGAGATGATGATGGGCATCTACTTCAACCTGTCTTTCTGGTACAAGCTCACGGACCGGACCATCTGGGGTGCCGTCTTCTCCGGCATCGGCTGCGCCGTCCTCATCGGCATCAATGTATTCCTGGTGCCGAAATACGGCTACATGGCCTGCGCCTGGGGCGGATTCGCAGGATACGGAACGGCGATGCTGCTGTCGTATTTCGTGGGACAGAAGTATTATCCGATCGCTTATCCGCTCAAGGAGCTGGCCGTCTATACCATCCTGGCTGCGGTACTTTTCGCCGGCATCACCTTGTCCAACAGCCATTTGGGCTTCTGGCCGGCACTTCTGGCGAACACCGCGCTGGTCGCCCTCTTCGGGCTGTATATCATCAAGAAGGACTTGCCCCTGTCGGGACTGCCCGTCGTAGGAAAGTATTTCAGGAAATAGCTATTTCCTCTTCCGCGTGTCCATATGCACCGGCGACCATTTCACCTCTCCGTCGGCATCGCAGTGGACGCGGACGAGGTAATCGCCCGGCTCCGGATTGTTCTTTTCGCACATGGTGTCCAGCGTGAGATAGTGGACGCCGTTGTAGTTGCGCTCGTCCCAGGTGTGGACATGGCCGCAGAAGGCGCAGGTGACGTTCCATTTCTCGAACTGGTCCAGCAGGAAGAAGGTTTCCTCCCGGGTGAAGGTGGAGGCGAACTCGAAGAATTGCGGCCGGAAGATGTTGGTGTGCGAGAACACGAAGGTATTGCGGTACTGGGAGGTACCGTCGTCATACTTGCCGTCCAGGATCCCCTGGTTGATCAGGTCGATCTGCCTCTTTCCGAGGGTTCCGCTGGCGGAGTCCAGGAAGATCAGGTGGTCAAAAGCGATCTCCCCGTCCTCCAGGAACACGATCACGTCGATCTCGTAGAAGGATGAGTGGAAAATATTGGACCACAGGGCCCATCCGTTCCGGGTGATGTCGTGGTTCCCCACCACAGGGAAAAAGGGATAGACGATCTCGTCGTACAGGTACCTGGCGGGAGTGTCCTCCTGACTGTCATTCCTTACATACTCGTAGGTGTTTACCCGGGTATAGTTCTTTTCCACATACCGTGACTTGGCTTCCTGCAGCAGCGAGTCCAGGGTGACATAATACTCTGCCTTGGTATCGGCGATGTCGCCCAGGTGCGCATAGAACAAGTCACCATCATTCAAGCCGGTCTCGAGCATCTCGTCCATGCGGGCGGAATCGTTCGTGATATGGCTGTCCGCTCCCACGAGGAAGGTATAGTCGCCGTCGGCTATCAGAAAGACCCGGTCATTGAGATGATTGCGATAAAAGAGCTCGGACATGGCGACGCGGTCCTCCACCGCCGTACCGGCGACGAGGACGCCGATGGGACTCACTTTGTTGCAGGAAACCGCCAGCAGGACGGCGAAAAGGGTCGGAAGGGTGATCTTTCTCATCTTACAGGACATAATGGAGGCCTACTTTGAGGGACGTTTCATACCGGGTGGCAAGCTGGCTGATGCTGCCGGCCGGACGGACATTGAATTCTCCGTAGAGTTTCATCTCCGGCTTCAGGGAAGCGTGGAACCGGACTCCCCAGTTGATGTTCCAGTTCTCATAATAGAACTGGTCGAAATTGCGGATAAACAGGCCCAGGTTCCAGGGATTCGACCGCGGGCGGATATGGACACCCAGGCCGAATGTCATCACCAGGGGCTCTGTATAACCGGTCGTCGTGTAGCTCCGGTATTCCTCCTTGACGCCGATCTTGTGATAGCGGACCAGGCTCTCGCCCAGGCGGAGGTCCACATAGCTGGTCTCCCAGAAGGCGGAAAGGTTCACGATGGGTTCGTTCACATTCCACCGGTCATAGCGGTTGAAGAGGAGACGGCCGTCGAAATACAGGTTGGTCCGGCCGATGGGAAGCCGGTAGGTACCCATGACATCCAGGCTGTAGAGCTGCTTGAAAAGCTGGACCTGCTCGCCGGCGCTTACGCTCCAGCGGCCCGTCAGATGGCGGGTATAGGTTCCGGATTCCCCGACGAACCAGCCGGTTACGACATTGAATCCTCCCAGGAAGGTTCCATCGATCACGTTTCGATGCACGCCGTCATAGGCCCGGGAGCCGCTATAGGTCTGCGCACCGGCGACTGAAACGGAAAGCGACGCCAGCAAGGCGAATACGATTTTTCTCATAAACGTTTAAAATGATTGAGGCGCCCAGGGACTCCGGCAGGCCCTGTGGGCCGCTTCGCGGCAGATACGCGCCGTTTCCGGATCCACGGTGGCAGGATGCCAGGGATTGCCGGTGACATCGATTCCGGTCAGGGTCTCAAACCAGGTGCAGGCGGCGGTGTAGCGGCCGTACGTGAGTTCCAGATGATAGCCGTCCCGGTTGAAGGTATCGCCCAGGGCTGTGCTCCGGCCGTTCTGGATGGCGGTGCCGGAAGGAATGACCGCCCGGAAACCATTCTCCTCCACCGCCCGGCGGCTGGCATACATGATGGCCGCGTACATGACCTGCTGGTTCCGCCCGTAGATGGGGAACTCCGGATGGGAGGCGTCGGCACTGTAAGCCCAGGTCTGGTGCCACAGCAGCCGCACGTCGTCCCGGGTCCGCGCCTGGACAAAGCCGACCAGGTCTTTCAGATAGGGCTGGTACGTCTCATAAAGGCCGGACACGCCGCTCGCCTGCTGGAGGGTTACGATGTCCCAGGGCTCATCGGAGAGGCCCATTTCCAGCGTATAGCCGGGCGTATCGCTCCGGACCCCCTCCACCACTTTCCGGTATCGGTAGTCGGGGACATCGCCCAGACTGTTGTTGTAGTGCCGCTGCAGCGTACAGCCTCCGATATACAGGTTGCCGATGATGACCGGAATCCCTTCCGCATCAAAGAGTTCCCAGAGGTTCTGCTCGATGGCGTCCTGGGAAAAACTGTTGCCGATGGCAAGGATCCGGAGGGTGTCCCGCCGCTGCGCCGGCAAGGGGAAGAAGAGGATGAAAGCCACGAAGGACAGAATGATCTTTTTCATGGAAGACATGTTTACCTATACAAAAATAAGCATTTTTGAAAAGGAATCGCTATCTTTGAAGAATAAACTGATAACCATTTATGAAAAGAATCATCGAATGCGTACCCAACTACAGCGAGGGACGCGATAAAGGGATTATCGACCAGATCGTTGCGGCGATTGCGGCCGTGGAAGGCGTTAAAGTGCTGGATGTGGATCCGGGCGAAGCGACGAACAGGACGGTCGTGACTTTCGTCGGAGAACCCGAACCGGTACTCGAGGCCGCGTTCAAAGGCGCAGAGAAAGCCAAAGAACTGATTGACATGCGGTTCCATCACGGAGCGCATCCGCGCAGCGGAGCTACTGACGTGCTGCCGCTCATTCCTGTTTCGGGGATTACCCTCGAGGAATGCGCCGTCCTGGCCCGCGGACTGGCCGAGCGCCTGTACAAGGAGCTGGGCATTCCCTGCTACTGCTACGAAGCCGCTGCGTTCACCCCGGAGCGGCGGAACCTCGCCGTGTGCCGGGCGGGCGAATACGAGGCCCTGCCCGAGAAGATGGCCGACCCGGCCCGGAAACCGGACTTCGGCGGCGCCTATGACGAGGTTGCCGCGAAAGCCGGCGCGACGAACGTAGGCGCCCGGAATTTCCTCATCGCGGTCAATTACAACCTCAACACCACCTCCACCCGCCGGGCGATGGCCGTCGCCTTCGACGTGCGGGAAAAGGGCCGCAAAGCCCGTGAGGGCGGTTCCCTGACCGGGAAACTGCTCAAGGATGAAAAGGGTGAGCAGATCTGGATCCCCGGTACGCTCAAGGGTTGCAAGGCCATCGGCTGGTATATCGACGAATACGGCATCGCGCAGGTGTCCATGAATATCACCGACATCGACCAGGTGCCCCTGCATGTGGCCTATGAGGAAGTCTGCCGGGCGGCCGCAGCCCGGGGACTGAAAGTGACGGGCGTGGAAATCGTGGGGCTCGTTCCGAAACGCGTCCTCATCGACGCCGGCAAGTTCTACCTGGAAAAGCAGCAGCGGTCGCTGGGCATCTCCGAGGAAGAGATCATCAAGATCGCGGTCAAGTCCATGTCCCTGGACGACCTCAAGCCTTTCAATCCCAAGGAAAAAGTCATCGAATACCTGATGGAGGACGAGGCGGAGCTCGCCGAAAAGGAACGGCTTGTCCGCATGACGGTCAAGGGCTTCGCCGCCGAGACCGCCTCCGAGTCCGCCGCCCCCGGCGGCGGGTCCATATCAGCCTACATGGGGGCCCTGGGAGCCGCCCTCGCCACCATGGTTGCGAACCTCTCCGCCCACAAGCGGGGCTGGGACGACCGCTGGAAGGAATTCTCCGACGTCGCCGAAAAGGGCCAGGCCCTGATGACCGAGCTTTTCGCCCTGGTCGATGAGGACACGGCCGCCTTCAACCGCATCATGGACGTGTTCTCGATGCCCAAGGGCACGCCGGAAGAGAAGGCAGCCCGCGCCGCCGCGATGGAAGAAGCGACGCTTTACGCCGCCTCCGTTCCCCTGAAGACGATGGAAGCCTCCCTGAAGGCGCTTCCGCTGGCCCTCGAAATGGCCCGGAAGGGCAATCCGGCATCGGCCTCCGACGCGGGCGTCGCCGCCCTCGCTGCCGTCGCCGGCATCCGGGGCGCCGCCCTGAACGTGCGCATCAACGCCGCCGGCCTGACGGACAAGGCCCCCGCGGAACCCCTCCTGAAGCGCGCCGACGCCATCGTCGCCGAGGCCCTTGCCCTGCAGGATAAAGTGCTGGATGAAGTGAACAAGCATATCGAAGCATAGTCATGAACAAGTTCCAAGAAGAAATACTGGCGGGCATTCCGGAGGAACTGCCTGCCGTCAAACCGTACGACCCGGAAATCAACCACGCTCCCAAGCGGAAGGATATCCTCACGGACGAGGAGAAAGTGCTGGCCCTCAAAAACGCCCTCCGGTACTTCCCGGAGCGGCATCACGCCGTGCTGGCGAAGGAGTTTGCCGAGGAACTGCAAAAGTACGGCCGGATCTACATGTACCGGTTCCGTCCGTCCTATGAGATGTACGCGAGGCCCATCGACGAATATCCGGCGAAGTCCCGGCAGGCGGCGGCCATCATGGCCATGATCCAGAACAACCTGGACCCGCGCGTGGCGCAGCATCCGCATGAACTGATCATCTACGGCGGCAACG
>DETL01000033.1:51912-86374 GCA_002361625.1 Bacteroidales bacterium UBA3289 | reverse complement strand
GGCGCCATCTTCCAGAACTGGGCGCAGTACCGCCTGGTCATGCAGTACCTTGCCACCATGACGGACGAGCAGACGCTCGTGATGTACTCCGGCCATCCGCTGGGTCTTTTCCCGAGCCACAAGGACGCGCCGCGGGTGATCGTCACCAACGGCATGGTCATCCCGAACTATTCGAAGCCTGACCACTGGGAAAAATTCAACGCCCTGGGCGTGAGCCAGTACGGCCAGATGACGGCCGGCTCGTATATGTATATCGGCCCGCAGGGCATCGTCCACGGGACCACGATCACGGTGATGAATGCAGCGCGGAAGCAGCTGAAGGCCAAGGGCCTCGACGGCGACGACCGCGGCGGCCTGCTCTTCGTGACGGCGGGCCTCGGCGGCATGTCCGGCGCGCAGCCCAAGGCGGGCAATATCGCCGGCGTCGTGAGCGTCACGGCGGAGATCAACCCCAAGGCCGCGGAAAAGCGCTATGCGCAGGGCTGGGTCGATGAACTCCACACGGACCTGGACGAACTCATCCCGCGCATCCGGAAAGCGGTCGCCGCGAAAGAGGTCGTCTCCCTCGCCTATGTGGGCAACATCGTGGACCTGTGGGAACGCCTTGCCGACGAAGGCGTGCACGTGGACCTGGGCTCGGACCAGACTTCGCTCCACAACCCGTGGGCGGGCGGTTACTACCCGGTGGGCTACAGCCTCGAGGAATCCAAGAAGATGATGGCCGAAGAGCCCGAGCGCTTCAAGGAGGCCGTCCAGGCGTCGCTCCGGCGTCACGTCGCCGCCATCAACCGCCTGGCTGACCAGGGAATGTATTTCTTCGACTACGGAAACGCCTTCCTCCTGGAGAGTTCCCGCGCCGGGGCCGATGTCCTCAAAGCCGACGGCTCCTTCCGCTACCCGTCCTATGTACAGGACATCATGGGCCCGCTCTACTTCGACTACGGGTTCGGCCCGTTCCGCTGGGTATGCATGAGCGAGAAGCCGGAGGATCTGGCGAAGTCCGACGCCCTCGCGGTAAAGGTCCTCACCGAAATCGCCGCCACCGCCCCCGAGGAAATCGCCGGGCAGATGCGCGACAACATCCACTGGATCGAGGAGGCCGGCCGGAACCACCTCGTCGTGGGCTCCCAGGCCCGTATCCTCTATGCCGACTGTGAAGGCCGCACGAAGATTGCGCTCGCCTTCAACGAGGCCATCCGCCGCGGAGAAATCACCGCCCCCATCGTTCTGGGACGCGACCACCATGACGTTTCCGGCACCGATTCCCCGTTCCGCGAGACATCCAATATCTATGACGGCTCGCAGTTCACCGCCGACATGGCCGTCCAGAACGTCATCGGGGACGGCTTCCGCGGCGCTACGTGGGTATCCATCCACAACGGCGGCGGCGTGGGCTGGGGCGAAGTCATCAACGGCGGCTTCGGCATGGTCATCGACGGCAGCGAAGACAGCGACCGCCATATCCGCGAAATGCTGTTCTGGGACGTGAACAACGGCATCGCCCGCCGTTCCTGGGCCCGGAACGAAGGGGCCCGTTTCGCCATCGAGCGCGAAATGGCCCGCACCCCCGGCCTGAAGGTCACCCTGCCCAACCTCGCCGACGAATCCCTTATCCGCAAAACACTGAACCAGCTATGATCCATAAAATCTCCACGGGCCGCATCACCCTCGAGCGCCTGAAAGAAATCATCGACAACCACGCCACCCTCGTCCTTTCCGACGAAGCGACGGCCGCCATCCTCAAGTGCCGTCACTACCTGGACAAGAAGATGGAGGACCCGGAAAAGCCCATGTACGGCATCACGACGGGTTTCGGCTCCCTGTATAACGTATCCATCCCCGCCGACGAGCTCTCGCAGCTCCAGCACAACCTGGTGATGTCCCACGCCTGCGGCGCCGGCGATACCGTCCGCCCGCAGATCGTGAAGCTGATGCTCTTCCTCAAGGCCCAGAGCCTTTCCTACGGGCACTCCGGCGCCCAGCTCATCACCGTGCAGCGGCTCATCGACATGTTCAACGAGGACATCCTCCCCGTCGTGTACCAGCAGGGATCGCTGGGCGCTTCCGGCGACCTCGCTCCCCTCGCCCACCTGAGCCTTCCGCTCATCGGCCTGGGTGAAGTCCTGTACCAGGGCCGCATCCGTCCGGCCGCGGAAGTCTGGAAAGAAAAGGGATGGGAGCCCATCACCCTCCAGTCCAAGGAAGGACTGGCGCTCCTGAACGGCACCCAGTTCATGAGCGCCCATGCAGTGTGGTCGCTGCTTAAGAGCATGCGGCTGTCCAAGTGGGCCGACCGCATCGCCGCGATGTCCCTGGACGCCTATGACGGCCGCATCGAACCGTTCCTGCCCCTCACGCACCTCCTCCGGCCGCATACCGGCCAGATCGAGACCGGAAAGCGGTTCCTCGCCACCCTGGAGGGCAGCGAACTCATCCGCCGTCCCAAGGAGCATGTGCAGGATCCCTACAGCTTCCGCTGCATCCCGCAGGTCCACGGCGCCGTGAAGGACAACATCATGTATGTCAAGTCGGTGATCGAGAACGAGATCAATTCCGCCACGGACAACCCGAACATCTTCCCGGACGAGGACATGGTCATCTCCGCCGGCAACTTCCACGGCGAGCCCATCGCCATCCCGATGGACGCGCTCGCGATCGCCATGTCCGAGCTCGCAAGCATCTCTGAAAGACGCACTTATCAGCTCATCCACGGGCTCCGCGGCTTGCCCAAGTACCTGGTTGCCAATCCCGGCGTGAACAGCGGTTTCATGATTCCGCAGTACACGGCCGCGAGCATCGTCAGCCAGAACAAGGGGCTCTGCTGGCCCGCCTCCTGCGACTCCATCCCCTCTTCGCAGGGACAGGAGGACCACGTGAGCATGGGCTCCAACGCCGCGACGAAGCTGGTCCGCGTAGTGGACAACACCGAGACCGTCCTCGGCATCGAACTCTTCAACGCCGCCCAGGCCCTCGAGTTCCGCCGCCCGGCCAAGACCTCCCCCATCCTGGAGCGCATTTTCGAAGACTACCGCAAAGTCGTTCCCTTCATCGACAACGACACCTACATGCATCCCCTCATCGAGAAATCCGTCCAGTTCATCCGGCAGGAGCAGTACCTATGATTATCAAAAACATCGGTGAACTCGTCGGGATCGTGCCGGCGGGCGTGCTGCGGAAGCAGGGCGCCGAGATGGCGGAGACGGGCGTGTTGCATGACGCCTGGCTCGCTGTCGAGGACGGGAAGATTGTGGGATTCGGGAAGATGGACGATCTGGTCGGGCACGACGGAAACGACCGGGAATCGATCGACGCGGAGGGCGGCCTGGTGATGCCGGCGTTCTGCGACAGCCATACGCATATCGTGTATGCGGGGAGCCGGGACGGAGAGTTCCTGGACAAGATCAACGGGCTCAGCTATGAGGAGATCGCCGCCCGGGGCGGTGGGATCCTGAATTCCTCCGACCTTCTGCACGAAACGTCCGAGGACGAGCTGTTTGCGCAGTCGATGGTCCGTGTCCGGGAAATGATGGCCAAGGGGACCGGCGCCCTGGAGATCAAGAGCGGCTACGGGCTGAACCCGGAGGACGAGCTCAAGATGCTGCGGGTGATCCGGCGCATCAAGGAATCCGTCCCGGCGCTCGTCCGGATTACCTTCCTGGGTGCCCACGCCATCGGCCGGGGCTACACGCACGAAGGGTATGTGCAGGCGGTGGTCGATATGATGCCCAAGGCAGCGGAACTCGCTGATTTCGTGGATGTTTTCTGCGACGAAGGATTCTTCACGGTCGAGGATACGGACCGGATTCTCACGGCCGGCGCCGCCTGCGGCCTGCGGCCCAAGATCCACGCCAATGAACTGGCTGTGAGCGGCGGTGTGCAGGTGGGCGTCAAGCACGGAGCCCTGTCGGTGGACCATCTGGAACGGACGGGGGATGCGGAAATCGAAGCGCTCCGTGGCTCCGAGACCATGCCCACGATGCTACCGGGATCATCCTTCTTCCTGGGTATTCCGTTCGGTCGGGCGAAGGAGTTCATTGGCGCAGGCCTCGGCGTCGCCCTGGCATCAGACTACAACCCCGGGTCTTCCCCTTCCGGCGACATGCGGTTCGTGATGGCTCTCGGCTGCATCCGCATGCGCCTCACCCCGGTACAGGCCCTGAACGCCGTCACCCTGAACAGCGCCTACGCCATGGGCCTTTCCGACATCACCGGTTCCATCACCGTGGGCAAGCGCGCCGACCTTATCCTCACGCACCCCGGCTGGACCCTCACGAAGATCCCCTACCTCCACCAGACCCCCTTCCTCCGGACGGTCTTCCTGGGAGGTCGGGCGCTGAAGTAACCTGGCATGAAGAGATTCGTCCCAGATCGTATCGCGATAGCTTGTTCGGCACTTCTGACGACATTCTGCGGCACACCCCTCCCCGAGCTGCCTCCAATTCCGGAGATCCCGGAACCGCTGCCCATAGCCAGCGTTACGATGGATCCTCCGGACAGTTTTCCCGAGGAGAAACTGGATATTCCCGTAACTCCCGGGCCCTTCCAACCCACCTGGGAAAGCATCGGGGAGAACTATCCCGGCACTTCCCAGTGGCTCCGGGACGCCAAGGTAGGCATCTGGGTCCACTTCGGACCGCAGGCCTCAGGAGAAAGCGGGGACTGGTATGCCCGCAGACTCTATGAGGAGGGCAGCAAAGCCTATGAGAACCACCTGAAGCGCTTCGGACATCCTTCTGAGGTGGGTTATAAGGATGTCCTCAACGCCTGGAACCCTTCCAAACTTGATCCCGCCAGGCTGACCAGCCTTTACAAAAAGGCCGGAGCCCGCTTCCTGCTGATCCAAGGAGTCCACCACGACAATTACGATCTCTGGAATTCCCGCTACCAGCCCTGGAACTCAGTCAACATAGGGCCCAAGAGGGATTTTCTTAAAGAATGGTCGAAAGCCAGCCGCAAGGAGGGCTTGCGTTTCGGCGTGACCTTCCACCACGAATACACCTGGTGGTGGTGGCAGACGGCATTCGGGGCAGATACCACCGGAGCCAAGGCCGGAATTCCATACGACGGCAACCTCACCCTTGAGGACGGGAAAGGCAAATGGTGGGAAGGCTACGACCCCCGGATGCTTTACGGCATTGATCTTCGGGAATATCGGAGTGTCGGCCCGCCCCATGTGGTTCCCGACGAGGGGATATTCACCCGTCACCGGGATTATGCCCGCTGGTACGCCACCCAATGGGCTCTCAGGATCATGGACGTGACCCACAACTACGACCCGGACTTCATCTACACCGACGGAATCACCCAGGGACCATTCTGCGGAGACGGCACCGGAGCCGGCTACAAGTGCGATGCCATGCCGCGGGTCATGGCCGACTTCTATAACAGGACCCTGAAGAACCGCGGGGAGGTCAACACATTCAGCGTCGTAAAGTTCCGCAGGCCGACCAACGGGACCGTCACAACGGAGGAATTCTCCTTCCCGGACGACATCAAGACTTCCCAGCCCTGGATCCGTGAAGCTCCTGTCGGCGACTGGTTCTATGCCCCTGGCTTCATCTATGATGCCTCTTCTGCGATCCATTTCATCATCGAGGCGGTAACCCGGGATGGCAACTGCGCCCTCTGTATCCCGATCAAGGCGGACGGGTCGATTGATGAGGAAGGCGAAAAGATGCTCCTGGAGGTCGGGAAATGGATGGAAGCCTGTGGCGAAGGAATCTATGGCAGCCACGCATGGAAAACCCTCGGCGAAGGTACATGGGACGAGAACGGCCATCTGATCAAGCTTCCGGGAGGAGGACTCGGGAAAGCCCAGGCGGAGTTCCGCTACGCAACGGACGACATCCGCTTCACCCAGGGCAAAGACGGCGCCGTGTACGCTTTCATGATGAACCCTCCGGAGCCGGGACAGACCATCCGGATCAAATCCCTCGGCAAAGAGTCCGGACTCAAAGATACGGTGGGAAGCGTAACACTGCTTGGCCACGACGGGAAGATTACATGGAGCCGCAGTGAGAAAGCGTTGGAGATTACCTGCCCTGACCGGATTCCTTTCCAATCAGCGATTGTATTTAGAATAAATTAATTACATGAATATGAGACGATTAATAACAGTGGCAGCGGTTCTTGCAGCCGCATTCGGTGCCTCGGCGCAAAACCCGATATTCCTGAATAAGGCGTATAATTCAGACCCGCAGGCGAGGGTCTGGACCATCGACGGAAAGCCGACGCTGTTCGTCTATGGCTCGAAGGATGAGAGCACAAAATATTACTGCTCCAGTAAATACGACGTCTTTTCAACGGAGGACATGATCCACTGGAAGGGAGGTCCCTCCTTCTCCTCCGAGGACATCAAATACAATGACGAAGTCCTCTACGCCCCCGACTGTATAGAGAAAGACGGTAAGTATTACCTGTTCTATTCCCAGCCCGGCCCGGATCCTGAAGGAACAGCCGTCAGCGACTCCCCCTACGGACCTTTCAAGGATGCCAGAAGGGTTGAGCATGCCGAACAGATCGACCCCTCGGTATTCATCGACGATGACGGTCAGGCATGGATGTTCTGGGGACAGTTCTCCGCCAAATGCGCCAAGCTCAATCCGGACATGCGCTCAATCGATCCATCGACGATCAAAGACGGCATCCTGACCGAGGCGGAGCACCATTTCCACGAAGGAATCCAGGCGTTCAAGCATAACGGGACCTATTACCTGACCTTCGCCGACATCGGACGCCGAGGCATGCCAACCTGCATCGGTTACGCCACATCAGATTGTATCACAGGACCTTACACCTATCGCGGGGTCATCATTGACAACTTCGGCTGCGACCCGGGAGTATGGAACAACCACGGCTCCGTCGTGAAATTCAAAGACCAGTGGTATGTCTTCTACCATCGCTCGTCACAAGGATCAAACATCATGCGCCAGAGTTGCGTCGAGCCGATCGAGATCCTTCCCGACGGCTCCATCCCCGAGGTGCAGATGACCTCGACCGGAGGGGGGCGGCCGCTTGATCCTTATCGCGCAATCGGATCCGATCCCGTGGCGGCGAGGGCCTGCTGTCTTACCGGCCATGCCAGGATCGACAAGGACCACAGGCTCAGCGAGATCCGAGACTACGACACCGCCGCCTGGAGAGACTTTGACTTCAAGGACGGCCCCCGAAGAATGATCCTCTCCGTCTGTCCGGAAGCCGGCGGAATGATCTATGTCTATTCGGAATATCTGTACGGCGAACAAGTAGCCACCTTCAAAGTCCCGGAGGGCGACGGAAAGACCCTGATCACCCTTGAGGCAGAGGTGGGCACCGACCTGGAGGGAATCAAACCGATCCGGATGCGTTTCCACGGGGATAAAGACAAGAATCTCTTTACAATCAACTCTTTCCGGTTCGAATAGCAGGGTCAGAGGCCGGGCCGCAAACAGCAAAAATAGATGCAACGCAAATCCATCCTTTTCGCCCTGTGCCTGACGGTGGTAACCGCCTGCGGGCCGATGGTGCGGACGGCCCGGCAGGAGGCCGTAGCCACGACTGCCGCGTCCGAAGCCCAGGCGGCAGCCGATTGGGTATGGACCTACAGCCAGGCCCATCCGGAGGGGTTTACCGTGGATATCCGCGGGCGGGAGGTGCCGACGGAAGGGATTTCCGTCGCCTATGCGGCTACGCAGGGCCGGCACTCGAAGGAGGACCTTGGGGATGTGGTTTCCCACGCGCTGGCACACGACGGCTATGTGGGCGGCTGGTGGAACAGCGAGGACAGCCTGTACTATTTCGACAGCGTCCGGATCCTCCCGGAGAGCGCCGCCGGCGAGGCTGTTACCTTCGCCTTTGAGAATGAGCAACTTGCCTACTATGTGCTGTCCACGGGGGAAGAGGTCCGCATCGACAACGTCATCCACCCGCACGAAATCGAGCCTTCGAACGTCGACGGCTGGAGCACGGTCTTCCTGGCCGGGACCATCGACCAAGGAAACAGCAAGGACTGGCAGCAGACGGTCGCCGCGAAACTTGCCGGGCGGGATCGGCGATACCTGCTCTACAACCCCCGCCAGGAAGAGTGGCACCCGGAGCGCGAGGGAGAGATGGACTACCAGGTCGATTGGGAACTCGAGCATATGGAAAAGGCCGATCACATCCTGATGGTCTTCCTCCCGGGCAGCCAGTCCCCCATCACCCTCCTGGAACTCGGCCTCCACGCCCGCAGCGGCAAACTCCTCGTCGTCTGCACCCCCGGCTTCTACCGCTACGACAACGTCCGCATCACCTGCGCCCGCTACGGCGTCCCGGTGTATGGGTCGATCGACAAGGCCATCGAGGCGCTTCCGTAGCGGAATTTAACTACTACCGCGCAAAAAGAGGCTCCTCCTTGTAGCCTTTTGATGGCAAATCCCGTCTAACGAATGAATTTGCCAAGAGGCAGAGACAATAAAAGACTATCAGCCATGTTATTATCATTCAACCTAGCTCAATTCGATTACTTTTGTGAGATCGTGACCCCTATCCTAATCTGCGTAGTCTTACCAATCGTGATTATATACATGGTTTTCCGATACCGACGCTTTGAGTTGGATAAACGTACACAAGTAATGATTAAAGCCATTGAGCACGGAGTACAGCCTGATTCAACGCTTTTTCAGCAGTTGGATCCCATGGGCATCCTTGCTCAAAAGGAGAAAAAGCATTCTCCCCGGAGAGGGCTGATTACCTCTATTATCCTGTTTGCGATAGGCATTCTTCCTTTTCTATTTGGCATTGGGGTGCTTTTTGACAATTCGGAGGCAGAGACTTATAGCCAAGACGAAATTATCGCGAACGGAATGCAAGCTTTGTTGTTTGTCTTGGGTAGTATCATGTTGGTGACCAGCTTTACGGTACTCGCCATCTATTTGGTAAAGAAGAAATCCCATGGGCAGAACCAGCCCGAATCCGAGAACGATAATTTGCATGAGTAGGTGACTCGGGAGGAGTTCATAGCGCTCGTCTCAGCTTCGCAGGTGTCTCTTCGGAGATTCCTGCTGGCGTTATGCAAGGGTAATGCTTCAATAGCCGATGACATCGCCCAAGAAGCACTTGTCAATGCATATGTCTCCTTCTCTTCTTTCCGCGGAAGCGCTCGTTTTGAGACATGGCTCTTCCGAATAGCCTATCATTGTTTCATTGACTATTTGCGCGATCAAAGGATCCAGACAGAGCCTTTAGACTCGTCGACTGCTCAAGCATTGCACTCCTCAGATGCAACTGACCGTTGCTTCCAGTACAAAGACTTGTACCAGGCCATCGACGCTTTACCGGAGAAAGAACGCGCGACCTTATTGTTGTTTTATATGGAAGACCGGCCCGTCCGGGAGATTGTCCAGATTCTGGGCATCCCCGGAGGAAGCGTCAGAGCCTATTTGACGCGAGGGCGTCGACACATCAAAGCCTATCTGGAGAAATGGAAAACGAGATAAAAACGTTCTTTCACGAAGCCGCACCGCAACCCGCCGACGATGCAACATTCCGGCTGGAATTGAATGCACGACTTACCGCCGTTGAAAGAGTACGGCAGTTTCACGACGAAGAAACCCACTTCGCCCGTCAAATTGTTCTTGTTGTTTTTATCGCCGGCTTGATAATTGGCGGCCTGTTTGCTGCAATCGCTATCTTGCACCCGGGTCTTCTCAAACAATTTTGGGTAGCATTGAGCAACCTGTCCGAATGGAATTCTACCATGTTCTCCAAGGATGGCTTGTTCTTCTTTCTCGCCATTCTTGCAGTGTTGCTTTCTTTCATTTTGACACTCGTCATCTTCCGAAGCCGAAGTTGGCGGGCATAAGCTGTCTCCAAGTGTTCGTACAGGTCCATCGAGCGGGACTGGTACAAGCAAAAACACCTCTAAAACGCTCGTATAGGGCCATCGCCTGCTCATCGGTAAAGCGGGATTTCAAACGCTGTCCAACATCCGGGCGGCCGCTTCATAGGTGAGGCCGGTCACGCGGGCGATTTGATGGACATTGGAGCAGAAACGCCGTTGGATCTGGCGGAGGGACTCCGTCTGCTCCTCGGGAAGCAGGTCTTCAAAACGCTGCTTTCCGAACAGGCTCCGGTAGAGGTCCGGCAAGGCGGCCAGGACGACCTGGTCCCTAAAGGCCGGGTGACGGTCATCCCCCTTCTCGATCTTCCGTTTGGCTTTGGAGGAATTCACCAGGAAATAGTTCATCCGGCTGGCCCGGCGATAGCAACGCTCCACAAAGCCCACCGCCACATACGACTCAGGGAGGATATACCCCTCCTCGGAGACCAGCCAATCGGCAGGCAAATCCTCTTTACAGCAATGAAGCAGCCGGATCCGGGCGCGCTTCGACAGGCTCCCCAAACGCCTTCCCGTGCGTTTGGACGCATTGAAAAACAAGGGACCTGTCCCCCACGGATACTGCGAAGGATGGGAGCAGATGTTCGCCGCCACGCAGTTCATCTGCGTATAGGCGATCGCCTTCTCCAACCCCTCGTTCAGCGTCGACACTTCTTCGATGGTGACCTTGTTCCGACGAAGGAATTCAGCTGTACCGTATTTGTGGTTCAAATACTTGGAATAACGGCTTTTGATACCGTCGATGAAAGCCTTGACATCCGCCCATCTCCCCTCCACGACAAAATGAAGATGATTGGACATCAGGATAAATGCAAGAACCGTTACTTTGGATTCATACGCCTGGATGGCTACGAAATTCATCCCGGCCCGGAAATCGCTCTCGTCCCGAAACCAAAGCCCCACTTTCAGATGTTCCGTCGTGACCAGATAATACTTTCTCATACGCCTCAAAATCTATCTGCACAAAAATAAGGATTTGCCCGAAATCCCGCAACCCCTTTCCCACAGATTGTTACAAATCGTTCAACATCCCTCAAAGTGCCCGTATAGGTCCATCCGATGGACCGATACCAGCAAAAACACTACAAAAATGCTCGTACCGGTCCCGCTCATGGACCTATACGAGCATTTAGCAGCGACGGGGAGGCCGACGAAACTAAATCACCAGCGTATTGAGCGACCCCGCCGGGAGGGTCACCGAAAGCGGTCGGCTCGGGAGGCCGTCAATGGAGACGGTCTTCGGGGCGTCAGACTGATTCGCCAGGAGCAAAACCGTGCGGCCGTCGGGATTCAGGAAGCCCAGGGCATCGGCATAGGTGCCGCCCAGAGTGAGGACGCGGGCGCCGGGCTGGACGTAGTGGCTGGCGTGTTTAAGCACATAATACTCAGGCGAGTAGCGATACTCGCCCTTCTCTTTGTCCACAACTACCAGCGAGTTCTGACGCCACATCCAAGTGCTGATGCCGCCATCCAGCAGCGACGTATTCCAATAGAAATAGCCCTGGACACCGTTCCCGAAGTAGTGTTTCATCAAGTTCCAACTGTGCATCGCGCCGCGCCAGTCGTTGCGGCCGTCGCCGCACTCCTGCTCCGTCTGGTAGCACGGCAGCGAAGGATGCCGGCGGTGGAGTTCCGGCAGCGCATCCTTTCCGGCCCACTGAAAGCCCATCCCCTTGATGGACGGTCCCACTTCCGGATCGGTGAGGATGCGGTCCCAAAGGTCCGGATCGGCCCGTTCCATCGTCCCCAGGTACACATCGACATCCCGGGAGGCCATTTCCGGCTCCAGGTACTTCAGGAACGTGGTCAAACCTTCCGGGGTCCAGGTGCAGGACGGGAATACCTGGTCCGAGTTAGGCTCGTTCTGCGGCATCACCATGAAAATATCGATGCCCTCGGCCTTGTACGCATCGATGAACTTCCCGAAATACTGCGCATACGCCTGCAGGTAAGCCGGTTCCAGGATGAACGCATCGACACCCTCGGGGACCTGCTTGTCCAGCGGAAGCCCGTTGAACGGGGCCGAGCGGGAGGCATAGTGCCCGCTCACCTTCATCCACGACGGCGGGCACCAGGGCGATGCCCAAATCCGAAGGGAAGGATTCACGGCCTTCGCCGCCCGGATGAACGGAATCAGCATCTGCCGGTCCCGGTCGATGGAAAAGTGCTCCAGCGCCAGGTCGCCGGGGACCTCGTCGTGGGAGTAAAAGTCCACGCTGAAGTCGTTGGCACCCAGCGGCATCCGGGCCATCGTCAGGTTCATCCCGACGGGCGTGAACAGATCCTCGAGGATTGCCGCGCGGTCCGCCTCGGAGAGTTCCGACAACGAGGTCCATCCCAACTCATTGAAACAGGTACCAAAGCCTTCGACCGCCTGATTCACGGCAGAAAGATCCACTACAACGGTGGCATCGGTCGTCTCATCGGCAGCAGCGGCCTCCATCACCTGCCAGGGATGATCGAAAGTACTCGAAACCCATTCCAACCGGGGCGTCTGGCAGAAGGTGAACAGGAGGGCAGAACTTGCCCAAATAAGAATCTTTCTCATCGTATCGGTCTGATTGTCAACACTCTTTCATACAATCCGGGATATACTCGGTAGGAAGGAAAGATACCCCGGGCCGTGCAGCCCACACCGCTTGTGGCATAATCCAGGTTCACGGTGATATCGCCGGAACGCTGCAACTGATAGGGATACACCGCCTTGGTCAGGTTGTCTGTCGTGAAAGGATAGGCATTGAAGGCGAATGGCTCATTCATCCGGAACTCGACTCCCTGACCGGCACCATCGGCAAACCGAACCCAGCGGATATCTGTCCGGAGGCCATAGTCCTGCGGAATCAGGTAAGGTTCGTACATATCCTCCACGGTCTTTTCATAAACGCCCATCCGATAGCCGGTCTTGCGGTCGGGATAGTTGGCTTCGGGACCACGGCCATACCAGGAGACCATTGACAGGGAACCTTCCAGCCCCATCGTAACCCCGATACGGGGCAGCCAGGCCGGCATCGTCCCCTGCGGACGGATGGAATGCTCCATCGTCAGGACTCCGCTCCCGTCAATCCGATACCGGATCACCTGCTCGAAACCCGAATATGACTTTCCGAAGATATAGGTATCCAGCTGGCGGGACACACCGTTCCCCAGAAGGACCAGATTCCGCACGTCAATGACAACGGCATCCCCCACCTCGCGGGGCAGGACGGATACTGGGACCGTCGAGCAACGGTCCAGGAAGGCGGCATAATAATGACCGGCCAGGACGTTTCCATGGCCGATACTGCCATAGCCTTCCGCAGGGACCCTTCCGGCGCCCCAACTGTTCCAGCCGTCCAGTTCGTTGGAAAGCGGAGCCCGCCAGACATTGAGATCCAGGGGCCGGGTAAGCATCTCCCGTCCGTCATACTTCACGGAAACCAGCGTTCCCGTCACGGAATCGAAACCGTAGCGGAAGCTTTCGCCGTAAGCGCACAGCACGCTTCCTTCCTGCCGGAGCGTCACTTTTCCCGAAACGGGAGCGACTTCCGCAGGCTCATTCCAGGCGGTCAGATCGAACTGGTCCCAGGCAACCTCGTAGCAGGCCGGTGCCCAGATCTCATCGTTGCGAAGGACGGCATCCATTTCCAGCCGGTACTCCTTCCCAGGCTCGATGCGAGGCTTCTCGAAAGGTACATGGATGCGGCCCCGCGAAAGCGGTGCCACCGATATGGGAAGTTCCCCTTCCGCCAGGATATCACCATCGGCGAGCAGTTTCCAGATGACCCTGTAATAGGAAGCGTCCAGGAAATGATTCCGGTTCCAGACCTCTACATTCCCATCGAGGTCCAGCAGCGTGAACTTCAGCGGCTGAGTGCTTTTTTTCATCTGCCACATCTCCGGCTGAGGGGTCCGGTCCGGCCAGACACTGCCGTAAGTACGGGCGCCGACGCCGTAGGACCAGAAGGTTCCTTCGTCCGTTTCCTTCTCGAAATCCAACCAGAGCGCCGCCCGAGCGGGATCGAAGCCCTCGGAAGGCAGGACGGCATCGGCAAAGATCCCCACATTGTCGATAAGGGCGTCGCAGATATACTCGTTGGTCTCCTGACCGCCGATTTCCTCATTCCGGCCGATGCAGACGGACAGCGGAAGGTTCCGGATCCGGCCACTGGCGCCCTGGGAGGCAATTTCCTTCCCGTCAATGAAAAGTGTCATGGCAGTCCCGTCATAGACGGCCGCAACCTGGTGCCACCGTCCTTCCCAGCCGGAAGGAAGCGGAGCGGAAAGGATCGTGGTCTTCCCGGTGTCGATATAGAATTCCAGGTTGTCCCGGTACTGGCGCAGGCCGTACTGGTGCGCGCCCTTGGTGATCAGGTAGCCGCCGCTGCGGTTGAACTTCCGGGGAAACACATCCAGGGTAAGGGTAAGCCGGTCGCCGTCGATTTCCACGGCATCGGACCGGTACACCTGCACCCACTGGTCCTGCCGATACAGGTCAAGAGCCTGCCCGGAAGGCCCCTTGACAAGTTTCGCCCGTCCCATGACATGAGCCGGGGTATGGGCTGGAGAACGGTCCTCCAAGGCCCGGACAGGCTCGGTCATGCCCACGCTCACGAAATCCCAGATGGCGCCGCCCATAAGCCTGGGATGGGCATAGATCTCGTTCCAATAGTCATCCATGCCTCCGCCACCGTTGCCGGCGACGGAGAGGTATTCGTCCATGAAAGAGGGACGCATGTCGGAAGAGTCGATCCCGCAGCTGATCTCATGCTCCAAAGGCGCAGGATAGCGTGGACCGATGATATCCTCGGCCGGATGGACCCGCGCATTGCCGCCATACATCCAGAAACGCGTGGGATCCAAACGCTTGCCTTCCCGGACCACCTCCGTGATATTGGGCCCTTCGCCGCTCTCGTTACCGGCGCTCCAGAAAAGGACGCAGGCATGGTTGCGATCCCGAAGGACCATGCGCCGCACCCGTTCCCGGTACATCGGCGCAAACCCGGGCATGTCGCTCACGAATTCCGTCGCATGGGATTCATCCCCGGTCTCGTCGATGATGTACAGGCCATATTCGTCCGCCAACTCCAGATACTTGTTTACAGGTGGATAGTGGGAAGTGCGGACACCATTGAAATTGAACCGCTTGAGGATCTCCATGTCCCTCCGAACCACTTCCTCCGTCATCCGGTGCCCCAGCTCGGGATGCTGCATGTGGGAGCACTGGGCACTCACTTTCAGGGGCTGGCCATTCAGGTAGAACACACCGTCCCGGATCTCCGTCTTCTTGAAGCCGATCTTCTTGGTGACCTTATCCACGGTCCGGCCATCCGCATCCATCAGGGTGAGGGTCAGATCATACAGGTCGGGCGTTTCCGAACTCCATTTCAGCGGAGCGATGACTTTTTCGCGGAAAGAGACCCGCCTGGAAGCCTCGGCCGCAACCGTGAAAGAGACCGGGACCATCCGGGCGACGGCCTTTCCCTCCCGGAACACGGCCGCCTCCAGCCGATAACTTCCGGCTCCGGCCGCATAGCTGCGCATATCCACATCCACGGAAAGGTCGCTGTCCCCGTAATCCGGGCCGAAGTCTGTCACAACCTGCCAGTCCCAGATCCGGGCCTGGGGCGTGGCGTACACCGTCACGTCGTCAAAGATACCGGCCAGGCGCCAGTAATCCTGGCTCTCCAGGTAATAGCCGTCGCAGTATTTGAGAACCAGCACCGCCAATTGGTTTTTCCCGGGCTTCACATAGGCGGTCACATCGTACTCGGAAGGTTCCTGCGCTCCCTCGTTATAGCCCACGAGCGTACCGTTCACCCAAACGAAACTGGCCGACGCCACTTTCTCGAAACGGAGGAAAACCTCTTTTCCTTTCCAACCCCGAGGCACGTCGAAAGACGTCCGATAGGCACCGGTGGGGTTGTAGTCCATGGGAGTAAAGGGTACCTCCACGGCAAAAGGATCGTCATTGCCGGACAGGCGAAGGGGATACGGCGTCGTAATGTTCCGGAACAAGGCCTGACCGTATCCTTGCATCTCCCAGTTGGAAGGGACTTCGATGCGCCCCCATTTCCGGTCGTTGTATGATGGCTTGAAAAAATCATGGGGAACATCCAGCGGCGTATCGTAATAACTGAAATGCCAGGTCCCGTTCAGGGAAAGGTGCTCTTCCGGGATGTGATACGCCCTTCCATCCTCCTGTCCGACCTCATAGACTTCCAGGTTATCCACATAATACGCCAGGTCCGGGAAACCGTCCGGCAGCAGTTTATGGTCCTGCGCAGTCGCGGCAAGGCAGCAGGAGGAACACAGGATGAATGAGAGGAACTCTTTCATGTCGGGTTGGTTATCGCAGGATGAATGACTTGGTCTTTCCCCGGTAGGTGCAGCGGACGATCAGAGCCTCGGCATCGATGTCCACATCGACATTGTCGGGGGCATCGACCGAAATGGTGCCACCGGTGACGCCGGCGGGGAGTTTCACTTCGTAGGTGGAATTGTCCATGAGGCCGTTTTCTTCCGTGGCCCAGACGGGGTGCGCGGGCATTTGCAGCGTATTGCCATCGACGAGGATCCTCACAGCGGGCGGGACGGGGAATTCCATCTTCTGTCTTTTCTTGGTGAAGCCGAAGCCCATGATGTCACACAGGGGTTCCCCGGAAGGGCCTTCGGCCACCAGGAACAGGGCATGCTTGCCCGTCAGGCCGTCGACGTCATCACCAACCGAAACCGTATATTTCGTGACATCGGCCGATGCGCTGGCTGGAACTGTCACTTCTCCGACCTTCCTGCCGTTCCAGGCACCGCCTTCCCAAGGGCCGTCGATCCAGACGCCCACTTTGAAAGCCTGGGGGGAACGCGCTGCCAGAAAGAGATTGAACACCGTCCCATTACCCGGACGCACGCCCTCGAACGCCGGCAGGCCGGGCGCGCCCTCGGGCAAGCCGCCGAAGCCGATGTACTTATATCCCAGGATGTCCCCGGCCCGTACCTCGGTGATGTCCATCCGATTGTCCCAGACATCATAATTGTCCTGGATCGACTGCGGATTGGACAGATAGCAGGCATAACCCGCGGAATAGTAGCGGTACGGCGGCAGGCCGTAGATGAAGAAGCCCTCGGACGTCACTTCCGCGCCACGGTACTCGGAGCCGTCAGAAGCCTTTACCGTGAAAGCACCCTTGTACGGATCGTAAGCGGTAATCCGCACGACACCGCCCTCGGAGACCGGTTTTTCATCGGCCTGGACGGTGACCGGAGCCACCATCGCCTGACGGGCGTAACCGAAACCGCGCGGGGCGCGATGGTAGAAAACATACCACTGTCCATTGATCTCCGCCAGCGAACCGTGGGTGTTGTTGTCGCCGAAATGGGTTTCCAGTGCGGAGCCGTCACGGTTCAGGACCGGACCGCGGGCGTCCACCAGGACGCCGCCGCTCTTCCAAGGACCGCGGGGCGTATCGGCATAGGCATACCGCAGTGTCGCATTGCTCTGCGTCAGGCCGTATTCCTGCCCGGAGAAACCGCTGTACAGGTAGACGTACTTGTTCCCGACCTTCCGGAACGAGGAGGCCTCATAGAACTGGAAATCGTCCAAGTCCTCCCCTTCCGCCACGGCCGGGAAATCAATCTTCTCCCCCTCCTGGATACCGGCCCACTGGACATGCTGCTTCATCTCGTCGGCCACGGGCTGGCCCTTCGGAAGTTTCGCCAGATAGGACGTGATCATGGACGGAACCCAGAACGGGTAGTCTGGAGTCCCATAGCGGGGCGAATACATCGTATTCTGATCCAGTTCCGTCGCACTGGCCCGCTGGATGCCCCAGGCGCCGTAGGCCCGGAAACCGACGGCATAGTCGGAATCGGAGGGATCGTCCACTTGTTCGATCAGCACGCCCGGGTCGAAGCCCATGATACTGCCTGGCGCAAGTTGCCCGTCCTGCACGTTCAGGACCGTAAACGGCCCGTCGGGACGGTCACCCACGCACACCATCGGCGTATGCATCAGGGCATGCGGATACAGGTAATACTTGCGGGTTCCGTCGTCCCGGCGGTTCACCTCCACGAGGTCCGGGGCGAAAATCGTGCTCCACCGGTCGTTCTCCCGGTACGTGAATACCGGGCCTTCGTCCCGCCAGGCGGAGAGGTCCTCCACCGGGGCCGACCACTGCCGATCGTCCTGTCCGCAGTAACTCTCGACTCGGGTGTCGTGCGAACCGGTCACATACACGCGGTAATGGCCGGGGTTGTCCGGATCCTCGAACACACGGGGCTCCCCGTCCGGAACATGTTCCCAGAGGGGCATATAGGGATTGCCGATAAAACCGGCCGTCACCTCCTGCGGAACGTCCGCACCTCCACAGGAAATGGCGGCCACACAAAGGGCCGCCATCCAAGCATAATTCTTCATGGATCAGAACTTATAGGTCAATTTCTGCAAGTCGGAATCCGCGGAGCTGGAACCGTACAGGAGCTCGTAGTTTCCACGCACGGGAACCATGTCCTGGTCCTTCTCGCTCCACCAGAGGAACGTTTCCTTGTCCAGCGGGATGGTGACTTCCACCGTCTGTCCGGCCGGGACTGTCACGCGACGGAAGGCGCGGAGCGTCTTGACGGGGCCGGCGGTGTCATCCGGTTTCCGGATATAGAGTTGCACCACTTCCGTTCCCTCGCGGGAACCGGTGTTGGTGACAGGGATGACGATCTTCTTGCCTTTGACCTTGGCCTCGCCGCAAGCGAAGGTGGTATAACTGAGGCCATAGCCGAACGGATACAGCGGTTCACCCCGGAAGTACCGGTAGGTGTGGCCTTCCATGTTATAATCCTCCACCTCGGGAAGCTGGTCGACATTCTGATAGAAAGTCACCGGGAGCTTGCCGGAAGGATTGACGTCACCGAAGAGCAGGTCCACGATGGCGGTACCGCCTTCCTGGCCGGGATACCAGGCCTGAAGAATGGCATCGCAGGTTTCCTGCTCGGGGACCAGACCGATGGCGCTGCCCGAGAAGTTCACGAGGATGACCTTCTTGCCCGCCTCGTGCAAGGCCTTGAGCAGGCGGCGCTGAACGTCGGGCAGTTCGATGCTGGTCCGGTCACCGCCGGAGAAACCGGGCACCTGGACCGGCATTTCCTCGCCTTCCAGGCGGGGTGAAATACCGCCGGCGAAAACCACGACATCCACGCCCTCAAGCTGTTTCAGGACCGCCGCCTCATCCAGGGCAGGCAGGAAGGCGTTCCGGCGCTCCCGCTCGTCATGGGCATATTCCTTGATATCGTCGATGCCGATCGCATACTGCTTCGCGATCGCCTCCAACTGCTCGTCCGTCATGTCCAGGACGCCGGCGAAACGGCCTTTGGGCTCCGGCATGAACTGCGCATCCAGGATGCCGCAGCCACGGAAGGAAACGAGGCCGGGGACGCGCGCCTGCAGGGCATTCAGCAGCGTGACCGTCGTCTTGGGAACGGGATTGTAGTTGCCCCACTGCATCTCCGCGTCATCGGCATTCGGGCCGATCAGGGCGATCTTCTCGTCTCCCTTGAGCGGAAGGATGCCGTTGTTGCGCAGGAGGACCATCGACTCGTGGGCCATGTCCAGCGCCAGGGCGCGGTGCTCCGGACCTTCCACGATGGAGGCGTCCAGGCCGTCCCACGGGGATTCTCCGTCCATCTCACCCAAGCGGAACCGCTCGGTCAGGACACGCAGGAGATTCCGGTCCAGGTCCGCTTCGTCCAGCAGGCCGGCAGCGACCGCCTCGGGAATCTTGGCGAACGTGGAGCCGCACTCCACGTCCAGGCCGTTGGCGACCGCCAGCGCAGCAGCTTCCACATCCGTCGCCACGATCTCATGCTCGCCTTTCTGGTAGAAATTCGGAATGGCCCAGCAGTCGGACACGACGATGCCCTTGTAGCCCCACTCACCGCGGAGGATGTCCTGCACCAGATACTTGGAGGCGGCGCAAGGGTCGCCCCGGAAGCGGTTGTAAGCCGTCATCACTTCCTGCACGTCGGCCTTGGTCACCAGGTCCTTGAAGGCAGGAAGGTAGGTTTCGCGGAGATCCCGTTCGGAAACCTGTGCATCGAAGCGGTGGCGGTTGGACTCCAGGCCGGAATGGACGGCATAATGCTTGGCGCAGGCGTGCGCCTTGCGGATGGGAGAATCCGCCGGGCCCTGCAGGCCGCGGACGACCGCCATACCCAGCTGTCCCATCAGGTACGGATCCTCGCCGTAGGTCTCCATGCCGCGTCCCCAGCGCGGGTCGCGGAAGATGTTGATATTCGGAGTCCAGAACGTAAGTCCCTGATACTGCTTGACCTGGCCGGATTCGGCAGCCAGGCGGTTCTTCACGCGGGCTTCGTCCGAAACGACGGTGAAAACCTGCTCGAGTTTCTCCACGTCGAACGAAGAGGCCATACCGATCGGCTGCGGGAAAACGGTGGCGGACCCGTTGCGGGCCACCCCGTGCAGCGCTTCGCTCCACCAGTTGTAGGCCTTGATTCCCAGATTTTCAATCGCCGGGGAATCGTATTGGACCAGCGCGGTCTTCTCCTCCAGGGAGAGTTTGGACAGCAGGTCCGCCGCCCGCACTTCGGGCGGGAGGGTCTTGTCCTGATAGGAAACGGGCTTCGGAGACTTGCAGGCGGCGAAAGCGGCCAGCGCACAAATCAGAAGGGTGAATTTTCTCATGGCTGTCAGTTGTTTGCGTCTTACAAAGATACGCAAATTTCTTGTAGCGAGGAAAACAATCGGAAACGATACGCCAAGTGGGCGATGTAATATTAGAAGCATCAGCACGTTAGGTGAGTATCACCGGGTTTTCTATGATTGCTGCAATATCGGATTTTTTCATTCATTTTTGCCAATTCTGTCTCGTTTTTGTCCCGTTTGTATTTATGTTTGCGGCGGCTATTTAACTACTTGATAAACAACATATTAACATCAGAAACGATACAAAAAAACGATTAGGAAATGGCAAAAACGAAAAAGGAAATCAAAGTGAAGGAACCCGTCCGGATCCGGGAGAAAGTCCTCGACGGCGGGACGATCAGTCTCTATCTTGACATGTATTGGAAATACCGACGCAAAGGACACTTTGTTCTCTTTTCATCGTGACACGAGGGGTCAGTTTAAGATGGGATCACTCCGGCAGGGGTCATTTTATTTTCAACGCAAGGGGTCATACGCCAGCGGAACTGGGGTCACGCGCGGCTTTCCCAAGTATAGCTTGATACTCTACTTTACTCTCTCGGAATAAATTAGCGACTTTCTGCAGCATCTATAGGGGTTTGATTCACGGGATGTACTACACTCTCTTTATCATGTAGTCTAAGAATCGGCTTTTTTAAGAACCGATGTTTCTCACAAGAATCTTCCCAATAAGCTTGCTCATTTGCTTTGTCAATATGCGCAGAATCCAGTATATGGTTTATTTCTAAGGAGTCTTTACCGTACCCGAATAATGTAAATACGATTTCTCCAGAATCTTTAATGAATGCATCAGATCTCCAATACATCCCCTCCCGAATGCCTTTCCTTACAATCTTTGAATCCGCAATAGTCTCCCGGTTGACGGTCCAACTCTCTATCTCCAGTTCTGCATTAATAGCACGTGAATATACAATATGTGTCTCCGAACCGACTAAATCATAGCCTATCATAGTTCCATGGCCATGAGTATCTGTATGGCTTTCGTAGTAGCGACGGGGAATACAAAACAATACTTTATCTTCTTCCTTGTTTTGCAGGCTAATCTCCACCCAACCTCCGTTGTGAAACATCCCTTGCAAAACAAGGGCAATCGTTAGAAAAACACTCATCATCTGTTTACCCTCCTATCGAAATTATCGCGAATAGTCTCCTCTATCTGTTTAATCCATTTCTCAATAGGCGCATTCATATCTGAAACTCTTATGGCAGGAGACAACATTAAACCTGTTTCTTCATCCAGTTCTTCTGGTCCACTAATGATCTTATATACATGTGTAGGCTTTATTGATGGATCTTTTGTCGATAACTCGTAAAAAAAACCATGCCCAAGCAACTCATGCCCAAGATTTTCTGCTTTTTTTCGTCCGTCTAAAAAGCTCGCGGTGAAAACATGAACATCGCTATCTATAGAGGGCTTGTTCCTTGCACCGGGATAGCGTGTTACGCCATAATAGTAACTACCCGGGTTCGTTCTATTATCTATATCGTAAAACTCTTCTTCACCGTCATTGTCAGAAATCATGAAGTCGTAAAGTACACTACTTGAAGAAAGCGATTTAATTGTATTCAGTAGTATCGAATTACCCGAATATGAAGCAATGAGATCATTATTCAAAACACCGTTACTATCAAAGGAAATGTACTGCAACTCTTCATCTGAAAGCATATTTAGAAAGGTATCTATTGCGTTTATTCCCAATGCACGAATTGATAGTCCGCCAGGATCCACCAAATTCACCGGATCCCCCGCACAATACGCATACGGACTTACATCATAATACTTCTCCCCCAGCGGATCCGGTACGAGCCACCGCGAAAGGACCGGGCTATATTGCCTCGCGCCGAAGTCGGAATAGCTTACGCCGAAGTCCGGTCCCTGGTCCTCCTGGCCCGTGAACCCGTCGCGCAGGGAGACCGTCGAACCAGTGGAGGCCAGGCTGAGGTACGATGAGGCGCTCGAGGCGGACTTTATCCCGAACGGGGCGAAGTCATTGACGGAGTAGAACCCGGTCAGCGGATAGGTGGTCGTCGATGCATTTCCATGGATGACCGCCCTCACGCTGCCCAGGTGGTCGGTGACGTGGTAGCGGACGCCGGCCTCGGTGAGGCGGCCGCGGTCGAACGGGGCGCTCTCGAACGCGAGCGTCCCGCCGGAGCTGCGGCGGTAGGTAAATGGCCCGCGGTACACCAGCCCGGCTCCGGATGCGTCCAGCGCCGAGACCTTCGTGCCGTCGGCAAGGTAAGTGTACTTTGCTTGTAAGTTATTGCCAGAAGATATTGTCTCCGGCAGGTCGAAAGCATTGTACGTGATGGACAGCCCCGACTCGGCGTCGGTGGTCATCCTCGCGAACGAGTCGTGGGCGAAGGAGACCGCGGTGCCTGTTCCCACCTTCCGCGTCGCGAGACGGTCGCCTGTGTAGGTCAGGGTAATTGTAACACTGGAACCGTATCGCGGACTGCGCGAGGTGATGTTGCCCCGGGCGTCATAGGAGATGTTCTCCCCATTTGAGGCATCATCCCATCCGGACAGCCTCGCGGCATAGTCGTAGGCATAGTCCTCAGTCCTGGACACCTGCTGGATCTGTGAAGGTGACGGGCCGGTAGGTATTGTCCACGTCTCTCCTTTCCTGGTGATAAGGCCGGTGTATGACGGTCCACAAAGCGAGTTGGACGGCGAGTCGTAGCCGAGTGTCTCGGAGAAGACCGTCCTGCCGTCAAGCTCAGTAATCATTTGAAGGGGCAGAATCAACGTATTCTTCAACCTTTGTAGTTTGTGAATATCAAGAGTCATAGTATTTCAGATACCCTCAAATACTGTATCCATTAGTTTCCATTCTTGTCTATTGCAGGAGTACACGTAAGTAAACACACCCCGCTCAACAGCCCAAATGTGTAATTGCTTTCTGCGAGAAATGGATACTTTTTTTCCAAAAATAGTAATCCGTATTTGATTGTTATCTAAAAACACCTCGGGAAATATAAAATCGTATTCTATATTTCTTTGTAGCTCCCGTTGTCCTGATAGATTATACAAGCTCATAAGTTTTACCTTCTTTTTCAACACTTCATCTAATACAGAAAAGGTAGCGGGGTAATTATCCAAACAAATGTATGGGATACTGTTTTCTCTGTCCCTGACAGATTCATTTGTAATGTCTGATTTCCAATTAATATATAACGATAAACTTTCGTTTATCATTTTATTCATTTGATTGTTCTCTTGTGCGTTTGAAAGACAACAAATACACATTAAGCTTATGACAGCAACCGTTATTTTCATTATCTTTTATCTTTTGGCGTTACAAAATACTTCATTGGAATAATAGCTTGTACACCTTCTGACGTGTAAATATAAACATTGCCACTGCTTCGACCAAAAACATAATGTGTATTTGTCCCTGCATTGCTTATATCTATACCTGATGGTTGTTGGATGAAAGAGTATGTCGTCGTTGAGCCTCCAATGGTATTTGCCGGAGGATACTCAACAATTGTTCCGCTTGGATGACTATGAAATGTAGATACTCCAGTTGGTAAATCAATGCTTGCGATTGCATCTGTTTTAGGATTTGCAATGGGGCCTGGCTCAGCTAACACAATACGACCATTTTGTATTGAACCTCCATATTCTCTGTTATTTGAGTCATCCGTTCCTCCTTTCCCGTTATCTTTACTAATTTCCGTTACCATTGCTTGGCGATTGCTAACAGATGACTCTATCTCTATTGAATTCCTATAAGCTATGTCATTATCTTTAAACGCTTCCATACTACCAGAATTGGCCTTAATGAATCCCGTTGTTTCTTTAATTTCTTTTTTTGTGAGAGCTTCTGTTCTAATGACCAGAGCCCGTTGGTCATGAACCCCGTCATCACCAATTATTTGTCCATTAAGCCAAAAGTCTGCTTTACCTTTTATGTCAACACGATTCACCGGATTCCCAGCGCAATACGCATACGGACTAACATCATAATACTTCTCCCCCATCGGATCCGGCACAAGCCAGCGGGAGAGAGTCGGACTGTACTGCCTTGCACCGAAGTCGGAGTAGCCGACGCCGAAGTCCGGTCCCTGGTCCTCCTGGCCGGTGAAACCATCGCGGAGGGAGACCGTCGAGCCGGTGGAGGCAAGGTTGAGGTACGACGAGGCGCTCGAGGCGGACTTGACGCCGAACGGGGCGAAGTCGTCGACCGAGTAGAACCCGGCCAGGGGGTAGGTGGTGGTCGATGCATTGCCGTCGATGACCGCCCTCACGCTGCCCAGGTGGTCTGTAACGTGGTAGCGGGCGCCGGCCTCGGTGAGGCGGCCGCGGTCGAACGGCGCGCTCTCGAACGCGAGCGTCCCGCCGGAGCTGCGGCGGTAGGTAAATGGCCCGCGGTACACCAGCCCGGCTCCGGAGGAGTCCAGTGCCGAGACCTTCGTACCGTCGGCCATGTAGGTGTACTTCGCCTTCAGCGTGGTCCCCTGTGAGAGTTGTTCCGGCAGGTCGAAGACATTGTAGGTGATGGCAAGCCCCGCCTCGGCGTCGGTGGTCATCCTCGCGAAGGAGTCGTGGGCGAAGGAGACCGCTGCCGCGGTTCCCACCTTCCGCGTGGCGAGCCGGTCGCCCGTGTAGGTCTGGGTGACAGTCCCCCCGGAGCCGTGTCTCGGAACCCTTTGGGTGATGTTGCCCCGGGCGTCGTAGGAGATGTTCTCTCCGTTTGAGGAGTCATCCCAACCAGAAAGCCTCGCGGCATAGTCATAGACATAGTCCTCCGTCCTGGACACGGACTGGCTCTGGGAAGGAGACGGTCCGGTGGGAATCGACCACGTCTCTCCCTTGCGGGTGATAAGCCCGGTGTATGACGGCCCTCCGAGCGAGTTGGACGGCGAATCGTAGCCGAGCGTCTCGGAGAAGACCGTCCTGCCGCCCAGCACCGTGGTCAAGGACGACGTCCACTGCTGGAGGGTATAGGCGTACTGCGACTCCAGAAGACCGGCGGAAGAGGTCGGACCCGACGACACTACCGACTGGCGTCCGAGCGCATCGTAGGAGTATGTCGTCGTGTTGCGCGCCTTCTCCACGCCGCCGATGGTCAGGACGGAGACCGTACTGTCTGGTCGCTCCCTCGTGTCGTAAGTGGTCGTGACGGAGAGGACGTCCGTCGTCGAGCCTCCGGGGCGCACCCCGGTCACGACCGTGGACGTCGGGTTGCCGGCGAAGTCGTAGGAGATGACTGTGGTGTTCCTGTGTCCGTCTGCGTACTGGGTCACGCTCCTCGTCAGGCGCCCGAGGGCGTCGTAGGCGTAGGCCGTGGTGGCCGTGCCGGAGAACCCTCCCTGACCGTCCGTGACGGCATAGGACGACCAGGTCTCCAGGCCCTTCTTCGGCCCGGAGGTGTAGGAACTGCCGCCGATGAGCGTGGACGCCGCAGATGAATAGCTGTCGTACTGGTGCGCTTCCACCTGCACCGCGCTGCCGCTCCCTACCTTGATGGATTTCGAAGTGACGCGGCCGAAGGAGTCGTAACTGATGGATGTCACCTCGGCCCCCCTCGTGACGGTGACGACCCGGTCCTCGTTGTCGTAGGTGTAGTACTCCCTGACGCTGCCCGGGACGCCCTTCGACCGCAGCCTGCCGAGATTGTCATACCCGTAGCGCCACATGGACAGCGTATCTGTCACCGGGATCCCCGCGCCGATGACGGCGGCGAGCCGGTCATGCCCGTCATAGACATACCGCGTGGCTGCGCCCCAGCCGCTGCCTGCACCTTCACGCTTGGTGGCGAGCAGGCGCCCGTGGTGGTCCTTCACGCTGTAGCCGACACGGCCGTCCGCATCCTCCGCCACCTCCGCCGCGAGGGATCCCGCGGAGTAGGTCCCGGCACTCGCCACCGCGGCGTTCCGCCACACGAGTACCGGGAACCCCGAGACGACGTCCGTGTATGCCTCGTCCGGATGGGACGCATATCCCGGAAGCGTGGTCTGGAGGACGCGGTCACGGGAGGACTGCTCGTACGTCCGGCCGTGGTAGGCGGAAGCGCTGCCATGGTAGGACGCGGAGGCCGCAGCCGCCCCGCTGCGGAACGAGCCCGCCGTCCCCGACGCGGGATACGGCAGCCACGTATGGACATCGTCATGGAGCATGTAATCCGACTCATAGGCGGTCACGAGGTCCGCATCGCCGGTGCCCGACGCCCCCACGGCGACCTCCTCCAGCTTCAGCCCCAGGGTGTTCCACCAGGTGAGGTCACGGTAGGAGTCCCCCTTGCCGGTGCTCGTGTAAGTATAGTGTGTGGCGCTGAGGCGGTTGTTGCCGCCGTTCAGGAGGCTGTACGTGTACTCGTCGGTCGTCTGCCCCTGGGTGTTCACGACGGATGCGAGCCGTCCGCCGTGGTCGTAGGTGTAGGACGTCCGGATGCCGGCGGCGTCCGTCCGGGATAGTACCCCGACGCCCGGAGCGTGGGTCAGGGTGGTCACGTGGGCGGAGGACGTCTGCGACGCCGTCCGGAGGCTGTTCAGCTTCGCCTGCTGGGAGGTGGACGGGGCGGACGCCTGGGTCAGCGTGTTGACATAGCTCTGGCCGCCCAGGGCCGTCACGACGGACGCGTAGGACACACCTTCGGCAACCGCCACCGGGTACAGCCCGTTGTAGCCCCACACGACCGAGGTCACGGGACGCCCCTTCTCCTTGATGGATGCGGGGTTGCCCAGCACGTCCCGCTGAAGGATGTCCTCCCGCCACGACTCGACCCCGCTGACGTACTCGACGGTGGCGGAGGGCATGAGCCTGCCGCTGTAGGTGCCGTACTCCGTCACGACACTGTATGCGCCCGGATCCTCCGGCGGGATCACGGGCGGGATGGATACATGGTAACTCCGTCTCACGGGCTCGGCCAGGGCATGGGCCGAGGTGAGGGAAGCTGTCCAGGCGGGGGCGTCGCCGGACCAGGTGTCCGGATAGGTCAGGAAGACGGACCGGACGGCGTCGGAGGTGGTCACCGTCACGCTGGTGTTGCGGACGGGATGGCTGAACGAGGGACGGGTCGCCCCATAGACAGTGCGGAGGGTGTCGTTCCCGGAGGGGTGGTAGCCGATCCGCGTCACGGATGAGGGTGCCGACCCGAGACGGCGCTGGCTATAGAGGGGATAGTGCTGGAAGTCCTGGTCATAGACAGGCCCCTCCTCGAGCCGCTGCATCGCCCGCACGGCCTTGTAGCCCGTCAACTGAGAGGAGGAACTGAAGGACGCATAGGTCGTCTCCTCCTTTTCCACTAGTTCCGGCGAACCTGTGGAAGGGCTGCGGCGGTAGGTCTCCTTCCTGACCAGGCGGGGGGACTCGCTCGCCCCGTCATAGCAGTACTCGGACTCGACCCCCGAGAAAGGGGCGATGCCGAGGGAAGCCCCGGAATACGTCCCCTGCCACGTGGAGGGGAAACGGGCCAGCGTGTTGTACATCGTGTTGTGGACTGGAGCCGTGTCGTAGGTGTACACCGTCCTGTTCCCGGTGGAGGTTCCGTTCGGGGATACGTCCTCGGTGACGGAGCCGTACCACGTCCTGGCTGACATGAGAGCCTGCCCGTCCGTGACTGGACTCTCGTGGAGCGTGAAGGTCCATGCCGTGCTTGTCGTGGGGAGGACACCGTCCTGCAGCACCATCTGGGCCGAGGTGCGCAGGTACATCTCCGGGAGGGGGACCGTCGCGGCCGTGGACGAGGGGTTCCCGTATGTGAAAGTGCGGACGCGGCTCAGGGTGGAGCCGTCGCGGACCCGGATCTCCTTCACCCGGACGCCCACGCTCACCGGGACCGTCGTCCCCCCGACCGACAGGCTTCCCCCGGTCAGGGCGCCCTCGTATGTCCATCCGGTGCGGGCCCCGTCGTGGTTCGCCTCCGTGAGCATCATGTAACTGGCCTCCAAGGCCTTCGGGGCACCGTAGCTGAGTCCTACGGTGTAGTTCCCATACGTGGTGGATAGGAGATAGGGGCACAGGTCCATCCGGCCCGCTCCGGTAAGCAGGGGGTAATGGTGCATCCAGTCCCCGTTCTCCCCGTTGAAATAACCGAACCAGTCCTGCGAATAGCGGGATACCGTATGGGTGGTGGCATCGTATGTGAAGGTCCAGCGGTCGTCCAGCGTCCCGGACCGGTAGAGGGTCACCCCGTTCAGGACGATGCGTCCGTCGTATGCATGACGGGCCGTGGCTGTCTCAGCCCGGACAAGCTGTGTCCCCGAGGCGTTCGTCACCGTGATCTTTGTCAGACGTTGCGGATAGTTCGCCGCGTCGCTCCCGGACGTCACCGAATGGAGGGTGTGGGAAGAAACGGAGGCGTAATCGAACGAGGCGGTGAAACCGGAAAGGGTGATGCCGGTGAGGATCTTGGTCGCATGGGAGGACTCGACCGTCTCGGCCGAGTAGGCGTAGCTCTCGTCATACCCGCTGGTGCTCGTGCTCGGGGAGGCCGTGACCGTCTTGACCACCGACCGCGTGCTGCGGTCCCATGTCCCGCCGTCGGAGTAGGTGAAGGTGGCCGACTCCGTCCCGTCACGGCTCGTCACCTGCGTAAGGTACCACGCCGTGGTGGCGCTCCAGTCCACCTGCTGCCCGGTGCTGTAGGTCGGCTCCCGGTACTGGTCCTTGCGCGTCCCCGTCTCTCGACAGCCGAACGTGTACACGGTCCCGTCGGGGCCCAGGATCGTGAAGGTCTTCTCCTCCTTGTTGTTGACGATGACCGTGGCATAGGATATCTCCACGCCGTCACCCTGGAGCTGGATCACGTTCCCGTCAGGATCGATGATGAACTGCCCTTTCAGGCCCAGGACGCTGTAGCTGTAGCGGTCGGCATTGGTGTCGATCCGGTTCCACGCCACGTCCCGGAGGAACGCCAGCGTCGCATTGTTGGATACCCGGGAGGCCAGCTGTGACTGCAGGGCCGCATCGGGCCACGTATAGGCGAACGTCCCGTCCGTGAACTCGTCCGGCATGTAGACCACATCCCGCGTGATGCACCCGCCGGCGTTGAGCGTCCATCCGAGCCCGGCCACCCCCGCGATCTCGTCCAGCTTGATCCCGTTGCTGCAGTAGTCAAGACTGATGGGAATCGTAAGCCGGCGCCCCTTCATCTCGTAGATCGGTACGCTGTACTCCGCAGCACCCATGCTGTGCGTGAACGGCACGTCCGCATACTTCACCCGCGAGGCCGCCTCCGGAGAGGGAGGAAGGATGTCCTCCAGCTGCGTCGCGCCCCGGCGGTAGGATACCTCTGTCTGGGCGAACGCGGTAATGGATAGCGGCAGGAGCAAGAACAGGAGAAATCCTGTACGCAGGGAACCTAGAGGGGAATGAGTTCGTTTCATTGTCGTCAAGTCTTTGATTTGCAGACAAGATACGAAAATAATTGAATTCGTCGTATAAAAGACAATTGAAAACTTTTCGATTCCGTTCCCTGCAACCCATCTTCGTCGTCGGCAGGAAAGAATATACACGCAAAAAACGTCACCGCGCCATCGAATGTTCTTTCAAATATGTATCAAATACTACCCGATATGCATCAGAAACATGCAGGAGACGCTCCCCTACCTTCACATCGCCCGTCGCGCTCACGGAATCCACCTTGTCCAGGGCGACGATGAACGAGCGGTGGATGCGCATGAAGCGGCCGGCCGGCAGCATCTCCTCCATCGCTTTCATCGTCAGGTGCGTAACCAGCGGCTGCTTTTGCGAAGCGAGATAAACCATCACATAATCCTTCATCCCCTCCACGAACAGGATGTCGGCCAGTTCCACTTTCCGGAGCGAGCCGTCCACCTTGAAGAAGGCGGCGGTCATTTCCTCCGGCTTCGCAGCCGCGGCTTCCTTCATCGCGAACCACTCCCGGGCTTTCTCGGCGGCCTCGAGGAACTTCTGGTACCGGATGGGCTTCAACAGGAAATCCAGGGCACTCACCTCATAGCTTTCGAAGGCATACTGCTTGAAGGCCGTCGTAAAGATGATCCGCGTGTCGGAAGGCACCATCCGGGACAGTTCCATCCCGCTCAGGTCCGGCATCTGGATATCCAGGAAGACCAGCTGCGGGGCCTGGGTGCGGATTTCGGACAGGGCGAGGACCGGATCCGTAAAGGAAGCGGAGAGTTCCAGGAAAGGAGTGCGGTCGATGAAGTTTTCGAGCATCTTCACCGCCAGCGGTTCATCGTCCACGACGAAGCATCGGAGCGGATTCATAGGCCTTGCAGGGTTACTTTCACATGGTAGGCATCGTCGGATGCCGTCTGCTCATACGTATATCTGCCGGGATACAGCAGTTCCAGGCGCCGTTTCATGTTCTCCAGGCCGATGCCGGAGCCGATCCGGTCGGTTCCCTGCTTCTCGAACCGGGAATTGTCGCAGGTGAACACGAGCGTATCCCCTTTCATACCCATCGACACCCGCACAAAGGAAGGATAGCGGGCATTCACTCCGTGTTTAAAGGCATTCTCTATCAAGGAGATGAACAGGAGCGGAGCGATCTCGACGGGCCTCGTCGGCGTCTCCAGCCGCTTCTCCACCGTCGTCAGGTCGTTGCACCGAAGGGCCATCAGGTCGATGTAATTGTCCATGAATTCCAGTTCGGAGGAAAGCTGCACCTTCTCCGACTCACTGTCATACAGGGCATACCGGAGCAGGTCGCTGAGCTGGCCGATGCTTTCCTGCGCCCGGTCCGGATCGATCTGCGTGAGGGACGAGATATTGTTCAAGGTATTGAACAGGAAATGCGGGTTGAGCTGGTGCTTGAGCCAGGTCAGTTCCGCCTCGGCCGTCTTCCGCCGCTCCTCCTCCATCTGGACCTCGATCTCGTTGTTCCGCATGATCTGGCGGATCCCCACGGCCAGGAGGATGATAAGGACCTGTCCGAACAGCGCGAACAGGACACCGCCCACGTACATCGCCCACACACCGCTTGCTCCGAACTGTTCCACGACTTCCTTTGGAAATTCGAAGCCGGGACGCGGGATGAAGCGGTAGAGATTCATCCCGACGATCAGGACGGCATTCGCCAGATAGAACCAGCCCGGGCGCCGCCCTTGCAGGAACTTCGGAACCAGCAGATAGTAGTTCATCCCATAGAGTAGAAGGAAGGGGAACAGGATGTGGAAAGACACGCCCAGGACCTTGAGCGCCTGCTCCGAATGGCCGGTCATCGTCCATGTGACAAGCGAAGGAATGATGAAAACACCCACCCAGACCAGGAGCTGGGTGGTATTGATGATGAGGTTCTTGCGGATGCGGGTTTGCATAGGGCAAAGATAGTGAAATTATTGCATCTGCATCATGGAACCCATGCTTTCGGCGGTAGTGGTGCTGTTGAGCTGCTCCTCGTTCTGGATGGTGCGGCGGGTGCGCTTGGCGGAGTAGTTGCCCTGCTTGCCGAAGGTCCAGCTCACCTGGAAGAGGACCTGGCGCATCGGAACGGTCGTCAGCGAATTCATCGTGAAGCCCTTGCCCGCAGAGAAGGACTGGATGGTCAGGTCCTTGCCCTTGGTGAGGTGGGTAACCCCGTTCACGGAAATGCTCAGGCGGTCGTCGAAGAAGGTCTTCGTCAGGCCCAGCATGCCCATGGACATGCCGCTGTTCCATCCCTGGAGGGAGACGCTGCGGCCGGCCTTGATGAAGTTGGCGCTCAGACGGAGGTCACAGAACATCGTCTGCTGGAGGCCGATCATCGCATTGTAGTTCCAGCCCCAGTTCCGCTGGTCCAGGATTTCGGACCGGATGTCGCTGTAACTGACACCGCCGTTGACCATAATCCGGGTCTTGGGCCAGGGGGTGATCATCGCATAGGCGTTCAGGCCGGTGTTCCGGCTTTGGACGATGTTGCCGTAGGTGGTGTTCAGGAGATTGTCCTCGTCATAGAAGCTGTACGGGGAGATGCCGTTGCCAGTGTAGCTGTGGCGCAGGGTGGCATTGACCATCACGCCGTTGGTGAAGTAGTTGTAAACCAGGTTGATGTTGTGTCCCTTCTCCACGTCGAGGTCCGTATTTCCGTAACTGAGGGCCGTCGGGTCGGAAGTGTCCACGTAGGGGTTCAGGTAGGAAATGCCCGGACGGGAGATGCGCAGGTTGTAGCTCAAGCCGATGTTCTGGGTCATGGCGGGGCTCCACTGGATGCTGGCACTCGGGACCAGGCTGCCGTAATTCACGCTGAACGGCTGCTGCTGGGCGGAAGAGTCGTAGGACTGCCAGGTATGTTCATAGCGGACGCCCCCCTTGATACCGAACTGGCCGAAAGTTCCCGAATACTCCGTATAGACTGCGCCGATGCGGTTGTAGAAGTCATAGGTCAGGTCGCCAAGAGCGTTGTGGACGAAATCGCTTCCGTCCCACAGATAGGCCGTCTGGTCGGAGGAATTGTGCCGGAAGATATACTTCGCACCGGTATTGATGGTCCGGCCTTCGCCGACGGGAGTCGTGAAATCGGCCTGGACCGTGTGGCTCAGGGAGTTCTGCAGGCCGTCGGTCCGGCGGTCGGTGAGGTCGAAGCCCTCGGCCGAGGCCCCGCCGAAGGTATTGCGGGTGTTCACGACAGACGGGCTGCCGTTGAACTGATAGGACAGGGTGAAGTTCCGGCCCGGCGCATCGGCCCAGAGGTGCTGGTAGTCGGCCCCGGCGCTGATGTTGTTGCGGGTATTTTCGGAGTACGTCGTGCCGTCGTAGAAGAAGGAGTAGCCGGGCATGGACATTTCCGTGGAAGAAGTGCCGGTGGAGGACATGCCGAAGCGCATCAGGCCGGCCGTGGCGGAGACCAGGTTCAGGGAGTCGATCTCATAGCTGGCATTGACCGTGCCCATCACCATGGGCATGTGCATGTCGGTCTTGCTGTGGGTCTTGGTGGTCATACCTCCCTCCTGGATACGCTCCACATCGGTGGTGGCGCCGGGATTCCGGTTATCCATCGCATTGAGGTTCACGCTCAGGGCGAATTTTCCTTTCTGCATGCTGCCGTACAGGCCGCCGCCGTAACCGCGGGTGGAGGCCATACCGCGGAGGGTGCCGTAGAAGCCGTCGGTCACGTTCTGTCCGCCGGTCACCTCCCGGTTGGTCGTGATGTTCAGGACGCCGCCCACACCCTCGGCGTCGTACCGGACGCCCGGATTGGTCACGACCTCGATGTTCTTCACGGCACTCGCCGGCATCATCTTGAAGACGGTGGAAGCGTTCTGGGAGAGCATCTGGTTGGGTTTTCCATCGACATAGACGACGAAGGAGGAGGAGCCGTTGACGGAGATGTTGTCCTGGCCGTCCACGGAGACCATGGGCACCTTCCGGAGCATGTCCAGGACGGTGGAGGTCTTGGAGTCCACGTCGTCCTCCACATTATAGGTCATCCTGTCCACCTCCATCTTCACCAGCGGCCGCTGGGCGGTGACGGTGCCGGCTTTCAGGACTTCGGCGGCATCCTGGACAAGGATTTCGCCCAGGTCGATGACCTCGTGGCCGTTGATGGTGAAATTCCGGCGCACCTGTTTCCGGCCCATGTTGTCGAAGAGCAGATAGTAGTCGCCCTTGACGGTAAAGGTATGGGAGAAAGAGCCGTCCTCGGCCGTGGTCGTAAAGGCGACGGGCTTGGAGGCGTCATCGGCCTTGAAGAACTGCAGGATGGCGGCGGGTTCGCCCTGGCGGGTCAGGGAATCGAGGGCGACACCTTTGACGGTGCGGATTTCCTGCGCGGAGGCAGCAAGCCCGGCGAGAAGGACGGTCAGAAGGAGTGTGAATCTTTTCATAAACATATGCGGTACTTTTGTTTTCGTTTCCGAGTGCAAAAGTACCGCAATATGCAAGGGGGCGGTTCCGGTTTTAGACCGGCGGCCCGTTTCTTTCGACGAAATCCCTACAGGCGGGCCTTGATGGCCTTCGTCGCCTCTTCGTAACCGGGTTTCTCGAGGAGGGCGAACATGTTCTTCTTGTA
>DETL01000033.1:51510-51866 GCA_002361625.1 Bacteroidales bacterium UBA3289 | reverse complement strand
TTCTTCTTGTAGGCCTCCACGCCAGGCTGGTTGAACGGGTTCACGCCCAGGGTGTAGGCGCTCACGCCGCAGGCGAATTCGAAGAAGTAGAACAGGGAGCCCAGGTTGAAGGCATCGACCTTCTCCACGGACACCTGCATCTGCGGCACGCCGCCGTCCTCGTGGGCGATGACGGTGCCGAGTTCGGCCATGTGGTTGCAGTGCTCGACATGCTTGCCGGCAAGGTAGTTGAGCTGGTCCAGATTCTGCTCGTCAGAGCCGATGACCACGCTGCGGGTGGACTTCTCCACGTGCACGACGGTCTCAAACATCACGCGGTCGCCTTCCTGGATGAACTGGCCCATGGAGTGCAGGTC
>DETL01000033.1:0-51417 GCA_002361625.1 Bacteroidales bacterium UBA3289 | reverse complement strand
GTAGAGCTGCTTCCACCACTCGGCAAGATAGGTGAACTTGGGATTGTAATTGACGAGGATTTCGACCTTCTTGCCGTACTCCCTATAGAGGAGGTTGCGCATCGCGGCATAGACGACGGCCGGATTCTCCGAGGACTTCACGGAAAGGACCTTTTCGGCCTCCAGGGCACCGGCGAGGATGGCGCGGATGTCGAAACCGCCCACGACGATCGGGAGGATGCCCACCGGGGTGAGGACGGAGAAACGGCCGCCCACGTTGTCCGGGACGATGAAGGTCTTGTATCCTTCCTGGGTGGAGAGGGTCTTGAGGGCGCCCTTCTTCGCGTCGGTGATGGCGACGATGCGCTCGGCGGCCTCTTTCTTTCCGTAAGTATCTTCAATATACTGCTTGACGATGCGGAAGGCAACGGCCGGCTCCGTGGTGGTGCCGGACTTGGAGATGACGATGCAGGCGACGTTGCGCTCGGCAGCGAGGTCCATGAGCTCGGCCAGGTACTCCTCGGAGAGGTTGTTGCCGGCGAAGACGACCTCGGGGGCGTCCTTCCTGGAAAGCTGCTTCGCGAAATTGTGGCTCAGGGCCTCCACGGCGCATTTGGCACCGAGGTAGCTGCCGCCGATGCCGATGGCGATCACCAGGTCCACACCCTTGCCCTTCCAGCAGTCACGCACCGCCTCGCAGTCCGCAATGAGGCTTTCCGGCGTTTCGGAAGGCAGGTGCTTCCAACCGAGGAAATCATTGCCGGCACCGTTTCCGGCGACGAGCGTGTCGAATGCAGCGAGGGCCTTGCCCACATACTCCTGGTACTTGGCCTCGTCCACGAAGCCGCAGCAACCTTTGACGTCAACTTTTACCATAGTGTTTCGATATCTTTTAAGAATGCGCAAAGTTAATAAAAACTTTTGCAATCCCCCGCGATAATCACTACATTTGGGAAAACACTGAAAACGCATGAAAAGATTCCTGATCCTTGCCGCCTCGGCCCTGCTCGCCGCCTCGGCCTTCGCCCAGCCGGACACGCCGGTGGTGCAGTTCCTCCGGGAGAACCCCCGCCGGGCGGCGTTCAACACGCATTCCTACGAATTCCTTCCGCTGCATGACACGCCGGCTCCCAAGGGTTACAAACCCTTCTACATCAGCCATTACGGCCGGCATGGTTCCCGCTCGGAATGGGGCGGATTCCAGTACACCTTCGTGCGGGATATCCTGGCGAAGGGCGCCGACGAGGGCATCCTCACCCCGGCCGGGGATTCGCTGATGCACGAGGCCGCCTTCATCTTCGAGTCCTACAACGGGATGGACGGCCGGCTCACCCCGCGCGGCGTCCGGGAACATGCCGCCCTCGCCGAGCGGATGTATCACCGCTATCCGCAAGTGTTCCAAGACGGCTGCAAGCACATCCGGGCCGTTTCCAGCACGGTCCCCCGCTGTATCGTGTCCATGAACGGTTTCACGGCCTCCCTCGCCGCCATCCAGCCCGACCTGGACTTGGACCTGGACACGGGCGAGACCTACATGGAGTATATTTCCCGGAGCGAGAACGAAACCATCAGCGACAGGACCCGGAAGGTGATGGCCGAGCGGCGGAAGAACGCCCCGGCCCTGGATACGGTAACCGTCCTCCGGAACCTCTTCACGGATCCGGCGGCCGGACGGAAACTCATTCCGGACCTGGAGCGTTTCCAGGCGGCCATCTACGCCACCGCCAAGGTGGCCGAGGCCTTTGACATCGACGACAACCTGTTCCGCTACCTGCCTTTTGAAAACGTAGTCCGGTTCCATGAGGAAAACTTCCTCTCCGCCTACCTCAACCAGTGCAACTCGGAACTCAACGGCGAACTGCGGCTTCCCCGCGCCAAGCAGCTCGCGGACGTCCTGGTCCGCCAGGCGGACGATGTCATCACCGGGAAGGTGCAGCGGGCGGCGGACCTCACGTTCGGCCATGACTGGCCGTTCCTGGGGCTGGTGTGCTACCTGGGCCTGGAAGGCGTGAGCGACAGGCTGTCCGCCGACGAAGCGGCCGCGAACTGGCTCCCTTCCTGGAACTGTCCCTTTGCCGCCAACCTGCAGATGATCTTCTACCGGAGCCGGAAATCCGACCGGATCCTCGTCAAGTTCCTCCACAATGAACGGGAATCCTCCATTCCGGCCCTCAAGCCCGTCCAGGGCCCCTATTATGACTGGAACGACGTGAAGGCCTACCTGGAAAAGCGCGTTCCCCGGACAGGCATCGTCGCCCACCGCGGCTGGTGGAAGGGTAATGCGGAGAACTCCATCGCCTCCCTTGCGAAGGCGCAGGAATTCGGCTGCTGGGGCAGCGAGTTCGACCTGCATCTGACCTCCGACGGCGTCGTCGCCGTGAATCATGACCGGACGGCCAAAGGAATCGACATTGAGAAAAGTCCCCTGGAGACCGTCCGCGCCATCACACTGGCGAACGGGGAAACGATTCCCACCCTGGACGAATATCTCGCCCAGGGCGACAAGTCCCCGGACTGCGTCCTGGTCCTGGAACTCAAGCCCCATGACACCCCCGAGCAGGAAAATGCCCTCGTGGACGGCTGCCTGAAGGCCCTCAGGGCCCACAGGATGTACGATCCCGACCGGATCGCCTTCATCTCCTTCAGTCACCACATCTGCCGGGAACTCGCCCGGAAAGCGAAAGGATTCACCGTCCAGTACCTCAGCGGTGACATCGCTCCCGCCGACCTGCACAGGGAAGGGATCAACGGCATCGACTATCACTATTCCGTTTTCTACAAGCATCCGGAATGGGTCCGGGAAGCGCATGAGCTCGGGATGAGCGTCAATGTATGGACCGTAGACAACCGCACCGACCTCGAAGCCATGCGCGACCTGGGCGTGGACCAGATCACCACCAACGACCCGGCCTTGACGAGGACGGTCCTCTGGGAGGCCTGCCGGTAGATCCCTCACCCTTCGGTGTTCAGAATGACAGAAAAGGGGTGGCCGATGCGGTCACCCCTTTTCGCTGTCTGCTCGCCTGCCTTGCGTCAGTACCGGATGTCCATGTCCGCAAAGTCGTAATGGCCCGAGTGGGAATTGTACACGACTCCGTACGTTTCGTCCCGGAGCGGAGCACCCTTGATTTCATCAAAGACCGACAGATAGAGAATGGCCGTCGTAAAGTCGGGGCTGGCATGCTGGGTCAGGTCGATGAAAATATGCTCCAAGTCATCGTTTGAAAAGGAGTTCCGGTGATAGCCCTCATACTCGACGATATCCGTGTGGAGGATGTCGCCGTTCGCATAGGTCAGGTCCGCATGCGCTGCAACGGAAAGGTTCACGTTGTAATGGCAGGCACTGACGGCCAGGAGCGACACTAGGAGGGTCAGAAAGGCAAGTACACGTTTCATAAGATACTAGTCCTGAACGTTTTGCATAGCCGCACGGATACGGGCCTCGATTTCGTCGGCCAGCTCTACATTGTCCTGGAGGAGCTTCTTGGCGGCTTCCCGTCCCTGAGCCAGCTTGCTGTCGTTGTAGCTGAACCAGGAGCCGGATTTCTGGATGATGCCCAGTTCCACGCCCAGGTCCACCAGTTCGCTGGAGTGGGAGATGCCCTCGCCGAAGACGATGTCGAATTCCGCTTTCTTGAACGGCGGAGCCATCTTGTTCTTCACGACCTTCACCTTCACGTGGTTGCCCAGGGCCTCTTCGCCGTCCTTGATCTGGGTGGTGCGACGGATGTCCAGCCGCACGGAGGCATAGAACTTCAGGGCATTGCCGCCCGTCGTGGTTTCGGGATTGCCGAACATGATGCCGATCTTCTCACGCAGCTGGTTGATGAAAATGCAGCAGGTGTTCGTCTTGGAAATGTTTGCCGTGAGCTTGCGGAGGGCTTGGGACATCAGGCGTGCCTGGAGGCCCACCTTGTTCTCGCCCATCTCGCCCTCGATCTCCGCCTTCGGGGTCAGGGCCGCGACGGAGTCGATCACCACGATGTCGATGGCACCGCTCCGGATGAGGTTGTCCGCGATTTCGAGGGCCTGTTCCCCATTGTCCGGCTGGGAGATGAGGAGGGTCTCGAGGTCCACGCCCAGGGCCTTCGCATAGGTCCTGTCAAAGGCGTGTTCCGCGTCGATGATGGCGGCGATGCCGCCCGCTTTCTGGGCCTGGGCGATCGCGTGGATCGCCAGGGTGGTTTTTCCGCTGGATTCAGGGCCGTAGATCTCGATGATCCTGCCCTTGGGGTAACCCCCAATGCCCAGCGCATGGTCCAGGGCGATGGAGCCGCTCGGGATCACCTGCGCCGCATCCCATTCTGGCTGATCTCCCAGCTTCATGATGGTACCCTTCCCGTAATCCTTCTCGATCTTGTCGATCGTCGCCTGCAATGCCTTCAGTTTGGCGGCATTGACTTCCGCACCGCTTTTTTCTTCTACTGCTTTAGCCATAATGTTGTTTGTTATATGTTTCCCGGAACAATCGTTCCGCGGTCCTACAAAGTTATGAAAATAAAATGTTATTTTTGCAATGAATATGGAAAAGCTCCTCGGGAAAAATCCCTCCCAACTGAAGGAAATCGCCTTGGCGGCAGGCCTGCCGGGATTCACGGGCAACCAATTGGCCCAGTGGATTTACGGGAAGCGTGTCCGCTCCCTGTCCGACATGACCAACCTCTCCAAGGCAGGCCGGGAAAGACTGGCCGACGCCTACGAAGTGGGCGTTGCGGAACCCCTCGGCGTCGCCGCCTCATCGGACGGGACCAAGAAATACCTGTTCCCGGTGAACGGGAATCCGGACAATGCCGTGGAAGCCGTCATGATTCCGGACGGAGACCGGAAAACGCTCTGCGTCTCTTCGCAGGCGGGTTGCAAGATGGGCTGCAAGTTCTGCATGACCGGGCGCCAGGGCTTCCACGGGAACCTTTCCGCAGCGGACATCCTGTCCCAGTTCCTCGCCATCGACGAGGCCGCGGAGCTGACGAACGCCGTCTTCATGGGCATGGGCGAACCCCTGGACAACTGGGAGGAAGTGAAGAAGGTCATCGAGATCCTCACCGCCCCCTGGGGATACGGCTGGAGTCCCAAGCGCATCACCCTGTCCACCATCGGCGTCATCCCGTCCCTGAAGCGCTTTCTGGACGAGTGCAAGTGTCACCTGGCCGTGAGCCTGCACGACCCCTTCCCGGACGAGCGCCTCGCCCTCATGCCGGCGCAGAAGGCCTTCCCGATCCAGGACGTCATCGCACTGATCCGGCAATACGATTTCACCGGCCAGCGCCGGGTGAGCTTCGAATATACCATGTTCGCCGGCCATAACGACACCCCGCGCCATGCGGACGCCCTCCTGCACCTCCTGAAAGGCCTGGAGTGCCGGGTGAACCTCATCCGCTTCCACCGGATCCCCGATTTCCCGTATGGGACCAGTTCCCGGGAAGCCATGGAAGCCTTCCGCGACCGCCTCACCAGGGGCGGGGTCACAGCGACCATCCGCGCCTCGCGGGGCGAGGACATCCTCGCCGCCTGCGGCCTATTGGCCGGCCTGCATAACCACGAATAACCGCGTATGAAAAGAATAGTCTTCCTTCTGTGCCTTTTCATCCCGCTTCTTGCCGGAGCGCAGGACAAATCCTCTGCCGGATTCGGTTTGGACCCCTCCGACGCCCAGGCCGTCGCCGCCATGCGGGCGCGCATGGACCAGATCCGGAAACACCGCCCGACCGTAGCCCTGGTACTCAGCGGCGGCGGTGCCAAGGGCGCAGCCACCGTGGGTGCACTCAAATACCTGGAACAGTATAAGTTCCCGATCGACATGGTCGTCGGAACCTCCATCGGCGGACTTATCGGCGGCGTCTATTCCATCGGCTACACGCCCGAATTCCTGGATTCGCTGATGCGGAACCTGGACTGGGACCGGACGATGAGCGACAAGGTGGACTGGGAATACATCCCCTACTCCAGGCGGCGGTACAAGGAGAAATTCGTCCTCTCCTTCCCGTTCTACTACAGCGTGAAGGATTACAGGAACCAGCTCGACGAGGATGTCCAATACGACAACCAGGCGGACGGCCGCCTGCATCTCAGCGCCGAGGATGAGGATCAGGGCTGGATGACGACCCAGAGCCTCCTGAGCAGCCTTCCGTCCGGATTCATCTTCGGGCAGAACGTTCAGGACCTGATTTCCAGCCTCACCCCGGGCTATGCCGATTCCACGGATTTCTTCCGGAATCCGGTCCCGTTCGCCTGTGTCGCGACCGACATCGTCTCCGGCAAGGCCAAGGTCTGGCACAGCGGCAGCCTCAATACGGCCATGCGCTCCACGATGTCCATCCCGGGCCTTTTCGCCCCGGTCCGCACCAAGGGTATGGTCCTGGTGGACGGCGGCATGCGCAACAACTTCCCGGTGGACCTCGCCCGGGAGATGGGGGCCGACATCGTCATCGGCATCGACCTGTCCGATGCGAAATCCGGCTATACGGAGATCCACAACATCGCGGACATCCTCTGGCGGGGCATCGACATGTTCGCCGAGGACTCCTTCACCCGCAACATCCGGAATGTGGACGTGCGTATCAAGCCAAACCTGACCGGCTACGGGATGATGAGCTTCAACACGACGGCCATCGACACCATGATCACCCGGGGATACAAGGCCGCCGAGGAAAAGAAGGAGGAGCTGGACGCCGTCCGCCGCTGGCTGGGCAAGGACACGCTCCGGCTGGCCGGCCCGAAAGCCGTAGACATCGGACGGACGCCGGTCCTCATCGACAGCGTCGAGGTGGCGGGCGTCTCGGAGAAGGATGCGAAGTATATCCGGACCCGGCTGAAGATCCATGCCGGGGACCGCGTGACCAGAGCCGAAGTGGAAGATGCCGTCAACACCATCTTCGGAAAGGGCGCCTACGAGTATGTCAGTTATGAGATGCTCGGCAAGGAAGAGCCTTTCCATCTCAAGATCAATTGCAAACGCGGTCCGAAACACCTGCTGGGCGTGGGATTCCGGCTGGACTCGGAGGAGCTGGTTTCCCTGCTTCTGAACGTGGGTCTCAATACGACGGCCATGCAGGGATCTTCTCTGGACATGACCGCCCGCATCGGCACCAACCCCTATGTGGACCTGCACTATGCCTACGAGACTCCCAGGTGGCCCACCCTCAACGTCCGGGCGGACCTCAAGTGGACGGACCACAACAACTTCCTGATGGGCGAAAACCGCTTCAACGTGGCCTATCTGTCCACGACCCAGGAGGTATACGCCTCCAACATGGAGTGGTCCATGTTCGATGTCAAGGGGGGCTTCCAGAACCTGTACTTCAACATCGCGCACCTGCTGGCCAGCGACGTGATCGGCGATTACGACCGCAGCTTGGAAGCCATGGACTACCCGGGCCTGTTCGTGGATGCGACCGCCTATTCTCTGGATGACGGCTACTTCCCGAAACAGGGTTTTTCCGCCCACCTGCGCTATGACCTCGTGTCCCGTCTGGCCGACGGCCCGGGCTATCCGCCTTTCTTCGGCATCGCCAGCGGATCGGGCCAGATGCCGGTTCCCATCGGCTCCCACTTCACCCTCATCCCGCAGGGCGGATTCCGGTTCATCTTCGGTGACGACATCCCGATCCCCTATGCCAATGTCCTGGGCGGCGACATGGCTGGACGGTACGTGGACCACCAGATGCCTTTCATCGGCATTGCCAACGCCGCTTTCCGACGCAACAACCTGGTCGTCCTCCGGGCGGATCTCCGCTACCAGTTCCTCAAGAACAACTACCTGACGGCAACGTTCAACTATTCCCGCGACTTCTACAGTTTCAAGAAGTTCGAAACCGGCGAGAACCTGTACGGTGCCGGAATCGAGTATGCCTACGATTCTGTCGTGGGGCCGCTCAAGGCCCAGGTCTTCTGGTCCTCGATGACCCGGAAAGTGGGAGCATACCTGTCCTTGGGATTTGATTTCTGATGATGGAGGAGAAAAAGGTTCTGGAGCGGCTGCAGCGCCAGTGCGCCCGGGCGGAGTCCTGTACCTTCGACGTCCGCCGGAAGGCGGTGAAAGCGCTCGAAGGAGACGTGGAAGCAGCGGAACGGATTGTGGCGGCACTCACAAAGGACCGCTTTGTCGATGACGCCCGCTATGCCGCAGCCTTTGCCCGGGAGAAGTCCTCGCTCCAAGGCTGGGGACCGGTCAAAATCCGTTTCCAGCTGCGGGGAAAGGGCATTTCCGATGAAGTGATCACGGAAGCGCTGGGGGAAGTGGACACCGTGAAAGCCGCCGCGAAACTGGACAAGCTTGCCGCGGAACGCTACCGGCTCCTGAAAGGCGATCCCCAGTGCCGGCTGAAGCTGCTCAAGGCGCTGCTCTCGCGGGGATATGGCTACGACGAGGTGGAAGACGCCCTCCGGCGTGTCATGGATACAAACGAATAAAACAGATACGATGATGAGACGATGGATACTGGCCATTCCGGCCCTGTTCCTGGCCTGGAGTGGCCTGTACGCCCAGGAATTCGATGCCGATTTCGAGGATGCCACCCTCCGGCTGGACTATGTCATGTGCGGGGATGCGCACCATCAGGCCATTTATTTCCAGCGCGCCCTGAAGACCTCCGAATGGGCCGGCCGGCGGAACAACCTGACCAAGCCCCTGCTGGAAGGGAACGGCCAGATCCGGGTGCTGGATCCGGAAACCGGCGCCTGCCTGTATGCCAACTCCTTCTCCACCCTCTTCCAGGAATGGCAGGTCACGACGGAGGCCCTCCATGTGCAGAAGGCCTTCGAAAACTGCTTCCAGGTTCCTTTCCCCAAGCGGCCGGTCGATGTGGAAATCTCCCTCGTGGACACGCACCGGAAAGTGTCGTCCTGCCTGAAGCATCGGATCGACCCCAAGGATATCCTGATCCGCCGCGTCGCGGACAACGGTCTGTCCTCCGCGGTCGTCTGGCAGGGAGGTCCCCTGGACAAAACCATTGACATCGTGATCGTTGCGGAAGGGTACACGGAGGCCCAGAAGGGGAAGTTCTTCTCCGACGCCCAGCGGGCGGCCCGGGCGATCTTCCGCCACGAGCCCTTCGCCACGCTCCGGGACAAGTTCGCCGTCCGGGCCGTCTTCGCGCCCTCCCACGACTCGGGCGTAAGCGTTCCCCGGCGGGGCGAATGGAAGGATACACCGCTGGAGAGCCACTACGACACGTTCTATTCCGACCGCTATCTCACGACCTCCTCGATGCAGAAGGTGTACGACGTAATCGGCACGACTCCTTTCGAGCATATCATCGTCCTGGTGAATACACCCATCTACGGGGGCGGCGGCATTTTCAACTCCGTCACGATTATGGACAGCGACCATCCCACCTTCAATGCCGTGCTGGTCCACGAATTCGGCCATGCCTTCGGCGGATTGGCCGACGAGTATGCCTACGGAGACCAGGAGGAAACGCCGTATCCGGCCGACACGGAGCCCTGGGAACCCAATATCACCACACTCCATGATTTCGGGGCCAAGTGGCAGGACATGCTTCCCGCCGGCACTCCCATCCCCACCGAGCTGGATGAACTGGACACGAAACAGGACGTGCGCCGCATCTGGCACACGCTGACCCCGGAGCAGAAAGCCCAGCTCAATCTCAAGCTGGGCGTCTATGAGGGTGCCGGCTACCAGACGGAAGGCGTCTTCCGCCCCGTCCAGGAATGCCGCATGCGCATCAACGAATGCGAGGAGTTCTGCCCTGTCTGCTCCCGCGCCCTCGTCCGGCTGATCGACTATTATACGGAGTAACGTCAGGGATCGGCCAGGAGACAGCGGGAGAGTTTCCGGAAGTGATCTTCGGAGAAGATGCCCGCCTTGCCCAGCCCTTCCAGGGTCCAGCGGTCGCGGGGCTGGTGGTCCCGGTACAGGACGACGGCATGGGCTTCCGCCCGGGACAGGTAGGGGTGTCGGGCCAGATCTGCCTCCGGGAGGGTCCAGAGCGGATAGGGTTCCGGTTTCGAACAGGTGATGAGGTCCTTCAGGCCGTCGTACTTTTCCTGGTCGAAGTGATAGATGTCCATCAGCTGCTCCGGACAGGAATAGCCCCCGAGGGAGGTCCGGTACGAAACCATCTTCGAGGCGAAGTACGGGCCGATGCCCGGCAGGGACTCGAAAGCAGCGCTGTCGGCCTGGTTGATGTCCAGGCGGGGAATGTCGATATAGGGTTCCAGCCTTTCAAAGACGGAGTCTGCTACGACGTAGGACTTGGCAAAATCCGCCGGCCGGCGGAAACGGCCGCCCTTTTCCCGGTAATTCAGAATTGATTGCGCCTGTTTCTCAGAAAAGCCCAGCCGCACCAGGTCTTCCAGCGATACGGTATTGGGATTGAAGCGGAAAGACTCCACTTTCCGGGGTGCCGCCTTCTCGCGCAGGCGGACAGCTTCGCGGGAATGGGCGGAGGGCTTCCGGACCACGACGGCCGTGCCGCCCGAATGGGTGCTGGAGTAGGCACCCGGATCGGCACCGGAGCGCTCCACATAGACCGTGTCCGGCGTGTCCCGGTTCGCCACGACGCGCGAAACCGCCGCCTTGTGGACGAACAGGGCGACCTCGTAACCGATGATCAGAAAAACGAGGGCGATGGCCCCTACCGTAAAACTACTCCGAGGAGTCTTCTGTCTCTTCCCCTCTTCCATAACGCTTCTGTTTGACAGGTTTTACCGGCTCCGCGCCGGCGACGACAATAACGATTTCGCCTTTGGGTTCATGCTCGGAGAACCAGGCGGCGACTTCCTGGAGCGTTCCCCGGTGATGCTCTTCATGGAGCTTGGATATCTCGCGGGCGACGGAACAGCGGCGCTCCGGCCCGAAATGCTCGATGAACTGGCCCAGCGTCTTTACCAGCCGGTAGGGCGACTCGTAAAAGACCATCGTCCGTGTCTCCCCTTCCAGGGCCGTGAGCAGCGTCTGGCGGCCTTTCTTCTGCGGCAGGAAGCCCTCGAAACAGAAACGGTCGCAAGGGAGGCCGGAGGAAACAATGGCGGGGATGCAGGCCGTCGCGCCCGGAAGCGTCTGGACCTCGATCCCCTCCTCCGCGCAGGCCCGGGCCAGGAGAAAGCCCGGATCGCTGATCCCGGGCGTACCCGCATCGCTGATGAGGGCCACATTCAGTCCGCCCAGGATGCGTTCCTTGACCAGCTGCACGGTCTGGTGCTCATTGAACTTGTGATGCGACTGAAGCGGCCGATGGATGTCATACCGGTGCAGGAGGACCGAGCTGGTCCGCGTGTCCTCCGCCAGGATCAGGTCCGCCTCTTTCAGGACCTGGACGGCCCGGAAAGTCATGTCATCCAGATTGCCGACCGGAGTCGGGACGATATACAGGCGACCGGCCATCTCAACCCAGTTTCTTGCGGATGGCCATCATGAAGTTATAGACGATGTCGGATTTGAAGTTCCAGTCCGGGAAATGCGCCAGGACATAGTCCACCGCCTCGTCCAGGGTGGTCAGGGCGTTCAGTTCGCCGATCGTCTTGTCATACAGGGCATAATCCTCCTTGAAGAGGGTGCCGATGAACAGCGCCCGGTCGTACAGGGAGATGCCGCTGCGGATGTTCTTCACCGGGAGGCCGGGCTTGTCCAGCCGCCAGGCCATCCGCGAAGTGTCCACCGACGGAATCTCAGGGGACGGGGCCGGTTCGGGGGCGGGCTCGGGTTCGGGGGCGGGTTCGGGTTCGGGGGCGGGTTCTTGTTCCAGGACGGGCTCCGGAAGGGGTTCCGGTTCAATGACCGGCTCCGGTTCCACAAAACTTTCCGGAGCAGCGGCCTCCGGGAGGTCCTCCGTCTCGCCGATCTCCATATCCGTGAAATCCACCTCGTCAACAGACTCCGCCTCCTGGGCGGCAGCCTCTTCCTCTTCCGCAAGCTTCTGGTACTGAGCGACCTGTTCTTCCAGCAGACGGACTTTCTCCTTCAATTCGGCGAGTGCGGACTCGATTTCCCGCAGGATTTCTGTACTGTTTTTCTCCATAAATGACTATCTTTGTACAAGTCAATCACAACAAAGTAAGGAAATGTTTTTGGAAAACACAAAAAAATCGGGCTGCATCGAACTCATCTGCGGCTCGATGTTCTCGGGGAAGACGGAAGAACTCATCCGGCGGCTCAAGCGCGCCCAGTTCGCCAAGCAGCGAATCGCCACGTTCAAGCCCACGGTGGACAAGCGCTACTCGGACCTGGATGTCGTCTCCCACGATTCCCACAGCATTTCCTGCACCCCCATCAAGACCCCTTCCCGGATGCTCCAGATCGACCCGGACGTCCAGGTCGTAGGCATCGACGAGGCACAGTTCTTTGACGACAGCATCATCGGCGTGGTCCAGGAACTGGCCGACCGCGGCGTCCGCGTCATCATCGCCGGCCTGGACACCGACTACCTGGGCAAGCCTTTCGGGCCCATGCCGGGCCTCCTGGCCATCGCTGACGACGTCCAGAAGGTCCATGCCATCTGCGTCCGCTGCGGCGCCCTCGCCAATTTCTCCCACCGCCTCTCCGACAGCCGCAAACTGGTGGTCCTAGGCGAAAAGGACACCTACGAACCCCTCTGCCGCGACTGCTACAACAAAGCGGTGAAAGAAGACAAGGAAGGCTAGCCCCCCTGGCGCAGGTCCCTGCCATACTTGGCGCAAGTGTGACTGTTGAGGTGACACCGGCGCCACTGGAATGCGTGAGTGCCTGTTTTGCGGCGCCGGTCCCCATCCCAAAAACACACCTGCGCCAAATCGAGGGCACACCTGCGCCGACAATCGGCCTGTTCCCGGGGTATGCAAAAGGGATATACCCCTGCAAAACCATCCTCACAGTGCGGCATCAGATCATCCAGATAGTCAGAATGATTATTTGGAGACCTGCGATATTATTGTTATTTTTGCCAAACATACACGAATAATAGACGGAAATCTATTTGGCAGCAACGACGAAAGTGGCATTTCTGAACAGAAGCGGCCGGATAGGTTTCCCATGCGGACACGGATGTGTTCTGCATGGGTTAAACCTTCCCAGCTTCGAGGCCGCCACTGCCAGTCGTTGCATAGGAAGGTCCATGCTCAATATATCATTCAGCCTGGCCTTTCTGGGTCAGGCTGTCTTTTTGATATGCTGCCGGGTTGTGTTTTTTGGTTACGTCTTCCCATCGGAAGCATTTTGTACATCCGGCAGCTTTTTTCTATCTTGCACTTGTTTTAACCGATAATGATGAAACGCATTGCACTCTTGGTTTTAGTATTCGCATTAGCCGCATGCACCCGATCGTATTCTTCCCGGCAACTGGACGTGGTCGAATCCATCATCCAGAGCCAGCCGGATAGCGCCCTGCGGGTTCTGTCCCGGATGGACACTTCCCTGCTGGCTACACCCCGCGAGCACGCACGGTTCTCGCTGCTGTATAGCATGGCCCTGGACAAGAACTATATCGACACGACGGACCTGCGGGTCATTGCTCCCGCCGTTGATTATTTCACGCGCAAGGGAAACGCCCGGGAAAAGATGCTTGCATGGTACTATCAAGGACGGATATTGCAAAACTCCGGTCATGATGAAGCAGCCATGAATAATATATTAAACGCCCTGACTGAATCCGAGAAAATAGAGGCTGGCCGGTACTCAGGCTTAATCTACACAATGATATCGGATTTATGTGGCAAGTCATATTGTTGGGAAGAAGAGAGAGAGTATCTTACAAAGGCAAAGAATGCATTCCTGCAGGTTGGAGACACTGTTTCCGAACTTAATATCGCAAGCAGACTGGCAATGAACAGCTTCAATCGCGGCTTTTCACTCAGTGCAATCCGTCAATTTGATTCACTGGAGATTCATATCTCTCGCATTCCTTTATTACACGCCGCGTTGTTGGCCGACCGGGCTTATGTCAAAGCTTATCCTGATGTAAAAGACTACAATTCTTCACTCGACGACTTCCAAAAAGCCCTTTCCATGGGATTCATATTATCACTCAAATCTCAAGGGATGTATGCCTATGTTCTTGAAAAATGCGGGTTTCAGGAGGCTTCCGACACTGTCTATCGCCATCTTTCCGAGCAATCGAATGAAGGAAGGCTGCTGGCGAAACATCGGCAAATCGACCAAATGGAAGCATCCGGACGATATCAGGAAGCCTATAAAGTTCTGAAAGAAAGCGTTTCGTTTCAAAATGAAGAGGTCAACCGACTTTTAAGTCAATCACTGTTTCGTTCTCAACGTGATTACTATGAATTGCAGCAGCAACAACTTCGTACACAGAAAGAACGGCAATCCTTCTTTTTCCTCTCGCTTCTTTTAGCCTTTGCACTGACTGGTTCTATAATAGGGTATTTCATATCCGTTGCGTTTAAACATCACCGAGAAAAAGAAGCTCAGATGGACCGTCTAGCCGAGTCTCTGCAACTGGCGTTGGGAAACGAGCGGGAGAAATCATTCCTTCATGAGCAAGAGAATCAACGGTTACGGGAGCAATTCAATGGACTGTATGCCGCTCAAATAAGAATGCTGGAAAGCACGTATCGTGAATATGAACAGGCACGCAGAACAGGTGCGGGCCAGAAGGAACTGTATGACAAACTCCTCGGGATTATCCACGAAATCAAAGGAGACGACTCGAAACAACATCTCTTTGAGAAACTGATCGACCAGAATAACGACAATGTCATGGCAAGACTCCGTGAAGAATGTCCGGACCTGCCCAAGAATGACCGGATGCTCTTTGCCTATACGGTGGCCGGATTCGACAAGACCACCATTTGTATGCTACTCGGCAACATTTCTCCGGAAGCCCTTAACATGCGCCGTTCCCGCCTCCGCAAATACTTGCGAACGCAAGCTCCTCCCTCCTTGGACCTGTTCCTTCGCAAAATCACCCTCAATTGACCCTTGTGTTAGCGCTTTTTTAGGCAGACAAATCGTATCAAACTTATAATCAGCATGTTTGTGTATTTTACTTGTTAGTGGACAGGCGAGCGAATATCTTGATCTCGCCCGTATCTTTGCAAAAACACCACGCACTCAACGCGTGTACAAAACGGAAAAAACGGAACTGCTACGAAGTGGACGAAAAAGTTGCACAAACGGATCAAAGATTGTATCTTGGTGGCAATTACTACGATGCACCCATGGTTTACGTCAAGGAAGGATCGGGCAATTGGACGCTGTACAATATCGGCCGAGATTATCTGGGCAGCGTGACGCATGTAGCTACCTCCGCTGGGGTTTTAGTTGTCGAATACAGTTACGATCCTTGGGGTAGGCAACGGGATCCGGCGACCCTGGATATCTATGAACCCGGTGACGAACCGGACCTCTTCCTTGGCCGCGGCTTTACTGGACACGAGCACTTGGATTGGTGCGGTCTCATCAACATGAACGCCCGCCTGTACGATCCGCTGTATGGCCGTTTCCTGAGCCCGGATCCCTTTGTCCAGACGCCGGATTTCTCCCAGAACTTCAACAGGTATTCCTATGCCTTGAACAATCCGCTGAAATATATAGATCCAAGTGGTGGTTTTATTGTTATAGATTCATTTGTTATCGGTTTGATTGGTGGTGGATGGAAACGAGCTAAACAAATGGCATGGAATGATATTAAGATTTGGGGCGGTTTGTTCAATGTAGATAATAATAAATCACTTGGAGGAAAGATATGGGAATTGGTATCTCGATTCACATGGCAAGTAGAACAAACAACGATTGGTTTTCTCATAGCGCATACAATCAATACTATCCATCTGGCTGGCGGTGTTGAGAATGTTGCTTATTTACATGGTGCAACAGTTATCTCTACACATAATCGTTGGACTGCTATGACGGTAAGTAGTTACATAATGGGCGGAAAGCGTTTGGTAGCCAACAACGGAAATGATTATTTCCAGCATGAATATGGTCATTATATCAGGAGTCAAAGATATGGACCTCTATATCTTTCAAAAGTAGGAATACCAAGCCTGTTTAGTAAAAATACTAAAGAAAGTCCTCACCACAATAACCCCGCCGAACAAGATGCCAACATACTGGCATTCAATTATTTCAAAAAGTATTATCCTTCCGATTTTGACATATCAGATGTAGATGATAATTACAATGGACTATGGAATATGGGGCTTAATCCTATTAATGGAATGCAATGGAACAACTATAAATCGAATGCCGCCGACAACGATGATGCACTCTCTATATTTCCAATGATTATAACATGGTACAATCTAGCATTAAACTACTTCCCTTATATCGGAGATATCTTTGATGGTTTGATAAATACGGCCCTATACAATCAATCTTACTAGTATTATGCGCTATTTGTATTCTTTATTGTCAGTATTGTTATTATCATCTATATCGTGTCAACAAAATGAAGATTTTAATATTGTATTTGAGAACCTAAGCGACAATAGTATCTGCATCGGATTTGATTCTTCATACCCCGATGATTCATTGAATGTGATAACAAAAATAATGGATCCAATTAATCCTTGCATCGAGATAGCTCCACACTCTCGTGATAATATATGGGAAGGCGTTGGTAAAAAAGTTTCATGGCAGTATTTCTTTGACCATTCCCAATCATATAAAGGGTATGTTTCATTTACCGTTATGGACAAAAAGATTAAAGAATGCGGAGATCCGGAAAAAGTTCAAAAGGAATACAATATTCTGGCAAGATATGACCTTACAAAGACAGATATCGAGAATTTGAATTGGAGATTGACATATCCGCCATCGCCTGAATTAAGTAAAATGCATATTTGGATAAAACCTTAGGTTCCAGAATACACACGAGCGAGCAACTGATTTGACGTCCTTGAATATGAAAAAGGAAAGCACGCTAATAAGCATTGTGCCCGTCAAAGACTTAACAAAAGATTTCTTGAAATAGGAGTCTACTCCACCAGCGACGTCGCCTTGTTCCAGGCGACGTTTTGTTTGTAGCGGTCGTCCAGGAAGCGGGTGCCGTGCCAGCTGTCGGCGCGGTAGTCGGGATAGGCCGGCAAGTACATCGCGAGGCCGCAGCAGCGCTCCAGCGGGATGCTGATGAAACGGGCCGTATGGGCCTCATACACGATGGCCTGGTCCAGGGCGTCCTGCAAGGCGGCGAGATCCGTCTCGGAGGCGCCGGCCTCCCGGAGCATATCCTTCAGGTCAAAGAAGGCATAATACCGTTTACTGCCCGTGATACGGTCATACACCTGGACATTTTCGCCGTCGAGGTTCCGGATTCCGTCCCGATAGCGGCTGAAGAGGTCCCGGCATACGGAAGCCAGGGGATCCAGCCGGCTGCAATCCACCATCGTGATGGCGGCGCCATAGACGGAATCGAACTGGTACCGGGCGAAATAGTCCTCACAGGCACCCTGCAGGTCCGGCACGTCCGGCTCCAGCAGGTGGTGCGTGAGGGTATGATAATTGAATCCCGCGGCAGGGATCTCGCAGGGAGCAGCGCCCAGATAGTGGCACGCATCCCGTAGCTGCCAGGCAACCTCCACTGAGGCCATCAGGCAGGCATCGAACAGGATATAATCCAGTTTGTAGGGAATGGCCGCGGCAAAATCATGGAGTTCGATTTCCTCCACCTCCTTGCCGGACGCGTAATACTCCTGACCGAAGGTATGTTGCCGGGGCTGTGTTCCATTGCTGCTCCGGGTTCCCCGGTCCGTTCCCTCATAGGATTTGGGATTGCTGAAATAGCCCTCCGGGAGCCAGCCCGTCGCATGGGAGGAGAAAACGGCGCCATATCCGGATGCGGGGAACTCCTCCTTCACCAGATTGAGCACTTCCGTGACCATGGCTGCGTTCGCGGCCGACGTACCGACAGGCCAGACGTGCAGGGTGTCCATTCGGGGCTCTCCGTGCACCTGGTACATACGCATCAGGACCGGGGACGTTTCCGTCGAATAGACCCGGTTTCTCCGAGTCACATGGCTGAAGATGAGGAAGATATCGTCATTCCGGCCGTTTCCGGGAAGGTATCCGTCCCGGAGTGCCTCGATGTTCGCGGAGATGTCGCTGCCCAGGGAATTGAACCCGGCTTCATACAGGAGCATCACTTTGCGGGTCTCGTGTCCGTAAGGGCCCACGGTAAGCGTAAGGTCCAGTCCGTCCCGCTGGCAGGAGAGCAGGAGGACCAGTCCGGTCAGGAGGGATATGAAGCGCACACCTTTCATAAAAACGCAGGTACAACCGGACAAAGTTAACGATTTATTTCTATTTTTGCACAAATGTACTACCTATGAAACGTTTTTGCCAAATGATGATGCTCATGGGAACAGCCGCCGCCCTGGCCGGCGCCTGCTCGGAGAAGAAAGGGGAAGAGCCCTTCCGCTATACGGTCGATGCCTTCGCGGACCTCAAGGTCATGCGCTATCAGGTTCCCGGCTGGGACAGCCTGAGCCTTCGCCAGAAGGAATATGCCTACCACCTTGCCGAGGCCGCCAAGTGGGGCCGCGACATCCTGTGGGACCAGAACTGCAAGGACAACCTCCGCGTGCGCCACGCCGTGGAGAACATTCTCGAAAACTACCAGGGAGACCGTTCTACGGCCGATTTCGAGGCCTTCACGGTCTATGCGAAGCGCCTGTTCTTCTCCAACGGCATCCACCATCACTATGCGGAGGACAAGTTCTTCCCGACCTGCCCCCAGGCATACTTTGAAGGCCTGCTGAAGGCCGTTGGCATCGAGGATGAGGACCTTCTGGACGTCATCTACAATCCCGAAAGATATCCGCAGCGCCGGTCCACGGAGACTTCCGGCGACATCGTCGCCCTCTCCGCCGTGAATTTTTATGACGGCGTCACCCGGGACGAGGTGGAGAAGTACTATGCCGGCATCGTGGACCCGAAGGATCCGCAGCCCATCTCCTACGGCCTGAACACGAAAGTGGTCAAGGATCCGGACGGGGTCATCCGGGAACATCCCTGGAAAGTGGGCGGCATCTACTCCCCCGCCATCGAACACATCTGCGACGAACTCCTGAAGGCCCGGGAAGTGGCCGAAAATGACATCCAGGCCCGGGCGCTGGGGCTGCTGGTGGACTACTACCGCACCGGCGACCTCCGCAAGTGGGACGCGTTCAACATCGAATGGGTGAAGGACACCATCGGCACCGTGGATTTCATCAACGGCTTCGTGGAGGACTACAATGACCCGCTGGGCCGCAAGGGCGCCTGGGAAGGATACGTGAACATCAAGGACTTCGAGGCATCGGCCCGGACGGAGAAGCTCAGCGCCAACGCCCAGTGGTTCGAGGACCACTCCCCCGTGGATCCGCGCTTCCGCAAAGCCGTGGTCAAGGGCGTTTCCGCCAAGGTGATCAACGCCGTGTGCCTGGCCGGTGACAGCTATCCTTCCACCCCGATCGGCATCAACCTTCCGAACGCGGACTGGATCCGCAAGGACCACGGTTCCAAGAGCGTGACCATCGCGAACATCACCCATACCTACGACCTCTCCGCCCAGGAATCCCCGAAGAGCACGCTCGCCGAGTTCGCCTGGGACGAAGCCGAAATCGCCCGCGCCAAGAAATGGGGCACGGTGGCCGATGAGATCCACACCGACCTGCACGAGTGCCTCGGCCACGGCTCCGGCCAGCTCCTGCCCGGGGTGAGCACGACCGCGATGGGCGAATACGCCTCCGCCCTGGAGGAGGCCCGCGCGGACCTCTTCGGTCTCTACTACACGGCCGACCCGAAGATGGTGGAGCTGGGCATCATGTCCGACCCGGAGGCCTACAAGGCGGAATATGACAATTACATCCGCAACGGCCTCATGGTCCAGTTCACCCGCGTGGAGCTGGGCCGTCCCAACACCGAGGCCCACATGCAGAACCGCAAACTCATCGCCGAATGGTGCTACGAAAAGGGCGCCGCGGACAACGTCATCGAAAAGAAGGTCCGTGACGGGAAGACCTATTTCGTCGTGAACGACTACGTGAAGCTCCGCGCCCTCTTCGCCGAACTCCTCGCCGAGATCCAGCGCATCAAGTCCGAAGGCGATTACGCGGCCGGCAAGAACCTCATCGAGACCTATGCCGTCCACATCGACCCGGTCCTCCACAAGGAAGTCAAGGACCGCTACGAGGCCCTGGACCTCAAGCCCTACGGCGGCTTCATCAATCCGGAGATCCGTCCGGTGGTCAAGGACGGGGCCGTGGTCGATTACGAGGTCGTCTATACCGACGATTACCTGGGCCAGATGCTCGAGTACGGCAAGAAGTACGGCGCCCTCTGATGAACCGGATTGCCGAGGACTACCGCAACTACCTGCGGATCGAACGGGGCATGTCGCCGAATACGGTGGCGTCCTATTCGCGGGATGTGGAAGGACTTCTCGGCGCTTATGAAGGGTACCGGGCCGCGGACATCGGCACGGCCGAGATCGAACGGTATCTCTCGGAACGGATCGAAAAAGGCCTTGCCAAGCGTTCCCAGGCCCGGATGCTCAGCTCTTTCCGGTCTTTCTTCAACTGGTGCGTGGAAGAGGGCGAAGTGAAGGAGAATCCCTGCGACCGCATCGACGCCCCGAAGCTGGGCAAATACCTTCCCGCCGTCCTGTCGGTGGAGGAAGTCGATGCCATCCTCTCCTCCGTGGACACGAAGACGGCGACCGGACTCCGCAGCCGCGCCATCCTGGAAGTCCTGTACGGATGCGGCCTCCGCGTGAGCGAATGCACCGGCCTCAGGATTTCCCATGTCCATCTGGACGAGGGGTATGTCGATGTCGTCGGCAAGGGCAACAAGCAGCGCATCGTTCCCCTCGGGGAAATGGCCGCGGAAGCCATCCGGAACTATCTTCCGGTCCGTCCGGAACCGGCCGCCCGTCCTTTCGAGGACACGCTCTTCCTGAACAAGGCCGGCCGGCCGCTCAGCCGCGTTTCCGTCTTCAACCTCGTGAAGGAACAGGCGATGGCCGCCGGCATCCACAAGGAGATCTCTCCGCACACCTTCCGCCACTCCTTCGCCACCCACCTCATCGAAGGCGGGGCCGACCTGCGTCTCGTCCAGGAGATGCTGGGCCACGAATCCATCCTCACCACCGAGATCTACACCCACATCGACTCCTCCACCTGGCAGGCCGCCATCCTGGAGCACCATCCCCGGAATAAATAATAAACCCGCGCACCAAGGCAGTGCACGGGTCTTATTTCAAGAGACGGAAGACGCTACAGTTCGATGGGCTTGTACTTCGGAACCAGTGCCTTCATGATGGCCCAGGCGATGAGGTAGGCCACACCGCAGAAGCAGAACATCACGAAGTAGCCGGCCGGCTTGCCCTCGAATCCGAGGAAGTGGAAAGCGGATCCGGCGTTCTCCGCATAGGTAAACAGGTTACCCGCCACTTTCTGGATGATCATGGAGCCCACGCCGCCCGCCATGGCACCGATGCCGGTGATGGTGGCGATGGTGCTCTTCGGGAACATGTCGCCGATGGTGGAGAACAGGTTCGCGCTCCAGGCCTGATGGCCCGCACCGGCCAGGCCGATCAGGATGGCCGGCCACCACGGGGAGTTCAGGTTCACGCCCAGCGGCTGCGCAAAGAGCGCGGCGATCGGGAAGAAGGCGAAGATGAGCATGGCGAGCATGCGGCCCGCATACGGGTTCATCCCCTTCTTTTCCACGAAGATCTTGGGCAGATAGCCGCCGAAGATGGAGATCACGGTCACGATGGCGTAGAGCGTGAAGATCAGGCCCTGGCCCAGACCGGAAGTCGCGGGAGCGTTGAACTGGTTGCTGAAATAGGAAGGCGCCCAGAACAGGAAGAACCACCACACGCCGTCGGTGAAGAACTTGCCGGCGATGAAGGACCAGGTCTGCTTGTACTTGAAGCACTGGAGCATCGGGATGGACTTCTCCTCGGCCAGGGCAGCCTTCTCGGCCGCCTCGGCGGCGTCGTCCTGGTGGATGTACTCCAGCTCGGCCTCATTCACTTGCTTGCTCTTCTCGGGCTTTTCATACATGAAGGCCCAGAAGAACATCCAGATGAAGCCCAGGCCGCCGATGATGATGAAGGCCCATTCCCAGCCGAACTTGACGGCCAGCGGCGGGATCAGCAGCGGAGCGGCCAGCGCGCCCACAGAGGCGCCGGCATTGAAGATGGAGGTCGCGAAAGCGCGGTCCTTCTTCGGGAAATACTCCGCCGTCACCTTGATGGCGGCCGGGAAGTTGCCGGATTCACCGAGGGCCAGGATACCCCGGCACAGGAGGAACAGGTACACGGAAGTCGTGGATACGGCCAGGGCGGCCTTGCTGCCCACCTCCACGGCACGCATGGCGGCTACGCTGTCCAGACCGGTCAGGTGGGCCGTCGCCCAGCCGCAAGCGGCATGGAGGCACGCGCCGGCGGACCACACGCCGATGGAAATCAGATAGCCCTTCTTGGTGCCCATCCAGTCCACGAACTTGCCCGCGAACAGGCAACAAATGGCGTAGAAGATGGAGAAGAACGAGGTGATGGTTCCGTAATTGGCATCCGTCCAGTGGAATTCCGGCTTGATGAACTCCTCGTACGTGAGGGACAGGACCTGGCGGTCCAGGTAGTTGACGGTCGTTGCCACGAACAGCAGCGAACACAGCCACCAGCGCCAGTTGGTCATCAGTTTTTTCTGTGTTTCACCCATATCTTTATGCAATTACTGTTTTCACGGCGGCGCGCATGCCTTCGGCCTGGATCAGGGCAAGGTCGGCGGCGAGGAGGTCGGTCAGGCCGGGAACGGCATTGAGGTCCTCGCCCCAGATGAAGTCGTCGGCCAGGACACCCTCGGCCACTTTCCGGACATCGCCGGTCGCCCAGAGGTTCTGGAGGAGTTCGATGATCTTGGGATCGTCGTTCGGGACGATGTCCACATCCCCGCGCTTGCCGCCCTTGTAGTAGGTGCAGATGGCGGCGAGGCCCAGGACGATGCCCTTGGGAAGTTCGCCCTTACGCTCGAGATAGGTCTTGAGGCCGGGCAGGTCGCGGGTCTTGAACTTCGGGAAGGAATTGAGCATGATGCTCGTCACGAAATGCTTCACGAACGGGTTGCGGAAGCGCTCCATCACGTCGCAGCCGAACTTCTCCAGCTCGTCCTTCGGGAGATTGCAGGTCGGGAGAAGCTCCTCGAACATGACCTTCTTCACGAACGGGCCCACTTCGGGATCCTCGCAGCATTCCTTCACGGTATCCAGGCCGCTCAGGTAGCCCACCGGCGAAAGCACGGTGTGCGGACCGTTCAGAAGGGTCACCTTCCGCTCATGGTACGGAGCCTCGGACGGGACGAAGAGCACGTGAAGGCCTGCCTTGTCGGCCGGGAACTCGGCGGCGACTTCCTTCGGGGCCTCGATGACCCAGAGATGGAATATCTCGGCCTTGTCCAGCAGATGGTCGTCATAGCCGGCACGCTCGCACAGCTGCGCGGCGGTATCGCGCGGATAACCCGGGACGATGCGGTCCACGAGGGTGCTGTACACACCGCACGCGTTCTCGAACCAGTTCCGGAAACCTTCCCCGAGGTTCCACAGGTCGATGTACTGGCGGATGCACTCCTTCAGGTGCTTGCCGTTCTCGAAGATCAGCTCGCAAGGGAAGATGATGAAGCCCTTGTCCATCGCTCCATTGAAGTGCTGGTAGCGGTGATAGAGGAGCTGGGTGAGCTTGCCCGGATAGGAGGAAGCCGGCGCATCGTCCAGCTTGCAGGCCGGATCGAAGGCGATGCCCGCCTCGGTGGTGTTGGAGATGACGAAGCGCATTTCCGGCTGCTCGGCGAGCTTCAGATAGGCCTGGAAGTCCTCGTAGGGATTGATGCCCCGGCTGATGACGTCGATCAGGTCCACGCTGTCCACGGGCTGTCCGTCCTGGAGGCCCTGGAGGTTCAGGTGATAGAGGCCGTCCTGCTCGTTGAGCCAGCCGACCATGCCCTTCTCGATAGGCTGGACGACGACCACGGAGGCGTTGAAATCGGTTTTCTGGTTGGTCTTCCAGATAATCCACTCGATAAACGCGCGGAGGAAGTTGCCTTCACCGAACTGGATGACCTTTTCGGTGTACTGTTTCGCCTGCGGGGCGGAAGTTCTGTTTAATCTTTCCATATCTGTGTTTTATAATGTTACTCCCTGTTTGAAAATGGCGATCTCGCGATAGCCGTTCTTCTCGTTGTTGACGGGTTCGCCGGAGGCGGCCGCGAGGACGAAGTCGATGAAACGGGCGGCGACGGAATCCATGGACTCGTCCTGCGCGAGGACGCCGGCGTTGAAGTCGATCCAGCCCGGCTTGTTGGTCGCCAGCGGGGTGTTCGTGGAGATCTTCATCGTGGGGACGAAGCTCCCGAACGGCGTGCCGCGGCCGGTGGTGAACAGGACGATCTGGCAGCCGGAAGCGGCGAGGGCCGTCGAGGCGACGAGGTCGTTACCCGGAGCGCTAAGAAGGTTCAAGCCCTTGACGCTCAGGCGTTCACCATATTTCAGGACACCGCGTACAAGGCTCTGTCCGCACTTCTGCGTACAGCCGAGGGACTTTTCCTCGAGGGTGGAGATGCCGCCTGCCTTGTTGCCGGGGGAAGGATTCTCATACACCGGCATGCCCTGCTTCATGAAATATTCCTTGAAGTCGTTGATCAGGTGGACGGTCTTGTCGAAGGTGGCCTCGTCCTGGCAGCGGTTCATCAGGATGGTCTCGGCACCGAACATCTCGGGGACCTCGGTCAGGATGGTCGTACCGCCCTGGGCGACGATCCAGTCGGAGAACACGCCCAGGAGCGGATTCGCCGTGATGCCGGAAAGGCCGTCGGAGCCGCCGCATTTGAGGCCGACGCGGAGTTCCGACACCGGAACGTCTTCGCGCTCGTCCTTCGAACAGACGGCAAAAATCTCCCGGAGCTGCTGCAGGCCGTATTCCACCTCGTCCTTCACTTCCTGGGTCTTGAACATCCGGACGCGGGATCCATCGACCGGCCCCACCAGTTCACTGAAGGCGTCCAGCTGGTTGTTCTCGCAGCCGAGACTCACCACCAGCACGCCGCCGGCGTTGGGATGATGCACCATGTCGGCCAGAACCGTCCGGGTGTTCTCGTGGTCATACCCCAGCTGGGAACAGCCGTAGTTGTGCGGGAAGGCGACGATGGCATCGACACTTCCCTCCTTCCCGGCGACCTCGGCCTTGAAGCGGTCCACGATCTGCTGGCAGATGCCGTTCACGCAGCCCACGGTGGGGATCACCCAGATCTGGTTGCGGATGCCCACCTGCCCGTCGGCCCGACGGAATCCTTTAAAGCACACCGGCTTTGATCCGGCCGGAGTCGGACAAAACTTTTTGTCGCATTTTTCAGCGGCAAAAAGTTTTAGTCCGCGGAGGCCCAAAGCCGGCGCATCCGCTTCAGCGGGGTCGAAAGACGGTTCGTACTTGTACTCCAGGAGGCCTTCCAGGTTCGTCTTGATGCAGGTGTGGTCCACCATCGTCCCGGCGGCCGCGTCTCGGGTCACATGGCCGATCGGATAGCCGTACTTGATGACATGCTCCCCGGCCCGGAGGTCCCGGAGGACAATCTTGTGTCCGCGGGGAATGTCCATCGACAGGGTGACACCTTCCACCCGGGTACCTTTCGACAGGTCCTGGAGGGCGACGGCGACGTTGTCGGAGGGATTGATCTTGATATAATCCATACTAGAACTGGAAGTATTTGTCGGCGTTGTTGTAGCAGATGTCCTCCACCATCTGGCCGATGAAAGCCATCTCGGAAGCCGGGAGCTTTCCGGTTTCCACGTCCTTGCCGATCACGTCGCAGAGGATGCGGCGGAAATACTCGTGACGCGGGTAGCTGATGAAGCTGCGGCTGTCCGTCAGCATGCCCACGAAGCGGCTCAGGAGGCCGAGGTTCGAGAGGGAATCCAACTGACGGCGCATGCCCACTTCCTGATCCAGGAACCACCAGCCCGAACCGAACTGCATCTTGCCGGGAACGGTCCCATCGTTGAAGGTGTAGGCCATGGTCATCATGACCGCGTTGTCCTTCGGATTCAGGCAGTAGAGGATGGTCTTCGCCAGCTTGCCGGCCAGGGTAAGGCGGTCGAAGAAACGATGACCTGCCGCCGCAATCTCCAGGTCATGGATCGCATCGTAGCCGGTATCGGCACCCACCTCGGCGAACATCTTGGAATTGTTGTTCCGAATGGCACCGATATGGAACTGCTGAGCCCAGCCGGCCTCGGCATCCATGACGGCCTGGTCATAGAGGAAAGCGCTCCGGAACTTCTCCAGTGCCTTCGCATTCGGAGCAATGCCCATCAGGACCTTCTTGAAAATCAGTTCAATCTCGATCTCCTTGTAGTCGGCGCTGTAGAAGTTCTCCAGACCGTGGTCGGAGAGTTTGCAGCCCATGGAGGCAAAGAAATCATGCCGTTTCTGGAGGGCTTCCTGCAGGTCCGCATAGGAGTCGATCTCCATGCCGGCGGCCTCGCCGAGCTGTTCCAGATAGGCCTTGTACGCCTTCGGGTTCTCGATCGCCATCGCCTTGTCCGGACGCCAGGCCGGGATCACCTTCGTTCCGAAAGGATGCTCCGCAATCTGTTTGTGGTAGCGGAGGTCGTCTGCCGGATCGTCGGTGGTGCAGACCACCTTCACGTTGAACCGCTTGATGAGCGCCTGGCCGCGGAATTCCTCCGTGGCGAGCTTGGCATTGCACTCCTCGAAGATCTCTTTCGCCGTCGCCGGGCACAGGAGCTTGTCGATGCCGAACACGCGGCTCAGTTCCAGGTGCGTCCAGTGATACAACGGGTTTCTCATGGTATAGGGAACGGTCTCCGCCCATTTCTCGAAGGTCTCCCAGGCGGTATGCTTGCCGCCGGTGAGATAGTCCTCGGAAACGCCGTTCGCGCGCATCGCACGCCACTTGTAGTGGTCTCCATAGTGACCGTCCACAAGCCAAAGCTGCGTGATGTCGCGGAACTGGATGTTCTCCGCGATCTGCTGCGGCACAAGGTGGCAATGGTAATCGATGATGGGCATCTTCTCCGCGTGCTCATGGTACAGTTTCTTAGCGGTCTCCGTCTGGAGCATGAAGTCAGGGTTGATAAAACTCATATCTTTTTGTGTTTTAGATTGGAAGGGAGTCGGGGTATCACCCCCGGCTCCCTTTGGAATAAGGACTACTGGTTCGTGTAGTAGATCCGGTAGAAGCGCAGGCCGTTCACCGGGGCAGTGATGACCACCTCGCCGGCCGCGACGCTGAACTCCAGTTCACCGGGCGTGTTGGAGGAGAAGCCGCCGGGCTGGGCCTGGACGTCCTCACCCACGGCCACCTGGACGGTGCGGTCGAGGGCCTCGGAGCTACCGGTATTGGAAACGGTGATCTTCAGCGTTCCCTGGTCAGGGGCCGTGAACTTGAAGTAACGGTCCATGTCACCGCTCTTGCCGCCGAACTGGATGAAGGTCGTGTTGTACTTGCTCTTGGAGCCGGAGTGGAAGGCCAGGCCGTTCAGGGACAGGTCGATGTTCGTGATGTCCGTATTGACACCGCCCAGGGCGGCCAGGACATCCTGCCAGTCGGAGGCGGAGAAGTCCCAGTCGTACTCGACCGCCGCGGCAGCGCCGGACATGTACGTGAACTCGATCTTGTAGAAACGGAGGCCGTTCACCGGAGCGGTGATAACCACCTCGCCGGCCGCGACGCTGTACTCGATGACCTGCGGGCTGTTGGAGGAGAAGCCGCCGGGCTGGGCCTGCGTATCGTCACCCACCGTGACCGCCACCGTGCGGTCCAGCGCCTCACTGCTTCCGGTGTTGGAAGCCGTGATCTTCAGGGTTCCCTGCTCGGGGGCCGTGAACTTGAAGTAACGGTCCATGTCGCCGCTCTTGCCGCCGAACTGGATGAAGGTCGTGTTGTATTTGCTCTTGGAGCCGGAGTGGAAGGTCAGGCCGTCATAGGTGAGATCCCAGTTCGTGATGTCGGTGTTCGCGGCGCCATAGACAGCGAGCTGCTCCTGCCAGTCGGCCATGGAGAAGTCCCAGGTCAGGGTGACTTCGGTCATCTCCCCGGCACCGCCCTTGGGCTGGATGGCGAAGGAGGCGTTGGCCTTTTCGGACGGCAGGTAATACAGGTCGATGTCGGACGGGAAGGCCTGCACCGTGAAGGAATACAGACCGGCCTTGAGTTCGGCGATATCTTCCGCCGGGACGGTGAAGCTGGTTTCCGTCTGCGGATCCTGGGTGCGCTTGTTGAACACGACCACATAGTGATCGGCATTCGGGATGGCATCCCAGGTGATCGTCACCTCGGTCGCATCGCCTTCCGTCAGGGTGACGGGTTCCACGACGGGCTTCGGGGTCTCCAGGACCTTGTCCAGGGCCAGGGTATCCTCGCTCCAGCCCAGCTGGGTGATGGTCACCGCACCGGTGGAATAGAGGTAGATGGTGCCCTCGCCGCTGACCTTGGGAACGACGACCTTCTGGACTTCCGGATTGGCGGAAGAGGCGACGGCGCCGCCGAGGACGGTCAGGCCGCTGTCGTCATACAGGGCGACGACCACGCTCGCGCCGGTCTTTCCGGGATCGCTGAGAAGCATGTCCACGGAGCCAGGGCCATCGACCTTGAAGGAAACGTAACCCTCGGCCGGGACACCCTTGCGGGTGAGGACGGAAGCCTGCTTGAAGGTGATGCCGCCGTCGGCGTTGAGCTGCGTGGCTTCGGTACCCACGAGCATGAGCTCATCTCGTACGCGGGAGTTCTTCACGTCACCGGCGAAGAGGCTGGCGTCCAGGAGGTTCCAGGTATGGGCCTCCGTAATGGCGTGCTGGGTAAGGTCTTCCGGCTTCTCCACATACTGGATCCACCACTTGGAGGCGCCCACCTGGTTCTCGATGAGGTCCTGGGCGGCCAGCTGGAAGAAGTTACCCTTGGAATTGTAGCACGGGTCCACGTTCATCGTGATGAAGCCGGCGGTCTGGGCGGAGACCTTCACGAAGAAGTTCTCGCCATGGGCGTAGCTGTAGTTGCCGGAGGCGGCCCGGAAAGTAGGCTCGACCGTGTTGGCGTTGTTCTGGAACAGCTGGGCCCGGTCCGTACCGTCGGTCTTGCCGCCGTTCTCGAACAGGAACAGGTTGTTCTTGAGGGTCATCTCGTGCGGGACACGGATGGCGAAGATACCGCGGTTGTTGCCGTCGTCGATGGTGGAGATGTTCTTCACCGTGTTGTTCTCGAAGTCGATGTGACCGATCTTGATGGCGTCGGAAGCATCGATGCGGAACAGGGTGCGGATACCGTCGTACAGCGTGTTGTTGATGAAGGCGATCTCGTCGATCTCGGTGGTCTTGCGGATATCCACCGCATCACCGCCGCTGCCCAGGATGCCGTACATCTCGCAGGAATCGAACTTGAGGGTGCCGATCTTCACGACGTTATCGTTGTTCCCGTAGAAGAAACCGGCCAGGAAGTTGGTGATCTCGCAATTCTTGAAGATGATGCTCTCCACCACCGGGGATCCGCCGGTGTGCTCCACGATCCGGGAGCCGGCGGCACCGTCGAACGTGATGTTCTCGAAGTACAGGCTGCTGCCGGCAGCGAGGTCGGCAGTGAGCTCGACCTTACCGCTTACGACCGGCTTGGCGCCGTCGGCCGACAGTTCACCGATGAGGGTGAGGTCGGAGGCCGGCTTGGCCGTGCCCATGGAGTAACCGGCCTCATTGTACGGCAGGTAGTAGTTACCGCCCGCCGTGACGGCGCTCTTGAGCTCGTCGGACGAAGTGATGGTGATGGCACTCCCCTGCTCGGCCTTGGTCCAGGTATCGACCGTACCGCGGGAGGCGCTCATGTAGAAGAGGGTGATCTGGTACTCGGTGGAAGGATCCAGTCCGTCGATGGTGGCGACAGCGGCCGCCGCCTCGGAACCGGAGAGTTCCTTCTTCACGGTCTTTCCGCCCTTGACGGGGACGGCGTTCAGTTCGGTCACCTCCGTGTAGTCCTCCACGTCCTTGCTCCAGGCCAGGGAGACGGAGGATGTGCTGCGGCCGGTCACTTCCAGATAGAGGTTGTCCTTGACCGCATAGGTCTTGATGGACCCGTCATAGACGGAGATGCGGGACTCGGTACCGGACACCTTGTTGCCGTTGTCATCCACCCGGTAGGCCTGGACGGTGAACCAGTACTTCTGGTCCGCGGTCAGGCGGGTCGTGAAGGGAACCTCGCCGGGCTCGAGCGCCCAGCTGTTCTCCATCTGGGTCATCGCCTCGTCCGTGTACACGACGAGTTCGTAGCCGCCGGCGTCCTTGATCAGGGACCAGTCGAAGGTGACGACGTCACCCAGGGAAGCATCGACCCGGGCCACCAGGTTGCCCGGCGTCAGGCAACGGGCGAGGTTGAGCTCGGTGATCTCGTTCCACTCCTTCTGCGCGCAGCCGGAAAGGACGGATGCGCCAAGGAGGACTGCCAGGGAAGCTTTCAGTATATTCTTGTATTTCATATCGCGTCGGTATTAAAGGCTCTCGTAGCCATAGTCGTTCTTGATACGGCCCTGGCTGTTGGTCATCGTGTCGTTGTAGATGGGCCAGAACATGTACTGTTCCGGATCCCGGTAATAGATGCCTTCCACCAGCTCGTTATACAGACCGGTGTCGGCCCCCTTGCTGTCCACGGTCTTGGTGAAGTACTCGGCCTTCTTCTCCCACGGGCCGACGGGCTTGACAGCCTCGCCGCTGAATCCGTAGATGATGAGTTCCTTGCCGGACACCTGGTAATAGACGTCGCCGCCCAGCATGTTCACCTGCGCATACTCGCCGGTGAGGTCGCGGAGGTTCTTCATCTTCTGCTTCGCCTCGTCCATCTTTTCCTTGAGCAGGCCCCAGCGGATGAGGTCGAACTTACGGGTCATCTCGCCGCAGAACTCGAAGGCGCGCTCGTCCACGATGGCATCGAACATCGCATCCTGGGAAGAAATGCGCTCAACATAGGTCTCGGCCTGGTCCTCGTGGCCCTTGAAGGCACGCTCGCGGACCTTGAGAAGCTGCTCCTTCGCATAGTTCAGGTCACCCTGCTCGTTGGCGATTTCGGCGGCCATCAAGAGGATGTCGGCGTAGCGGAGGACGACGGGCTTCACACCATCGTCATTGCCGCCCTTGTAGGGATTGCGGGTCATCCAGTCCCAGCGGTACTTGCCGAAGTACCAGCGCTGGATACCCACCAGTTCGGGTTCGTCCTCGGAATTCCAGCGCCAGTTGACGCAGGTGATGTCGCGGCGGACGTCGTTCGGGTCATAGTCGAACCACATCGTCGGGACCGGGCCGGCATCGCCGCCACGGGTGACGGTGGCGCCGCCCGCATAGGAAGAACCCTCGGAACGCACGGCGAAGGTGTAGTTCCAGCGGCCGCGGCCGTCGGAGAAAGGAATCACGAAAAGGGTCTCGTGTCCGGGGCCGGCGACGAGGTTGTCCTGGTTGCTCTGGTTCTTCCAGAGGGTCTCGAAGTCCTCCAGGGAGGCGGAGCCGGAGCCGATGGCGTCCTTCAGGTAAGCGAGGGCCTTGGGATAGAGCACGCTCTTCTGGAGTTCCGGATCGCTAGTGATCCGGTTGGTGCCCAGGTCGCCGGTGCCCACCATGCCGTCGTCCGGACGCTGGGCGTAACCGGAAGCCATGAGAGCGAGACGGGCATAAAGGCCTTCCGCAAAGAGCTTGTTCACGCGGTCGGTGCGGGACGTCGTGGCGTTGGCGCCGGGATAAGGGAGATTCGGGATGGCTTCGTCCAGGTCCGCAAGCAGCTGCTTGAAGATCACGTCGCGGCTTTCCTTCTCCTTGTAGATGGTCTCGCTGGTCGTGGCATCGAAACGGGCCGGGACATCGCCCCAGGCGCGAATGAGGTCGTAATAGATCATCGCGCGGAGGGTCAGGGCCTCGCCGAGGAGGTAGGCCATATCCTGGTTTTCCTCGGGATTGCCGTATTCACGGATGCCCTCGATGACCAGGTTGGCCCGCTCGATCGCTTCGTACATCTTGGCGAAAGGACCATTGTTCAGGTTCAGCTGGTTGTTGTTCGGCAGCTGCGCATAGCCCGCGATCTGGTATTTCTCGTCGGTGGGCTTGAAGGTGTTGTACCATTCGATGTCGCTGTTCAGGCCGATCCAGGGAAGGTAACGGCCACGGTAGTTGTTCGTCTCACCGAAGGACTGGGCGATGGAGAAGATGGTGTTCTCCGTCAGGGAGTAATTGGAATAGACGGTCGCCGCGTCGAAGGTGGACGGGGACTTCGAATCCAGGAACTTATCGCAGGAAACCGCTGTGGCGGCGACGACGGCCGCAGAAAGGATATAAAGAATCTTTTTCATGACTGCATGCGGATTAGAAGGTCACGTTGATACCGGCCACGAAGCCGATGCTCTTGGGATAGGCGGAGTAGTCCACGCCCGGGGTGAGCGGGGTGGCGCGGCGGGTATCTACTTCCGGATCGTATCCGGAGTACTTGGTCAGGCAGAACAGGTTCGTACCGGTCACATAGACGCGGAGCTTGCGCATGTGGATCTTCTTGGTGAGATCCTCCGGGAGGGTGTAACCGATGGTCGCGCTCTGCATGCGGAGGAAGGAAGCGTCCTCGACAGCCCAGTCGCTGAAGACGGCGTTGCCGATGGCGGGGTTCCACATGGTCTTGCCGCTGTTGACGGACTTCAGGGTGGCGGCGTCGGTGATGAGTTCGCCCGTAGCCCAGTCCACATTGGTCCAGCGCTTGTCCACATCCATCGCATTCAGGAGGTTGCGGTTGTAGTACTTGCGGGAGGAGGTGAATTCCACCTTGTTGGCGTTATACACCTGATTGCCGATCATGAAGTTGAAGTTGGCGCTGAAGTCGAAACCGTAGGCATAACCGGAGAGGTTGAAACCGCCGGTGAAATCCGGAGCGGCGTTGCCGATGACCTGGCGGTCGGCCGTGGTCACCTTGCCGTCCCCGGTGATGTCCTTGAGCTTCAGGGCACCCGGGCGCATATAGGTGGCGCCGATGACGGAGGAATTGTCCACGACGCCCTCGTTCAGCACCCACTTGGCGCCGTCCCAGGTAAATTCGTCCGGAGAATACATCCCATCACTGAGATAACCGTACATGTTGCCGAGCGGCTGGCCCACCTGGACGATGTAGTCGTCGCCGATTTCGGTGGAGGCCCAGTAGGACTGCGCCATGATGGCCTCGAGGCCGCCGAGGTCCGTGACCCGGTTGATGTTGTAGGCGATGTTGCCGCCGATGTTCAGGGAGAAATCCTTGTTGGACACGAGCGGGGCGTTGAGCGTGAGCTCGACACCGCGGTTGCGGGTGGAACCGACGTTCTGGTACTGGCTGTCATAGCCGGAACCCGGGATCGGGAAGTTGATGAGGAGGTTCTTCGTATCGTTCTGGTAGGCCTCGATGCTACCGCTGAGGCGGCTCTGGAAGAGGCTGAAGTCCAGACCGATATTGTGCGTATAGGTGGTCTCCCACGTGAGGTCCGGATTGTTCAGGACCTTGCCGGCGGTGAAGATGTTCTGGGTCATCGACAGCCAGGACGTGGTGGAAGAGGCGTACTGCTTCATCAGCTGGCCGGAAGGGATGTTGTTGTTACCGGCAGTACCGAAGCTGTAACGGAGCTTGAGCTGGTCCAGCCAGGTATGGGCATTGTCCATCCAGGACTCGTTGGAGATGGTCCAGGAAGCCGCCGCGGACGGGAAGTAACCCCAGCGATGGCCGCGGGCGAACTTGGAGGAACCGTCGGCGCGGAGCGTGGCACCGATGGAATAGCGGTGCTTGTAGTCATAGTTCACGCGACCGAAGAAGGAAAGGAGCTTGTCGTCCGGGCTGTAGTAATTGTTGCTGGAAGCAGGGACGCCGGAAGACATGAAGTTCCAGGCCATCGCGGCGTCGTAGAAGACCGGGAAGCCGTCCACGAGGTCGGTGATGGTATTGCTCTTGGTGATGGTCATTTCCTCACCGAGGAGCGCCGTCAGCTGATGGTCGTTGTTCTTGATCAGGTCCGCAAAATCGTAGTTGAGGGTATTCGTATTGCGGTAGCGGGTCCGGAAGGCCTCCTTGTGCTCGGTGGAAGGCGTATTCTTCACGGTGGACTGGTTCGCCACATAGTAGGTCGTCAGGCCGTAGAAACGGTCGTCGCCCTGGCGGTAATCCTCGAGACCGCCCTCGATCTTGAGGCGCAGGTTGTCGATGATGGTCCAGTTGAAGGCCGCGTTGGCGTTCCAGGTGGAGCGAATACGACGGGAGTCGTTGTCGGAGACGGACTGGAGCGGCGGGGCGTTGTCGCCATAGTCCTGCTCGAGGTCGGAATCCGAGGTGATCGCCGCCACGGGGATGGGAGCGTAGGAGACGGCGTGCTTGAGACGGCCGTTACCGGAAGTCGTCGCACGGTCGTTGATGCCGTTCGCGCCGGAGCCGCGGGTGTTCACGCGGGAATAGCGGATGTTGGCGTCGATGCTGGTCTTGTCGGAGGTCTTGAAGTTCCCCTTGAAGCTCAGGTTGTCACGGGTGTAAGTGGAACCCACCATGATGGCGTTGTCCCCCGTGTGGGCGTAACCCAGGGTCCAGTTGTAGTTCTCGCCGCTGCCGGAGACGGAGAAGTCCGCGCTCATCGAGGAACCCACCTTGCCGAAGACGGCGTCCACCCAGTTGTTGCCCGCGAGGTTCTGGTACAGGTCCATGTCGCCGAAGGGGCCGAAATAGGGATGGTAGTTATTGTCGATGTTGTCGCGGATGGAAGCCAGTTCATACTGGAACTTCACGAAGTTCGCCGGATCCATCGCCTGGATCGCGCCCGCGTTGGCCATCTTCTTGAGGCCATAGTAGGCGTTGAACTTCACGGAGACCTTCTGTCCCTTCTCGGCGCTCTTGGTCGTGACGATGACGACGCCGTTCGCACCGCGGCTACCGTAGATGGCCGTGGAGAAAGCGTCCTTCAGCACGTCAATGGACTGGATCTCGGAGGACGGGATGTCGTTGATGGACTCCACCGGGAAACCGTCCACGATGTACAGCGGGCTGTTGTCCTGGGTGATGGAGGAGCCGCCGCGGACGCGGATCTTCACGTCGGCGTCCGGGTCGCCTTCCGTCGTGACGACGGACACGCCCGCCATCTTTCCGGAGAGGGCCTGGGACACGGAAGTCACCGGCTGTTCGGTCAGTTTGTCGGAACCGACGGATGCGACGGCACCGAGGAGGTCGCGGCGCTTGACCGTCTGGTAACCCACGACGACCACTTCGTCGAGGAAGGTCGAATCTTCCTTCAGGACCACGTTGATGACCGTCTGGTCGCCGATGGCGATCGTCTGGTCGCTCAGTCCGATGAAGGAGAACACCAGGTTCACTGCGTCGGCAGGAACGGCCAGCGAGTAGTCGCCGTCGATGCCGGTGATGGTGCCGATGGTCGTTCCCTCGACAACCACACCTGCCCCGATGAGCGGCTCACCGGATTCGTCCGTCACCACGCCCGTGATGGTCTTCTGGGCGGACAGGGTCCAAGCCACGGCAAGACCAGCAAGCACGAGTGCGAGTTTCTTGACTGGATTTTTCATGAATGGTTGATTTTAAGTTGGTTATTGATTATTGGAATTATAGTTTCGTGTAAGTGCCGCCCGCATTCTGCGCAGCGACGATGTCCTTCACCAGGTAGTGGAGATACATCTCCAGGTTCGTATAGCGGCCGTTCTTGTCCAGGGTGATGGCCGCGGCGTCGTCCTTGTTGGACTTGCCCAGCCCGAACTGCTCCTCGAACCAGTCGGGCATGCCGTCGGCGTCGGAATCCTTCACCCGGGAAAGCTGTTCGTCATTGGCGGAATAGGCCGGCCAGGCGCTGCCGTACTTCGCCTTCACGTCGGCGATGTCGTTGATCAGGGAACCCGTCCCTTCCTTCACGTCCTGGCTGATGCGGATGTCCACGGCGTCCTTGGCCAGGGATGCACCGGCGTAGGAGCAGGCGGCATCCAGGGCCCTGTCGGCCGTATGGGTGGTGGTATAAGCATCCTGACCGTCCTTTCCCTTCAGGACCAGCGGAGCGGAAACCGTCTCGTTGTAATGGGCATGGCCGTCTTTGTTGTGCCAGTAGATGCCGGCAGGGCCGTTGGCCAGATCCCCGTACTGGGCATAGACGTTCCCGTCCAGATACAGTTCCGGGTAACCGTCGTCGATGTTGGAGGCGTTGCAGGTGGAGCACTTGCTATAGACGCCGTAGGCATCGACAAAGTACTTGCGGTCCTTGGAGGAAGGGCCTTTCTTATAATAGTTGTTCACCAGGTTGAAGTGACCGCCTTCGCCGCCGTAGGTGCTGTTGTCGCCCCAGTTGTAGATGACGTTGTTGCGGAGGTCCACATTCCCGCGCCGGGCCGGATTCTTATGGTCCTCGTAGATGTGCGGATGGTCGATACGGGCATTCCGGCTGTCGTGATGGGCCAGGACGTTATGGTGGAAGGAGGCGTTCTTGCCGCCCCAGAGGCCGCCGTAGCCGTGATTCCCCTTCGTATGGAGCTTGCAGTTCTTCATGGACTCGGCGATCAGGCACCACTGCATGGTGAAATACTCGTTGCCATAGAAGGAAGCCGCCTCGTCCACGCTCCAGCTCATGGAGCAGTGGTCCAGGATGACATGGTCCAGATAACGGCCCCAGATGCAGTCCTCGCCGTCGGCCTTGCCGGCCTCGATCTCGGAGGCGGACCAGGGAGCCTCGTCACCGAGCCGGAAACGCAGGAAACGGATGATCACGTTATTGGCACCCTTGGCCAGATTCGTCGTATAGTTTTTGAGGCAGATGCCGTCGCCGGGAGCCGTCTGGCCCGCAATGGTCAAATCGCCTTTGGAGATTTTGAGGTCGGACTTCAGTTCGATCGTGCCGGCCACGTCGAAGATAATCGTGAGCGGACGCTCCCCTTTCTCGATCCCGTAACGCAGCGTTCCGCTGGCTGAGCCGTCCTCCAGCGTCGTCACATGATAGACCTTGCCGCCACGGCCGCCGGTGGTGTACATACCGCCGCCCTCCGCGCCCGGGAAGGCACGGGCAATGCCGTCCTCCTCCGCTTCGGGGATGGAGAAATCGGCATAATACTGGTCGGAAGGAGTGGGGGTGGGATCCACCGGGTCCACGGTGCCTTCCGTGCGGGCGTCGGTCCAGGTCATGGTGGAGGCGCCGCCGGCATTGATGGCCTTCACGCCGAACTTGTAGTCCGTGGCTTTGGTCAGGCCGTCGATCGTGGCATTGCGCGTACCGGAAGTCCCTTCCTTCACTTTGGCGCCGTCCTTCTGGAGTTCCCAGGCATAGGAAGTCGCCGTCGGCACGTTGTCCCACTGGAACTGGAGGCTGGTCTCGGTGGCCTTGTGCAGTTTCAGATTCGTCGGAGCGTGCGGGACCGCCGTCACCGGAGGGATCGGATCCACCGGATCCTCCTTGCCGCCGCAAGCGAAGAAAAGGAGCCCGGAGAGGGCGCATACAGTCAGGAGTTCTTTTCTCATCACAGTTTCCGTTCGTATTCAAGGGAGGCCCAGATGAAGGGACCGATGCCCTTCGGGTCGTTCTCGATAATCTTTTCGTGGATGTAATAGTCGAAGGTGCCGCTGCGGTTCTCCTTGCCGCCGAGGCCGGCGACGGCGCAGCACTGCGTCAGGTTCAGGGTGCCGTCCGCATCCTCGCGGATGAAGGTCTTCACGAGGGAATCATACAGGGCGCGCGGGTCCACGGACTCCGGAACGGCCCAGCCCAACCGGGCGGCCTTCAGATAGGCGTAGGTAAACATGGCGGAGCAGGTGGCTTCCAGATAGTTCCCTTCCCGGCCGGGAGCGTCGAGCACCTGGTACCACATGCCGGTCGCGGGATCGGCATACTTCGGGAGGGTGGCGAGAATATGCTCCAGGATGGCCTGGAGTCCGGCCTTTCCGGGATGATCCTCCGGGAAACAAGGCAGGACCTCGGTGAGGGCCATCGTGTACCAACCGAGGGCACGGCCCCAGCAGTGGGCGGACTGGCCGGTCACGGGATCGGCCCAGAACATGGATTTCGTTTCGTCCCAGGCGTGGCGGTAGAGACCCGTCACGGGGTCGAAGGTCTTTTCGGCCGCGACCCGGAACTGCAGGGCGATGTCATCGAAAGCGGCGGTGTCCCGGGCGCCATCGGCACAGGCGGCATAGAAAGGTTCCGCCATGTACAGTCCGTCCAGCCAGACCTGGCCGGGATAGACTTTCTTGTGCCAGAAGGCGCCCGCCTCCGTCCGCGGCTGGCCGGCCAGCTGCTCCCGGGCCGTTCCGATCGCGGCGGCATACCGCCGGTCGGGTTCCACCTGATTCAGGTCAATCAGCGTCCGGGCGGGACAGACATGGTCCAGGTTGTACTTTTCCCGGTCATATTTTCCGCCGATGTTCCCGTCCCCGTCGAGGATACCGTCATACCACGCGCGTACGTACGCGCCGAACTCGGGGATTCCATAGGCACGGGAGACGTCCAGGAAACTGCGGAGTTCCAGTCCGGTCGTATAATTCCACTTGTAGCCACCCTCCTGGCCGTCCAGGAAAGTGGCCTCCGGAGCCCGCTTGATCTCGGACCGGACCATCCGGACGGAGAGCGGTTCCTGCTGCGGCTTGGGCGCACAGGCTGCAAGGCCGCAAAGGGCAAGGAGGATTGCGGTCTTTCTCATCAGCGGTTGTCGTAAGGGTTCCAGCGGATGCCGTCTTCCGCCTGATACATCACTTTTTCAAAGGTATAGTCGGCCGCCTGCCGGGCCGTAAGGGTATGCGCCCATTTAACGCGGGGTCCCCGGGCGCCGGGACCGACATTCTGATATTCCGCGTAATAGGAGTTCTTCTTGGTATCGGGTTTCCCTTCCTTTTCCCAGTCGTGCCAGCCGTCGGCGACGATATGCGGTCCCAGTTCGCAACCGATGAAGACCGTCTTCGCAAAGGCGCCCCAGGGACGGCCCAGATAACACTTGTCGATGCCGGGAGCGGCCGTGAGCCGGCAATTCTTGAACACGTAGCCGTACTTCTGCCCCGGCAGGGTGGAGGCCGCCGTCACGTAGCTGTTCTTCTTGCTGTGGATGTGGCAGTTCTCGAAGTAGGCAATGCTGGGTCCGAAAATGAAATCGGTCGTTCCCTCGATGTAGCAGTCCAGGAAATAGTTGCGCTTGATGCCGCCTTCCTTTCCGAAACGACCGTACGTATAGAGCGTATCCTGGTTGCCGATGAAGCGGCAGCGGTGGAAGAACAGGAAGTCCCCGTCCGTGAACACGGCCACGGCCTGGGCGATGTCCTTCCCTTCCCCGGCGGAATTCTCGAAGGTGATGTCCTCGAAAGTCACATAACTGGAATGGATGTAGATGCTGGCGCTGCCGGAAGTTCCCACCGGGAAACCGCTGCCGGGCCAGACCTGCTTCGCATACCGGTCATAGGTGAGGATGGTCTTGTCGGCCCCTTGCCCCGAGATCTTCATCCGGAACTTGGAATGGGGGATGTCGATACACTCCTTGTAGGTACCGGCCTTGATCAGGATGGTCGTGATCTTTTCGTGGCTGTAGTTCGGCACCGCGTCGATGGCTTCCTGGACGGTCATGTAGTCGCCGAAACCGTTCTGGTCCACGACGATGTCGTACCGGACCAGGTGCTCGCCGATGGCCGGGACCTGCTTCTTCAGGGCCTCGCAGACGATTTCCGTCACCTTGCGGGCGCCGGCGGCCACGGTGTGGGTATTGTCGGTCTTTCCCTCCGGTGCACAGGCATACTTGCCGGCCGGCAGGTTCATGAAATACGGTGCGGACGCCTCGTCGCCGAGGGACTCGATCCAGTCCAGGGTGGGCGTCGTGATGTCCAGCAGGGTGACACCCATCTCCTCGGCCACCTGCTTCATCGCGGCGGGATAGTCCGTATGGCAGTTCCGGTCCAGCTTGCCCTCCTTGAACCAGCGGCGGGCCACCGGCGTGAGGAGGATGGGCGTGGCCCCCTTCTCGCGGGCCCCGCGGATGAAGGTGCGGAGATTGTCCTGGTAGGCCCCGAAGGGAGCGGCATAGCGTTCGGGGTCATCGACCTTCGCGTCGTTGTGCCCGAACTCGATAAAGACATAGTCTCCGGGCTGCAAGGCGTCATAGACCTTGTTCCAGAGACCTTTGTCGATAAAGCTCTTCGTGCTGCGCCCGTTCTGCGCATAATTGATGACCTGGAGGGTCGAATCCACGAAATTCGGGAACATCATGCCCCAGCCGCGCTCGGGTTTCCCGTCGGACAGGTCCTTGTTCGCCATGGTGGAATCGCCCATTAGGTGGATGGTCGTGAAGGAACTGGCTACGAGCCAGATACAGGCCAGATAGAAGATTCTTTTCATTATATTTTCTCTCCGTTCACGGTTACATTCTCGAACGTTACATTCTCGAAATAATTGGTTTCCACACCCTTGGTGGCGGTGAATACGCTGTTCTTGAAAGTGAGGTTCCTGACCGGCATCTCGGGCAGGCCGTTCACGAAGACCGCCTGCTGCGCCCCGGCACAGACGATGTCGGAGAAATGGCAGTCGCGGAACTCCGGCGTGGTCTCATCGACCGGCTGGAGGTCGGATTTCTCGTCCTTTCCAGCTTCCGTGGCGGCGACACCCGCATAATAGAGGTTGAAGACGACACCGTAAGTGACGATGTCCTTCATATAGATATGGTCGCACCAGATGTCCTTGACCAGACCGCCGCGGCCGCGGGTGCTCTTGAAGCGCAGGCCCACGTCCGTCCCGATGAAGCGACAGCCCGTCACGCGGATGTTCTCCACGCCGCCGGACATCTCGCTGCCGATGACGAAACCGCCGTGCCCGTGATAGACCGTGCAGTCGGAGATGATGAGGTTCCGGCACTTGCGGGCGTGACGGCGGCCGTCGGCGTCCTTGCCGGACTTGATGCAGATGGCGTCGTCCCCCACGTCGAAGGAGGAACCGGTGAGGATCACGTTCTCACAGGCGTCGATGTCGATACCGTCGCCATTGGCGGAATAATGGGGGTTACGGACGATGATATCCTTGATCGTCAGGTCCTTGCAATAGAGCGGATGCAGGTTCCAGCACGGCGAGTTCTGAAAGGTGCAGTCCTGGATGAGGATCCGCTCGCACTCCCGGAAGGAAACCATCACGGGACGGAGGAACGTCTTGATCTCCTGCTCGTCCAGGGAAGGGTCGGGATAGTTGAGGGAGCCGGCGGTGGCGCGTGCCTTCGCATAGCCTTCGTCCGGATACCAGACGGAAGCGTCCTCGGGGACATAACCGCCCCGCTTCAGGATGGTCTTCCACTGGTCCTCGGAGACCTTCCGGTGCTTGACCTCCCGCCAGTATTCGCCGCTGCCGTCGATGATACCGCCGCCGGTGACGGCAATGTCATGCGCGCCGGTGGCGTTCAGCGGGGACAGGCAGCGCCGCACGTCCAGGCCTTCGAAGTTCGTGTCGATGATGGGGTATAGGTCCTGGTCGGGGTCGAAGACCACGATGGCATCCTTCTCAACGCACAGCTCGATATGGCTCTTGAGCTCGATGGGACCGGTGCGCCAGACACCGGCCGGGACGATGAGCTTGCCGCCGCCCTGCTTTTCCAGGGAGGCGATGGCATCGGCAAAGGCGGCCGTGTTCAGGACGACGCCGTCCCCCACGCCCCCGAAATCGGTCAGGGTGACCGAACGGGCGGGGATGGACGGAAGCTCCACCCGGGGCATGTCGAAGGAAAGTCCCTCGTAAAGGGCATCGAATTCGGAACCGTTTCCGCCCGTACAGGCGGCTGCAAGGGCGATTCCAGCGAAGATGGCGGTAAGTTTGTTCATCGGGACCGGTCAATAGTTGTCAGTGTCAGTTCGCAAAGATAGAAATCTTTTTTGAATTCCGTGCACGGTAACGGAAATAATTTTCAACATTTTATGTTGAGCACATACAGGGGCCCCGTTACCGTGCACGAATTTTCCGAAAATCCTTGCACGGAGTCTTTGTTTTTCGTAGATTTGCGCTGACTAACCCGATTATGGCAGCAACCGAGAAAATCACGATCATGGACATCGCCCGCCGCACCGGCCTTTCCAAAGGCACGGTGGACCGCGTCCTGCACAACCGCGGCGAAGTGTCCAAGAAGAGTTACGCAAAAGTCATGGAGGCCATTCAGGAACTCGGTTACGAGCCCAACGTGTTCGCCTCCCTCCTCGCGAAAGGCGGAAAAGTCCTCGTCGCCGTCCTGATTCCCGAAAGCGAGCACGGCTCCTTCTGGGAACTGGCCGCCTCGGGAATCGCACAGGCCGCGGAATCCGTCACCGCGGTGGGGATCGACATCGTCCATTTCGAGTACGACCAGTACGACATCGAATCCTTCCGGAAGGCATCGGCCAGGATGCTGGACGCCCACCCCTCCGGCGTGGTGATGGCCCCGATGTTCCAGGGGGAGACGGAGGTCCTGACCGAAGCGCTTCAGGAGCAGGGAATCCCCTACTGTTTCATCGACTCCAAACCGGACACCAACGGTTATCTGTCCTATTTCGGAATGCCCTTGTACAAAAGCGGTTACCTGTGCGCGGACCAGCTGACCGGCGGGCATGACGTCTCCGCCGTCCTGATCGTGCGCATCCGCCGGGACCGGTTCCGCCAGTCGGATCCGACCGTCAACCGCCGGGCCGGTTTCCTGGACTACATGATGGAGAATTACCCTGACTGCCGGATCGACAACGTGTTCATTCAGCCGAACGACCCCGACGACATCGACAGTGCCCTGTCGGCCTATTTCCGGCTGCATCCGGACGTCCGCCACGTGGTGATGTTCAATTCCCGGATCCACCTCCTCGTCCCCTACCTCGAACGGCACCCGGACCCGGAACGGCGCGTCGTCGGCTTCGACAACCTGAAGGCGAACATGGACGCCCTCCGGTCAGGCACGGTTTCCGTCCTCATCGGGCAGCGGCCGGACGAGCAGGTGCGCCTCGCCATCGAGACCCTGGCGGAGTACGCCATCCGCGGGAAACAGCCCCAGAAAAAGGACCATTTCATGCACATGGACATCCTCACGCCCTTCAACGTGGAGGATTACTAGAGATACCGGTCCGCGAAATCCAGATACTGCAGCCAGTCGTATTCCAGGATCGCGTGCCGGCCTTTCCGGATGTGGTAGCCGTTGACACCCTTGGATACAGGGTGCGCGACTTCCGGCCATTCATCGGGCGCAAATCCCTCATAACCATATAGTTCATACACGGGAGCCGCATGGGCGAGACTCAGGAATTCGCCGTGCGGGTCCGCCCAGCTGTCCTCACTGCCGCTTTCCACATAGAGCGGGCGCGGGGCGATGAGAGCCAGGAGTTCATGCTGGTCGAAAGGCAGCATGGCCTCGTTGTCGCCGTACTTCTTGAAATTCTTGCAGAACCAGTGCGGGAAATGGGTGTTGATCCGGCGGACCGTCTCCCCGAAACAGCGCCGGGACAGGGCGGCACCGCCACAGCCGGACGCGTTGGAAATGACCATGGCGAAACGCTGGTCACGGGCTCCGGCCCAAAGGGCGGCTTTCCCCAGGCGGGAATGGCCGAAGACGGCCACCCGGGAAGCATCCACGTCAGCATCGGTCTCCAGATAGTCCAGGGCGCGGGAAAGGCCCCATCCCCAGGCGGCAAGGGCACCCCAGGTGTACCCTTCGTACAGGGAACGGATACCGGGATAGCCGTCATCGTCCGGAACGATGTCCTGCAGGCAGAAGGTCACGACGGCATAGCCCCGGCTCAGAATGGTTTTGAGCGGCCAGCGCTCGGAGGTGGTGCCCCGGGGATCCAGGGTGAAGTCCCGCGTGTACCGGAGCGTATCGGGCAGGAAGACGCCGGGGTCGGTGCCGATCGCATGATTCCCCCGGAAATTCGCTCCCAGGAAAGCCGGAGCCGGGCCCTTGTGCCCGTTCGGGAGATACATCAGCAAGTCCTCATACTGCGTTTCTTCCGCATCGAAGAAAACCCGGACCTGCCGGCGGGTAGCCAGGCCGTCAAACGCATTCGGATCGTTTTCACGGACCTGGAAATGAAGTGCTTCCGGCTTTCCGGGAACCGTACCGAACATCTCTTTTTCGAACAGGGCATAGAGTTCCGGACGCCGTTTCTTTTCCCACTCCTTCACCGTCTTCGTCCCGGCGAGGAGGTCCGGCAGCGTATAGGCAGGCACCCGGGATTCCTCCCGGATGAAGTCTTCCCTGGGTTCGAACAGGGTCTTGACCTGGAGGTCCAGCACATCCATCCAGCCGGAATCGTTCTTCGGGGCGAAGCGGTTGCACCAGAAGCCGAATTTCGCTCCTACCCACAGTTCCGGCTGCGCGAGGAAAGGATCTCCCGCTTGCTTGAAGCGCTTGCCGTCCAGACTGTAGCGGAGACGGCATTCGGCTTCGGGAACGTTGCCTTCCACCCATTTCGGACGGACATCGAGTTCCACCCAGACGACGGCTTCCGGCACATCGGGATAATGGACCAACGGAACGTTCTTGGACTCAAAGGCATGCGGAAGCGGTTCGTAACGATACGGCAGGACAAGGATTTCCTTCACCGTTTCTTCCACCCCCCGGGAAGCGCCCTGGCACACGACGTAGTCCAGCCGGGCACCGGCCTCCGTATCCGTCATCCTCAATCCGGCGTAGTCATTGCCCATCACGGCAAAGCCCGCCTGCTCCCCCTTCTCCTTCAACTGGGGATTCGGACGGAAGGACAGCTTGGCCCGCACCGTAAACCGCTCGGCCGGGAACTTCTGTGACAGGAAGTTCGGGCAGTCCCAGAGGCTCTTATACGGCCACTTCTGCTCCACGGAATACAACCGCACGCCGCCCTCCGGCAGCGCGTAGTGCCAGTACGGCGACGGAATGGCGTTATACTGCCAGGCTAGGTCGATGCCGTAAGGTTTATACAGACTTTCAGATTCCTCGACTTCATCCGGAACGACAGGGGGCATTCTGTATTCGGCAACCGGTTGTCCAACGCTGTTCCCGTCAGGATCCACGCCGATGAGCGGCCAGCCATCGGCCTGCCACTGCATGGGCTGGAGATGGACGATGCGGCCATAGGCACCCTTGTCCTGGAAATGGAGGAACCAGTCCTCCCCGGACGGGGTGTCCACCCAGGCGCCTTGATGGGGACCGTTGACGGTACCCTCGGCCCAGGCCATGACGATGCGCTCTTCATAGGGGCCGAAAGGATTGTCGGCCCGGAGGACTGTCTGCCAGCCCGTCGCGACACCGCCCGCCGGCGAGAAGATGTAGTACTCCCCGTTCCGGTGGTAGAACTTCGTTCCCTCGATGGTGGGCTGGCTCAGGTGACCGTCATACACGATCCGGGACGGCCCCAGCAGGCGGGTCCCGTCCGGAGCCATCGGCGCCACGAACAGGATGCTCTTGTTTCCTGCCCTGGACCCGGCGCAACCGTGTGACAGGTAAGCGTTTCCATTCTCATCCCAGAATGGGCAGGGGTCAATGAAACCTTTCTCCTTCACCACCCACACGGGCGGCTCCCACGGTCCTTTCGGATCCTGCGTCCGCACCATGAAGATGCCCCGGTCCGGGTCGCCCACATAGATGTAGTACCACCCTTTGTGGAACCGGATGGCCGGCGCCCATACGGCCTTGCCGTGCTGGACCTTTGTCCGGAAGTCATCCTCCGGAGCGTCCCAGCCTTCGCCCGGATACTCCGTCAGCGCGGCGCCGACGAGGTCCCAGTGCACCAGGTCCCTGGAATGCAGGATGGGCAGTCCCGGGAAGCAGTTGAAGGACGACGCCGTCATCCAGTAGTCCTCCCCCACCCGGCATACGTCCGGATCGGAATAATCGGCATGGATCACCGGGTTCTGGTACCGGAACTGCGCCGACAGGGTCATGCTCAGGAGCAGCAGCGCCCCCATGAAGAGAAACCGTTTCATGACCGTTTTTCGTTAAAGGCTTACGCCTTGAACCAGGCGAGGGATTTCGCGCAGAGGTCGGATACGGCGGCCCAGTCACCGGCCTTGAGGACTTCCTTCGGGAAGAGCTTGGAGCCCATGCCCACGGCGGTGACGCCGGACTTGGCCCAGGCCTTGAGGTTTTCCTCGGCGGGTTCCACGGCGCCGGTGCACATGATCATGGCCCACGGGAGCGGGCCCAGGATGTTCTTCACGAAGGCGGGACCGCCCACGGTGCCGGCCGGGAACACCTTCACCAGGTCGCAGCCGAGTTCCTGCGCGTGGACAATCTCCGTCACGGTGCCGCAGCCCGGAGAATACGGGATGCCGCGGCGGTTGCACAGCGTGACGACCTCCTCCACCATGCACGGGGACACGATGAAGTCCGCGCCCATCTGGATGTACAGCGCAGCCGTGGGAGCGTCCAGGATGGTGCCGGCGCCGAGGGCCATTTCCGGGCACTCGCTGCGGACGAAAGCGATCAGGGCCTCGAACACCTTGTGAGCACCGTCGCCCCGGTTGGTGAACTCGAAAGCGCGGATCCCGCCGTCATAGCAAGCCTTCACCACCTTCTTGGTGAGCTCAATATCAGCGTTATAGAACACCGGAACAATGCCGGTTGAACGAATGATACCGATGGTATCGATTTTCTTGAATTTGGACATATTGCTTCTTATTGAGTGCTGATGGCGTTAGCGGGAAACACGGCCGGAGCCGCCACCCTGGATGAGACCTTCGACTTCGGAAACGGTGACACGGTTGTAGTCGCCGATGATGGTGTGCTTGAGGCAGGAAGCGGCCGCCGCGAATTCGATGGCTTCCTGGTCGGTTCCGTAGGCGAGGAGGCCGTAGAGGAGACCGCCCATGAAGGAGTCGCCGCCGCCCACGCGGTCCACGATGTGGGTGATGTCGTAGCGCCGGGACTGCCAGAGGGTCTTGCCGTCGTAGAGGACGCCGCCCCAGGTGTTGTGGTTCGCGTTGATGGAGCCGCGGAGGGTGACCGCCACCTTCTTGCAGCGCGGGAAGCGCTCCATGAGCTGGCGGCAGACGCTCTCGAAACGGGTCTGGTCGATCTCGCCGCCGGTCTTCTCGGCGTCGAATCCCTCCGGCTTGATGCCGAATTCCTTCTCGGCGTCCTCCTCGTTGCCGAGGATGAGGTCGCAGCCTTCCACGAGGGCGGGCATGACCTCGGAAGCGGACTTGCCGTACTTCCAGAGTTTCTTGCGGTAATTGAGGTCGCAGGAGACCTTCACGCCCATCTCGTTGGCAACCTTGATCGCCTCGAGGCAGGCGTCGGCGGCACCCTGGCTCAGAGCCGGGGTGATGCCGGTCCAGTGGAACCAGTCGGCCCCTTCCAGGACCTTGTGCCAATCGACCATACCGGGCTGGATCTCGGAGATGGCGGAATGGGCGCGGTCATAGACGACCTTGGAGCCGCGGGCGACGGCGCCGGTCTCGAGATAGTAGATGCCCACCCGGTCGCCGCCATAGACGATGCCGTCGGTACCCACGCCAAGGCCGCGGAGTTCCGCGAGGCACATCTCGGCAATGTCGTTTTTCGGGAGACGGGTGACGAACTGGGTGTCGATACCGTAGTTGGCCAGGGAGACGGCCACGTTGGCCTCGCCGCCGCCGAAGGTGGCATCGAACTGGTGGGCCTGCGAGAAGCGCAGGTATCCCGGAGTGGAGAGGCGAAGCATCACTTCGCCGAAGGTAACTACTTTAGGCATGGGTTATTGGGTATTTGATTTTCGGAATTGTTCCGGGAGGAGGAGGCGCGCACTTTCAGTTCCATGGGCACGACGCGGACGCCGTCAGCCCCTTCCAGGAAGGCCTGGGCGGCCTGACGGCCCATTTCGAAGGGATTCAGGGCAAGGGAACTCATGGACGGGGTCATCAGGGAGGTGAACGTCTCGTTGGCCGTACCCACGATGCCGAAGTCTTCCGGAATGCGGAGTCCCCGCGAACGGGCGGCCTCGACGGCTCCGAGGGCGGAGAAATCGCCGGCACTGTACAGGGCGTCGCAGCCGGCGTCAATTGCCTTCAGTCCGGCTTCGAACCCGGTCTCCCGGACGATGGTATCCGCATAGACCTCCCCTTCCGGCAGTCCGCAGTCCCGGAGCGCCTGCCGCCAGCCTTCCAGCCGGGCGGCGTAGGCCTCGGAATTCATATAGCCGGCGAGGGTGCCGATGTGCCGGTATCCCTGTTCCGCCAGATGCCGGGTGGCGGCATACGCGCCTTCGAAATTGTTGCTGACGACCTTGGCTCCGGGAAGGTCGCTGAACACGCGGTCGAACTGGACCAGCGGGATATGGCTTCCCAGCGCCTCCAGGATATGCTTTCCGTCCCGGGCGCCGATGGCATGGGAGATCAGGACTCCCGCTACCTGGTTGTTCCGGAGTGTCCGGAGGGCCTTGACTTCCGCCTCCAGGCGCTCATGCGTCTGGCAGATCAGGACGCAGTAACCGGCCGCCTCCAGGATGGATTCGGCCCCGCCGATGACGTTGGAAAAGAAGTTCCGGTGGATGCGGGGAACGATGATGCCCACGATGTCGGACTTCCCCTTCCTCAGATTCGACGCCACCACATTCCGCTCGTACCCCATCTCGGCGGCCATCTGCTCGACGGCCAGCCGGGTCTCCTCCTTCACGCGGGGGCTCCCCGAGAGGGCCCGGGACACGGTGGAGGGAGTCACGCCCAGGGCGGCCGCTATGTCCGAAATCGTCACCATCGGCCGCAAAGATAGACATTCCTTTTTAATAATACAAACGTTTGCATGCGCTTTTTTATTCCCCCGGTCACGATTATCATGCAAGATAATCCCCTGAATTGGATTAGTTTACACGGATATGACTATTTTTGTAAAAGAATTACAGCAAATATGAAAAAATTGATTCTCTGTTTACTGGCATCACTCCTCCTTATGTCCGAAGGAAGGCTGGCCGCCCAGGACTACGAGGTCGCAGCCAGCTGGGGGTTCATTCCCGCCTTCTACGACGGCCTGCTCTGGGGATTCCAGCGCGATGTCGGCCCCGACGGCAGCCCGAGGATGGATGCGGTATTTGCAGACTACAAGGGGCCCCTCTACACGGCAGGCCTGTACAACCTGGAATTCAACCTCATCCGCAAGAAATGGCTGGTCTCCTCCTTCTCGCTGGGAACCACCTCCTTCTGGAGACCGGCGTTCAGCGTTCTGGACGGGCGCAGGAAGGGCGCCAAGGTTCATAGCGTGCTTTCCCTCATGCATACCTGGAGGTTCACCTATGTGAACAGGCCTGTTTTCCGGATGTACAGCAGCATCGGACTCGGGATTGTCATGACCTACGATCCGAGACCGGACGAAATACTGCCTATCTTCCAGTTGGCCCCGCTGGGCATCTCCGTCGGAAAACGGATCTATGGTTTCGGGGAAATCGGCCTCGGGGCGGAGTACATCGGCGGACGCGCCGGCATCGGTTACCGTTTCAATTCCTTCCAGCGATGAAAAAGGCTTTTATCCTTCTGGCGGGAGCCCTCATGGCGACCGCCTGTAAAGTGGACGGCGGAGACTGGAGCTCAACCAATTATGAGTATTCCATCTGGGCCTACTTCGAGATATTTACCCATATCATACCCGAGCAGTGTATCCTTCCCATCCGTACGGGTATCGAAAACGGAAACATTCCTGCCCATGTTACCACCGACTATTACGTGATTCCCGCTTTTGACATCCAGTCCGTGGCCCCGAACCACTGGCAAGTCGAGTTCCAAGGCCAAACTTCCTACAGTTATTCCCAGGACAACGGTTATCCCACCCGCTTCAGCCTGGACATCCGACGGACCGACCCGGAAAACGACCGCTGGAGCTACGACATGACGCTGGACCGGGAAGAGGACAACGGCTACAGCCTCCACTATGAGACCACCGGTGCAAAAGTCTGGTTCACCCCGGTGCAAACCTCCGCGGACACCTACCGGACCAATTTCAGCGGAAACTTCCACATCGACTTCTTCCGAAACGGCAAACAGATCGACTACGCCGATTGGAGTGTGGACGCCGACGGAAAAATGTCCGAGATTACGACAAATTACTTACATTCGACGCTTCCTATTTGATCACCTCGGCGAGTTTGGCCTCGAGGGCGTCACCGCGGAGGCCGCGGGCGACCACGGTGCCTTCCGGATCGATGAGGAGGTTGTCCGGAATGGAATTGACGGAATAGACGTCGGAAGCGACGCTCTTCCAGTACTTCAGGTCGGAAAGGTGGATCCAGGGCATCTCCCACTCGGAAATGGCCTTCACCCACGGCTCTTTCTCCCGGTCGAAGGAAAGACCGACGATTTCGAAGCCCTTCGCGTGATACTTCTTGTAAGCGGCGACGACGTTGGGCATCTCGGCCTTGCAGGGGCCGCACCAGGAAGCCCAGAAGTCCACGAGGACCCACTTGCCCTGGCCCACATACTCGCTGAGCTTGTGCATGTTGCCGTCGGGATCGGCCTCCTCGAGGTCCAGGAACTTCTGGCCGATGATGGCCTGCTTCTTCTCCTCGGCGGCTTTCTGACGAGCATCGGCTTCATCGACCCTTCGCTTGAGCTCCAGCACATAGGGGTGCCGGGCGAAGGCAGCATTGGACGCCAGCAGTTCATTGAGTTTGTCCGGACCGGCAAGGGAACGCACATCTTCGATGAAAGCGACGGGAACGAGGTTGTCCTTGTTCTGGTCGATCAGGTCCATATAGAAATCGGAATACTGCTGCAACGCGGCACGGTACTGCGGGATGAATTCCTCCATCCGGGCTTCCTGCTCTTCCTCGGGAAGGGCTTCGAAGGTTTCAATGACCTTCTGGTACGTGTTATAGGCATCCGTATTGCGGTGGTCACAGTCGCTCAGCCGGTTGTTCAGGTCCGAACCGGAAAGCGAATTGTCCGCGAAGTCCACTTTCACGGGCACGCCGTCGTTGAAAAGCATGAACGTCCAGTCATCGCCCTCCGCGGTTAGGTTCAGGAAGGCATCCTTCGCCGCCCTTCCTTTGAGCTGAAAGGCACCGCCGGCGACAACCGCGCTGTCGATGGGCGCGTCACTGAGTTTGTCGATGAGACGGACCATGACGCCGTCCTCGGGACCGGTCCCGTTCACGACATACTTCACTCCTTCCTGGGTGCAGGAGGCCGCCATCACTGCGAGGATGGCAGAAGCAAGAAACACTAACTTTTTCATATCCAAAAGATTTTGGCAAAGATACTGGTTTTCCGGCAAATATGGAATACCGCCACAGAAAGATTTTGAAATAAATACAAACGTTTGTATCTTTGCAGCCGGCAAACAGGAAACAACTTTAAAACACATAGCAGTATGGCCAATCCTTTCTCTCTCGAAGGCAAGAACGCCTGGATCACCGGCGCCTCCTACGGCATCGGGTTCAACATCGCCAAGGCCTTTGTCGCCGCCGGCATCAAGAATATCATCTTCAATGACATCAACGAGGCCGCCCTCGAGCGGGGCCTGGGCAATTACAAGGAAGCCGGCATCGAGAACGTGCACGGCTATGTGTGCGACGTCACCGACGAGGTGGCCGTCAAGGCCCTCGTGGAGAAGATCCACGCCGAGGTGGGCCAGATCGACATCCTCG
>DETL01000018.1 GCA_002361625.1 Bacteroidales bacterium UBA3289 | reverse complement strand
CAATCTGACTTTTTGGTCACCCTCTATCTTGCAGAGGTGTGATTACTGCTCTTCCTTAAGCCGGAGCTGCTGGACATACACGGCCTTCTGATGAGCAATGCGATTCTTCACGGAAGGCTTCTCGAAGTTCTTGCGGGCGCGGAGCTCGCGGATGGTTCCGGTCTTCTCGAATTTGCGCTTGAATTTCTTCAGGGCTCTCTCGATATTCTCTCCTTCCTTAATCGGGACAATGATCATGCTTTTACACCTCCTTTTTTCATTGGGACTGCAAAGGTAGCAATAATTTGCTAATCTGCAAGCGCCGCAATGAATTTTTCCATCCCCTTGGTGGCCACGTCCTTGATGTGCGTGATGCGCGGGTCGTGGGCGGGAACATCCTTCGGGTCGATGATATAGATGGGCGTTTCCGCGGAGGCGTACCGGTACAGCCCGGCGGCCGGATACACCTGCAGGGACGTTCCGACGATCAGGAGGATGTCGGCCTTCTCCACCAGGGTGATGGCCTTCTCGATGTTCGGAACGGCCTCGCCAAAGAAGACGATGTGCGGACGGAGCTGGCTCCCGTTCGGGGCCTTGTCTCCGAGAACGACCTTGTCATAGCCGATGTCGATGACTTCGTCCGTCCGGTAGGTATTGTCGTAGATCCCGTTTTCCGGGCGGACCTTGGTGAGTTCTCCGTGCAGATGGAGGACCCGGGTGGATCCGGCCCGTTCATGGAGATTGTCCACGTTCTGCGTGATGACATCGACAGAATAGTCTTTCTCCAGGCCTGCAATGGCGATGTGGGCGGCATTGGGCTTCGCATCCTTCAGCTGTTCCCGCCGCTGGTTGTAGAAATCCAGGACCAGTTTCCGGTTGCGGTACCACCCTTCGATGGAGGCGACGTCGTTCACGTCATACTGTTCCCATAAGCCACCCGTGTCACGGAAGGTGGCGAAACCGCTTTCGGCGCTCACCCCGGCGCCGGTCAGGACGACAATCTTCTTTCTCATCTTATTCCGGTATTTCAAAATAGTACTTCTTGATCCAGTATTCGAACAGGGGGTCCAGGAACTCGGGCTTGTCCTCGCTGTCGAAAGTGAGGATTTCCTTCTTCATGAGTGCATCCTTCACCCGCTTGACATTGGCCGACGAGTTGAGGTTGTATTTCCGGATCACCTCGGAGGCGCTGAAACGGGTGTTTCCTTCCACGGTTGCGCGCAAAAGACTCACCTGGAAGGTCGTCAGGCCGTTCATCATGGACCGGAAACGGGGCTCGTGGACGGAGATCAGGCAGGAGAGGGCGTCCACCAGCACGGGTTCCATGATATACCCCTTGGACATGGAGTTGCAGATGGAGGCGAAATGGTTGATGTACCAGAAGTTGTTCTTGAACAGCCGGCACGCGCCGATGAGGAGGTCCTTATCCAGGACCTTGCCGCCGGCGAGGAATCCCTTGACCACGTGGTCGGCGATTTCGCGTTCGTCGGCCTGGGAGAGCCGTACCCGGGTAACGCGGCGGTAGAACAGGCGGCTGGACTCGAAGATTTCCTTCATGGCATTCACCATGGACCCGCAGAAGATGAAGGAGAAACCCTTGTGTCCGGCTTCGCCTTCTTCCCGGATCACCTCATCCAGGGCACGGAGGACGCGATAACCGTCCTCGGTGAAATTCACGTTCTGGAACTCGTCGATGATCAGCAGGAGCGGCGTACTCCTTTCCTGCGCCAGGAGAAAAGGCAGGCGGAGGACGGCTTTCACATCGTCCGCATCCAGGTCCCAGGAGCGGGACAGCAGTTCGTCGCGGTCCGCGAAGGCGTCACGGTCGAAGACGAAATGGGTGCCGGCGAGATGCTTTTCCACGATACGGGTGTACTCGTCGGGCGTGGAGGCGACCATGCGGATCGCGGTGGAGCCGTACCGGAGCAGGAATTCGTCCACCGTCCGGATGTTCAGGACGGAGAACTGGCCCACGGTGAACACCTTGGTAGTGAACCGCATGGAGAACAAGGCCTGCTGGATGAGCGAGGTCTTGCCGGCACGCGGCGGTTCGATCAGGACGGCATGCTCCCCCTGCGAAAGGAGGTTGGACAGGATCGTACAGTCACTCTTCCGGCCGATGAAATCCTTGCCGGTCACGAATTTATCATACGGAAAAGGGGTATCCATATACTTGTAACTTGTTTGTTACAAATATAGGAAATCTTTTCCGGAAGCGAAACGGCAGGAAGCCATATTTTCGCTATCTTTGCATAACGAATGAAACCGGGACGGATCATACGGAACATCCTGCTGGGCCTCCTGAGCCTGGTGCTGATTCTCCTTGTCGCCCTCCAGGTGATCCTGCGGCCCAAGGTGCTTACGGGCATCGTGAACCAGGTAGCCGCCACCTATGTGGACGGCGGAGAACTCACCTTCGACCGGGTGAAGGCGTCCGTCATCAAGGACTTCCCGCACCTGAACTTCACCATCGACGGCGGGGCGCTCACCTACCCCCATGACCGGTTCGCGGCGTTCGATTCCACGCTGGTGGAAAAAGGGCGTTTCCCCCTGCTCCAGGCCGGGAGGGCGCCGGAGAGGGATACGCTGGCGTCTTTCCGCCGGCTTACGGCATCCCTCAACTACGTTACGCTCCTCAGAAAGACCTCTTACGACATCCGGCGCGCGGAACTGGACCATCCCCGGATTTTCGCCCACTATTACGACAGCACGGCGGCGAATTGGGACATCCTGCGCCTGGGCGGGTCTGACGACACCACGTCCGCTCCCCTGCCGCCCGTCCGGGTGCAGCGGGTGCAGCTGACAGGCCACCCTTTCATTGTCTATACCAACCAGCAGGATACTATGCTGGGCGTCATCCGGATGAAGGAGCTGGCCTTCGACGGACGGATCGACTCTCACGATATCCCGGAAAGCCGGGTTTCCCTCGCTGTGGACAGCTTGTTTCTCAGCGGCCGCTTGCCGGCCGATACCCTCTCCCTGGGTCTGGACCGGCTGACCCTGGAAGGGAAAGACCGCAAGGCCGCCCTGACGGCGGATGCCAAAGCCTTCCTGTCCCTCCGCGCTGCCGGAAGGATGCGGATTCCCCTCCATCTGGAGGCCGATGCGACCTTCCCGCTGCGGAAGGACGAGGACCTGGAAGTGCAGCTGGACCGCCTGGGCCTGCGGGTGGCGACCATCGACCTGACGGGCAGCGGTGGAGCCGTTTTCCGGAAGGACTCGACCGAGATCCGGGCCGACGCCTCCATCGAAAAATGCGCCTTGGGTGAACTGCTGACGGCCTATCAGTCCAATTTCCCGACCCTGAAGAAAGTCCGGACCGACGCCGTACTGGACCTCCAGGCCCATGCGGACGGCACCCTGGCGAAGGGCCGGCTGCCCCGCATCCAGGCACATCTGCAGGTTCCTGACGCCTATCTGGACTACGAGGGACTGGGCCGGCGGGGCCGGATCTCGCTGAATGTCGATGCGCTCACGGATGAAGACCGGAAGCTGGACCTGGACCTGAACCGGGTGCTCGTGGATATCGCCGGAGCGCAGCTGGAGGTGAAGGGAACCGCGGCCGACCTGACGGGGGACGACCCGTTCTTCGCCCTGGACGGCCAGGTCCGTGCCCGGGTGGACTCTCTCACCCAGGCCTTCACCGCCGAAAAAGGGATTACCGGCACCGGATCCCTGACCGCCTCCCTGAACGGTCAGGCCCGCCTCTCCCAGCTTTCGCTTCCGCGTATCGGCGATGCGGACATCCGGGGAAACGCCGTCATCCGGGACCTCTCCATCGACGATACGAAAGACCGCCTGAAAGCCTATGTCCAGCAGGCCGATGTCATCCTGGAAACCCAAGGGAACCGCATCGACAACAACATGCAGCGCGGAGCCCGGGTGCTCGCCCTGGACGCAACCCTGGACACGCTTTCCGCCACTTACAAGGAAGGGACCTACATCCGCGGCCGGGGCGTCCGGCTCCTGGCCCAGAACTCCGCCTCCATCCTGCAGGGCGGGAAGGAGCTCACGCCGCTGATGGGCGTCCTGAAGCTCGCCTCCCTGTCCATGAAAGACGACGACGGCCTCTCCGCCGGTGTACGGGACAACACTGAAACCTTCCGCGTAACACCCTCCACGGAGGATTTCCGCTCCCCGAAACTGAATCTGACGAGCCAGAGCACCGGCGTCCGCGTCCGCAGCGGCTCCGACGGGGCCCTGCTGCGGAACCTGAAATTCGACATCACGGCGAACAAACGCCTCACCGGTCCCGGTACGAGAAGCCGGCGGGCGCATCTCGTGGATTCCCTCAAGAACGTCTATCCGGGCGTTCCGGAGGATTCCCTGCTCATCCTATATCGCCGGAGCCGTCCGCGCCGGGCGCTTCCGTCCTGGATGCAGGAAGCCGATTTCCGGAAAAAGGACATCCACATCAGTCTTTCCGACGCCCTGAAACAGTATTATCGGGACTGGGATTTCGGCGGGAGCATTTCCGCCGAGGAGGCCCGGATCCTGTACCCGGCATTCCCGCTGCGGACGCAGGTCAGGGATCTCCGGGGCAAGGTGTCCGGCGACCGGATCGACCTGGACAACGTGACGGTCACGGCCGGAAACTCCGACCTGTCGGCCCGGGCTTCCCTGACGAACCTCCGCCGGTCCATCCTCGGGCGGGGCACCATCGGCCTGGAAGGACTGCTGTCCTCCAGTCTCCTGGATGCCAACGAACTGATGCGGGCCTATGCCTACTGGCGCACCTACGAGCCGGAAAAGGCCATGGAGAAAGCCAGCGACGAGGCGGTCGAGCGGGCGATCGCATCGGCAGAACTACCTGATTCCGCGGATGTTTCCCGTCTCATCGTCATCCCGGCGAATCTGGACGCGAAGGTGACCCTGGAAGCCAGCGGGATCCGGTATGACAGCCTGGACGTGTCCTGGGCCGCCGCCGACATCGCCATGAAGCAGCGGACGCTTCAGATCACCAACGCGCTCGCCGCCTCCAACATGGGCGACATCTACTTCGAAGGATTCTACTCCACCCGGTCCAAGAAGGACATCAAGGCGGGCTTCGACCTGAACCTCGTGGACATTACCGCGGAGAAGGTCATCACCCTGTTCCCGGCGGTGGATACGCTCATGCCCATGCTGCGGTCCTTCGCGGGCGACCTGGACTGCGAGCTCGCCGTGACCTCGGACGTGGACACCCTCATGAACCTGGTGCTCCCTTCCATCGACGGTGTGATGCGGATCTCCGGCAAGGACCTCTCGATCTCCAACGAGAGCAAAGAATTCAAGAAGATCGCCAAATACTTGATGTTCAAGGATAAGGGCGGCGCCAACGTGGACAAGATGGCCGTGACCGGCATGGTCCGGGACAATGTGCTGGAGGTCTTCCCCTTCGTGCTGGACGTGGACCGCTATACGCTGGCCGCCAGCGGTCTGCAGCATCTGGACGAGTCGTTCCAGTACCACCTGTCGGTGATCAAGTCTCCCTTGCTGGTGAAGTTCGGCATCAACATCTGGGGCGACGACTTCGACCATATCAAGTACGGGCTCGGAAAGGCCAAGTACCGGAGTGTCAACGTTCCCGTGTTCACCAAACAGCTGGACACGGTCCAGTACAGCCTGCTGGCCTCCATCCATAACATTTTCGAACTGGGTGTGGAAAAGGCCATCGCCGAGAACAACGCCCAGCGATACATCCAGGACCGGATGGACGAGACCGGTTACAGCGCCGCCGACACCCTGGCCGCACCGCCCTCCGTAGCCGATTCCGTCGCCGTCATGTCCCGCCGCTTCGAAGAAGCTGCCGTGGAAATGGACCGGGAGACCCTACGGGAAGAGGTGCTTTCCGTCATTAAATCCCCTGCCAAGAAAGAAGATGAACAGCTTTGAATATATCGAGGTATCCGTCCGCCTGGAGCCCTTCTCCGAAGAGACGGCCGAGATGCTGATGGCGGATCTCGCCGAGCTCCCCTACGACTCCTTCGTCACGGAAGAGCCGTTTCTGAAGGCCTATATCCCCCTGTCGGAATACCGTCCGGGAGACCTGAAAGTGGTCCTGAGCGGTTATGCCGATGTCGCCGGCTTCGAGGCCGTTCCCATCCAGGGACAGAACTGGAACAAGGAATGGGAACAGCGGTTCGAGCCCATCGTCGTGGACGGGAAAGTTACCGTCAAGGCCGGGTTCAACGAGAACGTCCCCCGCACGCGGTTCAACATCTGGATCGACCCGGAAATGGCCTTCGGCACCGGCTCGCACCACACGACTTACATGATGATGCAGCGGATGCTGGGCATCGAAGACGCCATCCGGGGGCACGTCGTGCTGGACATGGGCTGCGGAACGGCCATCCTGGGCATCCTCGCCGCCAAGATGGGCGCCCGGAAGGTCTTTGCGGTCGATATCGACGCCGTCGCCGCCCACTCAGCCTGGGGCAATGCCCGCTGGAACCGCGTCGGCACCCGCGTGGAAACCGCCTGCGGCGACGCCTCCCTCCTGCAGATGGGCTCGTACGACGTCATCCTCGCGAACATCCACCGGAACATCCTGATCGAGGATATGCCCACCTATGTCCGCTCCCTGCGCCATGGCGGCCATCTCCTGATGAGCGGCTTCTACGAGGCCGACATTCCGGCTTTGCAGGAACGCGCCGCCGCCCTCGGCCTCACCTGGGTCGGCCAGACCCTCCGGGAGGAATGGGCCTGCATCGAATTCACGAAAAATTAACTATCTTTGCACCCTCACTCATGCGGGAGTGTTGGAATTGGTAGACAACCCAGACTTAGGATCTGGTGCCGCAAGGCGTGGGGGTTCGAGTCCCCCCTTCCGCACACGCGAAACAGCCCGGCCTTGACGGCCGGGTTTTCGCGTACGGGTATATGGCGAAGATGCCGAATGTACCAGGCTAAACGTTCTTCCCCAGTTCAAACGCATCCTGGAGTTTGGAATTTCCACTGATTTCCCGCGCTCTTCGCACCTTCTGCGAACTGTTCCGCCAGGGCGAACCCGGACGCTACCACTCGACAAGCCAGCGTTCCAGTTCCGTCTTCCACTCTCGGCTGTAATGGAACCAGGGTCCTTCGCACCAGCCATGACCTCCGGTAGGATAGATGTGTAGCACAGATGGGATCTTTCGGGCCTGCAATTCCTTGAAGTACTTGATGCTGTCGTCGAAAGGAACAATCTGATCGTCGGCACTGCATGCGATGAATGCCCGGGGCGTGTCCGGCTTGACCTGTTCGAGTACGGAATACTTTCTAATCAACTCTTCAGAAGCATCCGGACCGAACATGATGTTGTTTTCGAAATCGTTCATCGTCGTGAACGGATAAAGAAGGATCTGGAAATCAGGCCTGTTCTCCCGGGAAGTGAACTGCACAGCGGCTTGAATGGCCAGATTGCCACCCG
>DETL01000032.1:74600-84355 GCA_002361625.1 Bacteroidales bacterium UBA3289 | reverse complement strand
TTGCCTACGAGCATCTTTTTTCGCAGGATTCTATGAAAAAATGGGATATTTTTTGGGATATAAAATACGAAAAATCCCCCTCAGACCATTCTGAGAGGGATTTTTGTGGAGCATAGGAGAATCGAACTCCTGACCTTTTGAATGCCATTCAAACGCTCTACCAACTGAGCTAATACCCCGTTTCCCGTTTGGGATTACAAAGGTAGGCACTTTTTCTGGATTTGCAAACTTTTTTCTGATTTTTTTGCAAAAAACGGCAGGAAAGGCGGGGGAGGGTGCAATCAGTCGGAAAAAACGTTATCTTTGTATGCTATGAAGATTGTTGCGGATATGCACATCCCCTTCCTGAAGGGTGTTTTCGAGCCTTACGCCACGGTGGTGTATAAGGATGGGCGCGAAATCACCCGCGAGGACTGCCTGGATGCCGATGTGTTGATCACCCGGACCCGGACCCGCTGCAGCGCGGATCTGCTCCGGGGCACGGCGGTGAAAATGATCGCCACGGCAACCATCGGGACGGATCATATCGACCTTCCCTGGTGTGCGGAGAACGGGGTGGAAGTGTATAACGCGGCGGGGTGCAACGCCGGGGGAGTGATGGACTATGTCTTCTCCGCCCTGTATGGCGTAGCGGCCCGCAAGAAGATTCCCCTTCAGAATGCCAAGCTCGGAATCATCGGTGTCGGGCATGTGGGCAGGAAAGTGGAGCGGATGGGCCGGAAGTTGGGATTCGAGATCCTGCGCTGCGACCCGCCCCGGGCTGCGAAAGAAGGCCCGGAGGGCTTCGTTTCCCTGGAACAGCTCCTGGATGAAGCGCAGGTCGTGACGCTGCATACGCCGCTGGATGCGACGACGCGGGGGATGGCCGGCGATGATTTCTTCGCCCGGGTCTGCCCCGGCGCCATTTTTATCAATGCGGCGCGCGGTGAGGTGGTGGATGAAAGCGCCCTCCTGAGGGCCCGCCCCAAGCTGGGAGCCCTGGTCATCGACACCTGGTGCAACGAACCGGCCGTGAACCAGCACCTGCTGGCGGAATGCGACATCGCCACTCCGCATATCGCCGGTTATTCCTACCAGGGAAAGCAGAACGGGACGGCCATGGCGGTCCGGGCGGTCGCCCGCCGCTTCGGTATCAAGGACTTGGAAAACTACTTCCCGGAGACCGAAAACTTGGACCTGCATCCGGTCGTGATCGACGCGGCCGGCAAGAGCCAGGGGGAGATCGCCTCCATCCTCCAGTACAATTACCCGATCTTCATCGACGATTTCATGTTCCGGACCGATCCGGGCGGATTCGAACGCCTCCGGAGCCAGTATCAGTACCGCCGGGAATTCTACATCGAATAATCAAAACAAACACTAAGACTATGTTCAACCAGAAAGACATCAACCAGATCCAGCAGCGGGGATCCTCCGTCCACGCCGTCGAGGAGCAGATCGACCATTTCAAGAAGGGGTTCCCCTGGATGAAGATCGTGGGTCCTGCCACCCCGGAGCGTGGAATCCGCGTCCTCTCCGAGGCGGAGGCCGATGCTGCCATCCGCTACTACGAAGGCGCGCAGATCGATGGAAAGTGCAAGTTCGTGCCCGCTTCGGGCGCGGCTTCCCGCATGTTCAAGGATATCTTCGCGGGACTGGCCACCCTGGAGAAAGGGGAGGACCTGCCGGAAACCGCCGCCGGTGCGAAGCTCGCCGCGCAGATCGATAAGTTTGCATTTTACTCGGAAGAGCTGTTCGGTGCCCGGGAGGATTCGGCGGCCTATCGGAAGTCGGTCCTGGAGAAAGTCCTGACGGACAAGGGTCTGGGCTACGGTTCCAAGCCCAAGGGCGTGATCCGGTTCCACCGGTATGAAAGCGGGGAAGTGCGCACGGCGATCGCCGAGCATCTCGTGGAGGCCGCCACCTACATGCGCAATGCCGACGGCACCTGCAACCTCGTCGTCACGATCTCCCCGGAACACCAGACCCTCTTCGAAGAGGCTCTCGCCGAGGTGAAACCTGTCTTCGAAGCGCGTTACGGCGTGAAATACAACGTCACCTTCACGTTCCAGGACAAGTCCACCGACACCATCGCCGTGGATGCGAAGAACAAGCCTTTCCGCACGGATGACGACGCCCTCCTGTTCCGTCCCGCCGGTCACGGCGCCCTGATCCACAACCTGGACAAGGTCGATGCCGAACTGGTCTCCATCAAGAATATCGACAATGTCGCCCACGAGAAACTGCTCGGGACGACCGCCCGTTACAAGAAAGTCCTGATGGGCGAGGCGCTGAAGGTCCGTGACCGGATCTTCGGATATCTGCGTCAGCTGGACGAGAATCCTTCCGTACAGCTTTGCAACGAGATCGAGAATTTCCTGGACAAGAAGCTTTGCATCCAGATTCCGCTGGCACACAGCGAGGCCGAACGCGTGGAAATGCTCCGTTCGAAACTCAACCGTCCCGTCCGCGTATGCGGCATGGTCCGCAACGAGGGCGAACCCGGCGGCGGTCCTTATATCATTGCCGGCAAGGACGGTGCGACTTCGCTCCAGATCCTGGAGAGTGTCCAGATCAACAAGGACGATGCGGGCGCATCGGCGGCCATGGCCCGGGCGACGCATTTCAATCCGGTGGACCTCGTCTGCTGCCTGAAAGACTACAAGGGGAACAAGTTCAACCTCCTGGAGCATGTGGATCCGGAAGCCGGCTTCATCAGCTCCAAGAGCTTCCAGGGCCGCGAGCTCAAGGCCCTCGAACTGCCCGGTCTCTGGAACGGCGCCATGAGTGACTGGAACACCCTTTTCGTGGAGGTTCCGCTGGAAACCTTCAACCCGGTCAAGGTCGTCCTTGACCTGCTCAGACCTGCACATCAAGCTTAAACCTTAATATAGTATGGAAATCAAAAACGCTGTGGCCGGCACCCTGGAGTCTGGGGACATCATGATCCAGATCGCCCCGGGTGAAGGCCTGCAAGTGGACCTGCAGAGTTCTGTCGCCGCCCAGTTCGGCCGGCAGATCAAGGCGGTCATCACTGAAACCCTTCAGGGACTTGGCATTGACAATGCCAGTGTGAAAGCAACGGATAAGGGTGCCCTCGACTGCACCATCCGCGCACGTGTAACTGCGGCCGCTGTCCGCGCAACCGGTAAAGACGTATGGAAAGACTGAGAAGGACGATGATGTTCGTTCCCGGCAACAATCCGGGAATGATGGCCGATGCCCATATCTACGGCCCCGACTCCATCATGCTGGACCTCGAGGACTCCGTGACCATGGCGGAGAAGGACGCCGCCCGTTTGCTCGTTCATAACGCCCTGAAGTCCATCGACTTCGGTGGTACCGAGATGGTGGTCCGCATCAACCCCCTGAACACCCCTTACGGCAAAAAGGACGTCGAGGCCGTCGTCAAGGCGGGCGTCGATGTCATCCGGATGCCCAAGACCGAAACGGCCGATGAGGTCCGCGAGCTGGAAGCGGAGATCATCAAGGTGGAAACCGAACTCGGCTGTGTGGGCCGTACCCTGATCATGGCCGCCATCGAGAGCGCCCTGGGCGTGGTGAATGCCTATGAGATCGCTACCGCTTCCAAGCGGATGATGGGTATCGCCCTCGGTGCCGAGGACTATTCCGCGAACCTCAAGACGCAGCGCACCCCGGGCGGAGCGGAGCTCCTGCTCGCCCGTGAGAGCATCGTCGTGGCCGCCCGTGCCGCCGGCATCGCCTGCTTCGACACGGTGTACTCCAACCTGGACGACATGGAAACCTTCCGGAAGGAGGTCGAGCTCATCAAGACCCTCGGCTTCGACGGAAAGTCCATCATCAACCCGCGCCAGATCGAGGTCGTGAACGAGGTCTTCGCCCCGTCCCAGAAGGACATCGACAAGGCGCTCCGCATCATCGCCGCCATCAAGGAGGCCCAGGCCAAGGGTTCCGGCGTCATCGCCGTGAACGGCAAGATGGTGGACCGCCCGGTCGTCATCCGTGCCGAGCGCACCGTCGCCCTCGCCATCGCATCCGGTATCTTAGACAAGGAGGAAGCATTATGAGACATACGAAAGTAGTTACCCTCGAAGAAGCCATCGTGAAGTCCGGCCTGAAGGACGGGATGACCATTTCTTTCCATCATCATTTCCGCGGCGGCGACAAGGTCGTGAACCTCGTGGTCGCGAAACTCGCCGAAATGGGCTTCAAGAACCTGCACCTGGCTGCATCCAGCCTGTCCGACGTGCACGCCCCGCTCATCGACCATATCAAGAACGGCGTCATCACGAAGATTTCCACGTCCGGTCTCCGCGGTGAACTGGCGAACGAGATTTCCCACGGCCTCCTGAAGGAGCCGGTCGTGTTCCGCTCCCACGGCGGCCGCGGCAGCGCTATCGCTTCCGGTGAACTCCATATCGACGTCGCCTTCCTCGGCGCCTCTTCCTGCGACGAACTCGGCAACGCCTCCGGCTGCCCGCGCTCCGAGAATGCGAAGTCCATCTGCGGCTCCCTCGGATATGCCCTTCCGGATGCCAAGTATGCGGACCATGTGGTTATCCTGACCGACGACCTCGTGGCTTACCCGAACGTCCCCAAGTCCATTTCCGCCTGCGACGTGGAGTCCGTGGTGGTCGTGGATTCCGTGGGCGACAGCTCCAAGATTTCCTCCGGCGCCATCCGCGACAGCAAGAACCCGCGCGACATCCTGCTCGCGAAGCAGGCTGCCAAGGTCATCATCAACAGCGGTTATTTCAAGGAAGGATTCAGCATCCAGACCGGTACCGGCGGCGCCTCCCTGGCGGCCGTCAAGTACATCCGCGAGAGCATGATCGAGAAGGGGATCCACGCTTCCTTCGCCCTCGGCGGCATCACCGCCCATATGGTGAAGCTTCATGAGGAAGGCCTGATCGGCCGGCTCATCGACGTCCAGTCCTTCGACAAGGTCGCGGCCGAATCCATCGCCAAGGACCAGCTCCACCAGGAGGTCTCCGCCGTGGAGTATGCCAGCGCGGACCATGTGGGTTCCGCCGTCCATGCCCTGGACATCGTGATCCTGTCCGCCCTGGAGGTGGATGTGAACTTCAATGTCAATGTGCTCGTGGGCTCCGACGGTATCATCCGCGGCGCCATCGGCGGCCATCCGGATACGGCCGAAGACAGCGCCCTCTCCATCATCGTGTGCCCGCTCCTGCGCGGCCGCATCCCTTGCGTGGTCCCGAAGGTTACGACCCTCATCACTCCCGGCAAGGGGGTCGATGTGGTCGTCACCGAGTATGGCATCGCCGTCAATCCGGCCCGCCCGGAGATCGCCGAGCGCCTGAAGGCCGCCGGCCTCAAGGTCGTCGATATCCATGAGCTTGCCGCCAAGGCTCGCAGCATCATCGGCGAGCCCGACGCTCTGCCGTTCGGAGACAAGGTCGTCGGTATCGTGATGGACCGCCATGGCAAGGTCCTGGACGAGATCCGCAACATCGTCGACTGATCCCTTCCGGTGGAAATCACCCTTGCACAACTTCTGGAGAGCCGTGATGCACGGCAACTCCGTCAGATTCAGCTGACGCGCCGCTTTCCGGGGCGTCAGCTGATTTGTCTGACGGTCGTCCTGCCCGGCCCCGTGAAACGGGACGCCCGTTCGCTGAAAGTGGCGCACGCGGGCGTGGAAGCAGTCCGCCATGCGTTTACTCCGGTCTATGAGGAGCTTCATGACCTGGAGACCGGATATGAGGGCTACTTTATCGTAGAGGGGGACTTGCTGGATGTCAAGAAAGTCTGCTGCGGCATCGAGAACGACCATCCTTTCGGACGGCTCATGGACCTGGATGTCCTGGAGCCGTCGGGGGATTCCGTCGCCCCGGTGAGCCGTGACCGGGTGGGGGAGCCGCCCCGCCGCTGCCTGGTCTGTGACCGCCCTGCCCGGGAATGCATGCGGGCCCGGTTGCATTCCATTGGTGAAATCGTCCAAACTATTGACAAAATCATCGGAATCGATGCAAATCCGTAAGGAAACGTTGGGAAATCGGTTTTAAATCGCTACCTTCGCGTCGTTAATCAATCTGAGGTGGAACCGGGAGTATTGGAAAGCCTGCAGGATGATGGAACCATTTGATAGAATCGACATACAGGAACTGCCCTTGAGCGTTCCATCCATCCGCCGGAAGGTGGAAAACTTCCTCGTGAGAAATGCTCTCAGACTTGAGGAAGTTGATTTGTATCTGGCGGTCCTGGACGACGAAGGGGATATCCTCGCCGGCGGCGGTCTCCGCCGGGACATCATCAAATGCATCGCCGTCTCGGAAAGCGCCCGCTCCGCCGGCCTTTCCGTCCCGCTGATCTCCCGCCTGATTTCGATAGCTGCCGAACGGGGCCATACCAATGTCAAGGTTTTCACTAAACCCGGTAACCGTTCCGTTTTCGAAAGCCTGGGCTTCCGTCTCCTGGCCGAGGCCCCGAAGGCCATCCTGATGGAAAACGGACGGGGATTGGAAGACTATTGCCAATACTTGCGAGGTCATCACGCCGACGGCGTCATCGTGATGAATGCCAATCCTTTCACGCTGGGACACCGGTATCTCGTCGAGCAGGCTTCCATGTCATTTCGAGCCCCGGAGGGGCGAAGGAATCTCGTTGTCATCCCAGTGAAGGAAGATGCTTCCCGTTTCCCGTACGGGGAGCGCCTGGAAATGATCCGCCGCGGCTGTGAAGGCCTGGCCGATATCCTTGAAGGTTCGGACTATCAGATTTCGTCCGCTACTTTTCCTACTTATTTCTTGAAAGACTTGTCCGACGCGTCCGAGACACAGATGCGCCTGGACCTGGACCTTTTCGGACGGCATATCGCTCCGGCGCTGGGCGCCTCCGTCCGTTTTGTCGGCAGCGAACCTGCCGATCCCATGACGGCCCGCTACAATGCCTTGATGAAGGAAATCCTGCCTTCCTTCGGCGTGCAGGTCGTCGAAATCGAGCGTCTGAAATCTTCGGATGACCGTTTCGTGACGGCTTCCCGGGTCCGTGAACGGCTGGACGAGGGCAGCTTCTCCGCTGCCAAAGCCCTGACGCCGGCATCGACCTGGCCCTATTTGATGGCCGATCTGGCGGAGCGGGCGCTCCGGATGGAACTGGATGCGCCGCTGAAGCCCGGACTCGTCGGCCCGGATTCCAACGGGGCCCACGGGGATATGGACTATGCGCTGATGCGGAGAAGCATCGCCGCGATCCGCCCCTATTTCTCCCGGATGGCCTTGGCCGGCAGTGCCGATGAACTCCGGCAGCTCGGCATCGACGCCGAGAAGGCCATGTTGGCCGCTACCGGCGGGGTCAATGGGCATCGCGGGGCCATCTTCGCGCTCGGCCTGGCTGTTTCCGTTTTCGGGCGTCGAATGGAATTCGCTGGCAATCAGCTTGATATGCAAAAGTACTTGGCACAAACTGCCCGGGTACTTTTAGATAATTCGCCTGCAGACAATAAGTTACATTCGACGGCACTCTCGCACGGCGAGGCTGCCGTACAGAAATACGGCGTGAAAGGAGCCCGGGCTATGGCGCTGGATGGCTACAAGGATTTGCTGGCAGATTGGCAGCCTTATTATCATGGCATCCGGAAGCAGCCCTACGCCCTCCAGAAAACGCTGGTTTATTTGATTGCATCCCTGGACGATACCTGCCTCATCCACCGGGTGGGGTATGAGCGCTCCGTGCAGCTTCGAGGCGAGGCCTCGGACGTTTTCGGCGTGATTGCCCATGGAATTGATAACGAAAAAACAGAATCCTTATTGAAAGGACTGTGTGACAGGTATGCCGCGGAAGGCGCCTCTCCCGGCGGTGCCGCCGACATGCTTGCGCTCACGGTTTTTATCGACTCCCTACTATCTTAATACTTTAACTACTTAAACCAAAATCATTATGGTAGAACTGATTCCTCACGGTGTGTACCTCCTGGACGGGAAGACGATCGTTTCCGACCCGACAGGCCTGCCGTCTCCGGACGAGTCCCGCGAAAACACCATCACCTACGGAATCCTCCGTGCCCATGACGTCGATGGCGCCAAGGGCAAGAAAATGCGTATCCGTTTCGATGCGATGGTCTCCCACGACATCACGTATGTGGGTATCATCCAGACGGCGCGCGCCAGCGGTCTCGAGAAATTCCCGATTCCGTATGCCATGACCAACTGCCACAACTCCCTGTGCGCGGTGGGCGGTACCATCAATGAGGACGACCACGTGTTCGGCCTCTCCGCCGCGAAGAAGTACGGCGGTATCTATGTTCCTGCGAACCAGGCGGTTATCCACCAGTATGCCCGTGAGGCCCTCACGGCCTGCGGCAACATGATCCTGGGTTCCGACTCCCACACCCGTTACGGCTCCCTGGGCAACATGGGTGTCGGCGAAGGCGGTGGCGAGCTGGTGAAGCAGCTCCTCAAGAACACCTGGGACATCAACGCTCCCGAGGTTGTTCTCGTTTGGCTGGAGGGCAAGCCGCGCCACGGCGTGGGCCCGCACGATGTCGCCATCTCCCTGGTGAAGGCCGTGTTCGAGAGCGGTTTCGTGAAGAACAAGGTCCTCGAGTTTGCCGGCCCCGGCGTCAAGGAACTCCCGATCGACTTCCGCAACGGCATCGACGTGATGACCACCGAGACCACCTGCCTCAGCTCCATCTGGATCACCGACGAGACGGTCAAGGAGTACTTCGAACTCCACGAGCGTCCCGAGGCGTATAAGGAACTGAAGCCCGGCAAGGTTGCGTACTACGACAGCATGATCCGCATCGACCTGTCCACCCAGGAGTGCATGATCGCCCTTCCGTTCCACCCGTCCCACGCCTATACCATCCATGAGCTCCAGGCCAATCCGGTCGAGATCCTCAAGGGGATCGAGGAGGACGCCCGCAAGCGCTTCGGCGACAAGATCCAGATCGATCTCGTCTCCAAGGTGAAGGACGGCAAGCTCGTCGCCGACCAGGCCCTCATCGCCGGTTGCTCCGGCGGTACCTACGACAACCTTTCCGAGGCTGCGACGATCCTGAAGGGCAAGTCCATCGGCAACGATTACTTTACGATGAGCTGCTACCCGCAGTCCACGCCGGTGTATCTTGCGACCACCCGCAACCACATCGCCGAGGAACTCCTCGAGGCGGGTGTTGTGATCAAGCCCGCTTTCTGCGGCCCTTGCTTCGGCGCCGGTGACGTCCCTGCCAACAACGGCTTCTCCATCCGCCACACCACCCGCAACTTCCCGAACCGCGAAGGCTCCAAGCCCGGTCAGGGCCAGATTTCCCTCGTGTCCCTGATGGACGCCCGTTCCATCGCCGCTACGGCTGCGAACGGCGGCGTCATCACCGCTGCGACGGACATCGAGTACGAGGATACCCACGAGCCTTACACCTTCGACGACCGCATCTACAAGAGCCGTGTCTACAACGGTTACGGCAAGGCCGACCTCTCCGTCGAGCTCCGCTACGGTCCGAACATCAAGGACTGGCCCACGATGTACCCGATGGAGGAGAACATGCTTGTGGAACTGGCTGCCGTCATCCATGACCCGGTGACCACCACTGACGAGCTCATCCCGTCCGGTGAGACTTCCAGCTACCGTTCCAACCCGCTGAAACTCTCCGAGTTCGCCCTCAGCCGTCGTGTTCCGGAGTATGTGGGCCTTTCCAAGCGGATCCAGGCCCAGGATCTGGAGCGCCGTGCCGGCCGTGTCCCGGAGAATGTCGCTTGCGCCCTCAAGGCCGTCGGCGCCTCCGCGGAGAACACTTCCTTCGGCTCCTGCGTCTTCGCCAACAAGCCCGG
>DETL01000032.1:74126-74434 GCA_002361625.1 Bacteroidales bacterium UBA3289 | reverse complement strand
AACTGCATCAACTGGGGTATCGTGCCGTTCACGATCGCTCCGGAGACCGCCTTCGACTATGAGCCGGGCGACTTCGTGTTCGTCCCGGGCATCCGCAAGGCCATCCTTTCCGGTGCCGAGGAAATCGATGCGTGCGTCATCACCAAGGCCGGTGTGAAGCCCATCCACCTTTTCTTCCAGAATCTCACCGCCGCCGAGCGCGAAATCCTCGCCGACGGCTGCCTCATGAACTATTACAAAAACCGTAAATAAACCTTCGTCATGGAAAAAATCAAAATGACCACCCCGCTCGTCGAAATGGACGGCGA
>DETL01000032.1:73320-74077 GCA_002361625.1 Bacteroidales bacterium UBA3289 | reverse complement strand
TGGACGGCGACGAAATGACCCGCATTCTCTGGAAAATGATCAAGGATGAGCTCATCCTTCCGTTCGTGGACCTCAAGAGCGAATACTACGACCTGGGCCTGCCGTATCGTGACAAGACGAACGACCAGGTGACCATCGATTCTGCCAACGCCACCAAGAAGTACGGTGTCGCCGTCAAGTGCGCCACCATCACCCCGAACGTGCAGCGGATGAGCGAGTACAACCTCCACGAGATGTGGAAGAGCCCGAACGGCACCATCCGTGCCATGCTCGACGGTACCGTGTTCCGTACACCCATCACCATCCCTTCCATCCACCCGGCCGTGAAGTTCTGGAAGAAGCCCATCACCATCGCCCGTCACGCCTATGGCGACGTGTATCGCGACGTGGAACTCCAGGTCAATGAGCCCGGTGTCGCCAAGCTTGTCTTCGAAGGCGAGTCCGGCAAGAAGGAAGAGGTCGTGATCCACGAGTTCAAGGGCCCCGGCGTCCTGATGGGCCAGCACAACCTGGACAAGTCCATCCGCAGCTTCGCCCACTCCTGCTTCCAGTATGCCCTTTCCGTGAAGCAGACCATCTGGTTCGCGACCAAGGACACCATCTCCAAGAAGTACGACGGCCGTTTCAAGGCCATCTTCGAGGAAGTCTTCGAGGAGTACAAGGAGCGCTTCGAGGCCGCCGGCATCGAGTACTTCTACACCCTCATCGACGATGCGGTCGCCCGTGTGATGCGTTCCGAGGGCGGTTTCATCTGGGC
>DETL01000032.1:52484-73261 GCA_002361625.1 Bacteroidales bacterium UBA3289 | reverse complement strand
AAGAACTATGACGGCGACGTGATGTCCGACATGGTCTCCACCGCCTTCGGTTCCCTGGCGATGATGACCTCCGTCCTGGTGAGCCCGGACGGCAAGTACGAGTACGAGGCCGCCCACGGCACCGTGACCCGTCACTACTACAAGTACCTCAAGGGTGAGGAGACTTCCACCAACCCGATGGCGACCATCTTCGCCTGGAGCGGCGCTTTCCGCAAGCGCGGTGAACTGGACAACCTCCCGGAGCTCGTGAACTACGCCGACCAGCTCGAGGCTGCTTGCTTCGACACCCTCAACGCCGGTCTTGTGACCAAGGACCTCGTGAACCTCATGGAAGGCATCACCCCGAAGGCCCTGACCTCTCTCGAGTTCCTCCGCGCCATCCGCGAGCGTCTCGCCGCCCGTCTGGGTGCGTAATCCTTAACTGGCTATAGGCCAGTTGCTTATAAAAAGTGCTTTATGTTTTCTGACATAAAGCACTTTTTATATTCCGTTGATTGATCGATGGTTCCGGAAAACGGGCTACCAACCCTTCCGGATGTTTTCCGCCATTTCGTGCGCCAGGCGGGCGCGAGCCTCGCGGGAGTACCAGGCGATGTGGGGGGATAGGAGGATGCGCTCGGGGTGCTTCGCCTGTAAGTAGGGATGGTCCAGGGGGATGGGTTCCTTCTGGTACACGTCGATGCCGATGCCGGCGATCCGGCCTTCGTCCACGGCCCGGACGAGGTCCGCTTCCACGGCGATGCCGCCGCGGCCGGTGTTCACGAGGAAGGCGGTGGGTTTCATCCGGCAAAGCTCGTCATAGCCGATGAGGCCGGCCGTACGCTCGTTGTACGGAGCGTGGATGGAGATGACGTCGGATTCCCGGAGCAGTTCGTCCAGGGAGACGCAGGGATAGTCCTTGCAATGTCCGGTGCCGGAGGTCGAGTAGTAAATGACCTTCATGCCGAACGCCGTGCCGATGGAGGCGACCTTCTGGCCGATGGCGCCCATGCCCACGATACCCAGGGTTTTTCCATAGATCTCGGTGAAAGGGTGGTCGGCATCGACATGGATGCTGCCGGCGCTGTAACGGCCGTCCTTCGCGTAAGCGTTATAATGGAAGGCCAGGCCGGCGAGGTTGAGGATATGCATCCAGGCGGTCTGGGCGACGGATTCCGTGGAGTACCCGGCGACGTTCCGGACGATGACGCCCCGCTCGTCGCACAGCTTCGTGTCGATGTTGTTGATGCCGGTTCCGGCTTCGCAGATCAGCCGGACCTTCGGGCAGGCGTCCAGGAAGGCCTCGTTGACGATGACCTTGTTCAGGAGGACGACGTCGGCGTCGGCCGCCCGTTCCCGGGCTTCCTCGGCTGTGGAGGAAGGGTAGCAGACAAACTCGCCCTGGGCGGCGATCTCATCCATCGACGCGTCACCCATCGTGGCGGCATCCAAGAATACGATTTTCATAACATGGCAGGTTGGATGCACAAATTTAGAATAATATTTGTATATTTGAACAATGAACCGCATGGTAATGGACACGAAACAGGCATATTCCGCCCTCATCGCAGAGTTGCAGCGCCAGCTGGACGCCGAGCTTCCTCTCGCGAAGGAAGCCGACGATACGCTGGTCGCCAAGCGCCTGCTGTCCCATCCTTCCGAGGCCGCCCAGCTTTTCACCAGCCCCATCGACGGATACGAGGAGCAGATTTTCAAGGAAGTCGCCACCGAGGCCCATAAGGGAAACCGTTACACGGACGCCCTGTATCAGTCCGATGACGAAGCCGCCCTCTGTGATGCCATCGCAGACCATGCCTTTGCCCAGATCCAGCGCAAGCCCGTCATCCGCAAGGCAAAGCCGGCGGGGGAGTATGAAACGGCTGTCGCTTTCGCCCTGGGAGTCTATACCGTTTTCGCCATTCTCCGCAGTGGTTTTACGGCCGATGACTTCACCCGTCTCCACAAGCGCGCCGTGTACAACTACTATCTGAATCACGGTTCCCGTCAGATCCGGCATATTTACGATACGGGCTGGCATGGAAAATACGCACACCGGACGATTTTTTATCCTTTGGGGTAATATTTTAAAAATTATTGTTACCTTTGCAATCCCAATCGGGGTATTAGCTCAGTTGGTAGAGCGCCAGGTTCGCAATCTGGAGGTCAGGGGTTCGACCCCCCTATGCTCCACAAATAAATAATCCAGCCACTTTCGGCTGGATTATTTATTTGTGGAGCTACGCTCTGGTCTGATCGATGAAGGGGAGGACCCCTTCAAACTTCCCCTATGTCGGCCTTCGGCCTCCGAAATAAAAAGTCCAGACAACGTCCGGACTTTTTGTGGAGCAAACTGAATTCGTTTTATTCGAAATAGTAGCCGAAACCGGACTTGTTGAGGATGTGGGAGGAGAGGTCGCCGAGCTTGGCGCGGAGGTGACGGATGTCGGTGTCCACGTCGCGGGGGCTGGCGACGGCGTCCTTGGGCCAGACAGCGTCCAGGAGTTCCTGCTGGGAGAAGGCGCGGCCAGGGTTGGAGACAAGGAGGCTCAGGATCTCGAATTCGGTCTTGGAGAGGTCCAGGGGTTCGCCGCCGAGCTTCGCGATCTTCTTCTGATGGTCCACATGGAGGGCGTCCAGGTCGGCCGCGTCCTCGCGCTTGCCCTTCTTGGATTCCACGACATTGATGATGTAGTCGCCCAGTTTCTCGCATTCGCGGACAAGGTCCACGTAGATGGTGCCCACGGCGAAGGAGTACTTGCCGGCGTCCACGTCTTCGGTGTTCTGGGAACGCAGACGGTCGCGCAGGGCGTCGATCTGGTTCTCCAGCGTCCAGGAGAGGTCGGGGTCGCCTTGCCCCTTCATCACGAGGTCCATGTTCGTGAAGGCCTGGTTTAGCAGGTCGAACATCGTGGCGATGCCGTTCTCCTGCCCGGGCAGGAACTGCGCCTTTTCGCGGCGCTTGCGCTCGATGTGGCGGGAAAGGTTCTGGCAGCTGTCACCGATACTCTCGAGCTCGCTCACGGCGCGGAGCATCGTCCGGATCTTGCGCTTGGTGTCGTCACTCAGGTGCGCATCGGAGACCTGCGCCAGGTAGCTGCCGATCTCGCTTTCCAGCCGGTCGGACATCTGTTCCATTTCGCGGATGCGTTCGGCCTTTTTCTGGAAGTCCTCTTCCCTTGTCTCTCCATACAGTTCGATGACCAGGGTGAACATCTGATGCATCCGTTCGGCGAAGAGTTCGGTCTCCTTCTGCGCCTGCAGGACGGAGATTTCCGGGGTCTTCATGATACCGCTCTGGATGTACTGCAGGCGGAATTCCTCCTCGGAGGCCTTCTGCGGGATGAGTTTCGTGACCAGCTTCTCCAACTGCGGGATAAACCAGATGAGGATGGCGGTGTTGGTCACGTTGAACATCGTATGGAAAGTGGCCAGCACGAAGGAAAGACGCGCCGCGTTCTGGGTATCGGCATGCGGGTCCACGCCCACGAGGGAGCAGGCGGCATTCACGAAAGGATAGAAGAGGCACAGCACCCAAAGGACGCCGAATACATTGAATACCAGATGCGCCAGGGCGGCCCGGCGTGCCTGTGTGTTGGCGGACAGGGCGGCGACATTGGCCGTGACGGTAGTGCCGATATTCTCACCCATCACCAAGGCGATACCCTGGTAGATGGTCAGGACTCCGCTCGTACAAAGGACCATGGTGATGGCCATCAGGGCAGCGGAGGACTGGGCGATGGCGGTGAAGATGGCACCGATCACGAGGAACAGGAGGATGGTGAGGTAACTGCGGGAATCGAAGGATGCGAAGAAGTTCACGACGCCTTCATTGTGTGCGAGGTCCATCTCGCGGCCGGTCACGTTCAGCGTACCGAGGGCAAAGAACATGAAGGCGAGGCCGAAGAGGAAGTCGCCCAGGTAGCGGTGCTTCTTGAACTGGATCAGGACGACGGCGATGAGGAATACCGGCCAGACCAGCGTGGTGATGTTGAACGAGAATCCGGCCGACATGATCCAGGCCGACAGGGTCGTGCCAATATTGGCACCCATGATCACCGAGATGGCCTGGGCCAGGGACAACAAGGCCGCGTTGACGAAGGAAACCGTCATGACGGTAGTCGCTGCGGACGACTGGACCGCCACGCAGACGAGCATACCGGTCAGGACACCGGTGAAACGGTTGGTGGTCATGGCACCCAGGATGTGCCGCAGGCCGGGACCGGCCATCTTCTGGAGGGCTTCGCTCATCACCTTCATGCCATACATGAGGACGGCGATGCAGCCCAGCATCTTGAATAAGGTCAGAAACATAATGCAAAGATACGGTGTTTTCAAGGAATCGGAAAGGACGGAAAATATTTTTTCTCAAAAAAAATACGAAAAAATTTGCAGGTATCATTTTTCTTTGTACCTTTGCAGTGTACTAATGAACTAATACACACAAACGATATGATCGAAATCAGCAACCTTTCCTTCAGTTACGGCGCCAAGCGCGTACTGGAAAACATCTCCCTGAAGGTGTCCGAGGGCAATATCTACGGACTCCTGGGCGAGAATGGGGTGGGGAAGACCACACTCCTCACGCTGCTCTGCGGCCTCAAGAAACCTGAGGCCGGGACCATCACGGTGGACGGCCGCAATCCTTTCAACCGGGAACCTTCGCTGCTCGCCGACCAGTTCTATCTGCCGGACGAGGTCATCCCCGTCCATGCCCGCGCCCTCGATTTCGCAAAGGAGCACGGCGTCTTCTGGCCGCGCTTCGACCTGGAGAAGTTCCGGACCATCCTGTCCGAGTTCGAGGTGGAACCGCAGCAGCGCATGGACGCGATGTCCGCCGGCCAGCTCAAGAAGGCCTGGATCTCCTTCGCGCTCGCTTGCAACGTGAAGTATTATTATCTGGACGAGCCCACGAACGGCCTGGACATCCCTTCCAAGGCCCAGTTCCGGAAGGCGGTGACCAAATACACCTCGGAGGAATCGGCCCTGATCATCTCCACCCACCAGGTCCGGGACCTGGAAAACATCATCGACCCGATCATCATCCTGGACAACAGGGCCGTCCTCGTGAACGCCTCCGTCCAGGCGATCACGGACAAGCTCTTCTTTGACTACGGGACCGAACTCAACCCCGGCGCCCTGTATCTGGAACAGACCCCCGGCGGCTGCATCCAGGTCTATCCCAACACGTCGGGCGAGGAAAGCAAGGTCAATGTCGAGGCCTTCTTCAATGCGGTCCATGCCCACAAGGACCTCGTCCATTCCATGTTCAACCAGCAGTAAACCTTTCCGGCCATGAACGAAACATTCAACTTCAACCGCTTCTGGACTTATTTCAAGTACGACCTCAAGCAGATGTGGCGGAACCACTCCAAGCCCGCCATCCTCATCGGCGGCGCCGGTATCATCTTCTATGTCCTCTGGATCCTGGGCAGCCTCGTATTCACCCAGTCCTGGACGGCTCCGCCCATCGTGGCCCGCTTTGTCGTCCTCCTGTTCGCCTTCATGGTCCTGGAGTTCTATCAGACCAGGACGTACGGCTATCTGACCGAAAAGAAGGCCGGTTCCTCCTGGCTCATGATCCCGGCCTCCGGAACGGAAAAATGCATCTCCATGGTCCTCGTGACCATTCTCGTCATTCCGGCCCTTTTCTTCGCGGTGTATTTCCTCCTGGACGGCTTCCTGAGCCTGGTGGACCCTACCTACGGGAAGGCCATGGTCACCGGTTTCTTCAGCGTTTACAGCGATTTCGTGAATGCGCTCGGTTCTATCAATGATGAATCTCCCATCCTCTTCACGCCTGCGAGCCTCATTTTCCCGACCATCGTGAGCACTTTCTGCAACTTCCTGTATTTCCTCCTCTGCGGCATCTGCTTCAAGAAGAACAAGATCGGGGCGGCCATCGCCATCCTCTTCGGCATCTCGACGCTCATGTCCCTGCTTGGCGGCTTGATTATCCCGCACCTGGACCTGGAACAGATGATCGTTTCGGATTCCTCCCTGTCGCTCCCCGCCCGCTGGCTGGTGGGCATCATGAATGCTTCCGTCGCTTTCACCTGCCTCCTGACCATCGGCCTCGGCTGGGGCGTCTGGCGCCGCATCAAAACCCTGCAGCATTAGTACCATGAACTTCAATACCGAAAAACCCATCTATCTCCAGATCGTGGATGTGATCGCCGACCGCATCCTCTCGGGAGAGCTCAAGGGAGGGGACCGCATCCCCTCCGTGAGAGAGTACGGTGCCGACATCGGGGTGAATCCGAACACCATGATGCGTTCCTACGAAAAGCTCACAGCCGACGGCATCATCTACAACAAGCGCGGCATCGGGTACTTCGTCTCTGACGATGCCCGGGAGACCGTCCTGGAAACCCAGCGCAGGGACTTTGTCGAGAAGGAAGTCCCCGCCATCCGGCAGCGCATGCAGCTTCTCGGCCTCGATTCTTCCGTTTTTAATGTATAAACAGTTATGAAACAGATACTTTCCCTGGCAGCGGCCGCCCTTCTCTGTGCCTCCTGCTTCCATGTCAATACCAATTTCAAGGGGACCGTCGGCGGCAAGGACGCCGTCAAGGGAGAAGGCCCCGTCGTCAGCAAGACCTTCGAGGATCTCAAGGACTTCGACGCCATCCAGATCATTGGTCAGGCCGATGTGACTTTCACCCAGTCGCCTGCCTATGAAGTGACGCTTCACACGCAGGAGAACATCCTCGATTACGTGGATTACCATGTGGAAGGAACGACCCTGGTCATCCAGTTGAAGGACCGCCGCACGGTGCGTGCCGAGAAGTATGACCTCGTGATCCAGGCTCCCGACCTTCGGAGAATCGAGGTGGCCGGCGCCGCCGACTTTGAAATCCCCGCCGGCCTCCGGACGGAAGGGGACCTGGCGGTGGAGGTGAACGGAGCCGGTGACCTGAATTTCGCCGGTATCCGCTGCAATAATTTGAAAGTGACTGCCAATGGTGCCGCCGACATCACGGCGTCTTCCCTCGACGTCCAGTCGTTGAAAGTGGAAGTCAATGGGGCCGGCGATGTAAAGCTGGACGGTCAGGCGGGGGATGTCTCCCTGTCCGTGAATGGGGCCGGTGACATCGATGCCCGGAACCTGAAGGTGGCCGGAACGGTCTCCAAGCACGCGTCCGGACTGGCGAGAATCAAGTCCTAGTTAAACATAAATCGTTTTTGTCAGGCCCGGCCGTCGAGAGATGTCCGGGCCTTTCCGCGCCACTGGGCCGGAGTCATGCCCGTATAGGCGAGAAACTGCCGCGAAAAGTTGGACCGGTTGGAAAAGCCTACGCGCTCGGCGATGTCGAGCACTTTCGTCTCCGGCTCCTCCACGAGCAGCCGGGCGGCTTCCTCCAGCCGGAGCCGGGTCCGCCAGGTCCGGAAATCCAGGCCTGTCCGCTCCTGAAAGTAATGGTGTAGGGTGACCGTGTCCGTCCCGAGGTCCGCCGCCGCTTCCGATAGCGTCCGGCGGGGGAGCCGCCATCCGCCTTGCGCCACCCATGCGGACAAGGCGTTTTCCAGCCGGTCCATCCGCACGCTCAGGCACTCCTCCGGTTCGGAGGGAGCAAACTGTTTGACTTTCTTCTTGTTGAGTATGCGCCCGAGGCGCCGCACCAGATTCTCCATACCGCACAGGGTAGCATCAGGCCACCTTCTCTACAAAAATAGAGAAATCTTTTCATTCTCCACAAAAAATTTTTATATTTGACTCACTAAACCAAAACTTTTTTGTGTATGAAGAAGTACATTGCTGAATGCGTAGGCACCTTCGTCCTCACATTCCTGGGCTGCGGAACCGCGATGTTCCTCGGCTGCGGCACTCCCGCTGGCGTGGTGGGAACGGCCATTGCCTTCGGTCTCGCCGTCGTTGCGATGGCTTACACCATCGGCGGCATCAGCGGCTGCCACATCAATCCGGCCATCACCCTCGGTGTCGCCCTCTCCGGCCGTATGAGCTGGAAGGATGCCTGTGGTTATTGGGTGGGTCAGGTCATCGGCGGTATCCTTGCCGGTGCCGTGCTCCTGCTGGTCGCGAAGGTTGTCGCCGCTCCGGATCTCACCGGTGCCCTCGGTTCCAACGGCGTGGCTAACGCCGGCGGCGTGGGCGGTGCCTTCCTCGTGGAAGTGATCGCCACCTTCCTCTTCGTCCTCGTGGTTCTCGGTACGACCGACTCCAAGGTGGGCGCCGGCAACTTCGCCGGTCTCGCCATCGGTCTCTCCCTGATCCTCATCCATCTCGTGTGCATCAACCTCACCGGCACTTCCGTGAACCCGGCCCGTTCCATCGGCCCGGCCCTCTTCGCCGGCGGCGATGCCCTCAAGGATGTCTGGGTGTTCATCTGCGCTCCGCTCGTGGGCGGTGCCCTGAGCGCCTGCGTCTGGAAGGCGATGGTCCCGAAGGAGAAGTAAGCCCTTTTCTTCAATGGTTTAAAGGTCAGGCCATCCGGTCTGGCCTTTTTTTATTATCTTTGCATGATTAAAGCAGAGAGATTATGTTCGAGAACCTGAGCGAGAGGCTGGAAAGGTCTTTCAAGATACTCAAAGGTGAAGGTAAGATCACCGAAATCAATGTAGCGGAAACCGTCAAGGACATCCGCAAGGCCCTCCTGGATGCCGATGTGAGCTACAAGGTAGCCAAGGATTTCTGCAACCGGGTGAAAGACAAGGCCATCGGTGCCAATGTGCTCACGGCCGTGAAGCCGCAGCAGATGATGGTGAAGATCATGCACGACGAGCTCGCGGATTTCATGGGCTCGGAGGCGCAGGACATCAACATCAAGGGGAATCCCGCCGTGGTGCTGGTAGCCGGCCTGAACGGTTCCGGTAAGACCACGTTCTCCGGCAAGCTCGCGCTCCACATCAAGTCCAAGCGGGGCATGAGGGTGCTCCTCGCCGCCTGCGATACCTTCCGCCCGGCCGCTATCGAGCAGTTGAAGGTGCTGGGAGAGGGAATCGGCGTTCCCGTCTATACGGAGGACGGAGAGAAGGATCCCATCAAGATCGCGCAGAACGCCATCAAGAAAGCCAGGGCCGAGGGCTTCAGCGTCGTGATCGTGGATACCGCCGGCCGCCTGGCCGTGGACCAGCAGCTGATGGACGAGATTTCCGCCCTGCACCAGGCCGTGCAGCCTACGGAGACTCTCTTCGTGGTGGATGCGATGACCGGCCAGGATGCCGTGGAGACGGCCAAGGCCTTCAACGACCGGCTGGACTTCGACGGCGTGGTCCTCACCAAGATGGACGGCGACACCCGCGGCGGTGCGGCCCTGTCCATCAAGGCCGTCGTAGGCAAGCCCATCAAGTTTGTCTCATCGGGCGAGAAGATGGAAGCGCTGGACGTGTTCCATCCGGCCCGTATCGCGGACCGGATCCTCGGGATGGGAGATGTCGTCTCCCTCGTGGAAAAGGCGCAGGAGCAGTTTGACGAGAAACAGGCCCGGGAACTCAAGAAGAAACTCGCCAAGGACCAGTTCACCCTTTGGGATTTCTACCAGCAGATCCAGCAGGTCAAGAAGATGGGCAATATCAAGGATCTCGCCGGAATGATTCCGGGCGTGGGGAAAGCGCTCAAGGATGTGGACATCGACAATGATACCGCCTTCAAGAGCGTGGAGGCCATCATCCTGTCCATGACTCCGAAGGAGCGGGAACATCCGGAGATCATCAACGGATCCCGCCGGAAGCGCATCGCCGACGGTTCCGGCACCTCCCTCCCGGAGGTGAACCGCCTCCTGAAGCAGTTCGAGGGCACGCGGAAGGCGATGAAGGGGGCCATGACCGGCAACCTCATGCAGCGGATGGGCAGCATGCGGGGCATGATGGGAAGACACTGATTTTCAAAGAACGATATGAAAAAGTGGATTTTACCGCTGCTGACCGCAGCCCTTTTCGTGAGCGGATGTGGCGTTCTGAGCGAGACGCCCGCCGAGCGTCGTGACCGGGAGGCCCGCGAGGCCCGGGTGGTCAATGACAACATCCAGTCGGGGAATTTCTCCATCAGCATCAGCCGGATGTATCCCCTCCGGGGATCCTCCAAGGCGGTTTCCAGTTATTCCGTGAAGGTCAAGGACGGGAAGCTGGACTCCCATCTCCCGTATATCGGCCGGGCTTGGAAAGTGCCTTATGGCGGCGGTCATGCCCTCAACTTCGAAGCGAAAGTGGGCAGTTACACCGTGAACAAGGTGCATGACGGCTATGAGGTCATCCTGTACGTAAAGACCGACGAGGACGAGCACATCTACACGTTTACCATCTTTGACAACGGACGCACCTCCCTGGACGTCCAGTCCGGCAACCGGGAACGGATCTCCTTCTCCGGCCAGATGGACTTCAATCCATAGAAAGGGGGCGGTGCTGTGCGTGCCGCCACTCCTTTATTTTCGTCTCATACAGGTCTCTTTCCCGGGGCGGGAGGATCCAGTCTATGAAGCGGTCGCAGATGTAGGCGGCCGCTTGTTTTGTGGGATGGACCAGGTCCTCCGCCCACCAGCGGTAGTCCCGAAGCTCGTCCATCATGATTTCGTAGGCAGGGAAGTAGGGAAGGCCCTCGGTAGCGAGAAGTAACGTGCTCTTGGATAGTTGATTCCCGTGAGCGCCATCGGCCAGGTGCCGGATGGGACTGACGGTGAAGACGAACTGCTTGTCCGGATGCCGCTGGAGGAGGTCCCGCAGCAGGAGGCGTGTCTGTTCCACCGACAGGCGATAGCGGGTGAATTCGGTCCCGGGCCGTTTGAGGCAGTTGGCGACCGTCTCGCCGGTTTCGTCAAACCGGAAAGCCCAGGCCGTGCCCAGGGTGATGATGACGCGGTTGCAGCTTTTCCAGAAGGCCGATGCTTCCGCAAGTGCGGCATTGGCGTGCTGCAGGAACTCCCCGGCCGTTTCCCGGGAGAAGGAAGTATGGTGCCAGAAAGAACACACCCTCCCTGCCTGGGCGCCCATCTCCACCACATCCTGCGCCGTGAAAGGGACTCCGCTTTCGAGCCGTGCGACGGCATTGCACAGGGAAACCGGGTTGTACAACGTACCGAAAGGGTTGCACAGCACTTGGAATCCGGCCTGGGAGAGCCGTGCGCCGATCTCGTCGGCAAAACAGCTGCCCAGCACGAGGATGCGGTCATTATACGACAGGGACACCGGTGCCGGGTCCGGGGTGACGGGAGTGAGGAGTTTCAGCATAAGTGCAAACATACGCAAAAAAGGCCGTTCCGTCAAATCCCGGTGCCGTCGGAACCACGTTGCAATGGGATTATTCAAATAATTCTAGTATATTTGAAAGTTTGTTTACATGAAGTTTTTTATCGTTAAACTTAAACCAAACGATATGCGTGTTATTTCTATCCTTATGATGTCCTCCCTCCTGGCGCTTTCCTGCGGCCGCACGCTCAAGGACGGTGAATATACCCTGACCGTCCTGTCCACCAACGACGTCCATGGCACCTGGTTCGATTCCACCTATGTGGACGGGGGAATCCGGAAGTCGCTTTTTGCAATGAACCATTATATCGACAGCGTCCGGAAGGCGGACGGCTTTGAGAATGTCCTCCTCGTGGATGCAGGAGACTGCCTGCAGGGAGACAATGCCGCGTACTATTACAGTTATGTCGATACGGTCACGCCGCACCTTTTCCCGCGTCTGCTGGAATACATGAAATACGATGCCGTTGCCGTGGGGAACCACGACATTGAAACGGGGCATCCTGTGTATGACCGCGTTACGGAGGACCTCAAGAAGGCCGGGGCCGATTTCCTGGCCGGCAACGCCATCCGGAACGACAACGGAAAACCCTATTTCCCGCTGTACAAGATGGTGAAGAAGGCGGGGCTGAGGATTGCCGTCCTGGGCTATACCAATGCCAATATCAAGGCCTGGCTCACGGAGGAACTCTGGAGCGGGATGCACTTCGACTCCATCGCGGACATGATCCAGGACGATGTGGACCGGGTCATCGCGAAGGAGCATCCCGATGTGGTGGTGGCTACCATGCACTCCGCCTGCGGGCAGGGGGACGGAACCATCCTCGAGGCCGAGGCACTGGATGCCTTCAACCAGGTCCGCGGCGTGGACTGGCTCATCTGCGGCCATGACCATCGGCCGTATGTGGAGACGCGGGACACCTGCGCCCTGCTGAATTCCGGCAGCCACAGCCGTTTTGTCGCGCACGGCAAGATGCACCTGACAGTCAAGGGACATAAAATCGTGTCCAAGTCCTTTGAGACGGACTTGATCCCTGTGAAGGCGGAGATGGCGGACCCCGTGATGCGGGCCCATTTCCAGAAGGATTACGAAGCCGTGAAGGCGTTTACGCTCAAGGAAGTAGGAATCCTGAACACGGATCTCTGGACGCGCGATGCGTATCGGGGAATGAGCGACTACATGAACCTGATCCATACGCTCAGCCTCGGTTGCAAGCCGGCCGAAATCTCCTTCGGCGCCCCGCTCACCTACAATGGCCATGTGGGATCCGGCATCCTTCGATACAACGACCTGTTTACAATCTATCCGTTTGAGAACCAGCTGTTTGTCGTGGAGATGACCGGCGAGGAAATCAAGAACTACCTGGAGATTTCCTATGACAAATGGATCAACACCATCGCCAAGGCCGATGATCATATCCTGAAGATCCGGCAGAATGACGATCCGCGCACCCAGCAGCGGGGCTGGTCTTTCATCAATCGCTCCTACAACTTCGATTCCGCTGCGGGTATCAGCTATACGGTGGATGTCACGAAACCCTTCGGCGAGCGCATCCTCATCAGCGGCATGGCAGATGGCTCCGCATTCGAGCTGGAACGCAAGTACAACGTGGCGATGACCTCCTACCGGGCCTCGGGTGGCGGCGGCCTCCTGCAGGAAGCCGGTATCGACACGGACCGGATCGACGACCGTACCGTCGCGCGCTATCCGGAAATCCGGAACATCCTGTATGATTACCTGATGGAGAACGGCTCCATCGACCCGGAGGTCATTGGGAACCCGAAGGTCATCGGGGCGTGGAAATTCGTTCCGGAAAAGGTCGCAGGACCGGCGATGGAACAGGATATGGCGCTGTTGTTCAGGAGATAACGGCGGAACTCACTGCGCCCAATCGGGATAACGGAGTTTCGGGATGAGGGCGTAGATCTGCTGCTGGCGCTTCCAGGTGTATCCGGTCGGCTGGTCGGGGGCCCTGTCCAGCGGAGCAGGAAGGCAGGCGGCGAGGGCGCAGGCCTGCTTCCTGTCGATGTCCTTGGCACTTTTCCCGTAGTAGTGCTGGGCTGCCGCTTCCATTCCGTACAGGCCGGGGCCGGTTTCCGCGACGTTCAGGTACACTTCCATGATCCTCCGTTTTCCCCAGATCTTTTCGATGAGGACGGTCCAATAGGCTTCGACTGCTTTTCGGGCCCAGGTCTGGCTGCCGGACGTGAAGACGTTCTTGGCAACCTGCTGGGAGATGGTGCTGCAGCCCCGGATTTTTTTCCCTTTTTCCTTGTGGTCGGCCCACATCTTCTCCAGCTCTTTCCGGTCGAAGCCCCGATGCTCCGCGAACCGGTTGTCCTCGGAGGCGATGACGGCTTGGATGAGGGCGGGGGAAACCTCTTCGAGCGGCACCCATCTCTGCTGCGTCCGGACTTCCTTGTGCTGGATGGACCGTTTGAGCATGAGCGGCGTATATCGTACCGGAACCCACTTCAGGGCCGTCACCAGCAGGAGGCTGATGACGATCGCCCAGAAGAGGGTTTTCAAGACAATGCGGTATGCGCGCCGACGGGCCATTTCAATTGCAAAGATAACGATTTTACCGCAGTTTGCTGTCAGGAGGGGATGGCCCATGTCCTCGTTCATTGCCAGATTGGCGGAAATCCGCTATCTTTGCTGATGAAAGAATATGGCCATTCACCGAATATCGCTTTTTCTGGCAGCTTTGCTGCTTCTCCTGGCTTCCTGCTCGCGCCGCGTGGAGCCGGGGCTTTATGAGGTGGAGAACGGCTTCGTTCGGGTGGGGACCGATTCACTGGGAAACCCGGTTCATCTGCTATACCGCAACTGGGGGATGCTCGAGGCCGATTCGGTGTACGTTACCCTGAGCCGTTCCGGAAAACGCCATACCCTGACCTACCGGGATGGCGTGACCGAAACCGTGACCCTGACGCCTTATGAAGCCCCTGATTATCATCCTTTTCCCGATCTGGACCTCTATGTGAATCCGGTCTGGCAGGTGGGGGAGACGCATGATGTCAAGTATGGTCGGGTGATCCGCCGGGACGATCCGGAAGCGGAGCCGGAGGATCTCACCATGGACATCTATTACCCCATGGACGACGGGGCCGACAACCGTCCGCTCCTCATGGCCTTCCATGGCGGCGCTTTCCGGCGCGGAGACAAGCAGGATTCCTCCCTGGTGGAGTGGTGCCGGCATTTCGCTTCCCTGGGATATGTGGTTTCCTCCGTCAATTATCGGCAGGGGTATCAGGGCGATGTCCGTTCCACGGACGAGATCCAATACCGCGCCCTGAAAGATGCCCATGCGGCCGTCCGGTTCCTGCTGAAACGGGATTCCCTGATGATCCATGAAGGCCGCATCTTCGCCTCCGGGGTCGATGCAGGGGCCATTACGGCCTTGAATCTGGCCTATATGCGGGATGAGAACTTGTCACTCCTGTTGCCGGGGCCCGAGGTGGAGACCGATTCCGTCGGCACGGCCCGCCCGTCGCTGCTCCGGAGCGGAGAGATCCGTGCCGTCGCGAATTTCTGGGGCGCCGTTCCGGATTCCTCGATCCTGACGAATGCGCAGATCCCGGTCATCTCCTTTCAAAGCCAGGATGATCCGGTCGTTCCTTTTGGTGAAGGATATCCGTTTGACAATGAGGATTTTGATGAGGTGGAGAAGAACTTCTGGGAATCGGCCTGGGAGTCGATTTTCTCCGTCTTCCTGCCTGAATCAGAGCGGCATGCTTTCCGGAAGATGTATGGTGCCGAAGTCATCCACCGCGTCCTGAAGGCCCGCTCCGTCCGGCAGGAACTGCATGTCTATGATGGCGTCCGGCATGATTTGATCCTGGATGACGACGGACTTACGGATTATCCCGTCTTTGATGAGATGAAGGAACTGACAGCCCGCTTCTTCGCGCCGCTGATGCTTACGAGTCCCGTCAACCTGCACCAGGATCCCGAAGACCCGCAGGTCTTCCTGATCGACAATTCCGAAGTGGATACCTGCCTGTGGCTGGTGGAAGGCGGTGCCGTTGTGAGCAAAAGCGCCGATACCATCCGCATCCTCCTGTTCCCGGACGAAAAAACCCACTCCGTTACCGTGAGTGGGATCTATACGTCGGGATTGACCTTCAACGAAACCGTCTTACTCTAGCGGAATGGCCGTTTCCGTGTAGTCGAAATGCGGAATGGGCTTGAGCTTGAACAGGTTCAGGCGATGCTTGCGGTCGATCAGCTCCTTTGTGGCCGGATCCTCGCAGATGCCGGTGCGTATATAGCGGTCCAGGACGGCGTAAGTAAAGCCGAGGTTGTCCTCGTCCGTCTTGCCGGTAAGGCCGTCCGACGGGGCTTTCTTCACCAGGTCGATAGGGAGTCCCATCTCTTCGCCGATGGCGACGACTTCCTGGACGGTAAGCCCGCCGAGCGGGGAAAAGTCGCCCGCGGCATCACCGTAGCGGGTGGAGTAGCCCACCCAGTCTTCCGACAGGTTGCATGTGTTCACGACGCGTCCGTTGTTGGACTGTGAAACGGCGTAGAGGGTCGTCATCCTCAGGCGCGGGGCCATGTTGATGCGCGTCTGGTTCGATGCTTCATGCCCCAGGGCGGACTCGACCTCGGCCATGAGGGCGTCGAAAGAGGCGCCGATGTTCACGTTGTAACTCCGGATTCCCAGATGCTCGATGATCCGGAAACTGTCGGCGATGTCCGGCTGGACGGAGTTCGGCATCGTCACGCCGATGACGCGGTCTTTTCCGAGCGCTTCGGCGCAAAGGGCCGCCGCCACGCTGCTGTCCTTGCCACCGGAAATCCCCAGTACGGCGTTGCAGCCTTTCCCGTTGATTTCAAACCAGTCCCGAATCCATCGGACCACCTGGTCCTTCACCTCTTTTGCATTGAATTCCATATCTTTCCTTGATTTATGCGTTCATGACTTTGTCCACATCCTCTTTCTCGCCCACAATCCACAGGATGTCTCCCTCCTCGAAGGGAATGGTGACATCCGGCGTATGCAACTGTCCGTCTTCCTTTTCCACGCCGGCGACCAGGCAGTGCCAATGCTCCCGGATTCCGGAGTTCCGGATCGTCTGGCCGACAAAAGGGGAGAGCCCGGTGACGGGGACGCACCTCAGGAGCATCTCGCCGCTGTGATAGCGGTCGTCCTCCAGTTTTACGGTGCTCTGGGTGAGCTGTTTGCCGAATTCCTCCAGGTCGCTGTCGGAGCCGATGACCTGGATGTGGTCCTGCGGGAACACCCGGTCCGTCGCCTTGGGGATGTTGATCCGCAGGCCGCCCCGGAGGATGGACACCACATGGATGCCGAACCGCTGGCCGAAATTCAGTTCTGCGAGCGTCTTGCCGCCCCATTCGATCTCGGCGGGGACGTCGAAGTCCGCCAGGTGCATATCCTTCGAGAGAAGGCGGGAGGCATATTCCGGTTTTTTCTCGCCCAGGTATTCGGCCCGCAGTTCCCGGGAACGGAAGTTCGTCATGAAGTTCCGCTCGATCCGCTGCGCGTTGTGCTTGATGAAGTTGCTGGAAATGATGGCGAAGACGGCGACAAGGGCGATCAGGAAGATCAGGACTACCGAGATGTGGAAGAGCCGGGCCAGGACGTAGAAGACGAATCCCAGGGCCAGGACATAGCGAAGGACGACGGTGGCGACCAGCGGTGCCCGGTTCGCCCGGCTGCCCTCCCAGAGGGTTTGGAACGCCTCCGAATGGCTGCCTTTGATGGCGAGCGTACGAAGGAACGGCGCCAGCGAGAGGAGGATGACGACGGCCGAAAGGATATGGGCCCACGGGGCCGGAATCCATTTCTCCGCAAAGGGAACCAGCAAGCCGAACGAGAGTCCGCAGATGGCTACGCACAGGATCCCGTATATAAGAAGCGCCTTGAGGATGTCTCCGAGGTATTTCTTCCATTCGCTCTCCTTACTGGTCGTAGGGGAGGCCGATGACGCCGCGTAATTGTCCAGGAACGTGCGGAAACGACCGGGCAGGTGCTTGTACACGAAGCCGTAGGCCGGTTCAGCCAGCCGGATCATATACGGTGTCAGGAAGATGGTGATGACCGATACGGCGACGACGATGGGGTAGAGGAAACTACCCGTCACCCCCAGGGAAACGCCCAGCGTGGCGATGATGAAGGCGAATTCGCCGATCTGCGTCAGGGAGAATCCGCACTGCATCGCTGTCTTGAGCGGTTGTCCGGACAGGAGGACACCGGTCGTCGCGAAAAAGAGCTGGCCCACGATGACGGTCAGGGTGATGACCAGGATCGGCAGCCAGTACTGGGCGATCATGGCCGGGTCCACCATCATGCCCACGGAGACGAAGAAGATGGCTCCGAACAGGTCCTTGACCGGTTTGACCAGGTGCTCGATATGCTCCGCTTCGATCGTTTCCGCGAGGATGGATCCCATGATGAACGCTCCGAATGCGGCAGAGAAACCGGTTTTGGCCGCCAGGACCACCATGCCGAAGCAAAGTCCCAGGGCGACGACGAGCAGGGTCTCGTCGTTCATCAGCTTCTTCGCCTTCCGCAGGAGCAGCGGAATCAGGTAGATGCCGACAAGGATCCACAGCACCAGGAAGAAGACCAGTTTGCCCACGGAGAAGAGCAGCTCACGCCCCTCGAAATTGTTGGAAACCGCCACCGTGGACAGGACGACCATCAGGACGACCGCCAGGATATCCTCCAGGATGAGGATGGACATCACGAGGCCGGCGAACTGTTTCTTGGCAAGTCCCAGGTCCTCGAAGGCCTTGTAGATGATGGTGGTCGATGACATGGAGATCATGCCGCCCAGGAACAGGGCGTCCATCTTGCTCCAGCCGAAACTGGATCCTACGGTAAAACCGAGGAAGATCATGCCGAAGATGATGGTCAGGGCGGCGATGACCGCCGGTCCTCCCACCTTGACAATCTTCTTGAAACTGAATTCCAGGCCCAGGGCGAACAGCAGGAAGATGACACCGATGTCCGACCAGGTATGGATGCTCGCCGTGTCGATGACCGAGGGCGTGAGCGCGAAATGCGGACTCGCAATGAAACCGGCCACGATGTAGCCCAGCACCAGCGGCTGCTTGAGTTTCTTGAACACAAGCGTCATGATGCCGGCGCAGATCAGGATAAGCGCCAGGTCGGCGATCAGCGGTTCTATCTCTGCCATAAATTCTTTCGCTTCGCTCAGTGTGTCATCACAGCGCGCCGTCCAGGAATTCGATGAATCCCGGAATCGACAGGTTATAGCCCCGCGGCCCGGCGAGGATTTTTCCTTCAGGAGAAAGGATGAGGTAGTTCGGCTGGGCGTTTACCTCGAAACGGGTCCGGGCGATGTAGGAGTTAATGCTCCCGAGGGTTTTGAGCGTCTTGCCGGATGGGGTGGTGAACCACTCGCTTTCAGGGACTTTCTGCTTGTCGTCCGTGTACAGGGCAACGATTTCGAAGTTGTCGCGGAGGCGGCTGAGCACTTCGGGATCGCTCCAGACGCGGGCTTCCATCTCGCGGCAGTTGGTGCAGCCGTGGCCGGTGACATCGACAAAGACCGGTTTCCCGGACACTTTTGCTGCAGCAAGACCTTCATCCAGCGTGAAGTAGCCCGGAAGGTTGTGGGCGATCTTCAGGCCGTACCGGTTGGACTCCGCCGGGGCGGTCGTGGCACCGGCCACCTGGCCCTCGGCATAATTGGCAATGATGAAATCCTGGGTCTCGATGGGCGGGAGATAGCCGGAGAGGGCCTTGAGCGGCGCACCGAACATGCCCGGAATCATATACACCACGAAGGAGAACACGGCAATGGCCAGGGAGAGGCGCGTGACGCCGATCTTCTCCACTTTTTCGTCATGGGTGAACCGGATCTTCCCCAGCAGGTAGAATCCCAGCAGGGTGAAGACCACGATCCAGATGGCGAGATACACTTCCCGGTCCAGGAGGCCCCAGTGGTAGGTCTGGTCCGCGACGGAGAGGAACTTGAAGCCGAAGGCGACTTCCACGAAGCCCATCACGACCTTCACGCTGTTGAGCCAGCTGCCGCTCTTCATCTTTTTCAGGAGCTGCGGGAACAGGGCGAAGATGGTGAAGGGGAGGGCGAAGGCTACCGAGAAGGCCAGCATCGTGACCATCGGCGTCCAGAACTCGCCCTGGGTGGACTTGATCAGGACCGACCCCACGATGGGACCCGTGCAGGAGAAGGACACCAGCACGAGGGTCAGGGCCATGAAGAAGATGCCCGCAAGCCCCTTCTTCCCGGATGCGGCGTCACTCTTGTTCTGCCAGGAGGAGGGAAGTACGATCTCGAAGGCTCCGAAGAAGGAGGCCGCAAAGACCATGAACACCAGGAAGAAGATGATGTTCGGGAGCCAGTGCGTAGCCAGCCAGTTGAAGATGTCCGCCGTGACGGTTTCGCCGCCCACGAGGCGGGTGAGGCCGATGATGACGACGATCGGGACCGTGTACAGCAGGACGATGAAAAGACCGTACATGAAGGCCTTGAAGCGGCCCTCATGGACATTGTCGGATCCTTTCAGGAAGAAGGAGACCGTCATCGGAATCATCGGGAATACGCAGGGGGTCAGGAGCATGGCAAAGCCCCACAGGATGGCTTCGATGATCAGGGCCCAGAGGCCCTTGCTGCCGGAACCGCTCTCTTTCTCGGGATCGCCGATGGCCGTCTGGTGGGCCGTATCCTCGGCAGGACCCACGGCGACGGAGAAGGCATAATCCTCCGGGAAACCGCACATGTCCTCGGAGCAGGCCTGCCAGATGATGGTTCCGTCCAGCCGGGAGCCGGAAGGGACCGTCACTTCCTGGGAAAAGACGACCTTCTTGAAGAAGACGAGGTCCTCCTTGTAGGTGACCGGCTCCAGTTCTTCCTGCAGCGGTCCTGCCGTGATTCCTTCCGTGTCATACGTCACCTCCACCGGATTGCCAATCCCGGGATGGAGGCCGTAGATGTGTTTTCCGTCCTCGATCTGGCCGGAGAAGGTGATCTTGTACGTCTGCTCCGATACCTGTTCGGAGGCGATTTTCCAGCTCACGCTGGGCTTGTCGCCAAACCCTTGAGCAAAAACGGCAACGCTCCAGAAGAGCGCTGCCAGGAAAAAGGTCAGTCTTGCCTGAATGTTACTTCGCATAAGCTACGGAACGGGTTTCCCGGATGACGGTGATCTTCACCTGTCCGGGGTAGGTCATTTCATCCTGGATCTTCTTGGCGATCTCGCCGGAGAGGACTTCGGCCTCGGCGTCGGAAACCTGTTCGGCCCCGACGATGACGCGGAGCTCACGGCCGGCCTGGATGGCGTAGGACTTCGTGACGCCCGGATAGGCGGCCGCGAGGTCTTCCATGCCCTTGAGGCGCTTGATGTAGGACTCGATCACTTCGCGGCGGGCACCCGGACGGGCACCGGAAATGGCATCGCCCACGAGCACGATCGGCGCATAGAGGGAGGTCATCTCGGTTTCCTCGTGGTGCGCTCCGATGGCGTTGCAGATTTCGGGCTTCTCCTTGTTCTGCTCCGCGATCTTCATGCCCAGGATGGCGTGCGGGAGATCCGGCTCCTCTTCGGAAACCTTGCCGATATCGTGCAGGAGGCCGGCGCG
>DETL01000032.1:0-52442 GCA_002361625.1 Bacteroidales bacterium UBA3289 | reverse complement strand
AGGCCGGCGCGTTTGGCGATCTTCGGGTTCAGGCCCAGTTCGGAGGCCATGATGGCGCAGATGTTCGCGACCTCGCGGGAGTGCTGCAGGAGGTTCTGCCCGTAGGAAGAACGGTATTTCATGCGGCCGATCAGGCGCACGAGTTCCATGGACATTCCGTGGATGCCCAGGTCGATGCAGGTGCGCTTGCCGGTTTCGAGGATTTCGTCTTCGAGCTGCTTCTGGACCTTGGTGACCACTTCCTCGATGCGGGCGGGGTGGATGCGGCCGTCCACGACGAGCTGGTGCAGGGCCAGGCGGGCCACTTCGCGGCGGACCGGGTCGAAGGCGGAAAGCATGATGGCGTCCGGGGTGTCGTCCACGACGATCTCGACGCCGGTCGCCGCCTCCAGGGCGCGGATGTTCCGTCCTTCACGGCCGATGATGCGTCCCTTGATCTCGTCATTGTCAATCGGGAAGGTGGTGACGGCGTTTTCGATGGCCGTTTCCGTTGCCGTACGCTGGATCGTATTGATGACGATGCGTTTGGCTTCCTTCGCCGCGTTCAGGCGGGCTTCGTCGATCGTGTCGTTGATATAGGCCTGGGCCTCGGTGCGGGCCTCCGCCTTCATGTTCTCCATGAGCTGGTTCTTGGCCTCCTGGGCCGTCATCCCGGCGATGGACTCGATCTGGCGGTTCGCCTGGGCGATCCGCTGCTCATACTCCTCCTCCTTGCGCTTCAGGGCTTCCTGCTGTCCCTTGAGGGAGGACTTGACACTCTCCACCTCCTTGTTCTTGCGGTCCAGCTCGGACATTTTCTGGTTGATGGTGTTCTCCTTCTGCTTGACGCGGGATTCGGCTTCGCGGACCTGGGCGTTCTTGCCGTTGATGTATTCCTCATGTTCCGACTTGAGGGACAGGAACTTCTCCTTGGCCTGGAGAATCTTTTCGTTCTTGATCTTCTCGGCCTCGATCTCGGCTTTCTCGAGAATCTCCTCTTTCTTTCCCTTGAGGATGGACCGGCGGATGAGTATGTAGGCGGCGAGGGCCAGGACAGCTCCCGCGACAAATCCGACAAGTAATGATACGATGTTCATAATATGTTGTGTTTCAATATGTCCTTATAAAAAATGCAGGCCGCCCTTCCGGAGACCTGCATCCTTCGATGTAAAAAAAGCCGTCGCCATCGTGCCAGAAAATCTTGCTGACAAGATTTGAGTCCCGACCGGTTCCTGATATCCCGCGTCCCGCCAAAGGCGGAATCCCCGTTCCAGGTTACCCGGGCCCGTCATCCCCGGTCTGAGAAAACTCGGTACGGAAGTACGTGTTGTTTTCAGCGCGTGATGCGCGGCGGCTCTATTTTACGTTGTCCTTCAGATAGTTTTCCAGTTCGCTTCCCAGTGCTTTCACTTCCTCGTCCCGGGCGTCAGCCATCCGCTGGAGGGAAATCCGGCGGTAGCATTCATTCAGGGCGATCATGGGCATCAGGTCGCTGAGTGACTTGCCGGGATACTTGCGCAAGTGCGTTTCCAACTGCCGGTTGATGGTTTCCGCAGCCAGCCGGATGACCTCTTCCTGTTCGGGAGAGGCGGCGGTCAGGTTGAAGGTCCGCTCGGCAATCTTGATACTGATCTTCTGCTCCATACGCTAATTCTCCAGGCAGGAGATGCACTTGTCGATCTCCTTGATAAGCCGGTCGATCTTCGCCTTGGCGGCCGTATGGTCTCCGCCTCCGGTGAAGGCCTCGCTCAGTTTCTGGGTCTCTATCGTGGACTCCAATTCCAAAATCTGTCTCCTAAGGGCTTCACCGTTTTCCTTGCTCGCCGCGAGTTCCGCGCGGAGACGCTCGTTCTCCACTTTTTCGGATTCATAGCGCGCAATGAGCCTTTCGATCTGTTTCCTGATATCTTCCAGCATGACGGTTCAGCCAATATTCACGCAAATTTAATAAAATTCTTCAATTAACGGATAGAATTTTACGATAAATTACGCTTTTAAACCGGCGGAAGGCAACGAGGCGATCAGCCGGCGGAAGATGACGGTCATCCGGTCGGCCGCTGCGTTGGCCGCCTGGACGATGGCTTCGCCATCCGTGACGTACTCCTCGTCGTCCGTCGCATGGGCGACATCGGTGATGACGGACATGCCGAAGACCGGGATGCTGCTGTGCCGGGCCACGATGACTTCCGGCGTCGTGCTCATGCCCACGGCGTCCGCCCCGATCTGGCGGAAGAACCGGTACTCGGCCGGTGTCTCATAGCAGGGACCGCTGATGGCGACATAGACGCCCTTCCGTAACTCGATCCCTTCCTCCGCCGCAATCTCTTCCGCTTTCCGGATGAGCGCCGGTTCGTAGGGACGCGTCATGTCCGGGAAACGGGGGCCGAACTCGTCCAGGTTGGGGCCGATGAGCGGGTTCGGAATCAGGTTGATGTGGTCGCGGATGATCATCAGGTCGCCCACGTGGTAGCCGAGGTTCGTTCCTCCGGCGGCGTTGGAGACAAAGAGGGTCCGGATTCCCAGCTTGATCATCACGCGCACGGGAAGGACTACCTGCGACATCCTGTAGCCTTCATAGTAATGGATGCGTCCCTGCATCGCGATGACGCATTTCCCGCCCAGGAAACCCACGATGAAGTTCCCTTTGTGCCCGATGGCGGTGGAAACGGGAAATCCCGGAATGTCGCCGTAAGGGATGGTGACGGGATCCTCGATTTCGTCGGCCAGTTTTCCGAGTCCGCTGCCGAGGATCACGCCCACTTCGGGCTGCCGCGGAAACAGGCGGGATTGCAAGTAGTCCGCGGCCGTATGAATCATTTCTATTTGAGTCATAAATTAAAGTCTTTCAATCATTTCACGAATCAAGGCGGTCATCCGGTCCGCCGCAGCATCGGCCGCGACGACGACATCGTGACCGTCGTTCACATAGTCCTCGGCATAATCGTCGTGGGCTTCGTTCGTGATTACCGAGACACCGAAGACCGGAACCCCCGCATGCCGGGCGGCGATGACCTCCGGGACCGTGCTCATGCCCACGGCGTCACCGCCGATGAGCCGGAAGTACTTGTATTCCGCCGGGGTCTCGTAGGACGGTCCGGTGCCTCCGACGTACACGCCTTTTTTCAGGACGATGCCCTGCTCCTCCGCCACGGACTCCGCCAGCTTGATGAGGGAGGGGTCATACGGACGGGTCATGTCCGGGAACCGCGGACCCAGCTTGTCCAGGTTGGGGCCGATGAGCGGGTTCGGAAGGAGGTTGATGTGGTCCTTGATGATCATCAGGTCCCCGACGTGCAGGTCGTAGTTCACGCCGCCCGCCGCATTGGAGACGAACAGCTTCCGGATGCCGACGGAAATCATCACCCGGATGGGCAGGACGACGAGGTCCATCCCGTATCCTTCATAGTAATGGATGCGGCCCTGCATGGCGATGACGCATTTCCCGCCAAGCTGGCCCACGATAAAGTTGCCTTTGTGTCCGATGGCCGTGGAAACGGGGAAGCCAGGAACTTTCTTGTACGGGATGACAAGGGGATCCAGGATCTGGTCGGCAAGTTTGCCCAGTCCGCTTCCGAGGACGATGCCTATTTCCGGTTGCCGTTCTCCGAGGAGGTCCCTCAGGCAGTCGGCTGCGTTGTAAATCTTTTCAAGTCTGGCGTCCATGGTGTTATGTGGTTATCGGTTACTGTCTGACTAAATCTGGTTGAGGACTTTCCTGGCCTCGGTGAGGATTTCCTCCTCGCCTTCCACCACGCGGTTTCGCATGATGAAGCGTCCCTGTGCGATGACGGAGGAGATGACGTCGCTGTGCGCGGTATAGACCAGGTTCGCCAGGAACGAGCCGGGGGAGATGAAGTACGAATTGTCCGTGTCCACGATGGAAAGGTCTGCGATGGCGCCTTCCCGGATCTCTCCCGTGTCCAGTCCCAGGGCGCGTGCCCCGTTTATGGTGGCGGCATCCATGAGTTCTCCGAGCGGCATGCTGGCCGGGTTCCCGGTCACGGCCTTCTGGAAGAGGGCGGCCGTCTTCATGGTTTCCAGCATGTCCAGGTTGTTGGAGGAGGCGGCTCCGTCGGTTCCCAGGCAGATGTTCGCACCGGCCTTCCGGAGATCGTCGTAGCGGAAACGGTAGCCGGAGGAGAGTTTGGCGTTGGAGTTGATGTTGTGGACGCAGTTCACCCGGTTCCGGCCCATCAGCTCGACGTCATGGTCGGTGAGCCACAGGGAATGGGCGGCGATGACATGGGGGCCCAGCACGCCGAGGGAGTCCAGGTATTCGGTGGGGGTGAGCCCGCCGTGGGCCTTCATGCAGTCCAGGTTTTCTTTTTCCGTCTCCGAAACATGGATGTGCAGTTTCATTCCGTGGTCCAGGGCGAACTGGTTGGCCCAGAGGATCATTTCCTCGCTGACGGTATAGACGGAATGGACGGACATCGCCAGGTGCGAAGCCTCGCTCCAATCCAGGGACCAGTCATACAGCTCCTGGCACCGCATGCGCTGGTGCTCGGCTGTCGCCTTGTCGAAATTGTCCAGGATGACGTAGGAGATGTACGGCCGGACGCCCATTTCCAAGGCGGCCTGCCGGGCGCTGGAAGCGTACCAGTACTGGTCGTTGAAGGTGGTGGTGCCGCTTTTGATCATCTCCAGGCAGGCGACCTTGGTCCCCCAGTAGATGAAGCGCTCGTCGATCTTGGCTTCGATGTCCCAGATCCGGGAGAGCCACTGATGCAGGGGAACGTCCTCGGTGATTCCGCGCAGAAGCGTCATCGCCGCATGCGTGTGCATGTTGATGAAGCCGGGAATGACCGCCTTCCCGGTGCAGTCCACCGTCTCGTCCGGAACGATGCAGGCGGTGTTCGGGGCTGGGAGGATCCGGAAAATCCGTTTTCCCTCGATGAAAATGTTCACCGGGGCGCCGTTGTGCAGGATGTTTTTGAGGAGGATCATGGAGGTTTTTCGTAGTCAAAAAGACCGGCAGCGGGTTGCGCAGCCGGTCTCAGGGTTAATCAATCAGAACTCGTCGAACGAAACGTTGTTGAACGAGGGACCGTCCGGCTGGTTGTCACCGCTGCCGGGTGCCTCTTTCAGCAGGCGGGTGCGGATGTAGGTGACCGCATCCTCCAGCCCTTCCGCGAACTTTTCAAAGTCTTCCTTGTACAGGAAGATCTTGTGCTTGTCGTATGAGAAGGTGCCGTCCTGTTCCTGGCGGCGCTTGCTCTCGGTGATGGTCAGATAGAAGTCGTTGTTCCCCTTCGTAGCCTTGACATCGAAGAAGTAGGTACGCTTTCCGGCACGGACCGGCTTCGAGTACACGTCTTCGGTATTCCTCTCCTGGGCACGGGCCCTTTCATAATCTTCACTGTACATGGCTTAATCCTTTTAACAATTCTATAAGACAAATGTAGGGAAATTATTTAAAAAAACGCTAACTTTGTCCAAATATTTGACACCTATGCTGAATCGAAGAATGCTGCGCGTCAAGGCCTTCAAGATTCTCTACTCGTATGCGGAGAATCCGGGCATGACCCTGAAGGAGGCTCTGGCCGCACTGGATACGTCCTGTGAGGCGACCCGTGACCTGAGCGTTTACCTGCTCTCCATCGTCATTCCGCTTACCGCGGAAGCCGCCCGTCAGGCGGAGGCGCTCCGGCTCAAATTCAACCCTACGGAAGAAGAACTTCACCCGAACCTGAAATTCGTCGGAAACGCGCTCTCGCCCCTGCTGGAGGCCGATCCGGACTTTACGAAATTCCTGGAGCGCAAGAAACTTTCCTGGGACCAGGACGACGCCCTGATCCACCGCATCCTGGATGCGGTCAAGTCGCGTCCCTATTTCGCGGCTTATCTGGCGGATCCGGAAATCTCCCTGGCACAGGACGTCAAACTGTTCAAGAAGATCTTTGAGAACGAGTTCGAGGACGACGACGCCCTCTGGGACATCCTCGAGGACCGTTCCATCAACTGGGCCGGCGACCTTTCCTATGCCCTTTCCTGCACCATCCGGATGCTGGACGGCATCGCCCGCACCGGCCGTTGGGAACTTCCGCCCCTGTACCAGAGCGACATCCTGGCCGCCCAGGGAAAGACGGTGGACAGCGACCGTGTGTTCGTCCAGCGGCTCCTGACGGTTTCCTTCGGCCATTTCGCCGAGTACTACGAGAAGGTGGCCGGATCCGTCCGGGGCTGGGACCGCGACCGTCTCTTTACGACGGACATCGTCCTGATCGCGATGGGACTCGCCGAGGCCGAGACCTTCCCGGAGATCCCTGTCCGCGTCACGATCAATGAATATGTGGAGCTCTCCAAGTATTTCTCCACCCCCAAGAGCCGTTCCTTCGTGAACGGTCTCCTGGACCGCCTGATCAAGGAGAGCGCCGCCGAAGGCCGCATCAACAAGACCGATGCGCCCGTTTTTCCGAAATCCTAAAAAACATCCATGCATATGAATTCCCTTTTCATCCTCCTCCAGGCCCAGCCGCAGCAGCCGCAGGGCAGTTCCGCGTCCATGTGGATCATGCTCCTCCTGATCTTCGTGGTGATGTGGCTTTTCATGATCCGTCCCCAGCGCAAGCAGCAGAAGGAGCTGGAAACCTTCCAGAACTCCCTCAAGAAGGGTGACAAGGTCGTGATCGGCAACAGCGGCATCTTCGGCGAAATCGCCGAGGTGAACGACAAGACCGCCCTGGTGCGCGTGGACGGCGACACCAAGCTCCGGGTGGCGAAGCAGGTGCTGGTCCGCGATACGACCGACCTCCAGCAGCAATAATCGCGTGCCTCGGGAATCCCGGCTGAAATTGCGGGGGAGGGAGGGCCTTCTACTGGCTGCCTCCCTCCTCATTGCCCTTGTCGTCTGGTTCTTGAGCAATCTCTCCCAAAGCTATTCCGGCGTCGTCACGGTTCCCGTCGTGGCCGAGTGCAACATTCCGGGACACAGCAACCTTTCTTCGAATACGGCCCTGGTCTCGGCCCGTTGCCGGACGACCGGCTTCCGGCTTCTCCGCGAAGGGAAACGCAGCCGCTCCCGGCAGGTGAAGGTGCAGATCGAGCGTTCCGACATGCACCTGAAGGACGGAGACCAGTTCTATGTCTCCGGAAGCGCCAAAAACACGTATACCGAACAGATCTTCGGAGACGAGGTCCAGGTGGAATCCTACGTGACGGACACCCTGTTCTTCCGGTTCCCTGCGGAGAATCACAAGACGGTTCCCGTACAGCTCTCCGGTGACATCTATTATCGGGACCAGTTCATGGCCTCCGGTGCGCTCCGGCTGGTCCCGGATTCCGTGACCGTCTATGGCGAACAGGCCCGGCTGGACCTGGTGGACCATGTGACCACCGCCCCGCTCCTGCTGGACGACGTGCACCAGAGCCAGCAGGGATCGCTCCGGCTCCGCCGGATCAAGGGCGTGCGCATGTCCGACGAAATCGTGAGCTACGACCTGCCGGTCTCCCGCTATGTGGAACTGCGTTCCTCCCTTCCGGTTACCGTGCAGGGAGTTCCGGCCGGCCGGCATCTGCAGGTCTATCCTTCCCAGGCGGAGGTCGTCCTGCACTGCGCTTTCCCGGTGGGACGCGATCCCTTCGAGTCGCTGGTCCTCACGATCGATTACAAGGATTTCCTTTCTTCCATTTCCGGCCGCTGTATCCCGCGTGTGCGCCAGCTTCCTTCCGGGGTGCTGAATTACCGGGTGGTTCCCGAAATCTTCGACTGTATCGAAACCGACTGATTGCCCATGAAGACGGTCATCCTTACCGGCGGGATGGGCAGCGGAAAGTCTGCCGTCGCCCGCTATCTGCGTGCGCAGGGCGTTCCGGTGTATGATTCGGATTCCCGGACGAAAACCCTCTATGACCGGAATCCTTCGCTCCTCCCGCGTTTGGAAGAGGAACTGGGCCAGGTGCTCCGGAATGCGTCCGGCCGTCTGGACCGGCGGAAGCTCGCTTCGCTGATCTTCTCCGACCCGGCCGCCAAGGCGAAACTGGAAGCGATTGTTTATCCGGCCGTTCTCGCGGATTTCCGTCGATGGAAACGGTGGCACCGGCCGGCCGGATGGTCCTATGGACCCGTTCCCTTTGTCGTACTGGAGTCGGCCGTGATCCTTTCGCATCCGCTCTTTGACGGCCTGGGAGACAAAGTGGTCCTGGTCGATGCACCTGAGGAAATCCGGCTGGAGCGGTCCGTCCTCCGGGACGGTTCGACGCCTGAAGACGCGCTCCGGAGGATCCGCAGCCAGTCTTTCGACCTCTCCCGGGTGGATGCGGTCCTGGACAACAGCGGCCCGGAAAGCGACATCCCTGCCTGCGTGGACCGGGTATTCTTGAATTTATTCACTATATTTGCAAGTTGATAAAACTGATACGTTAGATATGAAAACCGATCTTGCCAAAACCCTTTCCGTCCGCGGACAGCGCGGCCTTTTCAACTATATCGCCCAGTCCCGCAACGGGGCCATCGCCGAGTCCCTCAAGGACCACAAACGGACGAACTTCGCTGCGAACAGCGGCATCACCACCCTCGCCGACATCTCCATCTATACGATGGAAGGCGAAGTGAAATTGAAGGAGGTCTTCCTCAAGATCCACGAAGTCCTCGGTGAGGCCGACGCACCCACTTCCAAGGCTTCTGCCGACGAACTGAAGGCCCTTTTCGAGAAGGCCCTGCCCGATTACGACGCGGACCGCTTCTATGTATCCCACATGAAGAAGGTCGTGGACTGGTACAACGAGCTCAAGAACTACGCCTCCCTGGACTTCGTCGAGGAAGAGGAAGGGGAAGAGGCTCCTCAGGACGCCGAATAATGCCTACCCTGCAGGTCATCACGCTGGGGTGTTCCAAGAACACCGTGGATACGGAACATCTCCTTTACCAGGTACGCGATGCTTATGAGATCGTGCCGGAAGGGGAGTCCTGCCCCGTGGATGTCCAGCTGATCAATACCTGCGGCTTCATCGGGGACGCCAAGGAACAGTCCGTCCAGACCATCCTGGAATCCGTCCGGCGCAAGCAGGCCGGCGAAATCGGCCGTCTCCTCGTGTTCGGCTGCCTTTCCCAGCGCTATCGGAAAGAGCTTCCGGACCTGATTCCCGAAGTGGACGGCTGGTTCGGGGCCCGGGACCTTTCCCCGCTGGTGCGTGTCCTCGGGTGCGAACCGGACGCTGCCGCAGCGCATCGCCGCGTCCTTACGGACGGACGGCATCCGTATGCTTATCTGAAGATTTCCGAGGGTTGTGACCGCCGGTGCTCCTACTGTGCCATCCCCCTGATCCGGGGAAACCATCATTCCGTGCCCATGGACGTCCTGGTCCGGGAAGCGGAAGCGCTGGCCGCCCAGGGGATCCGGGAACTGGTCATCATCGCCCAGGATACCACCTATTACGGCCTGGACCTGTACAAGAAGCGCTCCCTCGCGGAACTCCTCCGCCGCCTGTCCGCCGTGGAGGGTATCGAGTGGCTCCGCATCCACTATTCCTATCCGGCCGATTTCCCGGATGACGTCCTGGACGAAATGGCGAACAATCCCAAGGTGTGCCGATACATGGACATCCCGCTCCAGCATATCGACGACGGGGTCCTGGAAAAGATGCACCGGGGTGTGGACGGGGCCTGGACGCGGGAACTGATCCGGCGGATGCGGGAACGGGTTCCGGGCGTCGTGCTCCGTACGACGATGATTGTGGGCCATCCCGGCGAGACGCCCCACGCTTTCCGGAAACTGCTCCAGTTCGTGGAGGAGGCCCGCTTCGAACGGCTGGGCGCCTTTGCCTATTCGGAGGAGGAAGGGACCTATGGCGCCCTCCATTTCGAGGATGCCCTCGGCCCCCGGGCGAAGAAAAACCGCCTTTCGAAGCTGATGGAGCTTCAGCGTGGCATTTCTCTTGCATACAATCAGTCACGTGTGGGGACGGAGGTCCGTGTCCTGGTGGATGATTTCCTGGACGGGATCCTCGTATGCCGCAGCGAATTCGAAAGTCCGGAGGTGGACGGGGAGATTCTCCTCAAGTACGATCCGGCCGTTTTCGACGGCATCGAGCCCAACTCCCTGGTCGGAAATTTCCTGCAGGTGAGGATCGTCTCCGCGGATGAATATGACTTGACTGCTGAACTTGTGCAATTATGAGAAGAAGTATCCTTGCAGCGGCCCTGGCGGCCCTATCCCTGGCGGCCTGTTCGCCCCAGACACTGACGCTCAGCGTGGATATGCGCCATCCTTCCAAGTCGGGCATCGACCTGGCACGGAAGACGATGTCCATTGTCTATATGGACGACGGCACGGCGGATTCCACCTTCAGCAACGCCGTCGCTTCCTCCCTGGCCCGCTCCCTGGAAAAGGACTATTTCCGGGGTGAGGAAAACATCGGTGTGTACAAGATTCCGTCGGATTCGGTGGACCTGGACCTGATGCACCGGTTGGTGATGGACACCGGGGATGATGTCGTGTTCCTGCTGGGGACGCCTTCTTTCGGTGAAGTTTCCATGGGCCCCAACACGGCGGTCCAGAATCCCAGGAATGTGGATTCGGCTTATGTCGCCCAGGCCCAGATTCCCTACAATGCCCGGCTGTATGTCTATGACAGCATGGACAAGGGCGATATCCTGAATTCTTTCCGAGGCTCGAGCATCCTTCGGACCCAGGTCTATAACAATGGCGTGACGGCCCAGGAGTTCCTGACCGAAAAGGCCCGCGAAGCCAAGGACGGCGGTGCGGACATGGTCGGTGCCCAGATGAGCAACCGCTTCGTCCCCACCTGGAAAACGGAGAATTACAGTCTTTACTATTACGACGATTTCAACGGAAAATGGGTGGAGGCAGCTTACCTCGCCTACGAGTTCCATTGGAAGAAGGCCGCCGACATCTGGATGGCCCTCTCCGGCACCGGCAACTACACCAAGCGCGCCTGCGCCTGCTACAACACCGCCCTGGCCTTCTACATGATGGGCGACCTGAACATCGCCACCAAATGGCTCGACCGGGCAGACGGCTACGAATCCCTAAGTCTTTCCCCGGGGCTCCGCAAACGCATCGAGGAACGGAAATAAATGATCAGCCGGCTCTTGTGCGAGCCGGCTTTTTTGTGGCCTAGCCGTTCACGGCATCCTGCTTCATGGCTCTTGTCGTTTCTAGCAGCAGGGGAATATCCGTCTTGACGGTATTGAAGATCCCTTCGGCGTCCACCTCTCCGTATTCATGGGAAAGGAAATTCCGCATCCCGAACACCTGTTCCCACGGAATCCCCTTGTATGGCTTGAAATAATCTTTCCCGGCGAGGTTCCTGATTTTTACAAAACTCTCGGTGATATACTGAAGACTCATTCCACAAGCCCTGTAAACGGTCATCCCATGGAGGCTCGTGACAAAGTCATCGGGCTTTGCGATGTCCGCGCTCATGACGGAAAGCAGTTCCATCTCTTTGATCGCCGCGTCAAGAAAGGTCGTGATTCGTTCTTTAGCCGGTAACATAAACGAGGTCTTTTTGGATGTTCTCCATGAATCCTTCCTGGAAATGGGCCTTTGCCGATACAAGATCCACTTTTCGGCCAAAAACGGTTTCCAGCTGCTTGGTCAGCGTGTAGTATTGGTATAGACTGGGCTGTTTCAGCGATACGAGTATATCGATGTCGCTCTCCGGTCCCGCCTCGTCTCTGGCAAAGCTGCCAAAAAGGGCGATGCTCTCTATGCCCAAAGATGCTTTGTTGTATATAAAGTAAACTTTCAGGAGTGCCAATACGGTGCTTCTGTTGATTTTTTCTCCAGGGCGTTCGTCAACGTAGCTGACGACAGGGCGATACCCCAACGCTTTCAGCACCTTCGAAAAAGTGTCCGGACTGCCCAGTTTACCTCTTTCCATCCGGGAAATCTGAGACTTGCTCATCCCCGAAAGAATCCCGACCTGCTCCTGGGTCATTCCCCTGGCAAGGCGCATGCTCTTTATATCAGGCTCAAACATAGTTCTGTTTTTGACAAAGATATATAAAGTTTAATAAATATGCAACTTTTGGCGCCGATATCTTCTTCTTGGGGTAAAACATCCTTTCCGGGACAATTGCGGACTGCTCGACAAAAACTTAAAGACCGTAAAGTGCCCACAGAAGTGCCAGGAGGGCGATTAATGCAATCTTAAAGTCCCTGATTTTCAGGGGTTTCCTAGTCCTCGATCGCTTCGGCGAGGATAGAGATGGGGTGCTTGACCGTGTAGCCGGTGGACATTTCGAGTTGCCATTTGCAGGTTTCGCAGTCGCAGGCGACGAAGTCCGGGTTCACGGACTTGATCTGGTCGAACAGCGGTTTGCCGATGGCCTGGGAGGCCTCGTAGTTCTCCTTCTTGAAGCCGTAGGTGCCCGAGATGCCGCAGCAGTTGGAGTCCAGCATGGTGAATTCCACACCCGGAATCATCTTCAGAAGCTCGGTGGAGAAGATGCCCCAGCCCAGCCGTTCCAGATGGCAGGGTGTGTGGTAGGCGATGCGGGCCCGGTAGTTTTCCTTGAACTTGAGCGTGGCGGCACCGGATTCCAGGAGCTGCCAGATGTAGCGGGTGGCGAGGAGGATGGAGTCGCGGACGCCGGCGTTATCGACCTTCAGGAGCTCCGGATATTCTTCGCGCATGGTCATCGTGCAGGTGGAGGAGGTGGTCAGGACGGTGAGTCCGGCATCCACGGCCTTCTGTAGTGCCCCGACATTGTGCTCGGCATTCTTGGTGGCCTTCTTGTACATCCCGTTGGCGATGAGGGCCACGCCGCAGCATTTTTCCTTGTCCAGGAGCTGCACGCCGATCCCGAGGGCGTTCATCACCTTCACGAAATCCTTGCCCAGCTGGGGGTAGTTGTAGTTCACGTAGCAGCCGTGGAAATAGGCCACCTGCTTGTCGAACTTGGCCTGTTCCTTGGCGCGGCGCTTGAGCCAGCGCTCGAAGCTGCGTCCGCTGTATTTCGGGAAGGTCCGGTGCCGGTCGATGGCGAAGGTCGCGTCCAGGACGGTCTTGGTAATGCCCAGCCCGGTCACCCCATTCACCAGGGGAGCGAAAGGACGGGCCAGACTGCCCATGAAATCGGTGCTGGCGAGCATCCGGTCGCGAAGGCGGGGCTGCTCGTTCCCGTATTTCATGCGGGCGGACTGGATGATGTCGGCCACCTTCACGCCGGAAGGACAGACGACTTCGCACCGTTTGCAGTTCAGGCAATATTTGAGGGCCTGGTTGAAGAAATACGGATCCTTCAGGCGAAGGCGTTCGCCGTCCGGGCCGGCCTGCTTGGGACCGGGATAGCGCGGATTCACCGGCACGACCGGGCAATAGGCCGTGCAGATGGTGCACTTCATGCACTCCTCGAAGTTATGGGCGCTGGCGGTGTATTCCTGCAGTTTCATACATTACCTCCTTTGATCGTGTCTGCGGCGGCAAAAGCCGTCCGGATGGCCATGCCGGCCGCAGTCCCGAAATCTTCTTTCCGGGTATTCCCCAGGACGGAGCCGATGGCAAACAGGTTTTGGATGGGCTGACCGTCCTTGATGGCGTGAAGTTCCGCATCGGTCTTGACACCGAAGTCCATGTAGGGCTGGTGGGCGAAGAAATCGGCATCGTACCAGTCGTTCCGGTTCTCCGGGAAGGCGATGTCCAGTCCGAACAGGGGTTCGATGACCTGGGTGGGGGTGGTGACGAGTCCTTTCGAGAAATAGCCGCCGGAGGAGAGGATGAAATGGTCCGCGAAGATCCGGGCCGTATCCAGGTTCCGGGTGGTAATGCTGCTCACGACACCCTCGTGCAAGGCGGCGGAAGTGACTTCGTCGCCCATCAGGAAGGTGCCGCCCAGCACCTCGAAACGCCGTTTCAGCAGCATCTGGGTGCGGATGCCCGGGACGGACGGAGGCATGGTGCCCACGAAGGCGACGCGGGCCGGCAGGGCGGTGCGGATCTTGTCCAGCACGGCGGCGTCCCTGAGGCCGAACACCTGGGGCAAGATGATAAGGTCCTCGTCCTTGTGCAGGATGCGGATGTCCCCGACGACTTTTTCCCAGTGCTCGTCCATGGCGCGGGCGATGTTGACCGAACGCATTTCACTGGGACTCAACCGCAGATGCTCCATTTCAGGCAGATGCACAAAGCGGATGCGGCAGGTTGCTCCGGCCTTTTCCAGCGCCTCGGCGATGAAGGTGCCGTAGAAGTCGTGGAAACCCGTGAAATTGACGATGAGGGCCTTTTCCGCCGCATGCTCGTCCGGGAATACGGTGACATCCTCCAGGGTGAGGGAGGCCGGCCGGAAGGAACCCATCGGCATCAGTTGGAGGCCGTCCATGGCGTTGGTCCTGACACCGGCCGCCGCAAAGAGGGCGGCCACCCGGTCCCGGGCCGGGCCGATGTCCTCGAAATTGCCGGAGAAGAAATGCATCGCGTTCTGTCCGGCGCTTACGATCGCGACTTTCCGGCCCGCCTCCTGGAGGCTGATGCCGGCGGTGAGGCCCGAAAGGCCGCCACCGATGATGACCGTATCGAATCTCATACGCCTAGTACGTGTTTATAGACCCACTGCGTGTATTCCGCCTCGCGGAGCGCATCGCCCCAGCCGATGGGATACATCCCTTTCCAGCGTTCGGTCATGAATTCTTTCAGGTCTTCCCGGGCGCGGTCCGTGCACCCGTGCGCCTTGGCCAGCAGGCCGGCGGCGCGGCAGCCGCAGAGCTCTCCCTGGCAGGTGCCCATGCCCACGCGCGTACGCCGGCGCAGGTCCGTCAGGCCGTTCACGTCCAGCCGTTCGATGGCGGAATTGATTTCGCCCACGGAGACTTCTTCGCACTCGCAGATGAGGGATTGGTCCAGGGAATCGGCCGCCTGTACGCGGGCGGCACCGGTTCCCAGACGCCCTGCAACGGCCTTCTGGACCGTCGTCGGGTTCTCCCAGATCTTTTCCGCGACCTCGCGGAAGGACCGGACTCCGGCTCCCGGCAGGGGAATCTCCGCCGTTTCGCAGGCCTTGTCCACGGACAGCTTCTTGCACACCATGTCGGTGGCCATCTCCGCCATCAGGCGGTAGGTCATGAGCTTGCCGCCGGTGATGGTGATGAATCCCTTCAGTCCGTCCCGCTGTTCATGGTCCAGGCATACGATGCCGCGGCTGATGTTGCGGCCGGACGGGTCGTTGTCGGCGGAGACCAGCGGCCGGACGCCGGCATAGGCCCGGAGGATCCGGGTGCTGGCGAGGGCGGGGGCCAGTTTGGCGCCTTCCTCCACGAGGAGGTTCACTTCCTCCGGCGTCACCCGCACGCCGTCGCATTCCTCGAACGGAATCTTGGTGGAGGTGGTGCCGATGATGCAGACCGTGTCGCCCGGAACGAGGATGTCGGCATTGGAGGGCTTGCGGCAGCGGTTGATGACGATGCCGTTGACCCGGTGCGCGAAGATGAGAAGGGCGCCTTTGGCGGGGAACATGCCGATCTTCACCCCGGCGAGGTCCGCGATGTGCTGGCCCCAGATGCCGGCGGCATTGACGGTGATGTTCGCGTAATACTCGCCGCTCTTGTGCGTCTGGTGGTTATAGGTCTTGACGCCCACGATCCGGTCGCCGTTCTTGATGAAGCCGGTAACCTCCGTATAAAGAAGTACCTGCGCCCCATGGAGCTTCGCGTCCACCATGTTGGCGGCGCACAGGCGGAAGGGGTCCACGCTGCCGTCGGGCACTTTCACGGCGCCGATCAGGTCCGGATTCAGGGCCGGTTCCATGCGCAGGGCGTCTTTCGGATCTACGATCTCCGCCGGAATGCCGGCCGCCAGGCAGGATTCCACGAATTTCGCCTGGTAGTTGAGGTCGTCTTCCGGGAGGGTGATGAAGAATCCGTCGGTCTCGTCCACGCAGTGCGAGGCGATCCGGCGGAGGATCATGTTCTCACGGATGCATTCGTTGGCGGATTCCTGGTCGGTGACGGCGTAGCGCGCTCCGGAGTGCAGGAGGCCGTGGTTCCGGCCCGTCGCTCCGGTAGCGATGTCGTGACGCTCGATGAGAAGGACTCTCAGCCCCCGCATCGCACAGTCCCGGGCCGTTCCGGCCCCGGTGATGCCGCCGCCCACGATGATGACATCGTACTCGTTCCGTTTCATCTGATATTCAAGTATTTATGTGTCTGCAACGACAGCCGCCACCGCGGATGCCGCAGGATATAATCGACCGTCAGTTCCGTATTGCTGCAGGAACAGGGCTGCAGGAAATGCCAGGTAGCCGGGAAAGCCGCCCATTTCTCCACGTCGGCTCCGAGGAATACGACCTTGACTTCGTCGGCCTGGGTCATTACCACCGTACCGTCTCCTTTCAGGTCCGGCACGTCGGCCTTGGGACTCAGCGTCACCCAGTCCACGCCTTCCGGAAGCGGACGGGTCCCGTTGGTTTCCACATGGATCCGATAGCCGGCTCCGTGCAGGGCCTCCACGAGCGGAAGGTCCAACTGCAGGGACGGCTCGCCGCCGGTCACGCAGACGCGCCGGCACTCCCCGGAAACCGCCGAAACCGCTTCCACGATCTGCTCCGCCGTCATGTCGGTATGGGCCTCATGGTCGGTATCGCAGAACGGGCACCGCAGGTTGCAGCCGGACATCCGCAGGAACACCATCGGCGTCCCTGTCCAGTATCCTTCGCCTTGCAGGCTGTAGAATATTTCGTTGATCCGGTACACTAGTCCCTTTCGTAGGCGGCCATGTTCATCTCGGACTCCCAGACCTCCACCTTGTAGGCGTTGGGGGTGTTGTCGCAGATCCAGCGGGCGATGTTCTCGGCCGTCGGATTCATGGGCAGGACCTCGTTCAGGTTCTTGTGGTCCAGGGCTTTCTCGATATCCCGCTTGATGAGGGTGAAATCCGTGACCATCCCGTCCTGGTTCAGGGTCTCCGACTTGCAGTAGATCTTGACGATCCAGTTGTGGCCGTGCAGGTCCTCGCACTTGCTCTCGTAGGAGAGCATCAGGGAATGGGCCGCGGAGATTTCCAGTCTTTTGCAAACGTAGTACATAGGCGTTTATTCTTCGTATTCAGTAGGGTCGAAGCCCGCAAGGGCCTCTTTCCGTTCGGTGCAGGTGCCGCAGCGGCCGCAGTGTTTCTCCCCGCCCTTGTAGCAGGACCAGGTGCGGCTGTAGTCGATGCCGAGTCCTTTCCCGCGCAGGGCGATGTCCCGCTTGGTCAGGTTGCAGTAGGGGGAGACGATGCGGACGCCGTTGTAGGTGCCGGCCTCGGCCGCCCGGTCGAAGGCCTCGATGAATTCCGGACGGCAGTCCGGGTAGATGGCATGGTCTCCGCCGTGATTGGCCAGCAGGACCGTGTCCAGGTCATAGCTCTCCGCGAGTCCCGCCGCCACGGCCAGCATGATGCCGTTCCGGAAGGGAACCACGGTGGATTTCATGTTGTCATCGGCATAGTTACCCTCCGGAATCTCGCCGCCGGAAAGGAGCAGGTCGCTCCGGAAATACTGGCCGATGAAATCCAGCGGAATGACCCGGTGGGGGATTCCCAGCTTTTCGCAGTGTTCCGCCGCAAAGGCCAGTTCCTTCGCATTGTGCTTGGAACCGTAGTCGAAGGACACGGCCAGCGCGATGCTGTCCCTGTACTCGTACAGCATCGTCGTACTGTCCAGTCCGCCGGAATAGATCAGGATGGCTTTCATTCTCCCTCCGCTTTCTGCCCGAACCGGGCGATGATGGCATCCACCGCCTTGCGGGCGGAGGCGACGGCCTCGACGACGGTCTTGGGACCGAAGAGGAAGTCGCCGGCGACATAGACGTTGTCGATCCCTTCGATGCCGGCGAGTCCGTCCTCGTTCACGATGAGGTCTCCCTTCTCGTTCAGGAGGGGGACGCAGCCGTTGAAGACGGAGAAGTCCGGCTTCTCGCTGATGGCGGAGAGGAGCGTGTCGCACTCGACCTCGTGCTCGGTACCCTCGATGATGCGGGTGCGCACCTTTCCGGTCTCGGGATCCGTCACGTTCTCGCAGTCGCAGAAGACGACGCTGCCGGTCCGGACCTCGACCGGAGCCTGGAATACGCGGAAATGCACGCCGTCCCGCATGGCTTCTTCCACCTCGATGGGATTAGCCGGCATGTTGCCGTAGTCCTTGCGGTAGTAGATCCAGGTTTCGGCCCCGTGCCGGACGGCGGTGCGGCTGGCGTCCATGGCGACATTGCCGCCGCCAATGACGATCACCCGCTTGCCCAGGTCGAAGGCTTCCGGGTTCTTCAGGAACGGCAGGGCCTGAAGGCCCTTGCCCTCGCCGGGAATGTTCAGCAGGGCCGCTTTCTCGGCACCGGTGCCGATCAGGACCGCGTCATAACGGGCCGCCACGCGGGCCAGTTCGATGTCCCGGCCCACTTCGATGCCCCCCTGGAACTCGATGCCGGCTCCGAGGAGCAGGCGCTCGTAGGCATTGACATATTTCTTGTCCAGCCGGAATCCGGGGATGCCGTAACGGAGGACGCCGCCGATGCGCGGATTCGAGTCGGCGATGCTCACCTCGGCACCGAGGCGATACAGCCAGATCGCGGCGACGATGCCCACGGGGCCGGCTCCGATCAGCGCGACGCGCTTTCCGGCCAGGAGGTCCGACTCCCGCTTCAGCGTGACGCTGAACAGGTAGGCATCGGAGATTTCCTGTTCGATCTCATACCAGCGTACAGGAATCTTCTTGACATTCAGGATGCAGTTGCCAAAACAGAACTGCCGCCAGTCGCATACGCGGGAGGTGATGGCGGACAGGGGATTGTTGTCGAAAAGGATCTTGCCCGCTTCGTCCAGCTTGTCTTCCCGGTAGAGTTGCATGCACTGGGGAATGGGCGTATGGACAGGACATCCCTGCAAGGAGCACTTGGGCTTCTTGCACAGGAGGCAGCGGAGCGCTTCGTTGTTTTTCATAAATGGTTGTTGTGGTTGTAGTATAATATACAAAGATAACAAAAAAGCCTTATAGATACAGTGCGTGCGTGTTTTTTATTTCGTTCATCACAAACGACGAGAGAATGCTGCCGATGGAGTCGATCGTTCCGAGGACGTTGATGATGAATTCGTTGTAGTATTTCATGTCCGGGGCGTGGATTTTCAGGAGATAGTCGTACTCGCCGGAGATGTTGTAGCATTCGGCCACCTGCGGGATGTCCTTGACCACGGAAACGAAGGCCTGCGCCGTTTCCCGGCTCATCTGCTTGAGCTTGACCGAGCAGAAGACGACGAAGCCCAGGTGCAGTTTCTCCGCATCCAGGATGGCGACGTACTTTTGGATGAAGCCGCTGCGCTCCAGGCGCTTGAGCCGTTCGAAGACAGGGGTGGTAGAGAGGTTTACGCGGGCGGCGAGTTCCTTGGTCGTCAGGCGGGCATTTTCCTGCAGGGCGCGCAGGATGTCCAGGTCGGTGGAGTCGAGGAGGATATCATTCATGGTCAGAATATTTTTCCATGGTTTGCTTAAAATCCATGCACTTTTTCCAAAGCGGTCTTGATTTTTGGCAAAAATAGAATTATTTTCTGATTTAATAAAGAATATTGGAAGATTGTTCCGGAGATTGTACCTTTGTCCGGAAAATTGAACGAAAATGAGTAAGATCGATACCCTTTGCGTCCATGCAGGCTACACGCCCGGACGCGGCGAACCCCGGCAATTGCCCATCGTGCAGAGCACGACTTTCAAATACGAGACTTCCGACCAGATGGGCCGGCTCTTCGACCTGGAGGACAGCGGTTATTTCTATACCCGGCTCCAGAATCCCACCAACGATGCCGTCGCGGCCCGGATCGCCGCCCTGGAAGGCGGTGTGGGCGCGGTCCTGACCTCTTCCGGCCAGGCGGCGAACTTGTTCGCCTGCCTGAACATCTGCCGGGCGGGGGACCATATCGTGAGCCTGAACAACATCTACGGCGGAACCTTCAACCTGCTGGGCGTCACCCTGAAGCAGATGGGCATCGAGGTGACGTTCGTGGACCACAAGGCCACGGACGAGGAAGTGAACGCCTGCTTCCGTCCCGAGACGAAGCTTCTGTTCGGGGAAACCCTCTCCAATCCCGGCGTGGAAGTGCTGGACATCGAGCGCTTTGCGAAGATCGCCCATGACCACGGGGTGCCGCTGGTGGTGGACAACACCTTCGCGACTCCGATCCATTGCCGTCCCTTCGAATGGGGCGCCGACATCGTCACCCATTCCACGACGAAGTACATCGACGGCCACGGCGTCACCGTGGGCGGCTGCATCGTGGACAGCGGAAACTTCGACTGGGACGCCCAGGCGGAGAAGTTCCCCGGCCTTACGACGCCCGACGCTTCCTATCACGGACTTACCTACACGAAGAAGTTCGGCAAGGCGGCCTTCATCACGAAGGCGGTCACGCACCTGATGCGGGACCTCGGCTCCATCCAGAGCCCGCAGAACGCCTTCTACCTGAACCTGGGCCTCCAGACGCTCCACCTGAGGATCCGCCGCCATACGGAAAGCGCCCTGAAAGTGGCGCAGTTCCTCCAGGCCCATCCCGCCGTGGCCTGGGTCCGTTTCCCGGACCTTCCCGGCGATCCCGAGCACGAGAAGCAGCTCAAATACCTGCCGGAAGGCTCCTGCGGCGTAATGTGCCTGGGGCTCAAGGGCGGCCGCGCCTTCGACAACCGTTTCATGGACGCCCTGAAACTCGTCACCATTGAGACGCACGTCGCGGACTGCCATACCTGCATCCTGCATCCCGCTTCGCATACGCACCGCCAGCTCACGGACGAGCAGCTGCGCGCTGCCGGCGTGGCGCCGGACCTGATGCGCCTGTCCATCGGCCTGGAAGATCCCGACGACATCATCGCCGACCTGTCGAACGCCCTGGATGCCGCTGCCCATGCTTAGGAAAGAATTGACGGTCACGCTGGAACTCGAGGCCGGGGGGGTGCTTTCCCCGGCCCGGGTCGTCTATCATACCTCCCAGGAAGCCTGGGACGGAAAGCGTCCTGTCATCTGGGTCTGCCACGCCCTGACCGCGAACAGCGATCCCGAGGACTGGTGGCCGGAAATGGTGGGACCGGGCAAAGCGATCGACACGGAGAAGAACTTCGTCGCCTGCGTGAACATGCTCGGGTCCGCCTATGGTTCGGAGGGGCCGGCCCGGGAGAATCCCGCGACCGGGAAACCCTGGCTCCTGGACTTCCCGAAGGTGACGGTGCGGGATATGGTTGCCGCTACGGTTGCCGTGAGGAATTCGCTAGGAATCAGCCGTATTGACCTTCTCATCGGAAGTTCCATCGGAGGTTTCCAGGCCATTGAGTGGGCGGTGACGGAACCGGACGTATTCAAGCGCTGCGTGTTCATCGCCACGGCCCCTCGCGTGTCCCCGTACCTGTCTGCGACCGTGGAAGCGCAGCGGATGGCCCTGGAGGCCGATCCTTCCTTCCGGGAGGCCAAGGACCTCAGCGGCGGGGCGGCCGGTCTCAAGTGCGCCCGCGCGCAGGCTCTCATCTCCTACCGGTGCTTCGACGGCTACGGCCTCACGCAATTCGAGGCCGATCCCGACACGCTCTTTGCCGGAAGGGCTGCGTCCTATGAGCGGTACCAGGGCGAGAAACTGGTCCGGCGTCAGTTCGACGCCTATTCCTATTACATCCTCTGTCATGCCCTGGACAGCCACAATGTGGGACGGGGACGCGGGGGAGTCGAGCAGGCCCTGTCCCGGATCAAGGCCCGGACGACGGTCGTCTCCATCGACACGGACGCCCTTTTCCCGCCACAGGAATCCTCCGTCTGGGCACGCTGGATCCCCGGGGCGGACTACATCGAAATCTCATCCCGTTTCGGCCACGACGGATTCCTCCTGGAAACGGCCCGGCTGACGGCCATCATCATGAAATAACGAACTATGCAAGTACTCAAATTCGGCGGCACTTCCGTCGCCTCATCGGAAGCGATGCTCCGGGTGATCGACATCGTCCGGAAATCCCTGGAAGCGGATCGCACCATCGTGGTCTCCTCCGCCGTCAGCGGCTGTACCGACGCCCTGATCGAAACCGGTTGCCGGGCCGCCCGGAAGGACGAGTCCTACAAGGCGCTGATCGATGAACTCCGCGAACGTCACCATACCATCATCCGGGAACTGCTTCCGGACGGATATCAGCAGCGGACGGCCGCTTCGGTCGATGCGCTCTTCGATTCGCTGGAAGGGATTGCCTACGGGGTTTTCCTGCTGGGCGAGCTGAGTCCGGCGTCGCAGGATGCCATCGAAAGCTTCGGCGAACTGTTCTCCACGACCATTCTGACGGACAAGTTCCGCTCCCTGGGCATTTCCTGCGAGTGGCTGGATGCCAGAGACTTGGTGCAGATAAAGGACGGTGCCGTGGACGAACCGGAAACCTATGCCCGCGTGTCCAAGGCCGTGAATTCGAACCCGCATGTGGAGCTGTTCGTCGTGCCGGGCTTCATCGGCAAGGACGCGAACGGCCGGGTCACCACGCTGGGCCGGGGCGGATCCGACTATACGGCTTCGCTTTTCGCCGTGGGCATCCATGCCCGCCGGGTGGAGATCTGGACCGACGTGCCGGGCATCATGACCGCCAATCCCAAGGTGGTTCCGACGGCCCGTCCCATTCCGAACATCTCGTACCGGGCGGCGCAGGAACTGTCCCATTTCGGGGCCAAGGTCATCTATCCGCCGACCATCCAACCCGTTGTAGAAGAGGGAATTCCCATCTACGTGAAGGATACGTTCCACCCGGACGAACCGGGAACGCTCGTGGAGCGGAATCCGCCGCGCGTGCGGGACGGGGTGATCGGCATCGCCCATTCGGACCACATCGCCCTGATCTCCCTGGAAGGCAGCGGGATGGTGGGTGTCCCCGGATTCTCCTCCCGCCTGTTCGATGCGCTGAGCCGCAAGGGAATCAACATCATCCTGATCACCCAGGCCTCGTCGGTCCATTCGATGTGCATCGCCATCGCCGAGGAAGACGCCGAAAAGGCGCGGGAAGCGGCCGACGCCTGTTTTGCCTACGAGATTTCCCTCGGAAAGCTGAATCCCCTGAAGGTGGAGACCGGCTATTCGATCGTGTGCCTGATCGGGGACGACATCCTCGGCCACAGCGGGGCGACCGGCCGGATGCTCGCCGCCCTCGGCACGCACAGCATTCCGGTCCGCGCCACGGCGCAGGGCTCCTCCGAGCGCAATATTTCCGTCATCGTCCCCTCGGTCCGGGCCGATGTAGCCATCCGCGCCATCCACCGGGAATTCTTCGACAAGTGGAGTAATAAGGTAATCCATTTGTTCATAGCTGGTTATGGTCGTGTTGGCAAGGCGCTGGTGGAGATGCTCTCCGACAACGCCGCCTCCATCGCCAAGCGTTCCGGGAAGGAACTGCGGGTGTGTGGCCTCGCTAATAGCCGGCGGTATGTCATCGACACGGAAGGAATCGACCTGCAGCACGCGCAAGAGCGGTTGGACGCCGGTACGCCCGGAAGCGGGTATGTCGATGCGCTTGCCGAGCTTTCGCTGGAGAACTCCCTCTTCGTGGACTGCACCGCCAGCGGGGAAATCGGTTTCCGGTACCCGGCCCTGTTCCGGAGCGGATACAGCGTCGTCGCCTGCAACAAGATTCCTTTCTCCGGAACCTATGCGCAGTTCAAGGCCCTGCAGGAGCAGGCGCACAAGGCCGGGGTGTCCCTCCGGTATGAAACGACGGCCGGCGCCGCCCTTCCGGTCCTCGTGACCCTGGACCGCGTGGTCCAGAGCGGCGATACGCTTGTCCGGATGGACGCGGTCCTTTCCGGTACGCTCAACTATCTGATGGATAATTATAAAGGCGTTGGATTTGAAGAACTGGTGGAGGAGGCGCGGATCAAGGGCTATACGGAGCCGGACCCGAACATCGACCTCAGCGGGAAGGATGTCCTGCGGAAGATTCTCATCCTGAGCCGCCAGACCGGCATTCCGCTGGAAGAGTCCCAGGTGAAACTGGAACCGGTTCCGGCCGACATCGCCGACCGCTATGCTGCGGCCGCCGCCAAGGGGCTGAAACTCCGCTATGTCGCTTCCGTAGATGCGGAAGGCCATGCGACCGTGGGGCTGCAGGAAGTTGGCCCCGACAGCCCGCTCTATGCGCTCCGGGGTACCGACAACGCGATCATGATCACGACGGGCGACTATCCTTCCCCGATGCTCATCCAGGGCGCCGGTGCGGGTACCCGCCAGACCGCCGGTGGCCTCCTGAACGACATCATGCTCTCCATTTGATCGTCCACTCGGACGTGGAGGAGCCATCCCTATAAGTGGGGATTGCTTTTGCGGGGGAACTGTGCTATCTTTGTAAAGAATATGGAAGAGAATCACCTGGTCGAATTGATGGAACACCATGGGGTGAAGCCCACGGCGAACCGGATCCTGATTGCGCGGGCGCTGTCGGAGGCCGGGCGTCCCATGTCCATGACCGAGCTTGAGGGCGTCCTGGAAACCATCGACAAGTCCAACGTATTCCGGACGTTGCAGGCTTTCCGGGAAGCGCATCTGGTCCATGTCCTCGAGGACACCGGCGACGGAGTGCGCTATGAGCTGTGCCACAGCCATCATGACGACGAGGACGATGACCTCCATGTCCATTTCTACTGCGAAAAGTGCCACCGGACCTTCTGTCTCGAAGGTACGCCCATCCCGTCGGTCTCCGTTCCGGAAGGTTACGCTGTCCAAACGGTCAATTACCTGATCAAAGGGCTCTGTAAGGACTGCAGGCAGTCCTGAATGACCAACGAGGCCAGCGTGAAGCCGAAGGGGGCGGTGACGGTGACAAGGGAGCCGTTGTGGGCTTTTTTCTCGAATTTGAGTTCTTCGGGTAGGGCGGTGTCGATGCCGCGGTTCTCCAGGAGTTCCTCGTCATAGACGCACAGGAAGTCCTTGGCGGGCAGGGTGCCGGCCTTGCGGAGTTTCTTGCGGAGCATGGCGCCGAGGGGACAGCCGCGGACCTCCCAGAAAGAGGCTACCCGGATCCGGGTCGGGTCGATCTTGCAGGCAGCGCCCATCGAGGAGAAGAAGGTGGCCGGAGTGGCGGCGGCGCGGAGGATCAGGGCGGCCTTGTCCTTCAGGGCGTCGATGGCGTCGATGATGTAGTCGTAGGTTTCCAGCGCAAAGGAGTCGGCCGTCGCATCGGTGAAACGCGCTTCCAGGGCCGTGATTTCGGCGGAAGGATTGATTTCCAGCAGCATGTCCCGAAGCACCTCCACTTTGGAGCAGCCAACGGTCCGGGCCGTGGCCATCCGCTGGCGGTTGATGTTGGAGGGAGCGACGCAGTCCGCATCGACCAGCGTCAGGTGGGTGACCCCGGAACGGATGAGACCTTCCGCGCACCAGCTGCCTACGCCGCCCACCCCGAACAGGATCACGCGGACGGAGGCGAGGCGCTCCATCCCGTCGGCCCCGAGCAGGAGTTCGGCCCGGTTGAAAATCTCTTTGGGAGACGGCGTCATCGGGAACACCATCCGTCCAGGCGTGTGAGGACGTCGCGGAAGACATCCTCGCGGCCGGTTTCGTTCAGGATCTCATGGCGCAGGCCGGGATAGACCAGGCTTGTCACTTCCCGATAGCCGCGGGCGCGGATGAAGCTCACCGCCTCGGAGAATTTCCTGATGGAGACGATGCAGGGATCGTCGCTGCCGGCGATGAAATGGACCGGAAGACCCGGATGGGAAACTTCCCATCCCTTCGTGGAATAGATGTCCTGCATCAGGCGGAACAGTCCGTTCCGGTAGCCGTTGACCGTGAAGGTGAAGCCGCAGAGCGGGTCGTTGTTGTAGGCCTGGACATTGGCCCGGTTCGTGGACAGCCAGGAGTTCCGGAGGCCGTCGGCCTTGAATTTTTTGTCGTAGCTTCCGGTGCTCAGGTTCGCGAGGAATTCCGACCGGTGGCGCTGCCCCTTGAACAGGCCGATGCACCAGGCGAGGAAATTCCCCAGGCCCGCCGCCGGATTTTTGCTGGGACTGCCGCAGACGATGAGTCCGTCGATGTCCTTGTCGTATCGCTTGAGGTAGCTCCGGACGATCATGGAGCCCATGCTGTGGCCGAACAGGAAGACCGGAAGGCCGGGATACTGCTCCTTGATCCAGTCAGTTACGTTATGGACGTCATCCACCAGGCCGCGCATGCCGCCCTGGAACATATAGCCCAGGTCTTCCTGGGAGGCGACACTCTCGCCGTGGCCGCGGAGGTCGTTGATGACACAGGCGTAGCCCTTCTCGGAGAGGTAGTTCATGAAGGGAATATAGCGCTCCTTGTGCTCGGCCATGCCGTGGACGAGCTGGAAAACGGCCTTGGGGGATTCGGGGGCGATGACCAGCGTGCTCAACTGAACGTTGTCGGAGGCGCCGGGGATGGTGATCTTTTCCATGTTATCGATCCAGTTTGGAGAAAGCTTCGGGAAGGGGAGCGTTGCAGCGGACCACCTCGCCGGTCATCGGATTCCGGAACACGAGGGAGGCCGCATGGAGGGCGAGCCGGCGGATCGGATCCGTCTCGGCGCCGTATTTCTCGTCGCCGGCCACGGGATGGCCGATGTCGGCGGAATGGACGCGGATCTGGTTCTTGCGGCCGCTTTCGAGGGAGAACTCCGTCTTGGTATAGTAGCCGCCGCCCTTATAGATGTATCCGAGGACCCGGTAATGGGTGATGGCAAGCTGGCCGCCCTTGACTTCCTCGGGATAGGAATAGACTTTCAGGGACTTGGGATTCTCCACGAGCCAGCTCTGGATGGCGCCGGATTCCTTTTCCAGCTTGTGCTCCAGGAAGGCGATGTACTTGCGCTCCAGGACGAGTTCCTTCCACTTGCTCTGGAGGATTTCCTTTGCCCGCTCGTTCTTGGCGAAGACGACGAGTCCGGAAGTTCCCTTGTCCAGGCGGTGGACGATCCAGATCTTGGCGGTGGACCGGTCGGGGGCGATGCCGTTGGCCAGGTCCTCTTTCCGCCGGGAGCGTGCCTGGACTTTCACATAGGCATTCAGGATGGCGTACAGGGTGGATTCCTTGTGGCCGGACTTGCTCTGGGAGCCGCGGGCCGTGGATACGGTCAGGAGGCCGCTGGGCTTGTCCACGACGATGTAGGAGTCGTCCTCGTACACGATCCGGACACCGGTTTTCTCGACGGCGTCCCGGGCGTCGGAAGCGTTCTCCCGTGCCATGGAAACGACCTTGGGCAGCACCAGGAGCCGGTCTCCGGCAAAGAGGGGATGGTCGAAGGCGGTCCGGGACTCGCCGTTCACCAGGACCTGGCCCTTGGAAAGCATGTTCTTCACACCGGTCTTGGACTGGGTGGGGAAAATCTCGTACAGGTATTTCAGGAGGGGACTGTCGTGGGAGACAGTGAACTGCTGTCCGGCAGGTCTGTTCATAGTTCTTCGATGATTTCGTGAAACGCTTGGGGAATCAGGGCGAGGAAATGTTCCCGCATCCCGTGCGGGATGAGGATGGTCTCCAGGGATTCGCAGTCGTCAAAGGCATCCTCGCCGATGCATTCGACGCTCTTTCCGAGGCGGATCTGGTACAGGTTGATGCAGCCCTGGAAGGCCCGGGGGCCGATATAGCGCGTAGCGGCGGGGATGGTGACCCTTTCGAGATTCCAGCAGTCGCAGAAGGCGTCCTCGCCGATGTACAGCAGATTCTTGGGAAGCTTGATGGACTCCAGATAGCCGCACTCGTTGAAACAGCCCCGGCCGATATGCGTCAGGCTGGACGGCAGGTGGATCTTGTCCAGGAAGGAGTTCCGCTCGTCCAGGGGGATCTCCTCTCCGGCCTTGCGGTCCTCGGCCATGTAGTCCTGGAAGGCAAAGACCCCGTCGCAGAGGATCCGGCAGCCTTCCTTCACCGTGACGGTGGAAGGGAAGTTCTCCGCATCCAGGAGCTTGCTTCCGTCGGGGGAATAATTGCAGCGGTTTTCATCGTCCCAAACATCGCCCCCAAGTTCTTCGGGGGAAGGAACCGTGGGAACGCCGAGGATTTCTTCGAGGGTCATATCAGAAGTTCTTGACGAATTCGATGTCTTTCTTGAGCATGATCTTGGGCTCCATCACGGAGACCTTCTGGAACAGCTTGAACTGGTAGGCGGGGGAGAGGTACACGACGTGTTCGTGCTTTCCTTTTCGCCACCACTTGTAGAATGCGATGGGATCCGTGTCGTAGGGGATCTTGGCTTCGATCTCTGAGGTGTAGCCGGGGAAGTCGATGAGCATCTTGAGGCCGGTGATGCGCTTGTAATACTCGTAGTCCGCGCGGCGGAGTTTGGAAACCAGGGGAGCGAAAACTTCCATCTGGTCCACCTTCAGCGCTTTTTCCTTCACAACCATCCTGTGGATCCGGACGGGGTCCACGTTCAACCATTCTCCAATCTTCAGGGTTCGGGGACCGTCTTCACAGTCCAGGGTCAGGAAATCTTGCGAATAGTAGGTTTTTTCAGGGTCAAGCGGGCAGGTTTCCATCAAAAAATAATTTCACCTGCAAATATACGAAAAAATTTGGATATATCCACGATATTTTTGTATATTTGAGGGATAAAACACGAAAACAACAACCATTTAAACACAAAATTGATATGACTTACAAGATTATCGACATTCAGGGTATCGGCCCTGTGTACGCCGAAAAGCTCATTGCCATCGGCATCGAGACTGTGGACCAGCTCCTGGAGAAGGGTGCTGACGCGAAGGGCCGCCAGGCCATCGAAGAGGCCACCGGCATCCGTCACGACCTCGTCCTCACCTGGGTGAACCACGCGGACCTCTTCCGTGTCAAGGGCATCGGCCCGCAGTTCGCCGAACTGCTCGAGGCTGCCGGTGTGGATACCGTGAAGGAACTCCGCAACCGCAACGCCGCGAACCTCGCCGCCAAGATGGCGGAGGTGAACGAGGAGAAGCACCTCACCCGCCGTACCCCGGTGGAGAAGGAAATCCAGAAGTTCATCGACATCGCCAAGGAACTCGAGCCGAAAGTGACGCATTAATCGTCCCCAAAACGATTCCGGACGGCATCCTGCGGAAGGATGCCGTTTTTTGTTGGGATAACGGGGAGTTTTTATTACATTTGTGACAAAGCCGAATCCTATGAAGATTACCTTGTTGCAGACTTCGCCCACCTGGGCGGTTCCCGAGCAGAGCCGGGAGGATGCACGCCGGATGCTGATGGGCACCCAGCGGACCGATCTCGTCGTCCTTCCCGAAATGTTTCCCACCGGTTTCGTGACGGAACCCGAAGGGGTTGCCGAGAGCGAGAACGGGGATTCGCTCCGCTGGATGCAGGCCTATGCCCAGTCCAAGGAGTGCGCCGTCGCCGGCAGCGTATCGGTGCAGGCGGCGGACGGGACCTACCGGAACCGTTTCTATTTCGTGTATCCGGACGGGCATTTCGTCTTCTATGACAAGCATCACCTTTTTACTTATGGGGGCGAGCATGAACATTACACGGCCGGTGAGGACCGCGTCATCGTGGAGCATGCAGGCTTCCGCATCCTTCTGCAGGTCTGCTATGACCTCCGCTTCCCGGTCTTTTCCCGGAACCGGCTGGTGGACGGGCGGCCTGATTACGACCTGATCCTGTATGTCGCCAGCTGGCCGCAGCAGCGGGTGGATGCCTGGGATGCCCTCCTGAAAGCCCGGGCCATCGAGAATGTCTGCTTTGTCGCCGGCGTGAACCGGGTGGGGAAGGACCCCGGGAACCTGTATTCCGGACATACCGGATTGTACGGTCCGCGCGGGGAACAGCTTTCAATTTGTAAGGAAAATCGGATAGACATCATTGAATTCGAAATAAAAAAGGCGCTTTTGGATAACACGCGGGCTTCTTTCCCGGCGCTGCTCGATGCTGATTCTCAATAATTTTCTGAACTTTTTCTTGTTTTTTAAAAACTCTTTTGCGATATTTGCCATCGGTTACGATTTATAAGCCGATGAACAGCATTCTCGTCCTTGTCCTTTCTCTGATTATCCTCGTCCTTCCATAGACGTGGACTGAAAGGCGTGACGGTGAATACCATAAACCAACCTCCTTCTCAGTCCACGACGGGAAGGAGGTTTTTTAGTATAGTAGTGTAGTTTTGATATGAAACATCCGTTCAGGAGCAGCGTCACCTTCGAGGGGCGCAGGATGGCAGGCGCCCGCGCCCTTTGGCGGGCGGCCGGCATGCAGGCGGACCAGGTGGGAAAACCGGTCATCGCCGTCGTGAATTCCTTCACGCAGTTCGTCCCCGGTCATACGCATCTGCATGCGGCGGGCCAGCTGGTGAAAGCGGAGATCGAGAAACTGGGCTGTTTCGCCGCCGAGTTCAACACCATTGCGGTGGACGACGGTATCGCCATGGGCCATGACGGCATGCTCTATTCCCTCCCGTCCCGTGAAATCATCGCCGACAGCGTGGAATACATGGTGAACGCCCATAAGGCCGATGCCATGGTCTGCATCAGCAACTGCGACAAGATCACGCCCGGCATGCTGATGGCTGCGATGCGGCTGAACATCCCCACGGTTTTCGTCTCCGGCGGGCCGATGGAGGCGGGGGTGCTGGGCGACCGGAAACTGGACCTGATCGATGCGATGGTCCAGTCCGCGGATGCTTCCCTCTCCGACGATGAAGTGGCGCAGGTGGAACAGCGTGCCTGTCCCGGATGCGGCTGCTGCTCCGGCATGTTCACGGCCAATTCGATGAACTGCCTGACCGAAGCCATCGGCCTGGCCCTGCCCGGCAACGGCACCGTCGTCGCGACGCACGTGAACCGGACGGAACTGTTCCGGAAAGCCGCGGCGCTCATCGTGGAGAATGCCTGGAAATATTATCGGGACGGCGACGACCGGGTCCTTCCGCGTTCCATCGCCACCCGGCCCGCCTTTCTGAATGCGATGGCGCTGGATATCGCCATGGGCGGGTCCACCAATACGGTCCTGCACCTGCTGGCTGTCGCCCGGGAAGCGGGCGTGGACTTCACCATGGCCGATATCGACACGCTTTCCCGCAAAGTCCCCTGTATCTGCAAAGTAGCTCCCAACACCCCTGTCTATCATGTCCAGGACGTGAACCGGGCGGGCGGCGTGGTCTCCATCCTGCGCGAGCTGGCCGAATGCGGCCTCGTGGACGCCACCCTTTACCGGGTGGACGGGATGACCCTCGGAGAGGAAATCGACCGCTACGCCCTCCTTTCCCCGAACGTGACGGAAGAGGCGAAGAAACTGTTCCTCAGCGCACCGGCCGGCCGTTTCAGCACGGAGATGGGCTCGCAGGAAACCTATTACCGGGAAGCGGACACGGACCGGGAAAAGGGCTGCATCCGTTCGGTGGCCCATGCCTATACGGCCGATGGCGGCCTGGCCGTCCTCTTCGGCAACATCGCCCAGGACGGCTGTGTCGTGAAGACGGCCGGCGTGGATGCTTCCATCTGGAAGTTCTCCGGTCCGGCGAAGGTTTTCGACTCCCAGGAAGCGGCCTGTGACGGGATCCTGGGCGGAAAAGTCAAGCGTGGGGACGTCGTCGTCATTACCTATGAAGGTCCCAAGGGCGGCCCGGGCATGCAGGAAATGCTGTATCCCACGTCCTATCTCAAGTCGGTCCACCTGGGGAAGGAGTGCGCCCTCCTGACCGACGGCCGTTTCAGCGGCGGCACTTCGGGCCTTTCCATCGGCCACATCTCTCCGGAAGCGGCGGCGGGCGGAAATATCGCCCTGGTCCGGGACGGGGACATGCTGGAAATCGACATCCCGGCGCGCTCGATCCGCGTATGCCTCTCCGAGGAAGAGCTCGGCAAGCGTCGGGCGGAGGAGGAAGCCCGCGGGGAAAAGGCGTTCACGCCGCCCGTACGGCAGCGGGAGGTTTCCCGGAGCCTGCAGGCTTACGCCAGGATGGTGACCTCGGCCGACAAGGGGGCGGTGCGCGCGTTATGATTACCGGTTCCGAAGCGCTCTGGAAAGCCCTCGTCGCGGAGGGCGTGGATACCGTCTTCGGGTATCCCGGCGGGCAGATCATGCCCGTGTACGACAGCCTGGAGGATTATAAGACCGACGTGCGGCACATCCTGGTGCGCCACGAGCAGGGGGCCATCCATGCGGCCCAGGGCTACGCCCGCATCAAGGGAACGCCCGGCGTGGTCATCGTGACTTCCGGTCCGGGAGCGACGAATGTCATCACCGGCGTACACGATGCGATGACCGATTCCACGCCCGTCGTCGTCATCACCGGCCAGGTTTCGTCGGCGGCCCTGGGAACGGATGCATTCCAGGAAGCCGACGTGATCGGCCTCACGGGACCGATCAGCAAGTGGAATTATCAGATCCGCTGCGCGGACGAAGTGGCCTGGGCCGTGGCCAGGGCCTTCTATATCGCGGGTTCCGGCCGTCCCGGCCCCGTGGTCCTGGACTTTACGAAGGATGCGCAGGTGGGCCTGACGGATTTCAAATACGAAAAATGCCAGTTCATCCGCAGTTACGTTCCGGATCCGAAAATATCGGAACAATCTGTCAAGAAGGCTGTTGAACTGCTCGACGCGGCCGAGAGACCTTTCGTCGTCTTCGGCCAGGGTGTCATCCTGGGCCATGCAGAGCGGCAGCTCCGGGCCTTCCTGGAAAAGGGCGACATTCCCGCCGGTTCCACCCTCCTGGGACTCAGCGCCCTTCCGTCCGATTTCCCGCTGTACCGCGGCATGATCGGGATGCACGGGAACATCGCGCCCAATCAGATGACCAACTCCTGCGACGTGCTCGTCGCCGTGGGCATGCGGTTCGACGACCGCGTGACCGGAACGGTGTCCACCTATGCCCGGCAGGCGAAGGTCATCCATATCGACATCGACATCTCCGAGATCGGCAAGATCATCCCGGTCGATGTGCCCCTCCGGGGCGATGCCGCCAAGGTTCTCACCCTCCTGACCGAACGGATGCAGCAGCGGAAACATCCCGCGTGGAACGCGGCTTTCGACCACTGTGATGCCGTGGAGAAGGAGAAAGTCGTTGATCCGGAAGTGCATCCCGAGTCCGGCCTGCTCAAGATGGGCGAGGTCGTGGACCGGGTGGTCCGGGCGGTGGACGGCCAGGCGGTCGTCGTGACGGACGTGGGACAGAACCAGATGATGGGCGCCCGCTATTCCCGGTTCCGGGAGACCCGGAGTTTCATCTCCTCCGGAGGCCTCGGGACGATGGGTTTCGGCCTTCCGGCCGCCATCGGCGCGAAAATCGCCGCTCCGGAGCGCCCCGTGTGCCTTTTCGTCGGGGACGGTGGCATCCAGATGACCATGCAGGAGTTCGGGACCATCATGCAGGAGGGGATCGGCGTCAAGGTCGTCCTCCTGAACAACAACTGGCTGGGCAATGTCCGGCAGTGGCAGGAACTCTTCTTCGGACGCCGCTACTCGCAGACGCGGATGCTCAATCCCGACTACGCCCTCATCGCCCGGGCCTACGGCATCCGGACCGTTTCCGTGGAGAAGCGGGAGGACCTGGAATCCGCCCTCCGGGAGATGTGGAAGGACGACGAGCCCTTCCTCCTGGACGTGCATGTGCAGGAAGAGGGGATGGTGATGCCCATGGTCCCTCCGGGGAAAGGCATCCATGAGATCATGATCACAGAATCCGAATGGTACAGTTAGCGATGGACAATCAGGTGAAGGAATATACGGTGACCATCTACACCGAGAACCAGATCGGCCTCCTGGCGCAGATCACGAACGTGTTCACGCGCCACGGCCTGAGCATCTGGAGCCTTTCCGCCGGCGCCACGTCGATGGAAGGGATCCACAACATCACGATCGTCACCTCCGGCGTGGAGAAAAAGGTGAAGGAGAGCGTCCAGCAGATCGAAAAGCGCGTGGACGTGATCAAGGCCTTCTTCTACACGGCCGACAAGATCGTGTACCGCGAGCTGTGCCTGTACAAGGTCCCGACGCCCGCCCTCCTGGAGAACGGGGACATCGAGCACCTGCTGAGCAAATACCACGCACGCATCGTGGAGATGAACAAGATCTTCACGGTCATCCAGAAGACCGGCCTCTCGGAGGAAACGGCCGCCCTGCACGACGACCTGAAGCCGGTGGGCGTCCTCCAGTTCGTCCGGTCGGGCCGGATCGCAGTCTCCCGGGCGGAACAGGAACCCGTGTTCAAGTTCCTCCGCAAGCGGGAAAGGGAAAGGAATCAATTATTAAATCAATAACAGTTATGGCAAAGATCAATTTTGGCGGGGTCGATGAGAACGTCGTGACCCGCGAGGAATTCACCCTGGAAAAAGCACGCGAGGTCCTGAAGGACGAGGTCATCGCGGTCATCGGCTACGGCGTCCAGGGCCCCGGACAGGCGCTGAACCTCAAGGACAACGGGTTCAACGTGATCGTGGGCCAGCGCAAGGGCAAGACCTATGACAAGGCTGTCGCCGACGGCTGGGTGCCCGGGAAGACCCTCTTCGAGATCGAGGAAGCCTGCGAGAAGGGAACCATCATCCAGTACCTGGTTTCCGATGCGGCCCAGATCGAGGTCTGGCCCACGGTGAAGAAGCATCTCACCCCCGGCAAGGCCCTGTATTTCTCCCATGGCTTCGGCATCACCTACAAGGAGCGCACGGGCATCATCCCGCCGGCCGACGTGGATGTGATCATGGTGGCCCCGAAGGGCTCCGGTACCTCCCTCCGCCGTCTGTTCCTGCAGGGCCGCGGCGTGAATTCCTCCTATGCGGTATATCAGGATGCGACCGGCCGCGCCCTCGAGCGTACCCTCGCCCTGGGTATCGGCGTGGGCTCCGGCTACCTGTTCGAGACCGATTTCAAGCGCGAGGTCTATTCCGACCTGACCGGTGAGCGCGGCACGCTGATGGGCGCCATCCAGGGCATCCTGCTGGCCCAGTACGAGGTGCTCCGCGAGCATGGACACAGTCCGTCCGAGGCCTTCAACGAGACGGTCGAGGAACTCACCCAGTCCCTGATGCCGCTCTTTGCCGAGAAGGGCATGGACTGGATGTACGCCAACTGCTCCACCACCGCCCAGCGCGGCGCCCTGGACTGGATGGGCCCGTTCCACGATGCCACGAAGCCGGTCTTCGAGAAACTCTACCAGCGGGTGGCCAGCGGCGAGGAGGCCCAGGTCTCCATCGACGCGAACTCCAAGCCGGATTACCGCGTGGGCCTCGAGAAAGAGCTGAAGGCGCTCCGTGAGAGCGAGCTCTGGCGCACCGGCGCCGCCGTGAGGAAGCTGCGTCCCGAAGAGATCGACCGATGAACGACCGCGTCTATATATTCGATACCACGCTCCGCGACGGGGAGCAGGTGCCCGGATGCCAGCTGAACACCGTGGAGAAGATCCAGGTCGCCAAGGCCCTGGAACTCCTGGGCGTGGATGTCATCGAGGCCGGCTTCCCGATCTCCAGCCCGGGGGATTTCAACTCGGTGGTGGAGATTTCCAAGGCGGTGACCTGGCCCACGGTGTGCGCCCTGTCGCGTGCCGTGGAAAAGGACATCGACCTGGCGGCCGAAGCGCTGAAGTACGCCAAGCGGGGCCGGATCCATACCGGCATCGGCACTTCCGATTCCCACATCTGCTACAAGTTCAATTCCACGCGGGAGGAGGTCCTGGAACGGGCCGTCCGCGCCGTCAAGTATGCGAAGAAGTACGTGGAGGACGTGGAGTTCTATGCCGAGGACGCCGGCCGTACGGACAATGAATACCTGGCGAAAGTCGTCGAGGCCGTCATCAAGGCCGGTGCGACCGTCGTCAATATCCCCGACACCACGGGCTATTGCCTGCCGGAGGAATTCGGCGCCAAGATCAAGTACCTGATGGAGCATGTGGACGGCATCCACAAAGCCATCATATCCACGCACTGCCACAACGACCTCGGGATGGCGACAGCCAACACGATGGCGGGCCTGCTGAACGGCGCCCGCCAGTGCGAAGTGACCATCAACGGCATCGGCGAAAGGGCGGGGAACACCGCCCTGGAGGAGATTGCGATGATCCTGAAGGCCCACAGGGGCATTCCGCTGGAGACGAACATCAACACGCAGAAGATCTATCCCACCTCCCGGCTCGTATCGACCCTGATGAACATGCCGGTCCAGCCCAACAAGGCCATCGTGGGAAAGAATGCCTTTGCCCATTCCTCCGGCATCCACCAGGACGGCGTCCTGAAGCGGGCGGAGACCTACGAGATCATCGACCCGAAGGACGTGGGCGTGGACACGAACTCCATCGTCCTGACGGCCCGGAGCGGCCGGGCGGCGCTCAAGTACCGCCTGGAAGTGAACGGCGTGAAGCTGGATGAAGGGAAACTGGACGAAGTATATGAGCAGTTCCTCCGCCTGGCGGACAGCAAGAAGGAAATCCACGACGACGACATCCTGATGCTCGCCGGGGCCGACCGCGCGGCCGGACGCCACATCAAGGTGGACTGGCTCCAGGCGACGAGCGGCATCGGCATGAAGCCGGTCGCTTCCATCGGCCTGGACATCGCCGGGGAGAAGTTCGAGGCCGCCGCGACCGGAAACGGTCCGGTCGATGCCGCGATCAACGCCCTCCGCCAGATCGTCCGCCGCCAGGTGACCATCAACGAATTCACCATCCAGGGCGTCACCAAGGGCTCCGACGACTGCTGCAAGGTGCATATGCAGGTGGAGAACGAAGGACGTGTGTATTACGGCTTCGGTGCATCGACGGACATCGTGACCGCTTCGATCGAGGCCTATGTGGACTGTATCAACAAAATCTGAAACGGATGAATACGCTGTTTGACAAAATCTGGGATGCGCATGTCGTCCAGCACGTGGACGGCGGCCCGGACCAACTGTATATCGACCGGCTCTACTGCCACGAAGTGACGAGTCCCCAGGCCTTCGACGGCCTGCGCGCCCGCGGCCTCCGCTGCCTGCGGCCGGAAAAGATCTTCTGCATGCCGGACCACAATACGCCCACGGAGCACCAGGACCGCCCGATCGAGGACCCGGTCTCCAAGAAGCAGGTGGACGCCCTCGTCGCGAATGCGGCCGAATTCGGACTGACGCATTACGGGATGAACGAACCGGACAACGGAATCATCCACGTCGTGGGCCCGGAGAAGGCGCTTTCCCTGCCCGGGATGACCATCGTCTGCGGAGATTCCCATACGTCCACCCACGGAGCCGTCGGGGCGGTCGCCTTCGGCATCGGCACCAGCGAGGTGGAGATGGTGATGGCTTCGCAGTGCATCCTCCAGCAGAAGCCCAAGTCCATGCGGATCCGCATCGAGGGTGAACTCGGGAAGGGCGTGACGGCCAAGGACGTGGCCCTCTTCCTGATGAGCCGGCTGACGACCAGCGGCGCCACGGGCTATTTCGTGGAGTACGCCGGTTCCGCCGTCCGTTCCCTGTCCATGGAAGGCCGCCTCACCCTGTGCAACCTTTCCATCGAGATGGGGGCCCGCGGCGGATTCATCGCCCCGGACGAGACGACCTTCGCCTACCTGAAAGGACGCGAGTATGCTCCGAAGGGGGAGGCATGGGAGCAGGCGGTCGAACGCTGGAAGCAGCTCCGGAGTGACGACGACGCCGTCTTCGACCGGGAGGTCGTCTATGACGCCGCCGAGATTCCGCCCATGATCACCTACGGGACGAACCCCGGGATGGGCACGGCCGTGTGCGGGCATGTCCCCACGCTGGACGAAATTCCCGTCGAAGGCCAGCCTTCTTTCTGCAAGGCCTTGAAATATATGGATTTCCAGCCAGGTGACGCCCTGGTTGGCAAATCGGTGGACTATGTCTTCCTCGGGGCCTGCACGAACGGCCGCATCGAGGATTTCCGGGCCTTCGCCTCTGTCGTGAAGGGCCGGAAAAAGGCGCCGGGCGTCGTGGCCTGGCTGGTCCCCGGATCACAGGCGGTCCGCCGCCAGATCGAGGCCGAGGGGCTGGACCTGGTCCTTCGGGAGGCCGGTTTCGAGATCCGCCAGCCGGGCTGCTCGGCCTGCCTTGCGATGAATCCGGACAAGGTCCCTGCCGGCAAATACTGCGTTTCCACGAGCAACCGGAACTTCGAAGGCCGCCAGGGCCCCGGTTCCCGCACGCTCCTTGCCAGCCCGCTCACGGCTGCCGCGGCCGCCGTCACCGGCGTCATTACGGATCCCAGAGACTTCCTCGTATGAAACAGAAATTCGACATCATAGAAAGCACCTGCGTCCCGCTCCCGCTCGAGAACGTGGACACGGACCAGATCATCCCCGCCCGTTTCCTGAAGGCGACCACCCGGGAGGAAAGCTTCTTCGGGGAGAACCTTTTCCGGGACTGGCGTTACCATCCGGACGGGACTCCCAAGCGGGATTTCGTCCTGAACGACCCGCGCTACGGCGGCGAAATCCTCGTGGCCGGCCGTAATTTCGGCTCCGGATCCAGTCGGGAACACGCCGCCTGGGCCATTGCCGGTTATGGGTTCAAAGTAGTGATTTCCAGTTTCTTTGCGGATATCCACAAGAACAATGAACTGAACAATTTCGTCCTTCCGGTGGTCGTGACGCCGGAGTTCCTCGCCGAACTCTTCGCCACCATTGCCGCCGATCCGCAGGCGAAGGTCCGCGTGGATGTCCCGAACCAGACCGTGACGAACCTGTCCACGGGACGGAGCGAGACCTTCGAACTGAATCCCTACAAGAAGTACTGCCTGATGCATGCCCTGGACGACATCGATTTCCTGATGCTCCAGAAGGACAAGATCGAAGCGTGGGAAGCGAGATGCTCGAAATAATGGACACCACCCTCCGCGACGGCGAGCAGACCGCCGGCGTCTCGTTCAATCCGGACGAGAAGCTTGCGATCGCGCGCCTGCTGCTGGAGGAACTCAAGGTCAATCGGATCGAGGTGGCCTCGGCCCGGGTGTCCCGGGGGGAACAGGAGGCGTTCGCCAAGATCTGTGGCTGGGCCGCCTCCTGCGGCCGGCTTGATGCCGTGGAGGCCCTGGGGTTCGTGGACGACGGTGTTTCCGTGGAATGGATTAGTTCCGCCGGGGGAAAGGTCATGAACCTTCTGACGAAGGGATCGCTCCGCCATGTGACGGGCCAGCTCCGCAAATCGCCCGGAGAACACCGCTTCGACATTCTCCGGAACATCGGTCTTGCCGTGTCCAAGGGATTGACGGTCAATGTGTACCTGGAAGACTGGTCGGGCGGGATGAAAGATTCCCCGGACTATGTGTACTTCCTCGTGGACGCCCTGAAGGACGCGCCGGTCCGCCGGATCATGCTGCCCGATACGCTGGGGATCCTGGACCCGGAGCAGGCGCGTTCCTATTGCCGGGCGATGGTGGAGCGTTATCCCGGCATCCACTTCGATTTCCACCCGCACAATGATTACGACTTCGCTGTCGCCAATGCTTTCGAAGCGGTGAAGGCGGGTGTGAAGGGCCTGCATACGACGGTAAACGGGCTGGGGGAGCGGACCGGAAACCTGCCGGTTTCAAGCGCCATTGGCATCCTGAATGACCACCTGAAGGTCCCCAACAGCCTGGATGAGAGCGCATTGATGCATGTGTCCCGCTACGTGGAAACCATTTCCGGCATCCGGATCCCGTCCAACAAGCCGCTGGTGGGGGAGTTTGCCTTCACCCAGACCAGCGGGGTCCATGCCGACGGTGACCGCAAAGGCGGGCTGTACCAGAACGCCCTCCTGCCGGAACGCTTCGGGCGGCATCGGCATTATGCCCTGGGAAAGACCAGCGGCAAGGCCAATGTCATCAAGAATCTGGAAGCGCTGGGGATCAACCTGACGCCTGAACAGATGAAACGCGTGACGGAACGGGTGGTGGAACTGGGCGACAAGAAGGAAAGCCTGAGTCCGGAGGACCTGCCGTTCATCGTGGCGGAAGTCCTCAAGGGGGACAGTTCGTCGGCCCCGGACCGGATCCACATCATCAATTACAGTCTCCAGCTCGCCCGGGGCATGCGTCCCATCGCGAACATCCGGATCGACATCGACGGGACCTGCTACGAGGAAGCGTCGGCCGGTGACGGCCAGTACGATGCCTTCATGAAGGCCCTGTGGATCATCTACGACCGGCTGGGACGGCGGCATCCGAGACTGACGGATTACGTCGTGAAGATCCCGCCCGGCGGAAAGACGGACGCCCTCGTCGAGACCACGATTTCGTGGGACCTGGACGGGACGGCCTTCAAGACCCGGGGCGTGGACTCCGACCAGGCCGAGGCTGCCATCAAGGCCACGGTGAAAATGCTGAATTTAATCGAAAACAACCTGATATGAAACTCAAGATTGCAAAACTGCCCGGCGACGGCATCGGCCCGGAGGTCGTGGAACAGGCCGTCAAGGCGGTGGACGCCGTGTGCGCCCGTTTCGGCCACGAGGTGTCCTACACGTACGGGTATGTAGGCGCTTGCGCCATCGACCGGTTCGGGAACGCCTACCCGTCCGAAACACATGCCCTTTGCATGGACAGCGACGCCGTGCTGTTCGGCGCCGTGGGCGACCCCAAGTACGACAACGACCCGACGGCGAAAGTCCGGCCGGAACAGGGCCTGCTGGCCATCCGGAAGCAGCTGGGCCTGTATGCGAACCTCCGTCCCGTGGAGACGTTCAAGTCCCTCGTGGACAAGTCCCCGCTCAAGACCGAACTCGTGGACGGGGCCGATTTCCTGTGCATCCGGGAACTCACCGGCGGCATGTACTTCGGTGAAAAGGGACGGAAGGACGACGGGAATACGGCCTACGACACCTGCATTTACAGCCGGGCCGAGGTGGAGCGCATCCTGCGCCTGGCCTTCGAATACGCCGGCCGCCGCCGGAAGCACCTGACGGTCGTGGACAAGGCCAATGTGCTGGAGTCGTCCCGCCTGTGGCGCCAGGTCGCGCGGGAGATGGAGCCGTCCTATCCGGATATCCAGGTGGATTACATGTTCGTGGACAATGCCGCGATGCAGCTTATCCGCTGCCCGAAGTTCTTCGACGTCCTGGTGACGGAGAACACCTTCGGTGACATCCTCACGGACGAAGCCAGCTGTATCAGCGGGTCCATGGGCCTCCTGGCATCGGCCTCGGTAGGGGAGCACACCTCCCTGTTCGAGCCTATCCACGGCTCTTACCCGCAGGCGGCCGGGAAAAATATCGCCAATCCCGTCGCGGCTATCCTCTCCGCGGCGATGATGTTCGAATATGCCTTCGGGCTGATGGAGGAAGGAAAGGCCATCCGGGAGGCCGTGGCGGCTTCGCTGGAGGCCGGTATCGTGACCGAAGACCTGGGCGGAACCTGCTCCACCTCGGAAGTCGGCGACTGGATCGCATCTAAAATATAAGACGATATGCAACAGATAGACTGGAAATCCCTGGGCTTCGACGCCTACCGGACCCGCACGGTCGTTCTCTCCCACTACAAGGACGGCCAGTGGTCCAACCCCGTATCCACGGAGACTTTCTCCTTTACCTTCGATCCCTTCGCGCAGGTCTTCCATTATGCGATTTCCTGCTTCGAGGGCTTGAAGGCCTTCCGGCAGCAGGACGGGCGGATCGCCATGTTCCGTCCGGACGAGAACGCAGCCCGGCTGCAGCGGACGGCGGATTATCTGGGCATGCCCTGCCCGTCGGAGGAGATGTTCTTCAAGATGTGCGAAGACTGCATCCGCGGGAATATCGAATTCCTGCCGCCCTTCGGGCTCGGCGCGTCGATGTACCTGCGTCCGCTCCTGATCGGCATGCATCCGCAGATGCAGCTGGTGCCGTATCCGGAGGCCGTCTTCGCCGTCATGTGCGCCCCGGTGGGCTCATACTATGGCGCCCATCTCAAGTCCTGCGCCGCCGTCATCCCCGGCAACTATGACCGGGCGGCCCCCAAGGGATCCGGCAGCTACAAGATCGGCGCCAATTATGCCAACACCTTCAAGCCCTACAAGTATGCCCATGAACAGGGCTATGCGGAGCTCCTGTACCTGAATTCCTCCACCCGGCAGTTCGTGGACGAATTCGGCTCCTCCAACTTCTTCGGCATCAAGGGAAACAAGTATGTGACTCCGCTGTCCGAGAGCGTTTTGCCGTCCATTACGAACAAGACGCTGCAGCAGGTGGCCCGGGACCTGGGCATGGAAGTGGAAAAGCGTCCGCTCCCGCTGGATGAACTGGATACCTTCGAGGAAGCGGGCGGCTGCGGCACCGCCGTCGTCATCACCCCGCTCTCCCGCATCGACATGAAGCCCGTCCTGGAAGCCCCGGAGGTATCCCGTACCTTCCGTTTCTGCCCTGACGGGGAAGTCGGCCCCAAGTCCACCGCTCTCTACAAGCGCATCCGCGCCATCCAGGACGGCCAGTTCCCCGACAAACACGGCTGGTGCCATTTTGTGGAGATGTAAATCCCTCAAACCGGAAAGAATCGGAAAAAAAGAGGCTGATCCCCAATCGGGTCAGCCTCTTCGGTCTAAAGGCGGGGCCGTAAGCCGCTTTCTGTTTTTGAATCTGCCATTTATCTTCGCAACCTACCCCCCGGCATCGGACGGGCCGTCCTCATCTGCCGGTATATTTGGTCTTGCAGGCCTGTCGCCGTACCCGACGTACGTCGCCGCACGCCGTCGTGGGCTCTTACCCCGCGTTTTCACCCTTACCCTTGCGGGCGGTCATTCTCTGTTACGGACGGAAAAGATTACTCCCTTCTGTGCTTTCCACAGCCAGGTGCCCTGCCCTGTGCGGACTTTCCTCACCGGATCCCGGCGCGGCAGATCGTCCCACCTTTCTGTTGCAAAGGTACGGTTTTTTCCTTAAATTTGTAAGATTTTTGGAAAATGAGAAAACTGGCCCTCATACTGCTTGCCTTCGCAGTCCTGTCCTGTGGCAATGCCAAGGTACGGGAATACAAGGTCCATGTCGTGCGGGAGTATCCGCACGACGTCACCTCATACACCCAGGGGCTCTTCTTCGACGGCGGGCGCCTCATCGAGACGACCGGCCAGTGGGGGGAGAGTACGCTCAGGACGGTGGACCTGGAAACGGGAAAGGCTTTGAGCCGGCAGGATTTCTCCCGCAAATACTTTATCGAGGGCTCCTGCATCCTGGATGGAAACCTGTATATCCTGACCTGGACGAACGGCCTTGCCTTCATCTATGATGCGGATTCTTTGAAATACAAGTCCACGGTGGCCTATCCCCGCGAGGGTTGGGGCCTCACCACGGACGGACAGCAGCTCATTGCGAGCGACGGCAGCGCTTACCTGTATTTCCTGGACAAGGATATGCAGGAACTGCGCCGGGTACGGGTCACGAAGGACGGCCGGGCCGTCCGGTACCTGAACGAGCTGGAATGGATTGACGGCAAGGTATGGGCCAACGTCTATACGACCGACACCATTGTCATCATCGATCCCAAGGACGGGACCGTGGAGGCGACGGTGAACTGCCGGGGCCTCCTTCCCGCCCAGGACAGGACCCGGGAGACGGACGTCCTGAACGGGATCGCCGTCGATCCGGAAGGCCGGATCTTCCTGACCGGAAAATACTGGCCCAAGATGTTCGAAATCGAGCTGACCAAGAAGAAATAAAGACATATCGGGGTATCGGGCGGCCGCCCGGTTGAGATCATACCCGTCGAACCTGATGCGGTTCATACCGCCGGAGGAAAGTATATGAAAAAAAGTTTGTTGACCGCGGCTTTTGCCGCCACCTTTGTCTGCGCCGCTGCGCAGAACACCACCTGGGAAGAACGACTGGACAGTGTCGTCGTCTCCTCCACCCGCGCCGGAGCGGAAACTCCTGTCACCCATGTCGAAGTGGGCCGGGACGTGCTCCAGAGTGCCAATCCCATGAATTCCCTGCCGATGACCCTGGGCCTGCTGCCTTCCGTCGTGACCTACAACGAAGGCGGAACCGGTCTGGGCAATTCCGCGATGACCATCCGCGGCTCCAAGGGATCCCAGATCAATGTCACCCTGAACGGAATCACCCTGAACGATGCGGAATCCCAGGAAGTGTTCTGGGTCAATATCCCCGCCCTGACCTCCCTCCTTTCCGGAGTCCAGGTGCAGCGGGGACTGGGCACGTCGTTGAGCGGGGCCGGCGCTTTCGGCGCCAGTATCAACATGAATACGGCTTTCGTCGCTCCGGAACCCTCTTTCCGCAGCGAGATTTCAGCCGGCTCCTACGGGACGCTCCTGTCGGGTTTTTCGGCCCGGTCGGGGCTGCTTCCCTCCGGACTGTATTTCGACCTGGCCTGGACCGTGGGCCGGACGGACGGTTACATCCGCAACGCCGGGGTGAATTCGGCTTCCCTGTTTGCCGTAATCGGTTGGCTGAAAGGTCGTAACTCCCTGCGCCTGACTTACTTGACGGGCGATCAGAAGAGCGGGATCACCTGGGACGGCATTTCGCCGGAAATGTATGCCGTGGACCGCACCTACAACGGGGCGGGCGAATATGTCGATGATGCCGGCCGCACCTGCTATTATTCCAATCAGACGGACAATTACGCGCAGCATCACCTTCAGCTCAACTATACCCGCGGCCTGGCGGACCGGCTCCATTGGACGACGACCCTGGACTATACCCGGGGCGACGGTTATGACGAGTATTACAAGACGGGGCGGAAGTTCGCCGAATTCGGCTATCCCTTCTCCGACGTGGGCGGAGTGAAAAAGAGCGACATGATCTACCGGAAGAAGATGGGAAACGACCTGTATGTGGGACAGACCTCCCTCCGCTACCGGGGGTCGGCCCTGAACCTGGACGGAGGCGTGAATTTCTCCCGGTATGACGGAGACCACTGGGGGGAGATGCTCTGGGCCCGGCTCCTGGGAGACCGGTATGACTATGCGTCCATGAACCGGAATTATACCTGGTATCGCAATAACGGCCTGAAGCAGGAAGTGAACGGTTTCCTCCGGGCCGAATACCGGCCGCTGTCCTGGCTCACCGCTTATGCGGACCTCCAGTACCGGCACATCGGTTACGACCTTGTGGGACCTGACGACAAGGCCAGTTCCGTGCCCATGGATTACCATGAGAAATGGAACTTCTTCAATCCCCGGGGGGGCGTCACGGCCCGTTTCGGCGGACATAAGCTCTATGCGAGCGTCGCCCTGGGCCACCGGGAACCCGGCCGGAGCGATATCAAGGAGAACATCAAGGGCGAAATGATCCCGATCAAGCCGGAGTCCATGGTGGATGTCGAAGCCGGATACGGTTATTTCGGCGAGCATTTCACCGGTACGGCCAACCTGTACCTGATGGAGTACCGGGATATGCTGCTGGAGACCGGCAGACTCAGTTCCTCCGGCTATGCCATCAAGGAGAATGTGGGCCGGGGCTGGCGCCGGGGCATCGAACTCGCCGCCGCCTGGACTCCTTCCCGGGTGCTGCGAATCGACGGCAACCTGACCTTGTCGCACAATCGCCTCCGCCGTTTTACGGCTTACCTGGAAGACTGGGAAAACGGCGGTTACAAGGAGGAAACCTATGAGAATACGACCATGCTGCTCTCTCCTTCCGCCGTGGGTATGGGACGGGTGTCGCTTGCCCCCTTCAGCGGCTGGTGGCAGCCCATGACCCTTTCCTTGAGCGGCAAATATGTCGGGAAACAGTATTGGGACAACACGCAGTCGGAGGAGCGCTGCATCCCTGCCTTCTTCGTCGCCGACCTTTCCCTGAGTCACCGGTTCGATATTCCCTGCGGCTCCCTGGAGCTTTCCCTCTATGTCAACAACCTCCTGAACCGCGCTTATTATGCCTACGCGTGGGTGTATCGGGCTTGGCAGGGGGGTGCGGACCCGATGTACCTGGAGGTCGGGTTGTACCCGCAGGCCATGCGCAATATCATGGGGAAGATTGCCCTCTGTTTTTAAAATATTTTAATTAGCGAAGATTTTATCATTAAATTTTGGAAGTATGGAAAGTTTGCTTATCTTTGCTCTTGCGAAAGGGAAAAAGAGAGATTTAATAAAATTATTTAAAAACCTTTTGCGAGAACCGAGATACGTTTCTTCTAACCAACACAATTAACCTTCTTCTGAGTAAGAATACACTACTAACTAACCAAGAATAAGGCTCGCAGGGATGCGAGCCTTATCCTTTTAGTCCAGGAGGTGGGGACGGCGCTCACGGGTGCGGGCGAGGGCTTGTTCGTCCTGCCAGGCCTGGATGAGCTTGGGATTGCCGGACAGGAGGACATCGGGAACCTTCCAGCCGTTGAATTCCGCGGGACGGGTATAGACGGGAGGGGAGACCAGGCCATCCTGGAAACTGTCGGAAAGAGCCGACGTCTCGTCGGTCAGGACGCCGGGGATGAGCCGGATGATGCTGTCGGCCAGGAGGGCGGCCGGGATCTCGCCGCCGCTCACGACGAAATCGCCCACGGAGATCTCCCGGGTGACGAGGTGTTCGCGGATGCGTTCGTCAATGCCCTTGTAATGGCCGCACAAGATGATGATATTCTCCTTGAGGGACAGCTCGTTGGCTATTCCCTGGTCCAGGATCTCCCCGTCCGGAGCCATATAGATGATTTCGTCGTAGTCCCTTTCCGACCGCAGTTCCTCGATCATCCGGAACACCGGCTCCACCATCATGACCATGCCGGCGTCGCCGCCATAGCAATAGTCATCCACGGTGAGGCGCGGCCCGAGGCCGTACTTGCGGAGGTTGTGGACGTGGATTTCCACCAGGCCTTTTTTGACGGCCCGGCCCGGAATGGAATGACTGAGCGGGCTTTCGAGCAGCTCCGGGACGACGGTAAGGATATCGATGCGCATGGGTTCTCTCTTTCTTCACTGCAAATGTAGCGTTTTATGCTTAATTGTGGAAATTTTGTTATCTTTGTAATCTGTATGTTTAATTTTTGAGCACCATCTACTATGAGTGAAGAAATGAAGCCTGAGGTCATCGAAGAAACCGTCGTCGAGACCGCAGATGTAGCACAGGAACAGGTCGTCGTCAACTATGCCGACAAGACCCTGGCCGAGCTCTCCGCCCTGTTCCAGAGCCTGACGGAAAGTGAAGACCGCATGAAGCGTTCCAAGGAGGCCGAGGCCCTGAAGTCCGCCTTCTACAAGCGCCTTTCCCGCGAAAAGGCGGAGGCTGGCGAGGATGCCGCGGTTGAGGAACCCGATGCCGATACCATCGAGGAAATGCCTGCCACCGAACCGCTGGAGAGCGCGCCCGTGAGCCCGTTCGCCGCGATCGAGGCCGGATTCAAGAACCTCTACAATGTATATAAGAAAGAGCGGGCGGAATACAACCGCCAGCTGGATGCCGAACGCGAGGCCAACCTCGTGACCAAGCAGGCCATCATCGAGGACCTCAAGGCCCTCGTCGAGGAGCAGGGGGACATGAAGGACGCGTTCCCGAAGTTCCGGGAGATCCAGAACCGTTGGCGCGAGACCGGTCCGGTCCCGCAGCAGAACTACCGGGACATCAATGATACGTATCAGCTCCATGTGGAGAAATTCTACGACCTCGTGCAGATCAACCGCGAGCTCCGTGACCTGGATTTCCGCAAGAACCTCGAGGCCAAGACCGAGTTCTGCGAGCAGGCCGAGGCCCTTGCCGAGAACGAGGACATCGTGAGCGCCTTCAAGGAGCTCCAGAAACTCCATGAGCAGTGGAAGGAATTCGGCCCCGTGGCCAAGGAGTTCCGCGATTCCATCTGGGAGCGGTTCCGTGCCGCCACCGCGGTCATCAACAAGAAATACCAGGCCCACTTCGAAGGCCTGAAAGAACAGCAGGCCCAGAACCTGGAGGCCAAGACCGCCCTCTGCGAGAAAGTGGAGGCCATCGCGGCCCAGGAGATCAAGTCCTCCAGCGAATGGAACGCCCTCTCCAAGGAGATCGTCGCGATCCAGGACGAATGGCGCAAGATCGGTTTCGCTACGCGGAAGGACAACCAGAAAGTGTACGACCGTTTCCGCGCCGCCTGCGACGCTTTCTTCAGCCGCAAGCGTGACTACTATAACGAGTTCAAGGACAGCATGAACGACAACATGTCCAAGAAACTCGCCATCATCGAGCAGGCCGAGGTCCTCAAGGACAGCACCGACTGGAAGAAGACCTCCGACACGCTGATCGAACTCCAGAAGCAGTGGAAGGAGATCGGTGCCGTGCCGCGCAAGAAGTCCGAACAGCTGTGGAAACGTTTCCGTGCCGCCTGTGACGCTTTCTTCAACGAGCGTGACAAGCAGGGACGTCCCGAGAACGACTACTACGGCAACCTCAAGGCCAAGCGCGCCCTGATCGAGGAAATCGAGGCATACGTCTCCGCTGACGCCGAGGCCGATGCCGAAGCCGCCCGCGGCTTTGCCGAGCGCTGGAACGCCATCGGATTCGTTCCGTTCAAGGAAAAGGACGCCGTCCAGGCCGCCTACCGCGCGGCGATGCAGGCCAAGTTCCCGGACTGGGGACGCGGTGGCCGTCGCGAAAGCGGACGGGGCCCTGTCCGCGGCGAGCAGCGCCGCAGCAATGCTCCGCTTACCGAGAAGGACAAGCTCACGCTCAAGTACAACCAGCTGCAGCAGGACATCCAGACCTATGAGAACAACATCGGCTTCTTTGGCCTGTCCAAGGGTGCGGAGCAGCTCAAGGCCCAGATGCAGGAGCGCATCGACGCGGCCAAGGCCGACCTCAAGGAACTGGAAGCGAAGATCCGCGAACTGGTGACCAAGGAGCAGGAGGAGCAGAGCGAGTAGCCTATGGACAAAAACTCAATCATCGGCTTCGTTCTGATCGCCCTGATCATGATGGGCTTCTTCGGGTTCCAGAGCCGTCAGGTCCGGAAGCAGATGGAGTACCAGGCACAACTGGATTCCATCGCCGCCGTGGAACAGTACAGGCAGGACAGCATCCGGGCCGCTTATCTGGCGGAGCACCCGGAGGACACGGTGGTGGCCGCGCTGCCTGCGCAGACGGCGGTTTACAGCGATTCCCTCCTGAACGCTGCGGCGCAGGGCGAGGGAAGCCTGGTCAAGCTGGAGAACGAAAAACTGGAGGTCACCTTCACCACCATGGGTGCCCAACCCTATGCGGTCCGGGTCAAGGAATACAAGAATTACGACAAGTCGGATCTGTATATCCTCCGCGACGGCAAGAGCCAGCTCGGATTCGTCGTGTATGCACCGACGGCCGTGGACACCCGGAAGTTCAACTTCCTGTATGTGCCCGAGGCCTCCACGGACTCTACCGTGGTGATGCGCCTGCCGTTCTCGAACGGCGGCTATATCGAGGAGACCTACACGCTCGTGAAGGATTCCTACTCGGTGAACCAGACGCTTTCCTTCGTCGGCATGGAAAACCTGATTCCGCGCAACGTGGGCAGCATCGACGTGGATTTCGATGCGGTCATCCCGCGGATGGAGAAGGGCTTCAAGAACGAGAGCCAGTACTCCCGCCTGAACTACTACTTCCCGGACGAGAAGAAGCCGGAGAGTATCGGCAACGGCCGCAAGGGATCCAAGCGCTTCGACAACAAGCTCGAATGGTTCGCCTTCCAGCAGCAGTTCTTCTCCGCCATCATGCGGGCCCCGAAGGACTTTACCTACGGTGAATTCACCATCGACTATCTTCCGAAGGACAATGCCGAGCACGACCTCATGACCTGCACGGCCTCCCTGCGGGCGGATATCCAGCCGGGATCCCCGCGGATCGACATCCCCTTCGAGTTCTACTTCGGTCCCAACGACTACAAGGGACTGCGTGCCTATCACCATGCCTATGAGAAGGTGATCCCGATGGGCGGTGCGTGGATTTCCTGGTTCACCAAGGGTGTGATCATCCCGCTGTTCGACTGGCTGAGCAAGTTCATCAAGTCCTTCGGCATCATCATCCTCCTGATGACCATCTTCATCAAGATCGTCGTTCTTCCGTTCGCCTACAAGAGCTATTCTTCCTCTGCGAAGATGCAGGCCCTGAAGCCGGAACTGGACAAGATCAACGCCAAGTATCCCAAGCAGGAAGATGCGATGAAGAAGCAGCAGGCGACGATGGAACTGTACAACAAGGCCGGCGTGTCCATGATGGGCGGATGCCTCCCGATGCTCTTCCAGATGCCGATCCTGTGGGCGATGTTCCGGTTCTTCCCGGCCTCCATCCAGCTGCGCCAGCAGCCCTTCCTGTGGGCCGAGGACCTCTCCGCGTATGACGATGTCATCCACTGGGGCACGAGTGTCCTGGGCATGGACCACATCTCCCTTTTCGCGCTCCTGATGGCGCTGTCGATGTTCTTCTACTCCCGCATCACGATGCAGAACCAGAGCACCGGCAACGACCCGAACGCCAAGATGATGCGCTTCATGAGCCTCTATATGATGCCGATCATGATGTTCTTCATCTGTAACAACCTCTCCTCCGGTCTCAGCTACTATTACCTCCTTTCCAACCTCATCACGATGCTGGAAACCTGGATCATCAAGAAGTGGTTCGTCCACCCGGAAGAGATCCTCGCGAAGGTGAAAGCGGCCGAGGGCAAGGCGGCGCCCAAGTCCAAGTGGCAGCAGCGCCTGGAAGAAGCCCAGAAGATGCAGCGTGAGATGCAGAAGCAGCAGGCCCAGCAACAGAGAAAAAATGGTAAGAGATAACTTACAAGCCCTTTACGAGAAACTGCCATCAGCCGTGAAACTGGTGGCAGTTTCCAAATTCCATCCGGTCGAACGCCTGATGGAGGCTTACGATGCCGGCCAGCGGGTCTTTGCCGAGAGCCGTCCCCAGGAACTCGCCGCCAAGGTCCCGCAGATGCCCGCGGATATCGAGTGGCATTTCATCGGCCATCTCCAGACCAACAAGCTCAAGCTCGTCCTCCCGTACGTCACTCTCGTCCAGTCCGTCGATTCCTTCCACCTGCTGGAAGCCATCGACAAGTGGGGGAGAGAGAACGGTCGGGTCATCGACGTCCTCCTGGAACTCCACCTGGGCGCCGAAGAGACCAAGCAAGGTTTTGATGAGGAAGATATTCTCCGATGCTGCGGGAGTACACCCTCTGAAAACCTCCGGTCGCAAAGCGACCTCCGTCCCTCCCACGGCGAGCCGTGGGCCCCTCCCTCTCATGTGCCGAGGGTGGCACAGTTTTCAGAGGGTGTACTCCCTCCGCTGGAGAATATCCGGATCCGGGGCTTGATGGGCATGGCGACGAATACGGAGGATGATGCGGTGATCGAGGCGGATTTCGCCCGGATCGAAAGCCTGTTCCATCGGATCCGGGAAGCGTTTCCTTCCCTGCGGGAGACCTTTACGGAACTCTCCATCGGCATGTCAAACGATTGGACCATCGCCACACGCCATGGTGCAACGATGGTCCGGATCGGTACGGATATTTTCGGTCCGAGGGAGTACTGAACCTATCTCACGCGGCAGGTAACGACCCGGTTCTTGGCGCCAGAGAAGGGCTGGACGGTGTCACCATGGGCGGCGGTCTTCACGCGGCTGTTCTCGATGCCGCGGCTGACGATGAACTGGCGGACGGCGGCGACGCGCTGCTCGGAGAGTTCCTGGTTGATTTCCGGGGTACCGGTGCCACGGTCGGCATAGCCGTCGAGCTGGATCCTGATGTCCGGATTGTTGCGGAGGAAGCTCACGAGGCGGTTCAGGGTCAGGACCTGATCTTCACGGATCTTGGACTGGTTCAGGTCGAAGAAAATGTCCACATCGGCACCCTGGTAGATGGCGGGACCGACATCTTCCTTCACCGGCTCTTCAGAAACGGTGTTTCTCCTCGGAGATTCCTCCCGGGCTTCTTCCTGATGCTGATGCGGAATCGGAACCACGGCCGGAGCGGCCTTCGGAGCCTTCTTCCCGCCGAATCGGAAGGTAAAGCCGGCAAGGGCGTTGAAGCGGAAGTCAGGGTTCCTCGCTTCCACGTTCTTCTTGGAATTGAAGGTGTCCGGGTACATGTTCGCATTCAGTTCCAGATTGAAGGCGACATGCTTGCTGAGGCGGATGTCGGCTCCCAGGCCGGTGCGGGCGCCCCAAAAAACCTTCGTGGGTTCCCACAGGAGGGACAGTTTCTCGCCGTTTTGGTGCAGGTCGATGGCATCTTCATTGTCGAAGGCGATCGGGGCTCCGCCACCGATGAACCAGTAGGTGTTGAACACCCGGTGGGGATTCCATCCGGCGAATAGCGTGCCCAGGTCAAACTGCAGGTCCAGGGCCGGCTGGACGAAACGGTATTTGTACAGGAGTTCGGATCCGCTTGTGTAGTTGCGGGCCTGCCAACCGTTCACGGAAATGCGCGCACCGAAAATTTCATTGAAACGATAGCCGATCGCTGCCTGGGCGGCGGGAGAGATGAGCTTCCCGAAGGAGGCTTCTCCGACATCATAGGCAGCTCCGCCCTGGAGCTGGAGATACACGCCCGGTTCGAATTCCTGGGCCTTCGCGGAAAAAGCAAACGCCGCGAGAAGGGCGACGACAAAGGATAATTTCTTCATTGGGTTTACTGATTCTGTTTCTGAATACAAATATATAAAAAATTATAAAAAATAAAGACAGGCCCCGGATGGAACCTGTCTATGGATTCACTCCTGATGGAGTCCTCTTAAGTGCTTGGCGGACTTACTTGAGCTCGGCGAGGTACTTGATGGTGCGGACCATCTG
>DETL01000031.1:87412-87925 GCA_002361625.1 Bacteroidales bacterium UBA3289 | reverse complement strand
GAAGATGCCGGCGTTCTCCTTGTAGCCTTCCGGGTAGGAGCTGATTTCGCCGTAATCCTTGATGTAGCGTGTGTAGGCGGGGTTGTTCAGGACCAGGCCATGCTCGCATTCCAGATACTTGACGGCGGAGTCCAGAGCCTTGTCGCACAAGCCCTCATCGGCCCCAATCCGGGCCATGGTGCACCAGCCCTGGCTTTCGATGAAGACCTTTCCTTCCTCGCACTCTTTGGATCCGATCTTCCGGCCGTAATAGTCGTAGGCGCGGAGGAACCACTCGCCGTCCCAGCCGTACTTCTTCACGGCCTCTTCCATGGCGGCTACGACCTCCTTGACACCCAGCACATACTCGGGATCCTCGGCTACGGAAGGATGCGAGAGGAGCTCCGCGAAATCGCGTCCCTCGGCGACGAACAGGCCGGCGATCATGAGGGACTCCGCCTTCGAGCCCGCCGTCTTGTTCTCGGTGGTCTGGAAGGACTCGTCGGGATTGTCGGAGAAGCAGTTGAGGTTCAG
>DETL01000031.1:44748-87359 GCA_002361625.1 Bacteroidales bacterium UBA3289 | reverse complement strand
GTCGTTCCAGTCGGCCCGGCCGATGAGCGGGAGCCCGTGGGGGCCGAGGTTGTCCGTCACGTGCTTGAAGCTGATTTTCAGGTGGTCCAACAGGGAGACCTCCGTCCCGGGCTTGTTGTCGAACGGGACCGGCTCCTGCAGGATGCCGAAATCGCCGGTTTCCCGGATATAGGCAACCGTACCGAAGATAAGCCACAGCGGGTCGTCGTTGAAACCGCCGCCGATGTCGTTGTTGCCCCGCTTGGTCAGGGGCTGGTACTGATGGTAGCAGCCGCCATCCGGGAACTGCGTGGAGGCAATGTCGATGATCCGCTGCCGCGCCCGCTCCGGGATGAGATGGACGATGCCGGCGAGGTCCTGGTTGGAATCGCGGAAGCCCATGCCCCGGCCGATGCCGCTCTCGAAATAGCTGGCGCTCCGGCTGAAGAAGAAGGTGATCATGCACTGGTACTGGTTCCAGATGTTCACGGTCCGGTCCAGCTCCGGCACGTCAGATTCCACGGTGAAACGCCCCAGGAGGTCGTCCCAGTAGGCTTTCAGGGCTGCGAAGGCCGCATCGACCTGCTCCGGAGTGGAGAACGCATCCATCATCGCCTGCGCCTTGGCCTTGTTGATCACGGCGGGGGCGACGAACTTCTCCTCGGGCGCATTCTCCACATACCCGAGGACGAAAACCAGTTCCGTGGACTCCCCAGGTTCCAGCGTCAGGTCGAACCGGTGCGAGGCGACGGGGCTCCAGCCATGGGCCACGGAGTTCCCGGAAGTGCCGGCGAGGACCTGCTGCGGCGTCTCGAATCCGTTGTACATGCCGATGAAGGTTTCCCGGTCCGTGTCGAACCCGTCGAAGGGACGGTTCACGCCGAAGAAGGCGTAATGGTCGCGGCGTTCGCGGTATTCGGTCTTGTGATAGAGGACGTTCCCATCGATCTCCACCTCGCCCGTGGAGAGGTTCCGCTGGAAATTCTCCATGTCGGTGGAAGCGTTCCAGAGGCACCATTCCACGAAGGAATAGAACTGGAAGGACTTTTTCGCCGCACCCGTGTTCATGAGTTTCACCCGGTGCACTTCGCAGCGGTGGCCGATGGGCACGAAGAAAAGGACATCGGCCTTCAGCCCGTCCTTCTCCCCCGTCACCCGGGTATAGCCCATGCCGTGGCGGCACTCATAGGCGTCGAGGGCGGTCTTGCAGGGCTTCCAGCCCGGATTCCAGACCGTGTCGCCATCCTTGATGTAGTAATAGCGGCCGCCGGCGTCCATGGGTACGCCGTTGTAGCGGTAGCGGAGGATCCGGCGGAATTTGGCGTCCTTGCAGAAGCAGTAACCGCCTGCGGTATTGGAAATCAGGGAGAAGAAATCCTCCGTCCCCATGTAGTTGATCCACGGCCACGGGGTGGCCGGATCCGTGATGACGTACTCCCGGTGGGCGTCGTCGAAATGTCCGTATTCTTTCATATGCTCTGGTTGCATCAAAGTTTTCAAAAATAAGGGATTTGCGTCTGAAATGCAAGGCTGCTCACTCCCCCAGCATGTATGCCCGCGGAGTCTGGCCGGTGGCTTTGCGGAAGTATCGGCAGAAATAGGAGGGGCTGGGGAAATGGAGGAGGTCGCTGACCTGCCGGACGCTGTAGGACCCGTCTTTCAAGAGCGTTTCCGCCTCGGCGATGACGCTCTCCTGGATGAGCAGGAGCGCCTTTTTCCCGGAAACCTTACTGACGATGCGGGAAAGGTATTTCGGCGTGATGCACAGTTCCCGGGCGTAGTAGTCCAGGTCGCGGTGTTCCAGGCAGGCGGCCTGGACCAGGCGGATGAAGTCCTGCGTGATGGCCAGTTCGCGGGGGATCCGGGTGCGCTGTTCCGTCCGTTCCACGACCAGGCGCGCCAGGCCGCCGCACATCATCTCGGCTGCGCCGCGGATGATATCGTCCTGGAAATAATAGTCCGGACCGCCCTCCGCCACGTGGATGAGAACCTCAATAAGGTTTAAGTACCTGTCCATCCGTTCTTTCCGCATTGCGATGGAAAAGGGCGCGATCATGGACGAGCGGAGGATCTTCGCGGAACGGGAGTTCATCCCGGAGAAGAGTTTTCCGTCGTTGTAGCCGATCAGGATATACCGCGTCCCAGCCTGCCAGTTGAGCTCGCGCAGGAGCGTGGCCGACGGGAGGAGCAGGACGGACCTGCCCTCGACATGGAAAGACTCCAGATTGAGGACGCAGTCCACCACGCCCGTTTCCACGAACAGGATGGCATTGAAGCCGATCCGGTAGGGGAAAACCATCCAGCCGGGCCGGAGGGTGCGGGTGGGCCGTCCCTTGTCCAGCAGGGCGGAGAGGGCAGGTGGGACCCGGATGGACAGATTGTCGGAGATGACGAATTCGTCCTTCACATAGATGGTGTTCGCCGTCCGCGGGACCATGTCCAGGCGCAGGGTTTTGTCGAGCGGATGTTCCATAAGGGCACAAAAATGTCAAATTATCCCACAAGGTTTTCGCAAAGATAAAAATTGATTTCCATATTTCCCACAAGAACACCCCTTTTTCTGCCAAAATTTGCCCAAAATCCCCGCAATCGGTAATTTTGTTTCACAACAAAACACGGAAAAATGGAAAATTACAAACAGATATTCGAATCACACTATACCTGGATCGAGGGCTTTCTGCGGAATGTCCGGCGCTACGGCAACCGTCTGGCGATGGTGAATCCCGCCGACGGACGCCGCTGGACCTACCGGGAGCTGGATGCCGAGAGCAACCGCTTCGCGCAGGCCCTCCTCGCAGCCGGCCTCCGGAAAGGGGACGTCATCATGATGCAGCTGTGCAACTGCCCCGAATTCGTCTTCGGCTACCTCGCCGCCCACAAGACGGGCGCCGTGTGCTGCCCGGCCAGCTTCCGCTTCTCTCCGGGAGAACTGGCCTGGAGCATCGACGATTCCCACCCCAAGGTGCTCCTTTTCAATGCCGCTTACCGGGAGACCGTGGAAGAGGCGCTGAAACTGGCCTCGCATCGGCCCGACCTGGTCCTGACGGCGGAGGAAGCACCCGAAAGCGGATTCCTCTCCTACGAACGCTTCGTGGAGTGCGCCTCCTGCGAAGAGCCTGATATCGAGCACAATATCTATGACGAGACCTGCCGCCTGTACACCTCCGGCACGACCGGCCATCCCAAGGCCATTCCGATGACCAGCATCAACGAGGTGCTGTCGGCCCACGACGTGATGATCCATTTCCCGATGAGCTACCGGGACGTGACGATGAACACGACGCCCTGGTTCCACCGCGGCGGCCTCCATTGCGCCGGTCCCTGCCCGGCTTTCTACGCCGGCGCCACGGTCGTCATCCTTCCCAAGTTCGACGCGAAAACGGCCCTGGACTACGTGGCCGAGTACGGCATCACCTTCCTGGTGGGCGTCCCGACCGTCCTGGGCGGCCTGGCCGACGAGCAGGAAAGGAATCCGCACGACCTCTCTACCCTGAAAGGGATCGTCACCATGGGCAGCCCGCTGGAGAAAGCCGCCTGCATCCGCTATCAGAAAGTATTGACACCCAATATCTTCAACGGATACGGAACCACGGAGACCTTCTGGAACACCTTCCTCCGCCCCTTCGATCTGCCCGAAGGCGCCGGCACCGCCGGAACTTCCTGTGTCGATGACGACGTCCGCGTCGTGCGCCTCCACGACGGCCGCCGCACCGAGCCGGACGAACTGGTCGCCCAGGACGGCACCGAAATCGGCGAAGTCATCCTTTCCTCCCCTGCGAAATCGCCCTATCTTTACTACGACAACCAGTCCGAGACGGAGCGCAAGTACTACAAGGGATTCCTGTACACGAACGACCTCGCCACCTGGGACGGGAAAGGTTTCATCACCATCGTCGGTCGCCGGGACGACATGATCATCTCCTCCGGCGAAAACATCTACCCCACCGAAGTGGAAGCGGTCCTGTCCATGAACCCGCGGGTCAAGGACTGCGTGGTGACCTCCGTTCCCGATCAGGTCCGCGGCCAGCTCGTCACCGCCTACATCGTCCCGAAGGACGGATCGCTTACGGTCTCCGAACTGGATGCTTTCTGCAAGGAGAGTCCCTACATCGCCAATTTCAAGCGTCCCCGCTACTATCGCTTCGTGGATTCCGTCCCTTACACTGCCTCCGGTAAGAAGCGCCACGTCCAGGCGAAGGAAAACGCGGCAGCAGACCTCGCGAAAGGCCTGCTGCAAGCGGTGTAGTATTTTATTCGTTCCTTACCGGACCACCATTTTGACCGGACCCAGCAGGCCGGCGGGACGAAGCGGATCCTCGGCCCGGTAGGCGCGGGAATCCGTCCAGGCGACGCGGACGGCACCGGGCTGCTCGTCGCCGATAAGCCGGTTGGGCCAGGTGTTCGCCACCTTGATTTCCAGCGTATTGTCTCCGGGCTTCAGCGCATCGGTCACGTCCACGCGGTAGGGCTGTTTCCAGGCTGTGCCGCAGTAGGTTCCGTTCACATAGACCTCGGCCAGGTCGCACACCTGCCCCAGGTCGATGGACATCTTCCCCTGGACGGTATCGACATGCACCGTCTTCGTATAGGTAGCGACACCGGAGAAGTATTTGATACCGAAGACCTCGGAATCCGTATAACTGGAAAGCGTATCGAACGTAGCCGTGGCCGGAGCTCCGCGCTTCTCCTGGAAGGCGACCTGCCAGGGACCGGTCACATCCAAAACGACTTTTTCATCGACGGCAGGAACTGTCTCGGAGGACTTGCCCTTGCCGGAGAAGACCACGAATACGGCATCGTCCGGAACCAGGTGCAACTGCACCTCGGTGCGGCCGTCCCTGACGGCATAAGTCACGTCTTCCACGGTTCCGTTTTCCGGATGCCAGAGGGTCGGGCGTCCGCCGGCCGTCCTGAAGGACAGCGTCACGTCGGCGTTCTCCCGGGAAGGCTTGTTGATCCAATAGACTTCGCCGTCCGAAAGGGTGCGGTGCAGGTAGCGGTATCCTTCGGGAAGAACGACGTCGGGGGCCACGCCCGCAGCGGTGAGGAATGCCTGCAAATCGGTGGTCTCCATGACGTTCTTCCGACCGAAGAGGTCGGCGACGAGCGCATCGAATTCCGCCTTGTCATCGGACAGGGAGGCCGGGAACTTTGGCTTCACGCCGCCGATCCAGGCGCCTTCCTTTGCGAGGGCGGCGAGTTTCCGGAGCACCGGCACAGACACATAATCCATGTTGCGGTCCATCCAGATGACCTTGTAGGCAGTGCCGCTTGCGGAGGTCAGCTGGCCGCGACGGCAGGAAATCTGATCCAGCAGGGCGCTCGGGCTCAGGTAATCCCACTGGTAACCGGCCGGAATCTGCGGCGGACGGTTGAACACGGTCGTCACGTTGGAATCCTCGCCGTAGTAGTAGAGGATGTCAGCCACGCTATGCCCCGCCTGCAGCATGAAGCAGCTGCGGGCCATGTAGTCCGCCCATACCCCGGCCATTTCCGCCCAGGTGTCGTGACGGTTGAACCATTGGCCGATCCCGCCGAGGGACATGCCCGGAACGTGGACATCATCCGGCTGATGGGCGCTTTCATGGATGACAAAGCGGTTGATGCCACTGGACATTTCCCGGTCGGCGACATACTTCAGGTTGCCGGGATGATAGGAATAGGCCAGGCCGCCCTGTCCGGGCGCGGTCATGGACTCGGCCGCCGCCACATTCTGACCGTAGAGATGGGCCACGGAGGCGGATTCCCGGTCATCGGCGTCATAGACGCTCATGTCGGGTTGGCCGTCAGGGCCCATGGGCACCCAGGGAGCGGTCACCCACATCGCGCCCATCGGCACCTGGGCGGCATGCTTGAGGTCCATACCGTCCCCCACGAACGCCCGTCCGGCCTCATGGGACTCCACATAGGTACCCAGCATGCCGTATTCTTCCCGGGCGATCCGGGAAAGGAGCGCATAATTGTCAGCAATGAGGTCGCCGAGAGTCTTCCGCCAATCCCAGAGGAAAGCGTCACTCTCGGCCGGAGAGCCGACGATCTCGCCGGCCAGCACCGGCAGCCACTGCTTCAGGTCATACCCGCGGCGCTCCCGGAAAGCGGAGAACATCGCCGGGGTCCAGGTTTCGCACTCGGCCTCGTAGCTGTCCGTCAGGACATACTGCACGCCGCGTGCGCCCATCCGGCCGCCGGAGGCCTTTTTGTACATGTCCAAATAGGTCCGGAAATAGCGCGTCCAGGCATCCGGATCCAGTTTGTCCACCTCCAGGCCGGTCGCTTCGAGGGGCGCCGGATGGTTCTGCTTGCCGGTCAGGGCATAACCGAAACGGTAGATCTTCCAGGTACCCTCGGGAGCATCCCAACGCAGTTTTCCATCCCTGAAATGGTCGGTAATGTCGATCACATCGGCCGGAGCCGGAAAAGCCTCCGTCGAGGCGGGTGTGGCCTCCGCCGTCATGTTGGAAGCCGTGGAGAAACCGGCCTTGTCCTCGAACCGGTGCACCCGGCTATAGGGGAAGAGCTCCAACTCGGAAATGACCGTACCGGAGGGAGCGGCCGAGGGGCCGCCGCCCATGCCGAAAAAGCCGCCGCCCATCGCCCGGGGATTCTCCACCCGGACACGGAAGAACCGGGCCGTGGTTTCGGGGACGCTGAGCGTCACTTCGGAAACACGTCCACCACGGACATCGCAGACCTTGGTGAAAGCGATTCCGTCATCGCTGCTTTCCAGCACGGTGGTCGCAGGACCGCCGCCGAATCCGCCTCCACCGGCTCCGACCATGGTCAGGGAATGGATGGTAACCGGCTCGGGGAAAGCATATTGGATCCAGGCAAAGCCTGCTTTGTCATCTCTCGGGAGAAGGATTCCGTCGGCGATATCTCCGTTGGTAAGCTGTTCCAGCGTGAAGTTTCCGCCGCTGGAAGTCACGACGGCGCCGAGCGAAGCCGCGCTCCGGCGCCCTTCCGGCTGCCGAACGGCAATCACAGCGATGTCCTCGTAGAAATCCAGTTCCGCCCCGCTGCCCCTGCCGGCCGCCGCCCCGTTCTGGAACGCGCCGGTATGCGTAAAGGGTTCCGGGAATACCGTGTCGATGACACCGCTTCCCTCCACCGTCCGCCAGACCAGACGCTTCATCGCGTCCTTGGGAGCAACCCAGGGACCGCCGGTGGAACTCCACCCGGGGGCGGAGGCGATGGTGAATTCGAGACCCAGGGAATCGGCGGTCCGGACCGCGTGCTGGAAGGCATCCTGCCAGCCCTCGTCCATATAGATGAGCCGTTTGTCCACAACTGTGGGCGTTCCCAGTGCGGCGTCGAAGGTATGCACGCCGCCCAGGCCGATGCGGTCCATCCACTCCAAGTCCTTCTGCAAGCCGTCCTTGGTGATGTTCCCGTTCATCCAATGCCACCACACGCGGGTGCGGGCGGACTGGGGCGGATCCGCCCAGCCCTTTTCCAACTCGGTGGCCGTGGACGCGAAGCCCCCGGACCGGATAGCCGGCTTGGTCCCGCAGGCCGTCGCCAGCAGAGTGGCGAAAAGGAGGGTCAATGCGCGCGGTTTCATTTGCTGTACACGAGTTTCTTGGTTTCGGGGTCGCGGCTGTAATGCTTGAAGAAATCCCACATCACCCGGGCGGTGGGCATGAAGTTCCAATGGCCGTAGTCCATGACGGCCACGAGCCGGATGAGGGGCGTCTCCCCCTTGTAGAGCTGGCCCGTTTCCATGACGATGCCCGCGCCCTTGGCCGTCCGGATGCTTTCCCGGTCGCGGAGCGTCTGGCCGAAGACCGGATCCACGGAGAAGTCCATCTCCCGGACCACCGTCATCCCGTTCATCTGCTCATAGGCATTCCAGGCGTTGAGATAGCTGTTCCCTTTCCAGTTGTCCGGAGTCATGTAGGGGACGGTCGTGTCCATGGTTCCGAAAACGGAGCAGTAGGCCGTTTCCACCGCACCCCGCTTCTGGGTAGCCTCGTTCCAGATGGCTTCAAAGCCGGGGAAAGGACCCGCTCCCATGCCGCCGAACAGGCCGCCGGAATGGCCGCCGACCGCGGCGAAAACATGTGATTTCTTGATTCCCAGGGCCGTCGCGGTCATCGAACCGGCGGAGAGGCCTTCGGCATACACGCGGGAAGGATCCAACTGGGGATATCTGGCCAGAAGCTGATAGATCACCGTCTCCACACCGTCCTGCCCCATGGCCTGGAAGCTCCGGCTCCCCTGCCACTCCATCTCCACCACGAAAAAGCGTTCCTCGCCCGCCACCTGGAGGAATCCGGAAGTCTCTGCCTGGGTACGCGGATCGTTGGCGTTTCCGTGCAGGAGGACGACCATCGGCACGCTCCTGGGTGCGGCGCCCTCCTTGAGCTCCTTCGGCCAATACTCGTACCAGAGCTGCCTGGGAACGTCCGGTCCCTGTTGGCCCTGGGGCCCGAAGGCCATCGGCTGCTCCACCTTGATGCGTTCAATGCCCAGGCGTTCCCAGTCGGTGTAGGGTTCCAGCTCATAAGGCCCGTACTGGCCGAAGTTGGCGCCCTCGTAGTGCGTATGCTTGTAGTTGTTATAGCGGAAGTTGCGGGAAAGCACCTTCTCCCAAGCCTCCGCGAAAACGGCACCGGGCTCGGACGCGGCGGAGGTGACGACCTGCAGCAGCGGCTCGGCCGGCGCGCAGGCGGCATTCAGCGCCTCATACTCTTTGGCCACCTTCGCCGCCGTCTTGCCGGCAACAAAGGCCGGGACGCCATAGGAGGTGAAACCCTTCGGCAGTTTCGCAGGCTTTCCGCCCACTGTCACGATGCCGGCGATATGGTCGGCCGCCTGGAGGGCGATGACCTGGTTCACGAACGTCGCACCCTCCCCGAAGCCGATCACCTTCAGGTTGCCGGAACGGGACTTGTTGAACATCTTGACGAAACAGTCGAAATCGGCCGAGGCATCATACTTCGCGCCCACCGGATTGATGACGACGACACTGCCGAAGTTGTTCTCCAGGATGGGCTGAAGGCCCAGCTCGTTGACAAGCGCATCAGCACCCGCCTGGTCCAGTTTCGTGTCAGGATAGACGAAGAAGGTAGGGGCGTTGTTGAAGGAACGTCCGTCGAAGTTCGTAGCACCGGCCCCGAAGGGCATGGCGGCACGGCGGTTCAGGACCACGTTTTCCGGGTCGGGATCCGGGATGAAACGGCGTCCGGCGCCGGGTACGTTCTGACCGACTTCCCGTCCGCCCGGCTGGGCGAAAGCTACAAGAGACAGGGCCACCGCAATGGCCAAAGTAATAATCCTTTTCATATCAGTATTTTACGTGTTTATCGAATAGGCTGCTGCCGCTTCCAGGCGAAATAGTCCTCCATGACTTGGAGCTGGGGCTTGTTGGGGGTGCCGATGAGCGCGGTTCCGTCCTTGAAGAGCATCACCGTGTTCTCACCGTCCTTGTACACAGGCCAGTCGGCCAGACCTTCGCCATTGGGGTCTCCGGTCTTCACGAAGTTGCCCCAGTAGGTGTTCATCGCATCGCTCACGGCCTTGTCGCCTCCCTCGAAAGGACGGCCCCAGGGGCTGGCAAAGACGTACTGGAGCTCGGAAGCATGGTTCGCACCGCGGGGTTTCGGGGCGTTCGGGCCTCCGAACATGGGACGGTTCGCGTCGAACTGGTCGAAATAGTACATATAGACCTTTCCCTTTCCGGTCTTCTGCTGAAGGACCGCCCAGGCCCAGGTAGGCCAGGCGAACGCCGTCTCGCGGAAAATGTCGGAGAGGGCGCCGAAGGTCTCCTCATCGGTCTTGGCAGGGTATAGCTGGAGCATCCGCTCGGCAAAAGGACCGTACTCAGCACGAATATCGGCCTGATACTTCTTGAGTTCGGTCGGACGGCAGAACATGGCGCCTTCGTCGGAATTCGTGCCGATGAGGACGTTCACGTCGTTGTAGTTCCCGGCCTCATACATCTTGTACTGGTCGTCCGGAAGGACATAGCCGTCCACCGTAGGCCAGAAGCCGCCCACGCCGCCGGACTGCGCATCGGAGACCAGCGTCTCCCAGGGCGTCTCCCGAAGCTCAGCCAGCGAAGACACGCCCACGCGTTTCATCCAATCCAGGCCGTACTGCTCAGAGCCCTTCACATCACGGATCCCGTTGTTGTCCACGCGGACCGCGTCCACCGGGCAGAAGGAGCCGCCGCTTTCGGAAATGGCACCTCGGAAGAGGCCCTTAGCTAGAGGCGAAGCGCAAAGCATGGACACTGCGATGGCGCCGGCGCTCTCGCCCATGATAGTCACCTTGGCAGGATCGCCGCCGAAGGCCGCGATATTCTCTTTCACCCACTTCAGGCCCTCGATCATGTCCAGGAGGCCGTAGTTGCCCGAAATACCCCGCTCGTTCTCGGCGGAGAGTTCCGGCAGCGAAAGGAAACCGAGCGCACCGGTCCGGTAGCTCAGGCTCACGTACACGATGCCCTGCTTGGCGAACTTGGCGCCGTCATTGGAATTGGCATCCCCCGTGATGAAGCCGCCGCCATGGATCCAGACGAGCACCGGAAGGGCCTCCTTGGCCGATTCCGCAGGCGTCTGGATATTCAGGTACAGGCAGTCCTCGGAGACCTTGGGGGCCGGGGCGCCGGGCCACGTGCGGACCTGCTGCGGGGGCATGCCGCCGAATTCCGTTGCCGCATAGACACCCTGCCAGGGCTTCTTGGGCACAGGGGCCTTCCAGCGGAGGTCCCCCACGGGAGCCTCGGCGAACGGAATGGCCTTGAAGGTACCCAGGCCACGCTCCACGACACCCTTCACCTTGCCCTGCTTCACCGTCGCTTCGGTGATGACCTTGATGCTCTTCTGATAGGCACCGCCGTCTTCCAGGCCGGCCTGGATGTTCTTGATCAGGGCCGTCGAGGTAAAGGTGGCACCCGTAACGGCATCCAGTTCCACTTCCCGGGCCTCCTTCAGGGTGAGGCCGTTCAGTTTGTCCAGCAGGCCGCTGGCAAGAACCGTCTGCAGGAAACGGGGGCCTTCCCGGTTGGGCAATGCCTCGATACCGGTAATCACGCCTTTGACCACGGTGATCTCGACCGGGGTGGGACCGTTGTATCCGATGATGTCTTCGGTAAAATCGGTCGTGTTGATCTTCAGGGTGTCCGAGCCGCTTAGGCGGGAAGTGCCGCAGGAAGCCGTGCTCACGAGGAACGTTCCGGCGAGGACGGCGGAAACAATGGACAGGAAAAGGGCTTTATTCATAGTTACTTGACAGTTATGATCACTCTTTGGAAAGATGTCAGTACGGGGACTCCGTTGTCGGCAACCTCCAGGATGACATGCAGCGTGGTTCCGGGAACGGCATCGGCGGGGATCGTGAACGATGCCGATGCGGTATCCGCGCCCTCGATGGCCAGCTCTGCGTCCGAGGTTCCGGCTTCCCGGTACTGCCACCAGGCAAAGGCGACGCCATCCCCGTCGGGATCGGTGGCCGATGCCTCCAGGCGGACCGTTTCCCCCGGCTTCGCCGTACGGTCCAGCGTTCCCTTCACGGAAACGGCGGGGCGGTGGTTCGCATCGGCATAGTCTTTTACGCACCAGTCGGCGCGGGCGGCAAAGTCGTTCTGGAGGACTTCCACCCAGCGGGTTTGCGGATAAAAGCGGTCCTTCTGCCCGGTATAAGGGTTGAAATCTTCCGCATCCACCCAGAAACGGGGACGCGTCTGATGGAACCGGCCGCCCAGGCTCCCCCAATCGGGATGCTCCAGGCTCCGGAGACCGAAGTCCAGCAGCAGGAAATAGGACGGGCTGTCGCCCTCGGAGATGAAATCGTTCACCCGGGAACCGGGCGTCCGGGCCAGGGCCGCAGGCGTGCCCCAGTCGTCGTCGGGATCGCCCAGGTCATAGCCGGAGCCGAGCCCCAGGTACTTTGCCGCCAGCGGTCCGTGGTTTTCCAGAATGTTTTCTTCGAACCAGTCACCCTTCAGGCACGGCTGCAGGGGCTGCGGGACGGCCCGGGGCCACAGATAGGCGAAGGAGAAGAACTGGAAGCCGTTATAGACGGTTCGGATTCCGGGCCAGTTCTTTTCCACGTAGTTCCGGTAGGTGCCATCCTGGTCCTGGATGATGTGGAGGATCACCTTGTCGGACACTTTCCGATACACCTGTTCCCATTCGGGCTTCTCCTTGTATTCTTCTTCGATGGACAGGAGCGCACGGGCAACCGTATTGGTCCCGCCCCAGATCTGGGCATAGACCGGACCCGGCTCGTCATCCAGGAAGATGTCCTTGATGTATTCCGACCCCTCCGTGGGCTCCGCCATGTCACCTTCCACCCGGGTATTCCCGGTCTTCACGATGCTGTGCAGATACTCCGGCGACGGGTATCCGGCATCGTGCTTCAACAGGTTCGGATAGCAGACGGCGTAGGCGTCGATCAGGTCCTGCACCCAGGTCCGGCCGATCCAGCGGAAACTCTCCACAGGAGCGTCGAACTGCGGGGCCATGCCGCCGCGCCGACCCTCCACCCGGTTTTCCGGAAGCAGCAGGGTACCTTTCCCATCCCCTTCCCAGTGCCACTGGGAAGCGGAATAGACGATGGCCTCGATATCCATGTCATTGGCATACAGGAGCAGGCGGATGAACGAATCGTAGTCGTCGCACTCCCCGTCGGTCGTGACGATCGTACGGGGCTTCACCGTTTCCTGCGGTTCGATGGCGGTCCGGCAGGCGGTCGCGACGACCGCCAGAAGAAGTATGCCGAGGGTGTAGAACTTTCTCATACAGGAGGACTTATTTCAATCCCTCCGGATCCCGGTAGCTGATGTTCACGCCGAAGTCGCGGATGCGGCCGTTGAGGCCCATCATCGCCTGGCCGTTCGTGCTTCCCTGGCGGGTGCCTTCGATCATTTCCTCCGACATGCGCCTCAGGTCGCTGATGCGCTGGAGGGTTTCGGGGTTCCGCCCCATGTAGTGGCCCGGGTACATCTTCTCGATGCCGTGGCGCTTCATGTAGGCCTCGATGCGGGTGGTGGTGGCGAGGAGGGTGGAAAAATTCGTGGTAAGCAGCAAGTTGCCGCTGCCGAACGCATCGCCGCTGTAGCCCCACTTCCGGTCGCTTTCCATCTCGAAGAAGGTCGCGCTGCCCGGGGTATGGCCGGGGGTGAAGATCACCTCGATGCGGCGGCCGCCCAGGTCGAACACCTGGCCGTCCTCCAGATAGTTGATCTTGCCCTTGTAGTCCGCCATGAACATGGGCACGTTCACCGTGTCGGCGGCGTTGATCCAGATTTCCGGGAAATAGTTGATGGCACTGCCCGTGTGGTCCGGATGCACATGCGTGGCAATCAGGGTGATGGGCTTCTTCGTGATGCCCGCCACGATCTTGTCCAGGTCATCAATCTTGGTGCCGGCGTCCAGAAGGATGGCCTTGTCATTCCCTTCAATGATGTAGATGGTTTCGTTGGCCATCAGGTGGCCGTTGCCTTCCCAGGTATGGGCGTCGATCTGGCGGATGACCACATCGGGACCTTCATAGACCACCGGCTCGTCATATTTGAGCGGCGGCATGCCCTGGGGACCCTGCGGATGCAGCGGATCACGGAAAAGGGGCTTGTTGAACAGCTCCTCCGCCCGGACATAGGGCGAGAAAGCGAGGGCGGCGGCCCCAAGGCCCAGCCATTTGAGGGCGTTTCGGCGTGAAATGGTTTCCATATCTCGTAACTTGTTTGTCTGACTATTGGCAAAGATAGAAAATTGCCCCCATGAAAAATGCACAGAATCTTCAAGATTCTCCGCATTTTCTTCAGTCATCCGTTTTCCGGATGAGACGGACCAGGAAAAAGGACAGGACGATGCCCGCAAGTGCCAATCCCATAGCTACCAGGAAGGCGGAGGAATAGGCACCGGTCCGGGAAAGGATGCGGCCGCAGGTGGTCGGACCGAAGTAGCCGGCCACGGCAAAGCCGATGAACATGATGCCATAGTTCACGCTGTTGTTCCGGAGGCCGAAACGGTCGGCGGTGAAACCGGGATAGACGCCCATGAGGGCCCCGAAGCACAGACCGATGAGGGAGATCGCCGTCATGAACAGGAGCGTCTGCCCCTCGCCGGCGACAAAGAGCAGACCCAGGCCGATGATCTCCAGCACGAAAGCGCCCCGGAGGACGGCGATGCGGCCGAAGCGATCGGACAGCGTTCCGGCCACGATGCGGCCGGCGGCATTGAAGAGCGCCAGCACGGACACGGCCGTCGCAGCCAGCGAAACGCTCATGCCCACCATCTTCTGGGCCATCGGCGAAGCCTGGGAGGTCATCATGAGACCGCTGAACGCACCACAGGTCAGCATCACGATCATCACGTAGAATACGGGATCCTGCAGCATCTGCTTCCAGTTCTTGTCCATGCCTCCAGCCCGTGCGGCCTGCACGGGAGGCATATAGCCTTCCGGGGCATACCCGGCCGGGCACTTGACCACCAGGAAAGAGCACACCAGGATCACCGCCAGGAACACGCCGCCCAGGATGAGGAAGGTATTGCCGATGCCGGCTTTCTGGATGATTGCGTTGGCGATGGGAGGGATGATGACCGAACTGAGGCCGTAGGTGGCCGTCGCGATGCCGCCCACCAAGCCCTTCTTGTCCGGGAAGAACTTGACGGAATTGCTGATGGTGGCCCCGTAGGCCATTCCGAGACCCAGGCCCAGCACCAGGCCGTAGGTGACGATGAGGCCGCCCACGCTGGAGGCAAGGCCGGTAAGCATCATGCCCACCCCGAACATGCTTCCACCCACCAGCAAGACACCGCGCGGGCCCAGCCGGTCATTGAAGAATCCGCCGGAAATCATGGTGATGGGTCCCACGGCATTGGCCACCGTGAACACGATGGCGAGATCCGCCGCCGTGACCGCATGGCCCAGCAAGGCCGTGAGTTTCGCGGCCAGCGGGGCCGCAAATACGCTCCACGCATAGATGGAGCCTATGCACAGGTTGATCAGGCAGCTGGCGGCGAGGACCACCCAACGTTTTTTGTCCAGGTTCATGGTCAGATATCCAATGCGGCGTGGAAGCCTTCGTAAACAGCTTTGGTAATGTTGGCGGGACGGACGCAGTCCCCCACCTCGCGCACGAAGGGAGCGCAGCGCCGGAGAGCGTCCACGTCGGCCCGGTTGGCTCGCTGGCCGACGGCGCAGACGACCGTCTTGCCCGGAACCAGAACCTCGTTGCCATCCTTGTCACGGCAAACCAGCCCTTCCGGGGTGACTCGGAGACCGGCCAGGCCGGTATGGGCCGTCACGTACGTGTCGATCTGCTTCATCAGGATGGGCCTGTGCCGAACGTTGCAGTCCGGAGCAAGGGTATCGCGCATCTCCACCAAATGGACCTTCTTTCCCTGCATGCCCAGGTGAACGGCACACTCGCAGCCGGCCAGACCACCACCCAGCACGACCACGGTATCCTGGACCTTGTCCTTTTCCAGATAGTAGTCATTGACGACCACCACGTTTTTCCCGTCAATTCCGGGAAGTGGCGGCACGATGGGGCGGGACCCCACCGCGAGAATCAAGGCATCGGGCTTTTCTGCGGCCACGTACTCGGGAGTGACCGGCGTATTCAGGCGGATATCCACCCCTTCGTCCCGGGCCTGGCGTTCCAAAGACAGGCCCAGCTGATACATTTCGTACTTGAAAGGAATGGCCTGTTCGCTCTTCAGGATGCCGCCTGTGCGGTCGGATTTCTCGCACAGGATCACTTCGTGGCCGCGCTGAGCGGCTGTAATGGCCGCTTTCAAGCCGGCGACACCCCCACCGGCCACCAGCACTTTCTTCCTGCGTGGGGCAGGCGTCACCTCCATGCCTTCCAGTTCCCGTCCGATGAGCGGGTTCACGGCGCAGCGGCGGGTGAACGTGGTGGGACGTTCGGCCATGCAGGTGAAGCAGCGCAGGCAGCGGACGATCCGGTCCTCCTGGCCGGCGGCCACCTTCTGCGGCAGGAAAGGATCAGCCAGCAGTTCCCGGGCCATGTAGATGACGTCGGCCTTGCCCTCCCGCAGAATCCGTTCCATCTGGGCGGGATCGTTCAGGGCGCCGATCGTGGCGACGGGCTTGGAGACGTGCTTCTTGATTTCGGCGGCGAGGTGGACGTTGGCGCCGTGGTCGGCGAACATGGGCAGGTGGGTGTTGAAGAATCCGAACTGGTAGGAGCCGGCGGAAACGTGAATCAGGTCCACGAGGTCTTCTACAGCCTGCGCGATCCGGCAGCCTTCCTCGATACCGTATCCACCATCAAAAAGTTCGCTGCCGCTCATGCGGATTTCGATCGGGAAGCCGGGGCCGACACCGGCGCGTACGGCCTGCAGGACCTCGCGCGTGAGGCGGACGCGGTTCTCGAGGCTCCCGCCGTACTCGTCGGTGCGGTGGTTGAAGTACGGCGAGAGGAACTGGTTCAGCAGCCAGCCATGACCGGCATGGACCATGATCATCTCGTAACCGGCGCGTTTGGCCAAAACGGCAGCTTCGCCGTAAGCTTTTACGATATCGGCAATCTGTTCCTTCGAAAGCCCCTTGACCGGACGACCATCGGGACGCACCCCGTCACTCGGGCCCCACTGGTTCAGCGAGGCCTTCTTGTTCTTGTCGGACATGTAGGTGCCGGCATACTGGCCGGAGTGCGAGAACTCGATGCTCGGGACGGCTCCGTGGCGGCGGATGCCGTCCGCCACGAAAGCATGGGCAGCCAGGCAGCCGGGCGTCTCAAGGTTCAGGTGCAGCATGTGGCTGCCGTCCGTTTCGGGATGAACGACCAGTTCGCTGACCGTCACGGCCGCCGCGCCGCCTTTGGCGCGAAGCTCGTAAAAGCCTTGGACACGGGGTCCGGGACAGCAGTCGGCGGTGATGTCCGTCGCCCCCATCGGCGCAGAGAACATCCTGTTCCGGAAGACGACGCGGCCGAGCTGGATGGGGCTGTTCAGCAGAGGGAAAGAATCAGTTTGCATATGCTTGGTCTTACTTGCTTTCTACGAGCCTGACCGGACCGATCAGGCCGGCTTCCTTGAGCGGATAGTCCGCCGGATAGATGGACTGGACACCCGGGGTCGTGCAGATCCGCTCCGGGGCGTCGGGCTGGTTGTCGCCGACGAGCCGGTTGACCCAGAGGTCAGCCACCTTGATTTCCAAGGCATTGTCCCCTTCCTTCAGCGCATCCGTCACGTCGACCGTCCAAGGAGTCTTCCAGGCCGTACCGCAGTATTTGCCGTTGACGTAGACCTCGGCGATGTTCTTGACCTTGCCGAGATCGAGGATCGCACGACCTTCCAGCTTGGAGGCGGAAAGCGTGTTGCAGTAAGTCGCGACGCCGGAGAAGTATTTGATGCCGAAGACGTCCGACTCGGAGAGCGATTTCAACTCCGGGAAAACGGCCTCGGCGGGAGCGCCGCGGTTCTCCTGGAACTTCACCGTCCAAGGCGTGGCAATCGTCAGGACTTCGCGCTGGGCCGGGCTGGCGACCGTATGGGACGCCTCGCCCTTGCCGGAGAAGACGACGAAGACCGCGTCATTCGGTACGAGGTGCAGGTCGACTTCCGTACGGTCCCCGACCACGCGGTAGGAGACTTCCTCCATCTTCCCGGTCTCGGCATGCCAGACGGACGGCTTCAGGCCGGACACGCGGAACGAAAGGGTCGCGTCACCGCCTTCGGAGAGGGGCTTGTTGATCCAATAGACCTGGGCGTCCCCGCAGTCACGGTGGAGAAAGCGGAAACTGTCGTCGATGTCCACGTCGGGACGGATGCCGATTTCCTGAAGGACGGCGAGCATGTCGTTGGACTCGTGGACGTTGGCCCGGCCGGTATCCCAGATGTCCTTCACGAGCGCTTCGAATTCCTCCGGATCGTCGTTGAGGGAAGCGGCATGCTTCGGACGGACGCCACCCAGCTGCACGCCGTCCTTGACCAGCGACGCGATCTTGCGGAGCACGTCCGTCGACATGTAATCGACGTTCCGGTCCATCCAGAGGAGGCTGTACTCCGTCTTGCCCGTCTTGGCGAGGATACGGCCGTCCTTCGTGGCGACCATCTCGTCCTTGAGGGCCGTCGGGTTGCAGTAGTCCCACTGGTAACCGGCCGGGACCCCGCTGCCGCGGCCGAACAGGGCCGTCACGTTGGAGTCTTCGCCGTAGTAATAGAGCACGTCGGCGACGTTGAGGCCGGATGAGAGGAGATAGCTGGTGCGGGAGATGTAGTCCACCCAGGCGCCGGCCATTTCCGCCCAGGTTTCGTGGCGGTTGAACCACTGGCCGATGATGTTGCCCATGCCGATGCCCGGCACGGTCTCGCGTGGCTGATGGGCGCTGAGGTGGACGTAGAAGCGGTTGACACCGTTGGCAAGCTCCTGGTCGGCCGTTTCCTTGAGGTCTTCCGGAGCATACTGGTACTGGAGCTGGTCGCCCCAGGTGGTCATGGATTCCGCCGCGACGTAGTTCTGCCCGTAGATGTGGGCGACGGAAGCGGATTCCCGGAGGTCGGCCTCATGTCCCCGGCGGTCGAACCGGCCGTCCGGTCCCCTCCGGAGCCAAGGGGATTCGACCCACATCGCGCCCATCGGAACGCTGGACGTCCGCTTGACGTCCATGCCGTCCACGACGTAGGCGCGACCGCTTTCGTGGGATTCGTAATAGCCGCCGACCATGCCGTAATCCTTGCGGATGATGTCGGTCAACTGGGCATAACGATCGGCGATCAGGTCGCCGATCGTGGCACGCCAGTCATGGAGGAAACGCTCGCTCTCGTCGGCGGAACCGATGATTTCGCCGGTCAGGACGGGCATCCAGGCCTTCATGTCATAGCCGCGCAGGCGGCGGAAACTCTCCAGCATCGCAGGCGTCCAGTTCTCGTTCTCCGCCTCGAAGCTGTCCGTCAGGAGATAACGGATGCCCTTTTCGCCCAGGAACCCCTTCGTGGCGTCGCGGTACGTATCGAGATACACGTGGATGAAGCGGGAGAAGGCCACGGGATCCATCTTGTCGACTTCAAGGCCGAGGGCCTCGTCGGAAGCCGGATGGTTCACCTCGCCCGTGATGGACCACGCAAAGCGGTAGATCCGCCAGCGGCCTTCGGGAGCGTTCCAGCGAAGCCGGCCGGAAGCATCCACCTTGTCCGTCAGGTCGACGACGTCGTCGAGGGACGGGAATACTTCCTCCGTGGACGTCTTTGTCGCGGAATCCATCAGGTTGTTGGCAGCCGTGAATCCTGCCTTGTCCTCCGCACGGTTGATCCGGCTGGAGGGCCAGACGACGAATTCGGAAATCTTCGTACCGGCCGGAGCGGCCTGCCCCGGACGACCGCCGCCCACCGTGCCCATTCCGGCCATGCCGCCGAAGTTCATCCCGCCCGTCGGACGGGGCTGCGGGTTCCTGACGGTCAGGCGGAAGAATTTCGCCGTGGTCTCCGGAACGCTCATCGTCGCCTGGGCGGCACCACCGCCCCGGACGTCGCAGACGCGGGTCCAGGTCTGGCCGTCCTGGCTGCATTCGAGGGCATTGGCAGCAGGGCCGCCACCGCCCATGCCCGGGAAACCGCCGCCGCCCGCGGCGCCGACGATGCTCAAGGAACGGACGGTCACCGCCTCGGGGAACTCATATTGGATCCAAGCGAAGCCGTCCTTGCCCGGAGGCAGGAGGGCGCCGTTGGTCACGTCGTTGTCCGTCAGCATCTCCAGGGTGAAATCACCGCCGCTGGCCGTCACTTTTGCATCCAACGGAGAGACGGCTCCCTCGGGAAGCTTCACGGCCAGGACCGCGATCTCTCCTCCGGTTTCGGGAGCGTTCGGATCATAGCTGCGGCCGGCAGGACCGCCGTTCTGGAAAGCGCCGACCTTGGTGAAGGAAGGAGGGAGTTGGACGTCCACGTCGCCGCCCTTCACTTCCACGGTGCGCCAGACCAGCTTCTTCATGCCCTCCTCGGGCTTCACCCAGGGGCCTGCCGTGGCGCTGAAGCCGGCGCAGGAAGGGACGCCCATTTCAAGGTCGAGGGAATCGGCGAGCCGGGCGGCGAAATACAGGCGGTCCTTCCAGACGTCGCTCATGTACTTGGCATCCCCCTGGCTGCCGCCGAGATTGAACTGGTGGAAACCGGCGATGCCGACCCGCTTGAACCACTCGAAGTCGGCCCGGATTCCGGACTCGGTCACATCATCCCCCATCCAGTGCCACCAGACACGGACGCGGGATTCTTTCGGAGGGTTCTGGAAACCCGCCTGGAGTTCGTCAATGGAAACTTTGCGGGCCGCGCTCTTGTCCTTCCCGACGGAACAGGCAGATACCGCCGCGACAAAGGAAAAGACGACAAGGAGGATGGTTGCAATTCTTTTCATATGACTTTTGATACTATGTTTACAAATCTTGTCATCGCGCCTCTTTCATCAGGCGCTTGGCAGCTTCGACGATCCCTTTCTCGGCATGACCGGGCTGGAGGCGGGAGCCGATGACCTGGAACGTCAGGTGGTTGGCCGCCTTGTCGGAATAGATGTATCCCGACTCGAAAGGCCCGTCGGCCAGGGTCACGACCACCAGCTTGGAAGCGGGCAGCTCGTGCTTGAGACGGTATCCGATCTCCGTATAGATTTCGCCGCTGACGCTCACGAGGGCGATGTCGCCCAGACGGACCAGGCCGACGCCGATATGCACGTCATCCGCCGGTTCGTAGCCCGGGTCGTAATTCTCGCGCCCCGTATTGTCCAAACGCCGACGGCCCGGGACCGCGATCACGGTCTCGGCGCCGCGGATGACGGGATTCTCCTCGTACTGCGTGTCGTAGAGCATGATTTCCAAAGCCTTGAATCCCACGGCGTTGCCGAGCATCCGAACGTATTCGTCCTTGCGGTCCACCATAGCCCGGTGAACGGCCGCCTGGTCGGCGGGGACGGCCCGGGTGCTGAGATCCAGCGAGCCGCGCGTGGCCCGGTGGGGACGAGGGACGCCCTTGACCTGCTCCGTTTCCCGGAAAACGTCCGTGTAAGCCAGCGCGGGGTTCACGTCACCCGAGGCCCCCTGGCTGAACACGGCCACCGTCTTTTCGCCGAACACCTTCTCGATCAGGGCACAGGCGTCACCGGGGAAATCGGCGCTCACCACGCCGCTCATGAAGAAGTTCACGGGGTGCATTCCGTAGTTCATGTACACGGCGATCGGGACGTCGTCCTCGTCCAGGAAAGTGACGACCGTCAGGTCCTTGTCGGCTGGAGCCGTCCAGTTGGCGGCCTGCTCCCATTCCTGGTATTCATTGTAGTTGTCCCGGTTCACGTTCAGGTCCAGAGACCTCCGGCCATAGCCGACCCTGGCGGGACGAGCGGCGGCCTTGGCGTCGCAGACGGCCTTGATGATCGCCGCCTGGATCTGCGCATCGGACGGGATGTTGTCAGGGCCGATTCCGGCCGTTCCGCCACTGTGCGTATGGGTGCTGGAGATGATGACGTTCGCCGCGGGCACACCGGCCTTGGTGCCGATTTCCCGGATGACCCCGTCCAGATCGTGGCAATGGGTGTCCATGCTCACGATGGCCGTCGAAGAGCGGCCGTCGGAAGCGTAGATGGCACGGACATGAAGCTTCCCGCGGATGACGTCCGAAGGACGCTGCAAGTCGCTGACGGACGGCGTGATATCCACCTTGGCCCCTCCGGCTACGAAAGACTGCGCCGAGGCGGCCAAGGAGAGGAACACGAAAAGGATGACAGTTATTCGTTTCATATGGGGATGATTACCGTATTGTTACAAGGATGGAATGAAAGGGAGGCCTTCCAGGGTGCGCATGTTGGTCTCGACGTCTTTCAGCGCCTTCAGACGCGAGGCGTTCTGGGCGCGCTGGCGGGCGGCGATCTCCTCGGGAGAAGGCTGCGGGCGGGGACCGCCGAAGCCGGGACGGGGACCGCCCGGGCCACCGGCGGACTCGCGGGTCCGGCTCATCCGATTATGGCCTTCGGCCTTGTCGTACATCTGCTGGCGGGTCATCGGATCCTCCATCTCCAGCACCCAGTCGGTGCCGCCGAGTCCATAATAGGTGGTCAGGAGCTCCTTGTAATCCAGGTAATCACCCTCTCCGATAAAATAGAAATCCTTCACGTGCAGCATCGGAATCCGGTCCTTGTGCTCTTTCAGGAAGGCCACTGCATCCCGGCCCCCAATCTGCACCCAGAAAACGTCGTCCTCGAACTTCACGAGCTCCGGATCCGTGTTTTCCATCACGAAGTCCACGATCTGGCCGGGGTAGCTGGAATCCAGGATCGGATTGAACTCGATGTTGTGGAGGTGATAGAGGAACTGGATGCCGTATTTCCTGGCAAGGGCACCGAGCTTGTCCAGCACCCCGCAGCACATTTTCACATGCTCCTCGGTTCCCCAACACAGGTTGGCGGTCATGGACACATACTTGACGCCCAGGACGGCGTCCTCCTTGAAAATCTGCTCCCAGCGGTCCAGATACTCCGGCGTATCCTCGACGACCGAGGCCATCGTCACGTCGGAAATGACCCGCAGGCCGTACTTGTCGAAGATGGCCTTGGCGCCTTCGGGCGTGAGGCCGAACATCCGGCCGCCCATGAAGTTGTTCATTTCCACGTATGTAGCTCCAGTCTGCGCCACCCTTCGCACGGAGTCCTCGAAGTCGGCACCGATACCGATAACCGAGCAGAGGCCCACGCCGATGTCCTTCTTCAGGATATCCTTTCCCTGACCGTCAAAGACGGCCTTGCCAGCCTGCAGGCCGGCGGAATGGACAGTCACTTCCACGCGGGCATCCGGACCGGACGGGCGGACGATCAGCAACGCCGCTCCGTTCCAGGTCTTCGGCGTGCGGGACCGGAAAGAAGCCATGTCGTCGGGAGCGCCGTTGCCGGCGGACACGAAGGTGGCCCCTTGGATATCGAAGGTCAGCGGGAAGACGTCCGGAACGACGACACCGGCATCGTCAATCACCTCGGCCTTCAGATAAACAAGTTCATTATCAATGTTATACCGTTCCCGAAGCAGCCGGACGGATGCCGGCTTGCCCGGTGTACGGAGCACCCGGCTCTCCAATTCCTTCCCTTCCGCGTCCAGCGAGATGGCCACGAGCTTGCCCGGGCGGTAAGTCACGCCTTCGAACAGCGCGATATACTCTTCATTCGTCTTCTGCACGCCCACGCTCTCGCCATTCACCTCCAGCCGCACCTGCGGGGCCTTGGTAAACACACGGACCTGGAAGGACTCCCCTTCATGTCCGGGCCAATACCATCGGGCCTGTTCCTGCGGCCAGCCCCAGAGGCCGACCATCTCGACCATGCCGGCAGGGATGGGCTCGTGCACCAGGATTTCCAGCGGACTGATGTCCCACAGGACATCGCGGTAACGGCCCTGCGGCTTCTTGTCGCCGATGAGGTCGATGTCCCCGCAATAATTCGTATAGGTCGTCGGGAATTCCGGGCCCAGGCGGTCCGGGAACTGCCACATCATCGCCGGATTCATTCCCTCTTCGGGGCCGCGGGAAGTCTGGAACTGCGGACCGCCGCGCTGCGGACGGTCTGCGGGGACGTAACGCCCGCCGCCAAGGCCCACCTCTCCGAGATGGTCCAGTGCCGTCCAAACGAAATCGCCGATCACATAAGGCTTTTCCACTACGTCCTTCCAGTAGGTGAAAGCGTCTTTCGGATAGGATTCCGTGCCCATGATGACCCGCTCCGGGTATTTGACGTGATCCCCTTCGACATAATGCGTCAGATAATTGTAGCCGGCGATATCCAGGTGTTCGAACGTCTTTTCGGAATGGTCCCAGTCGATATGGATATAGGCGCTGGTGACACCCTGCGTAACCGGACGGGTAGGATCCAATTCCCGCACCTTCGCCGTGAGCATCTTGCCGATCCGGGAAGCGTCCGCAACGCTCCAGTTGGGGATCTCGTTGCCGATGCTCCAGATCACCACGGACGGGTGGTTGCGGTCGCGGAGCATCATGTCGGTCAGGTCCTTCTCCCAGTTCTCCTTGAAGAACTGCGAATAGTCGTCCACGTTCTTGGGCTGCTCCCACATGTCGGTGAATTCATCGATGACCAGAAGGCCGAGCTCGTCACAAGCTTCCAGGAAGTGCCGGGACGGCGGGTTGTGGGCGCAACGCACGGCGTTGAAGCCGGCGTCCTTGAGCTGGCGGACGCGGCGGTATTCCGCCGTACGGTGGGCCTCAGCGCCGAGCAGGCCGTTGTCGTGATGGACACAGCCTCCCCTGAGAAGCAGCGGCTCGCCGTTGAGTTTGAAGCCTTCGGCCGCGTTCACCTCGATGGTACGGATGCCGAAACGGGTCGCTGTACAATCCACCTCCTTGCCACGGACCAGCACGCGGACCTCAGCCGTATAGAGCGCCGGGCTGTCCGGAGACCAGAGCCGGGGTTTCGCCACGGACAGTTCCAGCGAGGCCGTCGCGGAGCCGGACACTTTTACCGGGGCTTTCCCGGAAGCCACCTCCTGCCCCCCCGCATCCAGGATCCGCACACGTACTTCGGCCCTGGCGGCCTTGCGGCGGGCATTCTCCAACGTCAGGTCCAGGTGCACGGTAGCCTGCTCCGCATTGACCTGCGGCGTGGTGACACGGGTACCCCACTGGGCGATATGCAGCGGATCGGTTACGACCAGCTCTACATCGCGATACAGGCCGGAACCGCTGTACCAGCGGCTGTTCTTGCCGTAGTTGACCACCCGGACCGCCAGGAGGTTTTCCTGTCCGGCCGGAACCAGCAGGTCGGTAATATCAAACGCGAAAGGCGTGTAGCCGTTCTTGTGGGCGGCGGCCGGCTGGCCGTTCACCCACACGTCCGTCAGCATATAAGCGCCGTCGAAGACCAGCGAAACCGCCTTCCCGGCATCGGCCTTGTCCAGGGTGAAAGCCTTCCGGTACCAGCCGGTGCCGCCGGGCAGGTAGCCCAACGAGCGTCCGCCCTTGGTCTCCCGGGAGAAGGGTCCGAGGGTGTACTCCCCTGCCGGAAGCGGCTCCAGGCTGAAGTCGTGGGGAAGGTCCACCGTCTTCCAGGCCGAATCGTCATAGCGGACCGCCTCGGCGCCCGCGAGCGAATCGCGCACGAACTTCCAGTCATCGTTCAACCCGCGGCTGCGCTCCTGTCCCATACCGGGCAGAAGGACAGACAGGGAAATCATCAGGGCAAAGACTCTTTTCCTATTCATATCCGTTCTTTCTCAATGAAAATGGAACCTCCGGTCCGCAGTCAAGGGGCCGGAGGTTAAAAGTGTCAGAGATTATTTCCAGCCGTCGTTCTGCGGCATCTCGGCACCGGAGTTGAGCTGGATGACCGTGAGCGGAATCGGGAACAGGGACCACTTGGGAGCGGTGCCCGGAAAGACCGGGTTGTCATGGACATACTGGGCGTGGGCGCGGAGCTGTTCATGCATCACGGTGTTCGTCTCGCCTTCCTTCGCCAGACGGAGAAGGGTGGGCCAGCGATGCTCTTCCCAAGCGAGTTCACGGGCGCGCTCGTCGAGGATCGTGACGATGGAAACCTCACCGGCATCGTACATCTTCGAGCAGTTCGCACGGGCACGGACCGCGTTGAGGGCCTTGGCCGCCTCGGAGGCATTGCCATTGCGAAGCTGGGCCTCGGCAAGAAGGAGATAGGTCTCGGCGGAACGGGCGGCATAGACGTCGCGGCCGAACATAGCCTGCGGCCCCTGGCCCATGATGATACAGTGAGAATCGAAGCCCCAGGCGTCGGGCAGGTTCACCTTGCCGGAGACACGCATGTAGCGCCAGGGCTCGGTGAGCATATTCTTGTCCACAATCTGGCCGGCCATGCTGTGGCCTTCGTCCATGCACACCGGGTCGATCAGGATCAGCTGGGAATTGCGGTCGTCGGTAGCGAAATCGCCTTCCCACACATCCTCGTCGATATAGTCGTTGCTGCCGAACATGCCCCAGGAACCGCCACCGCAGTACGGACCGGCGGCACCGAACGGATACTTCTGCATGTCGATGCGGGAATCGGCGGACCAGGGGCCTGTGGCGCCTTCCTTGTACTCCGGCTTCCAGACGAGGTCGCGGTACGGCTGGGCGCAGCCGACGATACTGTTGTTGCTCTGGCCGCTGTTGGCGCGGGACTGCTGGTCGTACGTCGGGGTCTGGAGCACCCAGAGGCTCTCGGTGTTGCCCTCGCTGCGGTCGTAATTGCCAATCTGGAAGAGATCGTAGTACGGCGTTCCGTCAGCCACGTAATTCGGGATGTTGAACATGCCGGTGGTACCCTTGTCGTCCGGGTTGGCCCGGACACCGAAACGCCGGGTCATGAGCGGGTGAAGGCCGATGGTGGTGTTGGCGGCGGTGATGGCGCTCGTAAAGTTGTTCTTGTCACCGGTTTCCACGCCCTGGGCGATGTAGGCCTCGGCCAGGAAATGGTTGGCGGCACCCTTGGCGATACGGCCGTCGGCAGCCGGGTAGTCGGGCAGGCCGGCAGCGGCTTCGGAGAGCATCTTGATGGCGAAGGCATAGACCTCGGAACGCGGGGTGCGGACATAGTCGTAGCGGAGGTCCTGGTTGAACTCTTCCACGAGCGGCACGGAGCCGAAGCATTCCGCGAGACGGAGATAGCCCCACCCCAGGAAGAACTTGGCCTGGGAAACCAGGTCGTTCTTCTCCGCCTCGGAAGGCCACTCGACCTGCTCGGAGCCATACACGGCGAGGTTCGCATAGCTGATGAGCTGGTACAGGGCGTTCCAGAGATTCAGGAAACGGCCGTTGAGGGCGTCCAGGTTGTCGAAATGGGAGAAGGCGCCACCGGCGTTGGCTACGGAAGCGTTGCCTTCGATGGTGTCGGAGCCATAACCCAGCAGCGTAGAGCTGGGGCTGCCGCCGAAGGAGGCGAAGATGTCTCCGTCGATCCAGACATAGAGGCTGTAGGCCGCATAGTAGATGCGGGCTACCTGGGCGTCCACCTGGGAACTCTTGGTGAAAGCGTTGTCCACGGTGAAGATGGTCTTGGGATCCTCCTGGAGGTATTCGCTGTCTTTCTGGCAGCCGGCGAGAGAGACGAGGGCGGCGAGGGAAACGAGGATGTAAATATACTTTTTCATGACGGAGTAGCTTTTAGAATCTGACATTCAGACCGAAGGTATAAGTCCTGGCGAGCTGCTGGGAGCGCGGGTTCCTCACTTCCGGATCGCTGAACTTCCAGCCCGGAGCGATGAAGAAGAGGTTGCGGCCGGAGACATAGGCCTGCACGGACTTGACACCCATCCGCTGCAGGAACGGGAACCGCATGTTGTAGGAGAGTTGCAGATCCTGGAGACGGACGAAGCCGTAGGGATCCAGGGCCATGAACTTGCCGTCGTTGTAGGCCGGACGGGGATACACATTACTCTTGTTCTCCTCCGTCCAGTACGGATGATTGAACATGTTGGTGTACTGCATGTTCTCGTAGGAGAGGTAGGCCAGGTTGTTGGCGGCGCGGCCGAACATCTTGCTGGAGAACGTCCCGTTGAAGAGGAAGAACAGGGTGAGGTCCTTCCAGGTGATGGTGTTGCTCATGCTCAGGCGGAAGGCCTCCTTGTCGTAACCGAGGATTTCGCGGTCATCCGGGGTGATGACCCCGTCGCCGTTCAGGTCGGCATACTTGGCATCACCGGCGAGGGCGCCGTTCTTGGCCATGTAATCCGTATCGGTGGTCTGCACCACACCGTCCCAGCGGTAACCGTAGACCGCACCCAGGGACTTGCCCAGGAACAGGTTGTTCGGGATGTCGTCCTCGCCGTCACCGTACAGTTCGACGAGCTTGTTGCGGTTGATCGTGAAGTTGAAGGTGGTCGTCCAGTTCAGGTCCTGCTTCCGGATGTTGTAGGTCGTGAGGGTGGATTCGATGCCCCAGTTGTCCACACGGCCCATCGTTGCACTCTGCTGAGTGATGCCGGCGCCCATCACGGGAACGGTGCGGTTGAAAATCTGGTCCGTGGTGATGGACTTGTAGCCGTCCAGTTCCCAGTGGATGCGACGGTTCAGAAGGTCCGCCTCGAAACCGGCGTTGAAGGAAGTGGTGGTTTCCCAGCCGAGATTCGGGTTGCCGATGGTGGCGAGAGTCTGGCCATAGACCGGGCTGTTGCCGAAGAAGTAGGTGAAGCCGCCGGACTTACCCATGCTCATGCGGGACAGGGTGCCGTAGGGAGAGAGGGACTGGTTGCCGTTCTTACCCCAGGAAGCCTTGAGCTTGAGGTAATCGAGCCAGGTCTTGGTACCGCCCATGAAGGATTCGTCGGAAATGGTCCACGCGATACCCACGGCCGGGAAGTTACCCCACTTGTGCTCGGATCCGAACACGGAGGACCCGTCCCGGCGGAAGGAAGCGTTGAAGTGGTACTTGTTGTTATAGGAATAGATCACGCGGGCGAGATAACCCACATCCGTATGCAAGGAATAGGTCGGGGCGGTGATGTTGTGCACGCCGGCGTCCGCGAGGCGGAAGATGCCAAGGGACGTGTTTCCGAGGCCGGAGAAATCCTCGCCGGACTCGCCGTTGCTCTCGATGCGGTTGGCGTCGCGCGTGTACACCAGGGAGGCATTCACATAGTGCTTCCCGAACTCACGGGTGTAAGAGAGGATGTTGTCGATGACGTAGGACAGGTTCATCGTATTGCTGATGAATCCACCCGCCTCGTTCAGGTGCGTATCGAAGGCTTCCGTCGTGTAGGCGGCCTCGCCGTCGGCCATGTTCACGAAGTTGGTCTCGTGCGTAAAGCTGTAGGAATAGCCCAGGCGCTTGTTGTAGTTGCCGGTCAGGCGGTAGGACAGGCCCTTCACCCAGGGGATGTTGACGTCCAGGGTGCCGCCGATGGTGGCGTTGGTCGTGCGGTTCACGACGTCACGGCCGTTATAGACGTTCCAGAGGGGGTTGATCGGGTCGGCTTCCTTGCCGTCCACGTACTTGCGCATGGTCACGCCGTCGGAGAGGGTGGGAGAACCCCAGGGAGTGATGCGGACCGCCGTGTAGTTCGGACGGACGCCGTCGTTCTGGGTCTCGGCATAGTTGAAGTTGATGCCGAACTTGATGTTCTTGGTGATGGTCGTATTGATGCGGCCGGTGATGGTCTCGCGGACGAACTCGTTCCCCTTGATGAAGTTCTTGTTGTCGTTGAAGGAGGCACCGAACAGGTAGTTCATGTTTTCGGTGGCGCCGGAAACGTTCAGGGAGTAGTCCTGACGGACACCGGTCTGGCTCACATAGTCGATCCAGTCCGTGTACTGGCCCTTGTCGTAGTTGGCCTTTTCCACCGGACCCAGGAAGGAAGTGTCGTCCAGCTTGCGGCCGTTACGCGCGTTGAAGAGTTCGATATAGCCGTAGCCGTCCCGAAGTTCCGGGGTGAAGTTCTGCTCGACCAGGGCGACGGAGCCCTTGAAGGAGATCATGGGCTTTCCCACCTGGCCCTTCTTGGTCGTGATCATGATGGCGCCGTTCGCGGCCTGGGAGCCGTAGGCGGCGAGGGATGTCGCATCCTTCATCACGCTCATGGACTCAATCGTGTCGGGGTCGATGTCCATCAGGCTGCCCTTGAAGATCACGCCGTCCAGGATGATGAGCGGCATGCTGCCGCCGGAGATAGACTTCTGGCCGCGGACCTGCATGCTGGGATCGGAACCGGCGACACCGGACTGGGAGATCTGCACGCCGGTGGTCATGCCGCGCAGCAGATCCATCGGGTTCGTCTTGGGAGCGTTCGAGATCGGAGAGTCCCCGACCTTGACCGTCGCGACGGATCCGGTAAAGTTCTCGCGCTTGACGGTACCGTAGCCGATGACCACGGTTCCTTCGATGAGTTCGGCATCCTCTTCGAGGACGATGTCGAAGGTCGTCTTGTTCCCCACGGGAATGGCCTGGGAGACATAGCCGATGGAAGAGATTTCGAGGATGGCGTCGGCGGGAACGTTCAGGGCGAAGTTACCGTCGACATCGGTCATCGTACCGGTGGTCGTACCCCGGACGATGATTCCTACGCCGATAAGCGGCTCGCCGTTGGCGTCCGCCACCTTGCCGGTAATCTGACGCGGCTGTGCCAGGGCGGCGACAGCACTCATCAGAGCGACAGCCAGGAGAAAGAGTTTCTTTTTCATGAGCGGTTGAGTTATTGTTGTTGTTGGTTATCGATTCGGCTTGTGGTCCGATGCAAAGTTCTCAAATTGTAATAATTGATACTTTGCAATTTCTTGGGAAAAGATTGCAAAATCTGCAAAACATGTTTATATTCGCAGCACTGACCATTGCCAACCATGCGGAAACTTCTATTTTTGACAGCAATCCTTTTTCTTTGTTTCACCGCCGTTCCGGCCGGGGCGCAGGAGGGCGTTTCCGCACGGACACTGTCCAATCCCCGCGTGAAAGCCATCGCCCAGGATGCGGACGGCTACATCTGGTTCGGTACGGACCGGGGCCTCAACCGCTATAACGGGAGCACCTATACGGTTTTCTACGCTTCCGGACAGGAAGGCTCCCTGAACAACGACAATATCCTCTCCCTGTGCCAGGACGGGCAGGGAACGCTCTGGATCGGTACCGAATGCGGCCTCAACTGGTACCGCGACGGCCGGTTCCACCACCTGAACACGACCGTCTTCGACCCGGTGGAACAGATCGCCGAAACCGACAGTGCCCGGATTGCCTTCTCCTCCAAGTCAGGCCGGTTCGTCCTGGACAAGAACACCCTGGAAGTCCTGGGATACGATCCGGCGGATGCCTATACGCTTCCGGGAAAGGTTTCGGAGGCTCCTGTCCGGTTCACAGACCGGGACGGCGGTCTCTGGGAAGCGGATGCGAAGCAGGGATGGACCTACACGGCGGCCCGGCAGCCGTTCCGTTCCGTGGAAATCGCCGGGGACGACCGCCGGATCAGTCACCTGGTCGCGGATCCGGAAGGATACCTCTGGCTGCGGATCGGGGACCGGTTCAGCTGTTTTTCACCGCAGAAGGAAAGGATTGTCTGGCAGGACACGGATCATTCCTGCGGCGGTATTTTCATGGGAAGGGAAGGACGGCTCGTTGTCCTGTTCGACGGGAACACGGTCGCCAGTTACCTTCCTCATGAAGGCGTTCCTCATCTGATGAATACCGTCCGGACCGATGATGGTACTTTCTCCATCTCCCCCGGAAAGAACGGCACCCTCTGGTTGTCCGGTTCCACCGAACTCCGGAAGGTGCAGGCTGACGGGACGAAGGAACGGTTCCCCACGGACATTCCGTTCTCGTACATCATGCCATCCCCGGGCGACGGGCGCATCTTCATCGTCGGTCTCAGGGACGGTTTGCTGGAAGTGAGGCCGGACGGGACCATTATCCCATTCGGCGAGGGGTTCAAGAATGTCAGCGCCCTGATGATGGCCCGCGACGGCACCTTCTGGATGGGTACTTACAACGACGGGCTTATCCATTTCGACGAAGCGAACGGGACGGTGGAACGCTTTGACACAGCTTCCGGGGTCATGGTCGGCGACATCAAATCCCTGGTGCAGGACCGGGACGGCTATATCTGGATATCCACGGCCACCCACCTCTCCCGGTACGACCCCTGGTCCAAGACCCTGACGGCCATGCAGGACAGCCGCTACCGGGAAGGACGCTTCTACGACCTGCTCTCCGGTGCCGTCGGCCTGGACGGAAAGGTCTATTTCGGCGGATCCGGAGGCCTGACCATCGTGGATCCGGACGAATTCCGGCCAGCGGAGAAGGATACGCCCTTGAAGATGGAATCCATTGAGGTAAACGACGCGGCCGTCCCTGCCCGGACGGAAAGACTGGTCCTTCCCTACGACGAGAATACCCTCAGTTTCCGGTTCGCCGGGATCGACTATGATTCCGGATCCCTGCTGAACTACGCCTGGCGGCTGGAAGGATACGAGGCGGACTGGCATTCCGGGGCCCTCGCTCCGCACGCCGTCTATACGAAACTCCCGGCGGGACATTATTCTTTCCAGGCACGCGTACGCGTACAGAACGGGAACTGGAGCCACTCCGTCATCGACCTTCCCGTCACCATCCGACCCGCACCCTGGGCCGCGCCCTGGGCCATCGCCCTGTACTGGCTGCTGGGAACGGTCCTGATCCTGGGCGGCATCGGCTTCTTCATCCGGTACCGCATGCAGAAGGACCACCTGGCGCTCGCCCAGCAGCGCGAAGAGATGGGCCAGCAGCATATCGACTTCCTGACCAACATTTCGCATGAGTTCAGGACGCCGCTCACCATGATTGTCGGACCGGCCAAGGAGCTGGAAAAGAGCGAATTGCCGGAGCATGAGAAGAGTCTCGTCGGGCTGATCGGCCGTAGTGCGGAGCACCTGCAGTCCCTTTCCGAGCAGCTGCTTTCCAGCGCCGGGCGGGATACCCGGGAAGCGCTTACGCTCCGGGAGAACGATCTCACGTCCCTCCTCCAGTCCATGGCAGGGATGTTCCGCTATGCCGCTTCCGAAAAGGGGCAGGAACTGTCCACCGACTTCCCGGAGACTTGCATCGGAATCTTCGATACGGAGAAGGTCTCCAAGGTTTTCGGCAACCTCGTGAGCAACGCCGTGAAATACACCCCGGAAGGCGGACACATCCGGATTTCGCTCCAGCGGGAGGACGGGCAGGTCATCATTTCCGTCATCGACGACGGCATCGGCATCCCGGAAGAGAAGCGGGGAAAGATCTTCGACCGGTTCGAACGGCTCGGCGCGGAACAGTCCGGTACCGTGGGCTCCGGCATCGGCCTGAACTATGCCCAGGAACTGGCCAGGCTGCATCACGGAGCGATCACCTACGAGCCCAACCAGCCCGCCGGATCCATCTTCCGATTCACCTTCCCGGCCGATGCCGCCTCCTACCCGGAATACAAAGCCGAAGCCGTCGCCTCCGCGCCGCAGGACATCTTTGCCGGGACCGGCGACCTGTCCAAGGAGCAGACCCTCCTGATTGCCGAAGACACCACCGAACTGCGGATGTTCCTGAAGGATCTATTCAGCGACCGGTACAACGTCATCCTCGCCTCCGACGGCCTGGAAGCGGAAGACAACCTTGCCCTGAGCCTGCCGGACCTCGTCCTGAGCGACGTCATCATGCCGGGAAAGACCGGCTACAGCCTCTGCGCGGATATCAAAGCCCACCCGGACTGGAACCACATCCCCGTCATCCTCCTCACCGCCAAGGCCGATGCCGAGAGCAGCATCGAAGGCATGAAGGCCGGGGCCGACGCCTACATCCCGAAACCCTTCGACCCGGATTACCTGAGGGCCGCCGTGGAAAGTCTCCTGCGGAACCGGAAAATCCTGCAGGACAAGATCCGTAACCTGACCTCGGCCGACCTGAAGGACCCGGAAAAGACGGAAGAAGTCCGACTTTCCCCTTCCGAAAAAGAGTTTCTGGAGAAGGTCCATGCCTATCTGGATGCCAACCTGGACAACGTGGAGGCCGACGTCAACGACATGGCCGGCGCCCTGTGCATGAGCTACAGCAGCCTCTATGCCAAGGTCAAGGCCCTCACCGGCGAGACGCCGAAGGCCTATTCCACGGCCTACCGGATGAACATCGCCCGGCAGCTGCTCCTCACCGGATCGTGGACGGTGGGCGAAGTGGCCGACAAAGTGGGCGCCTCCTCCCCTTCCACCTTCTCCCGTGAATTCAAGAACCATTTCGGCTATCCGCCGAGCCAAGTGAACAAGACGAACTGACATGAACGACGCCATCCATCTGAAATACCTGGTCGCGGGTCCCAACGACCTGCTGTGGGGCACGGCCGTGAACTCGGTCGGGTTCCAGGAAGTGGGCCCCGGTGAGCCCTATCCCCCGTCCAACCATCCCTCCCGCTATCTGTTTTCCGAGAAACGCGGGCGCGTCCTGGACGAATACCAGCTGCTTTACATCACGCAGGGACAGGGAACGTTCCGCAGCGCCACGCAGTCCCATCCGGTCCAGGTGCGGCAGGGCAGCTTCTTCCTGCTGTTCCCGGGCGAATGGCATACGTACCGTCCGGATCCCGAGACAGGCTGGAAAGAGTACTGGATCGGATTCAAGGGCGGACAGATGAACACCTGGGTCCGGAACGGCTTTTTCTCCCTGAACCGCCCGGTCTGGCATGCCGGCCTGCAGAGTGACATCGTCGATCTCTATAAAGAGGCCATCCGCACCGCCACGCAGCAGATGTCCGGTTTTCAGCAGCGCCTGGGCGGCCTGGTCGCGCACCTGCTCTCCCTGGCCTGGTTCTACGGCCGCAACGAGGCCTTCTCCGAAGTCGCCGACCAGATCAACCGCGCCAAGATCCTCATCTCCGAACAGTTCCGGACCATCACGCCGGAAGACGTGGCGCAGCAGCTGTGCATGGGCTATTCCAACTTCCGCCGCATCTTCAAGGAATACACCGGCTTCTCCCCCGCCAAGTACATCCAGGAAGTGAAGATGGGCAAGGTCAAGGAGGCCCTGACGAACAGTACGCGGCCCGTCAAGCAGGTCGCGTACGAAATGGGCTATGAGAACGAGGATTACTTCTTCACCGCCTTCCGCCGCCTCACCGGAATGACCCCGGTGGAATACCGGAAATTCACCCAGGGGAAGCGGAAGGAATAGCAAATATTCCCCTGGAATCCGTCGATAATCTGAAGACGATTTCTTATCTTTGGAGCATGAAACGGACCTTATGCATCGCTGCGGCGCTTCTGATGGGAGCGGCCGCATGGGCCCAACAGGCGCTGGGGCCGGGAACGGGCATCGTCTCCCCCGAAATCAATGCCGACAATACCGTCACCTTCCGCTATTACGCGCCGAAGGCCATCACGGTCCAGCTGACGGGCGATTTCCTGCCTGTCCGTCGGGTGGACATGCAGGAAGGCCGCGACGGCCTGTGGACCTACACCACGGAGCCCCTGAAGGGCGAATTGTATTCCTACAGTTTCATCGTGGACGGCGTCCGGACCATGGACCCTTCCAACATCTATCAGAACCGGGACATCGCGACCTGGACCAACATCTTCACCCTGAGCGCCGAGAAGGGCGATGCGGGCTGGTATTACGAGGTCCATGACACTCCGCACGGAAACGTGTCCCACGTCTGGTACGACTCCCCGACGCTGGGCTGCACGCGGCGGATGAGTGTCTATACGCCGGCCGGCTATGAGGACAGCCCGAAGGCCAAGTATCCCGTGTTCTACCTCCTGCACGGCTCCGGCGGAGACGAGGACGCCTGGCTGGAACTCGGCCACACCGCCCAGATCCTGGACAATCTCATCGCCGAGGGAAAGGCGGAGCCGATGATTGTCGTCATCCCCAACGGCGTCTATTACAACCGGGCCGCCCCGGGTGCCGCCGTGAACATGTTCCAGCCCACGATGGCGAACAGCCGGTCCGATTCCACCATCGAGATCGAGAACAGCTTCCCGGACATCATCAAGTACGTGGAGAGCCACTACCGCGTGAAGAAGGGAGCGGCGTACCGGGCCGTTGCCGGCCTCTCGATGGGCGGACGCCAGTCCTCCGCCCTCGCCCGCCACTATCCGACGACCTTCGGCTACATCGGCCAGTTCTCCGGTGTCGTCGTTCCCCAGGGCGAGGACGATCCGGCCCTCAAAGCCCTTTTCGCAGCCAAGCCGAAACTCTTCTGGATCGGCGTGGGCAAGGACGACGGCGTAAAGAAGAACTCCTTGATCCTCAAGAACTACTGCGACGAGAAAGGATACCCTTGCGAGTACTACGAGTCCGACGGCGGACACATCTGGCGCAACTGGCGGGTGTACCTCACCCTCTTCGCCCAGCGGCTGTTCAAATAGCGTCGAACAGGGTCTTATACGCCCGGGCTTTCCGCTCCAGCGGCGCCGGATAGGCCCGGGAGGTGGAAGGCATCCGCCAGAAGGCGAGCGTACGGCCTCCGATGGAAAGCGGCACCGAGCCGCCCATCGGGGGCTCGTCGCATCCGAAGGTCCCGACGATGACGTCGGTCGCCTTCTGTCCGGTCGTGACGACGGCTTTGCACGAAGGGATCCGGGCCAGCAGGGCCGGGATGTCCGTCGCCTCCACCACTTCCAGGAATTTGTCGGACGCGTTGTCCTGCAGCCGGCGGACGGCGCAGGCCGTGTCGTAGAGGGCGATGCCCTCCTCCCGGCAGAACGCCTGCACCCGGTCCATGTCGAAGCGTTTCTCCCCCGGCACGGCAAACCAGTCCTTGTTCCCGTGGTACAGCAGGCCGCAGATCCGCCAGAAATCATTGGTCCAGTTCGGGTAGAAAAAGGGCATGGACCACCGCTTGGGCTGCGGCGGGAAACTGCCCAGGAAAAGGACTTTCGCGCCCTCCGGCAGGAAGGGGTCGAAAGGATGACGTTCGGTCGGAATAGTCATATCGGTTGCAAAAATACACCATTTTCCATTCCCCCGCAAACCGCCGGCAGTTTCAAAACCGTATCAAATGCTTTCAAATTTAAGCCCGAAACGGGTTTCGGGGGCCGGGCCGGTTGTGTATCTGCCGGGGATGGACTATCTTCGCCCAAGAACAAAAAACCTTCACGATGAAGAAACTGCTGCTTACCGCCTTATCCGCCCTCTCCATCGGCCTTGTTCCTGCCGGTGCCCAGTGGGGCCAGCGTGAGATTCCCGAACCCACCGACGGGCTCAAGGACGCCTACAAGGACTATTTCAAGATCGGCGTCGCCGTGAACAACCACAACGTCGTCAATCCCGGCGAGGTCGCCGTCGTCCTCCGCGAATTCAACAGCATCACCGCCGAAAACGCGATGAAGCCCGAGCCCACGGAGCCCGAGAAGGGCGTCTTCCGCTGGGAGGATGCCGACCGCATCGCGGACTTCTGCCGCGCGCACAAGATCCCGCTGCGCGGCCATACCCTGATGTGGCACAGTCAGATCGCTCCCTGGATGTATCAGGACAAGGACGGGAACCTCCTCTCCAAGGAGGAGTTCTATGCCAACATGAAGCACCACATCCAGGCCGTCGTGAACCGGTACAAGGATATCGTCTATTGCTGGGACGTGGTGAATGAGGCCGTGGCCGACAGCCCTGTCTGGCCCGGCCGTCCCGAGCTCCGCGAATCCCCCATGTACAAGATCGCCGGCGAGGAATTCATCTACAAGGCCTTCGAGTATGCCCACGAGGCCGACCCCGACGCCCTCCTCTTTTACAACGACTACAACGACGCCGAACCCGCCAAGAGCCAGCGCATCTACAACCTGGTGAAGCGGATGAAGGACGCCGGCGTCCCGGTCCACGGGATCGGCATGCAGGGCCATTACAACATCTACGGTCCTTCCGCGGAGGACATCGACAAGGCCATCGCGCTGTATTCCACCGTCGTGGACCATATCCACATCACGGAACTGGACGTCCGCGTGAACACCGACATGGGCGGTGCCCTGCGGTTCAGCCAGGGCGGTGCGAAGATCGCCGACTGGGAAAAAACCATGCAGCAGGACCAGTATGTGAACCTGTTCAAGGTCCTCCGCAAGCATAAGGACGTCGTGGACTGCGTCACCTTCTGGAACGTCTCCGACAAGGATTCCTGGCTGGGCGTGAACAACTATCCACTCCTTTTCGACGAGAATTACAAGCCCAAGCGCGCCTACCTGGCGGTCAAGGGCTTCGACCCGGAAAAGGACGACGCCGTGATCCTCGAGGACTTCCGGCCCAGCGAACTCAACCAGCCCGGACAGGAATACCCGATGGTGAACTCCCAGCGCTACGTCCGCTTCAAAGTCTATGCGCCCAAGGCCACGTCCGTCATCGCCGGCATCGGCGGCGGCACCGTCCTGCATAAGGATGCCGACGGCTACTGGACCGGTACGACTGCCGCGCCTGAGGACGAGGGCTTCCACTACTATCACCTCACTGTCGACGGAGGCGTTTTCAACGATCCCGGCACGCAGAACTTCTTCGGCTCCACCCGCTGGGAAAGCGGCATCGAGGTCCCTGCCCACGACGCGGACTTCTACGCCCTGAAGAACGTGCCCCACGGCAATGTCCAGCAGGTCCTCTTCTGGTCCGAAAGCACGAAGCAGACACGCCAGGCCTATGTCTATACCCCGCCGCAGTACGATGGAAAGAAGAAGTTCCCCGTGCTGTACCTGCAGCATGGCTGGGGCGAGAACGAGTACGCCTGGTGGAACCAGGGCCATGCGAACCTGATCATGGACAACCTCATCGCCGAGGGGAAGATCGAACCGTTCATCGTCGTGATGACCTACGGCATGACCAACGACGTGAAGATCGGCGGCCTCCGCAACTTCAACTTCCATGACTTCGAGCACGTCCTCTGTGACGAACTGGTCCCCTATGTCGATTCCCACTTCCGCACCATCGCGAAGAAGGAGAAGCGCGCCATGGCCGGCCTCTCCATGGGCGGCATGGAAACGCACGCCATCACGCTGGAACGTCCGGAAATGTTCGCCTATTACGGCCTCATGAGCGGCGGTATCTACCTGCCCGAGGAGATCAAGGACCCGAAGCAGGTGAAAGGCATCTTCGTGGGCTGCGGCAGCAAGGAGAACCCCGACATGATCCGGGAATCCGCCGCCAAGCTCCAGGCCGCCGGTTTCAACGCCAAGGGCTACGTCTCCGAAGGCACGGCCCACGAATTCCTCACCTGGCGCCGCTGCCTCTACGAGATGGCCCCGATGCTGTTCAAATAAAATGCGTATCTTTGCAGGTCATGGCAAGCTACCTGCAAATCGAGAACATATCCAAGTCGTACGGTCCCAAGGTGCTGTTCGAGCACATCGACTTCAATATCAATGAAGGCGACAAGGTGGCGCTCATCGCGCCTAACGGGACCGGAAAGACTTCCCTCCTGAGGATCCTCGCCGGCAAGGACAAGTCCGACAGCGGCGGGAAGATCCTCTTTCTCAAGGATATACGGATCGCTTTCCTGGAACAGGAATACGCTTACGATCCCGAGAAGTCCATCTTTCGGCAGATCATGGACGATTCGGGGCAGTGGACCGACCACCTGGACCAGGAGCATCTGTGGGAGTACGAGCGGCGGGTGCAGCGGCTCCTGACGCAGTTCTCCCTGACGGACTGGGACAAGCCCATGAAGGACCTCTCCGGCGGCGAAGTCAAGCGCGTCGCCCTGGCCCGAATGCTGGCCTCGGAGGCCGATTTCTACATCATGGACGAGCCCACGAACCACCTGGACATCGACGCCATCGAGTTCCTGGAGCAGCGGCTCAAGCACGAACGGAGCACCCTGTTCATGGTCACCCACGACCGGTATTTCCTGGACCGCGTGTGCAACACGGTCATGGAGATGGACCGGGGGCAGGTGTACATTTACCGGGGGGACTACATGAACTTCCTGGAGAAGCGGCAGGAGCGGATCGACAATTACAACGCGGAGACGGACAAGGTCCGGAACGTCCTGCGGCGCGAACTCGAGTGGATGCACGCCACACCCTGCGCCCGCACCGGCAAGGCCAAATACCGCAAGCAGGCCTTCTGGGAGCTGAAGGAACGGGCGGAGGATACTTACGTTTCCAAACAGGTCGATATGACCGAGATGCAGGTCAAGAGCACCTATCTCGGGAACAAGGTCATCAACTGCAAGGACGTCTCCTTCTGGTGGGAGGACAAATGCTACCTGAGCCATTTCACCTACAATTTCCAGCGGTATGAGCGCGTGGGGATCGTGGGACGGAACGCGGCCGGAAAGACGACGTTCCTCAACCTCCTCACCGGCGGCTGGAACCCGTCGATGGGCGGCACCCTGGACGGGATCATCGACCGGGGCGAATCCCTGAAGATCGGCTATTACCACCAGGCCGGGATGCAGTTCAAGCCCGGACAGACGGTGATGGACACCATCGGCGACACGCACCTGCTGGGCCGGTTCCTCTTCCCGCACGACATGTGGATGAACCCCGTGGAACGCCTCTCCGGCGGCGAACGGCGGCGCCTGTACCTCCTCACGATCCTCAAGCAGCAGCCCAACCTCCTCATCCTGGACGAGCCCACGAACGACCTGGACATCGTCACCCTGGACATCCTGGAGGAATACCTGCTGGAATTCAAGGGCTCGCTCATCATCGTCTCCCACGACCGCCATTTCCTGGACCGCCTGGTGGACCACCTCTTCGTCTTCTGCGGCGACGGCGTCGTGAAGGACTTCATCGGCAACTACACCGAATACCGCACCTTCATCAAGGACTACGAAGCCCAGCAGAAGGTGGCCCAGAAGCCGGACAAGCCTGTCGTGGAGCGCGTCAAGTCGCCTGCCAAGCGCAAGCTCACCTGGAAAGAGCAGCAGGAACTCAAGGCCCTGGACGAAGAAATTCCCCGCCTGGAAGCCGAGAAGGCCGACCTGGAAGCAAAACTCTCCAGCGGCACCCTCTCCCCCGTCCAGCTTCAGGAAGCCTCCACCCGCTACGGCGAACTGCAGTCCCTCCTGGACGAAAAGGAGATGCGCTGGCTGGAACTGTCGGAGATCTAAGTAACGGGTTTTACCGTCATTTCCGAGGAAACAACTTTCACATTAGAGGTTTTGCAAAAGAACCCCTTTGGGGTTCACGCATTTTTTTGCTAACTTTGTCAAATTGTAAACCGGCTATTAACAAAACACTGAATCATTGATATGGACAAACTCCAGGAACTCACCCAGAGGCTCTACGACGAAGGCCTCGCGAAAGGAAAACAGGAAGGGGAAGCCGTTCTCCAGAAGGCCCTCTCCGAAGCGGAAGAGATCGTGAAAAAGGCCCGGGAGGAGGCTGAAGCCATCCTCGCGAAGGCCCGCAAGGAGGCCGACGACTACAAGGTCAAGGTGGAGGGAGACGTGAAGATGGCCGCCGGACAGTCCGTCCAGGCCACTCGTTCCGACATCGAGAACCTCATCGTCACCAAGATGGCCGACACGGCCGTCGAGAATGCCCTCACCAGCGAGGAATACGTCAAGGGCATCATCACCGCCGTGGCGCAGAAATTCTCCGCCGAAGAGCCGGCCGACCTCGCCCTCGTCCTTCCCGAATCCCTGAAGGCCGGTCTGGAGCCGTTCGTGAAGAGCGAGCTCGGCAAGATCATCGGCAAGGGTGTGGAAGCCTCCTTCTCCAAGAAAGTCACGGGCGGATTCAAGATCGGTCCCAAGGATGGCGGCTATTTCGTGAGCCTGACCGACGAGACCTTCAAGGACCTCATCGGCGGTTATCTGCGTCCTGCGACGAAGAAGCTTCTGTTCGGATAAGGGCATGAGTAACTACGAGTATATCATCGCCAGTCTCCCCTTCCTGACCGCGGACTTCAAGTACGCGGACGGCGGCGGATTCAACTCCGTCATCGCCGAGATCAAACGGGACCTGGACGAGAAGGACGCCGCCCTCGTGGACTTCCTCCTCAAGGGATTCAGCGACAAGGAACTCACCCCGGACTTCTATGCCGAGGCGCTCCGGAGCCGCAACCGCTTCCTCCGCGAATACTTCCGGTTCGACCTCAACCTCCGCAACGCCAAGGTCCGCTACCTGAACGCCCAGCTGGGCCGGGAGCCGGACATGGACGTCATGACGGGCGAGGATCCGGACGCCGCCGACGTGGACATCGACGGTTTCCGCTTCACCGGCGGCGAGTTCGAGGAGGAGCAGAAGGTGGATTCCATCCTCGCCGGCGAGGACCTCGTCACGCGGGAGAAAGGCCTGGACGACATCCTCTGGGAGAAGGTGGACAGCCTGTCCGTCTTCCACTACTTCGACATCGAGGCCGTCCTCGCCTACATCGCCAAGCTGCACATCGTGAACCGCTGGCTGGCGCTGGACGAAGAAGTGGGCCGCGAGCAGTTCCGCCGCCTCGTCCAGGAGGTCCGCGGCACCTTCAAGGGAGTCAATTACACTGAACAATAAACAATTAAAGATAGAATCAATGAAAACTACAGGTATTGTTACGGGGATCGTCTCGAACCTGGTGACCGTCCTGGTGGACGGACCGGTGGCCGAGAACGAGATCTGCTACATCGACCTGGGCGGCGTCAAGATGATGGCCGAGGTAATCAAGGTGAACGGGAAAAACGCCTCCGTGCAGGTGTTCGAAAGCACCCGCGGCCTCAAGGGCGGCGACAAGGTGGAGTTCGAAGGCCGGATGCTGGAGATCACCCTGGGTCCCGGCCTGCTGTCCAGCGTCTATGACGGCTTGCAGAACGACCTCACCACCATGCAGGACGTCTTCCTGAAGCGCGGCGAGTACACCGACCCCCTGGACCGTGAAAAACTTTGGGATTTCACGCCCATCGCGAAACCCGGCGACAAGGTCGTCGCGGCCGACTGGCTGGGCGAGGTCAAGGAAGGCTGGCTGCCCCACAAGATCATGGTCCCGTTCGCTTTCAAGGGCGATTACACCGTCAAATCCGTCAAACCGGAAGGATCCTACAACGTGGATACCGTCATCGCCGTCCTCACCAACGCCGAGGGAGAAGACGTCAATGTCACGATGACCCAGAAATGGCCCGTCAAGGTGGCCGTCAAGGGTTACCGCGAGAAGCCGCGTCCCGACCGCATCATGGAGACGGGCGTCCGGGTGATCGACACCCTGAACCCCATCGCCGAAGGCGGCACCGGCTTCATCCCCGGTCCGTTCGGCTGCGGCAAGACCGTCCTCCAGCACGCCATCGCCAAGCAGGGCGACGCCGACGTCATCGTGATGGCGGCCTGCGGCGAACGTGCCAACGAGGTCGTGGAAAT
>DETL01000031.1:33112-44681 GCA_002361625.1 Bacteroidales bacterium UBA3289 | reverse complement strand
GTGGAAATCTTCACCGAGTTCCCGGAACTCATCGACCCGCACACCGGCCGTCACCTGATGGAGCGTACCACCATCATCTGCAACACCTCCAACATGCCGGTCGCCGCACGTGAGGCCTCCGTCTATACCGCGATGACCATCTGCGAGTACTACCGGGCGATGGGCCTGAAGTGCCTCCTGCTCGCGGACTCCACCTCCCGCTGGGCCCAGGCCCTCCGTGAGATGAGTAACCGTATGGAAGAGCTCCCGGGCGCCGACGCGTTCCCGGTGGACCTTTCCTCCATCATCTCCAACTTCTACTCCCGCGCCGGCATGGTGATCCTGAACAACGGCGAGCGCGGTGCCGTCACCTTCATCGGGACGGTCTCCCCCGCCGGCGGTAACCTCAAGGAGCCCGTGACCGAGTCCACGAAGAAGGCCGCCCGCTGCTTCTACGCCCTCGAGCAGAGCCGCGCCGACCAGAAGCGCTACCCGGCCGTCTCCCCGCTGGATTCCTACTCCAAGTACCTGGAATATCCGGAAATCGCCGAATACCTGGACCGGACCGTCGAGCCCGGCTGGGTGGAGAAGGTCCGCACCGCGAAGAACCTCATCCGCCGCGGCAAGGAAGCCAGCGAGCAGATCAACATCCTCGGCGACGACGGCGTGCCGATGAGCTACCACGTGAATTTCTGGAAGTCCGAGCTCGTGGACTTCGTCATCCTGCAGCAGGATGCGTTCGACGCCATCGACGCCCTGTGCCCCATCGAGCGCCAGCGCTACATGCTGGACCTCGTGCTGGACATCTGCAGCAAGGATTACGAGTTCGAGGACTTCGAGAAGTGCCGCGCCTTCTTCAAGGACCTCATCAATACGCTCCGCCAGATGAACTACTCCGAGTTCCAGAGCGAGACCTTCGCCGCCTACCGTGAAACCGTGGACAAAATGATCGCATAAGCATATGGCAACGAAAGCATACCAAAGAGTCTATACCCAGCTGGAAGCCATCACCAAGGCGACGGTCTCGCTCCGTGCGAAGGGCGTCTCCAACGACGAACTGGCCGTGGTGGCCGGCAAACTCGCCCAGGTCGTGCGCGTCAAGGGCGAGCTCGTGACCCTCCAGATCTTCTCCGGTACCGAAGGCGTTCCCACGAACGCCGAGGTCACCTTCCTCGGTGAACCGCCCACCCTCAAGGTCTCCGACCAGCTTGCCGGGCGTTTCTTCGACGCCTACGGCCATCCGATCGACGGCGGTCCCGAGATCGAAGGCGAGGAGCGCCAGATCGGCGGTCCGTCCGTGAACCCGTACAAGCGCCGCCAGCCCTCCCAGCTCATCCCGACCGGCATCGCCGGCATCGACCTGAACAACACCCTCGTGTCCGGCCAGAAGATCCCGTTCTTCGCGGACCCGGACCAGCCCTACAACCAGGTGATGGCCGATGTGGCCCTCCGCGCCGACGTGGACAAGATCATCCTCGGCGGCATGGGCCTCTCCAACGACGACTACCTGTTCTTCCGGCACTCCTTCGAGGCCGCCGGCGCGCTGGACAAGATCATCTGCTTCATCAATACGACGGAGAATCCTCCGGTGGAGCGCCTTCTGGTGCCGGACATGGCCCTGACGGCCGCCGAGTACTTCGCCGTGGACAAGAATGAGAAGGTCCTGGTGCTCCTGACCGACATGACCCTGTACGCGGACGCCCTCTCGATCGTGTCCAACCGTATGGACCAGATCCCGTCCAAGGACTCCATGCCAGGCTCCCTGTACTCCGACCTCGCCAAGATCTACGAGAAGGCCGTGCAGCTCCCGACCGAAGGATCCATCACCATCATCGCGGTGACTACCCTGAACGACGGCGACATCACCCACGCCATCCCGGACAATACAGGTTACATCACCGAAGGCCAGCTGTTCCTCAGGGCCGATTCCGACACCGGCAAGGTCATCATCGACCCGTTCCGTTCCCTGAGCCGACTCAAGCAGCTCGTCCAGAACAAGAAGACCCGCGAGGACCACTCCCAGGTCATGAACGCCTCCGTCCGCCTGTATGCCGATGCGCAGAACGCGAAGACCAAGCTGGAGAACGGCTTCGACCTGTCGGACTACGACCTCCGCTGCCTCTCCTACGCGAAGGACTACGCCCGCGAGCTCCTCGCCATCGACGTCAACATCACCATCACCGAGATGCTGGACACCGCCTGGAAACTCTTCGCGAAGTACTTCAGCCCGGCCGAGACCGGCATCAAGCAGGCCCTTATCGACAAATACTGGAAGAAATAGCTTTCTATGGCTGTCAAGTTTCAATACAATAAAACCTCGCTGAACGAACTGGGCAAGCAGCTCAAGGTCCGGCAGAAGGCGCTCCCTACGCTTCAGAACAAGGAGAGCGCCCTGCGCCTGGAGGTGCGGAAGGCCAAGGAGGAGAGCGACCGTCTTATTGCCGACCTGGAAGCCGCCCTGAACCGTTACGACTATCTCGCCGCCCTCTGGAACGAATTCGATCCCGGGCTCGTGGCCATCACCGACGTGGACCTGTACACGGCGAAGGTCGCGGGCGTGAAGACACCGGCCCTCGGTGAAATCAAATACGAGATCCGCCCGTTCAACGCCTTCACCAAACCCGCCTGGTACGCCGACGGCGTGGCCATCCTCAAGGAACTCTCCCGGCTCGGCATCGAGTCGGAGGTCTATAAGGAGAAGGCCCGCATCCTGGACTACCAGCGGAAGAAGACCACCCAGAAGGTGAACCTCTACGAGAAGGTCCAGATTCCGGGCTACCAGGAGGCCATCCGCAAGATCAAGCGGTACATGGAAGACGAGGAGAACCTCTCCAAGGCATCCCAGAAGATCGTCAAGCAGCGCCACGCGGCGGAGGAAGAGGAGGAGGAGGCCTCGGCGTCATGATTGCCCCGATGACCAAATACTCCTTCATCCTCCTGAAGGGGGACCAGGAAGGCCTCCTGGAGAAGCTCCAGGAAATCGGCCTCGTGGACATTACCCGCAGCGTGAAGCCGATCGACGACAAGTCCGCCGCCATCCTTGCGGACGCGGAGCGGAAGCACGCCCTGCTGCAGTCCCTGGACAAGGTGGAGATTCCGGAGGGCCTCGCGCACACCGCCGTTACCGGCAACCCGGAAGAGGTGGCGAAAGCCGCCCTGGACCATCTCGCCGAACTCGAGGAAGCGCTCCAGGCCGCCGAAAAGGAAGCGGCTGCGAGCGAGCCCTGGGGCGAGTATGACCGCGACAAGCTCCGTGCAGTGGAAGACGCCGGGATTCCGGTCCATTTCCATATCACCCCCGCCAAGGCCTTCAAGGCCGAATGGGTCGACCAGTACGCCCTCTCGGTCGTCAATGAGCTGGACGGAAAGGTCTATTACGTCGTCGTGGGCGAAGACCCGCTTCCGGACGCCCTCAAGCGCGGCCCCAAGGCCAGCGTCACCGACATCCAGACGCGCATCGCCACCCTCCAGGCCAATATCGACCGGGAGAAGGCGGTCCTCGCCGGCGTGAAGGACGTGCGCGGAAAGATCGAGAACGCGGCCCGGCGGAATCTCTCCGACCTGGACCTGTATCTCGCTTCCCAGGCCGCCGTCCCCGCGGCGGAGAACACCCTCGTCACCCTCGTTGGCTACGCGCCCGCAGAGGATGAGGAGGCCGTAACCAAGGCCCTGGACGCGACCGGCGAATACTACTTCAAGGAAGCGGCCGCGGTGGAGGACAATCCGCCCATCAGCTTCCGCAACAACAAGTTCGTGAAGATGTTCGAGGTCCTCACCGACATGTACGGCCGTCCGGCCTACAACGGCTTCGACCCCACGCCTTTCATCGCCGTCTTCTTCCTGCTGTTCTTCGCCTTCTGCATGGGCGATGCCGGTTACGGACTCATCCTGATTGTCATCGGCCTGCTGCTCAAGAAGGTGGACAGTTTCAAGAGTTTCTTCCCGCTGGTCGTGACCCTCGGGGCTGCGACCACCGTCATCGGCTTCCTGTTCCACACGTTCTTCTCCGTGGACATCTCCCAATGGAGCATCTTCCAGGGCTTCCCGTTCCTGCCTTCCAAGATCGCAGGCTACGACGGAACCATGGTTCTCGCGCTGGTGGTGGGTGTCCTCCACATTTCCCTGGCCATGATCGTCAAGACGATCGAAGAGACCAAGACCAAAGGGTTCAAGGAATCCCTGGGAACCTGGGGTTGGACGCTGCTCATCGTGGGCGGGGTCGCCGTAGCGGCATTCGCCCTCACCGGCGTGCTGGACAAGGCTGCCACCAAGTGGGTCATCATCGTGCTGGGCGTCCTTTCCTGCCTGGGAATCTTCGTCCTGAACAACATCCACAGGAATCCGCTCATCAACATCGGTTCCGGCCTCTGGGACACCTACAACATGGCTTCCGGACTTCTGGGTGACGTACTGAGTTACCTTCGACTCTATGCCCTCGGCCTGGCCGGCAGCATGCTCGGAATGGCCTTCAACAGCATTGGAGCCATGATCCTGGGCGACGGAAGCAACTGGGCGATGTGGATTCCCTTCCTGCTGATCGTCATCGTGGGACACACCCTGAACATCGCCATGTGCGTGCTCGGTGCCTTCGTCCACCCGCTTCGTCTGAACTTCCTGGAGTTCTTCAAGAATTCCGGCTACGAAGCCGCCGGACGCAACTATAATCCGCTTAAGAAACAATAACAAAATAAAAAACCAATCATTATGGAACTCATTTTAGGTTATCTCGGACTCGGCCTCGTGCTGGCGCTGTCGGGAATCGGTTCTTCCATCGGCACCACCATCGCCGGCAATGCCGCTGAAGGCGCTCTCAAGAAAAAGCCGGAATCCTCCGGTAGTTACATGATTCTCTCCGCCCTCCCGTCCACGCAGGGTATCTACGGCTTCGTCGCCTTCTTCATGCTGATGAACAAGGCCGCCGTGGCCGGCCCGCTGGTGTTCGGTATAGGACTGAGCGTGGGACTGGTGTGCATGATTTCCGGTATCCGTCAGGGCCAGGTCTGCGCCAACGGTATCGTGGGCATCTCCCAGGGACACAACGTGATGGTGAACACCCTCATCTACGCCGCTCTTCCTGAATTCTACGCGATTCTGGGTCTGGTCGGCGCCGTGATGGCCGCCCTCATGCTCTAGGAAAACCCTCTTTCAGACTTCAAGCCAGTCCCTCACCAGACTGGCTTGCTTTTTGTATTTCACGGGGAAAAAACGATTTCGCCATGAAAAGATTGCTGATCACCCTCGTCGCACTGGCCCTCGGGATGACGGCCTTTGCCCAGTACGGCCCCGGACATTACGGAAGGCCCGGCTACGGATACGGCCCCGGCTACGGGTCCGGTCACCGTCCCGGTCCCGGCGTCGGTTATATGCAGGACGGGGTCTTCGAGTTCGGCGTCACCCTGAACCATTTCACCACGCGCGAAGTGAACGGCATCAAGCCCTACCGGCCTGACCGCGTGGGTTTCTTCGGCGAATACCGCGTGGGGCTGAGCCCGTACGTGGACATGGGCCTGCAGCTTTCCACCACCTTCGGAAAGGGCTCGCTCTCGTATGACACCGCCAATAAGTACGGAGACGACCTGTGGTTCTGGCAGGGGGCGCCGCTTGTCATGACGGATTTCAAGATGCTTCCCTACGCCGGATTCAATCCCTATTTCGGGATCGGGATCGGCCCCGGATTCGGGTATGAGAAGAACACGGTTGCCGGCGGGTCCGACTGGACCCATTCCCTCGTGATCAGCCCCCGCGCCGGCGTGGAATTGTTCGAACGGGTGCGGATGTCCGTCCAGTACCAGTGGTACGTGAACAGCGGCGGCAAGTACTCGCACGTCGCCTTCGGCCTGAGCTGGTGCTTCGGTCCGGGCATGGGCGGCGGAAGGCGTCCTTACAGGAGATAACGGCATGTCCATCTTCGTACCCAAGACAGGGAACTCCCTGACAGTCACATCCCCCGAGACGATGTACGGCACCATCGAGGAGCTGGGCATCGTCCCTTTTTTTGAGAATCCCATTCCCGGGTACTCCATCGAAGAACGTACCCCGCGGGAGTTCTGGTTCGACGGGGAGGACGGTTTACTGGGTCCCTGGGACTGGAAGATCTTCTCCGTCCAAAGCGGCGACATCGCCTACGGGAAGTTCCTCTGGGGCGGGAAGGCGGCATTTGCCACGGTGCAGTGGTATGCCGAATTGATGAATTATCGGCGGAGCCTGCCCAAGTACGCGCCCACGGAAGAACAGCAGCGCGTCCTGGCGCTGATGGAAGGGCAAGGCAGCATCTCCATCCGGGACATCCGCAAACTGCTGGATGTCAAGAAGAGCGCGGCCGACGCCCTCATGACCCGCCTCCAGATGCAGTGCCGCGTCGTCACCGGCGACATCACCCGCGTCTATCGGGGTCCGGACCTGCACTACAACGGTTGGCAAGTGTCGTCTTTCTGCTCGCCGGAATCATTATTCTGCATCGATGCCATCCCCGGACCGGGAGGATTCCCTTTCGGCGAGCCGCGGACGCTGGAGGTCGGCCACTCCCCTGCCGAGTCGCTGGAGCGCCTGGTGACCCATGTCCGGGAAATCGCTCCCGAGGCGACGGAAAAGCAGATCCTGAAGATGCTGGGATAGAAACGAAGAAGTCCCGTTCTATCGAGCGGGACTTCTTGTAACCTTTTGATCCGAAAGAACTTACTTCTTGCGGTTCTTGTATCTCTGGTAGAACATATCGACGCGACCGGCGGTGTCAACGAGCTTCACCTTGCCCGTGTAGAACGGGTGGGAAGTGTTGGAAATCTCCAGCTTCACCAGCGGGTAGGTAACGCCTTCGACCTCGATGGTCTCCTTGGAAGGGGCGCAGCTACGGGTGACGAAGATGGTGTCATTCGACATATCCTTGAAAGCTACAAGACGGTAGGTTTCGGGATGGATTCCTTTCTTCATTTTACGTAAAACTTAAATTGTATACAATTTTGGACCGCAAAGGTAGAAATCTTTTGCGATAAATCCAAATTATTTCATGCGATACGGCTGGTCATCGTACAGAAGATAGCGCTTGGCCTTGCGGATCCACTTCTGCTCTTCCAGCTTGATGTGCTCCCGGGCGACGTCGAAGGGGATGCGGCCGCGGAGATATTCCTCCAGCACCGGGTCCGCCAGCTTGGTCCAGAAGGCATCCTCGAACTCGAAGGCCGAGTAATGCTCCGTGAACCAGCGCATGAGGCGGAGGGTGTGCATGAGGCTATGGTAGTCTTCGCCCGGAGAAAGCATGATCTGGAAGCCCTGGCAGCGCTCGCCGGCATACTTGCCGGCCGCCGGGGTGAACGAGCACGGACGCATCAGCGCCCCTTCCACGACGGGAAGGTCCACGGGCAGGCCGGGACGCACGAACGGAGCGCCGATATATTCATAGGGACGCGCCGTGCCGATGCCCGGGGTAACGGACGTGTTGTTCCACAGGCCGCCGCCGCTGTACAGGTAGGAGCTGAACAGGCCCGGGATGTCCGACGCCGGTGCGATGGTCCACGGCAGGAGCTGCCGGTTGGAATCCGTCGCCCGGGCCGAGATGATGTGGATGGGGAACTTCGCGCCGATCTCGGAAGCGTACAGGTTCACGAGTTCCCCGAGCGTGAGTCCATGCCGATGCGCCACCTTCGGAACGAACATTTCACCCACCACGGAAGGGATGGTGCCTTCCACCACGCGGCCGGAAGGGTTGATGTGGTCCACGACGTACAGCGACGGAGCGTCCTCCCCCAGCAGGGTGAGCATCTCCATCAGGCGCATCACGTCCTTCGTATAATTAAAATAGCGGACGCCCACGTCCTGGATCTCCACGACGACGGCGTTCAGGCCCTGGAGGCGTTCCAGGTCAAAGTCGATGTGGTTCGTCCCCGGCGTCAGCTCGGCATCGCGGGGCGAGAAGACCACTTCCAGGTTGCCCCGGTCGCGGAAAATGTCGTACATCCAGCGGGTCCGGGCCGTGTCCCAGCAATTCTGGGTACAGAAACAGCCGACCTTGCCTTCGTGCAGGGTACGGTCCAGCTGGTCTTCGAGGGGGGTCGTGCGGAAGGAGAACATTATCCGATGATGCGCTGTGCCACGGTAATCACCTCTTGGGCGAGGGCTTCGGCCTCCTCCATCGTAGGTGCCTCGGCATAGATGCGGATGATGGGTTCGGTGTTGGACTTGCGCAGGTGGACCCACTGCTTCTTGGCCTCGAAGATGATCTTGACGCCGTCGATGTCGTTGATGTTCTCGTCGGCATAGATCTTCTTGAGCTCGGAAAGGATCCGGTCGATGAGGGCCGGGTCGCTGAGCTGGATCTTGTTCTTGGCGATGGAATACTGCGGATAGGTCTTCTTGAGCTCGCTGACCGTCAGCTTCTTATGGGCCAGGTTCGACAGGAAGAGGGCGACGCCCACCATCGCGTCACGACCGGCGTGGATGGCCGGATAGATGACGCCTCCGTTACCTTCGCCGCCGATGAGGGCCCCCACTTCGTGCATCAGGGTGGTCACGTTGACTTCACCGACGGCCGAAGCGTAATAGGTCCCGCCATGGGCCTCCGTTACATCGCGGAGGGCCCGGGTGGAGGAGAGGTTGGAGACGGTGGCGATGGGTTTCCCCTCTTTCTCGGCCAGGCCGCAGAGGTAGTCGGCGACACTCACGAGGGTGTACTCTTCCACGAACGGTTCCCCGTTCTCGCAGATGAAGGCGAGCCGGTCCACGTCCGGGTCCACGCTGACACCCAGGTCCGCCTTTTCCCGGACGACCGTCTGGCACAGGTCCACGAGGTTCGCAGGAAGGGGCTCCGGATTGTGGGCGAATTCGCCCGTGGGGTTGCAGTTCAGGCCGATGCACTTCACGCCCAGCCGCTCCAGCAGGCGCGGCATGATGATCCCGCCCACGGAATTGACCGCATCCACCACTACGGTGAAGTGGGCGGCCTTCACGGCTTCCACATCCACGGCCGGAAGCGCCAGGACGGCGTCCAGGTGCTTGTCCGTGAAATCCTCTTCTTCGATGCTTCCCAGATCATCGACCTCGGCAAAGGAGAAGTCCTCCGCCGCGGCCAGGTCCAGCACGGCCTGTCCTTCGGTGGCGGTGAGGAATTCACCCTTGTCGTTGAGGAGCTTCAGGGCGTTCCACTGTCGCGGATTGTGACTGGCGGTCAGGATGATGCCGCCGTCGGCCTCCGCAAAGAGGACGGCCATCTCGGTGGTCGGGGTGGAGGCAAAGCCGCATTTGACGACGTCGATGCCGCAGCCCACGAGAGTGCCCACGACGAGCTGCTCCACCATGTCGCCGGACAGGCGGGCATCCTTTCCGACGACGACCTTGTAGCGGGTTCCGTTGGGGTTCGGTTTCCGCTGCGGAAGGGTGGCGGCATAAGCGGCCGTGAATTTGACGATGTCAACAGGGGTGAGGGCGTTGCCCGGTGCGCCACCGATGGTGCCGCGGATGCCGGATATGGATTTAATGAGTGTCATACGATTGTTTTATCCTGCAAAAGTATTAATTTTGCGCCCCAAATCCAAAAATGATTATGCAGCAAGGCATCTGGACTGTCATCATGCTCGTGTTTTCGAACGTTTTCATGACGTTCGCGTGGTACGGGCATCTCAAGCTCCAGGAGATGAAAATCTCCACGGGCTGGCCGCTCATCCTCATCATCCTGTTTTCCTGGGGCATCGCCTTCTTCGAATACTGCCTCACCGTCCCGGCGAACCGGATCGGCTTCCAGGGCAATGGCGGGCCCTTCAACCTGATGCAGCTCAAGGTCATCCAGGAAGTCATCTCCCTGACCATCTTCACGGTCATCGTGACCTTCCTGTTCAAGGGGCAGCCTATCCAGTGGAACCATATCGCCGCCTTCATCTGCCTGGTCATGGCCGTTTTTTTCGTGTTTTTGAAATAAAAATTTGGAATTCCGGAAAAAAGCAGTACCTTTGTACTCCCAACCGCTGGGTTCGTATAACGGTTAGTACTCGAGATTCTCAATCTCGCAATAGGAGTTCGATTCTCCTACCCAGTACCAAGGCGCCGCAGACTGCGGCGTTTTCTGTTTATGCGACGTCCTGTCTTCATCCTTGCCGTTCTTGCGCTGGCCGCCGCTGCGGCCGCCCTCCTGCACCGTCCCTGTTCCCTCCGGGCCGGGGATCTTCTTTTCCAGGTGTCCGAAGGCGGAATGAGCGAGGCCATCGAAACCGCCACATCCGGGAATTACTCGCATGTGGGAATCCTGGACGGAAGCTGGATGGGCGGAGTTTGGGAAGCGACTCCCCAGGGCGGCGTCGTCCGTACGCCCCTTCGCCAATTCCTGAAGGAATCGGCCCGGGATGCGGAGGGAAGGCCGAGGGTCACCGTCCGCCGCCTCCGCAGGGACATTGACACCCGGGACGTCCTCCGCCGGGCGCGGGCCCTGGCCGGCCGCTCCTACGATTTCGCTTTCGCCCCCGGTGACAGCACCCTTTACTGCAGCGAACTGATATATGAATGTTTCCGGGATTCCGCCGGCGCACCCGTTTTCTCCGCGATTCCCATGACTTTCAAAGGACCCGACGGAGAAATCCTCCCTTATTGGGTCCGCCATTACGCTGCCATGGGCCTTCCAGTTCCTGAAGGCGCACCCGGCACCAACCCCAACGACCTTTCCCGCGACCCGCAGCTGATGGACATTCCCGTCCGCTGGACACCTTGGCGGCCAAAGGGTCTCTGACCCCGTTCCAGAACCGATGGCCCATCCTTTCCAGAACATGCTCCTGCTGGAGGACGCGGTCCGGATCACCGGGCCGGCGGCCTTCAACATCATGCTCAAGCCGGCCGGGTCGCTGTGCAACCTGGACTGCGCCTACTGTTATTATCTGGACAAAGCGGAGATCTACGGCGGCCGGGAGCCCCGGATGAGCGAGGCCATGCTGGAGACGGTGATCCGGGAATACATCGCCGCGAACGACGTCCCCGAAGTCACCTTCAACTGGCACGGCGGCGAACCGCTCGTGATGGGCCTCCCCTTCTACCGGAAGGCCGTCGAACTGGAGAAGCGGTATGCAGGCGGGAAAAAAGTCGTCAACACGCTCCAGACCAACGGGACACTACTTTCGGCGGAATGGGCCAAATTCCTGAGCAACAACAACTTTCTCGTAGGGATTTCCATCGACGGCCCGCGGGACATCCACGACCGGTACCGGAAGGACAAAGGGGGCAGGGCCACCTTTGACAAGGTGCTGCGGGGGTTGTCCCTCCTCCGGGAATATGGCGTGGAATTCAATACGATGTCCACCGTGAACAACGTCTCGGAAGGACGCGGACGCGAAGTCTATCACTTTCTCCAGGCGCTGGGCAGCCGGTACATGCAGTTCATGCCGGTGGTGGAGCACGTGAAAGACGGCTTCATTGTGGACCCGTCCACGGAAGGGGCCTCGCTCGCGCCCTGGTCCGTCTCCTCGGAAGGGTACGGACAGTTCATGTGCGATATCTTCGACGACTGGGTCCGGAACGATGTCGGGCGCTGTTTCGTGGGCCTGTTCGACGCCACCCTGGCCGGCTGGTGCGGGGTGATGCCCGGGACATGCGCCTACGACCGCACCTGCGGAGGGAACGC
>DETL01000031.1:0-33035 GCA_002361625.1 Bacteroidales bacterium UBA3289 | reverse complement strand
TGTATCCCTGCGACCATTTCGTGTATCCGAAATACCGGCTGGGCAATGTCGCCGAGACCCCGATCCGGACCATGATGGAATCGAAGGAGCAGGTAAGATTCGGGATCGACAAGCGAAACGCCCTGCCTGACAAGTGTTTCCGATGCAAATACCTGCAGGTCTGCAACGGAGAGTGCCCCAAGCACCGTTTCAACCGCACCGAATCGGGCGAGACCGGACTGAGCGCCCTGTGCGCGGGATACTACCATTTTTACGAGCATACGGCCCCCTATATGCAAAAAATGAGGGAGCTCCTCGAACGGGGACTCCCTCCTGCATACGTCATGCCCTGGGCCCGGGCGCGTTAGTCGTGTTTCTCGAAGAAAAGGTCCAGCAGGTGGTCGTCGAAATCGCCGAACCATTCGTGCAGCTTCGCCGCAGCCTGGGCCTTCACTTCCGGCGTGATGCTCTTGATGACACAGTACACGCCCCAGGTCAGGGCGGCCAGGTCGTCGGTGTACCCCGCGATCGGGATGAAATCCGGAACCAGGTCGATGGGCAGGATGAAATAGCCCAGCGCGCCGAGAATCTTCGCCCGGTCCTTGGACGAAGTCATCGGACTCTTGAGCACATAGAAGAGCAGCAGGGCCGCATAGGTGACCTTGATGCCGGCCTTCCGGGCAAACTTCTGCAGTTTCTTCCAGAAAGCGTTCTCGTTGTACTGGTCCGCGTACTTGACGATCTTCCCGTCTTTCCACTCCTTGTTGAATTCCTGTTCGTTCATGGCCGGATAACAATGGTTCTTGCTTCCCCGTTGCAAAAATCGGGCGAGCCGCCGTCTCCCCTGACGTATTTTCAGGAATAATGACTATCTTTGAAGATGAAAACCACATGGACCTGAATCCAAACTGATATGCTCAAATTCCTGCAACAACCCGCCTACAAGCCGGAACAGACTGGTCCTGAGGCGGATGCCCGGTACAAGAGCCTGCGTCTGCAGGTGTTCATCGGGGCCTTCATCGGCTATGCCGGCTTCTATCTGGTACGGAAGAACCTCTCCATGGCCATCCCGGCCATGGCTCCGCTGGGCTTCGCCAAGACCGAGCTCGGCTTCGTGCTGGGCCTCAACGCAGCCGCCTACGCCCTCTCGAAGTTCCTGATGGGCAGCGTCTCCGACCGTTCCAACGCCCGTGTGTTCCTGCCCCTCGGCCTCATCCTGTCCGCCATCTCGATGTGCTTCATGATCGTCCCGATCCAGCTCATCGGCGCGGACCACAAGGGCCTCGCCATCCTGGTGATGGGCATCCTGAACTTCCTCGTGGGATGGTTCAACGGCATGGGCTGGCCCCCTTGCGGGCGCGTGATGACGCACTGGTTCTCCGTGAGTGAACGGGGCACGATGATGAGCATCTGGAACTGCGCCCACAACGTGGGCGGCGCCCTTGTGGGCCCGATGGCCACCTACGGAGCCGCCTGGTTCGGCAGCTGGTTCTACGGCGCGCACGAGGAACTCTACTTCCTCATCGGGACGTTCGCCTTCCCGGCCGCCGTCGCGGTCTTCATCGCCCTGCTGGCCTATATCCTCCTCCGGGACACACCGCAGTCCTGCGGACTCCCGTCCGTGGAGAAGTGGCGGAACGACTATCCCAAGAACTACTCCGAAAAGCAGGAAAAGGCCATTTCCGCGAAGGAAATCTTCTTCGAGCACGTCCTGAACAACAAGTTCCTCTGGTACATCGCCCTCGCGAACGCCTTCGTCTATATGGTCCGCTACGGCTGCCTGGACTGGGCGCCCACCATCCTCACGGAAAAGGGCATCGACCTCAAGAGCGCCGGCTGGGCCTATTTCGCCTATGAGTTCGCGGCCATCCCCGGGACGCTCCTCTGCGGCTGGCTGTCGGACAAGCTCTTCCATGGGATGCGCGCCCTTCCGACGATGATCTTCATGGCCCTCGTGGCGGTCTTCATCGTCCTGTACTGGGCGTTCATCGACAACCTGACCATGGTCATCATCTCGCTGATCGGCATCGGCTTCTTCATCTACGGGCCGGTGATGCTCATCGGTGTGCAGGCCCTGGACCTCGCTCCGAAGAATGCGTCCGGAACGGCCGCCGGCCTGACCGGCTTCTTCGGCTATTTCTTCGGAACCTTCCTCCTGGCCAACACGGTCATCGGCCTGGTGGCCCAGAAGGCGGGCTGGAGCGTGACCTTCGCCATGCTTCTCGGCGCCTGCGTCCTGGCCATCCTGTTCATGGGCCTGACCTACAAGGAAGAGCGGTATCTAATAAAGAAGGGAGCGAAGAAGAACTGACACTTTGGCAGAGGGTTTGCCTCTGGCAGATAATTTGATTAACTTTGCGCGGCCCATCCGGTACTCCCGGCGGGTCGCGTATATTGTTTAGTGTGAGAACCATGGCAGACAAAAAGAAGAAAGATACTGAGAAACAGGAAGTTGCGAATGACGAGAAGCAGCTTCGGGAAGTACAGGAACAGCTGGCCGACGCCTTGAAGAAGGCGGAGGAAGCGGAGAAGAAAGCGGAAGAAAGCGTCAAGAAGGCCGAGGAGCAGAAGAACGACCTCCTGCGCCTTATGGCAGAGTTTGACACGTTCCGCCGCCGTACCGCCGCGGAGAAGCTGGAGATCGTGAAGTCCGCATCGGCCGATACGATCAAGGGCCTCCTCCCCGTCCTGGACGACTGCGAAATCGCCCTTGCCCAGCTGGAAAAGACGGAAGGGAACGAGGCGGCCATCGAGGGTGTGCAGCTCATCTTCAACAAGCTGACCGGCTACCTGAAGACCAAGGGCCTGGAGCGCATCGAGGCCAAGGGCGAGGTGTTCGACACCGAGCTCCACGAGGCCGTCACCCTCTTCCCCGCCCCGAGCGAGGATCTCAAAGGCAAGGTCATCGACGTTGCCCAAACAGGCTATACCCTGGGCGGCAAGGTCCTCCGCTACGCAAAAGTGATTGTTGGAGCATAACGATATGGCACAGAAAAGGGATTACTACGAGGTACTTGGCGTGACCAAGTCGGCGACCCCCGACGAGATCAAGGCCGCCTACCGCAAGCTCGCGCTCAAGTGGCACCCGGACCGCTGGGTAAACGGCACCGACGCCGAGAAAAAGACCGCCGAAGACAATTTCAAGGAGGCGGCCGAGGCGTATTCCGTGCTGAGCGATCCCGAAAAGAAAGCCCGCTACGACCAGTTCGGCTTTGCCGGTGACCAGATGGGCGGTGGCGGTGGATTCGACTTCGGCGGTTTCGACCTGAACGATATCCTGAGGAACGTCTTTGGTGGCGGGTTCAACTTCGGCGGCGGTGGATTCGACTTCGGATTCGGCGGCGGCTCCGGCAGCGGCCAGGCCCAGCAGCGTACCTACCGCGGCCGGGACATCCGCACCAGCGTCAAGCTTACCCTGGAGGAGATTGCCAACGGCTGCGAGAAAGAAGTCACGATCGAACGGAACCGTCCCTGCCCCGACTGTCAGGGCAAGGGAGCGATGAGCAGTGCCGACATCAAGACCTGTCCCACCTGCAACGGCCGCGGCCAGACCCAGCGCGTTGTGAACAGCCTCTTCGGCCGGGCCGTGTCCTATGAAACCTGCCCGCAGTGCGGAGGCGAAGGCCAGGTGATTACGAATCCTTGCCGCCGTTGTAACGGAACCGGTCTGGAACGCCGCCGCGAGACCGTGCGGGTGAAGATCCCCGCCGGCGTGGAGGAAGGGATGCAGGTGACCGTCCGCGGTGAAGGCCATGCCGCGATGCACGGCGGCACCAACGGCGACCTGCTCGTGGTCATCAAGGAGGAGGCCCATGCCAATCTCCGTCGAGACGGGAACAACCTCTTCTATACACGCATCATCTCGGTGATGGACGCCATGCTGGGCTGCGAAATCTCCGTTCCCTGTCTGGACGGCAGTTACAAGGTCAAGCTGGACGCCGGTACCCAGTCCGGCACCGTGATCAAGCTCCGTGGAAAGGGTCTCCCCTCCGTCCAGGGCTATGGCCGCGGCACCGGCGACCTGTACGTGAAGATCCTGGTATGGATTCCCCGGAAACTTTCCCGTTCCGAGAAGGAGATGATGGAGTCCATCCGGAACAACACCACCTTCACGCCGGACCTGAGCCGGGACGACAAAGCGATTTTTGACAAGGAAAAGAATATTTTCTAAGAAAAATTTGCGCAATCCGAAAATTGTTCCTACATTTGCAGTCCCGAAACAAGCAACCTCTTGCCTAGAGTGAAACGGCAAAGTTGCGCCTGAGGTTCGGAGCATTGAAATTATGGATTTGATTAAAGTAGCAGAGCAGGCTTTTGCCAGCGGCAAAGCAGCTGAATTCCCGGAGTTCAAGGCAGGTGACACCATCACCGTGACCTACCGGATCAAGGAAGGAGACAAGGAACGCGACCAGAAATTCCGCGGTGTCGTCATCCAGATGAAGGGCGCTGATCCTTTCACGAAGACTTTCACCGTCCGCAAGGTATCCGGCGGTATCGGAGTCGAGAGAATCTTCCCGTTCACGTCCCCGTTCATTGACAGCATTGAGGTGAACAAGTACGGTAAAGTGCGTCGCGCACGTATCTTCTACCTCCGCGACCTCACCGGTAAGAAGGCCCGCATCAAGGAAAGAGTCTACAAAGCTACTGATAAAGAATAAGCCTTCAAGGCAACTGGCTCCTTAGCTCAATTGAATAGAGCATTTGACTACGGATCAAAAGGTTACAGGTTTGAGTCCTGTAGGAGTCACAAAAACCGCTGGAGATAACTCCGGCGGTTTTTTTGTTTATATCACACTACCTGGTCAGAACCATTCCACTTCACTGAGGTCCAGCACATTGCCGGGGAGGTTCCAGCCCGGGGAGAAGATGAAGGTGTAGCCTTCGAGTTCCCGGGGGATGCGGTTCAGGAAGGAGAGGCGGGGATCGCCGTAGTCTCCCGAACTGCCGTACAGGGTCATCGTGCGCTTGGCGTCGTCCTGGAGGTACCAGCCGCCGCCATGGACCTTGACATAGCCCCGGACCAGGTCGCGGTGCTGGTCCACCATGCCATAGACAAAGGTTCCCACCAGGGGTGTCGCGGGATCGGAAACGAGGATGAATTTCGGATGTGACATACTCAGAGGCTAAGGCTGTGGTCGATGCAGGCGGGGAACTCTTCCGGATAATGGGTGACCATGATCAGGGTTTTTCCCGGAGCGCCGCAGAAACGGTTTTTCGGCCAGATGGCCGATCCCGAACTCCTCCATCCATGCCCGGGCCGACGCCCGCTGCCCTTCGGATGGACGCCGGTAGAGACCTTCCGTGTCAAAATGTCCGCTTGTCACGCAAAAATACATTTTTCTTTGAAACAACCGGAAAAAATTTCGCCACATTTTTATGTTTTCGGTCCTGCCTCCCGGAGAGGCCGGTTAATTTCGTACCGGCCGGGCGCGGTGTCCGGTCGGTAAAGAATCATAGCTATGCGACGAAAACATTTTTTGTGGGCACTCCTGCCGCTGGCGGCGGCACTCAGTGCGTGTGACGACTTCGGGTTCCGTTCCCTGTCCGGACAGGGAGAACTCCGCTGGATCATCGAAAGCGAGGGTCCGGCGACACGGGCATCGGCCGAGATCCCGGACACGAACGACTTCATCCTGCGCGTGAGCAGCGCGGAAGGAAAGGTTCTCTACGAAGGACCTTACGGAGAATCGCCCGAATCGCTCCTGGTGGATGCCGGCAGCTACACGGTAGGCATCCGTTCCATCGAATTCACGGCCCCGGGCTTCTCCAGACCGCTCTATGGGGACGAACAGGTGGTCGTGGTCAAGGGAGGCGCGGTCGTGACAGTCCGCCTCAACTGCACGCTGCAGAATGCAGGCGTCCGGCTCCAGGTAGCCCCGGACTTCCTCACCTCCTATCCCGACGGAGTACTCTACCTCAAATCGGGAGATACGCGCCTGATGTACAGCTACACGGAAAAGCGGATCGCCTATTTCCAGCCCGGTCCCGTCTCGCTCCTCCTGTACAACGAAGGGAAAGACGAAACGCTCTTGTCGCGGACACTGGACGCCCGGACCATCCTCACCCTCAGCATATCGGCTCCGCACGGGGGCGGATCGGCCATGAGCAGTTCCATCTCCGTCGCCGTGGACACGGCCAAAGTCTGGAATACGGAGTCCTATGTAATCGGCGGGGGCGAGTCTTCCGGCAGCGGATCCGGTTCCGGAAGCGGCTCCGGCGGAGAAGACGATCCTCCCCATTCGGAAATCGACGGCGCCTATTCCGTATCCCAGGCCCCTTCCCACGTGGGAGAGAAAGAGATCTGGGTGTTCGGTTACATCGTGGGCGGAGACCTCTCCACAGCCGGAACGAACGTCAAGACATCCAAACTCACGAAGAACACCCACCTCGCCATCGCCACCCGCTCCACCGTCACGGCCAAAGCCTCCTGCGTCGCCGTGGAACTGCCCAAGGGAAAGGTCCGGGACGCCCTCAACCTCGTGGACCATCCCGACCTCATCGGCTCCCGCGTCTATCTGAAAGGCAATCTCGTCACCTCCTACTTCGGCACCACTGGCCTCAAAGGCACGTCAGAGTATGTCTTGAAATGAAAAAAGGACTGCGGTGATTCCGCAGCCCTTTGCGCTGGAGCGGAATACGAGGCTCGAACTCGCGACCTTCGGCTTGGGAAGCCAACGCTCTACCAACTGAGCTAATTCCGCATGGGATGACAAAGTTATGGAAAGTTTCCCGAAAAAGCAAAGGGAACCGTCCGCGAATTGATATCCGTAAGGAAATATTTGCGATTCATTGACGATTCATTATCTTTGTGAGACAAAAACCACATAAATCATAATGAACCCGAACCTTGAACTCAATCCCAACGAAGTGGTGGCGTTCCTCGGAAAGCTTCCGACGGAATTCACCCGGGAAGACCTGCTGACCTTCATCCGCGAGAAGAAGATCCAGATGGTGGACTTCATGTATCCGGCCGAAGACGGCCGTGTCAAGACCCTGAACTTTACGGTGAACAGCCTCGCCTATGCGGAAACGATCCTGACCGAGGGCGAACGGGTGGACGGATCCAGCCTCTTCCCCTCCTTCATCGAGGCCGGCAACAGCGACCTGTACGTAATCCCCCGCTACCGGACCGCTTTCGTGGATCCCTTCAACGAGATTCCCACGCTGTGCCTCCTGTGCAGCTTTTTCAACAAGGACGGCGAACCCTTCGACTGCGCCCCCTATGCGACGCTCATGCGGGCGGAAGATGCCTTCTACCAGTCCACGGGCATGACTTTCGAAGCCATGGGCGAACTGGAATACTACGTCATCACGGATGCCGATCCGCTCTTCCCCGCCACCGACCAGAAGGGCTACCACGAGACTGAGCCCTTCGCCAAGCTGAACGATTTCCGCCGCGCCTGCATGGTCCATGTAGCCAAGACCGGCGGCCAGATCAAGTACGGGCACTCCGAGGTGGGCAACTTCACCCTGGACGGGAAGATCTACGAGCAAAACGAGATCGAATTCCTGCCCAACCCCGTAGAAACGGCCGCCGACCAGCTTCTGCTGGCGAAATGGGTGATCCGGAACCTGGCTTTCCAGTGGGGTCTGGACGTTTCCTTCGCTCCGAAAATCACCACCGGCAAGGCCGGATCCGGTATGCATATCCACATGCGCCTGATGAAGGACGGCCGCAACGCCACCCTCGGGGCCGACGGCAACCTCTCCGAAGTCGCCCGCCGCGCCATCGCCGGCCTGATGGTGATGGCTCCGTCTATCACGGCCTTCGGCAACAAGAATCCCACCTCTTACTTCCGCCTGGTCCCTCATCAGGAGGCACCGACCAACGTATGCTGGGGCGACTGCAACCGATCCGCCCTGGTCCGCGTCCCGCTGGGATGGTCCTCCGGGAAGGACATGTGCACCAAGGCCAACCCGCACCAGAAGCCCGTGCCCATGGACACGACCGACAAGCAAACCTTCGAGATGCGCAGCCCCGATTGTTCCGCTGATATCTACCAGCTGATGGCCGGCCTGTGCGTAGCCGCCAGAAAGGGCCTGGAAATGCCTGCGGAAGAAGCGCTGAGAATTGCCCGGGACACCTATGTGGACATGGACATCCACAAGGGAGAGAATGCCGCCCGGCTGGCGACACTGGCGTCCCTGCCCACCTGCTGCTCGGAATCGGCCGATTGCCTGAAGGCCGACCGCGCCGTCTATGAAGAAGCCGGCGTGTTCAACCCCCGGATGATTGACGGCATCTTCCAGTCCCTGAAATCGCATCACGACAAACACCTCCATGCCGATGCAAAAAAGGATCCGGCACTCATGAGGAAACTCGTGGACCAATACTTCTACTGTGGATAAACAGTACTTTTCGGTGCTAATTTTCACGGGCCCGTTGCATCACTGCAACGGGCCCGCTACTTAACCTAAACTTAAACTATGAAAAACTTCGTTGCAAATATAATAATTTTTTCGTCCAAACAAATTATACGTGACGAATTTTAGCATATTTCAATAATAAAAGTTTTTCGCCATAGCGGTCAAAAACGACTTTTGCCTTCAATTCAGGTATATTTCCAGTTATTTCTAGGACTTTTCCGGCCCCGAAACGATTGTGCTCAATCCGGTCTCCCACCCGGAAACTGGACATCGGATCCGGGACGAATTCGGCATCCGGGACCTTCGGGGGAAGGGGGCGGTTCAAGAGAGATTCCCGGGTCGCCAGCCGGGCGGGCTGGGCAGGTGAAACGAGATTTTTCGACTCCGGACTCCGGCCGAACCGGAATCCGGGATGATCGTCCTCTTCAAGGGACATCGTCACGAAATCATCCTTCCGGAGCGGATTCTGGATATACTGCGGAGCGATCTCGCGAAGGAACCGGCTCGGGGCGTTGGACTCGTGCTTGCCGTTCCGCATCCGGGTCTGGGCGAAGGTCAGGGCCACCGCCTTTTTCGCCCGAGTGAGGGCGACATAGAACAGGCGCCGTTCCTCCTCCAGGTCCTTTTCCGTGAGCGACCAACCGCCGGAAGGGAAGAGATTCTCCTCCATGCCGCAGACAAACACATAGGGAAATTCCAGGCCCTTGGCGGAATGGGCCGTCATCAAGGCCACTTTGTTGGAGACCTCGTCCTCGGCCACGTCCACGCTGGACAGCAGGGAGATGCTCTCCAGGAATTCGGGGAGCGGGACGAGCGGCAGGTCCGTTTCGGCGACCTCGCCGGCCCCGTCTTCCAGCATTTCGTTCCGGAAGTCGCCCTGGACTTCCTCCACGAAGCCCTTCACGCTGTCCAGGAGTTCCTGGACATTGGCCGCCCGGGCCTGGCCTTCGATGGAGTTGTCTCCCTTGTAGAACAGGTACAGGCCGGATTCGAGGGCGAGGGTATGTGCGGCCTCATAGGCATCGGTTTGGTCCAGGGTGGCAGCCACCTTGTCGATCATGGTGCAGAAAGAGCGGATCTTTGCGATGGCGGCCCCTCTGAGGCCGAAGGATTCCAGGTCTTCCGCCCAGGCCGCCTTGAAAAGGGAGATCCCCTTTACCCGGGCCGCATCCGTCAGGGCGTTCACCGAGGTGTCGCCGATCCCGCGGGCGGGCTTGTTCACGATCCGCTTGAAGGACTCGTCGTCGTTGACATTGGCGGCCAGTTTGAAATAGGCCATCATGTCCTTGACCTCGGCCCGGTCGAAGAAGGAGTTCCCGGAATAGATCATATAAGGGATGTTCCGCTTGCGGAGCTGCTCCTCCAGGGCGCGGGACTGGGCGTTCGTGCGGTACAGGATGGCGAAATCGTCATACTCCGCATGCTCGGAATGCATCCGCTGCAGGATGGCGGAGGCGACGAGCGCGCCTTCCTCCTCGGCCGTGTAGGCCCGGATGAGGCGGATTTTCTCTCCCTCCTCCCCCATGGACACGCACTCCTTGGGCAGGCGGTTCTCGTTCTTGGCGATCAGGGTGTTCGCCGCGTTCACGATGTTCCGGGTGGACCGGTAATTCCGCTCCAGGCGGAAAAGCTTCGCCTCGGGGAAATCCTTCCGGAAATTCAGGATGTTCTCGATCTTGGCGCCGCGGAAGGCGTAGATGGACTGGGAGTCGTCGCCCACCACGCACAGGTTCCTGTGTTCGGAGGCCAACTTCCTCAGGATCAGGTACTGCGCCATGTTCGTATCCTGGTACTCGTCCACCATGATGGCATCGAACCGGCCGGCGATGGACGCGAGGGCGTCCGGGTTCCCGCGCAGCAGGATGTTCATGTACAGGAGGATGTCGTCGAAGTCCATCACCCCCGCCTGCCGGCACAGCTGGCAGTACATCTGGTACACCTTGTAGATTTCCGGCTTTTTGTGCAGGCGGTCCTCCTCGCGGTAGCCGCCGGCCCCGTTCCCGTACGGGGTCGGGGTAACCAGGTCGTTCTTCGCCTTGGAAATGCGGGCGAGGACTTCCTTGGGCTTATACACCTTGTCGTCGAGCCCCAGCCGCTTGATGCAGTCTTTCAGGGCGCTCACCGAATCGGACGTATCATAGATGGTAAAGGTGGGGGGAAAGCCGATGGCGTCGGCGAACTCCCGCAGGAACCGGATGAAAACCGAGTGGAACGTACCCATGTAGATGCGCCGGGCCTTCCGGTCCCCCACCATCTGCGCGATGCGCTCCTTCATCTCCCCGGCCGCCTTTTTCGTAAAGGTCAGGGCGAGGATCCGGGAAGGATCCGTCCCCCTGTCGATCATATATGCTATCCTGGATGTCAAAACGCGGGTCTTGCCGGACCCCGCTCCCGCCACGATCAGCACCGGTCCCTCCACACACTCTACCGCTTTCCTCTGCTCACTGTTCAAATCCTCTAGAATCTTCGTGCTCATACTTCCTCCAAATTTTGCACGAAAATACTAAAAAAATGCGTAAATTCGCGGGTATTTACAGAAATACACAAATAACTGTTATCATAATGTCCAACCATCTCGATTTGAAAAAGGGCCTCGACATCCCTGTAAAGGGTGCCGCCGCCCGGAAAGTCGCCAAGACCGTCAAACCGGGAACCATCGCCGTCAAGCCCACTGATTTCAAAGGCTTACTTCCGAGACTCCTCGTGAAGGAGGGCGACCGTGTTCTCGCCGGTTCCCCGGTCATGGCCGACAAGCAGAATCCCCGGATCCTCGTCACCGCGCCGGTCAGCGGAACGGTGAGCGCCATCGTCCGGGGTGAGAAGAGAAAGCTCCTCGCGGTCCTCATCCAGGCCGATGCCGAACAAGCGTACGCGGACTTCGGCACGAAGGTTCCTGCCGATGCCGACGCCGTCAAGGACCTTCTCCTGAACACCGGCCTCTGGAACGCCCTCATCCAGCGCCCCTACGGCATCCAGGCCAATCCTGACCTGAAGCCCAAGGCCATCTTCATCTCCTCGTTCAGCACCGCTCCGCTCGCGGCCGACACCGAGTTCACCCTCGGCGACAGGCTCGCCGACTTCCAGGCCGGCGTGACCGCCCTTGGCAAGCTCACCGACGGCGGCGTGCACCTCGCCGTGAACAAGGCCGTCTATTCCAGCACCCCTTTCCACAAGGTGGAGAATGTCATCTCCCATGTGGTGAGCGGAAAGCACCCCGCCGGCAACGTGGGCGTGCAGATCAGCCACATCTCCCCCATCCAGAAGGGTGAGACCGTGTGGACGATGTCTCCGCTGATGGTCGCCGCCTTCGGTCATGTCATCAACACCGGCAAGCTGGACCTCACCCGCAAAGTGGCCGTCACCGGTCCCGTCGTGGCCGATCCGGCCTACGTGGTCTGCCTCCCGGGTACCCCCGTCAAGGAAATCACCGACATTCCCGCGGACACCCGCGTCATCGGCGGTGACGTCCTCACCGGCGAATGCCTCGGTGCCGACGGCTGCCTCGGCTTCTTCCAGGACCAGGTCACCCTCCTGCACGAAGGCACCGAGCGTGAATGGTTCGGCTGGGCCAAGCCCTTCCGTCCCAAGGTTCACAGCTCTTCCTGGTGCTACTTCTCCTGGCTCACCCCGGGCAAGCAGTACGACATGGACACGAACCTCCACGGCGGTCCCCGCGCCTTCGTCGAGACCAAGTGCTTCGAGGACGTGACTCCGATGGACATCTTCCCCATCTACCTGATCAAGGCCTGCCTGGCGGGCGACATCGAGAAGATGGAGAAATTCGGCATCTACGAAGTCCTTCCCGAAGACCTCGCCCTGTGCGACTACGTGGATCCTTCCAAGAACGACATCCAGGCCATGATCCAGAAGGGCATCGACCTGATGATTAAAGAAATGGCATAAGTTATGGCAGACGAAAAGAAACCCGGCCTCTTCGAAAAAGGCGGCAAGCTCTACTGGCTTCACTCTACCATCGATGCGTTCGACACCTTCCTCCGCGTTCCGGGAACCGTGACCGCGAAGGGTGCCCACGTGCGTGACGGTATCGACCTCAAGCGCGTGATGATCATGGTCGTCATCGCCCTCGTCCCGGCAGCCCTCTTCGGCATGTACAACGTGGGTCTGCAGACCTCCCTCACCTACGGCCTCGACTGGGGCTTCTGGCAGATGTTCTGGTACGGACTCCTCCGGATGCTCCCGCTGTTCGTCGTCTCCTACATCGTCGGCCTCGCCATCGAGTTCGGCTCCTCCCAGATCCGCGGCGAGGAAGTGAACGAGGGTTACCTCGTCACCGGCTTCCTCATCCCGCTCATCGTCCCGGTGGACGTTCCCCTGTGGATGCTCGCCCTCGCCGTCGCCTTCTCCGTCATCTTCGTGAAGGAAGTGTTCGGCGGCACCGGCATGAACATCTGGAACCCGGCCCTGGTGGCCCGCGCCTTCCTGTTCTTCTCCTATCCGTCCTCCATGTCCGGATCCTCCGTGTGGGTGTCCAAGACCTGGGTCGGCGCCCTGAAGGACGTGGATGCGGTCTCCGCCGCCACCCCGCTCGCCATCGCGCACGACGGCGGCCTCGCAGCCCTGGAGGCAAAGTACTCCTTCATGGACATGTTCTACGGATTCATTCCCGGCTCCACCGGTGAAACCAGCGTCATCGCCATCCTCATCGGCGCGCTGATCCTCGTGTGGACGGGCGTGGCTTCCTGGAAGATCATGGTCTCCTCCATCGCCGGCGGTCTTCTCGTCGGCTGGCTGGGCCAGATCGGCGGCGCCACGGAACTCCCCTGCTACTACCAGCTCGTGATGGGCGGCTTCCTGTTCGGTTCGGTCTTCATGGCCACCGACCCGGTGACCGCGGCCCAGACCGAGACCGGTAAGTGGATCTACGGCTTCCTCGTCGGCGCCCTCGCCGTCGTCGTCCGCCTGTGGAACCCGGGTTACATGGAAGGCATGATGCTCGCCATCCTGTTCATGAACACGATGGCCCCGCTCATCGACCACTGCGTCGTCACCGCCCATGTGAACCGCCGCGCGAAAAAAGTGAAAACTGCCTAAAGGAAACGCGCTATGAATACCAATAACAACGTCTATACGATTATCTATACGACCCTTATCGTGGTCGTCGTAGCCGCGCTCCTGGCCTTCGTATCCCAGTCCCTCAAGGGCAAGCAGGATGCGAACGAGAAGGCCGACACGATCTCCCAGATGCTCACCGCCGCCCAGTTCGGGACCAAGGCGGAGTTCCAGAAGGCCGGCAACGCCGCCGTCCTCGCCAAGTATGCCGACGAGATCGGCCAGGCCTTCACGGTCAACCTCAACGGCGAGAAAGTCCAGGACCTGGACCTCACCAAGGTATACAGCCCCAAGGAGCTCAAGCGTCAGAACTACAATATCAAAGGTGGCTCCAACAAAACCGGCGAGCCCGAGATTCCCGTCTTCGTGTTCAAGAACGGCAAGACCGTGGTTCCCATCTACGGTGCCGGCCTGTGGGGTCCGGTCTGGGGCTACATCGCCTTCGAGAAGGACCTGAAGACCATTGCCGGTGCCTATTTCGACCACGAATCCGAGACCGCCGGACTCGGTGCCAAGATCAAGGACGATCCCGCCTTCCAGGCGGAGTTCATCGGCGAGAAGCCCGACTTCGCGCAGGCCAATGTCTTTGACATCGTCAAGGGCGGCTCCCCGAAGGAAGGCGACACTGAAATCAAGGACAACAAGATCGACGCCATCACTGGTGCGACCATGACTTCCCAGGGCCTGGACACGGCCATCGACACCTGGCTCGGCGCTTATGCGAAGTATTTCCAGGGTCAGCAGGCGGCCTGCGACAAGCCGTGCTGCGAAGGTGAAGAACAAAATTGCAAGGAGGAGGAATAAGCTATGGACGCCAAACTCAAAGAAACCATTCTCAACCCGATATTCAAGGGTAATCCGATCACGGTCCTGGTCCTGGGCATCTGCTCTTCCCTCGCAGTGACCGTCACGATGAAGGGTGCGCTCGTCATGGCCCTCTCCGTCATCGTTGTCACAGGCATTTCCAGCCTGATTCTCTCCCTGCTGCGCAACACGATCCCGGGCCGCGTACGTATCATCGTCCAGCTCGTTGTGGTTGCCATGATGGTGATCCTGGTGGACCAGATCCTCAAGAGTTTCGAAGCCACCTACGCCATTGACAAGCAGCTGTCCGTGTACATCGGCCTCATCATCACGAACTGCATCGTGATGGGCCGCATCGAGGCGTTCGCCCTGGGCAACAAGCCCTGGCCTTCCTTCCTCGACGGCGTGGCCAACGGAGCCGGTTACGGCATGATCCTCCTGATCGTCGCCTTCTTCCGCGAGCTTCTCGGAAGCGGCACCCTCTTCGGGATCGACATCCTGAACCGCTTCGGCTATGTTCCGAACAACCTCGTGATCCTGCCTCCGTTCGCCCTCATCCTCCTGGGATGCATCGTCTGGGTCCAGCGGAGCATCCAGAAAGACCTCCAGGAAAAATAACGACGACGCCCTATGGAATATCTCAGCTTATTCGTCAAGTCCATCTTCGTGGACAATATGATCTTCGCATACTTCCTGGGAATGTGCTCATTCCTGGCGGTATCGAAGAATGTGAAGACGGCTGCGGGCCTGGGTCTCGCCGTGATCGCCGTCCTTCTGATCACCCTTCCGGTCAACTATCTCCTCAATACCTATGTGCTGGCCCCCGACGCCCTGATCGAAGGGGTGGACCTGAGCTTCCTCAGCTTCATCGTCTTCATCGCGGTCATCGCCGCCATCGTGCAGGTCGTGGAGATGGTCGTGGAGAAATTCTCCCCGGAACTGTACTCCTCCCTCGGTATCTTCCTGCCGCTGATCGCCGTGAACTGCGCCATCCTGGGCGGTTCCCTGTTCATGCAGCAGAAGGACTTCCTGAACATCGGTGAAGCCGTCGTCTATTCCCTCGGCTCCGGTATCGGCTGGTTCCTCGCCATCGTCTCCCTCGCGGCCATCCGCGAGAAGATGGCCTACTCCAACGTGCCGGCCGCCCTCAAGGGCCTCGGTATCACCTTCATCACGGTGGGTCTGATGGGCATCGCCTTCATGACCTTCATGGGTATTTCACTGTAATCCGGAGGAACGCGTTATGACAAATACCATTCTTTTCGCCATCCTCGTGATGTTCGTGGTCACGCTGATCCTCGTTGCCCTGCTCCTCTGGATCAAGAGCGCCCTCACCCCGTCCGGTTCCGTCAAGGTCTCCATCAACGGCGGCTCCAAGGAACTGGAGGTCACCCCCGGCGGTGACCTGATGCACACCCTCGCCGACCACGGCATCTTCCTTCCTTCCGCCTGCGGCGGCAAGGCCAACTGCGGACAGTGCAAGCTGCAGGTCCTCGAAGGCGGCGGAACCATCCTCCCCACCGAGACCGGTTTCTTCTCCCGCAAGCAGATCAAGGACGGCTGGCGCCTCGGCTGCCAGGTCAAGGTCAAGGACAACCTCCAGATCGCCGTTCCGGAATCCGCCCTCAGCGTGAAGAAACTTGAGTGCGAAGTCATCTCCAACGAGAACGTCGCGACGTTCATCAAGGAATTCACCGTCCGTCTCCCGGAAGGCGAGCACATCGACTTCAAGTCCGGCGAGTACATCCAGATCGACATTCCGGAGTACGAGGCCGATTTCTCCGACATGGGTGTCGCTCCCATCTACATGGGCGACTGGGAGAAGTACGGCATCACCTCCCTGAAGTTCAAGAACACGGTTCCTACGATCCGCGCCTACTCCATGGCCTCGTATCCGGCCGAGAAGGACGTCATCAAGCTGAACGTGCGTATCGCAACCCCTCCGTTCGACCGCACCCAGCCGAAGGGCGTGTTCAAGTTCGTCCCGGGCGTTCCTCCGGGAATCGCCTCCACCTACGTCTTCTCCCGCAAGCCGGGTGACAAGGTCATGATCAGCGGCCCTTACGGCGAGTTCCTCCTTCCGAAGGACGACCCGGACACCCAGGAATACATCTTCGTGGGCGGTGGCGCCGGCATGGCTCCGCTCCGCAGCCACATCATGCACCTGTTCAAGACCCTCAAGACCAAGAAGCCGGTCCGCTTCTTCTACGGCGCCCGCGCCCTCGTCGAGGCCTTCTACCTGGAGGACTTCGCCGAGATCGAGAAGGAGTTCCCGAACTTCCACTTCACCCTGGCCCTCGACCGTCCGGATCCGGCCGCCGATGCCGCCGGCGTGAAGTACACCCCTGGCTTCGTCCACAACGTGATGTACGAGACCTACCTCAAGAACCACGAGGCTCCCGAGGACATCAAGTACTTCATGTGCGGCCCGCCCATGATGGTCAAGTGCGTGAACGAACTCCTCGACTCCCTGGGCGTCGCCCCCGAGAGCATCCTCTACGATAACTTCGGAGGTTAATCTCCGTCCCCTCCATGAGAAATGGGATGACCAGAAAGTCAGATCGACTGAAGGTCATCCCTTTTCTTTGTTTTCTGATGAATTCGAGGAGGCCGGGAACACCATCCCGATAATCAACGACATTACAACAATTATATGGTTATCTTAGACATATAAACTGTTGTCTTATTGGTTCAGGTCCGGGTATGGGGTGTCCGGGGGTTTGTCCACCCCCGGACAAATATAGGGGGAGGGGCCCGACGGATACAAGTTCCGCGCAGCGGGACGCAGGAGACGTTGGGAGGGGCCGGAGTGGAGCGTAGCGGAACGGAGTCCCCCGGACACCCCATACCCGGACCCGGAAAAAAAAGGGATTATTCGTGCAGGAACTTGAGGACCATGAGGCGGACGCAGTCGGCGACGTGCTTTTCGCTGTCTGTGGCCTTTTCGAAGAGTTCCGCCAGGTTCTTGTACTTGGTCATCTCGCGGAGGTTCTCCTCTTCGGAGAAGATATAGCCGATGTACTCTTCATAGGCGTCGTCCGCAGCGTGTTCCATTTCGGCCACGCGGTCGCATTGGAGGGAGATTTCCGTGGCCTTGTGCTTGATGTCCCAGAGAAGGGGAAGCAGATCCCGGAGGGCATTCGCTTCCGCCCGGATGATCATCGCCAGGTCCAGCAGCTGGGAGTCGATTTTCTGGGGATGGTAGATGAGTATGGCCTTGGACGCGTCCTTGATGACATCCATGCAGTCATCCATGGACATAGCCACCGTCGTCAGCTCCGTCCTGCCCAGGGAACCCATCAGGCGTTCGGAAAGCATCTCCCGGAACTCCGTGAGGAGGGCGTCGCCCTGGACCTCCAGGGTGTGGATTTCCCGATGGTACCGCTTCCACTGGTCGACATCCATGGTAGAGAGCATCCTCACCAGCGTCTCTGAGCAGTGGCACAGGAAGTCCGCCTGCCGGGTGAATACAGGCGTCAAGTCCCGCTTGGGATGGAAAAGATGACGCAATGTCCGTGAAATATGCATAAAAATAATTTTAATCGTTCATTTTTTCCGTTCAAAAAAGGATAAGAAACAAATAAAATGAACCGAAAACATAAAAAAGTGCATCCAAGTGCCCCCCATCCTGCCCGTTATCCGGAATTCCTTCCCTAGCTTTGCATCAGGACAAACGCTTGGAAAACCGCATATGAGCAACAAAGGCCGGACATACCATCTCACACTACATCGTCTCTTCTCCCGCATCGGGCGCCGTCGGTCTGCGGCACATCGGAGTGCATTCTTGCACCTTCCGGCCTTATTGCTTGCCTGTACGCCGCTTCCGGAATTCGCACCGGGCCCAACCCCCGCGACACGGAAAGCGCAAATATATATACTTCCATCGGGAAATACAACGGTACGCGGACTGGATCTTCTTTTTTTTCAGGAGGAACCCCTGGAAAAACTGGATGCCTGGCAGCATCTGCCCGGCTCCATAGGGGGGCGTGTAGAAGGCGTTTCATCCGTCGAAGCACGGAAACTGGCCGCCTTGGGGAATCTCCCGGAGGGATATGGCTGGAGCGATATCCGGTCTTACACCTCTTTAAAAGGAAAAACCTTCCAGCTCGCGGACGAGGATCCCGCCGCCCCGGTGCTTGTCGGAACGGCCGGCTTGCCGGAAGGAAGCCGCCGGTCCTGCCGGGTCACCCTGAAGCCGATGCTCGCCCGAATCACGCTCCGCTCCATCGCCTGCGACTTTACAGGCCGGTCCTACGCGGGAGAACGGCTCCAGGACGTACGGGCGTACCTGACTTATGCCGTGGACGTATATAGTCCTTTCGATCCGGATGTAGTTCCCGCTTCCTGGGTCAACGCCGGAAGGCTGGACGAATCCGGGACAGCGGCGCTCAGCCATCCGGAAACCGTCCTCCGGGATGTCGCCACCTCCCTCGGCGGACGGATCCGCCCCTCCCTGGACTTTTATTGCTATCCGAATCCTTCCGACGGGACGGAATTCGGACAACCGGTCACCCGGCTCGTCATCGAAGGACGGCTCCGGGGAACCACCTACTATTATCCCATCGACCTGCCGGGCCTGAAGGCCGACGTGCAGTACCGCATGGACGTAACCCTCACCCGGGCCGGAACGACCGACCCTGACATCCCGGCCGCTGCCGGAACCATCCTGCTGGAAAGCACCGTGATGGACTGGGACGGCCGGGAATGGAACGATGTACATTTCAGTTGATTGATGGAGGAGACAGGCCATGCGGAAAACCGGCGTCCTTCTCGTAGTGAGTTTGGTGACAGGATGCAGTATCGGAGAACGGCCGGGCGAGCGTGTTATGGGAGAGCTCGTCATGGAACTGGTCTCCGGGGCGCCGGCAAGGTCCACACCTCCGGACGAGTGGCTTGTCTCCGACATCAATCTTCTGATTTACAATGAAGAGGGGCTCCTGGAGGAGCGGCGGTACTACCCGGCCCGCAACTTCAGTGCGACCGGCGGTACCGTCCGGCTCAGGACCTCCCTCCTCACCGAGGCCGCGTATGACATCTTCATCGCCGCCAATATCGGCTATGCCCTGCCCGCCCTGGGCCGGGAGGAGGTGGAGTCCTACCGGTACCATATGGCCTACCCGGACGAATACAGCCGGGGGATGCCCATGTGCGCCCGCCTGGACGGCTTCGTCAGCCACGGGGAGCCCTCCGTCACGGTCCCCCTTATCCGTGCCATGGCCCGGATCGACCTCCGGCTGGACCGGAGCAAGCTCGACAGCGACGTCTCCTTCCAGGTAACCGCCGTCACCATCGGCAATGGTCCTTCGTCGGTATGCCTGTTCGGGGACAGCCGGGCCGAATCGGCCTCCCAGGTGTTTGCCGGGGGATATACGCTGAACGACCGCCAAGTCCAGCCCCTCAATACGGACCAGACCGTAGGCGTCAGCAAACCGGTCAGCCTGTACCTCCTGGAAAACCTGCAGGGAGACCTGCTGGATACGGAGGACGAACGGGAAAAGACCTTTTCCGAGGGCCGGTATCCACAGGTCTGTTCCTACCTGGAAATCAAGGGATCCTACCATTCCAACGCCTGGCATACCCGTCCCGGGGAGACCGTTTCCTACCGGTTTTACCTGGGAGACGGTCCCGGCAACTTCGACATCTACCGCAATACCGCCTGCAAAGTGACCGTATGCCTGGAGGGCGACGGGCTTTCCGAGGAAGGCTGGCGCGTGGACAAGGGGGAACTCGTATCCGAAACCAGCTTCGACCTGCATCCGGCCGCCTACAACGAATGCCAGCCCGGCGACGACTACCGCATCTGGTGCGACGTATTCCCGGAAGACACCCCTTTCGAGATCGATCCGGTCGCCTGGGACGACGACGAAGGCGTCCACAACCTCTATACCTACGACATCGATCCGGACGGTCACGGCATCACCCTCCACACCCGGAAGGGCGGTTCCGCCCTCGTCTATTTCAAGGCCGGCCCGCCCGTGAACCGCGACACCCTCGCCCTCCTGGTCATCGGTCCGTAAAAATGCTTATCTTTGCAGGACGATGCCTGCGATTTCCGTCATCATACCTGCATACAATGCCGAGGCCTTCCTGGGAAGGTGCCTCGGAAGCCTGCAGGCCCAGACCTTTGAAGATTGGGAAGCCATTTGCATCGATGACGGAAGCACCGACGGGACGGGCGCCCGGCTGGACGCTCTCGCGGCCGACGACCGGCGGATCCGGGTCATCCACAAGGCCAACGAAGGGGTGAGTGTCGCACGGAATACGGCCCTGAAGGCCGCGGAGGGCCGATATGTCCTGTTTGTGGACAGCGATGATTTCCTGCATCCCCGGGCCATGGAGATCACTTTCAACCTGGCGGAACGGGACGGTTCCGACATCGTGTGCTTCACCTACGACCACGGGTACCGGACCCGACTCATGTTACGCCACATCCTGGGACTTCCCGACCCCAAGCGGATGGCATTCAAAGACTTCGGCAACTTCGAGACCCTCGTCACAGACGACATTTCCGCCCATGCGACGGAATATGCCCACCCCGGGGAAGGGCTTTGGACCAAACACTGCCAGCCGTGGCGCTGCCTGTATCGGAAAGAGATCGTCGAAGGGATCGACTTCATCCCCGGCATCATCTACGAGGATTTCCCCTGGTGGAGCGAGGTGATGCTGCGCGTGAGGAAAGCCACGCTCACGGACCTGCCGCTCTATTTCTATTATCCGAACCGCCGGAGTTACATCCTTTCGTCCCGGGAAGACTTTAAGATCCGGAGTCTCCAAACCGCCATCACGGCAGCGGAAAAGATCTATGCCCACGCCGATCCCGTCCGGAAAGAGCGCTGGGAACGGCAATTCCTCCTCCCCTTCCGGGAAAAGCTGGAGAAAAAGCTCAAGAACGCTTGATGAAGTCGATGACCGATCCGGCCGGCGCTCCATCCGCGCCGCGATAGGTCAATTTCTGGAAAAAAGCCCCTTCCGTATCGCGGGCGAACCGCTGCGGGTCATACGGCGTGTCCAACGGCTGGGCTCCGAGCACATGCGTCGCGTCCTGGCCGACATGGGGCATCCTCGCGAAATGCGCTTTCGCCCGTGGATCATTCTGCACCAAGGCCTTGAACATCAACTGATGCTGGAAATAATCCATCCGGACGGTCTGATACGTCCAGAAATCCAGGATCATCTCCCGCCAGGCTGCGAGCAGGTAATCGCCTTTCCGTGCCCGGATGAAACAATTCTGGCAGAAGCTGTACACGCTGCCGTACTTTTTCTCCGTCAGGAACATAAAGAAATCCTCCGCGGCAATCCAGTCGGGGATGGGGGCCGTCGCATAGCAAGTGGAGTCCATCCAGTAGCCACCGTGCCGATACAGCAGGTCCACGCGGCAGATATCGGCGAAATGCGCCGTTTTGATCTTCCCTGCCCGGTACTTGTCGATAATGACCGACGGCAGGTCCACATAGTCATACAGCGTCTTCTCATCCAGCACGAGGAGCTCCTGCGAAAAATGTCGCCGCATGCTGCGGAAACAGGCCTTTACGAGCTCCGGAGCGGCATCCTCCCCCTGGAGCCAAAGCGTGAACACCTGGTCGGAGTCATCCTTTTTCAGGACAGGACCTTCCGGCAAGGCAGCCACCCCGTCCAGCAAGTTCCGGCGAAAATACCACGGCAGGGAGGCGGCGAGGACATCGCGCCGCCGCTCCCGGCGCCGCTCGCGCGGCCACCAGAGGGGATTCGTCAGATGGGCTCCGGCAAAAAGCCAGGCCTTGGCCAGGATTAAATCGGTCTTTCTCACGACTGAAAGCGGGTTTTCTTCGCAAATTTATCTATTTTTGTGGAGATATGGGCAAAAATTCCTCATCGGTGGGCTGGACCCGCTTCCGCCTCCTCCTGGAGGGGCATCTCCTCAATCCCGTCTGGGACGGGGAGGAGCGTCACCGTGCACGCCGCTGCAAGGCCTTCGGCCGCATCCTCATGGACTATATGCGGAAGAACTGGCTGCAGGCTGCAGACAACGTCCCCGTGACCCCGGTGATCCGGAACGACCATGAAGAACGGATCTTCACCCTCTGGCTCCAGGGAGAGGAACAGGCTCCGGACATCGTCAAGTCCTGCTTCGCCAGCATCCGGAAGCACTGCACGCAGCCGCTGGTGATCCTGGACGGGAAAACCGTCTTCGACTGGATCACGCTCCCGGAAGCCATCGTGGAAAAGTACCGGGCCGGAAAGATCAAACCCGCCCATTTCGCGGACATCTGCCGCGTGGAACTCCTCCACACCTACGGTGGCTATTGGCTGGACTCCACCTGCTACGTCAGCGCCCCCATCCCGGCCTGGATCACGGAACACGATTTCTTCGTCTTCATGGCCGGAGAAAAGGTCCATGGCAATTACAGTTTCATCCAGAACTGTTTCATCCGCGCCCGAAAGGGCAGCTACCTGTTGGAGGCCTGGCGGGCGATGATCCTGGACTACTGGCTGCACGAAGACCGGCGCGTGGACTATTTCCAGCACCAGGTCATGTTCCGGACCCTCGTCACTTACAACGAGACCGCAGCAAAACTATTTGGCGAGATGGCCCAGCTGGACCAGTATCCGACGCATCTGTATCTCTATGAATACAAAGACCTTCCATACGACGAGAAGGTGCTCCTACAGGCGGCGGAAGAAGGATTTTTCTATCAGAAGACGAGCTACCGGGACCTGGAAAACATCGTTCCCGGCTCCTTTGCGGACCACCTGGTCCACGCACATTAGACGAGATCCCGGAACCGGTCCGGAATGCGGACCACGATTTTCAGTTCCATCATCCCCGGCTTGTTCCAGGCATAGGGCGGGCGGCACACGGTCTGGCAGCGGCGGGCGAACTTCGTCCAGCGTTCGAAATCCAGGGCCTTTTTCTCCGTCACCAGCCGGATGGTACGGGAACGCTTGTGCATATGTCCCCCCCAGCCCTGGTCCATCCGGTCCTGGTCGGCATAACGTGCCTGGATGCGCTCCCAGTCGAAATACCCGAAATGAAAGAGATACAAGTCCTTCGCAATATGGAAGTTGTGCCCCTTGATCCGGTGGAAGCCGCTTCCCCAGACGAGGGGTTTCGCGATGATGGAAGGTTTGGTATAACGCGTGCCCAGCTGGGCGTAATGGCGCTGGTGCAGGAAGGGTTCGTCCTCCCGGATGGCTTCCTCCTCACCCAGCTTCTGGCCGAAGTCCAGGCCGAGGGCCGAAATGGAATCCTTGATTCTGAGCGTGCTGAGATACTCCGGCAGGGTCAGGCCCAGTTTCGGGTCCACGACGATGAATTCGTCGGCATCGACCCCGATGACGAGGTCGTACCCGGCGGAGAGCAGTTCCGCAGCCTTGCCGGAGAGGAACCGCAGCCGGCCTTTTTCCGCCTCGATGACCTGGGAGCCGATCTTTTCCACGGCCTGCGCATGCGTGCCGGCGCAGAAATCCCCGACCACCTGGTCCAGGCCGTCCAAGAAGATGTACAGGTTCTCCCGGCCGAGCTGGGCGCCGTAGTATTCCACCCACTTGCGCAGGTAGAAGTCGTCGTTGCGGGCCATTGTGAGGGCGGCGATTCTCTTCATAGGAACAAAGATAGCGAATTCGTCCGAATTACCGCAAGTATCGGGCCGTGAAGGTGTCCCCCCGGGCCGCCAGATCCTCCGGCGTGCCGGCGAAAACCACTTCCCCGCCCCGGTCGCCGGCGTCCGGCCCCAGGTCGATCACCCAGTCCGCGCTGCGGATGACGTCCAGGTTGTGCTCCACCACGAGGACGGAATGACCGCGGGCGAGCAGGGCGTCGAAGGCCTTCAGAAGCTTCTCCACGTCATAGAAATGCAGGCCCGTCGTGGGTTCGTCGAAGATGAACAGAATCCGTTCCTTGCGCGGCCGGTCCTCTTTCCCGCTCAGGCTCAGGAAGTATGCGAGCTTGATGCGCTGGCTTTCACCGCCCGAGAGCGTGCTGGAGGGCTGTCCCAGCTTGATGTACCCCAGGCCCACGTCCACGAGGGGCTGGAGATCGTCGGCGATGTTCCTGGCCAGTTCCTCCTTCTGGGCGCCGAAGAAGGCGATGGCCTCCTCCACGCTCATGTTCAGGATATCATCGACATTCTTGTCCTTGTAGCGGACTTCCAGGATCTCGGGCTTGAAGCGCTTGCCGCCGCAGGATTCGCATACCATCGTCACGTCGGCCATGAACTGCATGCCGATCTTCACGAAGCCGTCGCCCTGGCACTCGGGGCAGCGTCCGCCGTCCTGGTTGAAGGAGAAGTAGGACGGGGTGAAGCCGTTGATTTTCGCGAACTGCTGGTCGCTCAGGAGCTTGCGGATGTCGTCATAGATCTTCAGGTAGGTGACGGCATTGGACCGGGAGCTCTTGCCGATGGGGTTCTGGTCCACGTATTCCACCCGCGTGATGCGGTCCAGGTTGCCGGACAGGCCCTTGAAGGTACCCGGCAGGTCGCCGGTCTCGTTGATCCGCCGTTTCAGGGCCGGATACAGGATATCGCCCACGAGGGACGACTTGCCGCTGCCGGACACGCCGGTGACGACGGTCAACACGCCCAGCGGGAACTGGACGTCGATGTCCTTGAGGTTGTTCTGCATGGCCCCGTTGACGGTAATGGAATACTGCCAGGGCCGTTTTTCCCGGATGTAGGGTTTCCGCTCTCCGGTCAGGTACTGCAGCGTGAGGGAACGCTTGAGCTCTTCCTCCGTAAAATGGTCCGCCAGGCCCTGGAAGACGACTTCGCCGCCATGGACGCCCGCCTTGGGGCCCATGTCGATCAGCAGGTCCGCCGCCCGGATGATCTCCGGGTCGTGCTCCACCACGACGACGGTATTGCCGATGTCGCGGAGCCGCTTGAGGACGTCGATCAGCCGGTCGGTGTCCCGCGGATGCAGGCCGATGGAAGGTTCGTCCAGGATGTACATGGAGCCCACCAGGGAACTGCCCAGGGCGGTGACGAGGTTCACCCGCTGGCTTTCGCCGCCGGACAGCGTATTCATGGTCCGGTTCAGGGTCAGGTAACCCAGTCCGACGTCCTGGATGCACCGGAGGCGGTAGGAAATCTCCTCGAGTGCCTTGCCGGCGACGCCGCGTTCGTACTCCGTCAGTTCAAGTGTGTCGATGCAGCGGACCAGGTCGTCGATGGTCATGGACATATATTCGTGGATGGTCCTGCCGCCCACTTTCACATACAGGGCCTCCTTCCGGAGCCGGCTCCCGCCGCATTCGTGGCAGGTGGTCCGTCCGGAATAGCGGCTGAGCATGTATTTGTACTGGATCTTGTAGCGGTTCGCATTGACCCATTCGAAGAATTCGTCGATGCCCACGATCGTGGTCTCGTCGTCCATCGTGGCCCGGGACTCCCAGAGGGTGCGTTTCTGCTTTTCCGTGAGTTTGCAGTAGGGTTCGAAGACGGGGATGCCGTATTTCTCGGCGTTCTTCACCACGAGGTCCTTGAACCAGCTCATCTTCTCACCCCGCCAGCAGGCGATGGCCCCTTCGTAGATGCTCTTGGTCTTGTCCGGGATGACTAGGTCCTCGCTGATGCCGATAATCTTCCCCAGGCCACCGCACACCGGGCAGGCGCCCAGCGGGCTGTTGAAGCTGAACAGGTACTCGTCCGGCTGGCGGAAGGTCAGGCCATCCTTTTCGAACCGCGAGCAGAATTCCTTGCGGACACCGTCCTTAATGATGGCCATGTCACCGTTTCCCTTGTCGAAAGCGGCCTGGATGGAGGCGTGGAGCCTGGTGAGGAGGTCCTCGTCGGCCTCGCCGGTGGTCTTGGCACGGTCCACCAGGAGATCCAGGTCGTCCGGGGCGTCCGCCCCCATCCGCATGACATCCTCGATGTCGTAAACCTGCTTCGTACTGCCCTGGAACAGACGGCCATAGCCCTCTTCCTTGAGCTGGAGCATGAGTTCCACGCGATCCTGCCGGTCCTTCCAATGCAGGTCGGAAAGGATATAGACCGTGTGCGGGGCACCGTCGAAGATGTCCCCGAGGACATCCTGGACAGTATGGGCCTTCACCTCTTCCCCACTCACGGGCGAATAGGTGCGGCCGATGCGGGCGAACAGCAGGCGCAGGTAGTCGTAGATTTCCGTCGTCGTGGCCACGGTGGAGCGGGGATTCCGGATATTGACCTTCTGCTCGATGGCGATGGCGGGCGGAATGCCTTCGATCATCTCCACGTCGGGCTTGGACATCCGGCCCAGGAACTGCCGGGCGTAGGAGGAGAGGCTCTCGGCAAAACGGCGCTGTCCTTCGGCAAAAAGCGTATCGAAGGCCAGGGAGGATTTTCCGCTGCCGGAGATGCCCGTGACCACGACGAGGCGGTTCCGCGGGATCTCTACCGTAATGTCCTTGAGGTTGTTGACTTTCGCCCTTCTGATGATGATATTTCCTTCTGCCGGCATATCCTTATCGCTAAGATTGCAAAGTTACGGATTTTTTTGCGTATTTTTGAAGGATGTTTATAAACAAGGCATGACCAAAGACCTCTATTTCGCCGCCGGCTGCTTCTGGGGCGCCCAGAGATTCTTCTCCCTCGTGAAGGGAGTCACCTTCACCGAGGTGGGCTTCGCCAACGGGTTCACCGAGAATCCCACGTACAAGGAAGTCTATACGGACAAGACCGGCTATGCCGAGACCGTCCACCTGCAATACGACACCGAGACCATCGGGGAGGAAAAACTCACCGACCTGTTCCTGAAGGCCATCGACCCGCTGAGTCTCAACAAGCAGGGCGAGGACGAAGGAACACGCTACCGCACAGGCGTTTACTTCGTTTCCGAAGAGCAGGTCCCGCCCATCCGGGCCGCCCTGGACCGCTGCGCCGCCGCCTTGGGCCAGCCCCTCGCCGTGGAGCTCCTTCCCCTCCGGAACTTCTACAGGGCCGAGGAGTACCACCAGGAGTATCTGGAAAAGAACCCCACCGGGTACTGCCACCTTTCCCCTGCCATTTTCAAGATCGCCCAAGACAGTTAACCAGAGCCCTAGACCGATATGTCACCTGAAACCGCAGCCGCCATCGACCAGATCCAGGTAACCCTGAATGCCGGTGGGATGAACACCATCAATATCGTACTTGCCTTCGTCATGTACGGCGTCTCGCTTGGCATCAAGCCGGGCACTTTCGTGGACGTGTTCAAGAAGCCCAAATCCGTCATCCTGGGCGCCACGTGCCAGTTCGTCCTGCTGCCGGCCTTCACCTGCCTGCTCGCCATCCTCATCAGCCGGTGGATTTCCCCGATGATGGGCCTGGGCATGATCCTGGTGGCGTCCTGCCCCGGCGGGAACATCTCCAATTTCATGTCTTCCCTGGCCAAGGCCAATGTCGAGCTTTCCGTGAGCCTCACCGCCATCTCCACGGCCCTCGCCGTCGTGATGACCCCGTTCAATTTCTGGCTCTGGGGCAACGCCTACCTGCATTTCGCCGCGGTCCATGCGGACATCCCGACCCTGGCCATCCCGCTGATGGACGTGTTCCGGACCATCTTCATCCTGCTGGGCATTCCGCTCGCGGCAGGCATCCTGACCGCCCGGTACCTCCCGAAGGTGGCGGACTTCCTCAAGAAGCCACTCCAGTATATCTCCATCGCCTTTTTCATCGCGATGGTCATCCTCTCCTTCGCCGGCAACATGGACGCCTTCCTGAAGTGCATCAAATACATCTTCCTGATCGTGCTGATCCACAACCTCGTGGCCCTTTCCATCGGCTACAACGTCGCCGCCATCTTCCGGCTTCCCGAGGCCGACAAGCGCACCCTGACCATCGAAACCGGCATCCAGAATTCCGGACTGGGCCTCGTACTCCTGCTGGGCACGCCCCTCTTCGCTTATTTCCCGCCCCATGGCGGCATGCTCGTCATCACGGCCTGGTGGGGGATCTGGCACATCGTTTCCGGGCTGGCCACAGCCTTCTACTTCAACCGTAAATCATGGAGAAAAACCGCGCAAGAGAAATCCGCTATCGCATCCTGAAGTTCTGGTGCGACTGCAATACGGGGCGTAGTTATTCCCGGACGACCATCCATGGAGCCATTCCCCGGGACGGAGCCGTCCTCATCGCCCCGAACCATACGAATACCCTGATGGATCCGCTCGTGATCCTGCGTTCCCGGAAAACCGCGACCTCCTTCGGGGCCCGTTCCGACGTCTTCAAGAAACCCGCCGTCGAGAAGTTCCTCCGCTTCCTGCACATCCTTCCGCTGGCCCGCATCCGCAACGGTGCCGCCGCCGTGCTGCAGAACCTGGAAACCTTCCGGGAGGTGGACGGGATCCTGGCCGAAGGCACCCCTTTCTGCATGTTCGCCGAAGGGCGGCATCGGCCCAAACACTCCCTCCTGCCCATCCAGAAGGGCATCGCCCGCATCGCCTTTGCGAGCGCCGAAAAGCGGCAGACCTGGGTGATTCCCACCGGCATCGAATACGGCGATTATTTCCATTTCAGGACCACCTGCGACATCCGCTACGGCGAACCCATCGACGTGAACGCCTTCCTCGCGGAGCATAAGGATTGCACGGAGGCGGAGACTTACAAGGATTTCCGGGAACTGCTGTTCAACCGGATGAAGGAACTGATCCTGTACATTCCGGACGATGAGAACTACGAGGCCCGCCTGGCGGAAGTCAAGCCCCCGCACAAGACGAACATTCCCCTGGCGGTGCTCCTGTCGCCCCTTTCCCTCGTCAGTGCCGTCCTGACCCTGCCTCTCTGGGCCGCCGCGGAATACCTCTGCCACAAGAAGCTGAAGGATCCGGCCTGGCGCAATACCGTCCGGTCCATGATCCGGATGTTCGGCCTGCCGATCCTGATCCTGCTGTGGCTGATCGTGCTGCCCGGGTGGTGGAAACTGCTCTGCCTGGCGGTTCCTTTCGCCTTCGGTTTCTTCTACGATTGGCTCAATCTGTTACCTTGGCAAGAAATTGAGGTGGAATGAAGGTCGTCGCGACCGCGATGAATCCTTCGATGGCGACCAGCAGACGGCGGTCTTTCCGGATCCGCTTGATATACCCTTCCGCCCCCTTTAACGGGCCTTCCAGCACGCGGACCCTGTCCCCTTGCCGGTAGCGGGTGAATTCCTCGTCGCAGAAGAATTCCAGTCCGTCCGCTCCCGAAGAACAGACCAGCATGAAGATGCCCATCTCCCGGTCCGGGATGATGGAAGGACGCTGGTGGTCGGCCATCTTATAAAGGAAGCCCCTCCCCTGCAGGGCATTCTCGATCTCCTGGAGCCGGCTGGCCGGCGCCCGGACAAAGAACAGGGAATTCACGACCGGCTCCCGCTTGAAGATGACCGGGCCCGCCTGGACGTATTGGTTGTCGATCCGGCGGTCGTCCGGAGTCGCCAGCCTTTTCGCGATCCGGAGATGCTCTTCGCCCTGGAGCTGGACTTTCCGGACCGGGATGAAACTCTCCAGGCCCAACTCGTCCGCCAGGGCCTCCATCTCGAAGACCTTGTTGAAGAAAACCTTGAGGGCGTACCAGTGCAGTTCGGGCTGTCGTTCCATCACTCTTGCAAAGTTACGTTTTTCGGACGAAATGGCCAAAATCCCGCCATTTTGTCATAACTTATTGACATTTAGTCGGTTACAACTGCCATTTTGTCCATTCTCAGGCCATGGCCCCGGATTTGCCTTTCCTTGGGCGAACACGGTTCCCACCGAGGGAACGTGAAAATGGAAAGTAAAACAAAATAAAAATAGGAGGTTATCATGTTACCTGCAAGACACAATGGCTGGATGCCCGACATCTTCAACGATTTCTTTGACAACAACTGGATGGACCGTCCGAAGGCAACCGCCCCGGCCATCAACGTCATCGAGACTCCGGAAGCCTACGAGCTCGAGCTCGCCGCTCCGGGCATGACCAAGGAGGACTTCAACGTCCATCTGGACGAAGAAGGCGACCTGGTGATCAACATGGAGAAGAAGGCCGAGAACAAGGAAGGCCACAAGGGCCACTATCTCCGCCGCGAGTTCTCCTACACCAAGTTCCAGCAGACGATGCTCCTTCCGGAAGATGCCGACCGGGAAGCGATCGGCGCCAAGGTCGAGAACGGCGTCCTCGCCGTCAACATCCCCAAGATCAAGAAGGTCGAGGTGGAGAAGGCCAAGAAGCAGATCGAGGTCAAGTAAGCGACCTACTCGAAATCCACCCGGATGGTGTAAGGAACACCGTTCAAGACATCCGTACGACCACCGTACTCCACGCCGAACTTACCTTCCGTGGCAGTGACGGTGGTCGCACAATATACGGAAATGTAGTAGGTTCCGGGCGTGGGATCGCTGATTTCCAGCTTCTTGTCCACACGCTGACCGACATTGCACCACGGTGCCTCACCGGCATAGGCGAAGCCTTTGCGGGAGGCATAGAGATGCAGGTCGAAGTCGTCGGCGTCCAGGACCCCTTCCAGGCTGATGGTCAAGGTCTTGACGCCCGCCGGGACATCGATCCGGAAGTGATGGTACTGCCGGTCGCCGATGCGGGCGTGGGCCGGATCGTTCTGGGAGGAATAGGCCTTCATTTCCCGCGGCTCGCCGGGATGCAGGACGGCCTTGAGCTGCGGCGTTCCATTGCCGGCCAGGGCATAGCGGACCATGGCGGCCATCAGGCGCAGGTTGTCCGACTCGATCCGCGCCCCTTCAGGATGGGAGCCGCAGAGGACCACCCGGCCGGTTTCGGCCGATGCCTTGTGGGCCCAGACGACCGGCTTGCCGTCGATGTCCCGCTCCAGCTTCCGGCCCGTCGTGTGATAGGTAGCCAGGATTTCCGTCCCCTCCGGCGCCGTCTCCCAGTTGGGATAGCAGCCGCCATTGTGCCGGACACTGTCGATGTGCATGCGCCCGTCGAAGTCGAAATACCGGGTCAGCGGACTGTCGGGAACGATGTCCACCGCGGTGTAGGATTTCTCCAGCTTGGTTGCAACGGCATGCCCCGGCCATAGGCCCATGTAGGTTCCGAGATAGCTCACCTGGGATTCCCCGGGTTTCACGGAGCCGACACTGGCGATGTAAGCACCGGCGCAGGATCCCAGATAACTGCCGCCCGCCTTCACGAAATCCTGGATCGCCTGCCGGCCGGTTTCCTGCAGGGAGCGGGCGTGATTGGCCGCTTTTCCTCCATTCATATAGACCATCCGGAAGCGCGGCTGGCCGTCGGGATACAGCAGGATGCCGTTCTCATCGATCGGTGAACCGGCGATCAATTCCCGCTGCCGCAGGGAATCTGCGCGGGTGAACTTGTATTTCCGGGCGGAGCTGTGCGGGGTGGACACGAAGGCTTCCATCGACAGTCCCAGCATCTCGGTCACCGGCAGGTCCGTCCGGGAATTCAGCATGATGCCGCTGTCCATGAAAATATCCTTGTAATACCCCTTCGTATTGTCTTGGGCACGGACCGGCAGGAGCGCCATTGCCAGGCCGATAAGAAGGAAAAAGCGTTTCATAGGTTCTTCGGTTTTCGCCAAAGATACGCATTTCTTCCCGTATTTCAGTCCTGGCGGGATGCCTATTTGAACGTGAACAATTCGAATTCGGTCGGCAGGAAGTCGGGAGGCAGCAGGGATACCGTTACGGCAGAAAGGATCACGACGGCGACGACGACTCCGACAGCCAGGCGGACGGCCCGTAAATCCCTTCGGGACAGTTCGAGAACGATGCGGATGCAGTCCTCCTTCTGCCGATCCGGGTTCATGGCGGCCGGGACGGGCATGGCATGGATCTGGCGGACGACCTCTTTCATGAAAGGTCCGCTGTTTTCGACCTCCGGCTTATGCTGCAGGAAGAATTGCCTGATTTCTTTATCTTTCATACCGTTCCAGTTTTTTCTTCAAGTGTCTCCGTGCCCTGTGCAGGTGCGACCGCACCGTCACGGAGGGCATTCCCAGGATATCCGATATCTCCTTGACGGAATAACCCTCCATATAGAAAAGAAGGACAGACGCTTTCTCCGATGCCGACAACCCATCGATCGCGGCATACAAGGCGCCGCCGTCCGGCTCCCGACCGTCCTCCCAAGGGATTTGGTTCTCTTTTTCAGTGATAGGTTCGGTGTCCAGGATTCTCTTTCCCACGTGATCGCAGAAGCAGTTGTATCCGATCCTCAGCAGCCAGGTGCTGAAAGAGGAACGCCCCTGGAACGTTCCGTAATGCAGGTATGCTTTCAGCAGGGTGTCCTGGGCAATGTCGTCGGCCGTGAAAGCGTCCCCATGGCACATGCCAAGCAGGAACCGCCTGAGGGGCTCCTGCAAGGTGGAAATTTCAGCTATGAACTGCTCGCGGGTCATGGACGGTTATGCCGTCTTCTGCATCTTTTTCTTCTGGTTGAAATAGGACACCAGAAATGCGATTCCCACACTGAGTACGATGCCAGCCACAACCAGTACCAACGTCACGACCAGTGTAATGCGCGCCATGTCCGCAGGGTCGAACGTCGTTCCATTCGCATTCACGGCGTAAACACCCCTCAGATACGAATAAAATACAGACGTAGCAACGAGAATGACGATTCCGGCCAGACTGAAGATGATACCGCAGCGAAGATTGTGCTGAAGCCGCTCTTCCTCGGATACAGGACTCGTCAGGGACTTGGCAAGCAACTCGGGATCGACAATGCTGCCTTTCTCGATCTCCTTGAGAAGGATTTCCTTTTGGGTCCGGAGAACATTCCGCCGATGGAGATAGTATAGCACGACGGGCAACAGGATTAGGATGGCAGGAATCAGTTCCTCGAGAAAGCTCATGAAGCGATAGAAATAATCATGCATATCTAACTGTTTTTATTGTGGTCTATTAGACAAATGGGGTG
>DETL01000009.1:43784-45052 GCA_002361625.1 Bacteroidales bacterium UBA3289 | reverse complement strand
CGGCATCGTGGACGACGTGACCTTCAAGTCTCTCCCGATCAAGAGCGAGGTTTCCATCGTGAAGCCCGGCACCACCGAGTGCAAGTTCTACGGTCTCGGTTCCGACGGTACCGTGGGCGCCAACAAGAACACCATCAAGATCATCGGTTCCCATACGGACCTGTACAGCCAGGCCTACTTCGACTATGACTCCAAGAAGTCCGGCGGTTACACGTGCTCGCACCTGCGCTTCGGCGTGAGCCCGATCAAGGCCCCGTACCTGGTGAACACCCCTGACTTCGTGGCCTGCCACGTTCCGTCCTACCTCAAGAAGTACGATGTCCTCAAGGGCATCAAGGAAGGCGGCACCCTCCTCCTGAACTCCCTCTGGGACGAGGAAGAGACCATCAAGAACATCCCGGACAACGTGAAGGCCATCATCGGCCGGAAGCATATCAAGGTCTATATCATCAACGCGACCAAAATCGCCGCGGAGATCGGCCTCGGCAACCGTACGAACACCATCCTCCAGAGCGCCTTCTTCAAGATCACCGGCATCATCCCTTACGAGGACGCCGTGAAGTACATGAAGGACGCCATCGTGAAGTCCTACGGCAAGAAGGGCGAGAACGTCGTGAACATGAACTACGCGGCCGTGGACCGTGGCGGCGAATACACCGAGATCCATGTTCCCGCCGAGTGGGCTGAGCTTACCGCCAAGTTCGAGAACCCGAACAAGGACCGTCTGGCTCCCGCCTTCGTCAAGGACATCGCCGACATCGTGAATGCCCAGGCCGGCGACACCCTCCCGGTGAGCGCTTTCATGCCCTATGCCGACGGTACCATGCCGGCCGGCACCGCCGCTTTCGAGAAGCGCGGCGTCGCCGTGAACGTCCCTACCTGGGATGCCGAGAAGTGTATCCAGTGCAACACCTGCGCATTCGTGTGCCCGCACGCCGCCATCCGTCCGTTCCTCCTCACCGAGGAAGAAGCCGCCAAGGTTCCCGCGAACGTCAAGGTCGCCCAGGGCAAGGCCAACCTCAAGGATTACAAGTATGCCATCGCCATCTCCGTGGATGACTGCACCGGTTGCGGCAACTGCGTGGACGTGTGCCTCTCCAAGCCGGAGAAGGCCCTCAAGATGGTCCCTTACATCAACGACAAGGAAGACCAGGCTGCGTTCGACTACCTGAACAAGTATGTCGGCTACAAGGAGTACGTGAACAAGTTCGCCAACATGAAGAACTCCCAGTTCGCCCAGCCGCTGTTCGAGTTCTCCGGCGCCTGCG
>DETL01000009.1:43079-43750 GCA_002361625.1 Bacteroidales bacterium UBA3289 | reverse complement strand
CGGCGCCTGCGCCGGCTGCGGCGAAACTCCGAACATCAAGACCATCACCCAGCTCTTCGGCGACCACATGATGATTGCCAACGCGACCGGTTGCTCCTCCATCTACGGCGCCTCCTTCCCGGCCAGCCCGTACTGCACGAACGCCGCCGGTCACGGCCCGGCCTGGGCCAACTCCCTGTTCGAGGACTTCTGCGAATTCGGTCTGGGCATGAAGCTCGGTTCCGACCGTGCCCGCGAGACTGTCGCCGGCGCCATGAAGAAGGCCCTGGAATGCGAGTGCTGCAGCCAGGACATCAAGGCCCTGGCCGCCAAGTGGCTGGAAGCCCCGCAGGACTATGCCGTCACCCGCGAGGTAGCGGACAAGATCGTCCCGCTCGCCCAGGAATGCGACTGCGAAGCCTGCAAGAAACTCGTCGAATACCAGCACTTCATCGTGGCCCGCAGCCAGTGGATCTTCGGTGGTGACGGTGCCTCCTACGACATCGGTTTCGGCGGTCTGGACCATGTGCTGGCCAGCGGTGAGAACGTGAACGTCCTCGTTCTGGACACCGAGGTGTACTCCAACACCGGCGGACAGAGCTCCAAGGCCACCCCGGTGGGCGCCATCGCCAAGTTCGCCGCTTCCGGCAAGAAGATCCGCAAGAAGGATCTGGGCATGATGGCCATCAGCT
>DETL01000009.1:16559-43030 GCA_002361625.1 Bacteroidales bacterium UBA3289 | reverse complement strand
TGATGGCCATCAGCTACGGCTACGTGTATGTCGCGCAGGTCGCCATGGGCGCCAGCCCCGTGCAGTTCTTCAACGCCATCAAGGAGGCCGAGGCCTATGACGGTCCGTCCCTCATCATCGCTTACAGCCCTTGTATCAACCACGGCCTGAAGGCGGGCATGGGCCTGAGCCAGAAGGAAGAGAAGCTCGCCGTCGAGTGCGGCTACTGGCACCTCTACCGCTACAACCCGGCTCTCGAAGGCACCGACAAGAACCCGTTCAGCCTCGACTCCAAGGAGCCCGACTGGAGCAAGTTCCAGGACTTCCTCAAGGGTGAGGTCCGCTTCGCGTCCCTGTACAAGATGTTCCCGGACACCGCCCAGGAACTCCTCCAGAAGACCGAGGAATTCGCCAAGGTCCGCCTGGACACCTACAAGCGCCTCGCCGGCAAGTAAAATTGCCTGTTTTCCCTATGAAAAACGGTCCGGAGCGCCCCGGACCGTTTTTCGTAATTCGCTCGCTCACAGCGCTTTATTCGAAAGTCTGTGTCCCTTTGGGGACATAGACCGAAGCGTAATCGCCGGTCAATCAGCTGCTTGAATAAAGGTCTATGTCCCTAAAAGAACAAAGACCGAAGCTCAATCGCCTGCCAATCAGTTGCTTGAATGCGGGTCTGTGTTCCAAAAAGGACAAAGACCGAGACTCAATCGCCTGTCAATCAACCGTTTAAATGCAGGTCTGTGTCCCAAAAGGGACATAGACCCGAAGATAAAACGCGGAAGAACAACGATTTAACGTTTATTCAAAGCGGGAGGTAAGCCACTGGGCGATGCCGGTGCGTGAGAAGGAGTCGGAGACGCGGAGGTGGAGGTCCTGGCGGAGGTGCGGGAGCGGATCGGGGTGGAGGGTGAGGCCGGAGGCGGCTTCGGAAGGGAGGATGCCGATGAGGTTGGGGTTGCTGCGGACCAGGTCCACGAGCGTGGGGATGCTGTCGGAGATGAGGGCGGCCCGGGCATAGATGTCCGGCTCCACGAGGGGACGGTACGGGGCCCAGACTGCATAGCGGGGTTCTTCCGGTAGTTCCTGGGCAGCAGTCACCAAGGCGGCCTGGACCGTTCCGATGACCGAGCCGGCGTCAAAGTCCAGCGTGTCTTTGCGGGCGGAGGTGAAGAAATAGAGGTCCGCGTCCATGGACTCGGGGAAAGAGGATTCAGGATAAGTATCGATAATGAAGCTGGTGGCCGTGATGGCCAGCAGGTCCTGCAGTAAAGCCGGTAACCGGAAGGCGGCGACGAACGCCGTGGCGGCAATCCGGACCGGGCGGTTCACGGTCAGTTTTCCGGCGCTGCCGAAGAGGGCGTCCGTGGCGTCGTACCAGTGCAGGATCTTCTCCGCATAGGCTTTGAACACATATCCCTCCGCGGTCAGGGAGACTTCGCCCCGCTTGCGTTCAAAGAGTGTCGCGCCCACCTGTTTCTCCAGTTCGGCGATGTTTTGGCTCACGGCAGGCTGGGTCACGCCCAGGTGCTGGGCAGCCCGGGTGAAGCTGTTCTCGGCAGCCACCATCATGAATACGCGAAGTCTGAAATCATCCAGCATGATAAGGATTGCTTATGCGGTTACAAAGTAAACCAAATCCTTCCGAAAAACCAAATTTTTCACTTTTATTGATTTTTTTGTAATTATTATTGTTTTTCAATAATATTCGATTATCTTTGCAAATAGAAACCATTTTGCTTTATGAAAAGATACCTGATCCTTTTCGCACTCCTGCCGCTCCTGGCCGTCTTTTCGGCCCGGGCGCAGAGCCAGCAAGAGGCCATGCAGCAGGCTATGGCCGCCCTTCCCAACGATCCGGCCGTCCGCATCGGACACCTGGACAACGGACTTACCTATTACATCCGCCACAATGAGCTCCCGGCCCAGCGGGCGGAATTCTACCTCGCCACCAATGTGGGCGCCATCCAGGAAGAACCCGACCAGGACGGCCTCGCCCACTTCCTCGAGCACATGTGCTTCAACGGCACCGAGCATTTCCCCGACAAGGGAATCCTGGACTATCTCCGCTCCATCGGCGCCGAATTCGGCCGGAACATCAACGCTTCCACCGGATTCGAGGAAACCCAGTACATGCTCAACAACATTCCCGTGCAGCGGGAAACCGTCGTGGACACGTGCCTGATGATCCTGTGCGACTACGCGCATTTCGTCAATAACGACCCGGCGGAGATCGACAAGGAACGCGGGGTCATCATCGAGGAACGCCGCCAGCGCCGGAACGCCCAGTGGCGTACGATGGAGCGCTCCCTCCCCTACTATTTCAAGGGGACGAAGATGGAGAACTGCACCCTCATCGGCCGGCAGGAAAGCCTGGAGACTTTCAAGCCCGAGAGCCTCGTGAACTTCTACCGCACGTGGTACCATCCGGACATGCAGGCGGTCGTGGTCGTGGGTGACGTGGACGTGGACCGCACCGAAGCGAAGATCAAGGAGATCTTCTCCGTCATCCCGAAGTGCGAGAATCCCAAGGCCAAGGAGCATCTGAGAGTACCTGACAACCAGGAACCGATCGTGGGCATCATCACCGACCCGGAAACGACCGTTCCCTCTTTCGAGTTGATCTGGAAGAGCGAGGCCATGCCGGAGGAATACAACGCCACGGTCATCGGCCAGATGCAGGATATCATGAAGACCCTGGTGGACATGGTGATGTCGGAGCGTTTCGCCGACATCGTCTCCCAGCCGGACAGCCCCTTCCTGGCCGGTAACCTCGGCATCAGTTCCCTGATCTATGAGGACATCGACGCGGTCATGGGCGATGTTTCCATGAAAGAAGGACACATCCTGGACGGCTTCAAGGCCTTCTATACCGAAATCGAGCGGATGAAGCGCTTCGGCTTCGCCGACGACGAAGTGGCCCGTGCGAAGGCCGACATCGAGAACATCCTCGAAAACGCCGTCAAGAAGGCTCCCACCCGCCGGAATCCCCAGTATATCAACCCGATCCTCAGAAACTTCTTCGACAAGGAGCCCATCCTGGATCCGGAGACCGAACTGCAGCTCGGGAAGCAGATTCTCGCCAACATCAACGCCCAGGTCCTGTCCATGCTGGCCGCCCAGATTATCACGGACAACAACCTCATCGTGATCTATTCCGGTCCCGAGAAGGCGGGAGTCGCCACGCCGACGCAAGAGGAGATCCTCTCCGCCATCGCCGAGGTGAAGGCCTCAGACATCCAGCCTCTCAAGGGTGAGGAGATCGCCTCCGAATTCCTGGATCCTGCCACGCTCAAGGGTGCGAAAGTCAAGAAGACCGCCCAGACCATCTACGGAGCCACCCGGTGGACCCTCAAGAACGGTGTCAAGGTCATCGTCCTCCCCACCGACTATACCAAGGACCAGATCCTGTTCAACCTGAACAAGGACGGCGGCCTGAGCCTCGTATCCGACCAGGACATGCCGTCCATGGACGACACCATCTTCGCCCTGTACCAGGCCAATACCGGCGTCGCCGGATTCACCGGAACCCAGGTTCCCAAGATGCTTACCGGCAAGTCCCTGCTTGTCCATCCCTACATCGGACGTCTGGAGAACGGCATCAACGGAAACTCCACGGTCAAGGACCTCGAAACGGCCTTCCAGCTCCTGTACCTCTACTTCACGGATCCGAGGTTTGACCCGAAGGAATACGAGAACGGCATCCAGCAGCTCAAGGCCATCCTCCCGAACCTCAAGGGCCAGCCCAACTACACGCTCCAGACCGAGCTCACCAAGACGCTCTACGGCAACAATCCCCGCCAGCAGGTCCTCTCCGACGAGATCATGGAGAAGGCCAACCTCGAAACCCTGGAGAAGGTGTACCGCCGCCTCTTCAGCGACGTGGCCGGTGCAACGATGACCATCGTGGGCGACGTGGACCTCGAAACCCTGAAGCCGCTGGTGGAGAAATACATCGGCTCCCTCCCGAAGGGAAAGAAAGCGAGCAAGTGGGTCGATCCCCATGAGGACATCGTCAAGGGACACGTGGAGAACATCTTCGCCGTGGACATGCAGACTCCGAAGAGCACGGTCATCCAGGTCTGGAGCGCCGACATGCCGTACACGGAACTCAACGCCGCCGCACTGGACGTCATCTCCTACATCCTGGACATCCGCTACACGAACTCCCTCCGCGAGGATGAGGGCGGTACTTACGGCGCCAGCACCGCCGTGCAAATCAGCCGCCGTCCCAAGGAGCAGGCGCTCATCCAGGTCGGCTTCGACTGCCGTCCTTCCGTCTGCGACCGGCTGCGCACCCTCGCCATCGAGGGCATCCGCGACCTGGCCGAGAACGGCCCGACGGACGAGGAAATGGACAACGCCGTCAAGAACCTCCGGAAGAACATCCCCGAGAACCGCGTGAGCAACTCCTACTGGCAGAACTCCATCGAGATTCACGAACGCTATGGCGAGGACCGTGACGCCGGGCGTGAGGCCGCGATCAATGCCCTCACCAAGGACACTGTCCGCCAGACCCTCCAGCGCATCCTATCCCAGGAGAATCTGATCGAACTCGTCATGAAACCGGCGAATACTGCTGAGGCAGAATAGTGTGCCAAAGGCGCTCATCAGAGCGCCCGGCGGAGGCCGTGTCCGTCAGGACTTATAGGCCGAGAGCCGCAGGGGCATTAGGGGGCAGAGCCCCCTCAAACAGAATCCCGGCCTGGATGCAGGTCGGGATTCTTTTTAAATTCGGAATCGGATCTTACTCGCCGGGAGCGATCGCCTCAGCCGGGCAGACGCCGGCGCAGGTGCCGCAGTCGATGCAGATGTTCGGGTCGATGCTGTACACATCACCTTCGTTGATGGCGCCGGTCGGGCATTCGCCCTGGCAGGTTCCGCAAGCCATGCAGAGATCGGGATTGATTACGTAAGCCATGTTTAGTTCCTTTAAATTGTTGTTGCAGTCAGTTTGGTCTGCAAATTTAAACATTTAATTTGTTTTTCAAACAATCGCCCCTTAACTTTGTGTCATGATGAAGAAGCACATTGTATTCTACGCGCTGGCCCTCGCCGCCCTGTGCGGCTGCAAGAACGCCAACAGCGCTGAGGTGAAGAAGGCTTTGCAAGACTTGAGCCAAACCACGGAGAACCCGACAATGGCCCTCGCCCCCGAGGAAAGCGACTCGGAGGCCGTCCAGGTAGGCGATGTCGTGGAATTCGACAAGACGGTCCATGACTTCGGCGACATCTCCGTCAACGACGGCCCCCTGTCCTGCACCTTCACGGTCAAGAACATCGGCAAGGAGCCCATCGCCATCTACGAGGTGGTGACCTCCTGCGGCTGCACGGATGCCACCTGGACCCGGGAGCCGCTCCAGCCCGGCAAGACGGGGACCATCTCGGCCACCTACAAGAATGAGGACGGTCCCATCCCCTTTGACAAGACGCTCACCGTGTATATCGCCGGAGTGAGTAAGCCGGTTATCCTGCGACTCCGGGGCGTCGTCCACGAGAAACAGAAGTCCCTTACGGAGCTGTATGGCGCCGAGCGCATCGGCAACCTGGGCCTCAAGGGCCTCAGCTACAAGGTTCCGAATGTCCTTCAGGGCGAATCCTCCTCCGACGAGGCGAAGGTCGCCAACCTCGGGAAACAGCCGCTGAAGCTTACCTTCACCGACGTCTCCCGGAACCTGACCATCGAGGCGGATCCCGCCACCATCCCGGCCGGAAAGACGGCCACCCTCCGTTTCAGTGTCAAGGGAGACCCTTCCATCTGGGGCCGGCACACGTACCGCGCCACGCCCGTCGTGAACGGGAAGAAAGCCTCCAAGCCGCTGGAAATCAATGCTCTTACGCGCGGAAACTTTGCTTCCATGAGCGCCGAAGAGCGAAAGAATGCCGCCCAGTGCATTTTCGATGAGAGCACGGTTTCCTTCGGAACCGTCACCGCCGGCACCAAGGTCGATGCCGTTTTCAAATTCACCAACAAGGGGAAATCCACCTTGAAGCTCTACAGTCTCGATGCCGATTCCGAAGGCCTCACCTACACGCTTCCCGGAGATACGCCCGCCCAGAAGAAAGGCACCCTGCCCGTGCGGCTGGACACTTCCCGGCTCCCCAAGGGAGAGACCGTCGTCATGCTTACGCTGACGACCAACTGCCCCGCCCGGCCAATCATCAACCTGTTCCTCGTGGGACTGGTGAAATAGGGTCCGGAGCCCCTCCGGCAGTTGAAATTGTCGGGATAATTCCCTATCTTTGTAGGAATAGTGAAAAGAAGGCAACATGGCTGAAGAGATCGAGAAGAAGCAAGGATCCAACTATAACGAAGAGAACATCGTCACCCTGGAGTGGTATGAGCACATCCGGCGGCGCTCCGGCATGTATATCGGGCGCCTGGGGAACGGAGAGCGGCAGGGAGACGGCATCTATGTCCTGCTGAAAGAGGTCATCGACAATTCCGTGGACGAGTTCTCGATGGGCTTCGGCAAGCGCATCGACATCGACATCGAGGACAAGACCGTGACGGTCCGCGACTTCGGCCGCGGCATTCCGCTCGGGAAGGTCGTGGATGTCACGTCCAAGCTGAACACCGGCGGCAAATTCGACACCGAGGCCTTCCAGAAATCCGTGGGTATGAACGGCGTGGGCACCAAGGCCGTGAACGCCATGTCCTCCGACTTCTGGGTGGAATCCTTCCGCGACGGACAGAGCTCCTTCGCACACTACTCCCGGGGTATCCTGCTGGACAGCGGGATCCGGGAGAGCAAGGAAAAGAACGGGACCTTCATCCGCTTCACCCCCGATGAGCAGATGTTCGAGGGTTACTCCTTCCACATGGACATCGTGGAGACGATGGTCAAGAACTATTCCTACCTCAAGAAGGGCCTCACCCTCAACCTGAACGGGGTCCCCTACATGAGCGAGAACGGCCTGCTGGACCTCGTCACGGAGAATATGGCGGAGAAGCCGTTGTACCCCCTCATCCACATCGAAGGACCGGACATCGAGATCGTCCTCACCCATGGCAGCAGCTACGGCGAGAACATTTCCTCCTTCGTCAACGGCCAGAACACCCGCGACGGCGGCACCCATCTCGCCGCCTACCGCGAGGCCATCGCCAAGACCTTCAAGGACTTCTTCAAGAAGGACTACAAGCCCGAGGACGTCCGTCAGGGCGTCGTGGGCGCCGTGGCCATCCAGATCCAGGAACCGATCTTCGAGGGCCAGACCAAGACCAAGCTCGGCTCCACCTACATGTGGGAAAAGCAGGTGAAGAATCCGGACGGGAGTTCCGCCACCGACCGCGGCCCCACCATCCGCAGCTTCATCAACGACTTCGTGTCCAAGAACCTGGACAACTATCTCCACATGCACATGGACATCGTTCCGGTGATCGAGAAGAAGATCAAGGAGTCCCAGGCGGAGCGCGAGGAAATCGCCGGCATCCAGAAAAAGACGCGCGAGCGCAACAAGAAGGCCAACGTCTATAACCGCAAGCTCCGCGACTGCCGCATCCATTTCAACGACAAGCCCCTCAAGAACAAGGAGGACGAGCGCGAGAAGACTTCCATCTTCATCACCGAGGGCGATTCCGCGTCGGGAACCATCACCAAGGTGCGCAATGCCAACACCCAGGCCGTCTTCTCTCTCCGGGGCAAGCCCATCAACTGCTACAAGGAAAGCCGCAAGAAAGTGGCCGAGAACGAGGAGCTGAACCTGCTTATCTCCGCCCTCGGCGTGGAGGAGGAGCTGGACGACCTCCGCTACAACAACATCATCGTCGCCACCGATGCCGATGACGACGGCATGCACATCCGGATGCTGGTCCTTACCTTCTTCATGAAGTACTACCCGGACCTGATCCGCCGCGGCCATGTCCACATCCTCCAGACGCCCCTGTTCCGCGTCCACAACAAGAAAACCACGCGTTACTGCTACTCTATCGACGAAAAGGAGAAGGCGATCAAGGAACTCAAGACCGGTGTGGAAATCACCCGGTTCAAGGGTCTCGGCGAAATCTCCTCCCACGAGTTCGTGGACTTCATCGGAGAGAACATGCGCCTGGATCCGGTCAAGCTGGCCGATGAGGAATCCATCTCCGAGATCATGGAGTTCTACATGGGCGACAACACCGGCGAACGCCAGCGGTTCATCATGGAGAACCTCCGCAGCGAGGAGGAACTCGAAGACGTAAACATTTGACTATGGGAAAAATCAAATCAACCGTGAGACCGGGCTGGGCCCGATTCTGCGGACGTTGCCTCCGCCTGCTGGGCTGGAAGAGCGTCGGCGGTCCCATGAAGGAAAAGAAAGCCATCGTCCTGGGCGTCCCGCATACGACGGTCTGGGACTTCCTCATCTGCTACCTGTTTTACACGCAGTTCGGCAAGGTGGCCCATATCATGATCAAGCAGGAATTCTTCTTCTGGCCCCTGGGACCCATCCTCCGTGCCTGCGGAGCGGTGCCCGTGGACCGGGAGAGCGCCGCATCCATGGTCCGGAGCCTGATCCACGAAATGGATTCGGTGGACGAATTCCACCTCGCCATCGCCCCGGAAGGGACGCGGGAGGCGACCAAACGGTGGAAGTCCGGCTTCCACCTCATCGCCCGGGAAACCGGATCCACGGTGTATCTCGGCTATTACGACTGGGGCCGGAAGCAAATCAGCGTGGGCGAGCCCATCGAGCTCACCGACGACCCCAAGGCCGATATGCAGCGCATCTATGACCATTACCGTCCGCTTGGCCTCCAAGGCAAGCACAAGGACGGATTCATCGTTCCTTAACTGAACAGACCCACTCCCCTATGGCCAAGAAAACGAAAAGATACTATAAGCCCTGGCGAAAGTACAGGTATCGCGAGAACCACTGCACGACCTTGCGGAAGGTCTATGAGTACGCCACGTCCAATTATGCAAAAAGGACCGCTTACCAGTTCGTGGACGGCGGTCAGTCCTATACCTACGAAACGTTCCGCATCAAGTGCGACCAGCTCTCCCAGCGGATGTCCCGCTACGGGATCAGCGCCGGTGACAAGGTAGCTATCCTGTCCCAGAGCATGCCCAACTGGATTGTCGCCTTTTTTGCCGCGACCGCTTTCGGGCGCGTCGCCATCCCCATCCTGCCGGACAGCTCCGAAAATGAGGTCACCAACATCCTCACCCACTCAGAATCCAAGGTCATTTTCGTTTCCAAACGCCTGAGCGGCAAGATATCCCCGGCCTGCTACGAACGGATGACCCTCGTCATCGACATCGAGACCTTCGACTTCATCAAGAAGAACGACGACGATTTCCAGTGCGACGGTTGGACTTCGGTGCCTCAGCCTGACGACCTGGCCACGATCATCTACACGTCCGGAACCACCGGCAACGCCAAAGGCGTGATGCTTTCGCACCGGAACATTACGCAGAATCTCGCCGCTTCCTTCAAGGCGCAGCCCTGCTTCAAGAAAGACCGGTTCCTGTCCATCCTGCCGATCGCCCACGCCTATGAGATGAGCGTTTCCTCGCTCTATTCCTTCTATGTGGGCGCTTGCTGCTACTACCTGCAAAAGCCGCCGACCCCGAGCATCCTCCTTCCCGCCATGAAGAAAGTGAAGCCGACGGTCATGCTTTCCGTGCCCCTGGTGGTGGAGAAAATCTACCGCAACAGCATTGTTCCGACAGTCAAGAAGAGCCGTGTCCTTTCCTGGCTGCACGAGCACATGCCCTGGCTCCTGTACATGCTCATCCACTCCCGGCTGATGAAGACATTCGGCGGGAAACTGCGTTTCTTCGGCGTAGGCGGCGCCAAGATGGATACCACCGTGGAGACCTTCCTGAAGAACTGCCGCTTCCCGTACGCCGTCGGCTACGGCCTCACGGAGACGGCTCCGCTCGTGTGCAACGTGATGGTCGACAAGCCCAAGCGCATCGGATCCATCGGCATTGCCTCGTACGGGGTGGAAGTCCGCCTGGACAATGTCAATCCCGAGACCGGCGAAGGCGAGATCGTGTGCCGCGGCAACAATGTCATGCTGGGCTACTACAAGGATCCCACCCGCACCCGCCAGGTCCTGGACGACGACGGCTGGTTCCATACCAACGATGTCGCCACCGTGGACGAAGACGGCTGGTACTATATCAAAGGACGCCTGAACAACACCATCCTGGGCCCTTCCGGCGAGAACATCTATCCGGAGGAGATCGAGATGGTTATCAACGACATCGAGGGGGTGAACGAGTCCCTCGTGATGGAGCGCGACGGCAAGCTCGTCGCCCTGGTGAAGTTCGACGACAACGTCCTGAACTGGGATCAGGCCGGTGAGGACAAGTTCTTCGAGGAGCTGGAGGCCCGCAAGAAGGCCGTCCTGGAATGGGTGAACAAGACCGTCGGCAAGAACTCCAAGATCGGTGAAGTCGATGCCATGAAGGAGCCCTTCGAAAAGACGGCCACCCAGAAGATCCGCCGGTTCAAGTACAAGGATTCGCACGGCGACGAGCCGGAGAAGCCCTCCGAAGATTCCAAGGAGAAGAAGGAATCATGAAAAGAATCCTGACGCTCGTCCTGCCTCTTCTCATACTTTCCTGCACGGCCGATTACGATATCATCGTCGTCGGAGGCGGAACAGGAGGAACGGCTGCGGCCGTGGAAGCGGCCCGGGACGGCGCCCGGGTCCTCGTCATCGAGTCCACGCCCTGGCTGGGCGGCATGCTCACGTCCGCCGGAGTCAGTGCCGTGGACGGCAATTACCGGCTGCGCGGCGGTCTTTTCGGCGAATTCGCCGATTCGCTGGCCACCCGTTACGGCGGGTACGAAGCCCTCAAGTCCGGCTGGGTATCCAATATCCTCTTCAATCCGGCCGTCGGTGCCCGGATTTTCAAAAACATGGCCGACAAGGCCGGTGTCCAGACCCGTTTCGGGACGGTTCCGACCGATATCGTGCAGCACCGATCCGGCGGATGGACGCTCAAACTGTCCGACGGTTCCACCGTCCGGACCAAGGTCCTCATCGACGGGACCGAACTGGGTGACGTCGCGGAAAAAGTGGGCGCAGAAGAGCTCCAGGACCGGGTCAGTGCCCAGGACCTTACCTACGTCGCCATCGTCAAAGAATACGATCACGACGTAAGCATTCCCGAGCCGGAAGGCTATGACATCGACCTGTACCGGAGTTGCTGCGACAATCCTCTAGCGGACAACCGGGACGGATTCAACCCTTATGGGCAACAGCTCTGGAGCCCGGACATGATGCTCTCGTACGGCCGGCTGCCGGACGGATACCTGATGATCAACTGGCCCATTTTCGCCAACGACTATTTCGCGGAATACCTGGATATGGATGCGGAAGGCCGGGATGAAGTGGTGCGGAAGGCGAAACTCCGCACGCTGGGCTTCATCTACTTCCTCCAGCACGAACTGGGATACAAGAACCTGGGAATTGCCGACGACGTGTATCCGACCGAAGACGGTCTCCCCTTCTATCCCTACTACCGGGAAGCGCGGAGGATCGCCGGCAGGGATACGATGACCGTCGATGCCGCCAAGCATCCCTATGATTACGACCTGTACACGCGCGCCATCGCCGTCGGAGACTATCCCGTGGACCATCACCACATCCAGAATCCCCGCCGGGAGGAGCTTTCCCATCTCTGGTTCGGGAAAATTCCTTCCTTCAGTGTGCCGATGGGTGTCCTCGTTCCCGTCCACGTAGAGGACTTCCTGGTCGCCGACAAGGCCATCTCCACCTCGTGGGAGATGAACGGCGGCACCCGTCTCCAGCCCGTTGTCATGGGCCTGGGACAGGCTGCGGGCGCCCTGGCGGCCATCGCCGTGAAGACCGGCCGGCATCCGTCCGAAGTACTGGCCTCCGAAGTACAGTCCGTCCTGCTGGACCACGGCTGCTACCTCCTTCCCTTCCTGGACCTCAAGCCCTCCGACCCCGGCTTCCGTCAGCTGCAGGAGAAGGGCGTCCGCGGCGAAGTCCGGGGCACCGGACGCAGCGTGGGATGGGCCAATGAAACCTGGGTCAATCTGCCTGAAGATGAATAAGAGAAACCTCGCCATCGACATGTTCCGGGGGCTGACCATGCTCCTGATGGTCTTTGTCAATGAATTCTGGAAAGTGTTCAACGTTCCCCACTGGCTGGAGCATTTCGCCACGATGGAGGACGGGATGGGCCTTTCCGACATCGTGTTCCCCATGTTCCTTTTCGCCATGGGCATGTCCATTCCCTACGCGCTGGAACGCCGCAGGGAGAAGGGCTATTCCACGGAAAGCACGCTGAAACACATTTTCAGCCGGACGCTGGCCCTGCTGGTGATGGGCGCGTTCATCTGCAACCAGGAATCGCGGGAGATGACCGGAAACCGGGGCCTGTGGGTCCTCCTGATGGTCGTGGGCTTCTTCCTTACCTGGAACCAGTACCCCAAGGACTGGAAACCCGCCCGGTGGCTCAAGCTTTCCGGCGTGATCCTCCTCATCGTCCTCGCCCTCTGTTTCCGGTCCACGGACGGAGGTCTTTTCCAGGGCCTCTGGTGGGGCATCCTGGGCCAGATCGGCTGGATGTACCTGTTCTGCGCCATGGTCTGGCTGCTGTGCCGGGAACGACAGTGGATCATTCCGCTCATCTGGGTCGGTGTCTGCCTGGTGAACCTGTCCGTCATTCCCATGCGGGACGGAAGCCAGCTCGTCGGCCCCAATATCCTGGCCGATTTTGCCGATGCGCTCCAGCTGGGCAAGTGCTACGGTCCCATCATGGGCCTCGGCGGCGTCCTGCTCACCGTCGCGGACTGGAAACTTTCCGACCGTCCCTCCGGACAACGGATCGGCCTGGGGATTGCCGCCGCAGCCGTCCTGGCCATCCTGGGAATGGCGGTCCACACCGGCTGGATCATTTCCAAGAACCTCGGGACACTCCCCTGGTGCCTCTTCGTCTGCGCCATTTCCGTGGCCCTGTACACGCTCCTGCGCTACATGGAAAAAAGGGGCTGGACCGGCTGGTTCAAACCCCTTGTTCCTGCGGGAACCGCTACCCTGACGGTGTATATGATTCCCTATCTGTTCGTTGCGCTGTGGATCTTTGTCAATCCGACCATTCCGCAGTGGCTGACCGGCTGGGTGGGCGTCGGGAAGTGCGCCCTCATGGCGGCCGTCTATATCGCCTGTGCCTGGGGATTGACCAAGGCCGGCATCAAACTCAAAATCTGACGTCCCAGTAATCGAAAGCCCGGATGTGGCAGAGGTCGAAGAGGAAAAATCCGTCGGCCTCGGCCCGGACGGTCTTTTCGATCTCGGGCAGGAGGGTGGCCTGGCCGCCTTTTTCAAAGCCCTTTTCGTTGCCGATATCCGGTCCGGCATAGAAAGGCACGTCGCCGCAAAGCCGTTTCCGGCCCAGGCGGGCAAAGCCTTCCATGGTCTTTTCCGTATCCCCATGGACATTGGCCGCCGGACAATAGGTCCCGAGCAGCATGAAGTCCACGAGGTCCGCCAGGCCCGTCGCCTGATAGGCCGGTGTCGCCCAGGTGAAAGTGGGTTCCTCCTTCGCCAGATCGTACTTCGGGCTCGTCCAGTTCACACCGCTCCGGTAATACTCTGAGAACCAGGCACCCACATAGATGCCCAGCGGCAGGTCCTTCCGGACGGAATGCACCTTGTCCGCGCAGCGTGCCACGAAATCGTGGATGATCTGGCAACGGAAAGTGAGCCACTCCGTTTCCAGTGCATCCGGCGTCTTGTCCAGGAAGATGTGTCCCGGTTCCGTAAAGACCGGCCAGCGCTCCGGTTCCCGGCCGATATAGGCCGCAAACTGTTCCCGGGCCGTTTCCGTATAGCCGGCATCCATCGCATAGTCGTCATAGCGGCAGCGGTCCATGACAATGCCGTCCAGGCCTTTGTAGGAGGCCAGTTCGCCCAGCATCGTCAGGAGGAAATCCTGCACCTCGGCATTCGCCGGATCCAGGAAGCAGCCCCCGCGGACGGAGAAATTGTCCGCCTGGTTCGCCAAGGTTCCGTCGGGAAGCAGGTCCACGGCGCACCACGACTTCCGCTCCGGATGGTCGTACACCATGCCCGTGATGAAGTTGCTGCCCATCCGCCAGCCGCCCACCATCATATTCACCCCGGCATGGACCTTGAGGCCCGTCGCATGGCCAGCGTCGATGAAGGCCTGGAGATAGTCGAAGTCCGCCTTCCGCTCCTTCAAGCCGATCTCCCCGCCGAACCAGGCCGGAACCTTTGTCAGCGCCGGAGCCACGGAACTCTTGAACAGCACGTCCCCGCAGGTGGGCCGTACGTCCACAACGATGTCCGTAAAGCCCATCTCGGCGATGCGCTTGCAGTCCGTCGCAATGGAATCCGCATCGTCCGCATAACTGGAGAAATTGGCCGAAGCGTCGATCCAGAGGAAGCGGACAGGCTGCTCCATCCCTCCCTTACAGGCTGTAGTCAGAAAAATGACCGCGAGCCCGAGCCAGAATCCTGTCTTCATTTTTAGAAATGAGGCCTTCGGGGTTTTCCGAAGGCCTCTTCACAATTTATAGGGACAATTCAAACTTGCGGTAAGACGAAGTGGCGGCATCCATCAGGTACACCATCAACTTCCCGTCTTCCGCGACAACCCGAACATCGGTATTGCTGCCATACTGCCAATTGCCTTCCGTGGCATAATACTCCTGATCGATAGCCAGTTCAGGCGCACCGGGATTACTGAGTTTCAGGATCCAGAGTTTACCGGGCATGTAGCCGTCCACGACCCCGTCATAATCCCAGTCGGCGAAGGAGAAATAGTTCATGCCGACAATGGCCGCATAGGTTTCGCCTTCATAAGTGAAGACGTCTCCGGCATTGACAGCCCCTTCCCAGGTATAACCGGTCGTGAAGGCAACCTTCCATCCGTCAGCCGTCATGGCCGGATTGTAATGGACATTATAGTCTCCGACATAACCGGCGAAATAGAAACCGTTGTTCACGGTCGTTCCGCAGCCCAGCGTCACGGCATGGAAGGAATCCCAAAGGTCTCCGCCGGAGGACGGGGAAACGGCACTGACGGTCGGGGTGTCCGTCGTCGCACCTCCCTTGATTTCCCAGGCGACGGAGTAGGTCCCGCCACCGGCGGCACCGGAAGTCATTGCCAGGACGGCGTCTCCGGTCGCATCGCCCGTCACCCGGGCATTGTCAAGCCCATATCCATAGAAGCCGTCCCGATAGGTCAGGATCGGATTCCCGTAGTTCCCGTCCAGGAAATCAGCTTCACTCATGACATAGACCTGCAGCGGAATCTGCGCGGCCTCATCCAGCGACCAGTCTTCCTTCAGCGGGAAATTGCCGCCGGTGGTCACGATCACGTGGCCGGCATCATCGTTCGTAATACCCGTAACATGGGCAACGGGCGCCTCCAGCACCTTCTCCTCATTTCCATTCGAACGGTTGATCAGATGGATTCCCGGAGTGACCGCACCGGGCGAGTACATGGCGAGGTAATCTCCGGCGGTAGCAATCGAAACGCGGGTACTGTTCGGGAAGATGGCCCAGTAGAAATCCTTCGTCCAGGTCTGTTCCAGGGAGGCCAGTCCCTTCTGCTTTACCTGGATCATGGCGCCGTAGTCACTGTAATCCTCGCCCTGGAGGGAGCATCCCATATAGATGTATTCCGTCCGGGGAGAATCCGCATTCTCGGGAATCGTCACGGTGACCACGTTTCCTTCCTTAGTTACCGTAATCCAGTCAGCGTCGGGCGCTTCCGCATAGAATTCCATATTGGTTTCCGCGGTGAAGGTATAGGTGATACCTTCCTTCGGGACCATCAGCGTGCCCCAAAGGCCGACTCCCTGCTCGTCAACCAGGTTGAAGAAAGGTTCGAATGCACCCTGATTGACCGTTACGACTTTGGTCAAGGAACCTCCATCAGAGATGGTCACATGGCCGCTGCGTCCATCCCGTTTGACATTCAGAGGAATCTGTACCGAGACGATGCCATCTTCCAGGGCCTTGGTCCGGATAATCGTCATCCACTCCACATCGGTCGTCGCCGTGTAGGACACGTTGGCCCGGACCGGAATCTCGATGGTCGTCCCTTCGTACGGGACTGCCACCTCATCCCCGTCCACAAAGAGGCCGTCAAACTGCGACTGCACGATCCGGACGGTCTTTGTAACCGTACCGGAAGTCAGCGTCAGTACGGCTTCACGGGCGGAATAGTCCTTGTTGTCCATGACCGCCAACTTCAACACACCGCTGCCCGTTCCTTTCCGCGTGGCAGGGACGACCCATCCCTCGGAGAGTTCCGTGGTCCAGTCGCCGTTTGAGGTAACGTTGACCAGCGCAATATTGGCTTTGGCCGGCACCAGGATTTCCGTCTCTCCCACTTCCAATTTCGCCGCTTCCTGCGACGTCTTGGTGCAGGCCAGCACGGCGGCTGCACTCAGAAGGATTGCGAAAAATTGTTTCATATACTTGGTTGTTATTTGTTTACAGTTTTCAGGTATGCATCGATCCCGCTTTTGAACGAGGACCAGTAATCATACATCTTGATATGGCAAAGGTCGAAAATGAACAGTCCGTCCGAGGCGCCGAGGCAGGTGGACACGATATCCGGTATCCGGCTGGACTGCCCGCCGTTTTCAAAGCCGCTGCCGTTGCCGATATCCGGGCCTGCGGCGTAAGGGGCCGCACCGTTCAGACGCTTGGCACCCAACCGGCAAAAGCCCTCCATCGTCCATTCCGAGGACCCATGGATGCTGTCCACACCGGCATAAGCGCCGAGGAAGATAAAATCCAGATGGTCGGCAAAACCGGCAGCCTGATACTCGGAAGATGCCCACGGATACTCCTGCCTGCAGTTGTAAGAGGGGCTCGCCCAATTCACTCCGGAAGTGTAGTAAGTAGAGTACCATGCGCCCACGTACACACCGAACCGGATATCCGGATTCACCTCGTGCGCCTTGATGGAAGCCTTTTCCACCAGGTCATGGATCGTTTTCACGCGAAAAGAGAGCCATTGGCGCTGGAGCGAGGAAACCGAGGAAGGCAGTGTCGTGGTCCCGGGAGCGAAAATATCAGAAGGCCAGGACGTTACCCGCTGCCCCGCATACTTCTCGAACGCATGCCGGGAGTCATCGGAAAAGTCGCTCTGCAGGCCGCTGTCATCGTATCGGCAGCGATCCAGGACGATACCGTCCAACTCCTTGTAGGCAGCCAGTTCCCCGACCAGCGTGACCACGAAATCCTGTACGGACGGATGGGCCGGATTCAGGAAACGGGGACCGTAATCGGATACGTCCATGCAACTCGTCAAGCCGGAGGAAAGATTCTGCACCGTGCACCAGTCCCGCTTGGAATCGTCCGAAAAGACCATTCCTTCGGATCCCAGTCCATAAGGGCAGAGATATCCTCCGACAAGCGTGTTGATGGCGGCATTGACCCGGAGTCCGGCCGCATGGCCTTCCTCGATGAAAGCCTGCAGGTAATCGAAATCCGCCGTCCGCTCAGCCCAGTCATAGGTACTCCCCTTCCAACGGTCGATCCGTTTCAGGGCCGGTGCCACGGATGACTTGAACAGGACATCGCCGGTCGTAGGCCGGACATCCACGATGATGTCGGTAAATCCGGTCCGGGCAATGCGCTCGCAGTCTATCCGGATATTCTCCCGGCTGTTGCCATAGTCATCGAAGTTGGCGGCGGCGTCAATCCAGACATAGCGCGGCTTTCCCACGATCCCTTCATCCGAAGGATCGGGGATCACCGGGTCCGGATCCTGAGTCTCCCACTCGTCATTCCACTGGTACCCATTGTCCGGTTTGCAGCTCGCAAGGGCCGCCAGCAGGAGGACCGCTATGAAAAACCTTCCTTTCATTTCTTTTTCAGCATAATGGTACTGCCGACAGGACGCTGGCTGCCGTCCGATTCCTGGACAGTGGACTTTCCGTCGACAAGCAGGCAGGTGGAGCCTCCCCCATCCAGGTTCAGCGCTTCCGTGCAGCCCAGATCCAGCAGGACCCGGGCCACTTCGCCGGTCGTCAGTCCAGCCACGCCTTCCGTCATCCCGCGTCCTTCACAGACAAACAGGAACAACCGGCCGTCCGAGCAGCCGATGGCCGTCCGCGGATGACGCGCTTCCGGCATCTTGTCGTCAGAGCCGTTTCCATAGAACAGTTCGGCTTTCCAGGAATCGACCACCTTGCCGCCATGGATGAGGACCGGACCGGCGCCGATGGCCGTCGTCGGGGAAAAGACGGAAGCCTTTTCCGGGAACTGGGCATCCGGAGCCTGCAAAGGTGCCGCTTCCCAGGAGTTCTGCGCTGGGGCGCCGTACAGGTAGTGCTGGCCGGATGTTGTGTAATAGGTCCATCCGCAACCCAGTTTTCCGTCTTTCTCATAGAAGACACCCCGGGTAGGATAATAGTAGGTACTCCAGTCCAGGGAGGCATAATTGAGATTGACGCCATACGTGCGGCCGGCGCTTACGGCGACGGAGGCATTGTAACGCCTGCCGTCCTCCACGAAGAAGTAGCCGCCATTCATCACGACGGGAGCCTTGGTGGCTTCAAATACTTCAGCGGGAGTTTTGAGCGCCTCGGAGGTTCCTTCCGTCCGGGGGTCATCGATGCTCCACACGTCCCAGGTAACCGCCATAAGGTTGGCTACCGCGACGTAGGCGACGGCCTTCACTCCCTGAAGGGTACCCGGGCTCTTGTACAACTGGATCCCGTCCGGCAGACCGGAATAGAAGGCGGACACATTGGTCCACCCCTTCTCCGGAAGTCCCGGATTGGGATCGGCCGCAGGCTGCGGTTCCTCCGGAGTCGCCGGTTCCGTCCACGGCCACTCGGGAACGGGCGTTTCCTTGGAGGAACACCCGCACCCGAGCAGCGTGGCGGACAGAAGGATCAACAGACGTTTCATCGCTTGATACAGTCTGCGGAATAGCCGCCCAGTACCTGGGAGTTATGGTCGTAGTAATATACGTACAACATAAACCCGTCAGCAGAAGGAGCCAGCACCACGTCACCGCTGGCGATGGCATAGGAGCCCGTCTGGAACCAGCCGATGGAAGTATTGGACATCACCAGGGCACCCGTGTCCCCGAAGTCACCGCTCAAGGAGGCAGGGTTGGTAACGTCATACAAGTACAGTCGAGGGCCGATGCCCCAGGCCGGGAAGTGGCTCACGACGAACATCGTCAGATAATTGGCATTATTGAAACGCTTGCTGTCAAAGTTGTTGCAGTTCCAGCCCCAACTGTTGCCGTCGGAAGTGCCGGCGGTAGCGCCGTCGGTTCCGTCGGCCTTGAGCCAGTGGATCACGTTGGCGTCATAAGCGGCGCCGAACCAGCCATCGGCCGGATTCACGGAAGCGCCACAGATGGAGGTACCGTTGACCGGAGCGCTGCCCCAGGCAAGTCCGGTGCCGGCAACATCTTTCACCTCTGCGGAAACGACCTTGCCACCTTCAACTTTCAGTACCCAGAACTTGCTGGATGTGGTGACTCCGTCGATACCCTCCAGCGTGGCCACGATCTGCGCCTCGGACTTCACGTCTCCGATGACGCGTATCTTCCGGCCCATCGGCAGGTCTGTCGTATTGGCAAACGTATGGAACAGTACCGGCTCTTCCGTCACGGAAGAAGTAACCCAGAGGGAGAATTCTCCACCGGCATCCACATGGTTGCTCAGGAGGATATTGCCCGCTTCATCAGAGGTGATACCCGCCGCAGGGGCGCTGCCGAGGGCGATAGTCCCCAGTTTTACACCCGTCAACTTATTGACATAGACGGGGGCGGAGCCATCTCCCATGCAGATGACCAGGTTGTTACCGGAAACGGCAAGGGTAGGATAGACCAGTTCTGTGTAGGCCGGCATGCCCAGGTTCGACACCGGATCCATGTTGAAGAGCTGCTTGAGGCTGGAAGTATTGAAACCGTAATCGATCTTCTCAGGTACCTCCTTCACCACCGTGTATTCCGTCTTGTCCACGCCGTTTGCGGCAATGACCGTCACCTTGAACCCGTTGTTGTAGTCATGCGGCTCGGAAAGGTCCGGGGTGATGGTCGCATGCGCAGAGCAGGAAGCGGTAGCCACAGCGGCAGAGAGATCGTCCGCACTCACGAGGGACACCTTGTGCTGGTCCTCGTCAATGAGGCCGCTGATCGGCGGATTGACGATGTCAAACGTCAGCAGTTGGGCCTTGGAGGAATGTACCCGCTCGCCGGTGATGACAATGTTCCGGGATTTTCCGGAAGCGTCAGTATAGGTAAAATGATTCTCTTCCGTCAGATCCAGGACATTGAGGCCGGGCTCGATCTTGCAGTTGGGTTGCAGTTCGGCTTGTACGCGTGCCTTGATCATATAGATTTCCGTCTCGTCATCGGACGTTTCTGGGTAATAGAACGGGACAGGAATCACGAAGCGCGTCGCTTCCGGATCCGAGATATCCAACTTGGCCATTTCCTGGTCCACGAAAGGACCGAAAGTGAAATAGGCCGTCAGGGATGTGATACCCTGCCTTTCTGCGGTGGGCAGCACATATTCGGGCTGATGGCAGGCTGATGCCGCCAACGCCAGAGACAATATGATAAGGAATTTTTTCATAAGGCTATTTCCATTCGGCATATTGTTCCACGAGGGCATTGCTGTTGAGTTCGGAAGACGGCATCGGGAAACGGTACATCTTCTGCGGGAAGTTGCGGTCCTTATCGTCTACCGAAACATAAGAGTATTCAAATTGGCCGGATACCGCACCGGGGGCTATGCGCAGGCCATGCACCTGATATCCGTTCAGTCCTGTAGGATAAGGCTTGGCCGAATCTTCCCAGCGGCGCAGATCCCAGTACCAGAGTCCTTCGAAAGCCAGTTCTACACGGCGCTCCTGACGGATGGCCGCCCAGAGATCATCTCCGGAGAGGTCGGTATAGGGAAGGCCTACACGGCTGCGGATCTCCTTCACGGCGGCATTGGCGCCAGCGGCGTCATTGTTCCGATAGCAGGCTTCAGCCTTGTTCAGAAGGACTTCACCATAACGGAGGATAACGGCAGGCTGGATGCCCTTCGTCGCATCCCGATCAGCAAAATCGTGGTTCTCATCCACTCCCTTGCGAAGATAATAACCGGTTGTAGTGCGTCCCATGGGCTGGGTTTCCTTCCGCCACTCGGCCCAACCGTCCAGTCCGCCCACGTAGGATTCGATGGTACGTCCTTTCCAAGTGGCACCGTTATAGAGGATACTGGCCTGGAAACGCGGCTCGAGCAACTTGTACGGAGGCGTTTCCGTCGTCGTACCGTGCCAGGGTGACCAATCCGGGAATCCGCCCGTGGCAAGCTCATAACTTTCCACCATTTCCTGCGTAGGAGTGGCATAAGCACCGCCCTGCTGGCCGACGCGGGCAAAATCACCACCGGGGCTGTAATAGAAGTCGAAGGACTGCATCACATTGTCGGCATAGGAGAAATTGTATTGGAGAATGCTCTCCGTCCCTCCTCCGGCAAATACGCTGGCATAGTCGCTTTCCAGGCTGTAGCCCAGAGACTTGACGGCATCTGCCGCGGCAATCACCCCCGCATAGTCCTTGGCATAGAGAAGGGCGCGGGTCGCCAGGGCATAGGCGGCTCCCTTGTCCAGGCGGCCGCGGGCATTGGCCTTCTCCGGAAGGTTCTGCTCCGCGAAAGCGAGGTCTTCCTTCACGGCTTTCCAGCCGTCGGCTTCGGAAGAAACGGCCTTGTCCTTGACGATGGCGGTCAGGTCCTCGCCGTAAATGATAATTTCCTTGTAACGCTTAACCAGTTCAAAGTACAGCCACCCGCGGACGAAGCGGAGTTCCGCTTCCAGACGGGTCCGGTCGCTCTCGGAGAGGTTAGTACCAAGGGTATGGAGGTTATAAATGGCTTCATTGGTACGGCGCAGCGCCCCGTACAGGGAACCCCACGCACCCATGTACACATCCACATAATTGGCTGTCAGGGTGGATCCGCCGTAGGCGATTTCACTCGGGATGAAGCACATACTGTTATATAGGTAGGAGCCGTACTTGATCTGGTCCGTCAGTGCATCCGTCATGCCGGCCACACAAGGATATGTGACATATATGTCGTAGATGTAGCTGTACACGGAGTTGACTGCATACTCGGCCGAAGAAACGTCGGCCCACATGACCTTGTCGGAAATGCTGTCCCGGGGGGTCAGGTCCAGGAGTTTGTTGCAGGCGGTGGCAGAAAGCATCGCCACGGCAGAGGCAAGAAGTATGATCTTTTTCATGATGCTGTCTGTTTAGAAGGTTAATGTTATACCGCCCATGAGGTTGCGCTGCTGCGGATAATAACCGTTGTTCACGCCGGGGGATTCAGGGTCGACACCCTCCGGAAGACCGTCGATCGTAAAGAGGTTGTTACCCTCGACGAAGAACCGCAGTCCTTCCACGCCGAAACGGTGCGTGATGTTCTTTGGAAGGGTATAACCCAGCTGGGCGGTCTTGAGACGGACATATTTCCCGTCTTTCCACCAGAAACTGGATGCCAGGCCATTGTCTCCGCCATGGCCGGTCGTGGCAAGGGTGAGACGGGGCCAGACGCCCTCCGGATTGTAGATGCTGTACGCTCCTTCCACCAGGAACAGCGGAGAGTTCGCTCCCTCCTTGAATGTCTGGGTCCAGATGGTGTTGTCGTCATAACCGTTGCCGTATGTACCGGTCATGGATACATGGAAGAGGGCGCCGCCGGTGAACTGGAGGTTCATGTCGAAACCGTTCCAGCCCATGTTCACGTTCAGGCCGAAGGTAAGTTCCGGGCGGTTGCTCTTTCCGAAAATACCGCGGTCGTTCCAGTCGATCTTGCCGTCACCGTTCAGGTCGGTGTACTTGATATCGCCCACATTGGGACGGGTGCCGTACCAGGCGGACTTGTCGATCTCGTCCTCCGAACGGTACAGGCCCTCGGCCAACCAGCCCCAATGGGCGCCGTAGGTCGTTCCGGTAACCTTTTGCCATTCAGGGATATTGGGCTGATCCTGATAGACCAGCCATCGGGTCTTGGAATAGGTCAGGGTAGCGCCCATCTCGTAGAAGAAAGGCTTGCCGCCCAGGTCGAAACGGTTCTTATGGGTGATCAGGATGTCGATACCCTTGGCGTCGATGGCGTTCTTATTCACATAGGAAGGGTAGTAACCGCCCATGGAAGAAGGCTTGCCGCCGCTGTTGCCCGTCAGGATATCATAGGTGTAATTGTAGAAGAGATCGATTTCTCCGCCCAAGAGTCCGCCCCACAGGGTAAAGTCGGTTCCCACGTTATAAGAAAGGGTTTTTTCCCAGGTAAGTTCCCGGTTAGGAATGCCGTTTGTGTAATAGGAAGGCACGGCGCCGGTCCCGTTATAAACGACCTTGCCGCCCTCGGCATACTGGCTCAGGAACATGAAAGCACTCACATTGTCGCTTCCCAGGAGACCGACGCTGGCACGCAGTTTCAGGTCATCCAGCACGGAAGAGCCCTTCAGGAAATCTTCCTCCGAAATCCGCCATCCAAGGGAAGCGGAAGGGAAGAAGCCCCAGCGGGTCTTCGTCATTCCGGCGAACTTGTAGGATCCATCCACGCGGCCTGTGAATTCAGCCAGATACCTTTCAGCGTAGTTGTAGCGGATACGGCCCACATAACCGGCACTGCGGGAGGCATTGCTGGAGCCGGCCACCGGGCTGGAGGTAGGCGTTCCGTTGTTCAGTTCCGGAAGGAGGGCGAACGGAAGGTTCTTCACGTATGCGCTCAAATTATTGGTCTCATAGTCACGCAGTTCTGCGAGGATGAGTCCCTCCACGTTGTGCTTGCCGAAGGAGTTGGCATAGGAGAGGCTCACCTGACCGGTCAAGGATTCGGAATACACGGTTCCTTCTCCGAGTTTGATTCCGTCCGCCTGTCCGTTCACGTCCACCTGCGGACCGCTCCACGTCCAGTTCCCATCGGCGGAGCGGATCGGAACCACCGTGTAGTACGGGGTATCCAGGTTCTTGCTGTAAGAATTGGAATTGTCGTAAGAACCGCCGGCTTTCAACTGCAGCCCCTTGATCCAGGGAATATCCCATGCCAGGGATACGTTGGCCTGGGTGCTAAGGCTCTTCGTATTCTTGCTGCCGGACTCATAAAGGGCAGCCAGCGGGCTGTAAGGATAATAGCGGTTGGTGAGCATCACACCGGTATAGTAGTCTCCCATCTTCTCCGGAAGATAAGGGGCCATGCCGATGGCCTGGTGCGCGATGGAGAAAAAGGATGTCTCGCCGTTGTTGACGCTGTCGGAACCTCCGGAAGCAAAACGCGGCGTGGTGCGTTTCCCGACAACACCGCTGAGTCCGGCCATGAACGTAAGGTGCTTACCGATCTTGGATTCGATATTGGCACGGAGGTTATAACGGGTATAGTCATATCCCTCGATGTTACCGCTCTGGTCCATGTAACCCGCACCCACGAAGTAACGCACCTTCTCATTTCCGCCCTGCACCGTCACATTGTGCTTCTGGGTGATGCCGGTACCGAAGATCTTCTGGATGTAGTTGACATTGTCCCAGCCGTCGGAGGGATCGCCGTTGGTCATTGCCGCCACATTCTCCTTGGAGAAATAAGGGACGTATTCGCTGGCCGATGCGATGGCGCCGTTCGCCATCTGGTCCATCATCTGGGCCGTATTATAATAATAGGCGAACTGGGGACCATCCATGAACTGCGGGAAATTGGCATTCATGGAAGCGCCCACAGAAGCGTTGTAGGTAATATGGACATCGCCCCGGTTGCCCTTCTTGGTCGTGATGATGATCACGCCGCCGGCTGCCTTGAGGCCGTACACCGCAGCGGAAGCACCGTCCTTCAGGACGGAAACGCTTTCGATGTCGGCAGGGTCGATGTCATTGATATTGTCCACCGGGAAGCCGTCCACGACATAGGATACACCGTAAACGGAACCACGGATGCGGAGAGAGGCCTGGTCCAGACCCGGTTCACCGGACTCCTGCACGGAGGAGACACCGGAAAGTTTACCGGCCAGCACCTGGGAGACATTGGTCGCCGGCGCTTTCAGGAGTTCGTCGCCCTTGATGGCCGACACGGCCGCCGTCAGGGTTTCCTTCCTGGCCGTACCGTAGCCGACTACGACGACATCCTCCAGGAACAGGGTATCCTCCTCCAGGATGACGTTGATGGCAGAATGACCGTCGAACTCCCGTTCCCGGGTGGTCAGGCCCAGGCAGGAAAATTCGATGGTGCTGCCCGCGGGGGCACGCAGGGAATAGGTGCCGTCGGGGCCTGTCAATGTGCCGTTGGTGGTGCCCTTCACCAGAACCGTCACGCCGGAAAGCGGTGCGCCCGAAGGGTCGGTCACCTTTCCGCGGAGCGGGTTCTGGGCCCATACCGGCAACAGGGTGGAAAACAAAAACACCAGGCAGGAAAGCAGCAGGGGCAGATAGCTGCAACGCCTTGGTTCAAAAGAAGTTTTCATGGGCAATACAGTTAGTTTGCGATAAAAGGAATTCAAATATAACGTTTTTTAGCGTAATTGCGATGAATTTTTGAGCATTTTTATTAATTTTGGCATCGCTAAACTAATTTCTCATGGAGAACCGACGCGAATTCCTCAAAAAGACAGCCGCTGCAACAGCGGCCGCCGTCGCAGCCCCCGCCCTCATTACCGGCTGTAAAACAACCTCAGAAACAGATCCTTACGGCATTGCGCCCGACCCTTCCGTAAACAGTAACCTCATTGTCCCGAAGGGTGCCGGCCTGCCCATCACGGGCACCTTCCTGGATGAGATTTCCCACGACATCCCGCACCAGAACTGGGGCGAACGGGAGTGGGACCGGGACTTCAGGTACATGAAGGCCATCGGCATCGACACGGTTATCGACATCCGTTGCGGCTACCGCAAGTTCATCACCTATCCTTCTCCCTACCTGCTGGGGAAGGGCTGCTACATGCCTTCGGTGGACCTGATCGACATGTTCTGCCGCCTGGCACAGAAGTATGACATGAAATTCATGCTGGGCCTGTACGACAGCGGCAAGTACTGGGACACCGGCGACATGAGCTACGAGGTGGAAGCCAACAAGTACGTCATCGACGAAGTCTGGGAGCGCTACGGCTCCAAGTACAAGAGTTTCGGCGGCTGGTACATCTCCGGCGAGATTTCCCGGGCCACCAAGGGCGCCATCGAGAGCTTCCGCACCATGGGCCGCCAGTGCAAGGAGGTGAGCGGCGGTCTCCCGACCTTCATCTCCCCCTGGATCGACGGTAAGAAAGCCGTGATGGGAACCGGCAAGATGACCAACGACGAGGCCGTTTCCGTCGCCCAGCACGAAAAGGAGTGGAACGAGATCTTCGACGGCATCCACGACTATGTCGATGCCTGCGCCTTCCAGGACGGCCATATCGACTACGACGAGCTGGACGCCTTCTTCAGCGTGAACAAGAAGCTGGCGGACAAATACGGCATGCAGTGCTGGACGAACGCCGAAAGCTTCGACCGCGACATGCCCATCCACTTCCTCCCCATCAAGTTCGACAAGCT
>DETL01000009.1:14159-16464 GCA_002361625.1 Bacteroidales bacterium UBA3289 | reverse complement strand
GACAAGGCCATCACCTTCGAATTCAGCCACTTCATGAGCCCGCAGAGCGCCTACCTGCAGGCCGGCCACCTCTATGACCGCTACAAAGAATACTTCGGACTATGAGTAAAGCGATGACCTCCGGGCGCGTCCTTTTCGTTGCCTGCGTAGCCGCCCTCGGCGGCATCCTTTTCGGCTACGACACGGCCGTCATCTCCGGTACCACCCGCATCGTGGCCGACCAGTTCGCCCTGACGGAAATGTCCAAGGGCTGGTACGTGGGCTGCGCCCTCATCGGCTCCATCCTGGGCGTGTCGGTCGCCGGTATGCTCAGCGACTTCCTGGGCCGGAAGAAGACCATGCTCATCTCCGCCCTCATGTTCAGCATCTCGGCCATCGGCTGCGCCGTGTGCGCAAACTTCCCGCAGCTGGTGATCTACCGCATCATCGGCGGATTCGGCATCGGCGTCGTGTCCATCGTCTCGCCTGTCTATATCTCCGAGGTATCCCCGGCGGAAAAACGCGGCACGATGGTATCGCTCTACCAGCTCGCCGTGACCATCGGCTTCCTCCTCGCCTACCTGATGAACTATCTGGTCCTCAAGGGGGCCGATACCACATCCACGGACCCGGCCCTGGGCACCCGGATGTTCAACAACGAATACTGGCGGGGCATGCTGGGCCTGGAAACCATTCCGGACCTGCTGTTCCTCATCCTGATCTTCTTCATTCCCGAAAGCCCGCGTTGGCTCGCCGTCCGCGGGGAACGGAAGGATAACAGCGAAGAGTGGAAGGCCCTCCGCGAGCCGGGCATCCTGAAAGCGGTGCTCGTGGGCAGTGCCATCGCCATCCTGGGCCAGTTCATGGGCGTGAACGCCGTCCTGTACTACGGTCCCGAAATCTTCCAGGACGCCGGTCTCTCCAGCGAAGGGTCCATGTTCTCCACGGTCCTCGTGGGTGTCGTGAACATGGTCACCACGGTCATCGCGCTCCTGATCATCGACAAGGTCGGCCGGAAACAACTGGTCTGGTGGGGCGTGGGCGGCATGATCTTTTGCCTCGTGGCCATCGGCACCTATTTCGCCTGGGGCCCGCAGCTGGGACTCGGAACCGGATTCCTGCTCACCTTCTTCCTGCTCTACGTTTTCTGCACGGCCATCTCCATCAGCGCCGTCGTGTTCGTGCTCCTGAGCGAAATGTACCCCAACCGCGTGCGTGGTCTCGCGATGTCCATCGCCGGCCTGGCCCTCTGGGTGGGCACCTACCTCATCGGCCAGCTGACGCCCTGGATGCTGCAGAACCTGACTCCCGCCGGCACCTTCTTCCTGTTCGCCTTCATGTGCCTGCCCTACCTGTGGATCATGTGGCGGCACATTCCGGAAACCACCGGCAAGACGCTGGAGGAAATCGAGGAATACTGGAAGAAACAATAGGCTTCCTGCCCCTACGGAAAAAGCGGCCCTGTCCTGCGCAATGGACAAGGCCGCTTTTCCGACACCCTTCACGCGGCAGACGGGCCCGGACGTGCCGACCGGTTTCGGTACGGGAGGTGTCGATACAAAGGTACGCACCGAACCCCGCTCTGTCAAGGTTTCCGGACTTTCCGGCCCTTGCATATCAACGTAATGATTATCAAACAAATAGAAGAGGCCTGGACTTTTTTGTCCAGGCCTCGTTTCTTTCATAATACCCGTTCGTTCAGCAACTTGTGCTGAAAGAGCGATGCAAGGGATTATTCGGCGACCACTTTGAACTTGAAGGTGCCCTTGATGCCCTTGTAGAGCTTCACGGCGGCTTCGTACTCACCCAGCTCCTTCACCTCGTCGGCGAGGATGGTGATGTCCTTCTTCTCGATGTTCAGACCCTTGGCAGCGAGGGCGGCAGCCAACTGCTCGGTGGTGATGGAACCGTAAAGCTTACCGGTCTCACCCACCTTGGCGGCAACCTCGATGACCTGGGCGTTGATGGTGGCGGCGAGGGCCTCGGCGTCGGCTACGAGCTTGGCCTCCTTGTGCGCGCGCTGACGGAGGGTCTCCGCGTGCTGCTTCTTCACGGACTCGGTGGCCACGGTGGCGAAGCCCTGCGGCACGAGATAGTTCATTGCATAACCGGCCTTGACCTTGACGATCTCACCAGCGTAGCCGAGATTGGCCACATCTTTCTTGAGCAAAATTTCCATAAGGCAGATTATTTAAGAAGGTCAGTGACATACGGGAGAAGAGCCAGGGAACGGGCCCGCTTGATAGCCTGGGCGACCTTGCGCTGGAACTTCAGGGAAGTACCGGTGATACGGCGGGGAAGGATCTTACCCTGCTCGTTGAGGAAC
>DETL01000009.1:0-14111 GCA_002361625.1 Bacteroidales bacterium UBA3289 | reverse complement strand
TTGAGGAACTTCTTGAGGAACTCGGGGTCCTTGTAATCGACGTACTTGATGCCGGCCTTCTTGAAGCGGCAGTACTTCTTCTTGCGAACCTCCACGGTCGGGGGGTTGAGATAACGGATTTCGCTGTTTTCGTTTGCCATGATAAGTTCCTCCTTTGATTACTCTTCGGTCTTGGGAGCCTCGGCGGCGGCAGCAGCCTTGGCAGCCTTGTTGGCGCGGCGCTTCTCGGCATAGGCGACGGCGTCCTTGTCCAGGGCGACGGTCAGGAAGCGGATGATGCGCTCGTCACGGTGATACTGGGTCTCGAGGGTGGCGACAAACTGCGAGTCGGCCTTGAACTCGATCAGGTAATAAAAACCTGTGGTCTTGTGCTGGATCGGATAAGCGAGCTGGCGCAGGCCCCAATCCTCTTCGTACACGACCTCACCGCCATTCTCGCGGATGAGCTGGGTGTACTTGGCAACCGCTTCCTTCATCTGGGCCTCAGACAAAACGGGAGTAGCAATGAAAACGGTTTCGTACTGGTTAACCATTGTTTGTTAATTAATTGTTTAATAAATACTTAAGTCCTTCCTGGCGCTCAAAGGTGCCAAAAAGGACTGCAAATATACGAATAAATTCCTGAAAAACAAACTATTTCCGCTTCACCCCGCGCACCGGATCGGCTTCGAGGGGATCGTCCGGCCAGGCATGTTTGGGATAGCGGCGGCGGAGTTCCTTCCGCACTTCGAAATAAGTGTTCTCCCAGAAACTGCGGAGGTCGGCAGTGAGCTGGACGGGCTTGAATCCCGGAGAAAGCAGTTCCATCAGGACCGGGCGGCGGCCGTCATCGACCCGGGGCGTATCCTGCAGGCCGAAGCATTCCTGCAGCCGGACCCGGACGACGGGTGCATCGGCCCCCTGCCGGTATTCGACGCGGATGCGGCTTCCGGTGGGGACGGTGATATGGGTGGGGGCCAGGCGGTCCACCGCCTGCTGCTGGGGATAGGTCAGAAGGCCCCACAGGACCGATTCCAGGTCGATCCGGTGCAGCTCAGCCGCCGTCGTGGCCTTGCCGGCATACAGGGGCAGCCACTCTGGAGCCCGGTCCATGACCGCCTGCGTGGACAGGTCCGGAAGTTCCAGCTCCGGATGCCAGGCGGCGACGGCCGCGATGCGGCGCTGGAGGTTCTGCACGCCGTCATGAAAATCCCAGATCGAAGTCCCTTCCTTCCGGGCCGCGTCGCAGAGAATCCGGAGGACCGTTTCCGGAGGGACGTCGGAAAGGGGTCGGGACGAGAGAAGGATCTGTCCGATCCGCTGTTCCCGGCGGGCGACGACACTCCCCTGCCGGCTGTCCCAGCCGACGACATCCCGCGGCCGGGCCACGGCCTGCAGATCGGCCTCCGACAAAGGGGCCGCAAGGAAAATGCGGCCGATGTTTCCCGGAGCGGCATGCAACGCGCCCACTGCCAGGTACTCACAGGATGACCAGGCGTCGGACGGATCCAGGGCGGCGATGTCGCCGGTAGCGAGCTGGAAACGTCCCCGGCCTTCCTTCCACGCCTTGGCGATACGCTCCGGATAGGCGGCGGAGAGCAGGGCGCCGGCTTCGTAAGGGTCCGCCTCCCGGTCGTCGGGCTCCACCCGGACCATCCGCCGATACTGCTCCGCAATCCGGAGAATACGGCTCCACCGGCCCTCGCGCCGGGTTAGCCGGGCTTCCCGGAGGGCTTTCAGGCGCAAGTCGATACCCGTTTCCGCCGTCTCCGACGCAAGCGGGTCCTTCTCTTCCAGCAGGGCGGCGATATCGGCCGCCAGGGCCTTCAGGGCAGGCGTTTCCGCCCGGACCAGCATCTGCGCAATACGCGGATGGCATGGGAGGGACGAGAGTTTCCGGCCATGCGGCGTAAGCCGGCCGTCGGCATCCACGGCATCCAAAGAGATCAGCAGCTGCCGGGCCTGGGCCAAGGCGTACGCAGGCGGAGGAGTCAGCCAGCGAAGCCGCTCCGGACGGGATTCTCCCCAGGCGGCGATGTCCAGCACCGTCGGCGCAAGGTCCGCTTCCAGGATCTCGGGAACACGCAGCGGGGCCATCTGCTGTTCGATGCCGGGATTCCACAGCCGGATGCACACGCCCGGCGCCACGCGGCCGGCGCGTCCCGTCCGCTGGTCCGCCATGTCCCGGCTGATCCGGACCGTTTCCAGCCGGCTCAGGCCGCGCTGGGCATCATAGACCAGCTTCCGGCACAGGCCGCTGTCCACGACCACCCGCACTCCTTCGATCGTCAGGGAAGTCTCGGCAATGGGCGTTGCCAGAACGACTTTCCGCTCTCCGGGGGCGCTGGGAGCGATGGCTTTCCGCTGTTCCGCCAGAGAGAGCATTCCATAAAGCGGGCATACGGCCGTATCGCCCAGGGAGGAGCCCAGCAGCTGGACACAGCGTCGGATATCGGCCTCGCCCGGAAGGAAGGCGAGGATGTCGCCTTCATAGGTCCGATGAGCCTCGCGGACCGCCTTGGCGACGGTTTCGGCGGCGTTATCCGGGGTGGCGTCGGCCCCGCGGAGCACGTCCACCGGAAACATCTTCCCCCGGCTTTCCACCAGCGGCAGGTCCAGTTCCCGGCACAGGGAAGAGGCGTCGATGGTCGCCGACATCAGCACCAGTTTCAAATCCGGACGCAACACCTCCCGCGCTTCCCGGACCAGCGCCAGGGCCACATCCGTCGTCAGGCTCCGTTCGTGGAATTCGTCGAAAATCACGACGGAAACCCCGTCCAGGCCCGGATCGTCCGTGAGGCGGCGCACCAGGACGCCCTCGGTCATCACTTCAACCCGGGTCGATGCCCCCACGCAGTGCTCGAACCGCATCCGGTAACCGACCGTCCGGCCCACCGGTTCTCCCAGCATATAGGCCATCCGCTCGGCAATCTGCCGGGCGGCCACCCGCCGGGGTTCCAGCATCAGCACTTTCCCTTCGACGCCCTCCAGGATGGCGAGCGGCAGCAGCGTGGACTTTCCGGCGCCCGGAGGAGCCGTCACGACGACCCCGCCATGCGCTTCCAGGGCATGACGAACGCTCCCGGCAACCTCGGCCACCGGGAGCGTTTTCTCATATGCGTGGAACGGGAGCAGCGCTACTTCTCGGGAACGTTCTTGAGAACGGCCTTCAGGTACTCCCAGGTACGGCCCACGGAGGCGATGTTCACCCGCTCGTCCGGGGAGTGCGGGTACTTGATGGTCGGGCCGACGGAGACCATCTCCCAGTTCGGGTACTTGGCACCCAGGAGGGCGCATTCCAGACCGCCGTGGGTGGCCATGACCTTCATCGGCTCCCCATATACCTTTTCGTACTGCACCATCATGACCTTGTTCATCGGAGTGTCCAGTTTCGGGGTCCAGCCGCTGTAGCCGCCCTTGAACTCGATTTCGTCGGCACCGGCGAGCTCGAAGATGCAGCGGACGCGCTGGGCGAGCCAGGCCTTGGAGGTATCCACGGCGCTGCGCATCAGGGAATGGACGCTCGCCCGGCCTTTCTCGGTCCGGACGATGGCCATGTTGATGGAGGTCTCGGTCAGGCCTTCCATGGTGCGGCTCATCCGGATGACGCCGGACGGACAGGCAATCAGCGCCTTCACGAAACGGAGCATCACGCTGCCCTGGATGTACTTGGGAGCGGCGGGGACATCCTTCACGAACAGGACGGCGCCCGGATCGCTCTCGCCGAATTCGGCCTTCACCTCGTCAAAGATGTTGCCGATGAGCTTCTTGACGGATTCCAGATTCTCGGCCGGAACGACCACTTCGGCGATGCCCTCGAACGGGATGGCGTTGCGGAGGGAGCCGCCGGTGAAACTCACGACCTGCACACCGAAGACCTCGATGAGCGGAAGGAGGATGCGGGCGAGGACCTTGTTGGCATTGGCCCGGTACAGGGAGATGTCCATGCCGGAGTGACCGCCCTGGAGGCCCTTGACTTCGATGGTCAGGCCCTTGTAGCCCGGCTTGGTATTGTATTTCCGGTACTTGAACTCGGCGGTGACGTCCAGTCCGCCGGCGCAGCCCACGCACAGCTCACCCTCTTCCTCGGAATCGAGGTTGATGAGGATGTCGCCCTTCAGCACGCCCGGCTTCAGGGCGTTGGCGCCGGTCATGCCGGTTTCCTCGTCATAGGTCACCAGGACCTCGACGGGGCCATGCTCCACGGAAGGATCCTCCAGGACCGCGAGGCCCATCGCCACGCCGATGCCGTTGTCGGCACCGAGGGTGGTCCGGTCGGCCGTGACCCACTCGCCGTCCACATAGGCGGAGATCGGGTCTTTCAGGAAATCGTGGGCGGAATCGGAGGTCTTCTGCGGGACCATGTCCATGTGGCCCTGCAGGATCACGCCGCGGCGATTCTCATAGCCCGGCGTGGCGGGTTTGCGGAAAATCACGTTGCCGGTCTCGTCCTTGACGACATCCACGCCGTGTTCCTTTCCCCAGTTCAAGAGATATTCGATGACTTTCCCTTCATGCTTGGAGGGACGGGGAACCTGGGTCAATCCATAGAAGTTGCCCCAAACTACCTGGGGCTGCAGATCTTTGATAGTGCTCATGATATGTATTAGTGTTATGTGTTATTTCACGGGAACGGTGCTTTCGGCGCCCAGCTGGAACACCGGGATGCGCGCTTTGGCCAGGGTATGCCCGTCGGCGGTGAGCTTCACCAGGCAAGGGGCCGGGATCCGGTACCGGATGGCGTTCTTGCTGTCGCGGAGACCTCCCTCCACGACCTCGTCGGGCGTGAATTCCAGGTAGTAAGGCATGGCCGATCCCTCCGTAACGATGCCGTCCGCATCGGACAGCCGGAAAGCCAGGTACTTCTGGGTGCCGGGCTGCGGTATAATGTCAAAGGACTCGTTCAGTTGACGGCGGACCGTCCGGCCGACGAACAGGCGGAGATACTCCTTTTCCACCTTCTCCAGTTCCCGGATGGCGGCCCCGAGGGCTTCGCCGCTATAGGTGGCGTCCGTATTGCCGATGGTGATGTTGAACCGCTCCTGACGGGCCTTAAGGACCATCTTGGCCGCTTCCTGGGCCCGCATTTCGAGGGTTTTCTCCACTTCATAGGACTCTTCCACGGGGACCTGGACAATGGCGGTATCGGTCTGGACTTCCTTCCACACCGTCCGGACTTCCGTCTTGGTCGGAGCGGTCACGCTCTCCTTCGCAAAATCGTACCGGGCCTGCGGATCGAAGCGCCAGGTATAGTCACCCGCCTCGGTCCTGTCCTGGAAGGACACGAGTCCCTGGGAGGAAAGGGCGAGGAAACGCTCCTCACCGCCCCGGATATCCGTGGAGTACCGGGCGGCCGGATCGGCCTCCACCCGGGAAAGGATGCGGATTTCCTGCAGGAAGACCCGGGAAGCATCCCGCTGCTCGGCGTCGATGCCGAGATACTTCGATGCGAACCGGGCGTAAGGGCCGGCGAAGAAGGTTTCCTGGACCGCATCCACTTCCACGACCACGGTGGTACGGGGAAGGCTGTAGGTCACGGACTGTGCCTCGAGAAGGACAGGGACGGCCGCAAAAAGGCCGGCAAGGGTGAGGATTTTGAGATTCATTGGGGCTTTCTCCATCTTTTATGGGTCCAGAGGTACAGGGAAGGCTGGGCCTTGATGTCTTCCTCCAGATGCTTGTAAAACTGTTTCATCAACGCTTCCGGCGTCGTCTCCGCCGCATTTTCGCAGAGCGGGACGAAGGTCATCCGGTAATTCCCGGGCCTTTCCTGGTACCAGCGGATATAGGCGACCGACATGCCCATCTTGCAGGCCAGGATGGCCGCACCGCCCATCGCTTCCGTACGCTGGTTCATGAAGGTTCCCACATCGTAATGCTGGACGGCATGGTAAGGGAACTGGTCCGTATTGAATATATAGAGTTTCTTTTCGTGCCGGTGGGAGACGGCGTATCGGAGGATCGACCCGCCTTCCACATATCCTTCATAATTCCGGTCCGAAACGGGGGCGCAGCGGCCGTCGCCCATCACCCGGTCCCAGAACTTGCTCGCCAGGGCGCGGTAGATGACCACCACCTCGGGCCAGTCCCAGTGCCGGACGCCGGGCGCACTGCGGTCGTACTGGGCCACGCCGCCCATCAGCTCCCAGTTCCCGGCGTGGGAATTCAGGAGCATCACGGAAGAGGACCGGTCGTAGAAAGCATTGAACTCGTCGCTGTTCGTAATCTCGCAGATATTACTGTCGATGAGTTCCTTCCGGCCCTTCTCACCCCGCTTTCCACAGAACCAGACGGCCTCTGCGAGCATCTCCCCGAAGTGGCGGTAGAAGCCCTTTGTCACGGCCTTCAGGTAGTCGTAGTCCCGGTCGGGAAAACTGCGCGCCAGATTCGCCGTCACCACATCGCGGCGATAACGGAAGACATCACCCACCAACCACGAGAGGAAGCGGGCGCAAGCGTAGTGAAAACCAAGCGGAAGCCGCGCCAGCAGGCGCATGAGACCTTCCACAAGGCGGATGCCGAAAGACCGTTTGCTTTCCATAAACCTTTACAAAGATACCATTTTTATGGAAAAAGATTGTTATATTTGTGCCAATTGACCCGATAATTCTTTAATAACACTATCTGATATGTTCAAAGGTCAACACAAAGGACTTTATGCGCTGGCACTGGCCAACACCGGAGAACGGTTCGGCTACTACACGATGCTGGCCATCTTCATGCTCTTCCTCCAGGCCAAGTTCGGCTGGGGCGGCGCTGCTGCCAGCCAGGTCTATTCCATCTTCCTGGCCGCCGTCTATTTCATGCCGGTGGTCGGTGGCTGGCTGGCCGACAAGATCGGCTACGGCAAATGCGTCGTGACCGGTATCGCCATCATGTTCGCCGGTTACCTCTGCCTTTCGATACCGACCGCGGCCAACGGCCTGGGCGTCGCCCTCATGATCGGCGCGCTCGCCCTCATCGCCGTCGGTACCGGCCTGTTCAAGGGTAACCTCCAGGTCCTCGTGGGCAATCTCTACGACGACCCGAAGTATTCCGCCAAGCGTGATTCCGCCTTCTCGCTGTTCTATATGGCCATCAACATCGGCGCGATGTTCGCTCCCGCCGCCGCCACGGCCATCACCAACCGGTTCCTGGGCAAGGCCGGCCTCATCTACAAGGCCGACATCCCCGCCCTGGCCCACCAGTTCCTGGGCGGGACCATCACGCCCGAGAACACGGAGAAACTCACCTCCCTCGCCAGCCAGATGCCGGATGCTTCCATCGCCTCGATGGACCTGGCCGGCTTCAGCCAGTACTATATCGACCATCTCTCCAGCGCGTACAACATGGGATTCGCCGTTGCCTGCCTGTCCCTGATCGCCTCCATCGCCATCTACTTCGGCTGCCGCAACTGGTTCAAGCACGCCGATGTCAACGCCAAGCAGGCCGCAGCCAGCGCCACGCCGGTCAAGGAACTCACCAAGGAGCAGGAGAAGAGCCGCATCACCGCGCTCATCCTCGTGTTCGCCGTGGTCATCTTCTTCTGGATGGCGTTCCACCAGAACGGCCAGTCGCTGACCTGGTTCGCCCGTGACTACACCCAGAGCTTCGCCGAAGGGTGGACCCGTATCGGATTCAACATCTGGGCCCTCGCCCTGATCGCCGCCTCCGTCTATACCCTCTTCGCCACCTTCCAGAGCGAGAAGAACACGTCCAAGATCATCTGCGGCGTCGTCACGGCCGCCCTGTGGGTCGGCGCCTACGGCATCTACAAAGGCCTGCCCAACCCGCTCGAGATCTTCCCGCAGCTGTTCCAGCAGTTCAACCCGTTCTTCGTCGTCGCCCTTACCCCGGTGTCCATGGCCATCTTCAGCGCCCTGGCGGGCAAGAAGGATGCGAAGCACCCGAATGGCAGCGAGCCTTCCGCTCCGGTGAAGATCGGTCTCGGCATGTTCGTCGCCGCCATCGGCTACCTGGTGATGATCATCGCTTCCCGCGGACAGGCCTCCCCGGCCGAACTCGCCGGCACCGTCTCCCCGGATCCGGTCGTCCCGACCTGGCTCATGGGCACGTACCTCATCCTGACCTTCGCCGAGCTGCTGCTCAGCCCGATGGGCATCTCCTTCGTCACGAAGGTGGCCCCGCCGCGCCTGAAAGGCCTCATGATGGGTCTCTGGTTCGCTTCCACGGCCGTTGGTAACTATCTCAGTTCCATCCCCGGCCTCCTCTGGGATGCGGTTCCTCTCTGGGCCAACTGGGCCATCCTCATGGCACTCTGCATCATCGCCGGCGTCATCATGTTCGCCATGATGAAGAAGATCAACGCAGCTACGGCAGAATAAGCACGCATATTGCCCCGGATGTACATCATATCCGGCTGTAACGGTTCCGGGAAGACGACGGCTTCGTACACGATCCTCCCGGAACTTCTTGATTGCAGCGAGTTCGTGAACTCCGACGAGTTCGCGAAGAGCCTTGCGCCTTTCCATCCCGAAACGGCCTACATCAAGGCGAGCCGGTACATGCTCGAGAAGACCCAATACCTGTTCGCCCGGCGGGAGGACTTCTGCATCGAGACCACGCTGGCCACCCGTTCGCTCCTCAAGATGGTCCAAAGGGCCCAGGACCAGGGGTACTTCGTGACCGTGGTGTACCTGTGGCTCGCCTCCCCCGAACACGCCATCCGGCGGGTGGCCGCGCGGGTGGGGGCCGGCGGGCACGACGTTCCGGTGGAGGTGATCCGACGGCGATACTATACGGGGCTCCAATACTTTTTCCAGGACTACGCACCCGCCTGCGACAAATGGATCCTGGTGGATAATACCGAATCCACCTTCCAAGTCGTGGCGGAAGGCAGCCGCCGCAGCACGACCGTCCGGAACCGGGCGCTTTACGAACAGATTAAAAACACGCATGATTCACCCTGAACAACACTATCTGGATATCTTCCAGGTCGATATTCCCCGCATGGACGCCCTCATCGCCGAGGCACTCCGCCAGGGCGGGGACTACGCGGACCTGTATTTTGAAAACACGACCTACGGAAACCTCGTCCTCCGGGACGGCGCCGTCACATCCGGTGGCCGGCATATCGACTTCGGCGTAGGAGTCCGCGTTCTCAACGGCGAAAAGACCGGCTATGCCTACTCCGAGAGCACGGCCCGGGAGGACATGATGGCCTGCGCACGGGCCGCCTCCGCCATTGCCGACGGCACTTCCGCCTTCTATGAGCACAGCGTCCCGGCCACAGCCAACGGCTCCCGCCTCGTCGGCCGCCGTTTCCGCGGCGCGCCCAATCCCGCCGCCGACCGCTATCCGGTCAGCATCCACTGGCGCACGACGGAATCCTCCGTCCTCATTCCGTACTTGCAGAAGCTGGAAAGCGAGATCCGTGCGCGGGACACCCGCGTCGTCAAGGTCATCGGCGTCATCTCCTGGCAGGTCACGGACATCCTGATGTACAATTCCCTCAAGGAATGCAAGTACGAAACCAGGCCGATGGGCGCCTTCTCCGCCACGGTCATCTTCCAGCAAGGTGGGAAAGTGGAAAACAAGACGGTTTCCCGGAGCTTCCGCGCCGGCGTGGAGATGCTTTCGGACCAGGTGGTGGAAGAGATGGCCGCCCAGGCCGTCAAGGGGATCGACGAAAGGTTCGACGCCCGCCGTCCCAAGGGCGGACAGATGCCCGTGGTGATGGGCGCCGGGGCGTCCGGCATCCTCCTGCACGAGGCCATGGGCCATGCCTTCGAAGCCGATTTCAACCGCAAGGGAACCTCTATTTTCTCGGACAAGATGGGGCAGCAGGTATGTCCCAAGGGCATCCAGATCATCGATGACGGCACGCTCAAGGGGAACCGCGGCGCGCTCAATTTCGACGACGAGGGCGTGCCCGGACAAAAGACCTACATGGTGGAGGACGGCATCCTGACCTCCTACCTGCACGACCGCATCAGCGCCCGCCACTATGGCGTCTCCCCCACCGGCAACGGCCGCCGCGAATCTTTCCGCTACGCACCGATTCCCCGGATGCGGGCCACCTACATGGAAAGCGGGGACGCCGCCCCGGCGGACATCATCGCCTCCGTCCCCCAAGGGATCTATGTCGATGAGTTCTCCAACGGCCAGGTCAAGATCGGCGAAGGCGACTTCACCTTCTTCGTCAAGAGCGGCTTCCTCATCGAAAACGGCCGTCTGACGGCCCCGGTGAAGGATATCAACATCATCGGCAACGGGCCGGAGGCCCTCCGCGACGTACTGGCGGTGGGCAACGACCTCGCCATCGACCCCGGCACCTGGACCTGCGGGAAGGAGCAGAGCGTTCCCGTCTCCTGCGGCATTCCAACGGTGCTTATCAAGAACCTGACGGTAGGAGGAGAATAGGACATGCTCAGTGAAAAAGAAATCGCGCTCGCGCGCGAAACCCTGGAATTTGCGCTGGAAAACGGCGCGCAGAAGGCCCGCATCACCTTGAATAAGAGCCTGATGGAGCTCTTCGGGATCCTGAACGGGGAACTGGACAAGGTTTCCCACGCCCTGGACCGGAGCCTGCAGGTGTCCCTGTGGGTGGACGGCCGGTTCGGCAGCTTCTCCTCCAACCGGCTGGAGGAGGAAGGACTGCGGCAGTTCATCCTCGGGGCCATCGATACGGTGCGGTCCCTGGAACCGGACGAAGCCCGGGACCTTCCCGATCCGGAAAGACTGGTCAAGAATGCCGAAAACGGCCGGGAGCTGGACTTGTATGACAATGCCTATGAGACACTTACCTCCGACCAGCGTCGGGCGCTTGCCCTGGGCACATCCGTTTGGGACCGGAAGGCGGAACTGGAAAAGGGATTCCGCATCCTCTCCGAGGAGGGAGAGTACTCGGACAGCATCTTCGACAGCGTCGTCATGGACTCGAACGGGCTCTTTGCCCGACATACCGAGACTTCTTTCGAGATCGGCTATGAAGTGACGGTGGAAGACGGAGAAGGGAATCGCTATGCGAGCTACTGGTGGGATGCGACACCCCGCCTGGAGGCCATCCTCCCCTCCCTCAAGACCTGTTGCGAAAAAGCCGTCCAGCGCGCTGCGGCGCAGATCGGGCCGATGGACCATCCCGGCGGGAAGTGCAACATCGTCGTGGACAGCGAATGCGCATCCAAGTTCCTGACGCCGGTGCTGAACGCCCTCGGCGGATTCGCCATCCAGCAGAAGAACTCTTTCCTGGTGGACAAGGCCGGACAGCGGGTCTTCTCCCCGCACCTGACCGTCATGGACCGTCCGTGGAACAAGGGCGAGTCCGGATCCCGGCTGTATGACAGCGAAGGAGTCGCCACGCGGGAATTCCCCATCATCGACCAGGGCGTCCCGACCCGCTATTTCATCAACACCTATATCTCCCATAAGACCGGTCTGGAGCCCACCATCGAGGATGCGACCCGGCCCGTGGTCCTGCCCTACGGAGGCTGCAAGACCCGGGATGACGTCCTCCGCAAAGTGGGGAATGGGATCCTGATCACCGGTTTCAACGGAGGCAACTCCAACACCTCCACGGGTGATTTCTCCTACGGGATCGAAGGCTTTGCCTTTGAAGACGGCGTCATCACCCACCCGGTCCGGGAGATGCTCGTGACGGGCAATTTCATCGACCTGTGGAACAACCTGACCGACGTCGCCGACGACGCCCGTTTGTGTTTGTCCAAATTAATACCGACCTTAGCGTTCCAAAACATAGACTGCAACGGATGAAAATCGAGAAGAACAAAGTCGTGGCCGTGACCTACGACCTCACTGTAGAAGGGAATATCGTGGACCGGGCCACGGAAGAAGCGCCCCTGGACTACATCCAGGGCATGCATATGCTTATCCCGGCCTTCGAGGCCGCGCTGGAAGGACTCCAGGAGGGCGATGCATTCGCCTTCACGCTCCAGCCCGAGGACGGTTACGGACCGTACGAGGACCAGAAGCTCATCCACCTTCCCAAAAGTGCCTTTACCATCCAGGGTGAAGTCCGCGAAGACCTGATGCAGGTGGGCCGGATCCTGCCCATGGTGGGCGCCGACGGCTCCGTGGTCAATGCCACGGTCACCGAGGTGAAAGAGGACGGCGTCCTGATGGACTTCAATCATCCGATGGCTGGCAAAGTCTTGGATTTCAGCGGGAAAGTCATTACCGTCCGGGAAGCGACCGAGAAAGAACTCACCGAAGGCCTGCACGGGGAATTCCTCCCGCCGGAGGAGCACCACTGCTGCCACGGCAAGGGGAAAGGCCACTGCCACCACCATCATGACCACGGTGACGGGGAATGCTGCGGGCACGGCGAAGGCCATTGCCACGAACACAGCGAAGGCGAATGCTGCGGACACGGGCACTGTCACGAGGAAGAATAGGTGAAGACCGCCGTCGTCATACTGAACTGGAATACCCGGGATTATCTTCGGAAATTCCTGCCGGGGCTCATCGCCTCCACAGAAGGGATGGATGCGGAGGTCATCGTCGCGGACAATGCTTCCACCGACGGTTCCCTGGAAATGCTCGCCGCCGAATTCCCGGCGGTGCGCCGGATTTCCCTGGACCGGAATTACGGTTTCACGGGCGGGTATAACCGCGCCCTGGCTCAGGTGGAGGCCGATTACTATGTCCTCCTCAACTCCGACATCGAGGTTCCGGAAGGCTGGCTGAAGCCCCTGACCGACTGGATGGACACCCATCCGCACTGCGGCGCCTGCGGCCCCAAGCTCCTCTCCTATCATCAGCGGGACCGGTTCGAGTATGCCGGTGCGGCCGGTGGCCTGCTGGACCGCTACGGGTATCCTTTCTGCCGGGGCCGCATCCTCCAAAAAGTGGAAAAAGATGAAGGCCAATACGATACGCCGGAGAATGTCTTCTGGGTAAGCGGGGCCTGCCTCCTGGTACGGAGCAAACTCTGGAAGAAACTCGGCGGCCTGGACGACCGGTTCTTCGCGCACATGGAGGAAATCGACCTGTGCTGGCGGATGCAACTCGCCGGATATACGGTCGCCGTCGTTCCCGAGTCATCGGTCTATCACATCGGCGGCGGAACCCTCCCGAACGAGTCCCCTGTCAAGCTCCGGCTCAATTACCGGAACAACCTCCTGCTGCTGGAAAACAACCTCGCCAGGACTTTCCGGGCGCAAGGATACAGCGTGGACGGCTCCCTGGGCAAAGCCCGGCGGCGCATTTTCATGCGGATGCTCCTGGACGGAGCGGCCGCCCTCACCTACCTCGTTACGAAACGGTACAACGCCTACAAGGCGGTCGTCCAGGCCCATGGCGAATACCGGAAACTCCGCCGCAAGCCCACCGCGGAAGAAGTGGCCATGCAGAAAGACGCCACGGTCCACGGCTGGTATGACGGCTGGATCGTTCCCAAAGGAATCTTCGGAAAATGAAATACAAAGTCATCCTCTTCGACCTGGACGGGACCCTGCTGGATACGCTGGAAGACCTCGCGGAGGCCGTGAACGCCGCGCTCCGCAAACGGGGGCTCCCCCTGCATTCCACGGATGAGTACCGGAAGATGGTCGGGCACGGGGTGCGGAATCTCGTCACCGTCGCCCTGCCGGAAGCGTTCCGGGCCGATGAAGCATTCATCGACAGCTGCTTAGCCGATTTCAAGGCCTACTATACGGAGCATATCGACGTACACACCCACCCCTATCCGGGCATTCCGGAACTGCTGTCCCGGCTCCACGAAAGCGGCTCCCGGATCGCCGTCGCCTCCAACAAGTTCCAGGAAGGGACGGAGCGGCTCATCGCGGAATTCTTCCCCGGCATTCCCTTCGTCGCCATCCTGGGCAACCGCCCGGGCTACCCGCTCAAACCCGATCCCGAGATCGTGGGCGAAGTGCTTCGGAAGGCCGATGCCTCCCCCGCCGGCGCCATCCTCGTCGGCGATTCCTCCACCGACATGCTCACCGCCCGGAACGGCAGCATCCACAGCATCGCCGTCACCTGGGGCTACCGCCCGATGACCGCGACGCCGGAATACCCTGCCGTCGCCTCCGTGGAAGAGCTGGCCGCCCTTTTGCTCGGATAAATCGGGCTAAAATAGGCTTATTTGCCCGAATTCCGGGCAGATTTCCGAATAATCGGGCAAATCAAGGGCCGTCTGCCCGAAAAAAAGGGGCTGACTCAAAAGTGAGTCG
>DETL01000034.1:204695-333221 GCA_002361625.1 Bacteroidales bacterium UBA3289 | reverse complement strand
TTCCTTTCAGTCTTTTCAATGAACTTTCGTTAAAAATCCCGCTCGTGTTCCGAACGGGATTGCAAAGGTACACCTTTTTTCTGAACTGACAAATTTTTTCTGACTTTTTTTGCAAAAAATCGGCAAAAATCTTTTTGTCATGCGGACAAAAAGTACACAATCATTTCTGGTTCAGCGCAATGCGTGCCTGAAGCTCCCAGGTGCGGATTCTGTCCTTATAAAAGTTGTTGGCGTTGACCTTTTCAATGGACAGGTCACTGTCGGAATTTCCGCCCCAGCGGCGGCATGTATAAAGGACATCCCACACCCGGCCGATCCGGTACTCCCGGCTGATCCGGAGACCGACGGCATAATCCTCCCCATACTTGGTTGTCGGGAAGTTGAGCTTCCGGAGAAGCGGCGTCCAGAATCCGCGCGGAGCGCCGAGACCGTTGATGCGCAGGGCGTTGTTCCGTCCGTTGTCCGGCGTCCATTCCCGGTGTTCCACGACAAAGGGCGGAAGCGGATTCAGGTCGAAATCCGTCATCCGGTAGCAGCCGATGACCATGGCGCAACCCTGCGCGCGGAAGGCATCGACAAACTTCTGCACCGTATTCTCGTCATAATAGAGGTCGTCCGAGTCCAGCTGGAGGGCGAAACGGCCGCAGGAAGGATGGTGGATGGCGGCGTTCCAGTTGCCGCCGATGGCATGCCAGGTCGGATCCTGGGCAATATAGATGAGTTTCGGGTCTCCCAGGAAGGACTTGATCACGTCCACCGTCCCGTCGGTGGAGTTATCATCGACGACAATGACATTAAAAGGGAAGTCGGTCTTTTGGGAAAGGGCGGAGCGGAGGGCGTCGCCGATGGTCTTGACCCGGTTCTTGCAGGGGATCACGACCGACGCCTCGAAGGCGAAGTCCCCCTCCGAAAGGTCCACATCCCTGAAGACCGGGGCCAGATAGCCGCCCACGGCCTTGAGATGGTCGGTCACGGCCTGTTCCATCTCGATCTGGGAACTGCGGTTCTTCGGGTCCACATAATCGAACTGCTTCTCCCCCGACTTGCGGAGGTCCGTCTCTATCTCATAATATAGGTACTCGCCGATGTGTTCGAGTCTCCCCTTCTGCGACATCTTGAGCCGGAGGTCGTACAGGCCGGCCGCCTCATAGTCCGCCGTCATCCGGGAAGCCGCTTCCCTCAGGGCCGATGTCCGCAGGAGCAGCAGTCCGCCGAACTCGAAATCGTCGCGCAGCGCCCCCTCCTGGCAGTCGATGACAGGTGCCGGGGTCACCTCGCCGTCCTTGGATAGGAAGCGGTCCGCATACAGGAAGGCGGCACCGGTGTCATCGGCCACCTGAAGCATCCTTTCCAGGGCGTAATGGACCAGGGAAAGTTCCGTCCGGCGGGTATAGAACAGGGTGAACTCGGCGGAAGCGGTTTGCGCGGCCGCCCGGATGGTTTCACTGCGTGAAAACGGTTCGTCAAGTACATGGACGACAGCGACCTCGGGTTCCGGGGCCAGGATTCCGGCCTGGGAAGACAGGCCTACGAAGCATTCGATTCTTTTCATACCTCAAAGATACGATTTTTTTCTTTCGCGTGTGAAGAAAAATCCGTACCTTCGTGGACTCTTAATAGTACGCACATGAAAGCACTGACCCGAACCGATTTTCAATTCCCCGGCCAAGTGTCCAAGTACACCGGCAAGGTCCGCGATGTGTACAGCATCGGATCCAATTTCCTCATCATGGTCGCTACCGACCGCATCTCCGCCTTCGACGTTGTCCTTCCCAAGGGCATTCCTTTCAAGGGACAGGTCCTGAACCAGATCGCCTCCCGTTTCCTCGACGCCACCGCCGACATCATCCCCAACTGGAAGATCGCCGAGGTGGACCCGATGGCCACCATCGGCTGGCGCTGTGAGCCTTTCAAGGTGGAGATGGTCATCCGCGGCTATCTGACCGGCCACGCCTGGCGCGAATACAAGGCCGGCAAGCGCACCCTCTGCGGCGTCCCCCTCCCCGACGGGATGGTGGAAAACCAGCGCTTCCCCGAGCCCATCATCACGCCGACCACCAAGGCCGATGAAGGCCACGACGAAGACATCTCCAAGGAGGAGATCATCGCCCGCGGGATCGTCGGCAAGGAAGACTACGAGAAACTCGAGGCCTACACGCGCGCCCTCTTCCAGAGAGGGACCGAGATGGCCGCCGAGAAAGGCCTCATCCTGGTGGACACGAAGTACGAGTTCGGCAAGCGTGACGGCGGAATCATGCTGATGGACGAGATCCACACCCCCGACTCCTCCCGTTATTTCTATGCCGACGGCTACGAGGAGCGTCTCGCCCGCGGCGAGCACCAGAAGCAGCTCTCCAAGGAATTCGTCCGCGAGTGGCTCATGGCCAACGGCTTCCAGGGCCAGGAAGGCCAGCAGGTTCCCGAAATGACGGAGCAGGTCGTCAGCGGCATCACCGACCGCTACATCGAGCTCTACGAGCATATCACCGGCGTTCCCTTCGAGAAAGCCGAAGGCGAGGATATCGCCGCCCGCATTGAAAACAACATCGAGCAGTTCCTGAAGAAGATATGATCGAGCGCTACTCCCGCAAAGTGATGAGGGACATCTGGACCGAGCAGAACAAGTTCCAGGCGTACCTCGAGGTGGAAATCCTCTCCTGCGAAGCCTGGAGCGAACTCGGCGTCATCCCCCGCGAGGACGTGGACAAGATCCGCGCCGCCGCCCGGTTCGACGTCGCCCGCATCCAGGAGATCGAGCAGGTTACCCGGCACGATGTCGTCGCCTTTACCCGGGCCGTCAGCGAAAGCCTCGGTCCGGAGCGCAAGTGGGTCCACTACGGCCTCACCTCCACCGACGTCGTGGATACGGCCAACGGATACCTCATCAAGCAGGCCAACAACATCCTGGAGAAGGACCTGGAGGAATTCCTGGAAGTCCTGAAGCGCCGCGCCCTCGAATTCAAGAACACGCCCTGCATCGGACGTACGCACGGAATCCATGCCGATATCACGTCCTTCGGGCTCAAATGGGCCCTTTGGCACGAAGAGATGAAGCGCAACATCGAGCGTTTCCAGTTTGCCCGGAAGGGGGTGGAAGCCGGCAAGATGAGCGGCGCCGTGGGCAATTTCGCCAACATCCCGCCTTTCATCCAGGACTATGTGTGCGAGAAGCTGGGCATCGCCTCGGCCGACATCTCCACCCAGGTCCTCCAGCGTGACCGCCACGCCTTCTACATCGCCACCCTCGCCGTCATCGCCTCCACCCTGGAGCAGATGGCATTCGAGATCCGGAATCTCCAGCGGACCGAGGTCCGCGAAGCGGAAGAGGCTTTCGGGAAGGGCCAGAAGGGCTCCAGCGCGATGCCTCACAAGCGGAACCCCATCTCCAGCGAGAACATCTGCGGCTGCGCCCGCGTGATGCGCGGCTACATGTCCGCTTCCGCCGAGAACGTGGCCCTGTGGCACGAACGGGACATCTCCCACTCCTCCACCGAACGCATCATCCTTCCGGACGCCACGGAACTCCTGGACTACATGCTCTGCCGCTTCAAGGGCATCCTGGAGAACCTGACGGTATATCCGGAAAACATGATGGCCAACATCTGGCGCACCCGCGGCGTCATTTTCGCCCAGCGCGTGATGAATGCCCTCATCGGCAAGGGACTTACCCGCGAGCAGGCCTACGACACCGTCCAGCCCATCGCCATGAAGGCCTGGACCGAAGGCCTGGACTACCGCACGCTCCTCAAGGAAAGCGAAGCAGTCATGGGGCTCCTCACCATCGACGAGCTGGAAGGCTGCTTCACCCTGGATTACTATTTCAAGAACGTGGATTATATCTTCAAACGAACTGGCATACTATGAGTAAGGTTGACGTGGTCCTCGGCCTGCAATGGGGCGACGAGGGCAAAGGCAAGGTGGTCGATGTCCTGACCCCGGATTACAAGGTGATCGCCCGCTTCCAGGGCGGCCCCAACGCCGGACACTCCCTCGTTTTCGACGGGGACGGTTTCGTGCTGCACACGGTTCCTTCCGGCATCTTCCGTCCGGATTCGGTCAATATCATCGGCAATGGCGTGGTCATCGACCCGGTCATCCTCCAGGATGAGATCGAGGCCATCGAGGCCAAAGGGGTGAACATCACCGGGAAGCTCCTGATTTCCAAGAAGGCGCACCTCATCCTCCCGACCCACCGGATGCTGGACGCCGCTTCCGAGGCCTCCAAGGGAAAGGGCAAGATCGGCTCCACCCTCAAGGGTATCGGACCCACCTACATGGACAAGACGGGCCGGAACGGACTCCGCGTGGGCGACATCCTCTCCCCCGAATTCCTCCAGCGCTATGAGGCCCTGAAATACAAGCACTTCGGTCTCCTTGCCCAGTACAAGTTCCCCTTTGACATCACCGACTACGAAGTCAAGTGGTTCAATGCCGTGGAGAGCATGAAGCGTTTCACCTTCATCGACAGCGAATTTGCCGTGAACCGCTACCTGGACGAGGATACGCCCGTCCTGGCCGAGGGGGCACAGGGCGCGATGCTGGACATCGATTTCGGCACATACCCCTTCGTCACCTCCTCCAATACGATGACCGCCGGCGTCTGCACGGGTCTCGGCGTGGCTCCCTGCCGCGTGGGCAAGGTGATGGGCATCTTCAAGGCCTACTGCACCCGCGTGGGCAGCGGCCCGTTCCCGACGGAACTCTTCGACGCCGACGGTGAACGCCTCCGCCAGATCGGACGCGAATACGGTGCGACGACCGGACGGCCCCGCCGCTGCGGCTGGCTGGACCTCGTCGCCCTGAAATATGCCGTCATGATGAACGGCGTCAGCGAACTGATCATGATGAAGGCCGACGTGATGAACGGCTTCGACACGGTCCGCGTCGCCACCGCCTATGAGATCGGCGGCCAGGTCACTCAGGATTTCCCGTTCGAGTGCACGGACGACGTGAAGCCGGTCTATACCGACTTCCCCGGCTGGAAGGAGGACATCACGAAAGTCCGCCGTTACGAGGATTTCCCGGTCGCCTTCAAGAACTATGTCGATTTCATCGAGAAGGAAACCGGTTGCCCCGTGAAGATCATCTCCGTAGGCCCCGACCGTTCCGAGATCGTCATCCGGTAAGACAAGCCCATGGACAAGAAGATCGTCATCATCCCCACCTACAACGAAAAGGAGAACATCGAGGCCATTACCCGCAAGGTGTTCTCCCTTCCGCTGGATTTCCAGGTCCTCGTCATCGACGACGGATCCCCGGATGGTACGGCAGGGATCGTGAAACACCTTCAGGAAGAGTTTCCCGGGCGTCTGCACCTCATCGAAAGAAGCGGCAAGCAGGGACTGGGAACGGCCTATCTGACCGGATTCAAGTGGTCCCTGGAAAACGGATATGACTATATCTTCGAGATGGACGCCGACTTTTCCCACAATCCGGACGACCTCCTGCGGTTGTATTCGGCCTGTGTGGAAGGAGGAGCCGACCTGGCGGTCGGATCGCGCTACTGCCATGGCGTCAGCGTCGTGGACTGGCCGATGAGCCGGATCATCATGTCCTACTATGCGTCGGCGTATGTCCGGGGTGTCCTGCAGATGCACATCTTCGATACGACGGCCGGCTTTGTCTGCTACACCAGGAAGGTTCTCGAAACCATCGACCTGGATGCCATTCAGATGAAGGGATACGGATTCCAGATCGAGATGAAGTACACGGCTTTCAAGCTGGGGTTCAAGATCCGGGAGGTTCCGATCATTTTCACGAACCGGCAGTCAGGTACGTCCAAAATGTCCAGCGGCATCTTCGGCGAAGCCTTCTGGGGCGTTCTCAAACTACGGTTCCGAAAGATTACCGGAAGGAAATAAAAGAAAAAACGAAGGATCAGGCATCCTTCGTTTTTTTTGTGTTCCACTGTGTCAGGACCAGGCCGACGCAGGCGATTCCCAGACCGACCCACTGCCATCCGCGCAGGATCTCATCTCCCAGCAGAAGTCCCCAAACTGCCGTGGCCACCGGAATCATCGCCAGGAAGATCGTCGATTTGGCGACGCCCAGATATTTGATGGAGAAGGCCATCAGCGAGAAAGCCAGGCTGGAGCACAGGACCGTGAGGGCCAGGAGCGGTTTCCAAACATCCCAGGACCAGTAGAGGACGGGATCATAGGTTTCCAGGCCGCGAGCCAGGAAGAAGGGGAAGAAATACACCGCGCCGATGAGGAACTGGTACATCACGACCACGGAGGGTACATAACCGCTGGTCAGCGCTTTCGTGCAGCTGGCATGGCCGACTTCCGCGAAAACGGCGATCAGAAGCACCAGGATGCCCAGCACGAAGAATCGGCCCGTCTCGGAGCGGGCATGACTGACCAGGAAGAGGCCGGCCAGGCAGATGGCGATACCCACCAAGTTCATGGGCGTAATCTTTTCCTTGAAGAAAAACAGGCCGGCGAACACGGCGACGACCGGAGTCGATGCGATCAACAGGGCACTGATCGTAGGAGAACCCGTCAGTTTGATGCCGTAGGTCTCGCAGAAGAAATAGATGAACGGCTCGCAAAGGGCGAGCAGCATGAAAGTCGTCAGATCCTCTTTCCGGACGCGGATGCTGAAGCCCATGGCCAGGTTCACCCCCAAGAGAATCAGTCCGGCGCAAAGGATGCGGACCGGCAGGAAGAACTCCACGGGAATATCCAGCTGGATCAGGCGGTCACACCAGATATAGGACAATCCCCACAGGGAGACTGCCACGAGCGTACTGAGATAAACCAGCAGTACATGGGCGTTCTTTCCGAATCCTTTCATAAGAAAGTGCAAATATATAAAGAATTCGGCGAAAATCCGATAATTTGTAAGGATTCTCGCCGAATAGACTTACAGATTCACGGTTTTACAGAACCAAGACGGCACCGCCTCCGGGAGCCAGATGCACCTTCCAGGTGCCGTTCACCTGGACATTTTCTTTCCGGTAATCCCGGGCGGCCCGGTGGGCATTGACACCGTCCACGAAAGTGACGCCCTGCTTCGAACCGATCTTCAGCGGGGTCAGGTCAATCTCCAGGTCACGGGCATCCCAGTTGCCCAGGGCGCCGATGTACCACTTGGAGCCGCTGCGACGGGCGATCACGACATATTCCGCGATCTTGCCGTCCAGGGCGATGGTCTCATCCCATACCGTAGGGACGGAAGAGATGAAATCCGTGCACTCCGGTTCCTGACGATAATTGGAAGGAGAGTCGCAAAGCATCGTCAGCGGGGCATCGAAGACGATATACTCGGCCAGCTGGTGGCAGCGGGTTCCCTGGGACATGGCCTCGGAATTCACCGGACGGTAGTTGTTCTTGGTGGCATTGCGCATGGCACCCTGGGTATAATCGGCGGGACCGGCCACCAGGCGGGTGAATGGAATGGTCACATCATAGGTAACCTGGTCGATCTCCGGACCGCCCCACTTCATCTGTTCCAGACCGTGGACGCCCTCGAAATTCACGACGTTCGGCCAGGTGCGCTGCAGGCCGGCCGGCTTGTAGGCTCCGTGGAAATCGGCCAGGAGCTTGTATTTCGCCGTCGTTTCGGCCGCCTTCGTGTAGAACTGCACCATCTGCTGGTCGTCCCGGTCCATGAAGTCGATCTTGAAGCCCTTGACACCCATCTGCGAATAGTGCCGGCAGACGGCGTCCATATCCCGGTTGAAGGCCCAGTAGCCCGCCCAGAGGATCAGGCCGACGTTCTTCTCCTTGGCATAGGCGCACAGCATGGGGAGATCGATTTCGGGGATCACCTGCATCAGGTCGGCCTCCAGGTTCACAGCCCAGCCTTCGTCCAGGATGACATACTCGATCCCGTGCTCGGAGGCGAAGTCGATATAGTACTTGTAGGTGTCGTTGTTGATGCCGGCCTCGAAATCGACGCCGTAGATGTTCCAGTCGTTCCACCAATCCCAGGCGACCTTTCCGGGTTTCACCCAGGACCAGTCGCGGTTGTCGGCAGGACGGGCCAGGCGCCAGGTCATATCATTCTCCGCCAGGTCTTTGTCCTTTTCCGCAATGATGATCGTACGCCAGGGGAAGGAGGTCTGACCGGGCACTTTGGCCAGGAAATTCCGGCGGGAACGGACCAGTCCCTGCAGCTTGTTGTGTCCCCCCTGCACGACCTGCAGCGGATAACCGGCAAACACGCCCCGGAGCGCAATTCCGCCACCCCGGTTGGTCAGATACATGCCCGGATAGTCCAGCAGGTCGGACTCGGTGATGCAGAGTTTGATCCCGTTGGATGCCTCCACCGTGATCGGAAGGAAGGCAAGCCGGCCCTTCTCCCACTGGGTGATGGAGTGATGGACATACGTATTCTCGAAAGAGCTGAAGAACTGCGGCTCATAGGACTTGAAATCCCGCGCCACATAAGGGACATACGCCTTCCAGTCCGCCGGGAAGGCAAACTCGGCCTGTTCGGAGGCGACGGCGATCTCGGGAACCTTCTCCTTCGACACGAACCGATAAGCCACACCGTCGTCGTAAGCCCGGAAAATGATGTCATAGCGGCCGGCCGACAGGGTCATTTCATTGAAATGGTCCTTCACGGAAGCCCGTTTGAAAACCTTCGCCGGGATATTCTGCCGCACCGTCCGGCGGGAGACCCGGAAATTGTCGTCGCCTCCATAGAGGACTCCGTCCAGAAGCGTCATCGAGATCTGGGAAGGAGCCAGCAGACGGACGCCATCCCGCTCCACGGAATAGGAGACATGGTAGCCCGTATTGACCGTCACGACGATCCTTCCGTCGGGAGACTTCAATTCGACATCCTTGGCTTGCATGACAACCGCCGTAAACAAGGCGGCCAAAAACAAAAGCGTTCTTTTCATATATCGTTCAGAGTTATTTAATAAGCTTGAGTCCAATTCGATTGCGTTCCAAATCCACGGAAACGACCTGTACCCGGACCTTCTGATGCAACTTCAGCACCTTGGAAGGATCCGCCATGCCGCGGACACCCATCCGGGAGGCATGGATCAGCCCGTTCTCATGCAGGCCGATGTCCACGAAGGCACCGAAGGAAGTCAGGTTCGTGACGATGCCCGGAAGCTCCATGCCCTCTTTCAGATCGTCGATCTCATGGATATCATCGGCAAAGGAGAACTCCTCGGCCGATGCACGCGGATCCCGGCCGGGCTTGGCCAGTTCCAAAAGGATATCGTTCACCGTGGGAAGACCGAAATCGCCCTCGACATAGTCCTGGGCCTTGATTTTCCGGCAAAGTTCCGCATTCCCGACCAAGTCTCTGGTGGAGACGCCGAGATCCGCCGCCATCCGGTCCACGATGTGGTAGGCCTCCGGATGCACGGCACTTCCATCCAGCGGATTCTCCGCATCCGGGATCCGCAGGAAGCCCGCACACTGCTGGAACGCCTTCGCACCCAGGCGCGGAACCTCCAGCAGCTGACTCCGGGAAGTGAAACCGCCCGCCCGGGTCCGCTGGTCGACGATATTGCCGGCCAGGACCGGGCCGATGCCCGACACGTAGCGCAGCAGATAGGAGCTGGCCGTATTGAGGTTGACACCGACGCTGTTCACGCAGCTTTCCACCGTGTTGTCCAGCTGCTCCTTCAGGAGCGCCTGGTCCACGTCATGCTGGTACTGGCCGATTCCCAGGGATTTCGGGTCGATCTTCACCAGTTCCGAAAGCGGATCCATGAGCCGGCGGCCGATGGACACGGCTCCGCGCACGGTCACGTCGTACTCCGGGAACTCTTCCCGGGCCACCTCCGAGGCCGAATAGACGGAAGCACCATCCTCGCTGACGGAGAAAATACGCACCCGCTCGTCCAAGCCCACCTTCCGTACGAACTCCTCCGTCTCACGGCCGGCGGTACCATTGCCGATGGCGATGACTTCGATGCCGTATTTCTCCACCAGGTCCGCAACGGTCATGATGGCCTGGACCTTCTTCGCAGCCGGCGGATGCGGGAAGATGACCGTATGGTCCAGCAGGTTCCCGTGTTCGTCCAGGCAGACGACCTTGCAACCGGTCCGGAATCCCGGGTCAATGGCCATCGTCCGCTTCTGTCCAACCGGCGCGGCCAGCAGGAGCTGACGCAGATTCTCGCCGAACACCCGGATGGAGTCCGCATCGGCTTTGCTCTTGGCTTCCCGAAGGACTTCTCCGGTGATGGACGGTTCCAGCAGACGCTTGTAGGCATCGTCAACGGCCGTCCGGATCTCCCGGCCGCATTCGGGGGCCGGATATCCCTTTTCCTGGCAGAAGTCGTAATAGATCTTGTTGCCGCACTTCTCGGGATCCGCATCGATGGAAAGACGCAGGAATCCTTCGTTCTCGGCCCTGAGCAGGGCCAGAAGGGCATAGGACGGAATCTTGGAAATAGGCTGGGAATAGTTGAAATAGGTCCGGTACTTGGCGGCTGCCGGATCTTTTTCCGCCGCCTTCGTCGCCTTGGACTGCACCCGGCGGGTACGGAAGACACTCCGGAGATTCTCGCGCACCCGGGCCGTCTCGGACAGGCGTTCCGCGATGATGTCCCGGGCACCGGCGAGGGCTTCCTCCACGGAGGCCACCTCCCCTTTCACGAAAGGAGCGGCATCGGCCTCGGGACGGCGGGATTTCCCGTTCCAGAGCAGGTCCGCCAAAGGTTCGAGCCCCTTCCCTACCGCCACGGTCGCCCGTGTCTTCCGCTTGGGACGGAAAGGCAGGTACAGGTCCTCGAGGATCCCGGATTCCACGCAGTTTTCGATCTCCCGCTGCAGCTCCGGCGTCAGCTTCCCCTGCTCGCCGATGGTGGCAAGGATGGAAGCCTTCCGCTTTTCCATCTCCGCGAAAACTTCGGTCCAGTGCTTGACCTCAGCGACTTCCACATCGGTCAGCCCCCCCGTGCGCTCTTTCCGGTACCGGCTGATGAAAGGAACCGTACACCCCTCCGAAAAGAGTTCGGCACAGTTTTCCACCTGCCAGTCCTTGACCCGCAGAAGTTCCGAGATATGTCTTACATAGATTTCTTTCACGACCTATCGGATCTCAAACAGCTGCAGGAAACCGGTCATCATGAAAACCTGACGGATTTCGTTGGACAGGCCCTGGATGATGATCTTCCCACCCTGGGCGGCAGCGGCTTTCCGGATGGTCAGGAAAATACGCAGGCCGGAACTCGAGATATAAGTCATCTCGGAGCAGTCCAGGACGATGGTCCCGTCCGCCTTGTCCAGCAGAGGCTGGACCGCCTGGGTGACTTCGGAGGCGGCAGGAGTGTCCAGACGACCGACGAAACGCGCTGTCGTCGTTCCCTTTGATTCAGTGATGTAAACTTCCATGGTTTATTTGTTTTTTGTCATCGACAAGATATTCTTCCCGTCTTTCCGGGTGTAGGACACTTGGTCCATGATATTCCTGACAAGATAAATGCCAAGTCCGCCGATGGGCCTTTCCTCCGCTTTCAGGGAAAGGTCCGGACTGGACGCTTGCGTGGGATCGAAGGGAAGGCCTTCGTCCGTGACCGTAAAGTCGATGCGGTCATCCAGCATGTTGGCCGATATCTCCACGACGCCTTTGGTCCCCTTCGGATAAGCGTAGAGGATCACATTGGATACGGCCTCCTCCAACGCCAGGTTCAGACTCATGGTCGTTGCCTGGTCCAGCCCCGACTCTGTCGCGATCGCCGTCACGAAATCGGCCAGGCGGGGAATCTGATGGATATCGTTTTTCAAGATCAAATGCCTCATCCGGACCGAGGGGATATTCTGGCGGTTAAAGCGGATGACCAGCATGGTCAGGTCATCGCTCTGCTGGGCTTCACCCACATGCGTCACGACGGCTTGCTCCATGCCTTTCAGCATGTCCTTCGCGGATCCGGCAGCCACATGCGCCGCCGTCCTGAGCATCCGTTCCTCGCCGAAAAGCCGGTTCATGGAGTCCGCGGCTTCCGTCAGTCCATCCGTATAAAGGAACAAGGATTCGCCGCAGGAAAGGTCGGTACACTGCTCCAGGTAGTGATATCCGGGCAGAACGCCCAGGGGCAGGTTGGGTTCCACCTCGAGCAAACCTACATTCCCGTCGCTGTGGATCAGGACCGGGGCGTTGTGCCCTGCGTTGCAATAACGGAGATGCCCCGTATTCAGGTCCAGGATTCCCACGAAAAAGGTGACGAACATATTGCTTTCGTTCACATCCGCCATCGACTCGTTCATGGAGGCGACGATACGGTGCGGGCTGTTCTCGTGGGCCGACGTCGTCCGGAACAGGCTCCGGGTCGTCGCCATCACCAGGGAGGCCGGGATACCCTTCCCGCTCACGTCGCCGATGCAGAAATAGAGCCGGTCGTCGTAGATATGGAAGTCATACAGGTCTCCGCTCACTTCCTTGGCCGGAATGATGGTCCCGGACATTTCCAAGTCCTGCCGGTCCGGATAGGGCGGGAAGGTCTTCGGCAACATGGACATCTGGATTTCACGGGCGATATGGAGCTCGTTCTCGATCAGGTTCTTTTTCTCCGAGACATCCCGGAGCTTGACCTGGTTCCGGAAAGCCAGGTACAGGATGAAACCCAGCAGCATCACGCCGATGATCTGCAGGAACCGGACCAGTTTGTTCACGTGCTCGATTTCGCTGAAGATCTCGTTATAAGGGATGATGACCGCCATCGACCAGCCTGCCCGCTCGATCGGCGCATAGCAGACCATTTCCTTCTCCCCCTTGTACAGGACGGTAGCGCTTCCGGTCTCACCGCGCAGCATGGCCTTGGACACCGTCACCGCTGTCGTATCTTCGAGCATGGCCGTAACCTCCTGGGCCGTTTTCTTCATGACGAAGGCCTTGGACGGCGAAACCATGAGCTTGCCGCTCGGGCTGATCAGCATGCTGAAGGCGCCCGGATACTCTTCCACTTTCCCCACCAGGTTGGTCAGCCATTCCAGGGAAATATCCGCGGTCAAGACGGCAAAAATCTCTCCGTTAACGTCCCGGACCGGCGCGCTGAAGGTCGTCATCAGCTCTTCCCCGCCGCCGGTATCGTAATACGGCTCGGACCAGTACGTCTTCTCTGTTTCCAGGGGCACGGTAAACCACTCTTTCTGCAGGTAATTGTAATTCTCGTTTCCCAGCTGGACACTGACGATCAGCGAATCCTTCTTGTAGGAATAGGGGGAAAACCAGTAGCCCCGTTCCGGGAAATAATTCTCGACGAAAGCGATGGCGGAGCCGTAGATGAAATCGTTGGTCTGGACGATACGCTGCGTCAGGGACCAGAGGCTGTCGGAGTTCGACAAGAGGGTCTGGACCGACCAGATATTGTTGTCCAGAGCCGTTTCCACCTGGTCCATCACTTTGGTAATCTGACTGTTGGTCATCTGGATCCGCCCTTTTGCACGTGCGGTGGCCTCTTCTTCCATCATTCCACGCGAGAAGAAGTACTGGACCAGCGACGTGCCTTCCAGGGTAATCATGGCCACTATGACCAGGGCCAGTCCCTGAAGGGCATAATTGACCGTTGCCTTGTTGATAATCCATTTTGCCATAGCGTCAGGTTTGAAGGACGGTTTTCAGGGCTTCGCGGAAACGGGGCATCTTCTGCCCCAGGTCCCGCTCCACCAACAGGGTTTTCAATCCGGCATAGGGGCGGACTTCCTCCTCGATGTCGGAGAGGGGCCGGTCCGTGCCGAAATAAGCGGAGGCGAAGGCTTCCCAGAACCTGACGGCTGTCGCAGGCTCCATATGGAAAGCTTCCCGGACAAAGTCCGGATCACTGAGATAAGCGGTGACATAGACCATCCCCACGTCGAAGAGCGGGTATCCATAGCCGAAGTCGCCGAGGTCGATGAAATAGTAGCGGCCCTCTTCGTCGAAAATGAGGTTTCCGAACTGAAGGTCGCCATGCAGGGCGGTATCCGAATCCGGCGAATCCTCGATAAAGCGCGAGAGGCGGTCTTTCTCACGGCTGGTAAAGAGCGGAGATTCCGCCAGCAGATGCTGATAACGCGTCTTTACGCTCTCGAACTCCGTGGTATCCACATGGGTACGGTGGAGGGTATGGCACATCCGGGCCATCTCCTCCGCATAGCGGGGCAGATTCTCCGGATGCAGGCTGATCGCCCGGGCGATGGAAACCTTGCCCGGAATCCGTTGGAACCGGATGCCGAAACGCTCCCCGTCCGTAACGAAATCACCGGGCTCCGGCGAGGGAATCCCGGCCGCGAAAACCCGACGGGCAAGGATCAGCTCGTCCACCGGCTGGCGGACCTTTCCGGGGCCATACAGCTTGAGCATCAGGTCCGGGTTCCGCCGATGATTGTAGCTCATGGCGTTGGCCCCCTCCCCGGCATACTCGTAATCCGCCATATCGACGGGTATCGCTTTCAATTCTTCCATATCCTAATCCGGCTTTACCGGAAATACTTTGAAAACCAAATACTCGAACTCCTGGAACGCATAGGTGTCCCGGAGTTCGGAAAGGGCATCCACCAGCGCGTGATAGCGCCATGCATGAACCGCCTTCTCCTTGATACGGAACATGTTCCAGAAAGATTCACCCTGTCGGGTATAATCCCGGGCAATGGCCCGCATATTGGAGAGCTTGTCCCCCAGGGCCACAATCTTCTCGTCCCGCGAGGCCATGGCAATCCGCTGCAGGGAATCCCGCTTCCGGTTCAACCAGTCCAGCCCCGTTTCCTTCAGATCGCTCTCCGTCCGGACCAGCATGGCCACGCGGTCTCCGAACTGGGAGCGGATTTCTTCGAGGGAAACGCCCGTATCCTCTACCACGTCATGCAACGCGGCGGCAGCCAGCAATTCCTGATCCGCCGACATGGTGGCAACGATGGCCATCGCCTCCATGGGATGGACGATGTAAGGGAAACCTTTTCCGCGCCGTTCCGTTCCGGAATGGGCACGGACGGCGAACTCGATCGCCCTGTCCAGCAACTCAGTATCCAATGGACTGTTACTCACTCCGTTTGATATATTCCATGATCAGGTCCACGGCGTCATCCTCCGTGAGCCCGTCCATATTGATGACCAGGTCGTAGTTCCGGGTGTCGTACCGGCTTACGCCTGCATATTTCTTCGTATAATTCTCCCGGCCGGTATCCACCCGGTCGATGACGGATGCGGCCTCCTCCTCGCTCAATCCCTGCTTCCGCATCACCCGTTCCATCCGATAGGCCATCGAAGCCCGGATGAGGATACGGACCTTGTTGGGATGGGCCTTGAGGACGAAAAATGCGGCGCGGCCAGCGACCACGCAGGATTCTTCGGCAGCGATCTCCCGGAGAATCCGGCTTTCCGACTTGAAAAGGTCGTCGCTGGTGACCAGTTCCGGATTCCCTTTCTCGTCCTTATGGTAGAGATCGGTTCCGGGCGAAAGGGTGATCTTGTCGCAGATCTCGGTCCACCAGTTGCGCTTGCGGGCTTTGAGCGCCTCGATCTGTTCCTCGGAAAGATGGTACTCTTTCACAAGTCCCTCGAGCTGGACCTTGTCGTAGAAGCGCACGCCCAGCCGCTGCGCCAGTTTGCGCGCGACGGAACGGCCGCCGGACCCCAACTCCCGATTGACGGTGACGAGGAATTTTTCGTTGGTATTCATAGTCAGGATTTTGAATGCATGAAGGAAAGGTCCTTGGCTTGTTCCACGATGTACTCGGCCATCATGTCATTGCTTTCGGAAGGTCCGTTCAAGGTGTCCAGCATCAGCCGGACGCCGGCACGGCCGCTCCCCTGTTTCAGGATATAGGCGATGCACAGGTTCTGCGGGCCCACGGAGGAAGACAGGATGTCCAGGTCCGTCACGCTGATCTGGTAGCAGGCGATCTGGTATGCCGCGTCGGAATAGTTGCGGACGAGCTGGTCCACATCGCCCAGGGTCTTGCAACCCAGGGCCTTGAAAAGGGCCAGGTAAGGCATCAGGGTCACATCCTGGATCTCCGCCTGGTTGACCGAGGCGATCCGCCGGTTCAGCTTGTCGAAGGGCCCCAGCTTGAGGTAGCTCCGGTAACTGTCGCCGTCCAGCGGCACTTCCTCCAACCGGCCGGATGCGACCAGGGACTGGACATTGCGACGGTAGTTGTTGATATCCGTCCGGATCCGGCTGAACTGTTCGTCGATCAGTTCCAGCATGCCGGCCAGGCGGTTCATGTCCCGGAGATAATCCCGCGGAACCTCCACGCCGGACTTGTACCCGGTATCGTGGTTCATGTTCGCCCAGGCATGCTGGAGGATGGTCCGCATCTGGATTTCAAAGCGATAGGGACAATCCGGAACGCTGCAGATATAATGCAGGGACAAGTAGCCGAAACTGTCGATTTCATGCAGTTTGCGCTTGTCCACCGAGTTCTCCCAGTCCACGTCGAAGAGGCGGTCCACCACCGAGGCGACCTTGTCCACGTCATCGACATAGAAGGTGATGATCCGGACCCCGAAGATATCCGTAATATCCTTCAGGGTCGCATATTTCGTTCCTTTGAGTTCCAGTTTCCCGGCCAGGGACTCCTCGGACTTGATCCGGCTTTCGATGGAAGCCACGACAATGCCCGTTTCCGCAAAGACGGTCCGGATCTGTTCCGGCACCGTAGCCTGCAGTTTCTCGAAGACCGGGCGCTGGTCCCGGTACTCCTGGAGGATGGCCTCCGAATGGGGGGCCAATTTCAACTCATTCATCGGTTGTATCCTTGATTTCATCACTGAGGGCCGTTCGGACGAAGACCCAGTCCATATGTTGCATCCGGGGATCTTTCACCCCGTCATCTTCCTTCAGTTCGGGAACCCTCCGGAGCAGTTCATCCAGCTCGCCGGCGACATAACCGCGGGAGAAGAGGTGTCCCTGGCTGCGGAGATGCTCCTGGGCGGCGAGATGCCCGAAAGCATCGGCCACGGCACCCTTTTCCGGGAAATGGGCTCCCTCATAGACAAGCGGGATCCGAACAGCCATCTGCTGCAGGTCCGGTCCGGAAAGTGCCTGCAGGGTGGGAATGAAGGCCGACCGGGACAGTTCCTGCCCCTGCTCGCGCATCAGGGCCATCCGGTTTCTCAACCGGTCGGTGGCCGTTCCCAGAAGGCGCTTGTGCCGGGACTCCCAGGTTTCCGAACCGCCCAGGGAACGCTGGCTGGCGTCATAGAAACGGGCCGCCTGGTCCTTGAGATCCTTGCCGGTGATGGACGGAAGGGTCCATACCGATTCGGACATCCCGAAAGGCCGGAGAACCGGATCGCCGCCGGGATGGTAGGTCCGGTTGTAGAAGTCGAACAGACTCGCCAGGCGACGGTCCGCCACGTCCACACGGACCAGAATGACAAATCGGGACATATCCTTGTTCTTCCTCGCAGCAGTCTGCAGCAGCAGGACGGAAAGCTCGATATTCCGCTGTGCGGTACCAGTAGCGACGACGACATAATTCACGCTGTCGATCAGTTCCTCACATTTCCGCCAGAAGCCGTCCGAACCCACCGTTTCCGGATTCCAGACAAGGGCCGGATCCTCCCGCAGTCCCGGGCAGCGGTGCAGGAATTCGCCCCGGCTCACCTCCATATCGTCCCCGAAAATATCATACGTCGTGGGAATCCGACGGTTGTCCTTGCCCACGAAGGAGCCGAACTCATACAGGAAACGCATCGCTTCCTGGCCGGTCGTGTTGAACCCGACCAGGAGCGCATGGAAAGCGCCGTCCACATACCCCAGCGGCTGGCCTTTGCCGTCCCGGGCGATCTCCACGAAATGCACCGGGTGCAGTTCCGGGCGGTCGAATTTCAGATTCTGGACGATCAGGTAGTGGAAATCCACCAGATGGAGGCGGCGCTGCGTCGCGGTGTAGATGGAATTGAAACCGTCCATCCGATTCACCCGGCAGAAGACTTTCGCCTGGACGGAACGGTCCTGCATGAGGCTTTCCACCATCTGGCGGTTTTCCTCCTCGTCGTCCAGGAGGAAATAGACGCTGGTCCTGGGATTGTGGAGCCAGGGACGGAGCCGGGGCATGCCGATGGCCGCCGTCAGTTCTTCTTCGCGTCCGGAAACGGGACGGTGTCCCTTCAGGAGGACGAACCGGTCCGTGCCCAGTTCCTCATCCAGGCCCACCTCCTTCCGGCGACTGACGAGGCTGGTGAAGATATCACCGAAGGAGATCTCCGTATGGATGCCGTCCGATTCGGGCAGGTCCACGAAGATCAGATATCCCTGGTCCGAAGGGTTTTCCTCCCGGGCCCAGTCGTCCAGGATGGACTTCGCCAGGAGTTTCGCACTGCGGCTCAGGCCCAGGAAGACATGGTTCTTGCGGTTGGCCGCGGCGGAGTGCTGGTGCATCCGCAGCCACAACCGGTCCCGCAGGCGGCGCGGCAGGATCTGGAACACCAGTACGAAAGAGAACGAAAGGATGAAGGTGAATACCGTCAGGTATGCCAGCAGCAGTCCCGGTTCCCGGAAGATGACGGCGGCGATGATATCGTCGAACACCACGGTGTGGCCGATGAACATCTCGAGACCGGCCACCAGGGAAGTCAGCGTAAGCTGGATCCAGTTTCCTTCCGTCACCGTATGGGAGGAACGGGCGAGCAGTACCACATGGATGGCTGCACCCAGCATGAGCAGGAGGGCGAAAATGGCCCCCATCCACCCTCTCCGGCCCTTTCGCATGAGCGTATTCAGGAGCCGGATGAAAAAGACTGCCGCGATGGTGAGGCCGATAAACCACGCCACCATCGCGGGAGTCGATATGGGAAAATCGTTCACGTGCATCGCGAGATACGGTTTAACCCACAAATATAAGAAAAATCCTTTTATTTAACGATAGTATAAGTACCGGCTTCGTAATCCTTGGTCTCGGTTTCACCCGGCAGGGTGACGGTAGCCGTCGTTCCTTCCGGAATCGTGAAGGTCCATGTCCAGGTATCGCCCTCATACTTCCAGCTGCTCTTGATGAGGCCGGAAGCAGACTGATAGGACGCATCCAGGTGGCCCAGGCGCTTGTCCGGAACGGGCTTCAGGATGATGTGCTTGAAACCGGGCTTCGCGGGATCCGCATTGATGCCGGCGGCCGTCTCCCACAGCCACTGGCACACGCAGCCATAGGCATAGTGGTTGAAACTGTTCATGCCGTTCGGGCCCATGCCTTCGTCCACCATGTAGCTGTTCCAGCGCTCCCAGATCGTGGTGGCGCCGTTGTCCACGGAGTAGAGCCAGCTCGGGTTCTTCCGCTGGTACAGGAGCTCGTAGGCGATGTCGGAAAGGCCATTGTCCGTGAGCGTCTGCATGAGGATGGAGGTACCCAGGAAACCGGTCTGGAGGCAGTTGCCATGGTCTGCGAAATTCTGCTTCAGGCGGGCGATCATGTTCTCCTTCGCCTTCCCCTCCACAAGGTTCAGTTTCAGGGCGAAGAGGGCCGGCGTCTGCATCGTGTTCAGGACCGGGAGCTTGAAGGTGCCGTCGGCATTCAGGAAGCGGGACTTCAGGTACGCCTTGGCCTCGGCGGCCATGGCCTCGTATTTCGCGGCATCCCGGCCCGTATCGGCGGCCATGTCACGCATCATGCCGGCGTCGATGGCCCAGTAGCAGCCACCCAGGTAGCTCCAGTAGGTTTCCGCCTGCTTCCGGGTTTCCGCATTGACGAAAGCCTTACCGGTGCAGCTCTCCAGCGCCTCGTAGCTGAGCCAGTCGGCCCAGTTGTAGTTGCCGTTCTCGGCGATGAGGAGCGGATGGTCGTACCGGGTCTCGTTGACATGCTTCATGAAGAGCTCCATCGAATCCCAGCTCTCGGCGACAATATCCTTGTCACCGAACTGCTTCCAGACGGTCCAGGGCACGATGACACCCGCATCGGCCCAGCCCAGGCGCATCTTCTCGTTGCCGTACTGGGCGAACGGAGCGACGCCCGGATAGCCGCCGAGCTCGTTCTGGCTGTCCCGCATGTCCTTCATCCACTTGTGGAAGAAACGGTCCGTATTGGCGAAGAAGGTACCGGTTTCCGTGAAGACCTGCGTATCGGCCGTCCAACCCAGGCGCTCGTTGCGCTGCGGGCAGTCGGTCGGGACGGAAAGGTAGTTGGAGCGCTGGCCCCATACCGTATTGGATATGAGCTTGTTGATCAGCTCGTTGCCGGTCGTGAGCGTACCGGTTTCGAGGTCCTCGGCGATGGAGGTGACGGGGATGGAGCCGATGGCCTTGAATTCGACCACGTCCGTCGCGGTGACGGAGATCAGGCGATAGCCGAAGAAAGTGCAGTGCGGATAGTAGGTCGCATAGCCTTTCGTATCGGCAAACGTGTACTGGAGGATCATGCCTTCCTCCGACATGCGGAGATTGTCGCGGTGGACGCTTCCTTCCGGACCGTCCATGCCACGCTTTTTCGCACCGTTGCCGTCATTCAGGAGCTCGCCCGGCAGGCAGGTGAGGACGGTACCGGCGGCGGCCTTGAACTCGAAGCAAGGCACGGCGGCGGCATTCTGGCCGAAGTCCACGACGAGGGTCTCGCCGGGATTCAGCGTAACGGTCTGTCCTGCAGCATATTCCCGAAGGATATGTACCTTTCCGTAAGCGGCTGTCTCCCGATCCTCGGATTCGACGGCACCATCGACCCCCTGCCAGACATAAGTCCGGACGGGCTTCAGGGCCAGGTCCTTCCGCAGATAGATCTCAGCGCCCTCGGAAGGCAGGATCTCGCCCTTGAACTCGGTGTTCACGACGGGAGCAGAAAGCTTCTCCGGAGTGGCGTAGCCGGGCAGTTCCCGGGCGTCGTACTCCTCGCCGTCAAAAATGGCGGCATGCTTCACCGGACCCGCGATACCGGCCTTCCAGTGTTCGGTGTCCGTGCCGAAGCATTCCTTGGTACCGTCGGCATAGGTCAGTTCCAGGACACCCCGGAAGGCGACCTTTTCGCCCAGCATGCCTTTGTAATCCCCGGTCGTGACGATCTTGTCGGCCCACCAGCCCGGAGTCACCTGCGCGGCGAGGGTGTTCACGTTGCCCTTGCCGGTCTTGAAAGCATCCGTCACGTCATAGGTAAAGCTGCGACGGGTCTTGAGCGGATGGGTGAAGCCCGGCTTCAGGACTTCCTTTCCGATCGGGATCTCATTGACATACAATTCATAGACACCGAGTCCGGTGGTCATCCAGACGGCCGAGGCGACCTTCTTCGAAGGTTTCACTTCCGCGAGGAACCAGCTGGCTCCGTCGGCGGCCCGGTCACTCTTCTCGCGGCTCGTCACCACGGGAGCGTCCTTCACCGAAATCCACTGGGAAACTTCCCAGGCCGACGCATCCAGGGCATCGACCTTCTTTCCGGCTTCCCCGACGGGAGCCTGAGCCGTACAGGCCGCGAGCAGGAGCATCGTAGCGCCTGCCGCCATCCATTTCCAGGTCTTTTTCATCATATCAGCATTTTTACAAAGGTAATCATTTATCAGCGAAGGTGGTGTACTCCGTTCCCATATTCTTGTCCACGGATGGTGGCCTTCACGCCCACCGGCAGGGTCACGACCAGGGCATCCCCTGTCCGATCGACCTCGATGACCCCGTAAGGGGTATCCTGCTTCACCTTGACCCAGTCCAGACCGTCTGGCCGCTGCGGGTCGATGATGACATGCCGATAGCCCGGCTGGTCGGGGACGATGCCCCCGAGACTCTGGTAGAACCAGCTCCCGATGCCGTTGTAGCAGTTGTGCAGGTGGCTCCGTCCGCCGTCCCACTCTTCCCAGACACCGGTGGCGCCGTTGCCCAGCATGAACAGGTATCCCGGATAGCCGGGCTGCTTGAGGAGGCCGTACAGCCAGTCGCATTCGCCTTCCCGGGTAGCCCATTCGGTCAGGACCGGGACACCCACCAGACCGGTGGCCAGATGGCCGCCATAAACGGTCTCCGTCCGTTCCTTCAACACGGCTACGACCCGCTCTTTCAAGGAATCAGGAACCACACCGACGAGCAGTGGATACACCATGTCCACCTGGCTTCCGGAACCGTAAATGCCGGTCTCCGGCTGATAGAAGGTTTCCTGGATCCGGTTTCTGAGTGCCTCGTACCGCCGGCGGCAATCCGCCGCATCCTCATCCCGGCCCAGTGTCCGGGCAATCTGCTCCAAAGCTAGGTAGGACTGGCAAAGGGCGCAGTTGTTCACCAGGTCGATGGACACGGGATCCTGGACGTCCACCCCCTTCGGGGCCGCCCAGTCACCGAGGTACCAGCCCCGGTATTCCGTATTGGGCCACTGTTTCAGCAGACCGTCCACGGTGTAGGTATCGACATAGTCCAGCCAATGGCGCATCTGGGGGTAGAAGCGTTCCAGGGAACGCTGGTCGGCACTGTTCTGATAGGTCCGCCAGGCCGCCTGGATAAGGAAACTGCACCAGTAGGGACCGCCGCCCGCCGTATAAGGGTTCGGGGCCGTATGGGGCAGTCCGCCGTCGGGGCGCTGGGCATCGGCCCAGGCCTGCAGCCAGTTCAGCAGCGTCGGGGCCGCGTCGGCCAGGGTAAACAGGGTTTGGGCCGAGGCATTCCCGTCTCCGCCATATCCCAGCCGCTCGATGCTCGCGCAGTCCACCATGTACCCGTCGAAGGCGAGGTTCTCCACCGTCCGGTGGACCAGGTTTTCGATCCGGTTCAGGTCCTCGTCCGAAGACAAAAACCCGGCGCCCGTTCCGGAAAAAGCCGCCCGGATCGGAAAAGCCGACACCCATACCGGCGCCGCAGGGAGGCTGTCCAGCTGCACATACCGGAAAACATGGTGGTTGAAGCGGTTCCGGAAAGAATCGCCTGCCGGCTTTCCGGAAGAGACATACTCATCATAGCCGCAGATCTCCCAGTCATATTCTTCGGCATCCACGTCACTGAAGGTTGCCCGGGTCAGATGACCGGCCGGAAGGGAAGGCAATTCGATCGCAAACAAGGCATTGACAACCTGGCCGAAGTCGATGCGCCAGCTGCCGTTCCCGAGATCCCGGATCTCCACGGGCTTCATTTCCTCCATCAGGATAGCAGGCTCGCACATCTGCATCGAGGCGGTCAAGCCCTCGACCGGGACGACGTCCACCGGCGTCCACTGCGGCTCCACCCCCGCTTCGATGCGTTCCCCGATGAACTCATGGGGACGCCAGGTTCCGAGATCCCGGTATCCACTCCAGGCGGCTTCCCAGGTCCCGTCCGTCCAGACCAGGGGTTTTCCGTCCACGTCCAGTTCCGCCTTCACCAGCGGTCCTTCATACGCAGCCCGGAAAGTCGTGGGTTTGTACCAGCCGGAGCTGGCCGCGATCAGGAGCTCATTCTCTCCGGCTTTCAGGAAACCGGACACGTCATAGACAACGATCTGAGAGCGTCTGTCCAACTGGGACACGGCCGGAGCCAGGACGGCATCGGACACTATTTCCCCGTTCAGGAACGCCTCGTGATAGCCGAGCGAATTCACATACAGGAGCGCCGTTCCCGTTTTTTCGACCTGGAAGGTCTTCCGGAGCAGCGGTTCCCTGCCCGCTCCGGGCACGCCGCCGACATACTCCCCTTTCAGGCGGTCCTCACCGATGATTCCCACCCCGAAGCGCTGTTTCGGACTCCAGTCGCTCACCTCTGTTTCGGAGCGCCAGACGCGGACCCGCCACCAGCCGTGCTGACGGCTGGAAAGCGGTTTCCCACCGTAAGGGACCATCACCTGGTCGGAAGACGGAACCCGGCCCGAAGACCAGCGTTCCGGCCCTACCTCGATCTCGTAGGCCACTTGTTCCATGGGCTTGTCGCTGCGGATCTTCCAGCTGAAATGCGGCTCCCCGGAGTCGATGCCCAGCGGCTCGACGAGTCCCTCGCAACGGAGGTCATATACGCCGAAATCCGGTGAGCAGGCGCAGAGAAGGGCGGCACCCGCCGCTGCCAAAAGCCATTTCCTCATTTTTTCACTTTGATATACAGGACGCCGTGCGACGGGACCTGGTAAGTACCCATCGGAATGTCTTTCTGGCGCCAGAGGTCGCGGACCGTTTCCACGCCCTCGATGCCGATCTTGCCCAGCGCACCGGCGAGGTCCACCGGGACCGTCCCGTCATTGAGATTGAAAATACCCACGGCGATACCGCCGTCATAAAGCTCGCGGCTCCACATCTGCATGCCGTCCTCCACGACATCCTGATGCGCCTGTTTGCCCAGGATATCCTGGTTCACGGCATTCACTTCGTTGTTGCACAAGAGGTTGAAGGTGAACGCATCGATCTGGGAAAGGTCGCAGCCGATGAGCATGTTCGCCGCGAGGAGCGACCACAGGGAGATATGCGTGTACTGCTCGTCCGGGGTGAGCCGGCTGTCCCGGAGATTGTCGCTCCAGCCCACCTTGCCCACGACAAGCATGTCCGGATCGTTCCAATGGCCGGGGCCGGCATAGGGATGCAGGCCCACCTGCTGCTCGAAGCCGATGGTGTACAGGGATTCCCAGGTATCGGTGATGTCCCCCGTCGTGCGCCAGGAGTTCGCGTCAACGAAGGCGCCCCACTCCCACACATTCGCCATACCGTACTGGCACAGGGAATAGAAGATGTCGCGCGGCTGCTCGCGGAGATACTGCTGCATCTTCACGTACGGACGCAGGTAGGCGGCCGTAGAATGGTCATTGCTCGGGTTGAACACTTTCGCGTACCCGCACCAGTCGTATTTCAGGTAGTCGATGCCCCATGCATTCCAGGTCTCGGCATCCTGCTTTTCATGGCCCAGGGTACCCAGATAGCCGCCGCAGGTGCGATCGCCCGGGGAGGAATAGATACCCAGTCTCAGACCGTTCCCATGCAGCCAGTCGGCGAGCCCCTTCATGTCCGGGAACTTTTCGTTCGTGGCGATGGTCCCGTCCGGGTTGCGCTCGGCCGCCTCCCAGGCATCGTCGATGTTGATGTAGGAATAGCCGTAATCGGCCAGACCGGCGTTCAGGAAGGCAGCGGCAGACGCCATGACCCGTTCCTGCGAAACGCTGGTGCCCCAGCAGTTCCAGGAGTTCCAGCCCATCGGCGGAGTCAGAGCGATCTGCGATCCCACTTTCAGCGTGAATTCAGCACGGGTTTCGCCCTTGGCATTCTTGGCAATGAGAACCAGCGGATAATTCCCTTCCTCTGCGACGCAGCCGCTCAGGACACCCTTGTCCGGATCCAGCTTCACCCCTTCCGGAAGGCCTTCGACGGCATATTTCATGGGCTTGTCACCCGAGAAAGCCAGTCGGAAGATGACCGGGGAACCGGGGCGGACGCCGAACACGAGCGGTCCGTTGTAACGCGGCGTGGCCGGTGCCGGCGGAGTGAGGATGTACGGAGTGCAGAGTTCGACCTCGAGCGTTTCATCGAACCTATCATCCCGGTAGATGACGGTGAGCCGGGATCTCTCCGTAGCCTTGACGGGAACCGTGATATCTTTCTTCGGAGACAGTTTCACTTTCATCGGCCGCGTCGGCAGTTCCTTTTCTGTGACGGGATCCTTGATCACCGTCTCGACGGTACCGGAAGTCTTGATGGCAGAGTGGAGCATCGCCGTGTAAGCGCCATCCTTCCCGGTGAGGGACAAGGATACGTAATCGGTCAGGAGGGGCTTCCCGATCCAGGCCGGGCGGGCGTAGAAACCGCCCGGATCGCCGCCGTTATACACCCGGACGGCGATGACGTTCTCCTGGTCCCACTTCACCAGTTTCGGATCCACGATATAGCGCCGGGGCGCGTCCCACTTTCCTTCATAACCGTCTTTGTCTCCCGGATTCCGGCCGGTCTTGCCCACCAGGACGCCGTTGAGCCAAGTCTCATCCGTATCGTCGATGGGTCCGAGGTCCAGCAGGACCTGTTCCATGACGCCTTTCTTCAGGGTGGAAGGGATCACGACATGGATCCGGTACCAGCCAAAGCCTTCCGTATTGCGGATTCCCTGCTGGTTCCAGTCCCTGTTCAGGGCCAGGACCTGCCAGGCCGTGTCGTCGAATCCGGTCTGCAGCCAGGCCATGTCATCTCCCACATGGAAACGGGCCGTTTCCACGGAAACGCCCTGTGCGGCGGCCGGGAGAAGCCAAAGGAGCGCCGCAAGGATCGTCAGCATCACTTTTTTCATATTCATTCAGGTTTACGTCGTTTATTCCAAAGGCCAGGTGAGGCGGATGTCCCGCGAGGATGTACCTACCATGATCTCGGGGAGCCCTTCCGGAATCACGAAGGCCTGCCGGCTGTCGCTCCAGTAACGAAGGTCCTCACGGCGAAGGGATACCGTCACCGTGCGCGTCTCTCCCCGCTTCAGGTGGACCCGCTGGAAGCCCCGCACGAAGGCAGCGCCGTTCTCACCGGAAAGGAACGGATCCTCCCCGTAGGTTTCGGGCGTACGGCCCCAGCGGGGATCCCGCGCCATATTCACCGTCGGCGACCAGAAGGTCAGGAGGTCGCTGTACTGGGCCGTCTGCTTCTTTCCGCGTTCCAGTTCATTCCAACGGGCCCGCGCCTCATCGGAAACCACGCCGGAGATGCGCTCCAGCAGGGCCGGGTTCCACATTGCGGAAAGTGCGATGGCCTGCGGGAACACCGTAAAATTCCCGGGACGGACGATCCCGTGCAGGGCCTCGTTCCCGTGATAGTATTTGTCGATCTTTTCATCGACCGTCAGGGTTTCCAACAGGGCCTCCACCCGCTCGCCGATGGGGAGGGATTCATTCTTCCAGGCTTCGGACTGCGCGAGGACAGGAAGCGTCGCGGCCAGAAGAGCCGCCAGAACAGTCAGTTTTCGCATCATTCAGTCACTCGTTTGAATACTGGGATATTTTCAAGATCGACGGGGACCTCCGCATAGCGGCCCCCTTCATAATGGGTTTCATCCCGTAAATAGATCCATCCACCCTTATTTTCAGGCAGATAGACGCGCCAGGAGGTCACCTTCGGAGCCGTCACCGGGCACACCAGGTAGTCGGGGCCGAACATGAACTCGGCGTCCTGACGGAGCGCCTCCGCATCGCCCGGGAAATCGAAGACCAGCGGACGCATGAGCGTATAATCCTCCTCCCAGACCCGCCGGGCATGCCGGAGAATGTAGGGCTGCAAGGATTCGCGCCGGTCGATGGCCTCCTCGAAGAGCTGCCGGATCCGGTCCGGATACTCCCACGGTTCCGTATGGCTCACATAGCCATGGACCCGCATGAAAGGAAGATAGACCGCTGTCTGGATCCAGCGGACCATGCATTCCTGGTAATCGGGATCGTCGTATTGGCCGGTCGGACGGAAGAACCCGCCGGCATCGTAGGTCCACCAGGGAAGGCCGGCGGCCATCTGGCCCAGCCCGCCCGCGATCTGGCGGCGGAAGGAGCCCCAGTCAGCGCCGACATCCCCGCTCCAGGTCATGGCGCCATAGCGCTGGATGCCCGGGAAGGCGCTCCGGGTCAGGATGACGGGAAGGCGGTCGGGAGCATCCTTGCGAAGTCCGTCATAGACCGTTCCGACGACCTTCAGCGGATAAACGTTGCGGTAGAATTCACCCGGAATGCCTTCCGGGCCGATGGCACGGTTCGCCAGGTCGTCGTTCTCCGGCTCCGTCGCATCCAGCCACCATGCGTCGATCCCCACAGGCAGCAGCCGGTCCCGGAAGTTTTCCCAGTAGCACGCCGCCGCGTCGGGCTGGAAGAAATCCACCCAGTCCGTCCCGTCGATATAGTACCCGTTCTCTTTCATCTGCCGCCCCACTTCCGAGCCCTGGTCCACCTTGGACCACACGGACAGCATCAGGTGCTGGTCCATTCCGTGGAGCTCCCGGACCATGCCCGCCGGGTCGGGGTATTTGTCTTCGTCGAACCGCATGGCATTCCAGCCATGTTTTCCCCACCACTGCCAGTCCTGGACGATGGTTCCCACCGGAATGCCTTCCGCATGGAAACGGCGGGCGGCCGTCAGGAGTTCCTCCTGCGTATCGTACCGTTCCCGGCAATGGATATACCGGAACGCCCAGTCCGGCATCGGAGGCACCGAACCGCTCAGGCGGCGGAACGCGTGCATGACGGCATCGGCATTCCCGGCGAAAACAGTATAGTCGATTCCCTGGGAAACGGGACTATGGAAGGTGGTTTCTCCGGTGATCCGCCGCCAGCCGAGCACGGGCGCATCCCCCTCGGCCGCCCGGACTTCCACCCTGTGCTTTCCGGAGGTCAGGTACGCTTTGGCCGAGACGGTGGGTGGCAGCCAGAAATTGGAGAAGTCCACGAGGACCTCCCCGTCCACCGCGAGATACTGTTTCCGGGCCATGGAACTGCCTACATCCAGCAGCAAAGCGTAATCTCCGTCCTCCGGCAGGTCGATTTCGCCGGCAAAGCGGTTGAAACGCCTGATTTCCATGAAATTGCCGGAAGTACCAGTCACATTGACCGAAGCGGATTCCACCGACGCTTCGGCGAGGGTGAGCGGCTGAAGTCCTTCGGAAGGGTTGAATTCCGTCAATCCGTAGTTGTGCCACAGAAGGCCGTATCCCCGGTTGGAAAGGACCATGGGCAGGGATATCTGGGAATTGACCTGCGTCAGCCGGCGGGTCAGGCCACGGATATCCAGGTAGCCGTCCTGGAACTGTCCGGTACCGAACAGCGCCTCCACTTCCGGAGACACGAAAGACTGCGTAATGTCATAAGCGGAGTGATCGCGGACTTGTGTGGGCTGCAGGGAACGGCTCTTTTCTTCCAGCAGCACCTGACCGTCGGCATCCTTGAAAAGGAGTTTCCCTTCCGCGACATGATACTCCGCGGTGAGGCGGGCCGTCGTTACCGACACACGGTCACCGGTCTTTTCCACGTGGTATCTCGGCTTTTGAACCGGCTGGGTATAAATCAGTTCCTCCAGCACAGGCGCGCCGTCGGGAACCACCCGGACACGGATGGCATCTTCCGCGAGCGGCTCAAGACACAGGGTTCCTTCCGGAACGGGAATCCGAACCTCCTGTTCCCGGCAGGAGAGGAGGAGCAAAGTCAGAATAGGTATTATCGCAATCTTTCTCATAAGACCATCCAGTTATCCAGGTGGCGGAGCGTTTCCAGGCGGAATGCGCCGGGCCAGGCCACCAGCCAATCGTTGACGCGTCCGCCTTTCCGGTTGTAAGCGCCGGCGGGCTCCAGCCCCCAGTTGCATTCGAAGTAGGCCTCGTTCTGGGATCCGGCCGGACGGAGCAGTCCGTTCACCCGGAGCGTACCGTCGGAAAGCAGCTGGTTGCCGCCCCGCCAGATGGCGCGTGCTTTCTCCAGCCACTGCCGGTCACCGGTCAGTTCCGCAAGTTCCACCCATTCGGGAACCCAGTAAAGTGCATACGGGTCCAGATGGTTATGCTGGACCGATACGGAGGTAAGGCCGAAAGTATGGACTCCGTACTGCGTAAAGGCATCCTCCACGGGGTATGCACCGTCATAGTGCCAAAGCCAGGTGGATAGATAATAGGATACGGCTAGGGCATCCTCCAAATACGCCTTTCCTCCGGTCAGGCGATGGAAACGCAGGGCCGAGCGGAGCAGGGAGATGGACGATTCCTTGTCGATGCACCAGGTATCCAGCGCGCCGGCCGTGGTAAATCCCTGTTCCCGAAGCTCGGACAGGTAGTAGTCATAGGCCTTCCGGGCGGACTGCAGGTACGTCTCGTTCCGGCTTCTGCGATAGGCCTCGATCATGGCGGGAACGAGGAAACAGCCGATGGTTCCTTCCCGGTAGATGCTCGTCCCGTCCGGCTGCCATCCTTTCGCGTAGCAACCGTTTTCCTGCTGGTCCCTGACGACGAAATCACAGATGCCGTAAGCGACACGCTCATATTCCGGCCGGTCATACCCGCATGTTTTCGCCACATCGTATGCTTCGAAGAAATTCACCGCCGCAGTTCCCAGGTTACAGGCATCGACCGCATCGTCCGGACTGTCGTACCGGACCGTGAAAAGACCGTTCGGAAGCGTGCACCGGCTCCAGGTATCCAGGGTGGCCATTCCCTTCTCCAAGGATTCCCGGGAGCCGTTTCTCAGATAATCCTGCAGCAGGGTGATGGCATAGGAGGCATTCTGGCCGCACCAGCCAATCTCATATTTCCCGCCGCCGCGCTGCTTCCAGGTCCCGTCGGGCTCGGGAAGGAGTCCGATGCTGAACCCTTTGTAATCCCCTTCTTCCGCCCACAGGGACTCTTTGGCGTACCGGACGCCCAGTTCCCAGACCTTTTCCGGAGGGAACACCTTCACGTCCGGTTTCGGGGCCAGTTCCCAGGCCTTGTCCAGGAAAGAGCGCATGGCGGCGTGTCCTCCCTGCACCGGGGTCACATGGACATACAGGGACAGCCGGACAGTCTCCCCTTTCCGGAGCGAAGCCCGATTCCGGTACCCGGAGGCAAAGCGGTCCCGGGCTATGTACGTGAGCGGCATCTCTTCCTCCGGCCAGATGTAATGGTGTCCCACCTGGCCCTGTTCCGGCCAGATGGAAACGGAATAGTTCAACCGGTCCTCCCGGGGAGCCTCGGTCCAGGTGGAGACCGCATAACGGTCCCCTTCCGAATACATCGCCCCGGGGATGGAAGTACGACGGGCGGCCGTCGTCCGCCACTTGCCGTCTTCCCGGGCCCCCTTCGGCTCTTTGCCCCGGCCCCATTCGTTCCCGTTGTAGGAGACGGACGGAATCATCCAGAACGGACAGGAGGAAAGATGCACGAAACCGGCTTCCAGACGCGTGGAATCCAGGTCTTTCGTGGCCGTAAAGGCACAGTCGATCCGGAAGGTCCGCTCATCCAGCCGTTCCGCCTTCTCCCGATGGGTAATTCCGGGCAAGGCCGGGATCCGGAATTCGCCGAGGGTCGTTGCGCCCTCTTTCAAGGCAAGCCCTTCCGGCAACGCTTCCCAATGGAAGGGTTCCTCATCGGGAAGACGGTCCAGGTCGATATCCAGGCCGTCGCCGTCGGAAAGGACCCAGCGTCCGCTTCTCGCCTGGCGATGGTCCAGGACCCGTATTTCCAGCTGATTTCCGTCCAGGCGCCGGACGCAGATGTCGAAGTCTCCCCCGAAGGCCCGGATGTGCCGGAGAGCCATCCGGGGCCACGCCGCAGCCAGTCTGGGCGTCAGCCGGAAAGAGCGGAAACCTGTCGGACGAATGCCGAACATTCCCTCCGTCACGACGCGGCCATACAGCCCGCTCTCGGCGGAAAGATGACGCTGGGAGCCTTCCGGCCAGGCTTCGATGGGATAAGGGACATGGTCTCCCAGGAGTCTCCGGACCGAATAGCGGTGCAGGAAATCACCCGCCGTTCCCGTGTCCCCGGCGATATACATGCCACGCAGGGCGTATAGGGTGGAACGGTCCCAGAAGGTCTCGCTCCCCTGCTGGGTAAGCAAACCGTTCTCCGTCATCAGTTTGTCGGAGGTCAGGGCGGCGATGGTTCCTTCCGTGCGCTCCGTCAGTCCCACGATGAGCGGCAGGCAGATCCAGGACCGGAGGACCTCGTTGCCGTCATAATACCGGTAGGTATGGAACCCCTGGACCTCCGCCCCGAAATAGGATTCGATCGCCTTGGCGAGCCGATGGGCACGGGCCTCGTACCGCCGGGCTTCGGAAGCGCGCCGGCCGAGACTCCGGGAGAGCATCGCCGCGGAAAGAAGTCCGTCATAATACAGCGTGGAAGTGGACAGGTTGGCCTCTCCCGCCGGGAACCGGCCTTCCAACTCGTCCGAGTCGGACCGGACGACACCGGCGGCATTCCGTTTCCGGTGGCAGTACTCCAGGCACCATTCGATGAGGGGCCAGAGTTCCTCCGCCTCTTCCCGGCTGCCGCATTCGAGGGCATACCGGGCCGCCCCATGGGCGATCATGGCGGCATCCCCCCGGTCCCCGGCCCCGTTCCAGATGTCGGTCCCTTCCGCGATGATGGAACTGGGGATGGGCGTATAGGCGGGATTCATGAACCGGGCGAAATGCCGGTAAGCGTTCAATGCAGATTCATTTCCCTTCCCATAGCCCAGGAACGGGAAGAAGGGATTGACGTATTCCGCCTGGTCGTTGGCCCAGATGGCGGCATAGTAGGATTCCCCGCCGGGACCGTGCATATACCCGCCCGCCGTCTTGTAAATGCTTTCGGAAGCGCGGATTTTGGCAAAACGGAATTCCCGGTCCAGCACCGGGTCCGGTGTTTCCAGGACCAGGTTTCCGTCCACTTCGTCCAGGTACGCCCGCCGGGCGCTCCACTCCGCATCCAGATCGGGCCGCAGCATGTTCTCCCCTTCCCGGTAGGCCTGAAAGCAGGCTCCGAAGCGGAGGGTTTCACCGGGGGCGAGCCGGAAGGTTCCAGCGCCGAAAACATCCCCCCGGATGACATAGGATCCCGTAACGCCTTGATCCGCCGGCGTAGTAAAGACCTGGGAGAAAGCGGGGACGAATACGGTCACCGCCCTGTTTCCCAGGTTCTCCAACTCATAGGTTTCACCCAGGAGCGGTGCGCAGGCCGACGGGAAGATCCGCCGCTTCATCCGCACGGACGGGGCCGTTCCCGACCTTCCCGAGGCGAACGTACCCGTCACTTCCAGGCAGCCGTCCAACCGGACAGATTCCACCTGCTCGTTCCGCAAGGAATACCCGTTGACGCTGACGAGGGAAGGGATGTCCACCCCCATCCTGTGCATCAGGCTGGCGTGCGTATTGTTGGGGACCGTACGGAGCATCGGGAAGACCAGGGACCGTTCGCAGTGGAAGGACCGGTCCTTTCCCACTCCCCATCGCAGCACGACGGACATCTGTTCGCCGCTCATCTCGATATGGTCCTCGCAGGGCAGCATCGTTTCCGACGGTGTGAAAACGATACCGGTCCCAGCGTCTTCCAAGGTCCAGCGATGCGGTTCCCCGCCCTGCCCGATGGCCGGGAGGACAGCAAGTAATGCGGCAACTATCAGCGATATCCCACTCATACCGTCAAAGCAGGGTCCAATCCTCTTCCAGGCAGCTCACATGGTGTTCCGTAATCCCTTTCTCCTCCATCCAGCGGCGGGTGTCGCGGGTCTTGAGCCAGGTATTCTCGGGCGCGGGCTCCCACACCCAGGACGGCGTGGGCCAGAGACAGGCCCGGAAACTGATTGACTTATAGAACTGCTCGTTGCAACCGCTCTGGCCGTGATGGGCCATCTGCAGGTAGTCGCAGTCCAGATACTCCTTGTACTGGGCAAGGACCCGGTTGCCGCGCTCCTCCTCGGCATCTCCGAGGAAGACGACGCTCTTGGCATCGTCCCACATCCGGACGATCATGGTCTGCTCATTGTAGTGTTTCGTGGGGATGCCCATATCCGCAACGCTCAGGATCATGATCCCGACCCCGTCCATGTCAAAGCGCTGGCCGGCCTGGTGGACATTGACGAAATCGGTCCCGTCCATGAAGTTGTCCAGGGCGCGGTAATACCCGCGGGCATTTTCCGCACTGCCGGGTTCGCAGTCCAGGAACGCGTCGGGGACCCGGGAATAGATGACTTTGTCGATGGTAATGCCCTGCGGATCGTTCAGGATGGTCGCCAGGGCCTCCATGTGATCCTCGTGCGGGTGGGTGATGAACCACAGGTCCACATGGTTCCCGGCTTCCGCGAGATGCTTCCGGAGCTTCTCCACCTCGGTGGCATAGCCGCCGTCCACCATGAACACCTTGCCTCCGGAAGTTTTCATCAGATAGGATTCGCCGATGGTGTCGGTGACCGACGAAAGCTGTTTCAGGGAAAAATGCCCCGTGGGTTTCTTCCCGAAAAGTTCCTGTTCCTTCTTGCTCCAGCCGGAAGGGGCGCAGCCCGACAGGGCGACGCCCGCAGCGGCAAGTCCGGATACTTTGATAAAATCTCTTCTGTCCATCTAAGTTATCGTTTCAGCGGTTTGTGGTCTATACAAAATTAATCATTTTTCCCGTAAGAAAGAAAGGGTCACCGGACCGGTGAGGCCCGCCGGCTGCAGCGGCGAGTCCGCACGGAAATAGGACCAGAGGACGAAGCCCTTGCGGTCGGGGCTGGGCCGTTTCTCCCCTTTCAGGAACCAGTCGGGGAAGGCTTTCATCGCCCGGCCCATGGTCTCGCCGCGGTCCTCGCCCCATTCGAAATCGGGTGCATACTGTTCGTCTCCGATCAGGAGGTTCGCCCAGTTGTTCGTCACGGCCACGGCCACCGTATTCTCCCCGACAACCAGGAAATCCGTGATGTCGGTCCGATAGGGCGGATACCACAGGTCGGCCACCTTTTCCCCATTGACAGTCAGCGAGGCGATGTCATTGAGCCCGCCCAGGTCGATGGTCACCCACCCCGAAATGTCTTCGGGCGACAGGGTGAACCGGGTCGTGTAGGTCGCGGTTCCGGAGAAATACTTCAGGCGATTCTCCTCACATTGGCTGAGATCCTTCAGTTCGAAGGAGGAGAGGGTGAAAGGATCGGACAGCTTGGGCGCGAAAGCGACCTCCCAAACATTTCCCAAATCCCTGGTTTCCAACTTTTTCAGTTTCGGAATCACCTCTTTTTGATACCGGGTCGTCCCCTTGTTCTGCACCAGGAAAACGGACTGGCCCGGCCCCAGGGCTACCCGGACGGAATCCGAAGCGGCCGCCAGGGCGATGGATCCGTCGTACGGATTCCAGAATTCGGAGGGCTGCGGACCGGCCGGGAAGACGGTCGTCAGCGAATCCGTCTCGTCCGGATTCATGACAAACCAGATGTCGGCGCCGTCCAGTTTCCGCTGGATCCAGTTCGGTCCCCGTTCGCCCAGTTTCCCCTGACGGAGCAGCATCTGGCAACGGCTCAGGTAGGTGAAGAAGGCCTTGCCGGGCTCGAACCAGGTCTGGTGCCGGGAGAAATGCGTTCCCCACCAGCCCATACCCATGCCGGGCTGATACCGGTCGTCGAAGGGCTGGTGCACCCAGTGGTGGAGGAACAGGAGATTCACCCCGGAGACGAAGGCCCCGTCGGCCGAATGTTTCAGAAAGGCGGGATCCTCCGTGTAGTGGCTCACTTCCGGCCGGCCGGTAAAGGCCTCGGCCCCGACGATGTTCTTCCCGTATTCCTGGGCTTTGTCCACGATGGCTTCGTTGATGTGGCCGTTCCCGGAGGTCCAGAATTCGCCCATGGGCACATCCGGCACATAGACGGACTCCGTGATGCTGAAGGGGCCCCAATAGGGCTCCCAGAAGAGCTGGAGGCCTTTTTCGTGGACCTTGTCCCTTGCCACCTGCCAGCCTTCCCGGAGGAAACGGCGTTGGATGAGGAGATCCCAGTCCTCCCGGAAGGCATCGTTCCGGGAATTGCCCGGGTCGGCTTCCATCAGGGCGATCCGGGGCAGCGGATCATAGCCGCAGATGCGGGAGAAATACTCCCGGAAGCCCGGCGTCCAGTTCTGGTCCCCTGCCTCGTAGCTGTCGATCAGGATGTGCGTGAAGGACTTTCCGAAGTATGGACCCAGGTGTTCCTCCAGCGGACCCAGTACCTGGTCCCAGTGATACTCGGACACGTCCCGGTTCATCTTGTCCGCCTCCAGGGCCTTGCCGATGAGTTCGTCCGGGAGCGGATGCGGGTTGGACAGCGTGGGCGCATGGCCGATCCGGAAGATGGTCCAGCGCCCCTTGGGAGCATCCCAGACCAGATTTCCGTCGGCATCCATACTGTCCGTCAGGTCGATCACTTCATCCGGGGAAGCATCGGCCTTGACAGGGACTGCCATGACGGCGATGTCCCGGTAGAAAGTGGACTGGCGTCCCGAATTGCCCCAGCCGCCATACACCGTGGGCTCCGGCTTCGGCAGGACGGTTTTGACGGTTCTGCCGCCTTTGACGGCCGTCCGGCTGTGCACGACCTTCTGCATGCCCTTCTCCTCGTCGATCCACGGCCCGCCGGTGGTACTGTACCCCGGCGAATTGTGCAGGCCGATCTTCAGCCCCAGTTCCTCCGCCACTTCGGCGGCATAGGCGAGGGCGTCCCAGTAGGCGTCGCTGCGATAGGTCTGCTCCGGCCAGGGATTGTTCTCCATCGGATGGTGCGTCTCCTGCACCGCCGAGGCGATGTTGAAAACCGTCGCCCCGCCGATGCCCGCTTCCTTCATGGCTTCCAGGTCCTTCCGGATACCTTCCTTGGAGAAGTCGGGGCCCATCCAATGCCACCAGACATAGGGACGGTACTCCATGGGCGGAGCTCCGAACATCCCGGCCAGGTCCGACGTCGCAGGGACTTTTTCAGTCCGGGCGCAGGAGCACAACGCTGCCAGGGAAAGGACTATGAGACAGGCCTTTTTCACTTTGCAAACACGTCAATCGGTTTTCCGCGCCAGCTCTGGGGCACTTCCAGGTTGAGGATCTCCGCCACGGTGGCGGCGATGTCGTACTGGATGACGGTCTCCTGGATCTCGTGGTTCTTCTTCACGCCTTTGCCCCAGATGACCATCGGCGTTTCCATCTCCAGCATGGTGGTTCCGCCGTGTCCCGTCTGGTAGTGTCCATGGTCGGAGGTCAGGATGATGATGCTGTCGTCGTAGATGCCGGCCGCCTTGATGCCGTCCACGATGCGCTTCACCCGGCCGTCCACGAGCGGAAGCTCGGCATAGAACTCGGCGGAACCCTGCCCATAGGAATGGCCCATGTGGTCCAGGGCATCGATGTGGATGAAGCAGAGCGTCGGTTTCTTGTCCACGATATACTTCACGCTCTCCTCCACGACGGATTCCGTATTCGTCCCGGGATCGTCGATCCGGACCCGGTGGTCCACGCACAGGGAGTCGGCATAGTTGAGGAAGTCGCCCCATTCGCAGATGACGCCGGTTTCAGCCTCGGGCCGGGCCTTCTTGAGCTGGTGGAAGATGGTCGGCTGGGCGTTGTGCTCCGTCAGGACCAGCGGTTTGAAATCCGGAGAAGCGCTGTTGCTCGCGATACCCGTCGCCTCGACGGGCGTTCCGTTCATCATCGCGCCCCAGTTGGGACCGCTCGAGGACGGGAGTACGGTCCGCTTGTCCAGGGTCCAGGAACCCTCCTTCATCATTTCCTTGATGAACGGGGCCTCCCCTTTTTCCATGCACCAGGATCCCCAGCCGTCCAGGCCGATGAGGATGACATGGGAGGCGAGGTCCGCCTTTTTGGGTTGCGGCTGTGCGCAGGCAACGGCGAGAAGCGCCGTCAAGACAATTGATAATTTTTTCATATACAATAGGTTATTTGACATATACTCTTGTTTCGGTAATCTTTTCTCCGGCATTCTTTCCCAGCCACACTTCGAACCAGCCTTCCTCTACGTGGAAATTCATATCCCGGTCCCAGAGGGCGAACTGGCGGTTGGGGATTTCCAGTTCCACCTCCCGGCTTTCACCCGGTTCCAGGGTAACACGCTTGAAGGCGGCGAGCTGCTTCAACGGCCGGACGACCGAGGCAAGTTCGTCGTGGATATAGACCTGCACAACTTCGTCACCCCGGACGGAACCGGTGTTCGTCACGGTCACCCGGACCTTCAGCGGCTGGCCTTTCTCAAGGGTCTCCACCGTCTGGAAATCCTTGTAATCGAAGGTGGTATAGCTCAGGCCGTAGCCAAAGGGATACAGGGGCGAGCCGTCGTTCTCCACGTAGCCGTAGCCGCGGCCGCTGGGCTTGATGCTATAATACATGGGATTCTGGCCGATACTGCGAGCCCAGGTGATGGGCAGGCGGCCGCCGGGATTCACGGCTCCCGTCAGGACATCGGCAATGGCGCGTCCGCCCTGCTCGCCGGGATACCAGGCTTCCAGGATGGCTGCAGCCCCGTCGGCCCAGCCGGAAATGTCGATGACCGCTCCGTTGTGAAGGACCACGATCACGGGCTTCCCGGTCGCAATCAGGTCGCGGACCATCTTCTCCTGGTCCACCTCGATGGCCGGTGCCTGCGCATCGGCGACGATCAGGCCCCCTTCCGTCGTCCGGTTCGGCCGGACATGGCTGGACGGCAGGTGGAAGCTGCTGCGGTCACTGCCCTCTTCTTCCGTAATGGAAGGGAAGAAAACGAGGACGTCGCATCGGGATGCCAGCGGATTCACGTTCTGGCCCACCGGAGCCAAAACCACGTCGGCAGTGCCTTCCAGGGCCTTTTTCAGGCCTTCGTACGGGGTGACGCCGTCTCCCTTCCAACCGCCGCGTCCACCGCTGTAGTCACCGACGTTCAGGATATTGGCGGAAGGGCCGTACACGCCGATCCGTTTCACCCCGCGCAGCGGGAGGATGCCGTCGTTCTTGAGAAGCGTCATGGCTTTGCAGGCCGCTTCGTAAGCCAGTTCCCGGTGTTCGGGACTGCGGACGATGGCGGCCGCTTTTTCCGGATCCACCAGCGGCTCGTCGAAGAGCCCCAGTTCGAATTTCAACCGGAGCACCCGGCGGACACTCTCGTCCAGCACCTTTTCGGGAATCTTCCCCGACTTTACCTGCTCCATCAGACCGCCGCTGGTGTTGGCCAGCTGCAGGTCCATTCCTGCATTCATGCAAAGGGCAAGCGCATCGTCTTCCGTCTCGCACAGAAGATGACGGTTCCCGACCATTTCCGTGGCCCCATAATCGGAAACGACGATTCCTTTGAAGCCCCACTCCTTCTTCAGGATATCCTGCAGGAGTGTCGGGTTGCTGCTGGCCGGGATGCCGTCCACGGCATTGTAAGCGCTCATGATTCCCCGGGCTCCGCCTTCTTCCACGCAGGCGCGGAAGGGCTCCAGATAGACTTCCCGGAGTTCGCGCCAGGAGGTGATGGAAGCGAAGGAATCATGGCCGCCCTCGCCGTAATTGTCCACGAAATGCTTGGGCGTCGCGACGACACCACCATCTTCCAGCGCTTTCACGTAAGCGACGCCGAAACGGGAGTTCATCAGGACGTCTTCCCCATAGCTTTCCTGGCCGCGTCCCCAGCGCTGGTCACGGGTGATGTTGATGACCGGCGCATAGACCTGACGGACACCGACGGCGCGAAGTTCTTCCGCAACCACCTGGCCTTCCCGGTAATACAGTTCGTCGTCAAAGGTGGCCGCCATGCCGATGCTCTGTGGGAAACAGGTTGCATTCCCCCACTGGGCCCCGTGCAGGGCTTCGCCATGCTGGAGCACCGGAATGCCCCACCGGCTGGCTTCGATGGACTTCTGCGTATCTTCGTTGATGCGCTCGGCCACGGTTTTCGGATCGTTGGGGAGTCCCCCGTCCGGGAGGAAATGGCCTACGTTCCGGACATGGCCCTTCGTATAATCCCGCTTTTCATAGAATTCGTCCATGAACAGGAGCTGGGCGCTGACCTGGGCCACCTTCTCCTCCAGGCTCATGCGCGACAGCAAGTCTTCCGCCCGCTGTCTTGCAGGGAGTTTCGCATCCGTGTATTTAGGCTCGTCCGAGCAGGCTCCGAGCAACAGGAGCAAGGTAAGGGGGATGATGATCCGTTTCATAGGCAATCCTTCGTTTTATTCCTTGACAATGAACAAGCGTTCCTGGGGCAGCGGGCCGTCGTATCCGGCCGGGGTCCGGAGCCTGATATCCAGTTCCTGCCCCTCGCAATCCTCGAAATAGCGGAGTTCCAGGTGATGGAAACCGGCCGCCAGGTCCACGTAGGCCCAGGCCGTTTCCGCCGAATGGGAGCCGTCCCGCTCGATGATGGCTTTCCCGTCCAGCAGCAGGACCGCCCCGTCGTCCGTCGAGACACGGATCTGGTGGACACCTTCCTCCGTGACTTTCAGCCACGTATCGAACACATAGCCGAAATGGTCCGCCTCTTCCGGCTCTTCGATGCGGATGTCGGGACGGATTCCTTTTCCGGTCATCTTCCCTTTCCGGAGCATTTCGCCGGTGGTCATGAAACCGCCCTCGTACCGGGTGAAGGCGACACCGTTCCCGGCCGGTTCCACCGGGGAAGCCGGCAGTACGGCGACCTCCCGCAAGTCTCTTTTCATCTGGTCATAGCATTCGAGGAGCACTTCGGCTCCGGAGGTCCCGCTGCCCGATTCCCACTCGGCCATCCGGGTGATGCCGTCCCGGCGGATGACACGGCGCGCAAGCGCATCGGCTCCCGTCTGCAGTCCTAGCAGCGGATCCTTCTCCATTTGGAGGAAACACAGGGGGAATTCGGCGGTCTCCAGGCGGTGGTACAGTACGCTGTCCGTCCCGACGGCCTCCCGGGCCTTGGCGAACAGCGCCCGGCCCTCATCCAGGAAGGCCTGCGTGTACATCGAATCCATGGCGGAGATGTAGCAGTTGCCGTGGATCCCTTCCCGGCGCAGGACCCGTTCTTCCAGGTCCAGGTATTCCCGGACATACCGTCCGCCGGCTCCGTAGTAACCGTCCGTAAAGTCCCGGACGAGTGCATCCACATCGGCATCCGGGTTCCACATGAGCTTGGACAGGATCCAGGAACGGAGTTCCCGCAGTTCGCAGGAAACCGACTGGTAATCACCCTCTTCCAGAATACCGATGGCATGGTTTTCCACGAAATCCAGGATATGGGGCTGCATCGTCTTCCAGTTGGCCACCGGGAGGCAGTACTGGGCGAAATCCGTCACGTAGTCCCAGATGTACAGGTGCGGGGCGATGTTTCCCCAGTCGCGAAGGTCCTGGAGGAAAGCGATGTTCCGTTCGCATTCGTCGTACCGGTGCAGGAGACAGCACTCGATGCTGCAGAGCCGGATCACGACATTCTCACGCGGGACGATGTCCTTCGGGGCGTGCCGGGTGTACTGATACGCGAACGTGCCGATGAACTTGTCCGGAAACTCCTCCCGGACGGCGTCGGCGACCTGGTTCACGAACCAGACCATGACGCCGGACTGGCCGCCATACCGCTCCGCCAGCGTCGTGCAGTCATCGCACTGGCAATAGAGCTGGTTGTCGTTCTGCTCAACCGAGTAGATGAGGAAATCCGGCTGCTCCCGCATGATGCGGCAGACGCTCTCGATGGTGATCTGCAGCACATCGGGATTGGACAGGCAAAGCTGCCCATAGCCTCCGTACCGCTTTCCGTCCCGGAGGCAGAAATACTCCGGATGCGTCGCAAAATACTTATCGACAGGGACGTGCGTCCCCAGGGCATGGACACCCCAATACCCCTCTGCACTGCCGGGAATGGTCCCCTTACCGTCCGGCGAAGGGATCCGCACGAAATTGTTGCGCATGCGGGCGGAGAAGACGGGATTCACCCGGACGTCCAGGACGCAGTTGTCCCGGATCCGGATGCCCGGCGCTTCTTCCCGGAAGAGCTTCCCGAAAGACCAGCGGTCCTGCTTCGGCGCCACACTCGCCTGCGATGAATACCATCGGCAGCCGAGTTCCTCCTCCAGGAAGGCGTACACGGCATAAAGCGTTCCCCGAGGGCCTTTTCCCCGGAAGACAATGTCACCGCCGTCATTGGAATAGGAGAAGGCGTCATCCCGGCCGTTCCGGTCCTCACAGCCCAGGAGAAGACGCTTCCCGGGAACACCTTCCGAAGCGATGGGCAGTTCCACACCGCTCACTTCGCGGATCCAGGTTTGCAGTTCCTGGGCGGCGTAGCGTTCGATCTGGGACGCATCCGGCGACAGGACGATGGTATAATCCGATTTTCCGTCCTGGAAAAGGGTGTGCGGCGAACAGGCTGCCAGGCACAAGGCCAACAAGAGAAAAAGTTTGTTCCGCATCATAGAAAAAAGTTCAGGCCGAGGCCGATGACATGCTCGGCGGGCACGCCGTTAAAAGCATAGTACAGGTAGTAAGCCTCCAGCTGGACTTTGTCGGAAAAGTCGTAGTTGCAGGCGACGTAATGGCGCGTTTTCTTCCAAGTATCCCCCCAGGTGAACACCTCCACCGCCAGATACGGACTCCACCGGCTCTCCGGGATCGCGTACTGGACCTTCAGGCGGGAACGAAGCAGGTTGCTTTCGGTCCCCAGGGCAGGCGTCCAACTGTGCACATAGCGCTCCCGGATAGACACTTTCAGGTTCCCCGACTTCAGGGTGCCCGTCAGGTCCAGGTTGAGCTTGTGCGTATGGGACGACGGTTCCTGCAGGAAGTCGTAGGCGGCATCGGCCTTGAGCCAGGGCAGGATCTTCACGCCCAGCGTAGTGCGCGTGTACCAGCACTCCAGGCGCTGATATTGGTAATTGTCATGTTCGAAATAGAAGGAGCCGAAGAAAGGGCTCTCCCCGAAATCATGGTTCACCTCGATGAACTCCCAGCCGCCGAAGGTATTGTCCTCCCCTCCCTGTGCCCGGAGGCACAGGGGGAGCAGCAGCAGAAGTCCCAGGATGAAACCTTTCTTGCCCATGATCAGTCGGCAAGAGGGATCCAGACCTTCATCTTTCCGGCCTCCCGGTTGTCCCACGCGAAATACGGGAGGAAGGTCAGCGTCTTCCCGCCCGCCTGGGCCTTGATCTGCATCAAGGGATGTCCCCACCACTGACGCTTGTCCAGCGGATTCACGTCGAACCGGGCATCCTTCGTCAGGCAAAGTTCGTCGAAGCCCTCCGGATTGTCCACCTCTTCCATGCAATAGACGATCGGACCGCGCTGGACGGCACGCTTGCCCTCATCCTCCTTCACGCGAGGATCGGCAGCGACTGCCTCCACGGGCATCGCGAGGGTCATCTCGACCACATCTCCATTCTCCCATTTCTTGTCCAGGATGACATAGCCGCTCTGGACGGGGGCGGTCACCGCCGCACCATTCACGGTGACGGTGTAATCCTTGCACCAGGCCGGGACCCGGAGGCGGACCTCCGTCTTCACGGGCTTGTCCATGCCCAGGGTCAATTTCACGTAACCGTCCCAGGGATAGGAGGTTTCCTGCTTCACGCGGACATCCCTGTTCCGGAGTTTCACGGTCGTTTCGCTCCCCATGTACAGGTTCACCCAAAGCGCATCCATCGAGGTCCCATAGACATAATTGCCCACGGACGGAAGGAAGCGCGCGATCTGGCTCGGACAGCAGGCGCAGCCGTACCATTCCTGGCGATGATGGTTTCCCAGGGATTCCAACGGGTTCACATAGAAGAAGTGGTCACCCTTCAGGGAAATGCCCGCCAGGGCTCCGTTATAGAGGGAACGCTCCATCACGTCGGCATACTTGCCGTCGCCGGTGAACTGGAGCATGCGCCAGTTCCAAAGGACCATGCCCACGGAAGCGCAGGTCTCGCAATAGGCCGTCAGGTTCGGAAGGTCGTAATCCTCCGTAATGCCTTCGTTGCGGGAGGACTGGCCGATGCCGCCGGTGATGTACATGTTCCTGTTGACCACATGGTCCCACAGGCGGTCCAGAGCATCCGTGAGGCCTTTGTCCCCCGTATAGGCAGCGACGTCCGCCATTCCGCAGTACAGATACATGGAACGCACGGCATGGCCGGTGATCCGGGACAGATCGCGGACCGGAACTTCATCCTGATAATAGACTTCGGGCCAGTCCCGGGTGTCATTCTTTCCATAGGAACCGTATCCATGTCCCCGCTGATCCAGCAGCCAGCCGGCGAAGTCCAGGTATTTCTTTTCGCCGGTGACCTCATAGAGCTTGACCATCGCAAGCTCGATTTCCTCGTGCCCGGGCACCCAGTGCCGTCCTTCGGGACCGAATATGGACATCATGTGGTCCGCGAAACGGATGGCCACGTCCAGGAGTTTGCGCTTTCCGGTCGCCTTGTAATACGCCACGGCCGCCTCGGTCATGTGTCCGGCACAGTACATCTCGTGCTTGTCCATGTTATTCCAGCGGTTTTCCAGTCCCGTGAGCGTAAAGAAGGTGTTCAGGTAGCCGTCCGGCTGCTGGGCAGCGGCAAACTTGTCGATCCACTCGTCGCACTTGGCCTCCAGTTCCGGGTCCGGTTCGATCTGGAGGGAATAGGCCATGCCTTCCAGGGCCTTGTACACGTCGGAATCGTCGAAATAGATCCCGGAGTGCTCTCCCTCGCCTTTCGCGGCGTTCTCAAAGTTCCGGATCCGGCCGGTCTGGTTCTCGATCTGGTCGATGCACACCGGCAGGGTGACATCCTTGTGGATCAGCATCCGGGGGGTCCAGAATGCATCGTCGATCTTCACGTCGGCAAAGCTCACCGGCGTCATCAACTTCAGGTTTTCGGGCTCCTTGCCTTTCGAGCAGGAGAGCAGGGTCATGGCCGACAACGTCAACCCGAGCGTAATTCTTAACAACCTCATAATAAATCTATTACTTAAACCGCCTTGCGGCAATAAACATAAAGCGTTTTCAATAATCCGCGTTCAGTCAATCACTTCCGAATAACGGACGCGGTCCGGGGGGATGGGTTCGAAGGTATCGGAGCCCGGGCTCTTCCAGGCCCATTCGAGGTTCTGTCCTTCGTAATCTTCCAGGTACAGGAGGCGGAAGGCATGCAGTCCCTTCCGAAGGGCGATGTGACCCGTTGCGGTGTAATTGGCGTGCGAACCGTCGCCGTTCACGGCCAGGCGTCCGTCGATCTCCAGGACGGCGCCGTCGTCACTCCTGACGGCGAGTTCCCAGAGGCCCTCTTCCGGCACATCCAGATACCCCTCGAAAATGAAGCCGAAATGGTCCTCGTCCGGCGCTCCCTGGATGGAAGGGGCCGGAAGGACCCCCTTGTCCACGACCGGAGATGCGGCCACCTGGGCAACCCGCAGGAACATCCCGCGGTGATAGGTATAGCGGCATCCCGGCTTCAGGCCGGTGACCGATACGGCAGGAACGTAATCGATGGGGAATACATGGGAACGGAGGAGCGGGCTGGGCGTGCAGCCCGGCTTGAAGGCGCGGGCCTTCAGGATGCAATCTTCCGTAATGGGGAACGGCCCCTCGTAGCGGGTCGAAGCCTCCGTGGGCTCGGATCCGTCCAGGGTGTAATGGATCCGTGCATCCGGGGTGCGGCACAGCAGTTCCGCCGTGAAAGTCCCGTCGAAGAACCGGGGATTCCCCGTCAGGTATGGCGTGGAAACCAGGGGCTCGCCGGCCAGGGAATACGGAGCCGGCAAGGCATCCCGGTCGGAGCAGGGCTTGGAAACCAGGCGGAAGGAAAGTTCTCCGCCTTCCATCAGTTCGTCATATGTAACAAACTGCCTGTCAACCGGTTTCCCATTCAGCAAGACCTCCCGCACATAGGCTCGTTCGGGATGGTCGGCCGTAATGACCAGCTGGCGGCCGTTCGAAAGCTTCACCGTCGCCTTCCTGAACAGCGGGGCTCCCAGGACGAATTCGCCCGAACCCGGACAAACCGGATACAGGCCCAGGGCGGAAAGCACGTACCAGGCGCTCATCTGCCCGCAGTCCTCGTTGCCGCAGATTCCGTCCGGAGTGGGCCGGTACATCTCGTCCAGCATCTGCCGGACCCACCGCTGGGTTTCGGAAGGACGGCCCAGATAGCTGTACAGCCAGGCCGTTCCATGGCTGGGCTCGTTTCCATGGGCATACAGGCCCACGAGACCCGTGATATTTCCGTCATGTAGCTGTCCCGAGGTGGTTTTGAAGAGAGAGTCCAGGGATGCCCGGACCGCTTCCGGACCGCCCATCAGGTCCGTATAGCCGCGCATGTCATGCGGAACGAAGTGACGGTATTGCCAGGCGATGGCTTCGGTATAGTCCCGGGAACCGCTCACCGGGTCGAAGGGCACCCGCCAGTTGCCGTCGGACTCCTTTCCCCGGAAGAAGCCGGTGGAAGGATCGAAGAGATTGCGGTACCGGAGGGAACGGGCGTCATATTCAGCCGCCAAATCCTTGTGGCCCAGGGATTCCGCCATCCGGGCGATACACCAGTCGTCATAGCAGAATTCCAGCGTCTTGGAGACGGATTCCGGCGTATAGTCCGAAGGGACATAGCCATAGGTGTTGTACCAGTCGGATGCCGGATCCAGGTTGGAGGAGGCAACCATCGCGGCGAGGGCTTTCTCGCCGTCGAAGGTACGGATCCCCCGCAGCCAGGCATCGGCGATGACGGACACGCTGTGGTAGCCGATCATGCAGTCCACATCCACGCCGCCGAGGGCCCAGAGGGGCAGTTTCCCGTCGCGTCCGTACATCCGGATCAGGCTTTCCGCCTGGTCGCCGATCATCTCCGGATTCAGCAGGACCATCAGCGGATTCCAGCTCCGGAAAGTATCCCAGAGCGACAGGGTGGAATAGAACGGCTGCTGTCCGACGTCGCTCAGCAGGTTCGGGGCGATGAGGGTATGGTACAGGGCCGAATAGAAATTGGTCCGCTGGGCGGGCGTCCCGCCCTCGACTTCCACTTTCGCAAGTTGTCCTTCCCAAAGGGCTTCGGAGGCTTTCCGAATCCGGTCAAAATCGCCGTCCGGGGCCTCTGCAAGGCGGTTCTGCCGAGCCGCCAGGGCATCCGTCGGGGATAAGCTTACCGTGACGGTCAGCTCCTTCGTATCCGCGGGGAAAGTCAGGAGATAACGGTCTTTCCCATCGGCCTCACAGGAGGTGAAAGGCACGGAGAAACAGGCCGAGAAGAACATCCAGCGGTTCTGGGCCCAACCGACGACATGCCGGCCGCCCTCGATGACGCAGTCGGAAACGGCCTCGAAACTGATCCGGTCCGGATGGGTCCCGCCGATGTTGTACCGGAGGTCCACCCAGATTTTACGCTCCCCTTCCCCCTGGAAGGTATAGCGCTGGCAGCCCGTCCGGGGAAGGGCTGTCAGTTCCACCTTGATTCCTTGTGTCTCGACGCTGTAATAGCCCGGAGAAGCCACTTCGTCCTGCTTGGAGAAAGGAACTGCTTCCGGGAACGGCGTGAAGAGGAAATCGCCCAGATCCACTCCGCCCGTCCCGCTCAGGTGCGTATGGGAGAAGCCGATCAGCGTGGTATCCTTGTCCCGATAGCCCGAGGCGGCCTCCCAGCCCCGGTTATGCGTATCGGGGCTCAGCTGGACCATGCCGAAGGGTGCCGTGGCCCCGGGATAGGTATGGCCGTCCCCACCGGTGCCGATGAAAGGATCGACACAGTCCATGGGCGAATTCAGCGACGGAACAGACGCGCAGGCCGTCGTCAGCAGCAGGACCGGGAGAAGTCTCTTAATCATTTCACGCGTTTTACGCCCTTAGGCAGTTTCACATCGGACTGGACGCTGCCGTCCGGGTTCTTCGTATGCCGGACGGAAATGACACCGTACGGAGTCGGGAAGGTGCCCTCGGCCCACTCCAGATCGCCGAGGTGCGGCTCGATGCGGACTTCCCGGAAGCCCACCCCGACGGGCTCGATCCCCAGCACATGCTCGCTGAGCCAGCTGGTCGGACCGGAAGCCCAGCCATGGCAGAAGCTGTGACGGAGGCCCACATAGCACCAGGCGCCGCCGTCGGCATGGATGTCGAAGTCCTCTTCCGGAACGATTTCGTCGATCCGGGCCGCGTTTTTGGCGTCGTTGAAGTTGAAATCCTCCCAGAAGGTCGTGGCGCCGAGGTCCAGCATCCGGCCCCAGTAGGTCTTGATGAGGTCCATCGCCTCCGCATAATGGCCACCCTTGGCGAGGGCCTCCAGGAGGTAATAGCCCATGAAGGAAGTGAACTTTTCCGGACCGTTCTTCAGGATGATGGCCGATGCTTCCTCTGCATCCAGCATCCCCTGGATGGACAGGAGGGCGGCCGCCTGGCTATTCCCGACAGGGTCCGGAACATAGGTCCGGAGCTGCTTGGCCACCTCGATGCATTCCGTTTGCAGAGCGCTGTCCTTCAGCCAGTCAGCCATTTCGGCACCGGCCTCCAGGGCACGGACCGTGAGCGCCTGCAGACCGGCGTGGATCACGTCCGGCTGGTCGTTGGAGGGCCAGTCGATGAAGCGACCGTCGGTGTAGGCCTCCTTGTTATCCTTCACATTCTGCATCACCGTATGCAGGAGCGCCGTCATGTACTCCTGTTGTTCCTCCAGGTAGGCCTTGTCTCCATACCATTGATACAGATGATGTTGCAGGATGATCCACCAGAGCGAATAGGAGCAGATGCCGTTCATCCAGTCCGTGGGGGCCGTCTTGTCCCGGACATAGTCCAGGCTCTTGCGGACGACCTGCTGGTTGCCGAACACCGTATTCACGGCGACGACCTCGGGATGCATATCCCCAATCCAGACCAGCCGGTCACGCTTGATGCCGTCCCACAGGTAGTCCTGCATGCACAGATGCACGGTATAGGCCCCCGTCTGCCAGATCTCGTTCAGGCGCTGGTCGCTGCTCTTGAAAGAGCCCAGATACGGAAGGTCCCGCTTCCTGGAAATGGCCCGGACAGCCCGGAGAGCGATTTCCCCGCCGTCGGCATCGAGCAATTCCAGGCGGGCGAAACGGAAACCGCTGTTGCCGTATTCGGCGACGCCCAGCCAGGGAACGCTGATTTCCATGTCCCGGACGGAATGGTCATTCGTTGCCGTCGTCTCCGGGTCATTGATATCACTGAGCGCCTCGCTTACGGATTCGCCCAAGACCAGGCGGAACCGCGCCGCCTTGTGAGAGCCGTGGATGGTGCGAACGATCTGGATACCGCCCTGGAGCTCCGTTCCGAAGTCCAGCAGGAGCATCCCGCCTTTCTCCATCCGGACCACCTCATCCTCGCTGGTGGACACCTGCCCGCAGTACGGCTGCAGGAGCAGATCGGCTCCCTCCACCGTTCCTTGCGTGAGCATCACCCGCGTCGGGGTCACATATTCCGTCACGAAGCCGGAATCCAGCACGCCGGCGGGTTCCACGGGGGCGCTGCAGGCGGAAACAAGCCATAGAAGGCCCAGGCCGATGAAATGCACGTCCCGTCGCGTCGAATGTAAATAACTATTGTTCAGCATGTTATTCAAAAGTACCCTGATTATTTTTACCGGGTATTTATTGTTAAACCATTATATATCAATTACTTCCATTCGACGGTTACCAGATCCGGAAGCGATAGCTGTACTCCTGCCCCGGAGCGATGCTGTACTGCGGAAGAAGGTCGGGGCCGCAGGAGGCGTTGCCCACGCCGGCCATCCGGCAGTCCAGGTTCAGGACCACTTCGCTGCGGCGGATATGGTCCAGGTCGTTGCCGTATTTCACGCGGTACAGGTCCGTGTCCGTGAAGTGCTGGGCGGAGAAGTCGAACGTACCGTCGGCCGTGAAGGTGACGGTCCGGCCGTCTTCGGCGGTGAACCTGAGCCAGCGGGTATCCGTGCGGCCGCCCATGGTCTGGGTACGGACATAATGCTCGGCCATGCCGGTGACGGTGTTCTCATAAACGCCCAGGAAAGCGCAGTCCTTACGGTCCTGGTAATTCTCCATGGGGCCGCGGCCATACCAGGTCACCTGCTCGTAAGCGGGATCCAGGAACATCTGGAGACCCAGGCGACGGAGGTTGAAATCGGCACCGGCCGTAAAGCGGGCATCGACATCGACATAACCGGCGGCATGCACGTCATAGGTGACGGTATAAGGGACGACGATCCCGGCCACATTCGCCTCCAGGGCCGTTTCCACCCGGACGAATCCGTCCTTGACCTTGTAGCGGAAAGCGATCAGGCGCGTCTGCGCTTCCAGATGCTCCTCCGCCTGGTCCAGGACGAAACGGGCACCGTCGTTGCTCAGGTAACGGTAGTAGTTGAAGACCGGACCGCCCAGGCCATGGAGGATTTCGCTCCCGTCCAGGCACAGGCTCTGCATCCGGCCGTCCGTCTTGTCGAAACGCACGCTGACGGCCGCGTTGCGGATGCACAGGATCCGGCTTTCTTCAAAATAGACCTGTAGCGGCTCCAAGACTTCTGTCATCTTGGGCGAAGCCGAGAAATCCAATCCCTCCGTTTCATGCAGGACAAACTCATCCGCAGCCACCACATTCCCGGCACCGGCCCAGCGGGTGGCTTTCTTCAAAGCGACCTCCACCTGGAGCGTCACATCACAGTTATCGGCTTGCAAAAGGTCTTTCGCAACCGGAAGTTCTACCGTGCACTTGTTCCAAGGCGCGGTGTCCGGAAGCGGCATACGGCCTTCGGCCACCTGCTTTCCGTCGTGCAGGACCGCGTAACGGAGGTCCATTTCATTGAGGTTGTACGTCGTATAACGGTTCTCCAGGACGAGCGTTCCCGGGGTGGGCTGGCGGAACTTGATATACTGATACACCGCCTTCACCTGCTGGAGTTTCGGGGTGATGCGGCGGTCGGCCGTGACGATGCCGTTGCAGCAGAAGTCGTTGTCGTTGGGCATATCGCCGAAGGAGCCGCCGAAATAGAGCTTGCCGTCATTCGCGCCCGGCTTCACGATGGCCTGGTCCACCCAGTCCCAGATGCAGCCGCCGATCATGCGCTCGCTGTCGTTCTCGATATAGTCCCAGTATTCGGCCAGGTTGCCGATGGCGTTGCCCATCGCATGGGCATACTCGCACAGGATAAACGGCTTGTCGGCGCCGCTACGGTCCATCTCCTCCATCTGTTCCAGGGAAGGATACATCCGGGAATCCATGTCCGCCACTTCATTCTGGCCTTCATAATGGATGGGACGGCTGTCCAGGGCCTTGATGGCATCCCGTTCCGCCACGATATTGGGGCCGGGACCGGACTCGTTGCCCAGGGACCAGAAGATGACGGAGGGGTGCAGACGGTCGCGGCGGACCATCCGGACGGCCCGGTCCACATAGGCCGCCTCCCAGGAGGGCATCTGGCTGATGGCGTTGTTCCCATGGCACTCCTGGTCCGCCTCGTCCACGATATACAGCCCGTAGTAATCGTACAGGGCGTACATCTTGGGATCGTTGGGATAGTGGCTGGTACGCACCGTATTCAGGTTGTGCCGCTTCATGAGCAGGATGTCCTCGATCATCGATTCCACCGGGACGGCCTTGCCGTGGACCGGATGGATGTCGTGCCGGTTCGCCCCCTTGAGGTAGGTCAATACATTGTTGACATAGAGCTTGTTCTTCCTGAATTCAACCTTCCGGAAGCCGTGCTTGAAGAAGGTCGTTTCCAGGGTACGGCCCGCCGCGTCCAGAAGTTCCAGACGGACGGTGTAGAGGTACGGTTTTTCCGCCGACCAGAGTTTCGGCTCCGTAACGGGAAGTCCCAGGGAGACTTCCGTGCCGGAAGCAGGGGCAACCGCGATCTGATTCCCTTCTTCATCGTACAGGGAAGCCTTTACCGTGCCGCCCTTTCCGGTCACGGACACGAAGACACCCAGATGCGCTTTCGTCAGTTGGTCATCGAACGTCGTTTCCGTCCGGAAATCGGCCAAATGGGCCTTCGGCCGGGCCATCAGGTACACGTCGCGGTGGATACCGGCGAGGCGGAACATGTCCTGGTCCTCGAGGTAAGAGCCGTCACTGTATTTGTAAACCTCTACGGCGACGGTATTGACACCTTTCCGGACATACTTCGTGACATTGAACTCGGAATCGTTGTTGGCCCCCTGGCTGTAACCCACCTTCTTGCCGTTCACCCACACGTAGAAAGCGGAATACACCCCGTCGAAATGCAGGAAAACCTCCTTCCCGGACCAGTCGGCCGGCAGGGTGAATTCCCGGCGGTAGGAGCCCACGGGATTGGGTTCCTGCTCCATCGTGTAGCCGCGCTGGGCCTGGATGAAGGGCGGATTGTTCAGGAAGGGATAGGTGCTGTTCGAATAGAGCGGGGTGCCGTACCCTTTCATTTCCCAGTTGGAAGGGACGTCGATCTCCGCCCAGTCCGCGACGCTGTAGGACGGCTTGTAAAAGTTCACCGGCCTCTCTTTAGGATCCTTGACCCAGTGAAACTTCCATTTTCCGTTCAGGAGCATATACCGGGTCGATGCCGTCCGCTCCCAGGGGCGGGCATAGGCGGCATCGGCCACCATTTCCGCCTCGGAGGCATAAGGAATCATCGTCACATGGCCCGGTTCCTTGTTCACGGCGAAGACGCGCTCGTTCTCCCAGTCGTTCCTGGAAGAAGTCTTCGGAACGATGAAATCCACCTTCGTCGCGGATTCGGTGATATGCCAGCGCTGGAGCGGACTCTCGGGATCGGCCTGGAGCTGCCAGGCGGGATCACCCCACCTGCCCGGACGGCGAAGCCCCAGAGACAGGCCGGATGCGACGCAGGTAAGTGTGTACGAGCCATCCCCCACGGGATCGATCCGCCACTGCTGGTTGGGATTCATTTTTTCTTCCTGCCACTGGAGGACCGTGTGCTCATCATTCCCGCTGGCATTGTCCAGTCCCATGTAGGAATAACCGTTCACGAGTTGGTAAATCCCCTGGCCCAGCGGACGGATCTGCCACACCTGGCTGGTATTCCCGGCTTCAGGTTTCGCCAGGATAATGGCGGTCTCCGGTTGAACGCTGCTTTGCGCATCCAGCACCAGGCCATCGGCCGTAGCCAATGTGTAACACTTGTCCGGGTCGAAGGACTGCGCCCATGAAGGGAGAAAGGCCAGGAAGCCTGCCAGAAGCGTAAAACAGAATCGTCTCATGGTCAATACTTACTTAAAATGAACAACTTGCGCATCACCCAGGTAGGTGGCGCCCACGACGTACTGCATGGCCGTCGGGGAGAAACGCTCCTCGAAGAAGCGGTGCATGTGGCCGCAGAGGATGGCCTTGAGGAGCGGCTGCTCCTTGAGCCAGGCGACGAACTTCAGGGTCGGTTCGTCCGAATGCTGCTGCACTTTCCGGTAGCGCCATTCCTCTCCGGGCGGATAGGTCACGCCGGGCTCGTAGGTCTCGGTCAATTCCTCCGGGACACCCACGAGATAGGCACATTTGTTATCCATCCCCTTCATTTCGTCGGCATAGAACGCAGGCGTATAAAGGGGCACATGGACCAGCATCACGACCGGGAGGCCCTTGGCCATCTCGGCCTTCATCTTTTCCAGCTGCGCTTCCGTGAAATTGTAATAGACATCGTCCACGGCAACGAAGTTGACGCCATTGATCACGCGGCTCGCGAAGGTGAGGTCATTGGGGAAAGCCCCCTGGACTGCGTCGTAGGACACGCGCTTGTAGGCCTCGTCCTCCTTCGCCTCCCCCACGTACTGCGAATACTCGTGGTTGCCGGCGCAGACGAACCAGTCGCCCTCGATCATGTGCTTGGCGTCCATGTCCAGATTGGCTTCGGAAACAAAGTCGTGCAGGTCACCGGTATGCATGAGGTACATGCCCTTTTCACGGGCGATCCCGACGGCTTCGTCCAAATAGTGCTCGCCGGCATTCATGTGCTGGCCACGCTCGGCCGCAAGCATGATCTTCCGCTCGTTGTCACGGGCATCGGCCCGGGCGATATGGGTGTCGGAAACATGCATCACGTCGAACGGCTTTTCCAAGCCGATCTCGATGGTCACTTCCTTGATGTTCAGCGGATCGAAGGGCTGGACATCCCGGGTGATCCGCTCCGGAAACCGGGCCCATTCCTTCACGAGCGGGCCTTCGTCCGGCCTGGCCGACGTGCCTTTCGGGGCACATCCCGTCAGGGCGAAGCCTGCGGCGGCCGTCCCCGATACTTTGATGAAATCTCTTCTGTCCATTTTTTCAGTTTTTCATTGAACAGCCAGGCTTTCGTTATCGGCCGGACTTGGGTCCGAAAACATGCTTCACGGCATCCAGATAGCCGTAGCCATAGACATCGTCCGGCTGCAGGTAACTGGTTTCCGTCCACTCGTTCCAGGAATTGATGGTGATGAGCTTGTGCCGGTCCGGACGGGCGTCCAGCCAGGCCTTGGCCCGGCGGAGGGCCGCCTCGAAACGCTCCGGCGTATTCTCCTTCACCACGGCGCTCTCCCCGAAACGGGGGCTGTTGTCCCAGCCGATGGACACATGCGGATAGTACGGGATCGTGAACTCCGCGTCCAGCTTGTCCCATTCCGCATAGGCCTTTTCCAGGATATTCTGGTAGTCGTCATCCATCCAGATGTAGTGGCAGAACTGGTAATGGGACATGCTGTCGAAGCCCAGGTCCCGGATGAACCGGTCCCGGGGACGGCCGGCCTGGACCTTGGCATCGTCCACGCCACTGTAGTTGAACTGGCTGTCCCACATGGTGAACTGGAGTTCCAGGTCCGGGAAGCCGGCCTTCTTCACTTCCTTCCGGAACCAGGCCAGGGCGTCCCGGGCCGCGTCCACGCCGCCGATTCCCTCGATGAAGGTGTTCACTTCGTAGATCATGAACACCGGCTTGCCGTCGATCTTGTAATAGTTGGGCTGCTTGAAGAAGAGCTCGATGTTCCGCTTGCAGATCTTCTCGAACTCCTCCCGGTCCACTCCGCCCCGGTAGATGGTGTTCTGCTCCCAGAGATGGGAGATGCGGGTGTCCCAGTCGTTCCCGACATTGTGGTTCGCCCACATCAGGTAGAACTGCATCTTGTCACGGTTCCGGGCCTTCAGAAAACCGTCCGTCAGGGTAGTTTCCATCCAGGGACGGCCGTCGAACCAGTACCAGTCGAAAATGAACACGTTCACGCCATGTGAAATGGCCTGGTCGATTTCCATTTCCATCACGGCCGGATCGGCCTCGTTGATATAGCCCCAGAGCGGATGGCGGTTCCACTCGTGGCGGGGGTAGCGCTGCTGCATCGTGAGCACGGTTTCCCACTCGCCCATGCCCATGGGCCAGAAGGGCCTCAGCCGGACGTCCCCGGCCGCATAGGCGGGATACAGGTAGGCCGCGACATCGTATTGCTGGGCCCCGACGGCCAGCGAAGACAGAAGTAGGGAAATAGCTAACAGGATCCTTTTCATAGAAAACGGTTTATTTCTTATCACCCAAATCCAGGATCCGCACGTTCCGGATCTTCAGGCCGGCGCCATGTCCGCAGAAGGAGATGTATCCCTTCCGGTTGAACATGCCGGGATGGTTGTGCCCGTCGATCGTGTAGGGGTTCTTGTCGGAGCCGTCCGGAGCGACATTGTGTCCCTTGGTTACCTTCCGGACATTGGCATCCGTAATCACTTCACCGTTCACAGTCACCTTGATGTGGTCTCCTTCCACGATGATTTCCTCGGTACTCCACTCACCCAGCGGCTTGTGCTTGATCCGTTTGGCGGGGACCACGCCGTAGATGGAACCATGGACCTGGTAGTCCCGGAGCCAGCCGGCATAGGCCGGGGCGTCGTGATCCAGGATCTGGATCTCGCACATGCCTTCGTAGGCGGCGTCCACGTTCTCCGGGGTGCGGATTCCTACTCCGTTGTTCACGCCTTCCTCCAGGAAGCAGAACTCGAACCGATAGACGAAATTGCGGTACTGCTTGTTCGTGTACAGGTTGCCGGTCGCGCCGTAATTGGCCGATACCAGAATGGCCCCGTTCACGACGGTATAGCCTTCCAGGTCGCCGTGCCATTTGGAAAGGTCGCTGCCGTCGAAGAGCATCTCGAAGCCGCGGGCCTTTTCTTCCGCCGTGAGTTCACTGCGCGGCGAGGGTTTGGCATCCAGGAGCATCTTGTCGATCTCGTCCACGGCATAGCCGTCATCGGCATTGCCGGTGGAAGCGAACAGGGCACGGGCCTTGCCAAGGGCCGACTGCAGGTCGTCGTAATTGATTTCCTCGGTGCTCTTGGAGGCAATCTTCTTCACGGCATTCGCGGCGGCGTAACGGACAGAGGCATCCGTGTCGTCCAGGGAACGGGCGGCCAGGAGGAAAGCCTTCATGAAAGGCATGTCTCCCAGCTTGTCAAGTGCAAGGGCCCGAAGCGCTGGATCCCGGGCAAGACCAATCGCCTCCGCCAGGCCCAGGCGCTTCTTGTCGGCATTCTTCTCATAGGCGGAGAGCATCTCAATATACCGTTTCAGGGAAGGGGCACTCCCCTCTTTCGCCGATGCGAGGAGGTCGGGAATGACCGTCGCATTGTCCATGGCGAGGAGGGCATCCTTCGCGGCGGCATCGCCACCGGAAAGACCGCGCAGGATCTCCGCCGCCCCGTCCGTGCCGATGCGGCCGAGAACCGGATAGAAGCGGGCCGGAGCCCCGGCCATGAGTCCCTTCACGCAGGAAACCTGCTCGTCGGGCGTAAGCGTGTGGATGGCGGCGGAAATGGCGTTCTGCAAGGCCGGCACCAAGGCATCGGGAGCCTGCGCCAGGAGTTTGGCAACGCTACCGGCATCCTCGGGACGCACGACGCCCGAGAGCGCCGTCGCCGCCGAAGCCGATCCCTGACCGGCCTTTTCCAGGATGACCGGAGCGGCCGCCTTGATCTCCTTCGCAGCGGCAAGGGCCATCAGATTATCCAGTTGCGATTCGTTCTGCGGGGACTTCATGGCAGCCAGGACGGCGCCGGAGAGATCTCCCCGGAAGGATTTGAGGGCACTGAGCGCCTGGGGTGCCCGGGAGGAACCGAGCAGGCCGACCAGGGCGTCGCAGGCCGCTTGTCCGCCGATCTGTCCGGCGGCACGGACGGCCGTCTCGCCCAGTTCACCCGGCGCATTCAGCTGCGACAGGACGAGGTCCAGGCCCTTCTGATGGCTGCCCAGCCAGTTGACGATGTCTGTCTTTGCAGCCGCGCCAAGCTTGGCAAAACGGCCGGTAAGCACCGGTTCCACGGCCGCTACGCCATAGGCATCGGTCGCAGCGGTGATAGCGGAGTTGCGCAAGGGGCGGTCATCCGACTTCAACAGGTTTCGGAGCACCTTGAGTCCCTCTCCGGCCGGAGCATGCTTCATGATGATATCCGCGGCAGCGCACTGCAGGCCGGAAGTTCCGTCCTTGAGAACGGCTTTGGCAGCCTTGACCGCCTTTCCCGCCGGCAGATTCCGGAGGGCGACCATGTAATCCGCCGGGGAATTGGCCTTGAGCCAACCCAGCGAAGCCGCTCCGCCCACGCGTCCCAGCGCCTCGGCGATGGCGTTCTTCTCCACGGGATCCTTCGCGGCCGCCGCCCACTGGAGCAGGGCCGGTTCCGCCTCGCGGTAACCTTGGTCCGCGATGACATCGGCCAGGGCGGCCTTCGGGGCAGCCTCGTTGCGGACAAGTTCCAGGATGGTATCCTTCCCGCCCAGGTCCGCAATCGTCGCTACCGCGGCGGGACCGGCGAGCGGATCGTTCACATACTGCCGGAACAGGTCGATGTCCTTCGCTCCGGCAAACATCCGCAGCTGGGCGAGGAGGAACTGGCGGTTCACCGGATCGGTCTGGGCGGCAATCCCTTTCGCGAATCCTTCCCGGACCGCATCCCGGTATTTCACACTGCCGGAGATATAGGTTGCCAGAGACGACAGGGCATATTCCACGAGGGCGTTCGTGCCCTGTTCGCCAAGCCTCGCCGCGAGCAGTTCCACCGTGGCAGGGGCGGAAGCGGCCAGATCCTGCACATTTTGCGCCAGCGTGGCGGCATCGTTGCAGGGCATCACGGCCAGGACATCGCTGACGACGGTTTCAGGTGCCCGGCCGCGGGCATCCTGACCGAAAGACAAGGTGGCGCTGACCAGCGCCAGGACTATCAGGGAAAAAATCTTTTTCATAGGGCTAGATCATGGATGCCCAGGGCGCACGCATGGGCTGGTTAACAAGAAGGTTGGCGGCTTCGTCGCCGATGAAACGCTGGGTCGTCGGATCGAAATGCAGGGTGCGGCCGAGCCGGAGGGCGCAGGCGCCCATGTTCACGACCGTGGCGCTGTGATGTCCGATGATCTCGTCCAGCGCGAAATGCTGCCGGTTCTTCACGCACTCCAGGAAATCCGTATGCCGGGGTGCCGGATCGGGCAGGGCGTTGATGATATCCCACACATTCGGGATCGTGCACTCGAACCCTTTGTACACCTTTCCCTTCGGGCCTTCGATATAGGGTACTTTCCCCTGACTTTCAAAGCCTTCGCCTTCGAGAATGATCTGGCAGCCGTCTTCGTACGTGTAAGTGATGCTCCGCCAAATGCCTACGGCATCGGGATGCTGCTGGGGAGCGTCCACCTCCACCTTCACCGGGAAGGTATCATCCTTGCCGAGAATGTATTGGACCGGGTCGATATAGTGCTGGCCCATGTCGCCGAGGCCGCCGGACTCATAGTCCCAGTAACCGCGGAAGGTCTGGTGCACCCGGTGCGGGTGATAGGGCTTGTAAGGGGCGGGACCCAGCCACATGTCATAGTCCAGTTCCGCCGGAACGGGCTCCGGGACCAGGTTCTCCCGGCCGGTCCAGTAGAACTTCCAGGTGAAGCCGGTGGCGCCCGAAATGCGGACCTTCAGGGGCCAGCCGAGGATGCCGCTGTCCACGAGTTTCTTCAGGGGCTCGACCGTGGTGCCCAGTCCGTAGAAGGTGTCCTTGAAGCGGAACCAGGTGTCCAGCCGGAAAATCCGGCCGTAGCGGGCGACCGCCTCCACCACCTTCTGTCCTTCGCCGATGGTGCGGGTCATGGGTTTCTCGCAGAAAATGTCCTTGCCGGCACGCGCCGCCTCCACCGCCTGGATGCCGTGCCAATGGGACGGGGTGGCGATATGGACAATGTCCACGTTGGGATCATGGACGAGGTCGCGCCAGTCGGAATAGGCGGCGAGCTTCGTCCCGAACCGGCTTTGACCGGCCTCGAGCGCATGGTTCAGGTGATTCTTGTCCACGTCGCAGACCGCGACGAGACGGCACTTTTCATCGCTGGCGAAATGCAGCGAGGACATGCCGATACCGCCTACGCCGATGATGCCGCGTGTAAGCTGGTCGCTCGGGGCCACATACTTCTTGTTGCCGCCCATCGCGCCGAAAACGTTGCGGGGCAGGATGGTCGCGGCTACGATGCCGGCTCCCGCCTTCTTGAGAAATGATCGTCTGGATTCAGCCATGGTTATCAATGAGTTATGGTTATTATTCAGATGCAGGATCTATTGTATCAAAATTACGGATTATCCTTCTTCCCAATACTTGTCGATATGCCAATAAAACTTTGATTTCTGATATTGGCTCCCGAGCCCTTACCGGACGACAGCCGTTTCCGACCGTTCGATGTGCCGGGAATCGTGCCCGATCTCGATGACATACCGGCCCGGATCCACCCGCCAGCCCGGAAGGGTGACATCGTAATAGGAGAACGCGTCCGGTTCCAGCCAGTTGAGCGCAAAACGTATCCTTCTCATATTCATTTAATTGGAAGATCCTTGGCCATGGGCTTTCAAATACACGGACAGCGTGCCCAGGAAACGGCTTTCCGGCTCGATCCAGATTTCGTGGGAGGTGGCATGGGCCGATCCGTCCCAGAAAGGCTGGTCGCCATGCAGACAGTCGATTCCGACCGGGATGGCGCCTGAAAGATGGCGGGTCGTATAGACAAAGAGCGGGGCATAGTTGTATCCCACCCCGTACATGAGGCTGGAGGAGAAGGGATTGCGGCCCATCGTCCACTCCAGCTGGGCCTGCACCAGGTCCATGCCCTCCCGGTCCTCCAGGAGGTCGGCCGCCAGGGCCAGCGCCCATGCCTGGGACAGCTGGGGATGGGTGGCGCCATGCATGAAATGGTCCTCCCAGACAGGGAAGGTGCGCAGCTCGTAATGCTCGCTCACTGGCGTTCCGGGCTGCTTCCCGGCCTGCTCGCGGGTATAGACGCCGACTGGCACCAGGCCGTAAGGGGCCGTGAATGCGCTTCCAGGCTTCAGATAGCTGTCCAGATACAGCCGGGCCGCTTCTTTCCAGGGAGCCGACCGGTCCGGAAAGACTTCCGACAGGACCGAAAAGGCCAGCATGTGGGCCTCGAAGAAGGCGGCATGGGAATAATGGAGCAGCTGCTCCCGCCGGCTCGATTCGTATAAATAGCCCTTGATGGCCATCCCGTCCACGGAATCCTGCTCCTGGCAGCGGAGGAGGAGGTCTCCGAAATGCAGGGCCGACTCCCGGTACAGGTCGTCGCCGAAGTGCCTGTACATCGCGGCCGATGCCACCGCCCCCCAGGCCGCCTCCCGGCAGAGCGCCTGTTCCCAGTCGGAGGATGCCGTCACGGCCTCCCAGTCGGCCTTCGCCGCCTCGGATAGCGTCTCTTTCTCCGCCTCGGAAAGCGGCAGCGTCTCCAGCGCTTTCACAAAGACGGCGACGCCCTGGAAGACCTCCCAGGGAACGAATGCGGCGGGATAGGCCACATCGTCCAGCGTACCCGGCTCATTGTCCGAATAATAGCGGAGGAAGGTCCATACATGGTGGCGTCCTTCCGGGAAACGGACTTTCAGGAGCCAGTCCAGGCCCCATCGGGCTTCCTCTTCCATCCGCTCGCGCAGCGGCGGCGGCGCCACATCCAGGGCGCCCAGGAGGGCATAGCAGCCATAGGCCGTACGCCAGAAGCCTTGGGAAAGGTCTCCGGCGTCATGCCAGCCGCCGTTCACAAACCGGGACTGGCCTTTCCAGAAGGCCCGCACGTCGGCATGACACACGTCGTGGATGCCTTCCACGGGATAGCCGCACCGCTGGCAGTAATAGAAATTCAGAACATTCCAGAGCGGTTCCTCCCAGACATCCTCCCCGATCGGGAAGGGGTCGGACAGGGCATCGCCGTACCGGATGCGGTAGGTGCCGGGCTTCCGGAAATCGCTGAAATCCAGCTCCATGAAAGACACCTCCTTCCGGGAAACCGGTTTTGCCATTCCCCGATGGACCACTTTCCCCCGCTCATCCAGCAAGGCGAACCGACGGTCTTTCCCGGGACCGGTCAGGGCCACTTTCCTCACTTCCGGGAGATAGCCCGAATGGGCATAGGCGAACTGTCCGGCGGGCAGGTCCCAGCCTTCATAATGGTCCGGCGCCACCTGCTGCAGTTCCAGACGGTCCAGGTCGATAGTGACGAATTCCTCGCCCATGACCGGATCGAAACCGGTACAGGTCTGGCTGAATTCCAGCCGGAGGACTCTGTCGCGCGGAAGGGCGTCGATCTCCCACAGCACCTGCACCCATTTTCCCTGGGGAATATCCACGTTGGTCTCGCGGCCGGGCGTCAGGATCCCGTCGGGGGCATCCGTCACCAGGTCCAGGGCGAAACTGACGTTGGGATTCCGGGAGGGATGGATGTAGGCCCACAGGGAGATCCGGTTGTAGGCGCTCCAGTCCTGCGGCCGGTCGAACGCCAGCGCGACGCTGGTACTGCCCCCCTGCTCCCCTTGGAAAGTGCCCCAGGGAGTGCGGCTCGCCGCCAGGCGCTCCCGGTCCACCAGGGACATCCGGTGCCGGAGGGCCTGGACGCCGTCCTTGCAGTTCTCCCGCGTATAGGAGAGCTCCGGTTTCCCTTCGCGGACCGTCCAGCGGCCTTCCTGTTCCATATCGTCCAGAAGGACCGACGCCAGCACTTCCTTCCGGGCCCAGCGGGACAGCATGGACCGGGAGTCATCGACGGCCAGGGGGAAGGAGCGGCTTTCCGTCTCCTGCGTCCGGATGACCAGCACCCAGTCCTCCCCGTCCGGTTTGGGCGGCAGCGCCCAATAGCCGTCCGCCTCCCGGACGGGCGGGACCGCCTCCTGGGAAGCGCCGGTGCGGGGATCGTACCACCGGACGTCCATTCCCGCTCCGGGAACCAAGGTGGAGACGCGTCCGGTCTGCGTGCCTTTCCCATAGAAGTAGAGCAGATGCATCCGGGACGTACGGGCATACACGGCGGCGCCGGATGCATCCCGGAAAACGGGGTCGCCGGAAATGACGGGCGTCAGGTTCCACCAGTCGAAGGATTCCAGCAAGCTTCTCAAATGCCTCATCTGCAAGGCGCTGGGATATTCCAGCGCTTCCTGCCAGGGCGTGGCCTTCAATTCCGGGGTGATGTATTCCATCCCGTCGAAGGAAGTGATCTGGGCCTCGAAGCCCGAATGGTACAGCCAGATGTCGGCCGCCCCGTAGCCATAGCCGCAGAAACCGGACAGGAAGGAAATCCAGCCCTGGGCCCGGGAGCCGAAGTTCATGGTCCACAGGCCGCAGTACCGTCCTTCGTAGTTCACGGCAGGGCGGTCGGACAGCCAATAGTCCCGGACCGCCTCCGGGCCGGGCGTCTCGTGCAGCGGCGGGGACCACTGGGCCGCCCACCAGTTGTGCCCGGTCCGCTCGGAAACCGGCTCGGGCAGGAAGGCGGAAGCGCCGTTCCCGTCGGCTTGGAACGCATCTACCTCAACGCCTCCTCCCGTCACGCTGGTGTTCACGGCGTTTTCCTGATGGCCGGAGAGCGGATGGGAATAGGGGTCGGCGGCATGGATGTATTCCGCGATCTTCACCCAGGGATTGTTCCGGTAATCGTAGAAGCGAGGACCGCGCTCGGCATAGAAGTCATTGTCGATCTCCTGTGCCAGGGTCCACAGTACCGGATAGGCACCGAAACGGGCCACCCAGTAACGGGAAAGGGCTTTCAGGGCCTCGTCGTCGAAGGCCAGTCCCTCGGACAGGTCCGAAGGGAAAAAGAACTCCGCATTCGCATGGACCAGGCCGGCATCGGCGATGAACCGGTAGTATTCGTCGGCCTCCCGGAAGCCCTCGATGTCTTCCGCATCCACCCGGCCGTCCTGCAGATGGAAGGGGGCGCTGATGGGTTCGCTCTGGATGACGGTGAAGCCCTGTTCCACCCGCCGCCGCACAATGTGCTTGAAATGGTCGTCGGACAGGTCCTCCGTGTACATGCCCCAATGCGTGTCGCCCAGATAGAAAAACGGCGTTCCATCGGCATACATCAGGTATTTCGTCCCTTTTTCGGCCTTGATGAAACCATGTCGGTAGATGTCCAGCGGACCGTCGTACTTCCGACAGCGGAGCAACCCTTCGTGCCCGTCCAGGGCAGGGTCGTCCGGGCAGGTGCTCTTCCAGGTCCAGCGGCCGGGCTCCGTCGGGGCGAAACGGACCACGAACCGGTCGCCGCCGTCCCAGAAAGCGGGGACGGAAAGCGTCTGTCCGGTCTTCGCGTGCGAGAACAGGACGTCCATCCGGACCCGGTCCCCGCCCCCGGCGTCGTAACTGCGGGAAGCCGTGAAGTCCAGTTCGCTCACCCGCCAGGTTTCGGCCCGTTTCCCACAGGAAAGGACCGTCAGCGCAGTGGCAAGTATCACCAGCGCCCTACTCATACCGTACCTGATAGACGATGAAATGACAGCCGGAACGCCGGCTGCGGAAACGGAACGGCGAGAGACGGGTGACGCTGCGCCCTGCCGGGACTTCCACCTGCCGGAAGACCTTCCGCTCCAGGACTTTCCCCTTTTCATCCTGCAACTGCACCTCCAGCCGCACCGTGCAGGCGCCGTCCAGGTTGAAGATGACGGGGGTGATGCTGTCCCCGGGGCCATAGACCGTATCTACGTCGTCACTGGCCGCCCACAGGCGCTGGAAGGCCATCCGGTTGGCATGGAAGGCCAGTTTGGGCACACAGAAGGCATCCACCAGCGGTTTCTGGTAAGTGAACATGTTGGGGCCGGATTCCAGCGAGCACCAGGAGAAACCGCTGGTTCCCATCAGGAGCTGCATCTTCATGCTTTCCCAGGCCCCGAAGGCCTGATAGGCCTGGCTCTCCCGCCACTGGTCGAAGGTGAGCCGCGTGCCGATGTTCCCGTCCTCGTAGTTCTTCTCGTAAGAATCCAGCCGGTACCAGGGCTCCTTCCGGGCCAGGGACCAGTTGGGCATGCCGATGGACTCCTCGTGCTCGAAGTTGAAATAGCAGAGGTCCCGCGCTTCCAGGGTCCACTTGGCCCAGGGGCTGGGCATGTTCCGGATTTCGCTCCAGGGATTGTCGTAGCCCGAATAGGAATCCTGGATGCCGCGCGTCATCATGGGGTGCATGAGCCAGGGTTCGGACTCCAGCGGATTTCCTTCCAGGTCCACGGTTCCCTCATAATTGCCATAATGTGTGGCATTCCAGGCGGTCGTGGGAGAGATCAGGCGGCTGCTGTCCGTCTTCGCGATGGCCGGGATGATCGCCGCCATGTAATCCTGCGTTTCCCGCGCACCATGGCGGAGGAACCAGTTGGGATGGTTGCCGGCCTCCCACATCACGATGGACGGATGGTTGTACACTTCCCGCATATACACGGGATAATGGGCGATGTCCACGTTCCAGCCCTCACCTTCCCGGGTCCAGGCCGGCGTCTGCCAGATCAGGTACAGGCCCATCTGGTCGGCCCAGCGCGCGATGCGGGGGTCGTTGGTCCCCTCCGGCGCCAGGGTCCGGGCATGGACATGGATGCGGAGCAGGTTCCCCAGGTGCTTGGCCATCAGGAGTTCCCGCATCAGCTGTGCGGGTTCCGGACAGTAAACCGTCCGCGCGACCGTCTCCAGCGGCAGGCGGTAACCGAAGATCTGGCCGCCGCCCAGGACCTCGGGCCGATGGTTGATGTACAGGACCCCCTCCTTCTGCGCGATCAGGCGGATGCCCGTGGTCAGCACGCAATCGTCAATGGGTTTGCCGTCCGCATCCTTCAGGACCACATCCACCTTGTACAGCTGCGGCCGGTCCGGGCTCCAGCAGGCGGGATCCGGCACGCGGACATCGTGCTCGATGACATTGTCCACCCGGGGACGCAGTTCCACGGGGAATTCCTCTTCCACTACGGCGGGTCCTTCCGCCGGGAACCAGGGGCTGTAGCGGATGCACAGGCGCCCCGTGAAGAAGTCGTAGCCGTCCCGCCGGAGGGTAACCCGATGATGCTGGACCGCCTCCGTATCCTCCAGGGACGAGGTGCACGTATAGACATCCGCAATCCGGTTGGGCGTATCGGTAAGGATCAGGGAGGCCTCTCCCAGGTACCAGCCGAAGTGGTGGTCCGAGGGAGCGTGGAAGACGGTCTGGTCCGTGAAGAAGGGCTTGACCTTCACGGCGACCAGGTTTTCCTCGCCGGGGCGCAGGTACTCCGCCACATCCAGCAGATGGGGCGTACGGCCTTTCAGGACGGCCACGGGGGCCCCGTTGATCCAGACTTCGCCGGCCGGATCCAGGGCGTCCAGGTGCAGGAACGCCTGGGAGAAGCCGTCCACCCGGACCCGGGTCCGGAGGTAATAGTCCTCCCCTGCCTGGGAAGCCCCGCCATGGGCCGACGGCAACGTGACCGGATCCCAGGCGGAATCGTCATACCGGCTTTCCTGCCAGCCTTCCAGGGACGGGACGCTTTCGAAATCCTCCTCGAAAACCAGCTCGCTCCGATACGCAGTAGCCGAGTCCTCCAGGGCGAAACCATAAAGGGAAACGGCTTCCAGCGATGCCTTTCCGGAGAAAGAAAGACCGCTCACAGCGCCTTGGAGAGGCATTTCCCGCAAGGTCTTTCCACCTGCGGAGAGAAAGAGCACGCCCCCCGGAACGTCTCCGTAGAGTTCGAATTCCCCGACGTCCGGCACGGCGACTTCGGTCGTGCGGCCGTCCGGATGGGCCAGGCGGACCACCAGGTCCCGGGACGCTCCGGCGAGAGAGGCCTTCATCCGGAAACGCCACCGCAGCGTGTCGATGGGAGGGGCCGCCCGGTTTCCGTCCAGGACCAGCGTACCGGCCTCGATCCGGGCTCCGTCCGCCGTCCAGGCCGCCCAGCGGCGGGCCACCTCGGCCTCCTTGCCTTTTTTATAGCCCATGGAACACCACTCCTCCAGCGGAACGGTCCGCCGGACGGAGGTCAGCGGCTGGGGCTTGATGCGGGAAAGGGCGGCCAGGACATCGGCATCCCCAAAAAGCGGCGTATCCAGCCCGGGATCGCCCCAGAAGCGGGATGCGTAACGGGCATACTTTCCCAGCATCTCCACCCGCTGCGGCGTCGTGAACCACTCGGTTTCTCCATGGAAATCCGTCACGCCGTCCGCTGCGGCGTCCGGGGTGAAATAGCGCATCTCGAAGGTCGTGGCCGTCTGCGCGGAAGCGGCGACGGAGAGGCCCAGAAAGGCCGTGAACAACAGAAGTCCCTTTTTCATGGCATCAGCGTTTCCAGGCAAAACGATAATTGAAGCGGCGGTTGGGAGCGGCGTCCCCCTGGAGGAACATGGGATCCTCCAGCGGACCGCAGTGGTCGGCCCACTTGAAGTCGAAACCGGCTCCCGCCTTCATTCCCAACGCCTCCGCAGGTACGGTAAGTTCCAGCCGGTTCCCGGAAACGGCATAGCGGACATCGACGACGGGCACCCATTCCTCCCCGGAACGGGCCATGAGCTTGCCGGGCTCCCGGTTCACCACGAAATCGTATCCGTGCCAGCCCGTGGAAGCATCCTGGTCGGCATCCACAAGGAGCAGCATCCAATCCGTTCCCTCGGGCGCGGTGATATCGGCGGCCGTCGTCACGCAGAAGTTCAGGTTGCCCTTGCGATCGACGGCAACCTTGGCCTCCACGATGTCGTTGCGGCCGGAAGTGTCCGTATAATGCAGGCCGGCATAGCCGTCGGCATCCCGCCAGGCGGTGTCACCCCGCGTATCCCGGTAGCTCACCCTCACGCGGTCCCAGTCCCCGAATGCGCCGTCGATCCGGATTCTCCGGTATCCCGTGTTCACCGGGATGGGACGGACGCCCTTGTAACGGCGGATGTTCTGGGCCATCTGCATGTAGTAATTGTCCGTATAGCCGCCCTTCATGGGCTGGATGGTCCGGTTGAACTCGGCATTGTACTGGTCCACGAAGGCGAACGGGCTGTTCTCCCGGCCCAGGAACCAGGTGTCCCCGAAATTGTACTTCCCGGCCGTCCATTCGTTCCAGTCGTTGATGTAGATGAAAGGAGGGTCCACGGCCAGGGCATCCTCCCAGCGTTCCTGGAAATACAGGCCGCGGCCCGGAAGGTCGCCGTCCGGAAGGTCCCGTTCATTCAGCGCCGGTTCTCCGGCCGCCCGGGTCCAGGACTTGCCGACGCCCATCGGACGGCCGGCCATCCCCAGCGAATGCTGGGCGGGGGTGACGGCGCATTCCTCCACCTTCCCCAAGTGCTTGGAAGCCAGCTCTTCGGGCTTCAACTGCTTGACCCGCTCGTCATCCATGCTGTAGCCGAAACTCCAGTTGTCCTCCGTGCCGACATACCGGGTCTTATCATGCTCGTGTTCGGGTCCCCAGGCATAGTAGCCCCACCACATGTTCCGGAGCGTGAAGAAATCGAAGATCTCCGCCGGATAGTCGGACTGCTTGGCCTCATAGTTCCCGTTGGCATCCACGGAAGGGTCGGCATTGTACAGGAGAAGGGGCTTGCCATCCCAATGGAACCAGAGGTCCTTATACTTTTCTGTCTTGTAATAACGCTCATACAGTTGCGTCACCACCTTCACCGGATTGCCGTTATAGGACCAGAAGGTGAACTGCGGCGTGCGGTTGCCTTCCTTCCGCATGGTTTCCATCGTCTGGAAGAGCAGTTCCCACTCGTCCCAGTAGCAAACCCCGTTGGTGACATCCAGGATGAGGACGTCGATGCCGGCATCCTGCAGCATGGACAGGTCCCGGCGCATCAGCCAGGTGTCCTGGCTCAGGAAATAGCCGGCCTCCGGTTCGCCCCAGTGATAGCTGCCGTATTTCCAGAGCGGGTGACGGGCATCCAGCCGGGCCGAGGGATCCTCCGCCAGGATTTTGGTCACGTCCGTATAGGGGCCGGGCAGGTTGTGGTTCCCGGCGCCGTGCCAAGTGATGTAGAAAATACCGGTGAAATGCCGTCCGTCCTTGACAGGGCCCACGGCTTCCTGGGACGGCATCTGCCGTCCCAGGGCATCCGTCGCCACCCAGGTGTCACTCATCAGGTCGGAGGGGTCGGATACCGGTCCCCGGCTGCACGAAAGCATCAGGAACAGAACGGAAATAAAGGGAATAACTAATCGGATCATTCTCATAGTCAAATGTTTATTCATAGGTCATCAGCTGTACCGGGCCCACCAGACCGGCCGGCATCATTTCTCTTCGACGTACACGAAATCCCGGAACCAGGCCGTGCCGCCCTTTCTTTCCGTATTGTAACTGAACAGTGCCGGGCGGGCACCGTTCCAATAACCGTTGCGGGCGGCGAAGGCCTCCCCGAAGCGATCGAAGCGCTTTCCGTCCAGGCTGTACAGGAAGGAGAAGCCCCCTTCCCGGACTTCCGCGTCAAAGGAAAGGCGCAGCCAGACCTCCTCCGCTTTCAGGGACAGGGAATCCAGCACCGCTCCGTCCTTTTCCAGGAAGAGTTCCCGCTGGCCGGACACCTGCCGGATGCCCACGCAGTAGTTGCAGGCGCCCATACAGGCCAGACCGGCTTTCTGCCCGTCGGCCAAGTCGGACAGATCCATTCCGACCGTATAAGTGCCCCTGTAACCCATCAGCTTCTGGGTAAGGGTGTTCCGGGCCTTCCAGAAAGAATCGGCCTGCAGTCCGTCAAGGGCCAGGAAGCCCTCCCGGCGGGAAAGGGACCAGCCGTCGTCCTGCGGATTGTGGTTGAACTGCCACTGGAGTCCGGGTTTCTCTCCCCGGAAATCGTCCGACGAAGCGGGAAGCACACGCTTGCCGGTCCGGGCCGTGACGGGTTTTTCCCAGCACGCGACCGGTTCCCCGATCCCGTTCCCGTCGAAATCCTCGCCCATCACCGGCCAGCCTTCTTCCCAGTGCATGGGCTGGAGGTGGACGACGCGGCCCAGCGGATTCCGCTCCTGGAAATGGAGGAACCACCACGCTCCTTCCGGGGTATCCACGATGGCGCCCTGGTGGGGGCCGTTGATCGGCGTGGAGCCTCTCTCCAGCACCACTTTCCGATCATAGGGGCCGTAGATGTTCCGGGAACGGAGGACGGTCTGCCAGCCTCCTCCCACCCCTCCTTCCGGGATGCTCATGTAATACAGGCCGTTCCATTTGTGGATCTTGGTCCCTTCCGCGACAGGTCCCCGATAGACCGTCACACCCTCGTCCAGCAGTTCACGGCCGTCCGGCGACATCCGATGGATGATGATGGGACCGGCCCCCCAGACGCTGTGCCCCAGATAGGCCTGGCCATCCTCGTCCCAGAACGGGCAGGGATCCTCCCAGTGCCAGGCAGCCTTCACGCAGTGCAGCGGGGCCCAGGGACCGGCCGGATCGGAGGCGGTGCTCATGAACAGGCCCTCGTCTGGGGTACAGAAATAGACATAGAAGAGGCCGTCGTGCCAGCGGATACTGGGAGCCCAGGAGCCGCCGGCATAATGCTCGTTCGCGTCCCAGCCCGGCAGGTCCAGCCGGGAATAGATCTGGGAGACGATCCTCCAGTTCACCAGGTCGTCCGATTCCAGCACCTGCATGCCCATGAAATGGAAATCCGAGGCGACCATGTAATAGCGGTCTCCGACGCGGATGGCATCGGGGTCGGAATAGTCGGCCAGGAGGATGGGATTCCGGTAATAGCCATCCTCCGTGTCGCCCCAGGCGGCTTTGGGCCCGGCATTTCCGGGAAGCCGTTCCAACTTGAGGACCAGGCCCGGATCGGACACATCGCCTTCCGACGCGGCCGAAAGGCCCACTTCGGCAATCACGGAGCCGGGAACCGTCAGCTTGTTTCCCTCCACCTTCACCCGGCCGGTGATGTCCACCGCTTCATGGGCCGCCAGGTCCTGCGCCAGCACCCGCACTTTCCCCAGTGCATAGGGATAGCGGAGGGTCAGGCTCCCATATCGGCCGAAAACGCCCACGGGAGACGCCAGGTCAGGGACTTCGATCTCCACCGGCACCTCCTGCAGGACATATTCGCGGCCCAGCGAACGGCCCACCGTAGCGACGGACACCGCTCCGCCGGGATAGCGGCTGGCCAGGACGAAAGGACGCGCCGGGTCCTCGGACCCCACCTTCGGAAGCGGCATGTTCCGGCTCACCCGTGCCGGTGCGGACACCCATACCGTATCGCCGTCCTCATGCCAGATCCAACTCTCGTCCGTCCGGTATTTCCAGCCGTCCTCCAGGATCAGGGTGTCCACCGAGAAGGAGACGCCGTCGGAGCCGAAGGGCTGGGCAATCCGGTGCCAGCGCACGCCGCGGACCACCTCGTCCAGGCGGCATTTGAGGTTGCGGCCGCTTTCCGGGAAGCCGATGTCGGCCCGGCCGGAAGGAAGGGCGCCCGTGAAGGGATGCCGCATGATGCCGATGGCGCAGCCCAGCCCCGCGGCGATATAAGGTTCGTCCTCACAGTTGATGATCCCCAGGGCCGGCGCTTCCGGTGCGTAAGCGAGATACTGGGCCACCCGGTCTATCGTAACCGTCTGTGCCGTAATGTTTTCCACATCATACGTGCGATAGGTGTCGCTAAAGGCGATGAACGCCGGGTTCATGGCATGTTCGATGGTGAGGTCCGGTGCATATTCACGTCCCCACTGCGAGAGCTGCTTCCGCCAGGCGCCGTTTCCCTGCTCCTCGCCCCAGTCCACCTTCCAGTAGCGGATGCCTCCTTCCTGCGCTTCCCGCAAACGTTCCGGCCAGTAAACGCTGTCCGGGACATCCCGGGAAGTGCGGGCTTTCTCCGCACAGATCCAGCCGCCGACGCCCTTCCATCCCATGCCGGTGAGGCGGTCGGAGAGGGCTTTCAGGCGTTGTGCCGGTGCTCCTTTGAAGGAAGGGAAACGGGTGGTGTCCAGTTGCACGGTCCCATAGTAGGGATTGCCGTCCCGCTCGTTCCGGTCCCTGGGAATGTCCCAGGAATCGTCCAGCACCAGGAACAGGTCTTCCCGGATGGCCGGATACAGGGAGGCCCATCCCTGATAGGGGCCGTCGCCGAAGAAGTTCTCCTCCACCATCTCGGCCCGGTTCTTCACGGAACCGGCCTGGTTGGACCGGTAGCACTGGAGATTCCAGGTACAAAGATAATCGGGGGCACCGGAAGGCGTTTCCGGGACCAGGTTGCATTTCTGTGCCTTCGGGGCACAGGCGGCCAGAACGGCCAGGCCGACAAGCAAGGATGAAAACCTGTTCATAGGATGCTCCTTTTATAACGTCTGTCCGAAATAAACCCTGTCCATCCTGCTGCCTCCGTCATTGTTCCACGAAAACATGCTTCACGGCATCCAGGTAGCCGTAGCCATACACGTCGTCCGGCTGCAGGTAGCTGGTTTCCGTCCATTCGTTCCAAGAGTTGATGGTAATGAGTTTGTGCATCTTGGGACGGGCGTCCAGCCAGGCCTTGGCCCGGCGGAGGGCTGCCTCGAACCGCTCCGGCGTATTCTCCTTCACCACGGCGCTCTCCCCGAAACGGGGACTGTTGTCCCAGCCGATGGACACATGCGGATAGTACGGGATCGTGAACTCCGCGTCCAGCTTGTCCCATTCCGCATAGGCCTTTTCCAAGATATTCTGGTAGTCGTCATCCATCCAGATGTAGTGGCAGAACTGGTAATGGGACATGCTGTCGAAGCCCAGGTCCCGGATGAACCGGTCCCGGGGACGGCCGGCCTGGACCTTGGCATCGTCCACGCCACTGTAGTTGAACTGGCTGTCCCACATGGTGAACTGGAGTTCCAGGTCCGGGAAACCGGCCTTCTTCACTTCCTTCCGGAACCAGGCCAGGGCGTCCCGGGCCGCGTCCACGCCGCCGATTCCCTCGATGAAGGTGCTCACTTCGTAGATCATGAACACCGGCTTGCCGTCGATCTTGTAATAGTTGGGCTGCTTGAAGAAGAGCTCGATGTTCCGCTTGCAGATCTTCTCGAACTCCGCCCGGTCCACTCCGCCCCGGTAGATGGTGTTCTGCTCCCAGAGATGGGAGATGCGGGTGTCCCAGTCGTTCCCGACATTGTGGTTCGCCCACATCAGGTAGAACTGCATCTTGTCGCGGTTCCGGGCTTTCAGGAAGCCCTCGGTGAGGGTGGTCTCCATCCAGGGACGTCCGTCGAACCAGTACCAGTCGAAGATGAAGACATTCACCCCGTGCGAAACGGCCTGGTCAATCTCCATCTCCATCACGTTCGGATCCGCCTCATTGATATAACCCCAGAGCGGATGGCGGTTCCACTCATGCCGGGGATAGCGCTGCTGCATGGTGAGGACGGTTTCCCATTCGCCCATGCCCATGGGCCAGAAAGGCCTGAGGCGCGGATCGCCCGCCGCATAGGCGGGATACAGGTAGGCGGCGACATCATATCGCTGCGCCGGAAGCAACTGGGTCGAGAGCAACAGCAGGACTGCCAGCAGGAATCGTTTCATGGCCATATCGTCTATGAGTTTGTAATCAATTCTTTACCAGGCGGATATCCCGGGAGGAGGCACCCACCCTGATCTCGGGCAGACCCTCCGGGACGACGAACGCCCGGCGGGTTTCGCTCCAGTACCGGAGGTCCTCCCGGCGGATCGGGATCGTCACCGTCCGTGTCTCCCCTTTCTTCAGGTGCACGCGGCGGAAGCCGCGCAGTTCGCACAGCGGAGCCTTTCCTTCGTATTCGGGCAGCCGGACATAGACCTGGGCCACCTCATCCCCGTCATACCGGCCGGTATTCTTCAGGTCGAAGGTCACGTCCACCGTCTCCCCCCTATCTTCCACACGGAGGTTGGTATAACGGAAGGACGTGTAGCTGAGCCCGTAGCCGAACGGATACAGCACATCCCCGTCGAAGTACTTGTACGTGCGCTTGGTAATGTCGTAATCGTCGAAGGCGGGCAGGTCGTCCGTCCCGTAATAGTAGGTCAGCGGCAGCCGGCCGGCCGGATTGTACTTTCCGAAAAGCACTTCCGCCACGGCGGTCCCGCCTTCCTGCCCGGGATACCAGGCGTTGACGATGGACGGGATGTTCTTGTCTTCCCAGACGATGGAGAGAGGGCTGCCGGCCACAAGGACCAGCACCAGGTTGGGATTGGCGCGGTACAGCTTCTGGAGATACTCCCGCTGCCCGGCCGGAAGGTCCAGGGTTTCCCGGTCCTTGCCTTCCCGCTCGGTCTCCTTGTTGATGCCCATCACGGCCACGACGACCTGGCTGCTGCGGGCGGCCGACAGGGCTTCCTCCACGGGCGTGTCCCAAGGGACATGGTCGATGCGGACCGACTTCCCCGCCGCGGCCCGGATGCCGTCCAGGACGGACACCGGCGCAGTGACGGGCTCGCCGCTGTAATCGCCGAACTCGCAGGTGGCGGCATTCAGGCCCACGACCGCGATGCTGCGCACGCGGCCGGGCTTGAGCGGCAGCAGGTTCCGGTCGTTCTTCAGCAGGACGATGGACTCGCGGGCCGCCTGGAGGGCGTAGGCGCGGTGCGCCGGAGAGCCCACAATGGCCGGATCCAGGGCGTTGTAAGGATTGTGCGCCGGGTCGTCATACATGCCCAGGCGCATCCGGGCCGTCAGGATGCGGCGGGCCGCCCGGTCGATGTCGGCGTCGCCCACCAGATGCAGATCGTAGGCCTTGTGCAGCGGTTCGATGTAGATGTTGTCCCCGCATTCCAGGTCCAGGCCGGCCTGCAGCGCGAGGGCGGCGGCCGTCTCGTCCCGGAGAACATAGTGGTGGTCCTCGACGATATTGCCCACGGCTCCGCAGTCGGAAACCACGTAGCCGTCAAAACCCCATTCGTCCCGGAGCACCGTGGTCAGCAGCCAGGGATTGGCCGTGCAGGGAATGCCGTTGATGGCGTTGTAGGCCGACATGATGGACTGCGCCTTTCCCCGGCGGATGCAGGCTTCGAAGGGAGGAAGATAGTACTCCCGCATCTGCTTTTCGCTGATGACGGCATTGCACTCGAAACGGTTGTGTTCCTCGTTGTTGGCCGAGAAATGCTTGGGCGTCGAAACGACTTTCAGGTAACGGGGATCCTTCCCCTGCAGGCCCCGGACGAAGGCGGCGCCCGTCTCCCCGGTCAGGAAAGGGTCCTCCCCATAGGTCTCCGGCGTACGGCCCCAGCGGGGATCCCGCGCCATGTTCACAGTGGGCGACCAGAAGGTCAGGAGGTCGCTGAACTGGGCGGTCTGTTTCTTTCCGCGCTCCAGCTCGTTCCACCGGGCACGGGCCTCGTCCGAGATCACCCCGGAAACGGTTTCCAGCAGTTCAGGGTCCCACATGGCCGACAGGGCGATCGCCTGCGGGAACACGGTGAATTTTCCCGGACGGACGATGCCGTGCAGCGCTTCGTTCCCATGGTAGTACTTGTCGATGCCCAGCCGCGGCACGCCGGGAGACGTAGCCCGGAGCAAGTCGATCTTTTCGTCCAAGGTCAGGCGGCCAAGGAGGTCCTCCACCCGCGTCTCCACGGACAGGCTCTCATCGCGCCAAGGTTCATTCTGGGCCCACGCCCCCACGGAGAGGGCCAGCAGGACACCGGTCAGGATACATCTTTTCATAGCATATAAAGGGTTACGGGGAGAGCCTCCCAGCGGTTGTTGCAGGCGCTCAGGAGCATCAGTCCGAAGATTTCTGCCAGGGTTGCGAAAAGAATCCGTCGCATAAGCATCGAACTAAATCGTTCCGCCGGCGACATGCACGCGGCCGCCGGCCACTTTATCGGCCGCGTTGCGGCCCAACCAGAGTTCGAACCAGCCTTCTTCCACCCGTTCCACCAGATCGGCGTCCCATAGGGCGAAGCGACGGTAAGGAACCTCCAGCTCCACTTCCCGGCTCTCGCCGGGAGCGAGGGTAATCCGCTTGAAAGCAACCAGTTGCTTCAAAGGCCGGACGACAGAAGCCAGTTCGTCGTGGGCATACAGCTGGATGACTTCGTCACCTTCCACGGTGCCGGTGTTGGTCACGGTCACCTTTACGCGGAGGTTTTCTCCGGACGCCAGTTTCTCCGGCAACTGCAGGTTCTTGTAAGCGAACGTGGTGTAGCTCAGGCCATACCCGAACGGGAAGAGCGGCGAGCCGTCGTTCTCCACATAGCCGTAGCCGCGCCCGCTGGGCTTGATGGAATAGTAGTAGGGGTTCTGCCCGATAGAGCGCACCCAGCTGAAAGGCAGGCGTCCGCCGGGATTCCGGCGTCCCGTGAGCACGTCGGCGACCGCCCGGCCGCCCTGCTCGCCGGGATACCAGGCTTCCAGCACGGCCGCGGCGCCATCGATCCAGTCGGAGATGTCGATGACCGCACCGTTGTGAAGGACCACGATCACCGGCTTTCCGGTCGCGATGAGGTCGCGCACCATCTGCTCCTGGTCCACGTTGATCCGTTTTTCCTGCTGCTCGCCAATGATGACCGCCCCCTCTTCCCGGCGCACCGTCATGCTGGCCGAAGGAAAATGGAAGCTGCTGCGGTCGCTTCCCTCGTCTTCCCGGATGGAAGGGAAGAAAAGGAGGACATCGCAGCTGCGGGCATCCGGATTGACCAGCACCTCGGCCTGTCCGGCCAAGGCCTGGCGGAGGCCTTCGTAGGGCGTGACGGACCCGTCGCCGTGCCAGCCGCCGTAGCCGCCGCTGTAGTCACCGAGGTTCAGGGACTTGGCGGCCGGGCCGAACAGGCCGATCCGCCGGACGCCTTTCAGCGGCAGGATACCATTGTTCTTCAGGAGCGTCATGGACTTGACGGCACTTTCGTATGCGAGTTCGCGGTGCTCCTCGGAGCGGACGGTTCCGTCGGCCTTGGCGACATCGACAAGGGGCTCGTCGAAGAGGCCCAGTTCGAACTTGATGGTCAGGACGCGGCGCACGGCCTCGTCCACGACGTGCATGGGAATGCGGCCGTCCTGCACCATCGCGAGCAAGCCGAGCGAAGTGTTGTGCAGTTCCAGGTCCAGTCCATTGTTGAGACACATCGCCAGGGCCTCGTCCTCCGATGCCGCCAGCCCGTGCTGCCTGCGGATGATGTCCACGGCATCATAGTCGGAGACCACGATGCCCTTGAAGCCCCATTCCTTCTTGAGGATGTCGTTCAGGAGCCGGCCGTTGCAGGAGGCCGGGAGGCCGTCCACGGAGTTGTACGAACTCATGATGCCGCGGGCTCCGCCTTCCTGGACACAGGCGCGGAAGGGCTCCAGGTACACTTCCCGGAGTTCCCGCCAGGAGGTGACGGAGGCGAAGGAATCATGCCCGCCTTCCCCGTAATTGTCCAAAAAATGCTTGGGGGTGGCCACGACGCCGCCCTCTTCCAGGGCCTTCACGTAAGCGACGCCCATCCGGGAATTCAGCAGCACATCCTCGCCGTAGCTTTCCTGTCCGCGGCCCCAGCGCTGGTCCCGCGTGATGTTGATGACCGGGGCATAGACCTGCCGCACGCCCACGGCGCGCAGTTCCCTGGCCACGGCCTGTCCCACCTGGTAGTACAGGTTCTCATCGAAGGTCGCGCCCATGGCGATGCTCTGCGGGAAGCAGGTCGCGCTCCCCCACTGGGCGCCGTGCAGCGCCTCACCATGCTGCAGCACCGGGATTCCCCAGCGGCTGGCCGCCATGGAACGGCGAGTGTCCTCGTTGATGGCTTCGGCCACTTCCTGGGGAGAAGCGCCCCGAAGGAAGTGCCCCACGTTCCGGATATGTCCGGCGGAATAGTTCCGCTTCACATAGAACTCGCCCCCGTACAGAAGTTGGGCCGTGATCTGCTGCACCTTCTCTTCGGTCGTAAGACGGCTCATCAGGTCTTTCACCCGTTTTTCCACGGGAAGGGAAGCGTCCATGAATTTCATGCCGGCCGTATTCTCCTGCTTGAAGGTGAGCGGCAGGCGGTGCTTGCCGGGGCCGAGGGCCTTGCGCAGATAGGTATCCGGGTGGGAGACCTCCGCGATCGTACCCTCCGGCACGGTCACTTCCATGAAGTCGCCGCTCCGGCTGTACGTGACGGAAATGGTGCCCGCCACCGTGGGGAACGAGAGGGAGCATTCGTCAAAGACGGCAGGATCCGGCCGGACGGAGAAACGCTTCCAGCCAGGATCCAGGGGGGCGATCCCCAGCATCCGGGCCGGGATCACGGCCAGGGGGCCGCCGCTCCAGGCATGGTTCACGCTGCCACAGTCCCAGTCACCATCCACACCTACATTCCAGTTCTCGAAGAGCGTGTCGTGGTCGGGATGGTCCACCATGAATGCATATCTCCGGCGCTCCCGCTCCAGGGCATAATCCCCGTGGCCGATGGCAAAGAGCGCTTCCATCACGTACTTTTCCATGTACGGGCTGGCATGCTCCTGGGTCTTGAACACCTCGAAGAGCGCATCGTACTGGTCCCGGTCCACAAGGCCGGCCAGGACCGCCAGGGCATTCACCCGATCGTCGGTCTCGCCCGTGTATTCCGGATGCCGGTAGCAGGTTCCCGTCCAGGCGACGCGGTTGATGGACTCGCACAGGGCGAGCATCTGCGCCCAATAAGCGGAGCCCTCCGCCTGGTTTCCGAGTGCATCGGCCATGTCTGAAACACCCTGCAGGGCAAGGACATACCAGAGGTTCTGCAGGAGCCGCATATCCCGGTTATCACCCCAGTCCCCCCAGTTCCAGTCTCCGTCGTGCCATTCCACCAGCCCGTCCGCTCCGATATGATAGGTGGCCAGATAGCGTTTCACGGCGGGATATACATACCGTACCGTTTCCAGGTCGCCGGTGTTCATGTAATAGGTCCAGATGCCGTACCGGCCCACGGCGGCCAACATCTGGCAAGGCAGTTCCACGCCGTAATTGCCGGGGATGGGCGAGAACAGGATGTCGTCCGGGCGCTGCCAGTCGCAGAGTTCGCGGATTCCCTTGCGGATCAGGGAATAAATGGACGGAGAATAGGTATAGAAGCTCTCCCCCAGGATGGTGACGATGTCGCCCCACCACTGCCCGCGTTCCCGGTCCGGACAATCGAAGAAGGAGTCGCGGGAATTGACATAGATCGTCCGCAGTCCTTTTTCCCAGAATCGGTTATAGAAGGGGTCGGAGCTGCTGAACGTGCCGTCCGGGGCGGTGTCATAGCCAGTCTCCCGGTATTTCAGGGCCGTCACCCGGGCGCCGTGGTCCACCGTCAGAATAATCCGGCGGCCGCTGAGCCAGCCCAGGGATTCGTACTCCTGCTTACCGGCCTTGGTGATATATTCCGCCCGAAGGCATTGCTCCCCGACCCGGGCATGATCCGTCTCGATGACGATCCGATGTCCCCCTTCGGGATCATCGACAGTCAGCACGGGGGTCATCTGCATGTTGTAAGGCAACAGGGCGACCAGGGTATCGGCATCGGCGCCGGAGCGGGTTTCAAAGGCAACCGTCCTGATTCCGAAGTCCTTCCACTGCGGGATGGGACGGGAGTGCAGGACACCCAGCGTATTCTCCAGGGCCACGGCAGGGACGAAGCCCTCCAGCGGGTCCGTCTGCCAGTTGCCCAGGTCCTTCCGGGCATCGAAGGCGATGCTGGACTCGGGCAGCCGGAAATTGGGCGCCGGCAGATCCGCGGCCGTCCCGTAGGCGGGATGCACGCGGCACATCCACGGAGCATCCCCGAGGGCAGGGGCATCGAACCACAGCTGCGGCTGTCCGCTGCCCAGATGCGAGAATCCGTCCTTACCGAAGTACCAGAGCAGCAGGGCCACCTGGTTCTCCCCTTTCCGGAGATAAGGGGCCAGGTCCACTTCGTCAAAATAGCTGTCCTGCGGATTGGGGCCGCGCTTGAGGCCTCCTTCGAAGACGGCGAGTTCTCCGTTCACCCAGAGCCAGTACTTGCTGTCCACGGCGATCCGGGCCGGGACCGATGCCGGAACGGCGTCCAGCCGGACATCCTTCCGGAAAGCGATCCACTGGTTCGGGGCGTCCGTCACACCGGGACAGCCCAGGGTACCGCCGATTTCGACGGTCACCTCCTTCGGCGGCTCCCATAGCGGGGTGGCCTGCCTGGACGTCGATGCCGTGCGGCTACACGATACAAGCGCCAGAAGTGCCATCAAAACGGATGATAACCTGCTCATGTCCAGTCCCATCTTATTCATAGTAAAGCATATCGGCAGGCAGATTGTACGCGGAGATGCCGGGACCCTTCAGGCCCACTTCGATGTATTCCTCGGCAAAATTGTCCCAGAAACCGATTTCCAGCCGATGAAATCCGGCTTCCATCGTGAGCCACACCTCCTGGTATCCGCCGCCGTCATGGTCCAGATCCAGGACAGTCTTGCCGTCCAGTACCAGGCGGGAGCCATCGTCGGAACGGAGGAAAAGCCGATAGACCCCGTCCCGGTCCACCTTGATAAGGCCAGTGAACAGCAGGCAGAAATGGTCTTCCCGTTCCTTGAGTGCCGATGTGATGACAGACGTGATGCCGGCGGTTTTCTCCGGAGCGGAGAGGAAGCCGTCCACACTCATGTATCCGCCTTCACGGTAGCTGTAGCGTAGGCCGCGGCCTGCGGGGACGGCGTCCTTTACAGCCGGGAAATAATCTCCCCGATGCATTCTGAAGACATCGTGCACCGGCCAGGAAAGGGCTTTCTTGAGCCGGTATTCCGCGGTGGCGCGGATGTCGGTGGCCGAAGCGCCGAAAAGGATCCTGTACGTCCCTTCCGCCGTTTCCCAGGCCGAGGTGACTTCATTGAAAGAAGCCAGGGAGTAATGGTCCACCGTCAGGGTCATCACCTGGCTTTCGCCCGGCTGGAGGAGCCGGGTTTTCCCGAATCCCTTGAGTTCATACGCCGGTTTCACCAGTCCGCCGGCAGGGGCGCCCACATACAGTTGCACCACCTCCTTACCGGCCACATCGCCCGTATTGGTGATGGTGACGGAAGCGGTGAAACCGTTGGATCCGGCCTTCACGACGGGCTTGGAATAATCGAAACTGGTGTAACTGAGGCCATGGCCGAAGGGATAGGAAACCTCCGCACCCGCTGTCTGGAAATAGCGGTAGCCCACCCAGATATCCTCCGAGTAGCTGGTGAAATCCACGTTTTCCTTCGCATGGTAGGGAGAGAGCGGGTCATAGTCGTAAGGGAAATCGGCCGACGAGGGAATGTCCAGGAAATTGCACGGGAAGGTCATGGGCAGCTTGCCGGAAGGGTTCACCTTGCCCGTCAGAATGTCGGCGACGGCGTTGGCACCTTCCTGGCCGGGAGCCCAGGGCAGGAGGATGGCGTCCACCAGATGCTTCCAGGACGCCGTCTCGACGACACCGCCCACGTTGAGGACCACCACAACCCGTTTCCCCCTCGGACGATAGGCCTTGTTCAGGTTCACCAGGAGCTCCCGCTCCGTGGCGGAAAGTTCGAAGTCGTTCTCCACATGCCGGTCCTTCCCTTCTCCGGCCTGCCGTCCGAACACGACCACGGCCACATCGTTCAGCGAAGCCTGGAACCCGATGGACGAGGCGGTCAGGAAGGGTTCCTCCCGATACTCGTTATCCTCCACTGGCTCGATCGTAAAGCGGTGCTTCAGAGCCGGCGCTTCCATAGCATAATACTTCTTGAGGCCCTCGTCCAGCTTGAAACCGGCGTTCTCCAGGGCCTGCGTCATCGTAACCACATAAGGTTTGGTCACATCGCCGGAACCGGTTCCGCCGGCGATGAAATTCTCGCTGGAAACGCCATACAGGGCCACTCTTTCATGCCCCGTAAGGGGCAGTGCATGCCGTTCGTTCCGCAGCATGACGATGGACTCGGCCGCGGCTTCCCGCGCCATCCGGGCATGGGCCTCCAGGTCGGGATGGCTGGAGAAGGGATACTGGCGGAAACGGGGCGTCTTGACGACGTACTCCAGGATCCGCCGGACATTGCGGTCGATTTCCTCCATGGAAATGCGTCCGTCCCGCACACCGGAGAGGATGCGGTCGATCTCCACCTGGGAGCCCGGGTCCATCAGGTCGTTGCCGGCCTTGACGGACAAGACCGTATTGTCTTTGAGTCCCCAGTCTGTGATCACGATGCCATCGTATCCCCACTCGTCCCGGAGGACGGTGGTCAGGAGTTCGTAATCCTGCTGGGTGTATTTCCCGTTGAGTTTGTTGTAGGAGCTCATCACCGTCCAGGGCTTCCCTTCCTTCACGGCGATCTCGAAATTCTTCAGGTAGATCTCCCGGAGGGCCCGGCGGCTCACGAGGGCGTCATTTTCCGTCCGGTTGGTCTCCTGGTTGTTCACCGCATAATGCTTGATGGAGGTACCGGTTCCGTTACTCTGGATACCCCGCACATAGGCAGCCGCCATCTTGCCGGAGAGGACCGGATCCTCCGAGAAATACTCGAAGTTCCGTCCGTTGAGCGGGTTGCGGTGGATATTCATGCCCGGAGCGAGCAGGACGTCCACGCCATATTCCAGCACCTCATTGCCCAGGACGGCGGTCGTGCGCTCCACGAGGTCCGTATCCCAGGAACTGGCCAGGAGCGTTCCCACCGGGAATCCCGTCGCCACCGTATGGGCCGGATCCCTTTCCGGGTCGATCCGGACACCGGCGGGACCGTCGGAGAAAACGGTCTGCGGGATTCCCAGACGCGGGATGGCCCGCGTTCCCCCCGCCAGGCCCGGAACCAGGTTGTCGGAACTGGTTCCCACCAGCAGGGACGCCTTCTCCTCCAGGGTCATGGCCTTCACGACCTCGTCGATGTTGTCTTTCCGCAGCTGCGGCTGCGCCAGCGCCGCCACCATGGACAAAAACAATCCTACCGTAAAACAGAACTTCTTCATTTTCAGCACTTATAAAAAGCTATCAATCAAATACAACAATCACTTATAGAAGAGCCGGGAGGCAGGGACCGGCGAAAAATCTGCCGCGCCCGGAGCCTTCCAGCCCCAGGAGAGTTCCTGCCCTTCATAGTCGTCGAAGTAGAGGAGTTTGTAAGGGTGCAGGCCCTTCTCCATCGGAAGGCTCCCCTCCACGGACACCGCACTGTGCGAGCCGTCGTTGTTCACGACGCAGACACCGTCGATATACAGCGCGCTGCCGTCGTCGCTCTTCGTGTAGAAAGACCAGATGCCGTCTTCGGGGATGTCGATGTAACCCGTGAAGACATAGGCGAAATGGTCCGCATCCGGAGCCCCGGCGATGGAAGGGACCTCCATCACGCCGGAGGCCTCCGGCGGATCCGGCTCCACCTGCTCCAGCAGGACGAAATTGGCGGCGTGATACGTATATCGGCAGCCGGGCTTCATCCCCGTGCGGTCCCCCGCCGGATGGAAATAGAGTTTGTGCGCCGTCCGGGTGGTCACCGGAGAGGCCGGAAGACCGTCCTTGCAGGCCTGCGCCTTGATGACGCAGGATTCCGTGATCCGAAAGGGCCCCGTGTAAAGCGGGCTGGCCGCGTCGGGCTCGCTGCCGTCCAGGGTGTATCGGATGGATGCGCCCTCGGTGCGGGAAGTCATGGTCACCTCCGCCGCGTCGTCAAAGAGGACGAGTTTGCCCAGGATGGCGGGCGGACACACCAGCGTATCATGCGTCAGCGAGTAAGGGGCCGGAAGGCCGTCCCGGTCATGGCAAGGTTTCTCCGACAAGCGGAAAGACAGGACTCCCCCGCCCATGATCTCGTCATAGGTCAGGAAGTTACGGGATACCGGCCGGCCGTTCAGGGTGACATCGGCAATATAGGCGTACTTCGGATGGTCCGCCTGGATGGTCAAGGTCTGGCCGTTCCCCAGGCGGATGACCGACTCCCGGAAGAGCGGTGCGACGAGCTGGTACTCGCCGGTGCCGGGGCAAACAGGGTACAGGCCCAGGGACGCCAGGACGTACCAGGCTCCCATCTGGCCGCAGTCCTCGTTGCCGCAGATGCCGTCCGGAGCCGTGGAATACATCGTGGTCAAGATGGTCCGGACCGTTTCCTGCGTCCGGGAAGGAGCGCCGACCCAGTTGAACAGGAAGGGCATCTGCTGGCCGGGCTCGTTGCCATGGGCATACTGGCCCATGATACCGCCGATATCGGCATGGAGTTCCTTCTGGCCGGCCGGCGAATAGGTGAAGAGCGAATCCAGTGCGCCGTACAGCGCATCGCGGCCGCCCAGGAGCGCTTCCAGGCCCGCCATGTCATGCGGGACGAAGAAACGGTAATGCCAGGGCGTCGCCTCCGTGTAATCCCGGGACCCGGCGAGCGGGTCGAAGGGCTCCGTCCAGTTGCCGTCCGTCTTCTTGCCGCGGAGGAAACCCGTATTCGGGTCGAACAGGGCGCGCCAACGCAGCGAACGGGCGTCGTATTCCGCCGCTATGTCACTGTGTCCCAGCGATTCCGCCATCCGGGCGATGCACCAGTCGTCATAGCAGAATTCCAGCGTCTGGGAGACGGCTTCCACTTTGAGGTCGGCCGGGATGTACCCGTAGGCGTTGTAGAGTTCCGATGCATTCGCATTGCGCTTGTTGGAGGAGACGACCATGGCCTGCAGGGCCTTCTCGCCGTCGAAATCCCGGATCCCGCGGAGCCAGGCATCCGCGATGACCGATACGCTATGGTAGCCGATCATGCAGTCCGTCTCGTCGCTGGCCAGGGGCCAGACGGGCAGTTCTCCCCGGCAGTCGTAATCGTCCAGCATGCTGTTCACCATGTCCGCGACAAAGGACGGGGCCAGGATGGTCTGGAGCGGATGCCAGGCGCGGAAGGTATCCCAGATGGACAAGGTCGAGTAGAAATGCCGTCCTTCAGGAAGCTGCCGGTTGCGTGCGGATTCGTCCCGATAGCGGCCGTCGATGTCGTCCAGGCGGTTGGGCGTCAGGAACGTATGATAGAAATTCGTGTAAAAGACATCGGCCGGTCCGCCTTTCACCTGGATGGAGCCGAGCGCCTCGGCCCAGCGGGCCTGGGCCGAGGCAAGGGCCTTGTCAAAGTCGAAACCGATGCCGTACGTCTCCGCCAGCCGGTTCGACCACGCCCCTTCAGGGGCCACGCCGGAAATGCCGGCAAGGATGGTAACCTCCTTGGTCTCAGGAGGGAACGTCAACAGCAGCACGCCCGGCTCCGGTCGGGATTCATCCACGATAGGGGCGGAAAAGACGGCGCTCAGATAGATATCCCGGTTGTCAGCCCAGCCGTTCACCCGGCGGGAAGCCGTCACCTCCCCGCCCATCTCGTCGATATAGACGCGGACAGGCGTGCACCAGCCGCCCACGCAATGGTTCGCATCGATCCGGATCATCCGGGTGCCGGGGCCGGTGAAAGAATAGCGGTGCACGCCCACATGCGTCAGGGCCGTGAGTTCCGCCGTGATCCTGCGCTCCGGGAAAGAGACCTTGTAATAGCCCGGCGAGGCCGTCTCATGGGCATGCGAGAAAGGCAGCGCCGTCACGCTGTCGATACCCGGGGTCACCAGGAAATCACCGAAATCCGGACAGCCCGTCCCCGAGAGGTGCGTGTGGCTGAATCCGAGGATGCGGTCATCCTTGTACCGGTAGCCGGAGCAGTTGTCCACATCGGTATCGGGGCTCAGCTGGACGGCACCGTAAGGGACGGTTGCACCGGGGTATGTGTTCCCGGCAAAACCCGTTCCATTGAAGACATTCACTAAACGGGCGGGCTCCCGATTCCCTGCACAGGAAACGAGAGCCAGCACCAACGCCATGAAGATGAGGGGCCTGCTACTCATGGCAGAGCATCCCGGAAGGGAGATTGTCGTACTCGAATCCCTCTCCGACGAGGCCCACCTGCATGTCCTCACCGCCGTAATTCTCCCAGTACTGCACCTTCAGTCGATGGTATCCCGCAGCGAACTGGTACCAGCCCGAGCGGAATCCGCCACCGTCCCTGTCCACGTTCCACAGCTCCTTGCCGTCCAGGAAGAGGATGGCACCGTCGTCGCAGGCCAGGGAAAGCTGGTACAGGCCGTCTTTCTCGATTTTCATGAGACCGTCGAACTCGATGCCGAAGTGGTCCTCGCGCTTTTTCATGTCCGTGGAGAACTCCGGAGCGATGCCGCGCGCCTTCACGGGAGCGGCCAGCATCTCGGGAACACTCATGATCCCGTCCGCCTCATGATAGACGTAACGGAGTCCCTGACCCTTGGGGCTGGCCTGGACGGCCTCGAAGGTGCCTTCGGAAACCGGCTTTTCAGGTTCCTGGTAGAAGGCGGGGTCGAAGGGGGCGCACTTCTCGCCGTTCCCCGGAGTGAAGTCGATGCCCAGGATGTCGGCGATCGTCGCCGCAAACTGCTTGGTATAGAACGTACCATTGTCATGGGTCTCGCCCAGCACGGGAACGCCCTTGCCGAAGGCGATGAACCAGGTCTGCTCGGATCCGCGGACACTGGAGCCATGGCCCGTGAACGCCGCGCCGCGGCCACGGCCATGGTCGCAGGTCAGGATATAGGTGGTCTTGCCCTTGTAGAAGGGATCGGCCTCGCAGGTTTCCACGATGTAGCGGATGAAACGGTCCGTCCAGTGGGCGCCTTCCAGATAACGGTCGTAGGTGCCGGCATGGGCAAACTCGTCGGTATCACCGAATCCCACGTACAGGACCTTCGGATGGGCCTCCCGGAGGGTTTCCAGGGCGAAGGCCGCCGTGGAATGGTCGGCCCGCTCCGCGCCGCCGAAGCCGGGGATCTGGGAATCCATCTCCTGGATCATCGCGCTCATGGGCGTATCCACGTACAGGGGCTCGTGGGCGGAACTGCCCGGGAAACCGCCCCGTTCGTTGTTCACGGCGAAACGGATGGACTCCCAGGAGGAGAGCATCATCACCTTCCCTTTGTACCTCGGATCCTGATTGACCACTTCCAGAACACTGACGTTCGGATTCGGATTGGGGTCATTGCTGTTGATGCGCGCATCGTCCGGCCAGCCGCAGAACATCTCGCTGTAGCCCGGATAGGAGAAATTCATGGTGTTCGCCACCCGCATCAGGCTGTTCTTCTGGCGGTTGCCAATCAGGTAGCCATGCTGTGCGCCATAGCTCCACAGGAAAGGAAGCAGCACTTCGCGACGTTCCTCGGGCGTGTCCCGCCAGTAAGCGGCCTTGAGCGCCTCCGGATCCTTGACAAAGCGGGTGTCCGTGACGAGGGCTTCATCGGCGCCGGAGAAAAGTTCCTGCCAGCGCAGGCCGTCAAAGGTCATGATTACGAGGCGGCGGTCATTGTCTTCCTTGCTGCAGGAGACCAGTGCGACCAGCGCCAAAAGGACGAAGAGAAGGTTTCGTTTCATAAAATACAACAGGTTTATCGTTCCAGGAACTCCTTCCGGGCAAACTCGCCCGGGGTCATTCCCGTCAGTTTCTTGAAATTGCGCGCGATGATCTTGTAGTCCATCCCGAGCTCGTCCGCCGCCTCCAGCGGGGAATGCCCATTTACGATCAAGTCTTTCATCCGCTCCACGCGCGCACGAATGATATATTGGTAGATGGAAATCCCGACCTCCTGCCGGAAGATACTCTCCACCAGACGCCTGGACATCGGGACCTGATCCACGACATCATTGACGCTCAAATGGTTGGAAAGGTTGTTGCTGATGAAATACATCATCCGGCTGATGTAGGGGTTGCCATGGATGAACGCATCCGTGGAGCTTCGCGCCGTGATGAAGGTCGGACGCACGACGATGTCCTCCACCTCCTTGAAGCGCTGGGAGGGCGGCAGGGCCAGAAGCTGGTCAATCACCTTGGCGGCATTGTAACCGGCATCCTCCGTCGCCTGGTTCAGGGACGAGAGGGCCGGCGAGGTGAGCTGGCACACGGTTTCATCATTGTCCACGCCCAGCACCATGATGTCGTTGGGGATGCGCATGCCCTCTCCGCCCAATTTGCTGGCTTCCATGATGTAGTAGGCGCGCTGGTCGTCACAGGCAAGGATTCCCACCGGTTTGGGAAGGGAACGCAGCCATTTCGTGATCCGTTCCAGATCGTACCACCACGCCTCATCCGCGTCATACTTTTCCAGCAGCGAAGTGGACGCGTCCGGCATCCTGCTCCGGATCTGGGCGAAGTAGCTGTCGCGGCGTTCGTCGGACCAGACAAAACCATGCAGGCCGAAGAAGGCGAAACTCTTGACACCCTTTTCGATGAAATAGTCGGCACAGATGCGCCCCGAAAGGGCGTAATCTCCGCTGATGTTTACGATACCCGGGATATGCTGCCGGTAATCCTGGGCGATGGGGATGATGCCATTCCGGCGGAAACCGTCCACATCGTCCACCGAACGGAACTGGCCGATGATGGCATCGGCTTTCCAGGCGACGGCGAAACGGACGACTTCTTCCAGACGGCCACTGTCCCGCAGCTGAAGCGGGACCTTACATACCACCCAAGGCTTATGCTCATGGGAATAGCGCATAATCCCCTGGAGCAGCTTGTTTGCATAAGCCTCGGAAAAATCGGTCATAAGTAGTAGACGTGCCACGGCAAGAAACTTCTTAAACAGATTTAATTAAATGGTTCTGGCATTTACAAAATTAATAAATACTTTTTAAAAAGTATAGTAATTTGCGAATAGTAGGGTTCGATTTGCGCAAATCAGCAAAAAAAGGAAGGTTGCTCCCAAAATTCGAAGCAACCTTTCATGAAATCGAGCCCGGAAAAGAGAGACGCGAGCTTACTCGGAATACAAGGTGACAGGGCCCAAAAGCCCGGATGCCTGAAGCGCCTCGCCGGCGCCGTAAGGCTGGATATTGGTCCAGGTTCCACGCTGGTCCTCCGGCAGTGCCTCATCGGCGATGAGACGGTTCCGCCAATTGTTGAATACGGTGATTTCCAGCGTGTTTTCTCCTTCCTGCACCAGGTCGGTAATGTCCAGCCGGTACGGATAAGTCCAGACGCCTCCCGCTTCCCTGCCATTCACCCGGACCGTTGCAAGGACCATAACCTCACCCAGGTCCAGGGTGACGTTCCCCTTCCGGGAAACCATAAAGGTATTCCGATACACGGCCTGTCCCGAGTAGGTGCGGACCGCCGGATCGGGATGCTCCGTCCAGTCCGTCAAATTGTCAAAAGTCCGAGTGAAGGCCGGATTCCCCGCCGAGGCGGCGAAATCAACGGTCCAGGGACCGGGGAGAGGCGTTCCGCTTTGCGCCGCAGGACGAGGGGAACCGACAGGTCTGGCGGCGTTCTTCCGGAAGATGACGAATACGCTCTGAAGGCGGTCCAGGGAGAGGGATTTTCCATCCCAGCCCTTTACCTTTCCGGTGAGCGGATCCCAGAGCTCCGCCCGGAAAGCCGGATCCGCACGGAAGGACGGCGTGACGGTTACAGGAGCGTCTTCCTGATTGGAGATGAAGTAGATATCGCCATCGGCACCCAGTGTCCGATGGATGAACAGGAGCTTCCCCTCCCCCTCGTACGTGAAATCGGGGCGGACGCCCAAGTCGTCCATGACACGGTTCAGCGGGGTTCCGTCGGGATAGGCCAGGCCCTTCGCACTGCCGTTCCATATCTTCTCCGAGAGTTCCTTCACGCGCTCGTCGGCCTCAAAGATGCCGTGCTGCATGCTGGGCGATTTCACCGGCGCCGGTCCCACGACCGAGAGACCCGCTTCTACGAAGCCGGCGATGGCTTCCAGGACTTCCGGACGCATGGTTTCCTGCTTGGGCAGCACCAGGACGCGGTATTCCATCCCGCTGTCCAGCACCAGGCGGCCGTTCCGGACGCGGGCATGGTTCCGGAGGACATCGGCATTGACATAATCGAAGCTGTAGCCCTTCGGGAGCGGCGGATCGCAGACGCCGGTCATCTTGGGGGCATCCTCGCCGATGAAATAGGCCACGTCGGCAACGTAGCGGCCCTGCTGCAGCATGAAGTTGCAGCGACGGAGGTATTCGATGAACGATCCCATTCCGTCGAACCACGTGTTGTTCCGGTTGAATTCATTGCCGAACCAGGCGTCCAGGCCGGGCTGGCGGTCATCGGGCTGCTGGATATACAGGTGCAGGAGGCTGGCGTTGATGCCCTCGGTGAAGAAACGGTCCAGGCGCTGTTTCATCAGGCGCGGATAACGGTTGTAAGCCGGGCCGCCGGCCGTGCAGGATTCTGCCCAGATGCGGTTCTTCCCATAGATGTGGCCACAGGAGGAAGCCGCCCGGTTCTCGATGTCGCCGAGGGTCCCTTCGCTCCAGAATTCGCCGGCGATCTGGTCGCTCTGGCTCCCGTACAGGAGGAATTCGCTCGGGAATCCCCAGTGTCCATAGCACTCCAGCCAGGTTTCCAGGCCGTCCGCATGGGCCTTTTCCCGCAGACCGCCCACATAGTCATAGGCGACGCGGTCCGCCACCAGGCGGCGGAGGTCCCAGAGGAAGCGCTCGCTTTCCTCCATGGAGCCCACCACCTCCCCTTGCAGGACCGGGAGATACTCGACAGGATCATATCCATAGGCCTCGACAAAGGCCTCTTTCATATCGTCGGTCCAGTTCTGGCCGCCGGTCTCATAGCTGTCTTCCACGACCACTTTCCAGGCCGTCCGGTCCTCGGCCGGAATCCGGCGCAGCAGTTCACCGACAAAAGCGTCGTAATGGGCAGCCAGGTGCTTCCGGCTCATCTTGTCCACCTCCAGGCCCGTTCCTTCCGGTACGGCCGGGGAATTGGTAACGCCCGTGGATTCCATGTAACTGACGAGAACGGTCCACGCCCCGTCAGGCACTTGCCATCGCAACTGCCCGCCGCTCAGCAGCGGGGTCAGGTCCTGCAGGAACATCGGGTCCACGCCGTACCGGTAATTGACATATTCCGGGGTCTTCCACAGATAGGCGTCCCAGAGCGGAAGCGGATCCTGGAACATCTTGGCAAGGGTTTTCTCCGCATAGCGGGGCATGTACGCCTTCTCGGTAAGGGTAACGGTGAAAGTGCCGTCGGAAGGGTCCTCCAGACGCAGCTCATAGGTTCCTGCCGGCGTTTCTTTCAGCCCCTCCACCCAGGGAGCCAGCGGCTTGAAGCCCACGTTCAGGCCCATGTTGTGGCGGTCGTAGGTAAAGGAAGCCAGTTCCTGGCCGTCCAGGGAAAGCGTAACCGGTGTCCACTGGGTATTGTCGCTTTCCAGGATGAGCGAACGGACGGTGAACGGAACCGTCATTTTCAGGACCGCCGGAACTCCCCCGCGGGTTTTCAGCGTCCAGCTGCGGGATTCCCCGGGAACCTTCCGCCAGGCCTGCACCGCAATGATACGGTCGGCCGCGACATCCGGAAGTTCCAGCAACTGTTCGGTCCCATTTCCTTCCACCTCCTGATAATGGCCGGCCACATACTTCATGCTCTGCTCCGGGGTGACCCAGGGGCCGCCGGACTGGCTCCAGCCCGGACAGTTGAACATGCCGATTTCGATGCCCAGCTCACCGGCCTTCTTGATGGCCGTATGGGTAATGTCCCACCACTCGTCGGAGAAGAGCGGAACCAGCCCTTCGTCCCATCCGTCGGTGGACTGGTTGCCGATGAACGCCCGCGTAATGCCCACGCGCTTCATGGCCTCCAGGTCCTTCACGACACCTTCCTTGGAAATCTTGTTGTCCAGCCAGTACCAGTACACGGCCGCCCGGACGGAGTCCGGCGGCGTCTGAAATCCCTGCTCCAGGGACGTCCAGCGGTTCTGACAGGAACTGAAAAGGGTGACGGCTGCCAGCGAGAATAACGCTGCCGCGATGTGGTTACGAACGTTCATCATAATTACAAAGTTATGTATTTTTCCCCAAAAAGCGGCCGGATGGCAGGATAAAAAACAGAGGCGTCCCCGAAGGAACGCCCCTGCAAAACCAATTATTGAACCAACCAACGGTTACGGCTGATAGCAGCCGGCGTAGATCTTTCCGTCTGTTGCACGGGGTTTACCCGCGAGATCCAGGGTGTAGGCACCCAGCATGCCGTTTACGAGATCGCTGTTCTCACCCACCTTGAGGGCCGGGCCGGCAGGACGGAAGTCCTTGTTCGCGGCGTCCACGAAGATGGAAGCGTAATCATTGTTGTGAACGAAGGTGCAGGCAGCCTGAGCCTTGTTCTGGGCTGCACCGTTACCGGCACGGCCGATGAAATTGTTGGCATCGACACCTCCGAACAGGTTGCTCTGGCACACCCAGTCGGGATCGTCACCGGCCACGACATTCAGGTCCACCTGCTGCGCCTGCAGTTCGAGGATGAATTCAGGCTTGATCGGCATGTCATAGCGGTCGGGATGCTCGTCCGGACGGTCAGCAACACCCGGCAGGAAGTACTTGTTACCGGCGGAGATGCAGTTCACCATCTCGATATGGGTGCCGCCGTTGCGGAACATGATGGCGCTCCAGGGCGTGGAGGTGGCGGAAGAACCGTCGCGCCAGTTCACGTTCTCTACGAAGGTGTTGTTGCACAGGTAGGCCTTCACGCCGGACTGGCCATGGATGGCCGCCGTGTAGCCGTACTGGGCGATGGACGCGTTCCCGTAGAAGAGGCAGTTGACCACCGTCACCTTCGTGCCGGCACCGGAGACGCTTACGCCGCCGGCATGGGCGTCGGCCTTGTTGTAGGCGATGATGCTGTTCGCGAGGACCAGTTCGTCACCTTCGGACTCCGTAGCCATGATGCCGCCGCCTTTGTCACTGTTGGTACCGTCGTGGATATAGCACCACTCGACAGCGAGCTTGCCGTTGAACACAAGGTTGGAACCCAAGCCGTTGCGGAGTTCGAAGCCGTTGATGACGGCGTTCTTGAAGCCCGGGCGGGAGCCGTCTGCCAGGATTCCAGAGATAACGGCGCGGTTCTTACCGCCGCCGTCGATGATGCTGCGGTGTTCCAGATCCTGCTCGTTGAAGTTGTCCACCCATCCGCCGGAGAGCGTCACATTGTCACGCAGGAAGATCGGGCCCTGGAATACCGCATCGGCCTCGACGCGGACCTCGGCGTATTCCTTGGCGCCGTCGATGATGGACTGCAGGTTGTCACCGGCCTTCACGGTCACGGGCGGGATGATACCGGTCGTGTTGGACCCCAGTACGATGTCACCTTCGGTGGAGGTTACATAACCCCAGACGAAGTAGTCCGTACCGAGCTCAAGACCATCGATGGTAATCAGGTTCATGGATTGCGGAGTGCCGGAACCGGGAAGTTTGGTGCCCTTGTTCACATCATTCTCCTTGCCATAGATCACGCCCCAGCCCTCGTAGTCATCGGCAAAGCTGGTGGAGAAACTGAGGCGAATGTCGGCTTCACCGTTACCGTTACGGGCCAGGGCGGTGGTCACGACACCGTCCAGGCTGTGGGCGCGCTGGTTCACGATGGCTTTGTCCGTCTGGCCGGACACGGTGAATTCGGCGCGGCGGATGAGACCGGTGGTGTTGCGGCGCAGGGTGAAGCTCCCGTTACCGTTAGAAGTAATCCAGTCGTAATTGGCATCAGGAGTGACCGTGCCGGAGATTCCTTGAATGGTAACCGTCTGCGGCAGGTAGTCCACGATGATTCGGTATGGATTCTGGTAAGGTTCCTGCTCCTTGGTCGTACAACCGACGGAGAGGATGGCCATTCCCAAAAGTGCAAATACTATCTTTTTCATTTTCTTCATCATTTAAGGATTAACGCCAGGACGGAGGGTTCTGGAGCTTGCCCATGGACTTGGTGATTTCGTCGGTCGGATAGGGGAAAGTGAGGCATTTCTCATTGCCGTCCCAGACCTTGACCGGAGCCAGGTAGTCCTCGTAAGGAGCAATCACGTAGGAGGATTCGGGATCAGTACGGTCCGCATACTTGCGGATGCGCGGGTGGCTGTTGAGCTCCGCCTTGGCGAGAGCGGCAATCTCAGGGGCGCCGGAGACGGCCCAGCGCTTGCAGTCGAAAGCGTGGTCGGCGGCAAACTCGAAGGCGAGTTCGCAGCGGCGCTCGTGGTAGAGGTCGGTCCAAGTCGCGTTGCCGGCGAGCGGCTGCAGGTTGGAGCGGCGGCGGATCCTGTTGATATCCGTCGCAGCGGCTGCGGCGTTACCCTTGACCAGGTTGGCCTCGGCACGGAGAAGGAGGCAGTCGGCGAAGCGGACGATCGGCCACATCACGCGGGTAACCGGATAGTTGGAATTGTCCAGGACCCAGCCGCGGGCAATGCAGTCCGCCGGAGCGAAGGCCTGCATGTACTTGTTGCACTGGAAGCCGGCTTCGATGTTCTGCGGGGAAGCGAAGCGCATGGTCTCACCGAAATACTGGAACTCGTCGTTGTATTCCAGGATGGTCGTACGGAGGCGGATGTTGCGGTCCACGGTGCCGTCGCCGTCCTCGTCCCAGTTGTCCTTGGCAAGCTCCTCATAGAGGTCGTAGGAAGGCTTGATCTGGCCCCAGCCGTTGAACTTGCCCCAGCCCTTGTCCTCGAGCATGACACCGGTGAGTTCAACGCCACCGCCGCCGCCGCCGTCAGGGCCGCCTTCGCCGGGGATACCCCAGCAGTACTCCTTGTTCCAGAATCCTTTCTGCCAATCCGGGGCGAAGAGGTCCGGATAGTTGGGGACCAGGTCACGGCCATAGGAGCTCTCGAGGCGGTTGACGCACTCGATGACCTTGTCCCATTTGGAGGTGTCCCACATGGCCCAGTAGGCATAGGCCTTGGCCATCAGGGCAGCGGCGGAAGCCTTGTGGGCACGGCCGCGGTCATTGGCACCGTAGCTCTCGAAAAGGGGAAGGATCTCTTCGGCCTTCTCCAGGTCGGAAATGATGTAGGCATAATTGTCCGTCACGGAAGGAAGCTGTTCGGGAATCTCGTAGTTGTAACCGCCTTCGACATCCTCGTAGGCGACAAACGGGACACCGAGCTCCTTGGTGCCGTAGCGGTAGGCCGCCAAGAGGTGGAACTGGGCGCGGAGGAAGTAGGCCTCGCCCAGGACGCGATGCTCCACATCGGACAGACCTTCTTTTTCCTGCTTCTGGAGCAGGGCGTTCACGACCCAGTTGGCACGGGACAGACCGTACCTGTAAATACGTCCGAAAGTATCTACCAGCGGACTTTCGTTACCGGTATAAGTGAGGGTGGCCAGGGGGTTGAAACCACGGGTTTTGCCCCAGACCATGTCATTGGCGCAGGCCTGCTCCCAGTAAATATCGCGGGAGAACATGCCATCACGCTCAAACAGACGGTAGTAGATGATGTCGACGGCGTTGTTCGCCTGATCATCGTTCAGGAAATAGTTGTCCACAGTGGGCGATCCCTGAGGGGCATAGTCCAGGAACTTTTCGCAGGCAGTGAAGCTGAAAGCGCAGAGTGCCGCAAGGGCTATAGCGATATATTTTTTCATATTCACGTCAGATTAGTAGTTGATTTTCACACCGAAAGCGAACACCTTGGAAACCGGGTAGGTGAGGGTGTCGTAACCGCCCACTTCCGGGTCCATGCCGGAGTACTTGGTGAAGGTGAGAAGATTCTCGGCGGAGAAGTAGATGTTGCAGGAGCTGCCGCGCTCGGCGAAGTGCGGGATCGTCTGGAGCGCCCGGGTGAGGTCGTAGCCGATCGTGAGATTCTTCAGGCGCAGGTAGGAACCATCCTCGAGGTACCAGTCGGACGGGGTGGCCATGTTCTGGTTCGGATCATTGTTGGAGATGATCGGAATGGTGGAGGCGCGGTTGGTCGGGCTCCAGGCATCCAGGATGCCGCGGCTGCGGGAGAAGGTACCATAGACGTCGGTGAGGATGAGCTGCTTGGCCATGTAGGCAATCTTGTTGCCGGCCACACCCTGCCACATCATGGAGAAGTTGAAATCCTTCCAGTTGAAGCCGTAAGTAAGGGCGAAGGTGAACTTGGGAGCGGGATCGCCGCAGTAAACGCGGTCGTTCACGTCGATCTTGCCGTCGTTGTTGGTGTCCACGAAGCGGATGTCACCGGGACGGGCGGCGGGCTGGATAAGTTTGCCGTCCTTCTGATGGTCATAGATGTCCTCTTCGCTCTGGAAGATACCGTCGGACGGGATCAGGTAGAAGGAATTCAGGGGCTGTCCCACCTCACTGCGGTAGATGGCCGTAGTGACGAGACCGTAGTTGCCGCCACCTACCCAGGGAGCGGCATTGCCCTCATCATCCGTGATACCCGTGGAAATGACCGTGTTTTTGTTATAAGCCACGTTGCCGGTCACATAGTAGTTGAAGTCCTTGGAGACCTTGTCCTTCCAGGTGGCGATGAACTCGATACCCTTGTTGTTGATCTCACCCAGGTTCACTTTCTTGGGGTTGATGCCGATCGTGGTCGGCCAGCCCATCGGCTGATCCTGGATCAGGTTGAAGGTCTTCTTGTTATAGACATCCAGGGACATGGACAGACGGTCCTTGAACAGGTCGATGTCCAGACCGGCGTCGAAGGTCTCGGAAGTTTCCCAGGTGAGTTCCTGGTTCAGAGCGGTCGTGAGGGCCCAGGTGGTACCCTGCTTGCGGCGGTTTTCACGGCCGGCGATGGAACCGTCATTGTGGTCGCCCTGGTCGGAGAGGGCCGGGGACTTGTAGTTCCAGCCGATGGAGCCGAGGTTACCCACGCGACCCCAGGAAGCACGGAGCTTCATGAAGGTGACGACGTCGTTCTTCGGGAAGAAAGGCTCGCTGGAGATCTTCCAGGCACCGGTAACGGCCGGGAAGTCACCGTAGTTGTGCGCGTTGGGGAGACGACCCGCATAGTCACGGCGCCAGGAGGCGGTGATAAAGTAACGGTCGTCAAAGCTGTAGGAGCCACGGGCAACGAAAGCCACGTTGGCATCCGGGCCGCTGTACCAGTCGCTGATGCTCGGGCTGCTGCCGAAGGCGAAATACTGCATGGACTCGTTCTCGATGGCGAGGTCGATGGCGCTGGCGCTGAAGCCGCGTCCCCACTGCTTGTTGAAGGTGACGGCGCCCAGCAGTCCCACCGTATGCTTGCCGAAGGTACGGTCGAAGGTGAGGGTGGTCTCGTTGCGCCAGGAGTTGGAAGTGGAGGCGGCCTCGCTCAAACGGTTGGTCATTTCACGCTTACCCACCTCGGGGCGGCGCGGCGTGAATCCCTTGGTGTAACCCGAGCTGAGGGTGTAGGTGAACTGGTCCACCAGCTTGAGCCCCTTGATGGGGCTGATCTCCACGCCGGTGGTGGTCCAGAAGTTCAGCGGCTGGTTGAATTCGGTGTTGGCCAGCAGGGAACGCAGCGGGTTCACCACGTCGCCATGCAGACCGGCCCAGTTGCCGTATTGGGCGATGTAATCGGGATCTTCCGTGAAGGAACCGCCGAAAATGCCCTTGTAGGGGCCCGAAGTGGCGTAAGCCTCGGCGGACGGCGGCATGTACAGGGCGGAGAGGATGGTGCCGGTATGCTCGGAACCGGTGTCGGTTCCGCGGCTGTTACCGGTATTGAAGTGGAGGTTCTCGGTGATTTTGAGCCACTTGTTCATCTGATATTCGCCGTTGTAGCGGACACCGTAGTTCTTGGAGAAGGTGCCTACCAGCACGCCCGGGTTGTCGGAGTAGTTGAAACTCAGGCGGCTCTTGAAAACGTCGGTACCGTAGTTGAGAACCACGTCATGACGCTGATAGAGCGGATCCCGGTAGATTTCGTCCATCCAGTTGGTGCGCTGGACGCCGATCCAGGGGTTCACGTTCGGATCCCAACCGGCAGGGAGGGTAAGGCCGGCATTGGCATAAGAGAGTTTCTTGACCTCGATTTCTTCCTGGGCCGTCAGCGGCTCCGGCAGGTTGCCGGCGTGGCGGATACCCGTGAGGAGGTCGTATTCCACGTGAATGCCCTTCTTGGCCTTCTTGGTGGTGACGATGATGACACCGCCGGCACCGGAAGTAGCGCCGTACACAGCGGCGGAGGCGGCATCCTTCAGGACGACGATGCTTTCGACGTCGTTCATGGAAGTGATCGGACCGCCCGGGACGCCATCGACGACCCACAGGACGGAGTCGCCGTTACGGGAACCTTGGCCGCGGATGAGGATGGAAGGGCCGCTGGTCGGGGAACCGTTGGAATAGGATACGACCACACCCGGGATCTGGCCCTGGAGCATACCGGTGGTGGAAGTCACCGGACGGGCGGCCAGCTGCTCCGCGTTGTTGATCACACCCACGGAAGCGGACAGGTCCTTCTTCTTGGTCTGGGCACCGTAACCGAGGGCGACGGCTTCCTGGAGGACCTCGACGTCCTCGACAAGGACGACGTTGATGTTGGAGCGTCCGTTGACGGGGACCTGCTGGGTCACATAACCAAGGCAGGATACCTCAAGGACTGCGTTGGACGGGACATTGATGGTGTAGGCACCGTTCATGTCCGTAACTGCGTTGGCTCCGCCGCTGAGGACGACCGCGCCCACGATGGGGCCGACGTTGTCAGAGACGGTTCCGCGCACTGTCATGTTCTGGGCCTGTGCCCAGAACGATGCCGCGAGCATCATGACACCCGCAAACAATCCGAACAGTTTTTTGGAAAGCATAATGATTGGTTAATAATGTGGATAATATGGTAGTTTTTAGTACTTTTATTTGTGGTTAATATTAAAAATACTTATTATATAATCGGTCGATTACAAAATTAAAAAGATTATCGGCTCATTAATGCACTTTTTGCGTATCTTGGTGCTCAAATCGCGAAAAACCGACCGGAAATAGTTCTTTCTGTCAAACTAAAGTCCGTGAATGACAGTTATTTACTTATTGTTCTGACAATAAACTTCGATTTCTGATAATCTTTCTTCGTTTTATTTCCGCCTCACAGCAACCCGTCCATCAGCCGGACGGCGCGGGATTTCTTTTCGTCCACGACCTCGGCGTAGATCTGTGTCGTCGTGATGTTCGCCCGGGAATTCGGGCAAATGGGTCCATGATTGCCCGATTTTGCAAGATATCCGTCATTTTCCGGGCATAACACGCCGCTTTTGCCCGAAAACTTTTTTGAGGAGATCAGCGGTTGATTTCCTATCGACCCAACGATATACATTTATGATGATTTTAGAAGAAAACTTGCAGGAATATCATCAAATATGTATATTAAGGCCATGAGATTCCTACGCATCGCCTTCCTTTTCGCCCTGCTCGCCGCCTGCTCCAGCCCGGAGGTGGAATTACGGATTTCCGAACAGAGCGCCGTATTGGACTGTCAGGCCCAGTCGTGGGCGACGATGGTCACTTCCGGAGGAGACTGGACCTTGTCGGCCAACGGGCCGTACGCCTGGATCGTCCCCTCCAGGAAACAGGGGAAGATGGGAGACCTCCTTTCTTTTGCCTTGCAGGCCAATCCGGCCAGGAACAGCCGGCAGGCCGTGTACCATATCATTTCCGGGTCGCAGAGCCTGGAAATCAGCATTTTACAAGAGGCGGAAAAAGTAGTTTCGCAACCAGCCTCCAAAGGCGCCTATAAACATGTTGTCATCCTCGGGGTCGATGGAGGGGGCGCTTTCTTCCAAAAAACGTCCACGCCCAACATCGACGTCATCTTCGACAAGGGTGCGGTCACTTACGAGTGGAAGGCTGTCTATCCCACCATCAGCGCCCAGAACTGGGGTTCCATGCTGCATGGGGTTTTGCCTGAGTTCCACCGCCTTACCAACTCCATCGTCGCCAGCATGCCCTATGATCCCGCCAGCCCGTATCCGTCCATTTTCCGGGTGGTGCGGGAAGCGATGCCTGATGCTGTCCTGGCTTCTTTTTGCAATTGGGATCCGGTGAACATCGGCATCATCGAAGACGGTCTGGGGGTCCACAAATGGAACGGGTCCGACGACCCGGCGGTAGCTGAGGCGGTCATAGATTACCTGGGCAAAGAAAAGCCCACCCTCCTGTTCGTCCATTTCGACTCCTGCGACGGCGCCGGCCATGGCAGCGGATACGGATCGACACAACACCTCTCGGCCATCACGGCCGTGGACGGTCTGATCGGCCGGATCCATCAGGCGCTGAAGGATCGTAACATGCTGGACGATACGCTCCTGATGGTCGTGAACGACCACGGTGGAACGCCTGGCGGCACCCACGGAGGCGACACCGAGGCCGAAACGACCGTCTTCTTCGGCGCGGTGGGAAAAACCGTGGACAGGGATACTCCCATTGTCGATGGGGACAACAGGGACATCGCCGCCATCGCAGTCTGCGCCCTGGGCCTGGAATGCCCGGAAACATGGACCTCACGGGTTCCCACCGGCGTTTTCTGGGACGTGACGGGCGGAGAACACAAGGAGCAGGAGATCCCCGTTTCCGAAGACCGCAAGCATGAGACCGAAGAGACCCCTGCCCTGAATGACATCCAGGAATTGCTCAGAGGTCACGAGGTCCTCGCTTATCTGCCCCTGGACGGCAACGAGGCCGATGCCTTCGGAAAAGTGACGACCGCCATCTCCGGCAAGTTATATTACTACGATGCCTATTACGGCCAGGGTGCCGCCCTGGACGACGGAGACATCACGTTGGAGGGTATTTCCGTCGGAACCGGCTCTTTCTCAGCCGCTTTCTGGCTCAAGACAGCCGGCGTTTCCGGCGATCCGTGCCTGCTTTCCAACAAAGACTGGAACGACGGTTACCTGGACGGTTTCGTTTTCTCCCTCCGGGAGGACGACATCAAGTTCAATGCGGGTGGAAAAAGCAGGTCGGTGCGGATGGATGTGACTGCTCCCCTCCCGATCGACTTCAAGGAAGGCTGGATGCACGTCGCCCTCGTCGTGGACCGGAAAGCGCAGCAGGTACGCATTTACGAAGACTTTACCCTGCAAGGGCGAGGAGCTATTCCGGAGGCCCTCCAGAACGTTTCTTTCGACGCCCTCCCCTTCCGCATCGGGCAGGACGGCACCGGCACGTACAAACACCGCCTCCCCGCCCAGCTGGACGAATTCATCCTCACGGCCGATGTCCTGACCGAAACCGATATCGCCGCGCTGAAGGCGTATTACCGGTAGGTTCGATCATTCGGTTTTGGCAAGGGCAGGCCTTCGGTGGTCTGCCCTTGCTATTTCCAGGCTTCGGTTTTCAGCCCCTGTATCCTCTGCATGTGCTTGAGATTGTTCGTAACCAGAGTAAATCCGTAACTCAGTGCCGTACAGCCGATCAACAGGTCAAAATCCTCGATGGGAGTACCGGCCTCTTCCAACCGTTTCTTCTCTGTGGCCGCTTCCCAGTATCCGTCACTGGCCGGGATGACTGCCAAATGCTCGAAAGTCTTTTCCAGAATCTCCAGATTCTTTTGCCGACAGGCACTGAAGGCCGCACCGCAATACAGTTCGTAAACACTGATGTCGGAAATGGCGCAATGGTCTATCCCCAGTTCCAGGAGCCGCTTTCTTGCAGACTTGTCCCTTCCACGCAGAATGTCGACCAAGACATTGGTATCCAATAGATAACGGATCATAGCGGTAAAACCTCCCTGACCGTTTTCATGGATTTGCCGGCTTTCAGAATCTCTTCTTCCGATTCGTCACCGACCCACGACCCGAATGCGGCATCCAGAAAGGCCTCCGTGTGTTTCCGGCACTCTTCCCTCTCCTGTTCGGACTCAATGGATTGGGTAGCTTCCTTCAGCGTCCTGTTTACGAACTCATTGGCGCTGATGTTCTGTTGCCTGGCCGCCTCTTTTACCCGGGCAAGCACGATGGGTTCGAGCCTGAATCCCGTCTGAACCCTGTTTGCAGAAGATGTTATCATAATATACGTACTTACTGTTTGCAAATATATGATAACAAATACTAATTTGCAAACCGAAGCATTCACCCCCGTCACGGGAATTCGGGCAAATGGGGCCTCGATCGCCCGATTACCCCTTAGGACAGACTAGAATTTGTGTCAGCAGAGGGGCTTTTGCACAATTATTCGGGAATTTGCCACGAATCTGTGCAAATCGACCGCTTCTGCACAATTATTCATGGCCATCTAATCGGGAGCATGTTACATCGTTTTTCCCAAAATTGCAAGGCGGCCGGGACGGATTCATCACTTATTGCATCTGCCCGCCCATGCTTGAATCATCAAAAACGTACAGATTCATTAAAAAGCATACTGAAACAACACAAAACACTTTTAAGAAATTGCAAATCCGGGAAGGGGAACCTATGTTTGCAACAATGGCATACTAAGAGATGCCGGAATTCTTTACATTTAAGTAAATTATTTTTACCTTTGCCATGAAAAAGAAAACGACATTGGAACTTGTTGAGCAATCGGAGAAAGTGAGTTTGTATTCCATCAGTTTCGCCATGGACAAGACGACCGAATTTGAACGATTCTTGAACAAGTTCGAGGAGGAGGCCTCATTAAACGAGGATTATCAGAAAATACTGTACGCACTGTCCATCATTTTGGACAAAGGAGCGTTGGAACGCTACTTCAGGCCGGAAGGAAGGATGAATGATGATTTGTGCGCATTACCTGTCGAATCAGGAAGAATCCGACTCTACTGCCTAAGGATTTCCGATGAAATCCTGATTTTGGGGAACGGTGATATCAAACGGACTTCCAGCTATGAAGAAGACGTAAAACTATATGGTTACACAATGGATTTGCAAAAATTCGGCAGGTTATTGAAGAAAGACATTGAAGACGGTATCGTAACGGTAGAGGAAAAAGAATTGAAACATATCGACAACAAAGAATACTGGATATGAAAACAAATGCGTTGCTCCATGCCCAACTGGAAAAGGTTTCTCCAGCGGTGAAACGGGAGATGGACTGGTCACGGGCGATTATTGACAAGATTGACCTGCTTCTCAAACAGAAAGGGATGACTCAGAAAGACCTTGCCCAAAAGGTCGGATGCAACGAAACGCAAATTACACGGTGGACCAAAGGCTTTCCCAACTATACGCTTTCTTCACTGGCCAAATTGTCAGAAGCTTTGGGAGAGCCCTTGATCGAGATATAGCAAAAAGTAAAAACCGTCGGTGAAAGGCTTTCAGTCTACTCGTTCCACCGGAGGGTGACCGGGAGGGTGGAATCGCACTTTACGCGCGCTTTCCGGGCCTTGGGGCGGACGGAGACGGTGCAGTCGAAGTAGTCCGTACCCTCCCCTGCCGGGAGGTGGAATGTTGCCTTCAAGGGCTTGTCGCCCGGCGTGATGAGAAGGACGAACTGTCCATTTTCTTTCAAGGGGATGACCGAGCCCTTCCGGACGAAAAGCGGGAATTCATCCAGCCCATACTGCCGATGGATAGTTGTGCCGCCGGGGAAGGTTTCTCCGGTATTCCAGTCCACCCACTCCCCTTCCGCAGGCAGTCTGAAACTCACATCACCGCTCTCGGAAGTGATGGCCTTAGTGAAGAGGTCCGGGCCGAGCAGGTGACTTTCTTCCTCCAGATCAACATTTTGCAGCAGCGTTCCGCCATGGAGATGCGCCTCTACCAGGGTGGAAAAGATATACGGAATCAGACTGTAATGCAGGTTCACGATCTGCCGGTAGATTTCTTCCGCATCGGGTCCATGCCACCAGGCCAGATGCCCGGAGAAAGGGCCATTGTAGCCGCCGTTGATCATGCTGGCGGTCATGGCGGCGAACTGCGCATAGCGGATGAGCTGTTCCTTGGAGGGCGATGCGCCCATGAAGCCGCCCACCTCCGTACCGCAGGCCCCGTAACCGGCCATGGCAGAACGATAAACGTTCTCCAACTGGAACTTGAGTCCGCTCCAGTCGCCGACGAAATCCCCGCACCAGCCTACGGACAGTTTCTCCGGATGGGAGAAGCAGCCTTCGCCCTGGAAAGACCAGGGTCGGGCCAGGATCATGCCCATGCCGGGCCGACGGTCATTCACGTAATCAAACATGGCGTCGTAATAATACGGGCGGAACTGATGGTTGGATAGCAAGCCGATGCTGGTCCGGACACTGTCGCCGAAGTTGATTTCCCCCTGGTCCACCTTGAATCCGTCCACGCCGGGCGCCATCACCTTGTCCACCTGCCCGTACCACCACTGCACGGCATCCGGATTGGTGAAATCCAGATGCACGCCCGCGCCTTTCCACCAATGGCTTTCTTCCCCGTCATTGATTACAAACCCCTGGGAAACAGCCTCTTGGTAATTGCTGCTTTCCACCACAGGACAATCCTCATCGCTTTCCGAATGGTTCATGCACCCGGTGAGCCAGAGCAGCGTATGCACATCCTTCCCGCGGAAGTAATCCAGCATCTCCTGCGGCACCGGATACCGCGCCGGATCCCAGTGGAAGTCGTTGTAACTCGTCGCCCAGGGACTGTCGATGATGATCCCGCTTACCGGAATTTCCCTTTGCAAGTAACCATCGACCAGCCGGATCGCCGACTCCTGCGTATTGAACTCATCCTCCCACACGATCTGCCCCAGAGCCCACGCCGGGGTGATGGGCGGATGAGGCAGCGACACATCATCCGTTTGCCGGGAGCAGGCAACAGCCAAACATAAAAGGAGGAGCCCCCCTTGCCGCATCTTCATAGATAACTAACTGAATAAGCAGGCCGTACATGAGGCCACATCAATACTCCTTCACGACGGAGAGCAGACGGTCGGGATAGTTGGAAATGATGGCGTCCACGCCCAGGTCGATGAGGCGGCGCATCTCGTCGGGATCGTCCACGGTCCAGGTGTTCACCTTCATGCCGCGGGCGCGGGCCTTGGCGATGAGGTCGGCATCCACATTCTCGTGCGGGGCGCTGAGCCACTGCGGGGTGAAATCGAGCTTGCCCATGAATTCGTCGAAGTCCTTCTCGTAGCCTTCGACCAGATAGGCCAGGATGTGACCGGGATACTTCTCGTTGATGTAGTTGAGGGCACGCTCGTCGAAGCACTGAATCATGAGGCGGTCGCCGAGGTCCAGGGATTCGAGAACGGCCATGCACTTATCCGTAAATTCGTGATATTCAGGCCAATCACGGCCTTCCACTCCCCCGTCGTAATCCGGATCGCTCTTGATCTCGATGTCGTAGTGCATGGGATAATGCCCATTCTCCTTCGTCCAGGCCTCCACGGCGGCGATCACATCGGCGGCACGCGTCTTCGCGGCCGGCATGCAATGCTTCTCCGGCCAGCCGGGGTTGTATTTCATGCCCACGTCCCACTTCAGGATTTCCTCGTACGGGAGCTGCCAGAGCCAAGTCGGAGCCTCGCCGGCAACGACGGGCGTCCCGTCCGGATGGGAGGCATAACGGGGATGGAAGAACTTGTCGTGGGAAAGGATGACCTCGCCGTCCTTCGTGACGCAAAGGTCCATCTCCAGGGTGTTCACGCCCAGCTTCACGGAATTGAGCATGGCCGGAAGGGTCTCCTCCGGGTACAGGCCCATACCGCCGCGGTGCGCCTCCACATCCACCACATACTTAGGTGCTTCCGCCACGGGAGCGGGCTTCACGGCCGGTTTCTCCGGTCCATAGACAAGCGTCGCCTTCACCGGATAGTGGTCGGAAACATAATCGACACCTGCATACGGCTGGCGGATGGCCTCGAACTTCTGACAGCCCTCGAAGCCGGCATAGAAGACATAGTCGATGGGCGGACGGCCGGACACCTTGCCCCAGTCATGCCAGGTAACGTCGTTGTCCGTCACCGGAGCCGTCTGGCGGGCATCCTGCATGAGCTTCCGGAGCTCGGTCAGGCACGGATCGTCCGGATACACGTTCATGTCGCCGGTGAGGATCATCGGATATCCCTCCGGATTCATCTCCCCGATCTTGTCCACCAGGAGCAGGAGACCGTTCTTCCGGGCTTCCTTGCCCACATGGTCCAGGTGCGTATTGACGAAATAGAAGTGACGGCCGGTCTGCAGGTCCTTCAGGAGCGTCCAGGTGGCGGTCCGGCGGCAGGCGGCATCCCAGCCAAAGGAGGGCTTATACGGCGTTTCGGAGAGCCAGTAGGTGCCCCATTCCTTCAGTTCGATGCGCTGGGTGTCATAGAAAACGGCCATGTGCTCGCCGTCGTGGATACCGTCCTCACGGCCGACGCCCACATACTTGTACCCCGGGCAGTGCTCCTGGAAGTACGTCAGCTGGAAATCCAGCGCTTCCTGCACGCCAAACACGGCGGGATGCTGGTCCATGATCATCGCACAAGCGGCGTCCTTACGGTTGTCCCACACGTGATCGCCGTCTTCGGCGGTCCCGTACCGGACGTTGAAGGACATCACGGGAAGGGTCTCCACTTTCTTGGACTGGCAGGAGAGAGCCAGGAGCGGCAGCAGGGCTGCCAGAAACCATTTTTTCATATCGTTATAGATTCTTTTGCTTCGCTCAGAATGACAGGCGGCCGGATTTTTCCACATGGACCGAGGCGGACTGGTTGTCGCCCCAGAGGATGGTGATGTCGAAGGGGACGTTCGTCTTGACCGTGACTACGGGCTTGTCGGAGGCCGATTTCCGGGCGGCGGCCTTCAGGTCCACGACGCCTTCGGGGCCGAAGGGATAGCGCTCGATGCCATGGGCTTCGGTCTGGCGGAGATCCCAGACGATGCGGCCTTCGGAGAAGTCGGAACGGATGCCCAGGATGCACTCGATGAACTCCGCGATGGGCGGGAGACCCGTCCAGCCCACGAAGTCCTTGCGGGCCATGAAACCGGGCTCTACGGCCTCGGGAGCGTAGTATTCCCAGAAGGTGCCGGTGTCTTTCCATACCTGGAAAACATTCCCGTAGTGGTTGTCGGCAATCTCCCGGGAGAGATCCTGATAACCCTTGCGCCACAGGCCGTCGATGACCATGTAGTTCGTGCCGGGCCAGATTCCGCCCTGCCAGTAGCGGCCCTTGGGGTTGTATTTCCGATGGTCGGCGGAGAGGGAAGGTACCCGGTGGGTCCGTGCAAACTCCGTCGTATCAGTCAGATGCGCCACGACCCGGTCCAGCCGGTCCTTGTCCAGGACATCGGTCTGGAGGGCCCAGAAAGCACAGATACCCTTGGTGGAGGAACGGGAACCGTCGGCAAAGACGTCGTAGAGGAAGCCCGTTTCCTCATCCCACATCCGGTCATTGACATAGGACTTGAGGAACTTCATCTCATCCTCCATCTCCTCGATCTCCTGCCAGCGCTCGGTGTAGAAGCCGATCTGCATCAGGCAGTCGTTCACGAGGTACTGCTGCAGGTTCGTGTCCAGCCAGGACATGTGGCCGTTGGAATAGATCTGGTTGTATCCTTCCGGGACGCGGGGCAGGTTGTCCATGCCGGTTCCCCACCCGCTGGACCAGTAGGAACCGTCCTGCCAGGTGCGGTTGAGCTTCCACCACTGCGCATAGGCCACGAGGGCCGGGAACACGCGATGGAGCCGGTCGATGTCGCCGAACTGCCTGTAATACAGCAGTTCCGCCCAGGGAAGAAGGTTCGGACCCGTGCTCACGGGATCGTACCGCTCGAAGCAGTCGGAGCCATCGGCCCGGATTTCGCGGCAGATGAAGCCGTCCTGGTGCTGCTTCGCATAGAAGTTGTCCAGGGTGCGCTGGAACGGGAAGAACCGGTAGCCATAGCGGGCGAAAAGCATCATGAAGGAATCGTCCCACATGAAGATGTTGCCGTTGTACGCCACATCCAGGTACGGGGACACGAAACCGGAGCCTTCCTGCGGCTGCCGGATGTTCCCGACGGCAATCTTCCAGGCGTGCCAGTACATCTCCACCTCCTTCTCATGGCCCTCCCAGAAGGGGGCCGGCAGGATCTTCTGCGCCTGCGCGAAGGTCTTCGGCTGCACCGTCTCCGGCTTCATGGTCCGGTACGGATTCTCCGAGACGAAGATGTTCTTCACATAGGTGTTCTTGTAAGGGAGCTCATAGGGGCCGCTCCGAAGGTCCTGGGCCAGGGCGGGAACGGCGGCAAGCAGCAGCAGGGCAAGGGTCAGTCGTTTCATTTGCGGACAAGCTTTTTGATGGTACGGGGAATCTCCACGTTCATATACGTACCCATAAAGGCATGGGAACCAGGACCATAGGCAAACACGGGGACAACCGTGGGCGTATGGTCGTCGGAGTTATAGACAGCCAGGATATGGCCGCTTTCCAGGTCACCGTCCAGGAGCGTAAGGCCGCCGGTCTCATGGTCGGCCGTCACCACCACGAGGGTTTCCCCGTTGGAATCGGCAAACTTCAGGGCCTCCGCCACGGCGAGGTCGAAGCCCAGCTGTTCGATCACCGAGGCCGGGAAGCAGTCGGAGTGGCCGGCATAATCGATCTTCGCCCCCTCCACCATGAGGAAGAAGCCCTTCTTGGATTCTTTCGCCAGCTTGGCAATGGAGGCCTTGGTAATATTCGCCAGGAAATCAAGCGTTTCCTCGGTTGCATAAGCGCCCATCCGGTTGTCCAGGCAGATCACCTTCCCGGGGGTCTTGTCCACGGCCAGGGCGTCCTTCGTGTAGGTGTAGCCATTGGCCTTCACCCCGGCGAGGAGGTCGATGCCGTCGGCCCGGCGTCCTTCCATGTTGTCGGCGCCGCTCCCGCAGATGAGGTCCACGTCGCTGGTAAGCCAGTAGCGGGTGATGCGTTCCGTGCTGTCCCGCTCGGAGGTATGGCCGTAGAAGACGGCCGGCGTCGCATCGGCGATGTCCCCGAGGGAAACCACGCCCGTCGCCTTCCCGAGGGCCTTGAAATAGTCCGTAAGCGGGGAATACTCCACCGAGCCGTCGTGGTTGGAGGCAATGTGGCGGGTCCAGGACAGGTCGCCGGTCGCCAGGGCGCTGCCGCCCGAAGCGGAATCCCCGATGAAGTCATCCTGCGGGTTGTAGAACTGGATGCCGATGCTCTTCATCTTGAGGAGGCTGAGGTCGCGGTGGTTGGCGTAGGCACCGGCCGTGATCTGGTTCAGGCCCATGCCGTCGCCGATGAGGAAGATCACATTCTTGATCTTCTTGTTGGAGCCGTCGTTCCGATAGGTAGGCGTGTAGGTGGGGATGCGGCGGGTAAGCTGCAGCTTCTCGTTCTGGAAGCCGGAGAAGTCCCGCGTGGCGGCATCCAGCTTCTTGGTGCCGGTGACGCCCGCCTCCACCTCGTGGCGGCCCAGGATGAAGTTCTTGTTGCCCCAGTCGTCAAAGAAAAGGTTCGCGACGGCGGGCTTGTCGGTGTTGATGACATCGACCCCCAGTTTCCACAGGGTGAAATAGGAGGTGGTGCCTTCCGGCGTCTCCCAGAAGCGGATGGGCTTCCCGGCGGCATGGACCGCGGCGATGGCCTCTTTCACGGCGTCCAGTTCCGGGTCGATCATCCGGCCCTTGCCGTTCCACTTGCGGGCGAAGTCCTTGAAGCAGCCGCTGATCATCGCGATCTTATCGAGTTGCGCGCCGGTATAATGGACCTGGCGGTCCGGGCCGATCTCCCCGTCGAACCAGATGCAGGAGGGATAGTCGGCATAGTGCTCCGGGTCCGGCCGGTCGCCGGAAATCACGACCTTCACGCCGTTCTCGCTGTCGAAGACATCCGGATAGGCCTGTACCAGCTCGATCACCCCCGGAAGGGCGTCGATGCTCTTGAGGTCCACGAGGAGCATCAGCTTCTCGTCACTCTCCTCCCACATCCGGCCGCCGTTCTCGCGGAAGTAGCGGACGATGGGCTGGATATACATCTCCTTCAGACTGCGGGAAGGCGACAGGTCCTCCTGGTTGTGCGCGACGAGGATCTCGCCGTCATGCAGGAAGACATCGGCCTCGATGGAGCCGCAGTGCTGCGAATAGGCCTCCCAGAAGGGAACCGTCCGGTTGTAATCGTTGTGGGAATGAAGCAGGACCGGCCGCTGCTGGGCGCTGAGCGCCAGCGGGAAAAGCAGGGCGGCAATAATCAGGAAGCGTTTCATATTCAATGACAAATGGCTGTTTCAGGAATGGGGGTGAACTGAGCCTCACCCGGAGCTTTCCAGCCCCAGCGGAGGGACTGGCCTTCGTAATCCTCCAGGTACGGGAGCTGGAAGGCGTGCAGGCCCTTGCGGAGCGGGATCAGGCCCGTAGCGAGGAAGGCGGAATGGGAACCGTCGTTGTCCACGACCTTTTCACCGTCGATGTACAAGACCGCCCCGTCGTCACTCGCCAGGGCGAACTCCCAGAGACCGTCGGACGGAACGTCGATGAGGCCGGTGAATACATAGCCGAAGTGGTCCTCGTCCGGGGCTCCTTCGATGGAAGGCTGCGGCATCGTCCCGCGGCTCACGATGGGCGAAGCCAGGACATCGGCCGTGCAGGTAAAAGTGCCCAAATGGTAAGTGTAGGCGCAACCTGCCTGCGGATTCCGGACCGTCCGGGCCTCCCGGTACACGATCGGGAAGACATGGACCCGGAAAGTACCGCTGGGCTCCAGACCCTCCCTGAATGCTTTCGCGGAAAGGATGCAGTCCTTGTTCTCAAGGTTGAAAGGACGTTCATACAGGGCCGATGCTTCCGTAGGCTCCGTGCCGTCCAGGGTGTAGCGGATGGTCGCACCTTCCGTCCGGCAGGTCAACGTAACCGGCAGGATTTCCTTGTAGAAGCGCGGATTGCCGATGAGGGCCGGCGTGGAAACGACGGAACCGTCGGTCAGGGAATAAGGAGCCGGAAGGGCGTCGCGGCCATGGTCCGGCGTCGCGGAAAGGGTGAAGGATAGTTCCCCGCCCTGCATGAGTTCCTCGTAGGTGATATACTGCCTGTCAATGGATTTTCCATTGAAGGTAATATCCTTGATATAAGGATGTTCCGGATGGTCGGCCAGGATCGTGAGGATCTTTCCGTTCCCCAGCGTGACGGTCGTTTTCGGGAAGAGCGGAGCGGCAAAGACGAATTCCCCGGAGCCCGGGCAGACGGGATAGATGCCCAGGGCGGAGAGGACATACCAGGCACTCATCTGGCCGCAGTCCTCGTTGCCGCAGATGCCTTCCGGCGTCGGGGCATACATGGTCTCCAGGAGGTCCCGGACCACCTTTTGCGAACGGGCGGGATCGCCGAGCCAGTTGTACATCCAGGCACTGGCGTGGCTGGGTTCGTTGCCATGGGCATACTGACCCATGAAGCCGGTGATGTCGGAAATGTCCATCTCCGGATCCCGTTCATCGTACGTGAAGAGGGAATCCAGGGCGGCGTGCGTGGGCTCGGCTCCGCCCATGAGGGCCGTGAAGCCGGCGAAATCATGCGGGGCGAAGAAACGGCTCTGCCAAGGGATGGCCTCGGTGAAGTCGCGCGAGGAGCTCAGCGGGCGGAACGGAGCGCGCCAGTTGCCGTCCGTCTGCCGGCCGCGGATAAAGCCCGTCGCCGTGTCGAAGAGGTTCCGATAGCGGAGGGAACGGGCGTCGTACTCCGCCGCAATATCCTGATGGCCCAGCGATTCGGCCATCCGGGCGATGCACCAGTCGTCGTAGGCGAACTCGAGGGTCTTGGAGACGGATTCGATGACGCCGTCGCAGGGGGCATAGCCATACTGGTTGTAGGCGGAGGAAGCCGGATCCAGGTTGGAAGAGGCGATCATCGCGGCGAGGGCCTTCTCGCCGTCGAAGGTGCGGATCCCGCGCAGCCAGGCGTCGGCGATGACCGGGACGGCATGGTAGCCGATCATGCAGTAGGTGTCGGCCTGGCCGAGCGGCCACATGGGCAGCCGTCCGTCACAGTCGTACATGTCCAGGAGGCTGAAGACCATATCCTCCACCAGGTCGGGGCTGAGGAGCATCTGGAGCGGATTCCAGCTGCGGAAGGTGTCCCACAGGGAAAGCGTGGAATAATACTTCCGGCCTTCCGGAACCCGGACAACGTCCTTGGCATGGTTGCGGTAGCGGCCGTCCACGTCGGACTGGAGATCCGGCGTCACCATCGTATGGTAGAGGGCGGAATAGAAGGTTTTCCGCTGTTCCAGGGTGCCGCCTTCGACCGCGATCGCGCCCAGTTTCCGGGCCCATTCGAAACGCGTCGCCGCCCGGATCTCGTCGAAGCCGTAGGGCGCGGCCTCCGCAAGGCGGTTGTTCTCCGCACCGGCCATATCGACAGGAGAGATACCTACCTTCACGGTAAGTTCCTCGGTTTCAGCAGGGAAGGTCAGAAGCCAGCGGTCGGCGCCTTTCGTGTCGCAGGCCGTGAAAGGGACGGAGAAGGCGGCGGAGAAACAGATGTGGCGGCCCAGCGTCCAGCCGTCCACGATGCGACTGCCCTGCACGAGGGTGTCGCCCACGGTCTGGAAGACCATCTCCCGGGGATGGGTTTCCCCGATATTGTGCTTCAGATCGATGAGGATGTGCCGCTCCCCTTTCCCGGTGAACGTGTAACGATGCACACCGGTATGCGGAGTGGCCGTGAGTTCCGCCGTGATGCCCGGATCCGGGAAACGGACACGGTAGTAGCCCGGGGAGGCCATTTCATCGGCATGGGTGAAAGGGATCGGATCCACGGCGTAGGCGCCATCCTTCGTCGCGACCTCGCCCAGGGCGGGCGTGAACAGGAAATCTCCGAGGTCCGCACAGCCGGTACCGGAGAGGTGCGTATGGGAAAAGCCCAGGATGGTCTTGTCGCTTTCATGGTAGCCGCTGCTCCCGTCCCAGGTCCGGTCCCGGGTGTCCGGGCTCAACTGGACCATCCCCTGCGGGGCGGTCGCTCCGGGATAGGTATGCCCATGGAAACCGGTCCCTACGAAGGGGTCCGCCAGGTCCACAGGCGTTTTCACGGTGGTACAACAAACGGTCGCCAGCATCAGGCCGGCGAGCGGGAAAAGATATGCGCGCATAATCAAAGCGTTTTAGCGTTCTGGCTACACGCAAATATAACAAACAAACAGGGGAAATCCGACAGTTTTTGCGTCAATCTTGGGAGAAATCGCGCAATTCCTTGCGGTAGGCGTTGAAAATCTTGGATTTGGAGACGAAGCCCAGATAGCGGCGTTCCTCCCGGTCCACGACGGGCAGGTTCCAGGCGCCGGTCTTTTCGAATTTGTGCATCACCTCGTCCATGGGCTCGTCCGGATAGACATACTCCGGGGAGGAGTGCATGTAGTTATAGACATGGGCCGTCCCGTACAGGTCCGGCCGGAACATGTCGCGGCGGATGTCGGACAGGTCCACATAGCCCTGGAAGCGTCCCCGGGCGTCCACGACGGGGAAGATGTTCCGGTTGGACTGCTCCACGGCATCCACCAGGCTCTGGAGCGTGTCGTCGATCCGGACCGGCATGAAATTGTTCTCCACCAGGTCTCCCGTATGGAGGAGGGTCAGGACGGCCTGGTCCGAGTCGTGCGTCAGGAGTTCACCGCGCTGGGCGATCCGCTTGGTGTAGATGGAGTATTTCTCGAAGATCCGCGTAAAGCCATAGGCAACGGTCGCCGTGAGGATAAGCGGGAGGAAGAGCTCGTAACCACCTGATATCTCGGCAATCAGGAAGATTGCCGTCATCGGCGCCTGCATCACGCCGGCCATGAGTCCGGCCATGCCCACGAGGACGAAATTCGGGACCGGGACCAGCCCGGGATGGATCATGTTCAGGAGGGTCGCCACCACATAACCGGCCATGGCGCCCACGAACAGGGTGGGTCCGAAGGTTCCGCCCACGCCGCCGCCGGCATTGGTGAAGGTCATCGCGAAGACCTTGAAAACCAGGATCAGTGCAAAGAACCAGACGGTTCCGTTCCCCCGCCCGTTCAGCAGTTCGCCTACGTGCTCATAGCCCTCGCCGTAAAGTGGCGGGAAGAGAAAGATCAGCAGTCCCAAGCCCACGGAGCAGAGGAACCACTTCAGGTATGGATTCTTCAGGTTCTTTCCGAACCAGTCCTCCAGGAAGAGCGTCGTCCTCAGGAAATAGAGCGAGAACAGGCCGCAGACGATTCCCAGGACCAGGTAGAAGGGAATGTTCCGCATCGAAAACTCCACCAGCGTGCAGGTGAACTGGGTGGTCCGGCCCAGCAGGAGATAGGAGACCATCGTCGCCGACACCGTGGAAAGGAGCAGCGGGAGGATGGAGCTCATGGACAGGTTGAAAAGGAGAATTTCCAGGGTGAAGAGCACGCCGGCGAGCGGCGCATTGAAAATGCCCGCTACGGCTCCAGCGGCCCCGCATCCGAGCAGGACCGTCATGCCCCGGAAGGACAGGCCCATGTATCGGCCCAGGTTGGACCCGATGGCCGCGCCGGTATAGACGATGGGCGCCTCCGCACCCACGGAGCCGCCGAAACCGATGGTGAGGGCGCTCGTGATGAGCGAAGAGTAGGTATTGTGCTTCTTGATCTTGGATTCGTTCTTGGACACGGCCTGCAGGACCTTCGTCACCCCGTGGCCGATGTCGTCCCGGATGAGATAGCGGACGATCAGGAGGCTCAGGAGCATGCCCACGCCGGGGAAAAGCAGGTACAGTCCCGGACGGGAGGCCGATATCGCCTCCACCCCGTGCTGGATGGCGTGGATCGCAAGTTTCAGCAGGACGGCCGACAGACCGCAGCAGAGGCCGGTGACCACGGAGAGGATCAGCAGCCGGGTCCTTTCCGGCCACTTATGCAAAAGGGCCCGCAGGGGGCCCCAGACATATTTCACTCCATGGTTTTCCATGAATGGTTATTCGTCGTCGGAGCCGCCGGCGTACTGGGCGATATTGTCGTCGGGAAGGGTCTCGCCGGAGGAATCGGAGGCATCGGCGCTGCCGCCGGCCACGGCCTCGTTCTCGGCGTCTTCTTCGCCTTCGAGCCAGCGCTCGACATCTTCGAGGTCGTCCGTCTTCACATTGATTTTCACCAAGTAAATGGCGTCGGGGATTTCCACGGTCACCGCGTAAAAGGAGGTACCGTCGGGCTTAGGGTATTTGACGAGGTCCGTCAGGTAGTCGTTGAATCCCTTGGGATACTTGGCGGCGAAAGCCTCCGCCAATTCGGGATTCAGGGCTATCTTCTCATAGCTCACGACGTGTCTCTTTTTGTTGTCTGCCATCTTGGTTTGGGTTATAAGGTAAAAACGCGGTGCAATATTAGCGTCTTTTTTTGGAATAGGAAATACCCTCACGCGTTTTTTTTGAGGAATTTTTGAAGAAAAGCGATTTCTGCTCTCTCTTTCGGTCCATATCCCGCTCCGTAAACACGGGTTTGAGGTCGCGGGGATCGTATCCGGAGTAGAACATCACGGAAGAGGTCGTCATGGGCGTAGGCGTAAAATCCTGCACCTGGTCCATCCAGATGCCCTTCAGGGCCGGATGCGCGGCCAGCCGCTGCATGTCCTTGAGGGTGCAGCCCGGGTGGGACGAGATGAAGTACGGGACAAGCCCCACATGGGTCCCGGCTTCCCGGTTGACCTGGTCGAATTCCTTCCTGAGCCGTTCGAACAAGCGGAAAGAGGGTTTCCCCATCATCTGGAGGACATGGTCTTCCGTATGCTCGGGGGCCACCTTCAACCGGCCGGAAGTATGGTCCAGGACCAGTTCTTTCAGGTAGGGTTGGGAACTTTCATCGACAAAGCCGTTTTCCGTCAGGAACAGGTCGTAGCGGATGCCGCTGCCGATGTAGGAGTGGCGGATCCCCTTGGTGGAATCGATCTTGTGGTACAGGTTCAGCAGGCGGGTATGGTCGGTGTCCAGGTTCGGGCAGCGCGCCGGGAACAGGCAGGAACGGCGGCGGCATTTCGCACAGATTTCCTGGTTTTTCCCGTGCATCCCGTACATGTTGGCCGTGGGCGCCCCCACGTCGGAGATGTTCCCCGCAAAATCCGGCAACTGATTGAGCTCTCGCACTTCCTTGAGGATGGACGCCTCGCTCCGGGACGAGATGAACTTCCCCTGATGGGCCGCGATCGTGCAGAAATTGCAGCCTCCGAAGCACCCCCGGTGCGTATTGACCGAGAACTTGATCATGTCATACGCCGGAATCCGATGCCCCTTGTACCGCGGATGCGGCAGCTTCGTGAACGGCAGGTCCCAGAACGAATCCATCTCCTCGGTGGTCGCCGTGGGATACGGCGGATTGATCTGCACGTACCCCTCCCCCACCGGCTCGATGATCGTATCGGGATGCATCATGTTCGCATGCTGCTCGATCCAGTGGAAGTTTTCCGCGAACTTATACTTGTCCTTCAGGCATTCTTCGTAGCTGTGCAGGAGCAGGGTTCCGGAGGGGGTAGGGTCCCCTGAACCGTCGCTTCGCGACCCCTCCCATCCAAGTTTGGATGGGCCCCTCCCTCTTATGTGGCCGAGGGTGGCCACAGGTTCAGGAGACCCTACCCCCTCCGGAACCTTTCCTTTGTGAAAGAACGCGATCTGGGGAATCTGCTGCATTCGATGGCGGGACCAGCCCTTCTCGATGCCCTTGGTGAGGGCGAGCATAGGGCGTTCGCCCATGCCGTAGCAGAGGTAGTCGGCCCCGGAAGTGACCAGGACGGAGGGCATCAGGCAGTCTTTCCAGTAGTCGTAGTGGGTCAGGCGGCGGAGGGAGGCCTCGATGCCCCCGATGATGACGGGAATGTCCGGATACAGTTCCTTGAGGATCTGCGTATAGACGGTGACGGCATAGTCCGGGCGGGCCCCGGCACGGCCGTCGGGCGTGTAGGCATCGTCATGGCGCAGGCGCTTGGAGGCCGTGTAATGGTTCACCATGGAGTCCATGGCCCCGGCATTGACCCCGAAATACAGCCTCGGTGCCCCAAGCTTCCGGAAATCCCGCAAATCGTCCCGCCAGTTGGGCTGCGGCACCACCGCCACCCGGTACCCCCACTTCTGGAGCCACCGCGCAATCACCGCCGTCCCGAACGACGGATGGTCCACAAAGGCATCCCCGCTCAGGATGATGACATCGATATAGTCCCACCCCAGCGCCTGCACCTCCTTCGCGGAGGTGGGGATCATATACTTGTTCGCTTCCATGGTGGTGCAAAAATAAGCATTTTCTCACACATTCCCCCTACATTCCCCCACCCCCGCACACAAACCATCCCAGCTTCCCCCTTTGAAGCTTCCCAGACTCCCTCCCGGAAACCGATCACCGCTCATGAGAGCCACCTTGAAGTGCACTCTTGATAACCGACCTCGACGCGTTCTCATGAGATCTAACCTTGAAGTGCACTCATGATAACCGACCTCGACGCATTCTCATGAGATCCACCCATGAAGCGAGCACATGATATCCACCCTCGATGCGTGCCCCACCTCGGCCCATGAAAACCGTGAAAACTGTCAAATCCGTGAAGACTGTGAAGACTTAAAGAGCACCAACATGCCCTGGAAGCACCTGTAGGGGCAATTGCCGCTCTTTAGACCCCTGCTGAGGAGTGGCTGAAGAGCACCCATCGGCCCTGGAGCCACTTCTACGGCACACTGCCGCTCTTCAAGTTTTCATCATCCAGAAATCGCACCACCACTCATAAAAGCCACCCCTATCGCTCACTCTAGATAACTAACCTCGACGCATTCTCATGAGATCCACCCATGACGCGTGCCCCCCCTCGCCCATGAAAACCGTGAAAACTGTCAAATCCGTGAAGACTGTGAAAACTTAAAGAGCACTAACATGCCCTGGAAGCACCTGTAGGGGCAATTGCCGCTCTTTAGACCCCTGCTGGAGAGTGACTGAAGAGCACCCATCAGCCCTGTAGCCACTTCTACGACCCATCGCCGCTCGCCAAGTTTTCATCATCCAGAAATCGCACCACACTCATGAGATCCACCCCTATCGCTCACTCTAGATATCCACCCTCGACGCATTCTCACGATATCCACCCATGAAGCGAGCTCATGATATCCACCTTCGACGCGTGCCCCCCTCGGCCCATGAAAACCGTGAAAACTGTCAAATCCGTGAAGACTGTGAAAACTTAAAGAGCACCAACATGCCCTGGAGGCATCTGTAGGGGAAATTGCCGCTCTTTAGGACCCTGCTGGGGAGTGGCTGAAGAGCGCCCATCGACCCTAGAGCCACTTCTACGGCACACTGCCGCTCTTCAAGTTTTCATCATCCAGAAATCGCACCACACTCATGAGATCCACCCCTATCGCTCACTCTAGATAACCAACCTCGACGCATTCTCATGATATCCACCCATGAAGCGAGCACATGATATCCACCCTCGACGCGTGTACCCGCCGCGTCCATGAGAACCGTGGAAACTGTCAAATCCGTGAAGACTGTGAAAACTTAAAGAGCACTAACATGCCCTGGAAGCACCTGTAGGGGCAATTGCCGCTCTTTAGGCCCCTGCCGGGGACTGGCTGAAGAGCACCCATCGGCCCTGGAGCCACTTCTACGACCCATCGCCGCTCTTCAAGTTTTCATCATCCAGAAATCGCACCACCACTCATAAAAGCCACCCCTATCGCTCACTCTAGATAACTAACCTCGACGCATTCTCATGAGATCCACCCATGAAGCGGGCACATGATATCCACCCTCGATGCGTGTACCCGCCGCATCCATGAAAACCGTGAAAACTGTCAAATCCGTGAAGACTGTGAAGACTTAAAGAGCACCAACATGCCCTGGAAGCACCTGTAGGGGCGATTGCCGCTCTTTAGGCCCCTGCCGGGGAGTGGCTGAAGAGCACCCATCGACCCTGGAGCCACTTCTACGGCACACTGCCGCTCTTCAAGTTTTCATCATCCAGAAATCGCACCACACTCATGAGATCCACCCCTATCGCTCACTCTAGATAACCAACCTCGACGCATTCTCATGAGATCCACCCATGAAGCGGGCACGTGATATCCACCCTCGATGCGTGTACCCGCCGCATCCATGAAAACCGTGAAAACTGTCAAATCCGTGAAGACTGTGAAAACTTAAAGAGCACTAGTATGCCCTGGAAGCACCTGTAAGGGCAATTGCCGCTCTTTAGACCCCTGCTGGGGAGTGGCTGAAGAGCACCCATCAGCCCTGGAGTCACTTCTACGACCCATCGCCGCTCTTCAAGTTTTCACCATCCAGAAATCGCACCACCACTCATGAGATCCACCCCTATCGCTCACTCTAGATAACCGACCTCGACGCAGTCTCATGATATCCACCCTCGACGCGTGTACCCGCCGCGTCCATGAGAACCGTGGAAACTGTCAAATCCGTGAAGACTGTGAAAACTTAAAGAGCACTAACATGCCCTGGAAGCACCTGTAAGGGCAATTGCCGCTCTTTAGGCACCAGCTGGGGAGTGGCTGAAGAGCACCCATCGGCCCTGGAGACACTCCTATGGAACATCGCCGCTCTTCAAGTTTTTACTACCGCGCAGGAGTGATACGTGATGGAAAATGCAGAAATGAACTGTAAAAAGATGAAACAAAAACACTGCTGCAGGGGTGCTGGAGGCCGATTCCCGGATTTATCCGTACACGGGTTTGCTTAGACGGATAATTCGAACGACCTTTGCGGGTAAGGGAATCTGAGGGGATCCATGATAAGGGATATCCGGAACTATCGGCTTATGGTACGGAAAGAATCGGCATATGGAGTATGAGAATTACGTTCGGTGGGAGGAGAAGCCGGTCGAGGACTGCTTCCACGTGTATTCGGACGGCACTCGGATGGCCGTCCTGTTCGACACGGACGAAGACAAGGTCCATGCGATGAACCTGTTCCCCATCCTGACCCGGCATTTTGGAATCCGGATTTACTGTATTATCGTGATGGACACGCACTTCCATCTGGTCGTATGCGGGCCGCAGGAGCAAGTCGGGAAGATGGTCGGAGAAATCAAAAGACTGCTATGCCGATACTTCCGTGATAGCGGACGCCCCCACTTCGTCGAGGACGGCATCCGGATCGAGATGGATGCGATACAGACGGAGGAAGAACTGATGGGCAAGATCATCTACGTATTCCGGAACGACCTGGACGCTGGCGGACGATTCTTGCCGGAAGATTATCGATGGGGCATCGGAAGTATGATCTTCCACCACCGGGACAGCTCCCGGTATCATCGCGTGGGTGACCTGAGCATCCGGGAACGCGAACGACTGTTCCGGACCCGGGAGCCCATTCCCGACGACTGGCTCTATGACGATGCCGGGATGCTCGTTCCTTTCTCCTACATCGATGTCGATTACATCGAGCGCCTGTTCGGTTCCCCGAAACGCTACATCGCTTTTCTCTATGTCCGAAAGAAAGACCTTGCGAAGCACGATGAGGAATGCGCCCGGAAGTTCGTAGAAGAAAATGATTTCAAGCAACTTAGAAAGCATTCAGAACTGCAGGCGCGTCACTTGTTCAATCGGTCCGTCCCTAAACTCTCCCAATCCGAGCGCCTCTCCCTGGCCAAAATCCTGTGGCAGAACAGAGCCACCTTTTCACGCAAACAGCTCGCACGCGCCGTTCGGCTACCCACCGAGCTCATTGAGGCCGTGTTCCATTGATGGTTTCTGGGAGGATGTAGGAAAATGAAAAGTTGAAGAGCACTAACATGCCCTGGAGGCTCCTACAGGGGCATTTGCCGCTCTTTAGGCCCTGGCTGGAGAGTGGCTGAAGAGCAGCAATCGCGGTTATACGACGTATATGGCCGATTGCTGCTCTTCAAGTTTTGCGACCACTGGAGGAAAGAAGAATCGCTGACAACCACGGCCAATTCCTCTTCAGCCGACCGGTCCCAAAAGTGTCCCAATCCGAACGCCTCGCCCTGGCCAAGGTACTGTGGCAGAACAAAGTAACCTTTTCACGCAAACAACTCGCTCGCGCCGTTAGGCTACCCACCGAGCTTGTAGAGGCCGTGTTCCATTGATGCTTTCCGGGAGGATGTAGGAAAATGAAAAGTTGAAGAGCACTAGCATGCCCTGGAGGTACCTACAGGGGCATTTGCCGCTCTTTAGGCCCTGGCTGGGGAGTGGCTGAAGAGCAGCAATCGCGGTTATACGACGTATATGGCCGATGGCCGCTCTTCAAGTTTTGCAACCACTGGAGGAAAGAAGAATCGCTGACAACCACGGCCAATCCCTCTTCAGCCGACTGGTCCCATAAGTGTCCCAATCCGAACGCCTCTCCCTGGCCAAGGTACTGTGGCAGAACAAAGTAACCTTTTCACGCAAACAGCTCGCTCGCGCTGTTCGGCTCCCCACCGAGCTTGTAGAGGCCGTGTTCCATTGATTGTTTCCGAGAGGGTGTAGGAAAATGAAAAGTTAAAGAGCAGGGAATAGCGCTGGAGGGGGCTAGGAGCAGGGGGGCTGCTCTTTAGGCCCTGGCTGGGGAGTGGCTGAAGAGCGGCAATCGCGGTTATACGACGTATATGGCCGATGGCCGCTCTTCAAGTTTTGCAAACACTGGAGGAAAGAAGAATCGCTGACAAACACGGCCAATTCCTCTTCAGCCGACCGGTCCCAAAAGTGTCCCAATCCGAACGCCTCTCCTTGGCCAAGGTACTGTGGCAGAACAAAGTAACCTTTTCACGCAAACAGCTCGCTCGCGCCGTTCGGCTACCCACCGAGCTTGTAGAGGCCGTGTTCCATTGATGGTTTCCGGGAGGAAGATGGCCGCTCTTCAAGTTTTGCAAACACTGGAGGAGCAGAAGAAAAAGGGGGGACCGAAAGGGATTCTTCGGCAGGTTTGACCTGGCTATTCGCCTTTGAGGTATTTCAGCCAGAAGGCGCGGTTGGAGGCTTGGAAGTGGGCGCCTTGGTAGCCGCGGTAGCCGTGCATGCCGTCGGGGTAAACCATGAAGTCGAAGTCGGCGCCGATGCGGTGGAGGGCGTCGATGAGCTGCAAGGTGTTCTGGTAGTGGACGTTGTCATCGCCGGTGCCGTGGGTGATCTTAAGCATGACGGAACCGTCGGTGACCGTGCCTTCCTTCGGGCCAGCGCCCGGCAAGGAAGCCGAACCAGTACTCGGCGAAGCGGCGGGGGCGGAGCCCCGGGGGCGGGCGGGGTAGGAGGCGATGCGGTCGATGGCGCGGGTGCGGGCGTAGCCGTCGGGGTTGTCGGCGGGGGTGGACATGAAGCGTTCGGTGTAGTGGGTGTCGTAGAGCTTCCAGTCATAGACACCGCCGCCGGCGATGCCGTAATGGAAGGCATCGGGGGCGGTGGCCACCAGGACCGCCGTCATCGTGCCACCGAAGGAGAAGCCCTCGACGCCGATCTTGTCGCCCTGCACGTACGGGAGGGACTGGAGCCAGCGGGCCCAGGCCACGAAATCGTCCACCTCCACGGTGGAAAGCTGCTTGTAGATGCAGTCCAGGCCGACGCGGCCGTTGTGGCCGGAGGCGCGGCAGTCGGCCACGAGCTCGATGATGCCGTTCTCCGCGTACCAGGCATAGCGCTGCGGGGAAGCCCAGCGGTCGGCCACCTGCGGCGAGTCGGGGCCGCCGTAGATGTCCACATGGACCGGATACTTCCGGGACGGGTCGAAGTCCTTGGGATAGTAGATGACGCCCGGCAGCTCGAAGCCGTCATGGACGATGGAGACGATCTGGCCCAGGGAATAGTCCGATGCCCGGAAATCCGGACCTGCGGCATCGGCCACGAGCCAGTTCTTGGCGGGCTTGGAAGTCTGATACACACGCAGTTGCGGCGGCATTCCCAGGGAAGAGGTCATCGCGACAAAATACTTCCCGTCCGGGGAGAACTGGACGCCGGCGACGCTCAGGGATTCGTCCGTCAGGGCTGTGATGACACCCTTCGGGGATACTTTGTACAGGGCTTCGCGGACATGGAGCGAGTCGCGCTGGGCGGTGAAATACACCGTCCCGTCCTTCTCCGCCCGGACCAGGGAGACGCGCCAGTTAGGCCCGTCCGTCAGGCGCTTCACCGCCCCGTCATAGCCCAGGAAATACACCTGCTGCCAGCCCGTTTCGAAGCTCCGGACCATGTACAGGCCCTTCTCGGAGAAGATCATCCCGTCGATCCAGTCCAGCCAGGTGGGATAATACTCGTGATAGAGCACCGACTTGCTCCCGTCCGCCGGGGACACCGCGTACAGGTCCAGGGTATTCTGGATGCGGGGTTCCCGCGCCACATAGAAGGTCGATGCGTCATCGGACCAGAACGGAATCCCGAAGTACTGATCCTCTTTCTCGTCGAAATCGGCCCAGACCACCGACGGCGATCCAGCCATGGCCGCGGGGACATCGACAAAGCCGATCTTCACCTCCGGATTCTTCTCCCCTACCTTCGGATAGTGGGTTTCCCGGAGCTTCCCGTCCTGGCCGAAGGGCGAATAGATCGGGAACATGGGCACCTCGGTGTCGTCGAAGTGGTAGAAAGCGAGCCGACGGCTGTCCGGGGACCACCAGAAGGCCCGGTAGCGGGACGGACGGCCCAGGATCTCCTCGTAATAGACCCAGGAGGCGTAACCGTTCATCACCGTGTCGGTTCCGTCGAAGGTCAGGCGGCATTCGTGCCCATCGGCAATCGTCACCACATACAGGTCGTTGTCCCGGGTGAAGGCAAGCATCGTGGAATCCGGCGAATAGGTCAGGTTCACGGCACCCTCCGGCCGCAGCGGGAACTCCGCATACTTCTCGGGGGCCCGGACGCCTTCCACCCGCGTGCCCTTGGGCATGACGAGCTTGAAGCAGGCATCGTCGGTGAAGGTGCCCTGGTAGGAGAAGGCCACTTCCTTGTTATTGAGCCACTTGTAAGCGTACGGGACAGACTGGAAAGCCTGCGCCGATACGGTGAGGGACAGGAGGAAAAGGAGGGATGACAAGAGGGATTTTCTGAGGTTCATATTTGGAAGAGTTCGTCCTTGAAATTCACGAGATAGACTTTGGAGACCGCGCGGGTGAGGGCGGTGTAGAGCCACTTGAGGTCGTCGGGGGTGAGGAAATCCTGCCAAAAGGGATTGTCGATGAAGACGCAGTCCCACTGGCCGCCCTGGGACTTGTGGCAGGTGATGGCCTGCGCGTATTTGAGCTGCAGGGCGTTGAAGAAGGGATCCTCGCGGACGGCATCGTAGCGTTTCTTCTTGGTGGTCAGGTGCGCATAGTCCGCGCTGACACCCTGATACAGGGCATTGGACTGCTCGTAGGTAAGCGACGGGGCCTCGGCATCCAGCGTGTCCAGCAGGACCTTCGCGACGATTTCCTGGTCCTGATAGTCCGGGAAAGCGAGGCGTGCATCGGCAAAATGGAGGCCGTAGCGCTCCTCGTAGCCACCGATCTTGATGAGTTTGCAGATATCGCCGTTGGCAATGTAGTCCGTCCCTTCCAGCTTGTCGGCAAAATGGTAGCAGTTCTTGACGATCATGAGCTTGTCCTCGCGGACGAGGCGCTCCTCCCGGAACTGTACCTGCGCACGGATGCCCGCATTGTAGCGGTTCGCCCGCTTGTTGGACCGGCACAGGACCACGGTTTCGTCCTCGCCATACCGGCCGTACGCATCGGACAGGGTCTCGATCAGTTCCCCGCCCGTAATCCGCTCGATATCAGGGAATCCGGAGACGGTAAGGCCCAGTTCGTCCAGCGGGATCTCGCAGTCTTCCTCCAACAGCTCCCGCAGGTGCGTCGCATTCTCGAGGATGCCCGAACCCGCCTGCTGCCGGACCACCGTCCGGAGCTCGGAGAAACGCACGCCCCCCACCCCGGCCATATACTCCGGCGACAGGGCCGGCGACCGGTCCAGCCCCACGGGCGGCAGCTGCGCCGAATCCCCCACCAGGATCATCCGGCAGTCCACCCCGGAACGGAAATACAGGATCAGGTCCTCCAGCAGGTTCCCCGATCCGAACGTCGCACTCCCCTGCCGGTCCCCACCGTCGATTCCGATCAGCGACACCTCATCGACAATGAAAAGCGTCCCTTTCGCCTTGTTCGGCGACAGGGAAAACTGGCCGAAACCGTCGTCCCCGTGGGATTTCTGCCGATAGATCTGCTTGTGCACCGTGGAAGCCGGCCGGCCCGTGTAGCCGGACAGGACCTTCGCGGCCCGCCCCGTCGGCGCCATCAGGACGCAAGGCGTATGGAGTTCGGTCAAGGTCGATACCACCGCGGCGAGCGCCGTGGTCTTGCCCGTTCCGGCGTAACCGTTGACCACCAGGATATCGGCATCGTCCCCCGTCAGGAACTCTCCCAGGTCCCGCAACAGGTTGTCCTGGCAAGGAGTGGGTTCATAAGGGAAACGCCGCAGGAACTGATCGTAAAGGAAACCGGCCCGGTCCATCCGCTACCTCCTGTGGAAGATGCTGGCCACGACCGCAAAGACCGGATAGATTTCCACACGGCCCAGGAACATGTCCAGGGTAAAGATGAACTTGAGCGCATGGGGCTCCGCATTGTAATTGCCTAATGAGCCGATACTTCCAAGCGACGGGCCCACATTCGTGAGCGAAGCCAGCGATCCCAGCAGGGCATGCTGGTTCGGATCCCCGACCAGGACGCCCAGGACGGAAGACAGGCCGATGAGCAGGAAGAACAGGGCGATATACAGGATCTGCGGATACACTTCCTCGTCGCGGAGGATGCGGCGGCCGAACTTGACCTCGAACACGGACGAAGGATACAGCGTCTTGACGATCTGCATCCGAACGGCCCGGAACAGGACAATCACGCGGTCCGCCTTGAGGCCGCCGGTGGTGGAGCCGGAGCAGCCGCACACGAGCGAACAGATGATGAGGATGAAGCACGGCAGCACCGGCCAGGCCGCGTTGTCGCTGATGGCCAGTCCCGACGTGGACGCATAGCTCACCACATGGAACGTCCCGTCCAGGAAGGCCCGCGCCCAGGTATTGTCGATCCCTTCCATCTTGAGGGAGATCGACGACAGGACCGAGCAAACGATGAGGCCGAGGGTATAGAACTTCAGGACGGGGTTATTCAGCGGGCGGAGCGTCCGGCTCGCCAAAGTCATGAAAATCAGGCCGAAATGGATGGAAGCCAGGTACATGAACACGATCGTGAGCGAGGAGATGAGCTCCGACCGGAAATGGCCGATGGACAGGTTCCGCGTGGAGAAACCGCCCGTCGCGCACACGCTGAACGCATGGTTGATCGCATCGAACGGAGACATCCCCGCCAGCATATAGCTCACGAAAGCCAGGGCGCAGATACCCAGATATACCCAGGCGAAAATGAACACCGTCTTGTTGGCCCGGGAACGGTAGTCGTCCCGCGCCAGGGAGGAAAGCTCCATGTTGGTGAGCCTCAGGCGCACCGGCGAGGAGTTCGGGATGATAAGGAGGAGGAACACCACGACGCCCAAACCGCCGATGAAATGCGTGGACGAGCGCCAGAACAGCAGACTCCGCGGCAGCGCCTCCACATCCTCCAGGATGGTGGAGCCGGTGGTCGTGAAACCGGAAACGCTCTCGAACCAGGCATTGACAAGCGTAAATGGGCCGCCCCAAAGCGCGTACGGCAGCATGCCGAACACGAAGGAAAGGAACCACGACAGGAAAATGATCATATACCCGTCCCGAAGGGTGATCCGGTCCGTCTTCCGCACGAAGATGAACGGGAACACGCCCACGGTGAACGTGAGCGAGAAACTGATCAGGAGCGGCGCGAGGGCGCTGTCACCCCCGTCCGCCAGGGAGACGAAAACCGACAGCAGCATGAACAGCGAGCTCACCAGGAGCGCCGTTCCCACATTCCGCGATATGACCTTCAGGTTCATTCGGAAGTCTTGGACTGGGTGTCACGCAGGAGCTTGATCCGCCGGCGCAGCTGGCGGTTCTCCTCCGTAAGCTCCGTAATGCCGTCATTGAGTTCCGCGAGCTGGTCGTCCCCGTCGAAGGCGTTCTCGTACTTGCGCCCGATTGTCCGGTACTCGTCCAGCCCCTTGAGCATCTTGTTCAGCGGATCCACGTAATAGACCGTGATGAAGAACATCAGCAGGAGGACGAGGATCACGCCCACGGAGACCGCCACGAAGCCCGGCACGATGCTCCGGTAGAAGCCCCGGTCAAAGTCCGCGGAGTTCTCCTGCAAGTCGTCGTACATGGCCTGGCTCAGCCGGTCGATGTCCTTCCTGAGGCGGTTGAAGAACGGCTGCAGCCGCTCGAAATACCAGGTCCGGGAGTCGATGAAATCCGACTGGATCACCTGTTCCATTTCCAGGGAGGTAAGCATGTAGGCGGAGAAGGAGTACAGGACGGAGTCCGTGAGGGGCATCATTTGCTTTTCCGTGAAAGAGGAGCGCAGGGAGTCGCAATAGAAGACGAACTTCTGCTGGTCGAAGTCCGGCAGGGCGGTCAGGGATTCGTCGCCGATGACGGTGAGGATCTGGAGGTTGTAGTTGTCGGTCACGTTCGCCAGGCGCTGCGCCACATTGATGCTGTTGATATCCTCCGCGATCATCTCGGACACGTAGTTGGACATCCGCCGGTATTCGAGGATGGAGATGACGCTGGACAGGACGAGCACCACCACGATGGCGCTCAGGGCGAGGACCATCTTGGTCTTCAGCGAAAGCCGGATACTGTTTTTCCAGTATTTGAACCTTTCGAACATAGCCGTATCGTTTACCTAGCTTACAAAGATAGCACTTTTCCCGTTACTTTTCAACCCTTCAAAAAATAATACAAGAATATTTAAAGATCTTTCAAAATTTAGTTGTTAGTTTTAAAAATATAAAGTATATTTGCGCACCAAAACCAAAACAAGATGAGAACCACCTTCCTGGACAAAAAAGACAACAAAAACTCCATTCTCAAGAAAACCATACTCCGCCTGTGCATCGAAAGCGGTGAATACAGCATCGCGACTTTGAGCGAGCAGCTAAATTCCAGCGTCCCCACGGTCACGAAACTGATCGGGGAGCTCATGGAGGAGGGTTTCATGATCGAGATGGGCAAGTCGGGGACCTCCGGCGGACGACGCCCCAGCATCTACGGCCTCAACCCGGAGGCGGGCTACTTCATCGGCGTGGACGTGCGCCACTCGCACGCCAGTATCGCCGTCACCGACTTCAAGGGCGGGCTCATCGCCTTCCAGGACAACATCCCGTTCCTCCTGGAGCTGAACGAAGAGTGCCTGCACAAGATGGCCACGAGCATCCGGACCTTCATGATCGACCGGGAACTGGACTGGAACCGCGTGCTCGGAATGGGCATCAGCGTCGCCGGCCGCGTGAATCCCAAGACCGGCTACAGCAACCTCTACTCCTTCGACCCGGACCGTCCCATCAACAAGGTCCTGTCCGAGGACCTGGACATCCCCGTCGTGATCGAGAACGACTCCCGCGCCATGACCTACGGCGAATACCTCGCCGGGGCCGTGAAAAAGGAGAAGAACGTCCTCTTTGTCAATGTGAGCTGGGGCCTGGGCATGGGCATGATCCTGGACGGACGCCTGTATTACGGCACGTCCGGCTACTCCGGCGAGTTCGGCCACTTCCCGCTCCTGGACAACGACCAGATCTGCCGATGCGGCAAGATCGGCTGCCTGGAGACGGGCGCCTCCGGTTCAGCCATCGTCCGGATGATCACCGACCAGCTCCGCGCCGGCAGGGCCTCCTCCCTCTCGGCCAACTTCAAGCAGCAGGGCAAGGTCACCCTCAACGACGTCATCAAGGCCATCCGCGAGGAGGACATCCTCACGATCGAGGCCATCGAGAAAGTGGGCAGCAACCTGGGCCGCGGCCTGGCGGGCCTGATCAACGTGTTCAACCCGCAGCTCGTCGTGATCGGCGGCAAGATGTCCCTCGCCGGAGACTACCTCCTCCTCCCGATCCGCAGCGCCGTGAAGCGCCACGCCCAGACGATCGCCAACCAGGACACCGCCATCCGCTTCACCAAACTCCGCAGCGAAGCCGCCCCCATCGGCGACTGCATGCTTTCCAGAAGTCATCTCCTCGGCATTATCTAAGACAGCCATGCCTACCATTTCCGAACGGGGACTGCAGATGCCGTCCTCCCCGATCCGCAAACTCGCCCCCCTCGCCCGCGCGGCGAAACAGGAGGGCGTGAAAGTGTATCGCCTGAACATCGGCCAGCCGGACCTTCCCACCCCGCAGAAGGGCCTGGACGCCCTCAAGACCATTGACAGGAAAACCCTCGAATACAGCCCCAGCGAAGGTCTCGAGTCCTTCCGGAACACGCTCACGGGCTATTACGCCAAGTTCGGCCTGGACGTCCATCCGGACGAGATCATCGTCACGGCGGGCGGTTCCGAGGCCATCCTCCTGACGTTCCTCGCCTGCATGAACCCGGGCGACGAGATGATCATGACCGAGCCGGGCTACGCGAACTACATCTCCTTCGCCGTCACGGCAGGCATCCATGTGAAGGCGGTCACCTCGCACATCGAGGACGGCTTCGCCCTGCCGCCCGTGGAGGCCTTCGAGGAGGCCATCACGCCCCGCACGCGCGCCATCCTCCTGTGCAACCCGAACAACCCCACGGGCTATGTCTATTCCCGCGAGGAGCTGCAGAAAATCAAGGAAATCGTCCGGAAATACGACCTGTACCTCTTCTCCGACGAGGTGTACCGCGAATTCGTCTATACCGACGAGCCGTATCTCTCCGCCCTGAACCTCGGGCTGGACCAGAACGTCATCCTCATCGACTCCGTGTCCAAGCGCTATTCCGAGTGCGGCATCCGGGTAGGCATGATCGTCACCCGGAACCGGCTGGTGCGGGACACCGTGATGAAGTACTGCCAGGCCCGCCTGAGCCCGCCCCTGCTGGGCCAGATCGTCGCCGAGGCGTCCACCGTGGGCACCGAGGCGTATTCCAAGGCCTGTTTCGAAGAGTACAAGGCCCGCCGGGACTTCTTCATCAAACGCCTGAACCAGATCCCCGGGGTTTTCTCGCCCATGCCCCACGGCGCCTTTTACACCGTCGCCTCGCTGCCCGTGGCCGACGCGGAGGAATTCTGCCGATGGTGCCTCACCGACTTCCGCTACGAGAACCAGACCATCATGATGGCCCCGGCCGCCGGCTTCTACCGCGACCCGGACCTCGGCCGCAACCAGGTCCGCATGGCCTACGTCCTGAAAATCGAAGACCTCGATCGGGCCCTCACCGTCCTGGAGAAAGCCCTCGAGGTCTATAACAGCCGGTAACCACTTCGCCGTCAGGCGATTTGGTTACCGGTATAAAGTTCGTAATACTTTCCCTTCTGCTCCAGGAGTTCGAAGTGCTTGCCGCGTTCGATGATGCGGCCATGGTCCATGACGGCGATGTAGTCCGCGTTCTGGACCGTGGACAGGCGGTGCGCGATGACGAAGGTCGTGCGCCCTTTCATGAGGGAGTCCATGCCCTGCTGGATGAGCCGTTCCGTGCGCGTATCGATGGAGGAGGTCGCCTCGTCCAGGATCAGGACCGGCGGGTCCGCCACCGCAGCGCGGGCGATCGCGAGAAGCTGCCGCTCGCCCTGGGAGAGATTGCCCCCGTCGGCGTCCAGCACCGTATCGTAGCCGTCCGGGAGACGGCGGATGAAGGAATCGGCATGGACCAGGCGGGCGGCGTTCCGGCACTCCTCGTCCGTGGCATCCAGCCGGCCGTAGCGGATGTTGTCCAGCACGGAACCGCTGAAAAGTTTCGTTTCCTGCAGGACGATGCCCAGGGAGCGACGGAGATCCGCTTTTTTGATGCCCGAAACGCTGAAGCCATCGACCATGATGCTTCCGTCCTGGATCTCGTAGAAGCGGTTGATGAGGTT